>NVWA01000014.1 GCA_002746535.1 Planctomycetota bacterium
TTATTGAATTAATGTTGTTGACTATTCTAAGTCCCATTAATCATCCTCCTTGATTTAATTTTGGCATCCTTGCCTATTTATTTGTACCCAGAGACTCCTTTAGTAAAATTAAAATTTAAGCTAATTTCCAATCCAAGGTCCATATCGTTATTTAGAAGGATAAACATTAGTGATGTAGTTAGAATTTAAAATATTTGTATGAAATTGTTATTTTTGAAAAATACTTAATTTATCAAGTTTCTATTATGAAAATAACACTTGCTTATAAAGGACTAATTTTAAAAATAAAATAAATTACACTATATTTACTCATCATTATAATCGATACAGGCCATGCAGAAGCTTATAACCAGAAGTCATGGCGGTGGGTAGTGGGAATGCTGACCGTCTCTGCTCTTATGGTGAAATAACTAATCTGTTAAATTAAAACTATTGGGATAAATAATGAAATTAAGACATATAAGTAAATTATCAGTTGATCCAGAATGCTTTGTTGATGTATTTTTTCATCCTTCACTTGAGCAATATGGTCCAATACTCTGTGAAAACTTTTCAGGAAGAATTGGTGCGTTGAAAAAAAGTATTAATTTAGAGGGCTATCCAATCAGATTACGTGATAACCCAAATTTGCCAATTGATTCAATTAAAATTATAATCAATGGTGAAACTGTAATTCAAGAGTCCGTTAGTGGGAAGGAAGATTGGTTTGAGTATTTAATTGGTTTAATTGTTGGTGCTTTGAAAGAAAATGCTGAAGAATTACAAAAATTTAAAAATGAATTTCTTACGCTAAAGGACAATAATTATTTTATGCAAAAGGACTCTGCAGTGGTAAGGTAAATCTTAATCTAATCACAATTTGGCAAGAAAATTCTATTCAAGATACTCGTTAGATTAAATTAAAGATCAAAGATAAAAAAGTAAGCTTATCAAACCCCAGTTGTGGGAATGATGGCTATAGTTACACATTTAGATCATCGCGAAATGGTTAGGGTTGTTGATCTGTTTCATCCGCGGATTGGGTTTTGATTTAAACATGCCTAATTTTTTCTTAATATATTCAAATTATTTACAAATTGAGTAACTAACTCAGTGTTTCTGAAGTGAATGAAACAAATTAATTAAAATATTAAAATTAAACGGGAAAATAATCCTGGGTTGTAGTTAACTAAATTTGAAATGATTCAATGTCCACTGGAGATTTTAAATGAAACCATTAGCCGATATTAACTCTCTTTTTCAGAAATACTGTAAAAGTACTTCTGAAAATAATTTGCTTGAGATTCTAAAACAAAGCCAGAAATATATTTTTAAAATTTGTTTTAAAGTATTAAAAAATCAACATGAAGCGGAGGATGCAACTCAAGATGTACTAATAAAAATTATTCAAAATATTCATATTTTAAAGAAAGATTCTAAATTAACTTCTTGGATAAACCAGGTTAGCTTGAACCAAGCTATTGATTACCATCAAAAGAGAGTCAAAAGTAAATTATCTTATCAAGAAGATTTGAATATTTCTGATGACAGTTCAGATGAATTATTAGATAATGTTATCTTGTATGAACATATCGGTCAATTACCTGAGAAGGAAAAATCATTAATTCACTACAGATTTGTCAATAATTTAAATTTAGATGAAATTGCTAAGGAAACGAATTCAACAACTTCAACCGTTCATAGACAAATTCAAAAAGCTCTTGAAGTATTGAAAGTAAGTCTGAAGAAAAGTGGTTTTGCGACCTTGTCATTATCATTTATACCAATTTTAGAGGAAGCTTCAGCTGTTGAATTGACGACTGATTTAACTATTCGGTTATCAAATGAATTGTTTTCACATAATCAAACGATATTAGTTTCATCAAATACGTTAAAATTTTCCCTAGCTACGAAAAAATATTTATTAGTGTCGTTGTTGTTATCATCTGTAGTGACGTTAACTTTGTCTATAAACTATTTTTTGGCACCATTATTTGATGAGCTACCTGCTAATGATAATATTCAGATTTTAAAACAAAATCCAAGACCAGAACATTCTAATGTAAATAATAATATTAATAATAAACAAAAGGCTCATTTATCAGAAGGCGTATCTCATAATAAAAGATTAAGTGAGAACGTGAAACAAAAACATACAACTAGTGAGCAAAATGAAACTAAGCCAGATATGTATGATGAAGTAAAAAATAAAAAGATAGATAAAAAATACTTTGGAGTAGTTATTGATGAAGATTCAAAACTGCCAATTGAAGGTGTCTCCGTAGAAGTGTATGATATTTTTACACATAAAAAAGTGGTTTTAAAAACTAATGAAGAAGGTCGTTATTTTTCAAATAATCTTTCTAAGAGTCCTTTTTTATATTATATAAGGTTTATTAAAAAGGGATTTGCACTAAAAATAACATTTCAGGAGTTTAAAAATGTTGATCCATTAAGCATATTATTAAATAAAGGTTACAGTAAAAAATATGAAGTGATTGATAGAGATGAAATTCCTTTTGAAAGTGGTCAATTAATTTCTTATCTACCATCAAAATTGCCAGAGAATCATAAGTACTTTCACCATGAACACTTGTCAAGTACACAATTTTCAGCATCAAAATTATTAATTAGAACTTTGCCTAGTTATTTAAGAATTGAAGATAAAAAGGATATTACTAAGGACAAAAGTGAAGTGATATTCTCTAATAAAAGCTTGGATAAAGAATTTGAATTTAGATTTTTATACAAAGGCTATTATTCACAAAAAATTAAAAATAATAGTCATGCGCATCGAAAGTTGAAGAATTTTGGTATGAAAATAAAGTCTTTAGAAAATAAATTAATGCTCAATCGACCAGTAGATCTTTTATTGAAAGTTAAATATTTTTACACACAAAAAAAGACAGATCTGAATTATTTAGATATTAATTATAAATGTATTAATAAAAAAGATGTTCTTTTATTGAATAGCAATGGGGAATTGAATAGTTACTTCTTTGGAGAAACAATACCCAAAAGAACGGGCATGTCAATGCTTTCAGATAATTTACCTGATTTCACAATAGATTCGAAATATTACTTTCATTCAAAAAACATTCCGGTGGATGAATGGTTGTTTAATAAAAAGCGAGAATTAAAAGGTGACATGATTATTAAGTTGAAAGCAAAAGTCTTTGGGAAATTGATTGATGACTCAAGTGTAGAGTATCCTAATTCATATATACTTATTGGAGGTAAACTATTAAGATCTGATAATCAAGCTTATATCTCTGAATCGTATATTACTCCAATGGGAAGTGCTACTATTTGGGATAGTAATTTTTCAAATAAAAAAATGTTTAATACCGTACCTATTTTATCTGGTGGGAGTTATAACATCGAAAATGTACTTAAAAGAAAAACAACGTTTAAGTTTAAACTTCAAGTTTTAATATCAGGAAGGCCTTTAGTAAATGTCGCTGTTATTGTAAGTAGTGTTAAACCAAATGAAAAGTTGTTGTCAAAAGAGTTTATCACAGATAAAAACGGTGTATTATCATTTGATGGTTTTGTTAGTTCCAAATATAAGTTTACATTTAGCGTGATCAAAAATAACTACAATAATAATATTAAATTTTTTATTGAGTCAAAAAAATTATCCCAAGTTCCGTATCAATTAAATTTAAAACAGAAGGTACCAATCAAATTAAGTTTGGAGGGTAGTGCGTTAAATTCTTTAAAAGAATTTAATTTTCAATTAAAAAAAGAAGGATTTGATTTTATTAGTGCTATAAGACTTACAAAGGCTGTACCAATTGATTCGATAGTAATTCATTTACCTGAAATTGGGAGCTATGAATTATCTTGTGAATCATCAAATAAATTATTAAGCCATCATTTTAACGTTAAGTCTCTACATGTCGGTGAGATTGAAAAAGAGTTTAAGCTAAAGATATATAGTACTGAAAAAAATATATCTAAAGTAACTGTGCAAATACCAAAAAAGATATATCTAGATAAGTTATTTAGGTGCAGGCTTGGTTACGATTCTAAAGGAGGTTATATTATAATATCAGCTTTGAAAGAGTTGCAAGAATTAGATGTATATCAGGGGTCAACTTTATTTTTGGAAGCGTACTATAAAAATGGTTTATTATATTCTAATAGTTTTAAAATCCCAAAAACTTCTAAGTTTAATCTGCTATTTGATGTTAACAAACCCAACTGTGTGAAATATAATGCACACAAACTAGAGCATGCTTTAATATTCAATAAGTTTAGAGAAAATGATATAATTTTAAATTTTAATGGTGAAAGAATCATTAACACCGATCAAATTGAAAAAATTTACGATAAATTAAGTGCGAATAGAATATCAGTTGAAATTATTAGGAAAAATGAAAATGTGAAACTAGAGATTCCAAGTATTAGAATTCAAGGATTAAGTAACCATTATATAAAGATTAAAAATTAAATATTGTTTAGGCTGAATGAAGGTGTAGGTCACTGATTTTTCCGAAGCTTGGTTTTTTAATTTTAACACCCCAGCTATTGGAAGTCTCAAATTTCCCAATCCACAACCCCCTAAGCACTAACGATTTAAGACCATACGCCACGTCAGTTGATGACAACTGGCGTGTCACCAATATCAACTGGTGAGAAATTATTATGAATATGTGAGCGTTTTTTTTTGGAGTAAGTGCAATGCCAAGAGCTACAAGCTCTCGGTACTATTCTTTAATTTAATTTGTTTGTTAGTAGCTTTCTCCAAATTATGATGTGGCTTGAAATGGCAATGGTAACTAATACAACTGGTAGCCAGACATATGGGAAATATAAAACCCAAGTATTAAGATGCCTTGGGTCATCACCAAAAAGTCTGACGATAGGTGACGTTGTAATGGCAATAATAAAAATAGCCAATAAACATAACGAGCCCCAAATGTTCCATGCCCATAAAATCCTTTTGGAAATAGTAAATCCGAATTGATAGAAAATAAAAATTATTAATGCTGTAAGGCCTGTAATTATATCGAAATTATAACCTGAAAATGAGAGCTCGTCGGGCATGATATTTTTATTGCTTGCTTCATGCATGATGATTTCTAAAGGAAGTCGAAAAGATTGGAGGCCAAGTAATGTATATAAAGAAATTTTTGAAATACCATCTTGACCAAATTTTGAAAAGCTAAATACAAATGCCATTATTGGAAGAGCAATAATCATAATCATCATTGGCGGTGGAAAATTATCAAAACTAGATAATATGCCCGCAAAAGCAACATATGAACTGATACCCATGATTGTAATCATGAGAGTTGCCATGATAAGAAATTGCCGTAAATTTCTAAAGGAGAAAAGTAGCATCCAATAAACGGCAATAATAATTGCTAAACCGCCAATGCCATATGCTGTAAAAGAATCCCATCCTGGTGGAGAAATATTAATTGTATTTGGGATCAATGGTTTTCTCTAATTATCTGGTGACCAGTTTTGCATGCCTACTGATTCAAGTGTATCTTTTCTGTTAATTAGTTTGTCTGTATTGCTTTCATAACCTCTTGCTTCAATTTCTTTAATTAGCTGACCAGACTTAAGTAGCATTTCCTTTATGTCGGCTTGGTCCTGTTTTGCTTTTTTATTAACAATTTCAGGATCACATATTTCTAATAAATAACTTCTTAAAAGTTTGATTTGTTCTTTAACATCTTCTCGGCTGGGGGCTTCAATGATTAAATCATGAAGTTCATTAGGGTCATTGATCAAATCAAAAAGCATTGGTCTTTCACCGACACATTCTACAAATTTATATTTACCGTTGCTGATGGCAAAAGTTCCTTCGGGCCATCCATTGGCGTGAAATTCTGAAAAGGCGAATTTATTTTTAGGGGCATTTTCTTTGCCTTGAGCTAATCCCAATAAAGAGATGCCACGATAACCAGTATCGTTTTGTAATCCTACTGCTTCTGCTATGGTAGGGAAAACATCGACGAGACCTGCGGGGCTTTTCTCGACAACGCCTTTTTGTATTCCGGGGCCAGATATAATTAATGGAACTCTGATGGAATCTTCATACATGTTCATTTTACCCCACATTTGATGAGCACGACAATTTTCACCATGATCACTGGTATAAATGATTAATGTATCTTCCATTAACTTTTCATTTTCGAGCGTTATTAGAAGTTTCCCTAATTCTCTATCAAAAAGTTCACAATGAGCATGATAACCAATATGGGCTCTTCGAATATCTTCTTTGTCAGCAAATTTACCACAGTGATGCGATGCAAATGCTTGGTGATACGGATGAAGTTTATCATAGGATTCAAAATATTTTTCATTTAGATCATCGACCTTTACAACACTCTCGTAATAATCCCATAAATCAGGTGGGGGAGCCCAACCCGGATGAGGATCAAATAATTGCACGTTTAATACCCACTGAGTATCTTTAGGTCTATCTTCTTTTAACCACTGTATAGCTCTACCGGTTATGACGATATCGTTAAAAGGTTGATTGTAATAATCATCACGTTTTCTCGTATTTTTCATTTGTTTCATCTTGCTAAATCTTGGTAACGCAGCTTGGTCACGATACAAAGAGTGTATGTCATAACTATTTCTACCTCGATTTAGAATGTGAGTTTCAATGCCTGAATCACAACCTTCTTTAAAATCATTTCTACCTATAGAACAAACTGGTATTTTATTTTTTTGGAAAAAATGCCCCCAACCTTTTGATTTGCCATCCCAAGGGGATGAATTACACCATGTGCCTATTTCATGGGTGTATCTTCCTGAAAACATACTTCCTCTAGACGGAATACATAGTGGGCTGGAGCAATAGGAATATTCGAATCTTACCCCTGTTTCAGCGAGTCTATCAATATTTGGGGTTCTCGTTATAGGGTTCCCATAACAACCAGAAAACATTGGATTATGTTGGTCAGACATTACGAATAATACATTCATGATGATTCCTATAAAAACTTTTTCGATTAGTTGTTCGTAATTCGGGATAATCTATGAGTAGATAGATTACTTATATTATTTCAGATCTCACTTAAAAAAGATTACAACTTTAAAATGCACGTGGTATTTACAGTAAATTATTTATGAATAAATAAATCATTTATACTTGTCGAGAATGAGTGCTAATTATGTTTTTTTTTTGGTTGAATTCCAAATTTAAATGAAACAAGTTTTTTAAGATATGGTTCTAGTAAGACATACCACAAAATACCTAGAAGGTCTGCAAATATATCTGCAATTGAAAATTCTCGGTGGGGTAGAAAAAACTGAACACATTCAATGAGAATGCCAAATCCGATTAATAGCCAAACTTGATTTAATATTTTTATTTTATTGTGAAAAGCATGGTCCAATAAAAAAGAAAGAACAAAGAAAGCAAAGGCGTGATTAATTTTATCAAGTTCTTGAAACGAATTTAAATCCATTTTTTGAGAAGTTGTTGCTAGATAAATAATGGCGATGACGCAGATGAAGAACGATGCTTTAAAAAAAGATTTTATTTTTATTCTCCTTTTGACTTTTTATTATCTTTTTCAGGTTTTTTAGATTTGCTATCATGCTCGTCAACCTGATCTTTAATTAATCCTTTTCCTTGATCGAGAATATTTTTTATTTTAGGAGCGATTTCATTTTTTAAGATATTCATATTTTCTTCTGTGATAAACATCGAACATAGGGCTGATTCTGAAACGGCTGTGCTTAAATGTTTTACGGGATAGGAAATTAAAGCCATGACGACAATGCAAATGATACAAATTCCTTTCATTCCGCCAACAGCACCACCAAACATTCGATCCAGTTTTTGCAGGTGTAATTTTTCAAGCAAACTTTTGAAGGTTACCGAAAGAACTTGAGCGGTAAAATAAATCATACCAAAGCAGATAATATATCCCATGAACTTGGAGAGATTCTCGCCACTAATAAAAGTCGATAATATTTTTCCTACGGATGGGCCTGCTATTGAAGCAAAAATAATACCTCCGAATACTGCAATTATGCCAAAAACTTCATAAACAAAACCTCTGGCAACACCAATAAATATTAGTAGTAGCAAGTAAACAAAAATAAATATATCAATCCAATTCATTAGTATCCTACTTCGATTAAATATAAGCCATGACCAGGTACGGCAGGTCCTGCAGCTTGTCGGTTACTTGTTTCAAAAATTTGATCAATTTCATTCAGAGAAATTTTTTGTGAGCCTGCTTGTAAAAGGGTACCCACGATCATGCGTACCATTTTATAGAGAAATCCACTTCCCTTAATTGAAATGTTTAGTATTTGGTTATTTTCCGTGATATTTATGGAGTAAATTGTTCTGATAGTGTTTTCATCGCCAGTTTCTGAGCCTCTTAGACATGAAAAAGCACCAAAATCTTTTTCGCCGATGAATTTTAGGCTAGCTTCTTTAACAAGATTGATATCAAGTTTTACTCTATAGTGATAGAGTTTATTTCTTTCTAAGGCAGATCCAATGTGCCCACTCAAAACTTTGTAGTCATATCGTTTCGTTAATGCATTATAGCGTGGGTGAAAATCAGCATTCACTTTTGTGCAATTTTTAATAACAATATCATTTGGTAGATTTGCATTTAGTGCCAACGGAATTTTTTCAATGGCTATATTATCAGGCGCTTGAAAACTAGCAGATTGTCCTAAAGCATGTACCCCAGCATCTGTTCTACCAGCACCAGTGCAATTTACTTTTTGTTGATAAATTTTATTTAGAGCAATTTGAATTTCACCTTGAATGGTTTTTTTATCATTTTGAATTTGCCATCCACTGTAATTGGTACCATCGTATTCGATAATAATATGATAGTTTGAAAGCTCAGTCATGAGTTTTTTTATAAATAAATTGTTAAAAAAAATGAGTGAAAAATCTAATAATTTAAGCGTACGGGTATATCTCTACTTTTTAAGTATTCTTTCGCTTCTTGAATTGTGTAAGTACCAAAGTGGAAGATTGAGGCTGCTAAAGTAGCACTTGCTTTGCCGATAGTTAAAGAATCAGCTAAATGTTCAAGATTTCCTGCTCCACCTGAAGCGATGACGGGGATGTTTACTGCATCAGAAACGGCAGCAGTTAGCTCGAGATCAAAACCATCTTTGGTTCCATCAGCATCCATTGATGTTAATAGAATTTCACCGGCACCTAGTTCCTCTATTTGTTTAACCCAATTGATGACATCTAAGTCTACTGGGATTCGGCCACCATTAATATAAACTTGCCATTTATTTTCAGCAATCTTTTTTGCATCAATGGCAACTACAATGCATTGAGTCCCAAATGTATTGGCAGCTTCTTTGATTAAGTTCGGATTTTTTACAGCGGCAGAATTCATCGAGACTTTATCTGCACCAGCATTTAACATGATTCTTACATCTTCGCAGACACTTATACCACCACCGACTGTCAATGGCATAAAACAGCATTCGGCTGTTTGTGAAACAACATCAACCATTGTTTTTCTTTTTTCATGGGAAGCTGTGATATCGAGGAAAACCAATTCATCGGCTCCTTGTTCGTCATACTTTTTGGCGGCTTCTACTGGGTCACCTGCATCAATGATATCAACAAAGTTAACACCTTTGACGACTCGTCCATCGCGAACATCTAGACATGGGATTATTCTTTTGGCTAACATAAATTCTCTTTCTAATGATCTTGTTTCATTAGCGGGAAAAGAACGACATCTCTTAGATTTTCAGAATTTGTCAAAAGGGCGATTAACCTATCTATACCCATTCCCCAGCCAGAAATAGGGGGCATGCCATGTTCCATACACAATAGATAATCTTCATCCATTTCCATGGCTTCCGTATCTCCCCCTTCTTTAGCTTGATTTTGATCTTCTAATCGTTGTCTTTGATCTAATGGGTCAATAAGCTCGCTGTAGGCATTAATTACTTCCCATCCATTGATGACTAATTGAAAGCGATCAACGATTAATTTATTATCATCATTCATTCTCGCTAATGGGGATAAGTCTAGTGGTTGTTTAATGACAAAAGTTGGGTTTATGATTGATGGTCTTGAAACTTTTTTATAAAGTTGATCAATTAAATTTCCACGACCTAAAGAATTGATATCAACTTCAAGTGTGATACCTTTTTCTTTGATAGCTTGAACAAGACTTTCTTTAGTAGAATGTTGATCAATATCAATTCCTGAGTCTTGTTTGATTAAATCGCTAAAAGAAATTCTTTTCCACTCTTGACCGAAATCGATATTTGTATCATTGTAAGTAAGCTGATAACTTCCATTCACTTTTTCCAATACGTGTTTGATGAGCTTTTCTGTGAAGTTCATATTGTCTTCATAGTTCCAATAGGCACAGTAATATTCTAATAAGGTGAAATCTTGTAAGTGACTAGGGTCCATGCCTTCATTTCTAAAGCATCTTGCAAATTCATAAACTCGATCAAAACCGCCTGCGATGGCTCTTTTTAAATAGGTTTCTGGAGCGATTCTTAAAAACATATCAACATCTAAAGATTGGTGATGAGTTTTAAAGGGAGTTGCCATTGCGCCAGATGCTTTGTTTTGAATGACAGGTGTTTCAATTTCAACAAAATCAGCGTCTTCTAGATACCGTCTGATGACTTGGCACATTTTTATTCTTTTTTTGAAACGATCCATGGTTTCTTTGTTCATGACTAAATCGAGGTACCTTTGTCGATAGCATGATTCAACACTTTTTAAACCACTATGTTTTTCTGGTAAGGGTAGGAGGGTCTTTGATAAAAATGTCCAGTTAGTTACCTTTAGTGTTATTTCACCTTTTTGAGTGGTGTAAATATATCCTTCACATCCGATAAAGTCTCCGATATCAACAACCTTCGTAAAGTGTTTAAATTCATCAGGAATTTCTTTGCCTACGAGAGCGATTTGCATGGAGCCAGAATAATCTTGAAGCGTGGCAAAAATTAATTTACCAAACTTCCGAATGGCCATTAATCTGCCGGCTACACGCACATCTTTGGTATCAATAGCGAGTTTGCTTGCGTCATGAAGATAATGAGTTCTCTCATATCGTTCTGCAAATGGAAGATTTCCAGCTTCTTTAATTTTTTCTAGTTTTTCAATTCTTACTTTTCTTTGATCAAGACCATCTAAAGGTGAAGACATACTTAAGTCCTTGTTTTTCAATAAGTTATAATTAATGTGATGTTTAAAATTCGGCTTGGGATTATACTTATACCCTGATTTTAATCAAGAATCGGTCGAAAATGATGATTATTCTGCCGTTAATTTACAATTGGCATCGTAAAATTGCAGGATAGAATCCTATGCTTTTTAAATACATCAATTGTAGGAAGATTTCTTAATGGAAATGACGGTATACGAAACAACGGATGAAGTGAATTCATTGAAGATTAATGAATTCAAAGAGGAAGATTTATCCACTCAACAGCAAGAAGAAATCATAGAATTTGCAAAAGAAGGAAATTATGCTTGCTTGGCTGCTCCTCAAGTAGGGCATTCATCTAGATTTTTTCTATTAAACGGAAAATTTTATTTTAACCCTTTTGTAGAATCCATTGATGAAAATGGAAAAAGCACTTTTGAAGTTTGCGAGAATTTCCCTGATAAACGAATCGATTCAATGCGTTATAAATGGATTGAAATATCTTATCAAGAGGGTGGTGAACCTCAAACTAAGAAGTTTGAACTTGAGGACGCGCAATATGTTCAATTTTGCATGGATTGGTTAGATAATTCAATAGGATCTTTAATTGAAACTATCAAGCAAGAAACAGTAATGAATAGTGATGAATTAATTGGAAGAAATGACCCTTGCCCTTGTAAGAGCGGTAAGAAATATAAAAAGTGTTGTGGAAAGAGATAGTAGTTTATTAGCTTGGTTTTTACAATGGCAAAAATGATTTTCTTGATTTTCTTTTTTGTCAATTGGTATAATGGTGACTACAAATTTTATAGGTAGGAATTTATGGGAAAATTAACAAAAGTTGATCACGGAATTCAAACATTAAGAGAAGCTATTTTAGAAGAAAAATGGACTCTAACGAATGGATACATATCTGAGAAATCGTTAATAGATTTTTTAAAACTTTCAAAAGTATCCGTTAGAAAATGTATTGCCTGCTTACAAGAAGAAAATTATTTAAGAAGTATTCCGTATAAAGGATATGTTGTTGGGCCTGCAGCCATACAAAAAATATATGAGAGAAAATACAAAGGTGAATATCGTAGAAGAGTTATTTTTGTCATTGAAATGGAAAAATTAACAAATTACCATTACAGTGCTATCGTTGATGCTGCAAAAGATGAAGCTAAATTACTTAATTTTGAATTTCAAGTCAGTGATTTAGATAAGGAATCATTGGTTGATGAAATAAATCGTCATCCGGATGTATTAACTACCATCGCTTTGTTAAAAACTGATTTAGATTTTGTAGATTATTTGATTCAATCATGCGCTCCGTCCATCTCAGTTGAGTTTGTTAGCGATGAAGCGATTATTGATTCAATTGTGCAAGATGATGGTCAAGGAATAAATTTAGCATTTGATAGCGCTTGGGATAAAAATCATAGAGAAATAGGACTAATAGTTCTTGGAAATCATTATTTTCAGCCAGTTAGAAGATACACTGCTTTTACTGCAGCTTTGATGAGAAAAAATCTATTAGATTTAACTTATGCAAGTACGACTAAAAGGTTTGATCCGGAAGGTGGGAAAGAATGCGTAAGAAAACTTTATTCTAATGGCAAAAAGCCAACGGCAATTATTGTTTCTCATTTAGAAATGATTACAGGCATATTAGATGAATTAGAATTGATAGGGGTTATCCCGGGTGAAGATGTTAGTATTATTGCTTGGGGAAATGAATTCTTAAAAAATAAATATTTATCTTATTCAAAATGGGAAAAACTAAATATAGATTTAATTCAATGGTCTAGAGAAGAAATGGGTAAGATGGTTATTAGAATGTTAGAAGCTAGAATTAAGAATCCATTGATCCCAACCATGAAAGTTGAAGTTCCTGTTGAATATGTTGATAATGGTTCTGTGAAAACTTTGTAATGAATTCTAATTAGAATTTTTACTCATATGATGAACAAAGATAAACCTAAAAACATTCTGTTTCTTGGTTCACCGAGTACATCAGGCGATTATTTAATATCCTACTTATCTGCTTTAGAAATTGATGCTAATTTTTTTAGTTGTTTTAAATCGAACATTAAAACTATTGGTTCTAAAGATGTAAAAACATTAGTACCGGAACAAATGGTTTCAAGTTCAATTGATATCATCATTCATCTCGAAGCAGCCTTAGAAAAATCAGAATTAAATTTATTGCAAAACATGGTAGATTTAGGGAGCAAACTTATATTGTCTCCTAGCCAATTTGTTAGAGAGTCTTTAGATGGGATTGTGAAAAATAGTGAGAATGCTATTTGTAGTTTAAATACATGGTATTCGCCTTATTATCAGCATTTACTTAAAACATTTCCATTCGATGAACATAAACCGAACTCAATTACGTGCCTAACCAATAATCTAAAAGGTACTTTGAATTTAAATGAAATGATTGAGAGTTTAATCTTATGTGTATTAATGCTTCAAGTTGAAAGTATGTCTTTTCAAGTATCTTTCATTAATAACGTTTTGATTATAATTGGTAACAGTGAAAATAAACAGAGTCTTAATTGGCAATATAATACTGACTCCTCTAGTCAATTTAATAAAACGACGATTAATTTTGATCATAATACGGTAGAGATTTCTATTCCTTCTAGCGAGACAATTGATCGTCCTGGTTTCATTGAAATTCATGAAGACAATATGATTAAGGAGCATTTAGCACCTTATGACTTTTTGTTAAAATATAATGATTTTGATCAACTTAATGGTTCATTTGAATTCTATCAAAGAGTTCTTTTCAAGGGTCAATTATTACTACTGCCTTATCAATTGCTGAAAAACATCCGCGTGTTGGTCAATAGTTTTCCTGATGAATTTATCAAAAGATTTTGTATCTAATAAATTCAAAATATAGTATTTTCAATATTGATTGGCTTCCGCTTCATTTATTAAATAAATGAGGAATATAAGTGTTATTTTCGATTTAATAATTACACTCGTCACGCGTTTTAGATGTATGATATATGTAATAACAGGGGTGCCATAAAGGCTGAGATCATACCCTTTGAACCTGAGACCAGGTAATGCTGTCGTAGGAAGTAAGAGATGATTGTTGCTCCAATTTTTTAATAAAGGAAATTTTCATGATCCAAAAATCTGATGATAAGACTAATAACCGCATTAAGAAAATATATGTAGATGGACCCAAAGGAATTAAAGTTCCATTTAAAGAAATTTCAGTTGCAAGCCAAGAAGAGCCAATAAGAATTTATGATACTACTGGACCTGAAAACGATGATGTAATCAATGGTCTCCCAGATGTGCGCCAAGAATGGATTCTGCAAAGAGGCGAGTATAAAGATGTACAAATATCTTATAAGGCTAATCCAAGTACAAGTGATCCCGATTTACCACTACCTAAAAAGGGTAGAAGAATTCTAGAAGGAATTGGTAACGTGTCTCAAATGCACTATGCACGTCAAAATATTATTACGGAAGAGATGGAATACATTGCAATTCGTGAAAATATGGAAGCTGAATTTGTTAGAAAAGAAGTAGCTGAAGGTCGTGCGATAATTCCGGCAAACATCAATCACCCTGAATTAGAACCAATGATTATTGGTAGAAACTTTTTAGTAAAAGTTAATTCAAATATTGGTAATTCGGCGATACTTTCTTCAATTGAAGAAGAAGTAGAAAAATTACAGTGGTCACTAGAATGGACAGCAGATACGTTAATGGATCTATCCACGGGAAAGAATATACATGAAACCCGAGAATGGATTATCAGAAATTCACCTATCCCTATAGGAACGGTACCTATTTATCAAGCTCTTGAAAAAGTAAACGGTGTTGTGGAAGATTTGACTTATGAAATATTTAAGCAAACGCTCATTGAACAGTGTGAACAAGGGGTAGATTATTTTACCATTCATGCAGGTGTAAAACTTGAGTATGTTCCTATGACGGCTAAACGTGTGACTGGCATTGTAAGTCGTGGTGGATCCATCATGGCAAAATGGTGTTTATCACATCACAAAGAGAATTTTTTATATACTAATTTTGAAGACATCTGTTTACTATTAAAAAAATATGATGTAAGTTTTTCTTTGGGTGATGGTTTAAGACCAGGAAGTACTGCTGATGCAAATGATGAAGCACAGTTTGGCGAATTAAAAACACTTGGAGAATTAACAAAGATTGCATGGAAACATGATGTTCAGGTGATGATTGAAGGTCCTGGTCATGTTACTATGGATAAAATAAAAGAAAATATGGAACTACAATTAGAGTATTGTGATGAAGCGCCCTTTTATACATTAGGCCCCTTAACGACTGATTTTGCTCCAGGATATGATCATATTACTTCGGCTATTGGAGCAGCAATGATAGGTTGGTTTGGGTGTGCTATGTTGTGTTATGTGACTCCAAAAGAACATTTAGGTTTACCGGATAAAGAAGATGTTAAACAAGGCATGATTGCTTATAGAATTGCTGCCCATGCCGCAGATTTAGCTAAAGGTCATCCTGGTGCGAATTTGAGAGATAATGCTTTAAGTCAGGCCAGGTTTGATTTTCAATGGGAAGATCAGTTTAATTTATCTCTTGATCCTGGAATCGCGAGAAAATACCATGATGAAACATTACCAGCAGATGGGGCAAAAGTGGCTCATTTCTGTAGCATGTGCGGACCAAAATTTTGTAGCATGAAGATATCTCAAGACGTTAGAGATTACGCCGCTCAAAAAGAAATTGAAGAAGGTGATGCGATTCAATCAGGTCTTGAGGAAAAAGCCAAAGAGTTTAAGCAAAGTGGTGCTGAAATTTATGTTGAGCAAAAAGAATAAGCTAATTTAAGCGAGACTTGATTTTCTTACTTCTTAAAAGAATTAAAAATCAATATTGGTGGCAATAATTAATCCATGATTTTTATCAGGTAGTTCACCAATATAATACTGTATTCTTAATCTAGAATTGAAAAGTGGGGTGAAGGTGATTAAAAGCCCACCCCCTAAACTATAATAATTATCTGTATCACTTCTTCCGGCTTCCAAGAAAATATGAGGTTGCCAATAGGACCATAAAAATTTTCTAGAAGCTAGACCAACTCGTGATTTGGCATAGTAGAAGTTCTTGGAAAAAATACTATTGCTTCTTAAACCGTGTAAACTTGAACTTCTAAATGAAAAAATAGTACCGACAGCTGATAATTCTTCTTCAACGGCTGAATAGCTTAATTGCCCAGTTAAAAGAATGCCTCTGAAGAGAGGATTAAATATAAATCCTTTGAACCAATTTTTTTTTATATTTGCTGAAAAAGTGTATTTGTTAAATTTATCGTCTAAGTACCTCGCATTGGTAAAAAATCGATAGCCATGAGATATGTCATGATCTTGGTATAAGCGTCCTATACTAAAATTGAATGAGGAACTAAACGTTGGGTCTTTGTTAAAATTTAAGTCTGAATAGCGCAATTGCAGTCCATAAAATAATCGATAGTTTTCGAAGACAGTTTTAAAATTTATATTTCCATAGACTTCCTCTTTTTCAAATTTAAACCATGAATCTGAGTAGTAGAAAAAAGAATCACCTTTATTGCCACCTAAGCTTATACTTTGTATATATTTATTTGGCTGAATAATAGCAGAGTTAATGAAATAGTTTTCTGACACATTTGATTTTGCATATGCACCTCCAATCCTCCAAGCGTTATTTAATAAATTAGATTCATTTAAGCCTACCTGGTAGCTAAAGCTTTGTAGGTTTGTAGAGAAATTAACTATTGGGAGTAAAGTATAGGTATCCTTTAATACAAAGGTTACATTGCCAGAGGATGAATTTGTAATTTTCACGGTTGTAAAAAGATTTGTATTCTTAAGAATCCTTTTAATTTGCCTTCGTGCTTTAGGATAATATAAGTTTTGGAATGTTTTGATTTCAGATGTGATGAAAATTTTAAGCTTTTTGAATTTTATTTTAGAACCCACTAATTGAACTTTTAGAGGTCCTTCTTTGCAGATTAAAGTAAATGATTTGTTTTTCTTAGATGATTTATCATCAGATAAAATAGAAATAATATTAAATAATTGGAATATAAAGATTGATAAGAAGATTAGGGTTAGTTTATGAAAACGCTGAATATTATTTTTGATAAACATTGATGGTTTTTTCAAGGTCTACTAATAATTTTAAGTATTGATTTAACTTTGTTGTGTTTTCACTTTCAGTTTTTTCAATAAAATCTTGCATGACATCCCAATCACCATTGACGGTATTGAACATTTGATTGGTTAGGAAAAAACCATTTCTTCTTTGTCTAGGTCCATCATCAAGAATATAATCTTTATAAATTTTAGGAAGCTCTGCCAACTCTTTTAAAAATAATTTTGCGACCTCATTATCTACCGAAGCAATTGCTAACTTAAATACTTTTGTTTTTGGTTTTTTCCCATTTTTATTTTTTTCATATGTACTTGAGTTTTTATTTATTTTATCCTTTAGCTTTAATATGCTTTGTTCTAAGTTGTTTAGATTGTTTTTTTTCCAAATTACTTTAGTTTTTGGAGCATTCTTTTTTAGGGCGGTTATTTTGTTTTTAAGTTCATTTAGTAAATCATTTTGATATTTTTTTCTTTTATTCTGGAATTTTTCTTCAACGTCAATTTTATCACCAATTATTTTAATTTGTTTGTATTGTAGATCAATATTTTCAACATATTTGAATGTTTGAACTTTATGTAAATCAGGCCATTGAGGTGGTTTAGAACTAGGATCTAAATGTTTATTGATTTGGTCTAAGTGTACATCTAGCTTTTCATACAGCTTTCTGCGTTCTAATTTTAAAAAGTGCAGGGATCCTGGCGTATTTGCTAAAAATTTTGAAATTAAAAATGTTTCAAGAGATTCAGTCGATAATTTGAAAAAGTTTTGAATTGTTTCCGTTTTTGAGATATCACTCATTTTAACGGATTTAATTTTATTTTTAATGTTATCGAATTTCTCAGGTGTTAAGGTGATTTTCTTAATTCCCTTTGCTTCTTCTAAAACGTTTTTAGCTTCGGCATAAATTTTTAAAACTGGTTCATAGGCTTTGGCATATTTTTTATATATCTCTTGGCTTTGTTTTGATTGAGTTTCGTAGTCACTTAGGTTCTTTGAATAAATCTCTGAGATCTTGCTACATATAGTTTGTTCCCTTGGTATCTGAATAGCTTTTTCTTCTAATTCCTTGAGAGTAATTTGTTCCGCTTGTGATATCGTGTTTTTTTTGATTAGTTTTTCTTTGGCTATCTTATTTGATTTTATGATTTCATTTTTTGAAAAGAAAAGTTTTTTGTAGGTCACCCCTTGAGTTTTGATTTCATTGAAATCATCGATCGCTTTTTTCATTTGGTTATTGGCAGTTATTACCTGACTTCTATCAGGTTTTACATCTTTGGCTAAATCGATTAATTTGTCGGGCAGTTTTTTATATTTTTCAATTACGGCTACTAAGCTTTTCTTTAAGGCGATTTCATCTTCACTTGGTTGCACGTCTTGATTCTTATGAAATAAACTTAATCCAAATTTTACTTCTATTTTAGAATTATATTTTTCTAAACTTTTTAAAGTCGAAAATTCTGAGAATTTAAGTGTGCCTGCAAAATTAGGATAATCTTTTTTGAACACTTTTGTGTTCCTTAATTCATTCCAAATTTCTGAATCAATTTTTTGAATAAAGTTATTTTTTTCTAACAAACTAATATTGATAACTTTTTTTATTTTGAAATCTGCGGGAACATAAATACTGGATGCCGTTCTTGCCGTAACTTTTTCAACTTCTTCGTGACCTTTTATTTCAAATTTAATAAAATCTTTTAATTCTTTTTTAACTAAGTTTTTGATATTAAAATTTATATGAGAATTGTACTCTTCTGTTTGAATGAGTTTGATTTCATTTTTAAACCTTTTGTTTATCACCAATTTTAATGGAATTTTCTTTTGAGAGGATTCGAAACTTTTTTTAATAGTTTCTTCGCTAGTATTGACTACTAGTGCGTCTTGAAGTGCCCTGAGGCCACCTTCATTGGGTCTTAATAAGTATACAATTCTTTGCCAGTTTTTGATTTCAATTTTTATATTCTGCTGCGCTTTTTCATTCCTTCCTAGTTCTAGCACATAGTCGCCTTCTTTCCATTGATGACCGACATTATAAATACGAGGACTTGGTACATTGCTTGTTATGGTTAAGACTGAATTACTAATACACCAAATAGCAACGGCTAATATTAGAGAAACAGTTTTTGCGATTTTTCTATTTAATATCCATCTATTGATATCTTGCCAAATATCTGATTTCTGGACGTTCATTCCTAGTGCACTTTTTAGTTCTTGCAAAAGATCAGCACTTTGAACATCCCAAATAGTTTTTTCATGGTGAACGGCTAAAGATATTTCTCCTGATTCATGAGAGATAATAATTGCTACGCAATCTCTTTGTTCAGAAAAACCAAGACCTGCGGCATGTCTAGTCCCTTTGCCTTGATGCGATAACTCAATTGATTCCGATAATTGTTTACATATCACTTTTGCTGCCACAACTTTGTTATTTGAAATAATAACGGCTCCATCATGTAATGGATTACCACCTTTAGCCTTCAAAGATGGTTCAAAAAATATGGATTCTAATATTTGTGAAGTTACGTCTGCTTTGATTGGAATGGCACCTTTGGCTATGTCATTTAAATTATCACCTCGGGCAATCAAAATTAATGCGCCCACATTGTTTGATGAGAGTCTTAAACTAGCTTGGTTGATGGCTTCTATTGTTTTTAAATCTTCATCTATATATTGAACCCGTTTGATTCCAATAGTCGTTAAAGCATCTTTTATTTCTTGGGAAAAAATGATTACTAAAACAATTGACCCTATTTGGACAAGATTAATGGCTTTAAAAACTTCGCTGATACCTTCTAGTTGAAGGGCGATAGAAAAAATATACATAGATCCGATAATTGCAGATCCTACAATAATTTTTTTAGATCTAGTATTTGAAAATAAAAATGAGACTTGATAAAGAATGAACCAAATTAATATGATATCTGTGGTATCTAATACGATGGGCCAGAAATTGAAGAGATGATAATTCATGGTTTTTATCGAAAATTAACATTCATTATTAATAGGTGTATTTATCTTACTTGCTATTTTCTAAATGTCAATAAGAGTCTGCTGATATGAAATGTGATTTGGAGTAATTATGAATGAAGTTACTCAATTAGAGAGTCATAATTTTTGACAGTATTTTCGAGAAAATGTTCCATCGAATATTGATCGTTTACTAATTGAATGCCAGCTTGCTTAATAGCATTTAGTAATGAATGATCTGATAATAATTTTATTATTGTTTCCGCCATTGAATTTAAGTCATTTTGTAAAAGAATACCTGTTTCATTATCCAATATTAAATCTTTTACACCACCCACTGGTGTGGATGCCGTTGGTGTGCCTGAAATCATTGCTTCTAGTATAGTTAATGGGGTGCCTTCATTTTTACTGGTTAATACTAGTAAATCTAAACTTCTATAAAGAAGATTTAATTCATTTTGCCATGGTAAAATTGTAAAGGAATTACTATTGTTGGAAGCGTTAATTGCTAGATGAACGGATTCTTTTAAAGGCCCATCACCTACAATTAAAAAGTGATAGTCGCAATTCTTCTCTAAAAGATTTTCTGCTAAGGATATAAATTTCAATGGGTCTTTTATAGGTGCGAATCGACCAACAAAACCAAGAATAGTTTTTTCCATTGGCAGGTTAAATTCTTTACGACAAGAGTCCTTAGATTTATTGGAAGTATAAGAATTGATTTGAATACCAATAGATTGAATAATCGTTTTTGATTTAGTTGTGATTTTATATTCTTTGGTAATGGCTTTTTCAATATCAGGACTGATGGCAATTATTTTGGTAGAAAGTTTCGCTAATAATCTCTCTAAAGACATAATGATAGACGTTTTAAATTTTGAAAAATAATTATTAAATACATGACCATGAAACGTATGAATTCTGACGGGTGTTCGTGCTAGAAAGCCCGCAATACGCCCAACAAGACCAGCTTTAGCTTGGTGGGTATGAATAATATCAGGCTTATTTTTTTTAATTAATCGGTAAATTTTTAATACTGCTAAGAAAGATTTAAAAATATTGGCACCTGGAGATAACCCGCTAATATAAATATGATTTTCCTGGTTGTTTTGTGGTTTTATTTCACCTTCATCTTCAATTGGATAACCTGAGATTAAAGTTGAATTAAAGTTATATTGATTTAAATTTTCATGTAAATAATTTACTAATTTTGTGGGTCCGCCTATATTTAATCGGCTAATAATAATAAATACTTTTTTACTCATTAGCATTTTCAAATCTATTATTAATAAGATCAAGTGCTTGTTGAAGTTGTTGTTGTTCTGATATATCCGAATTCATATCTATCCAATTTATGGAAAATTTCCTCATCCAAGTTGTTTGATGTTTGCATAATTGTCTAGTGTTAATAATTATTCTTTCGATGGCTTCTTCTTTAGTTAATTCACCTTTTAAGTGAGCCAAGATTTCTTTGTAGCCTACGGCTCTAGAAGCAGATTTACTAAATTCTGGGTATTTATTTTTTAACTCAATAATTTCTTGAAACAAACCTGCTTCGATCATCCAATGAACTCTTTTTTCTATGCGTGCATGCATTTCGGATCTATCCCATCGCAGGCCGATGGCATATATATTATATTCACTTTCTTGTTTTTCAAATTGAGTTTGAAAATATGAAATTGGTTTTCCTGTATGTTCATAAACTTCTAAGGCGCGAATGACTCTTTTTTTATCATTTGGAAAAACTTTCTTACAAGTTTGTGGGTCAATTGATAATAATTTATCATAAACGATCTCTTGATTCAAATCATATTCTTGATCCAATTTGGATCTAATTTCTGAAGGTACGGAGGGTAAATCAAACATTCCAGAAAATAAACCTTTGGCGTATAGGGAAGTCCCGCCTGAGAATAAGATTGTTTGTTTATTTTGTGTTTTATTTATACAGATTTCTTTGGCGTCAGCTAAATATTGATTTACGTTATATTCTTGATTTGGTTCCAGAAAATCAATTAAGTGATGTTTACATTTTTTTTGAGCTAATTGAGATGGCTTTGATGTCCCAATATCCATGCCTTTATATATTTTCATGGAATCCATTGATATGATGTCAGTGTTTAAATGTTCTGCAATTTTTAGCGATAATTTCTCTTTTCCTGAGCAAGTAGGTGCGATGACCATTAAGGCATTAATTTTATTCATTATTATGCTTATCCTAAAGATTTAATTGCAAGTTGAGCGAGCAATTGTTCTCCTTCTTTTTTGGATTTAGCTTGAATAGGACCGTAGGTTTTGTTTTCCAATTCAAGTATCATTTCAAAAATTATTTCATGATGAGGCCCTTTTTCATTTATAACTTGATAAATAGGTATTGGTGAATGATTTTTTTGTAAGAGTTCTTGTAATTGTGATTTAAAGTTTTGATGATCTGAAAGGGGAGCCGAAATAATATTTTTTAAAGATTTCATTACAAATATCTTGCAAGGTTCTAACCCTCCATCAGAAAATATAGCTGCAGTTATACTTTCATATAAATCACATAAGATTGAATTGGACATTTTATTTTTTAAATAGTCATCAATAAAAATAAATTGATCGAGATGATATTCTTTAGCAACCTTTGAGAGAGCTTTTGCAGAAACGATGGTGGATCTTTTTTTTGTCAAATATCCCTCATCTTCATTTGGAAAATTAGAATATAAATATATTCCGGTGATATATTGTAAGATGGTGTCTCCAAGAAATTCTAACCTTTCATAACTGAAGGTTCCAATTTCTTTATAAGAAGAATGCCAAAGCGCTTCTAATAAATAAGTTGGATCTTTGAAGGTGTAGCCTATTTCTTTTTGGCAATTTATTAGTTTTGAATCTGTTAAATAGTGAAGTAGGTTATCTGGAAGGTTAATTGGCTTTAAGGATTCCATAATAGTCATTATTGTTTTCAATAAGATAATAATAGTTCGTTTTAGGACCTATATCCTTATCATCGTCGGTGTTGCTGTTCAATTTTAACATAGTATTACCGATAAACGAGTAGTGAATATAAGTTGTTTTAAAGTCAGAATGAATTATTAAAAATTAGTTTTGTTTTAAAATAAAAAATAGGAAACCTTTCTTTAGGAATAAGAAATGAAATACCACCATTTTTTAACAAGTTTAATTTTTGCTCTTTTACTTTGCAATTCCTTAACGGCTCAAGACTTAGATAAAATCGTTCTTAAGAATGATAGAAATATAATGATTGACTATTTAGTTGAGAAACATGAAAAGCTAACCAAAGTTGAATTATATTTTACTCGAGATGAAGGAGAGACATGGACTTTGTTTGGTGAAGATGCGGATTTAAAACCTCCATTTCTTTTTGTTGCTAAATCTGAAGGTTTATATGGTTTTAAAGTTGTCACTTATGATAAAAATAAAAATCATATTGAAATTCCGAATAGTAATACTGCTGTTGAAGTGCCTTATTTTATAGACACAATAAAACCTAAAGTATCTATTCGAACTCCTATGTTAGGAGCTATCTGGAGAGTTGGTGATAAGGTTGATATTAAATGGTATGCGACTGATGATGGTCATGATTTACCACTGAATCCTGTTAGCATTTCTTATTCTAAAGATAAAGGACATACATGGCAGTTTTTGAGAAAAATCCATCCAAATACAGGATCTTTAGAAGACAAATGGTTGATTGATGAAAGATTAATTTCTAAAGAGTTGTTAATTAAAATTTCAGTTATTGATCAAGCGAAAAATTATTCAGAAATTATTAGTGACTCGGTCCAAGTAATAGGTAAGGATGACAAAGTCGCGGAAGTATATTATATTAAATTGAGTGACCGTGTTATGGCTAGAAAACTATGGAAAACAGGAACTATGTTGCTGGGTCGTGAAGATTATTTTGATGCTTTACTGGCATTACACAAAGCGATTCATCTTGATCCCACAAAAGTTGCCTACCATTTTGATATGGCAGTTGCTTATGGAAAAATTGGGGATTACAAAAAATCACAGATAAAATATATGGATGCAGTCAAAATAATTGAAGATCGTAATTCAAAAAGTGGTGTTGCCATTAGAGTATATCTTGGCTACACTGTTTTTCTTCATAAAATTAAAGAAACGAATAAAGAGAAAGAGGTCATTGATAAGATACTCAAAATTGACCCAATGAATGAAACCGCTATGTGGTATTTGGCCTTATTGTATGAAGAAAGAAAAAATATTGATGAAGCAAAGAACCTCTGGAAGAAGATCGCAATTTCTGAGCGTAATAAACCAAATGGCTCTATGTTTCCTAAATACTCTTTATGGCGAATTCAGGCAAAAGAAAAATTAATGAAGTATGTTAGTCATCCTGAATGATTCATTTGAATTTGGGCGAATATAAAACTTTGCCCATCTTCAACCATAAAATTAACTATTCATCATGGTCGTGTAAAGAGATTTATATGTACCGTCAGATTTCATGAGTTCTTCATGAGTTCCAATTGATTCGATTGAACCTGAATTTAATACAATAATCTGGTCAGCATTTTGAATGGTTGATAAGCGATGGGCAATGACAAAGGTTGTTTTATTTTTCATTAAATTATTCAAAGCTTCTTGAATTAGTTTTTCTGATTGAACATCAAGAGCTGAAGTCGCCTCATCAAGAATTAGAATCGGTTTATCTGATAATAAAGCACGTGCGATAGAGATTCTTTGCCTTTGGCCTCCTGATAGTTTTGCTCCTCTTTCCCCAATTTGAGATTCATATCCATTGGGTAATTCCATTATGAATTCATGGGCGTTTGCTTTTTTTGCAGCAATGACAACATCATCTTTTGTGAAATTTTCTTTACCATAACCAATGTTATATTCAATACTTTGATTGAATAAGATGACCTCTTGACTGACAAGTGCGATTTGATTTCGTAAAGATTGAAGAGTTACATTTTTTAAACTAGAGTCATCAAATAATATATCACCAACTTGTAATTCAAAGAAAGACGGCAAAAGATTTACTAATGTTGTTTTGCCACTTCCAGAAATACCAACAATGGCTGTAGATTTGCCTTTGGGAGCAGAAAAATTGATGTCATTTAATACATTTTCATTTTGATATTTGAATGAAAGGTTTTTGAAGGTTATGCCTGTCGTTAATTCCGGCAATTGGTTCGTGCCCTTGTGATCATCTAATTCGCTTTTTAGAGAATAAATTTCGATCATTCTGTCGAGGGCAGCAAAACCATTGGCGATTTTATCATTCATCCTTCCTAAGCGTCTTAAAGGATCATATAATGAATAAACCAATATTACGAATGCCAGGAAATCCCCAGGAGTCATTTTATTTGATTCAATTAAATAAAAACATCCCAGTGAAATAAATCCTGTCACTATAAGTGTGCTCAAGAATTCCACCAATGGTGAGCTTAAAGTAGCAATCTTAGCAGTCTTCAATAATATTTTTAACAATTTATCAATTGCTTGGTTAAAGCTATTGTTCTCGTGGGTTTCTTTATTAAATATTTTAATAATTTTAATCGCTGAAACAGTTTCAAATATATGCGAGTTGATATTTGCTGTTTCTTCTTGTGATAGTTTGCTTTTTTTCTTGAGATAGCGACCTGTCAGTATGATGGGTGCTAATGCGAATGGAACTCCAACAAAACTTATCAAAGCAAGTAAAGGGCTCATCCAAAGTAAAAATGAGACAGTCCCAATAACTATTAGTGATTGTTGTAACACTTGAAGAATTATATCAGTGACTACTTCTTGTGTTCTGTAGACATCTGAAATTATTCGAGAGCTAATGTCACCGGTTTTTGCGGAATTGTAAAAAGACAGCGGAAGCTTAAGAAATTTATCATAAAGTTCTCTTTGAAAATCACAAATTATGCGATGGCCAATAGAG
Organism: Planctomycetota bacterium; assembly: GCA_002746535.1. Classification (GTDB taxonomy): domain Bacteria; phylum Planctomycetota. The sequence continues at coordinate 26,128 of NVWA01000014.1, forward strand.
TGAATTTTCCATGATCTAATGTAGGTAAGTAAAGACTTAATAAAAAAAATAGGAACAATTATAAATCCAAATACTATATACCATTTGGTGCCGACATAGGGCGATAATAAATAATTAAATATTTTTTTAGGAATTATTTCAAACCAATCTCGATTGAAAACGAAGTGCCACTGAAAGTTCGCATAATGTTCTGGAATTATATATAACTTTACATCATGCAGTTTTAGAACTTCATCAAAAACTATTTTAGATAAGTAATAAGCAAAAGGGGTGATGATAGCTAAGGCCATCATGCAGATAATGGGGACAATAAATTTATATCGATATTTGAACACGTGCTCTATGATGAAATTTTTTCTTAATCGATTTATTTCGTTCATTGAATCTTCTTTTGATGATTATTTTGTAACTTTGAAATAAATTTTCTAAGCCGGAAATTTTTAGGTAGGTTTTTCTGGAGCATGTTTAAAAATAGGGTTTTCTTGCGTGATCAGTTTAGATGTTTTAATTGATTTTGGAGATTATATTGGATCTTTTATCAAATTCATTTTAATTTAATTCTTAATCTTTCGTGTGAATCTACTTAAGAATAATTGATATCATCTTATTTGGTCTTTAAAAGAGCGAAACTATTTGCATTTAGTAAGGGATATGAGAAATCGATTTTATTTTTTAACATATACGATAAAATAGCGATAGGTCTTAGAGTTGATTCTCGACTATATTTATCAATCCCTCCATTGTTCTTCCAACATTTATTTTTGAAAGTTAATATATGCGTTCACGTCATCTTATTTTATCATTTATATTCTTATTTTTTACATTCGAACTATTTGCCTGTAAAACGCCTGTCTATAAATATGCCTTAAAAAAATGGGGAAGAGATGTTTATGATATTGTCAAAATCTATGACTCCAAAAAATCTAATGGGCGGTTAAATCCAAAAATGGAAAAAGCGGTTTTAGATATGGTGAAAATATCTTCGAATGGTACTAGTCTTACAAATGTACGTTTATGGCCTGTTGATATCAACGGTGATATTAAAAAACGTTTTGGTGATGAAGTGTATAAGTATTATAAAAATCAATTAGAGTATCAAAAGCCACCATTTTATATTATTTTTAATCCAAAAAGAAAACCGATTTATTGCGGTGAATTTTCTGAGAAAGACATTCCAAATTTAATGTTGTCACCTGCTCGAGAAAAATTGATCAATGCTTTGGCGACTCAAAAAGTTGTATTTATGTTGATTGCTTCTAGCAATGCTGAAAAAAATGAAGCAGCAAAAAAGATTTTAGACGAAAGTATAAAAGAGGGGATAAAGGAAGAGTTAATTGTCAGGAAACGTAGAGTAAAGGATTTAAATGATGAAGAAAAAAAATTCAAACCCCTAGAAATAATATATGTAACGATTGATCCGAATGATGACAAGGAAGAATGGTTTAAGAGACAGTTAATAGGTATTTCAGATGAAATAAAAGATGATGATGAACCAAAAGTTTTTGGGGTTGTTGGTAAAGGATATGTATTTGAGAAATGCTTGACCAAAGAAACTTTAACTAATAAAGATATTATTGATCATATCATATTTTTAACGGGTCCTTGTTCTTGTACTGTTAAAAAAGATAACAAAGGCATGGATATCATTACTGGATGGGATTGGGGCAAAACAGTTGACCTTTTACCTGATGTTGATGATGGGGAAGAGACAAAAATAGCTGGCTTTGGTGGAGAAGAGATAGAAGAGGAAAGCAACAAAAAAAATGAAAATGGATATTTAAAAATAGTTTTAAGTCTTATTATTGTTATTGGGGTTGGTGTATTGTTAATGAATAAATTATTAAAACCTAAAGATAAGTGAGTAAAAAAAGAGCAGATTATTTTATCTGCTCTTTTAGAATTACTTCTTAGCCAATAGCATCTTTTCCTCGTTCACCAGTTCTGATTCTTATACAATCATCTAATGATCTAACGAAAATTTTGCCATCGCCAATATTCCCTGATTTGGCTCCTTTGATGATGGCTTCAATTGTTGACTCAACAAATTCATCTGTGATGGCAATATCAATTCTCACCTTTTTCAATAGGTTTACTTCGATATCAACGCCACGATAAGTTTCATGGTAACCTCCTTGTTGTCCGCAACCAAGACAATTTGAAACGGACATTTTAAAAACTTCAATTGCGTATAGCTCTTGCTTGACATCATTGAGTTTTTGAGGTTGTATAAAAGCTGTTACTAATTTCATACTATTTCTTTCCTTTTATTATTATTGATTATTAAAGATTTGAAAACCAGCATATGCTTCCATACCGTGTTCTTCTATATCAAGACCAATGATTTCTTCTTCTTTTGTTACTCTAAAGCCCATTGCCATTTTGATAATAAATAATATTGCAAATGCACTAATTAAAGTTGCAATCCCGTATATGGCGACACCTTTCAATTGTGTAACAAATTGAGTCATACCTTTCATATTACCAAAGATGCCTACTGCAAGTGTACCCCAAATTCCACACACTAAGTGTACAGATGTAGCACCAACAGGGTCATCAAGTTTTAATTTATCAAATACAAGTACAGCAACAACAACTAAGACACCAGCAATTGTACCAATTACACATGTATCAATTACGCCCATTTGATCTGCACCAGCTGTTATACCTACTAATCCTGCTAAAGCGCCATTCAACACCATTGATAAATCTGGTTTTTTCAAGATTATCCAAGCCGCAATCATTGAACCGATTATTCCAGCTGCTCCAGCGAGTGCTGTCATTGTTATTACTCTTGCTACTGATTCGGGATCTGCACTTAAAACGGAACCTCCGTTAAAACCAAACCATCCAAAGAAGAGTAGAAATACACCTATTGTAGCTAGTGGCATGCTATGACCAGGAATAGCTTTTGTTTTGCCATCCGGCCCATATTTGGCTATTCGTGGACCAAGTACAATAATGGCAGCTAATGCAGCCCAACCACCTACAGAATGCACTAATGTTGAACCCGCGAAATCATAAAACCCCATACCGTCTAAAAATCCACCACCCCATTTCCAGTTGCCCATAATTGGATAACAAATTCCAACAAATATTGTGGAGAAAATTAAAAATGGTGCCAATTTAACTCTTTCGGCTACAGCTCCAGATACGATTGTGGCACATGTTGCTGCAAACATTCCTTGGAAAATAAAATCTGCCCAAAAAGGATAATGACCATTTGCATTTGCCATTGATTGTGCGCCAGCACCTGGGTTTAGGCCTAGTTCTATTGTGCCAATCCAACCGCCGCTTGCTCCGTACATAAGATTGAAGCCAATGAGAGCATAAGTTAGTAGACCAATTCCAAGTATTGCTACATTTTTAAATAAAATATTAGAAGTATTTTTTGCTCTAGTTAATCCAACTTCAAGAGTGGAGAATCCTAAGTGCATTATAAAAACTAAACAGGCAGCAATTAATATCCATAAGGTATTTACGGTAAACATGGCCTGATCAGCAGTTGCTTTTCCTATTCTTGCAACGATTAATGCTGTAGGTTCATTACCTTTTTCAAACCAACATGTTATGTTGTCATTGATGCCAGAAGTAACTTCATTTGTTTTTTCATCTACAGCTCCGTAGATAAACATTTTCGTTAGATTAGCTTTGTTTTTGTCTGTGACTTCTTTTTCAGTTTTAAAAATTTTATCATCTTTAACTTCAAAAATAAAATCATCACCTGCATGAATGCTTGATATCAATAGTAAAAATATTGAAACAAATATTAATGCTTTTGCGTTCAGCTTCGTCATTTTGCCATAACCCTTTCTAAAATATTAAATTAACATGAATTGAAAATAATAAAAGCAAGGGTTATGCCATGTTGTATTTCTTGTAAATCCATAGCTAATAAGGTTCTATGAAATGATTAGTATTACAAAACTGTAACCAGTATGATATCAGTTACAAATATGTAATACTAAATAGAGTGTCTAATAATTTAATAATCTTATAGATGGTGTAGCCAAAATTTCATGTTCAATTAATTGGGAATAATTGTGTAAATTTGATCCCTATACTATAATGAGTAAAACGAGTCAATATTTATTACATATGTGTAACTTTAGGTCTATTCATGATTGCAAAAAATACAAATAAACTCATCGAACGTAAAGAAGTTGATATTAAAGATACGTGGGATTTATCAGCCTTATTTAAAAATGATGATGAGTGGGAAATTGGCTTTGAAACTTTCAAATCAAAGATGGGTGATTTAAAGAAATTTAAAAGTCATCTTAATGATTCACCTGATAAATTGGCTGAATTCTTTCAATTAAAATTTAACTTAAGCGAAGAAATAGAGCAATTGCATTATTATGCTATGTTGAAAAACTCTGAAGATGTAGGGTCTTCTTTATATCAGGGTTTTAATGCAAGGATAATGAGTCTTTACGCCGATTATAGTTTTTTAATGAGTTTTGTTAAACCAGAGTTAATGAAAATTGACCCGAAAAGATTTCAGGAGTTAATTGAATCTGATGTTTTGAAACAATTTAGATTTACTTTAGAGGAGTATGAAAGATATCGAAATCATGTTCTGAGTGAAGAGCAAGAAGAGATACTTTCAAGATTTTCAGAAATAAATAATTTGTCTCAGAAAGTTTTTACAGCATTGGTAAATGCCGACATAAAATTTGAATCGGTAAATATAAATCAAGAAGAACAACTCCTTTCCAATGGGTCGTTTATTCGATTTCAATCATCGCCAGATCGAGAAATACGTAAACAATCAATAGAAAATTTTTATAAACAGTTTTCCCTACATAAAAATACTTTAGCCGAAACTCTCGCTGGGAGCGTAAAAGTTGATGTCAATAGCGCGAAAATCAGAAATTATCCATCGGCTTTAGAAGCAAGTCTTTTCCGTGATAATATTTCAGTTGAAGTTTATGATAATTTAATAAATACGGTTCATGAGCATTTACCTTCTTTAAAAAAATATTATGAACTAAGAAAAAGTGTCTTAAAGATTGATGAATTGCATACTTATGATTTGAAAGCACCATTAATATCAGATATAAATTCTCACTACACGTTTATGGAAGCTGTTGATTTGTGTTTAAATTCGTTAACAATTTTAGGTGACGAGTATGTCCAAACACTTAAAAAGGGGCTTCTAAACGGATGGGTGGATAAATATGAGAATGATGGAAAACGTCAAGGAGCTTTTTCAGCCGGCAGTTATAGAGGTGATCCTTATATTTTATTAAATTACCAAGAAGACGTTTTTGATAGTGTTTTTACTTTAATTCACGAAGCGGGTCATTCTATGCATAGTCATTATTCTGTTAAAAACAATCCTTTTCAAGAGTATCAATATACCATTTTCGTTGCGGAGGTCGCTTCAACTTTTAATGAAGATTTGTTATTTCATCAATTGATGAATACCTGTGAAGACGAAAATATGAAAACGTATTTGCTAAATAAAAAAGCAAGTGATATGATTGGAACTATTTTTCGTCAAACTATGTTTGCTGAATTTGAAAAAGAAATCCATCTTATAGAAGAAAATCATCAGCCACTTACGGTAGAGACCTTTAGATCGGTTTATAAAAAATTATTAGAAAGATATTTTAGCGGTGTTTTGAAAATTGATGAATATATTGATTTAGAGTGTTTGAGGATTCCTCATTTTTATAATGCTTTTTATGTATACAAGTATGCCACTGGATTATCGGCAGCTATGGCATTATCAGAACAAGTGAGAAATGGCGGTGAAGATGAGTTAAGGCAATATAAATCATTCTTATCTTCAGGAGGTAGTCAGCATCCATTGGATCAATTAAAAAATGCTTCCGTCGATATGACATCGCCTGAACCAATTGAAAGTGCTTTAAAACAATTTGGCAATATTGTAACACAATTAGAAGATAGATTACTTTAGGAGAAGTACCCATGTTTGTACCATTTAATGAAATACCAGACGATTCAAAGTTATGGATCTACATTTCTAACCGAATCTTGACTACATTGGAGAAAGAAACTCTTTTGGGAAAGGTGGAGCCATTTCTAGAAAGGTGGCGTAGTGAAGGCACCGCTTTTAAATCGAGTTATCAATTTCTTGAAGATCAGATTTTAATTGTAACAGGTTATGGAGATGATTTTAGTTTGAGTGGTTGTGCGATGGACGCCTTGATGAAGACAGTGACCAAATGGGGCGAGTCTTTAGGTGTCGATTTTACAACAATACCCAAATTTTGTTATAGGCATCAAGATTTAATAATTGCTGGATCACGAAAAGATTTTAAAGCTGCCGTTGAAGCTGGTGAAATTAATGATGAAACAATAGTACTTGATAATACACTATTAACTTTAGGTGAATTCAAAACTAATTTTGAAAAAAAAGTACTCGATTGTTGGCATAATAAAGTTTATCAAAAAGCTTTGTCAAAAGTTTAGGACCATATTTTGACCTTCTATTTAGGATTGTAAATGACATCTGGTGATGCTCAAAGTGTTTATGCAGAATGCCCAGAATGTTCGGCTAGTGGTTTTGTTGAGAAATCATTAATCGGTCGAAAGATTGAATGCAAATGTGGTTTCCAGTTTGAAGTCAAAGGGAAGTCGCAAGAGAAAACTAAAGATAAAGTTGATGACAAAAGTATTGTTGAATTTATTACCGAAATCATAATCCCTAAAGATAAACTGTCCGAAAATCATGATCGAAATTTTGCGGTGAAATCTTTGAAAAAGGGAGATTCTTTAAGTCTTAAAATAGTAGAAGACAACTCAATTGGTGTCTTTAATCTTATTGGAACCTTTATTGGTTGTTTGGATGAAGACTGTAATAATAGCCTTAGCCACAGAATTAAAGAACATAAAATCCATGTGAACTGTGTTGCCATGGATAAAACTGAAATTGAAATTCAGAATCAATATCATTGGGAAATCAAACTTCAATTGACAATAAATATTGTCGTTCAAAAAAATATTATTGATAATGATTCCATTGAAGGGGATGTTTTTAAAAAGGCAAAATCAGTTGATGAGAAAGTGCATTCAGTAAATATTACGTGTCCAAATTGTCATCGAAAAGGATTTGTAGATTCTAGATTATCAAGCAAGAAATTTGAATGTAGTTGTGGTTATCGATTTAATTTTTCTGACGTAAATTATATTGATCCTTGGAAGAAAAGTGTTGAAACCATAAAGTCGAAAGTAGAAGAAGTTCAAAAAAACTATTTTCATAGAGGGGTTGAAGAGTTAGAAGCTGGATCTTTCGCAGAAGGATATGCAAATGTGAAACGTTCGATGGAGTTAAATGAAAATGAGCAGAATACATTAGCTTATTTTATTATTTCATGCTTTTTGACAAAGAATGAATCGGAGATCAGTGCTGTTAAAAGTACCTTGAAAGATAATCCCTTAGCACAAAATTTATCTTGGTGGATTAACACACTATCCATAGCCTATGGGTATAAAAATTATGACATGATAGATCATTTATGTGAATGGTTTAAGGATTCATTTAAAGGCCATTTTAAACCATTTGAAAGAATAGGTTTTTATAACTTTTTATTTAGAGATTATGAGAAATCAATAAAAGCATTTAAAACAGCCTTAGAAATCATTCGAGATTTTAAATTAGAGTCGAAAGAGCAGGTTGACTATCTCAAGTCAATGAAAGGGCAGGCTAAAGTTTTATATGAACTTGATGATATCGATGCATCAATCCAAGGGTTTAAAGATGTTTTACAAATTGATAGAAGTGATATTGAAAGTTGGAAGCATTTAAGCCAAATATATTATACCTCAAAAAAATATGGCCAAGCATTAAAATTTCTTAATGGTGCCTTAAATATCAAGCCTAATAACATTGAAATGCTTTATACAAGAGGTGTCACCAGGTATGAATTGAAAGATATGAAAGGGGCTAAAGCTGACTTTGATCATGTCCATGAATTAAATCCTTATGATGAGGATGCAATAAAGTATTTAAATAAAATAAATGTAAATGATGAAAAGTTAAAAAAGAATTCTACAAAAAACAAATATAATTCTAAGCGAAAACAAATACTTAGAAGTGGAGAATTTTCTGTTGACGAATCAATTCAAAAAGATGAAGAAAATTTAAAAAGAATTGATGAGATTAAACGTGAGCTAAGATTAGATTCTCGTAATACTCATCTGTTGGTGGAAAAGGGATGGCTGCAATCTGAAATTGGTAAATATGAAGATTCTATTAAGAGCTACAATTTGGCTTTAGCTTATGAGAATTATGACGAAAACAAAAGCTTTATATATAATAATAGGGGATTAGCCAAAAATGCTACTAATGATTATTATGGAGCAATTGCTGATTACACTGAAGCATTAAGACTTACTGATGATCCCGCAGGTATTTCTACATGCTATTTAAATAGAGCTATTGCAAAAGGAAATCTAAATGACTTTGAAGGTGCTTTAGTTGATTTGAAAGCTGGAGTTAAAAATGAAAAAGATGAACATGAGCTTGCTTATTATTTTTATCTTCTAGGTGAAATTCTATTGGAATCCGGTAAATTTGATGAATCAATAAAATATTTAGATAAGGGTATAGCTATTGAAAAGGACCCAAAAAAGTTAAGTGAATTATATTCATTGAAGGGCGCTTGTTATGGATCTACGGAAGTCTATCAATTGGCCATTGATAATTTTAAAATAGCGATAGAGAAAAACCCCGATTTTGCTCGATATCAAATTAATTTAGGATATGCCTTATATTCAAAAGAAAATTATGAAGAGGCCTGCAAAGTATACCTTCAAGCACTTTCGATTACCTTGGACCCTGCGGAAGCATCTTCCATTTATTTTTTAAAGTCACTAGCAAATTATGAATTGCATGATTATGAAGAATCTTTGAGTGATAGTAATAAATCCATTGATCTCGATTCAGAAAATCCTGATTCTTATTTTCAAAGAGGTCTTATTAATGAAGAAATTGGGAAAATTGATGAAGCTAAAGCTGATTATTTAAAGACATTGTCGATTAATCCAACTCATGATGGTGCCAAAAATAGATTGGCCGATTTAGAATAAATTCTATTTATATTTTTCAGTTGCCGCGATAAGTTCATGTGTTATTCCGGTTTCAAAAATATTGTGTCCAGCATCTTGGACAATTTTAAATTCTGCCTCCGGCCAAGATTTATGAATATCCCATGCCGTTCGCATTGGGCAAACAATATCGTAGCGACCTTGAATGATAGTAGATGGAATATCTTTTAGAGTTTTAGCTTGATCGATTAAATAGTTATCATATTCAAAAAACCCTTTGTTCACGAAATAATGACATTCAATACGAGCAAATGCCAATGCGAATTTATCCCCTCCTGTTTTTTTGATTAAATTTTCATCTATGAATAGTTTACTCGTACTACCTTCCCAGATACTCCAAATTTTTGCTGCTTCTAATTGTTCCTTTTCATTGGAGGACGTTAACCTTTTATAATAGGCTGCCATTAAATCACCTCTTTCATCTTCAGGAATATGATTTATAAATGGTTCCCAAATATCTGGATATATATAGCTAGCGCCTTCTTGATAAAACCAGTGAAGCTCTTTTTTACGGAGGGTGAAGATTCCTCTTAAAATCAATTCCGAAACATTGCTGGGATGTTTAATCGCATAGGCCAAGGCCAAAGTACTTCCCCATGAGCCACCAAATACTTGCCATTTTTTGATGTTCAGGTCTTTTCTAATTTTTTCAATATCATTAACTAAATCCCACGTTGTATTATTATTTAGACTAGCATGAGGTGTGCTTCGGCCACATCCTCTTTGTTCAAATAATATAATATGGTATGTTTTTGGATCCCAAAACCTGCGAAAATCTACAGAGATTCCACCACCAGGTCCGCCATGAATAAATAGTACGGGTTTACCTTGCGGATTTCCACATTCTTCAATATATAGAGTGTGTTCATTATCAACAGGAAAGTAATATGATTTAAATGGGTCGATTGCAGGAAAAAGTTTTAATAATTCGGTCATATTGGATCCTATAAGTCTATAGTCTATGGTCGTCGAAGTATATCTTTTGATTAAAAAGATACTATACTCGAACGTTAACATTAGTTTATTGTTTTAAGTCTCAGAAGTGAGTTTAAAGAGGTCTATATGTCAGATTTAAGTTTATTTAATGAAAGTATGCAGGGTAGCTCCCTTGCTTATCATCGTCTTTTAGCAAAAGGCATAAAACATTTATATCATTATTATTTAATCTTGTTTCAAGATGAAGTGAAAGCTAAAGAAATCTTACTTGAAGTCACTAACAAATCTTTTTCAAGTCTGAATCATTTTACAAGTCAATCCTCTTTTTTAATTTGGATAACAGAATTTAATACTTCAGATGAAAAATTATTGCTGAATAATTTTAATGCAAAACTTGAACTTAATGAGTCTCTAAAAATAGAGGAAATTAAAAAATTATTACTTCCACCAATGTATGCTTTCGATCTATTTCCGAATAAGTCTAAAATGACATCATTGAATGAAAAAATAGATGATTCCATCAATTCCCTTGTACATGAAAATAATAATATAAAGGATATTGAAGATAGTTTAAAAAATTCAATTAAAGATAAATATTCTATTTCTGGGGTTTTGATTTTAATTTTATTCTTGTGTGCGATCGTTATTTCTGTAGTTGTGCTATTTCCCAATTCATATAAATCATTGTATTCATCAAATTATTTAACCATTGATGAAACAAAATTAAATACGATTGAAATGCCCTCAACGGTTATTTTCAAGCATATAATTGTTGATCATTATTCTGTTGATAGCTTTGCTGAAGTTGAAGTCGAATCTGAGATAGAATCACCCGAACTTATTTCTGCTGAAATCGGCAACAATTCTGAACCAAAAAAAGTTACAAATAAAACTGAAGGTAGTGAAAAGGAAATCATAAAGAAAGAAGAATTACTTCCAAAGGAAAAAGATCAGAAGACAGCATTGAAAAAAATAGAGACTGATGAAGATGTTAAAAATACTCTCAATAAAAAAGAGGATATTGATTTGACCGAAAATGTTGAGGCAAAACCTAAAATTGAGAATAAAAAAATAAAAGTTGCTGAGACCGAGAAAAAAAAGGATGAGGTTCTAGAGTTAAAAGATTTTAATAACGAATGGATTGATGCCATATTATTGGGTGATGATATTGGAAAGCATAAATTAGATGATTTCAAGAACAAACATGTGGTTCTTTTTGTTGGTTTAGCCTCGAAGGACATTATCAAATGTAAGGCGAAAGTTATTTCAATATTAAAAAAGAATCACTATTCTGCGAGAATAGTACAATCTAAACCATCTGAAATACGGTTAGTGGCAACGTTCCCAGGTAAAAAGAATCATGATAAAATGATTAAGAAAATTGCTAGAACGGGTTCATTGTATGGTGGCAATGATATAGCTGAATTTTTTAATTTATACAAGAAGAAGGAATTCAGTAAAGATGGTCGCCGATTAATTCAAAAGTTTAAACCTGAAGATTTACCTAAAAAGGTCACAGTGGTTTTATTGATAGTGCCTAAAATAAAGAAAGGTTCTTAAGTGGTTGATCCCGTTTCCTATTTTAATTTTTATCGTGAGAACATGTCTGTTTCAGGTAATGAATTAAGAAAATCAAAATTGGAAAAAGTTCAAACAAAAGAAGATGCCTTTTCTTGGGCCAAAGAAATTAAAAATTGGTTTAGAAATACAATTGGTGAATTAGGACAAATAGAAAATCAAAAAAGAGAGTATTGTGGCGAAATTATTTGTAATGGATACAAAATTGAAAAATGGTTGTTTGAAGTCTTCCCGGGAACAATGGCGCCATCTAATTTGTATGTTCCTGATCATGTAAATAAAGAAGGGTTGGCGATGGTTGCCCCTTTGGGTCATTGGATAGATGGAAAGGTCTCAGTAAATTATCAAAATTTAGGTGGCTATATGGCCACTCATGGTATTCCTGTTTTGGTTTATGATCATGCCGGTTTAGGAGAACGAAGAGAATTTTGGGATGTTGAGCGAGGAGAATCATTGATTGGGAAATCAGGTACCAATGAGCATTGTCGAATTGGTGACTTAATGATTCCAACGGGTGTACAGCCTGCTAACTTCTTTTTGACTGAAGTGAAATATGCTATTGAATTTATGAAATCATTGTCTTATGTGAATAAAAATAATGTGGGCATTTCGGGGGCTTCAGGAGGCGGCAGTATGTCTAGGGAAGCCGCTTGTTATTTTGATGACTTAGCTTTTTCAGTTCCTGTTTGCATCTTAAGAGGGGAGTCAGTGGGTAGTGCTGGTTGTCATGAGCAAGTTACTTGGAATGAGGGTTTGGATGGAGTTGCTAGTTTTGATCAATTGACGTCTATGTTGCCAAAACCTGTCATGGTAGTAACTGAATTTATCGGTGATGACTCGATTGAAAGTATGAAAACATTGAGGCGCTTGTATGATCTTGCTGGCGCTTCGGATGAAGTGACAGATCATTTTCAAATGGATGATGCACATGGTTATACACATCCAATGATTGAGGCAGTATATAGATTTCTTAAAAAGAATTTTGATTTAATTGATCCTAAGATTGGCGCATGGCAAAAAATTAAAAATCAAAAAGCTGTTGATTTAAACATATCCAAAAATGGATTTTTAAATAGAGAATATTTTCAGATTTCGATGGCTCAGCAAATTTTGGATAGGTGTCCGAAACATGAAAAAATATCAAAAGAAAAATTAAAAGAACTTCTAAGATTACAATTTTTACCTGCAGTGGAATCTTCCTGTAGCGTTAATCCATCGGCATTAATGAGTGTTGGTAGCATTTTAAATGATCAAGAGAATCAGATATCATTAATTGATTTTAAACCATGTGTACCGGGATGGTATCACGGTTATGGGAGCGTATACAAATCTGAAGAAGCTGATATGGGTAGATGGTTTTTGAGTTTTGGATCATCATTTATGGGGTATCGAGTTAAAGAACTATTAAATTATGTTGAGTCAAATGCTGGCAAAATTGAGGAGCTTTTTGCTGAAGGTAAATGGGCCTTAATTCTATTAGTTGCAAAAATAGTTAGTGATGATGAAAAATTTCCAAAAATAAAATTAAAAAATCTTTTGATTGGATATCGTGATATTGCTCTAGCCGATTTGAATATATTGTATTCCTCATTGTATATTCCTGAACTATTGAGGCATGGTGATATTGATGATCTTATTGATTTATGTGGTACGGATGTAGAAATTGAAAACCGAACTGATGCTTTTGGCCGCGTTATAAAAGCTTAAACTAATTAAAAAGATGAGACCATTTCTTATCAACTAAATCTTTTGTTTCTTCATCAACAAATAACTCTTCAGTATGCCAAGGTTTTTTGCGACAATCAAATATGATAGGTGGGGCCATTACTGGATGGTAGCGTATCCATTCAAGATCGTTGGATGAGATGTCGTTGGCTGGTTCACACCTGGTGAAGGTTGTCCATAAGAATTTGCCATCGTTTGTGCCAATATTGCTATTTTTATCAACTAAGAATATAAAAGGCCAATCATTGATGCCATTAATTTCTTTTGAAAGTTGTTTGTTGCTTTCATATGATTCACATTCCATCACAAGCACACCTGGGCAAAAAACTTCTACTTTGGAGATGTTGCTGGAAACTTGGTTAGTAAAAGAATCGGGTAACTTTCTAATGGGTTCACCTGTACCCGTAATTAATAGTTTGCTGCCTTCATTGACTTTTGGTCCTGTGTAATCTAAAGTGTCTTGAGAAATACACGAGAAAATATGGATATCTGTTTTGAAATCACATCTTTCTAGCAAATAAACAAAGACCTCTTTTATATTTTTTAAATTCACATTACAAGAATCTAATAAAAATAACATTTTTGTGAGTGATAGTTGACCTTCTCCTAATATCCTTAGTCCTGATGCAAAGGCTTCTTTTGGATACCTTACCTTAACTTTGGCGGATGCTAATGAGTGAAAGCCTGTGTCTCCGTAACTCCATAAATCTTCTACTGCTGGCATAACAAGTGGGAATAAGGGTTTTAATAATTCCTGCAAATAATCTCCGATAAAATAATCCTCTTGTTTAGGTTTGCCGACAACTGTTGCCGGATAGATGGGATTATTTCGGTGATACATGCGATTAATGTGAAATACGGGATAATCATGTTGAAGTGAGTTATAGCCATAATGATCACCGAAAGGGCCTTCAGGTCTTCTTTCAAATGGTTTAACTTCTCCACAAAAGGCAAAGTCAGCTTCACCGATTAAATCGTATCCACCTGCGGGATCTTTTGCCTTAAGAAGTTTATTATTTAGTAATAGGCTTGCTAAGATAAGTTCTGGAACATTTTCGGGTAGTGGTGCTATGGCAGATAAAATTAGCGCAGGAGGTCCACCTATATAAAGATTAAGTGGAAGTGGTTGGTTTAGATTTTCAGCTTCCGCATAATGAAATCCACCACCTTTGTGTATTTGCCAATGTATTCCGGTTGTTTTATCATCATAAATTTGAATTCGATACATACCTAAATTATGTACTTTCATGTTAGGGTGCTCTGTGTATACGAGGGGTAGAGTTACAAATGGGCCTCCATCCGTTTTCCATGATGTGATAATAGGCAATTTCGATAATTCAGGTTGTTTTTTATTTTCTAATATGGGAGCTGTAGATTTTGTTTTGGACCCAATTTTTAATCCACTCATTAATAGCGATTTATTTTCCCAAAGTGTTGAAAATTTGGGAGGTAATAGTTGTGGTGCTAAATTGGCTACCTTTTCTATTAATTCTTTTGGACGATTGCCAAAAGCTAGATCAACTCTTTGTTTCGTTCCAAACAAATTAGTCACTAATGGAAATGACGATCCTTCAACATTTGAAAAGAGTAATGCTGGACCTTGTTGGTCAATAACTCTTCTGTGAATTTCTGCGACTTCTAGATAGGGGTTTACTGATTCTTTAATTTCTATTATTTGATTTGTTTCTTTTAATTTTGAAATGAAAGATTTTAAATTTTTATACATTAACCTGCTTTCAGGCGATTTATGACTTAGTAGACGATTATATTTATGGTGGAATTATACAAAGCGTATAACAATTTGCATCAACTGTTGACTAGAATTGACTTTACGTTTCTTACATAAAATGGTCGTTAATATAAGATGTTATTTTGAAGAATTATTTATTAATGTATAATGATCCTGTATTTATTTTTAAGTTAAAAAATGTCAGAAAAAATTTCATTAAATTCCATATTATTTGAAAAAGAAACCTACTTAAGATCTTTGATTAAAGAATTAGGTCGGGTTGTTATCGGTTATTCAGGCGGGATCGATTCAACTTTGATGGCTAAAATTTCTAACGATGAGTTAGGTCAGAATGCTTTAGTTGTCATTAGTGATTCCCCAAGCTTACCTAAGCAAGAATTAAATGATGCCTTGAAGCTTGCTGAAGATAATGTTTTCAATTTGAGAGTCATTCATACAAAAGAAGCTGAGGATGAAAACTATTTAGAAAATTCCAATAATCGTTGTTTTTATTGTAAGACAGAGCTTTATCAAGAATTAAAAAAAATACAAAAAGAAGAAGGTTATTCTGCAATCATTGATGGCGCCAATTATGATGATCTTGATGATTATAGACCAGGTAGAAAAGCGGCTAAAGATAAAGGTGTGCGGTCTCTATTATTGGAATCATTTTTTACAAAAAAAAATGTAAGAGAATTAGCTGAAAAACTTGGTCTATCAAATTATGATAAACCTGCTGCTGCTTGTTTATCTTCTAGGTTTCCTTATGGCACATCAATTACTGTAGAAAAATTATCTCAGGTAGAACAAGCTGAAGTGATTATTAAAAAATACGTAAATGGCAATGTGAGGGTGAGATTTCATAACGAAGTTGCTCGAGTGGAAGTAGATTCTGAAGAATTTGTGACTATTTTAGAAAACAAAAATAAAATTTATTCATCCTTACAAGAGATTGGTTTTAAGTATATCGCCTTGGATATTATGGGATTTAGATCAGGCTCATTAAATGAGTGAATTGAAAATAATTAAGTTTGAAGATCAATATGAACAAGAATGGGTTGCTCTTCGAGCTCGAGTAGTTGCGAGATCTAAGAGTTGGGATTTTGTTGAAAGAAAAAAAATCCAATATGATAATGATTCGATTGAATTGCTTTTGCTAGATGAGTCTAAGATTATCGGTTATATCGATGTAGAAATGGAATCTTCACCTGGAAAAATTTGTTGGAATAATCATTCTATCGGGGGGGTTGTGCAGGAATTTGGCATTGATCCGAAATTTCAAAATAACGGATATGGTAAAAAACTATTAAAAGAAATAAAAAGTCGATTGCTTGAAAAGAATATTAATCGTTTAGAGTTGTGGACGAAAGACCCGAAAAGTGCTTTGATTTATAAACATTTCAAATTTGAACAAATTTTTATACATCAGCATTATAGAAAAAGTCTTCAGGAGGAAGAAGGGCTGAAAGAGCTATTTTCAGGATTGGTTTCTACTTCGTATGGTTATTTTATTAGTGATGATTTAAGTATGACGGGCGATGATTTCGAGCCGCCGCTAGGAGCACATCTTGGTATTGGATTTGAATGGGATTTTATTAAATCTAAATTTTTAAATTAAAAATTTAAAGCATTTTTAACTTTTAGTTTATTCTTCTTATTTATTTTTATTAATTGATTCAGCTTACTAGAAAGTTTTGTTTTCAACTTTTTTATAGCTGCTGGCGCAGGTCCGCCGTTGTGATTTTTTAAGGTAATTGATTTGCTTGGGTTTGTTACTTGTTCAAAGAGCTCTTTTGAAAATTTGATTTTACTATCATGTTTCTTTAAAACAGAACTGAAATTTTCATAGTCAATGACGTCTTTACATTGCCCCGTAATTTCTTTTATGATTAAGTAGGAAGTTCTAAAAGGAATTTTCCCCTCACGAACTAATGCATCTGCTAAATCAGTCGCGGATAAAAATCCCTCTTGAGTTTGTTGAAATAATCTTTCTTTATTAGGTTTGATTTTATTGATGACATTTTCAAATATTTCGGGGGCATCTTTCGCTGTGTTGATAGTATCCATGATTAAGTATTTGGTCCATTGAGTGTCTTTGTTATATCCAGAGACATTTCCTTTCCCAATGGATAAAAGTGATGAGTGGGCACCATGAATTAATGCTGTACGACCTTTAGTTGCTTCTGCAAAATCCGGATTTCTTTTTTGGGGCATTACACTACTGCCTGTTGTGAATTCTACAGGTAATTGAAGTGCAGGATTTGAACTTGTAGAGCAAAAAATTATATCTTGAGAAATAGTTGATAAGTGATTCATCATAAAGCAAATAGCTCCAGATAATTCTGCTTCTGGCTCCCATCTGTTAGTCACACAATCAATAGTATTTGATAAAACATCATCAAAATTTAATAATTTAGCAGAGTAATTTCTATCAAGTGGCCAAGTTGTACCATATCCAGCTACTGCACCAAGTGGGGAAACATTAATTACATCAAATGCTTCTTCAAATCTTTGAATATCTCGAATTAATGATTGTGCGTAAGAATAATATAAATGACCAAGTGAAGAAAGTACTGCATTTTGATGGTGCGTTATCCCAGCCATTAATACTGATGAATGTTCAAGGCCTTTTATCAATAATTTTTCCACTAATTTAATCAGCGCCGATTGAATTTGTAGGCACATGTCACGCATGTATAGACGCATGGCAGTGGCTGCTTGATCATTTCGGCTTCTTGCTGTATGCATGCGTCCACCAAGTTGTTGGCCACATTCTTTTTTAGAAGAAACAAATGCTTCTAAATTCATGTGAATATCTTCTAGGTCTGGATTTAATGGAAATTTATTTGACTGATGAAGCTTGTATGCTTTTTTAAGACTTTTGATAATTTTATTTGTTTCGGTTTGCTTTAAAATTTTGATGAAATTAAGTTGTTTGACATGTGCAATAGTACCTTGAATATCATATGGCGTTAATATTTCATCTGCCATGGGAAGTGCCGTTACATCGCGGTCGCTTGTATATCTTAAATTTAGTTGGCTTAAATTTGTACTTTTAATTGCCCACATAGGTCCACTATTCTTTTTATTTTTCATTAAAATGTGATTCCTACGCTAAAGAAGATGCCTTTCATATCTAAAGCTCCGATTTTAGCTCCGCTACTTGCTTCAAATTTTGAATCGATCATGCGGTATCCAACTTCTAATCTTAAAAAACGTCCTAGTTGTGTATAGGCAGAAATTGATAAATCGAATGTGTCATATTCTGTTAAACCTAAAAATTCCGGAATATAAAAAAGTGACGCTTTTACCATAAAACTATTTTGCCCCATGTAGAGATGGCTTCCTAGTAATGGCGTAATCGTTTTTAATCCAAATGAATTGCTAGTTAAGTCGGTTAAATTTTTAATATCATAATCCATGGTATATTGTTCGATACCTAAAGTCAGACCATATCTCATATTTTTCTGAGGATTGTCCCACCATTCAAAATATATACGACCCCATTCTATTTCAAGATCAGTCGAAAGAAGGTCACCCAATGCAAATGATCGACCATTTATTGCAAGTTCACGGTCTAAAGTCTCCAGACCACTTTTTTTAAATTGCGTATATTCAAAATGAAGTTGATATTTTGATGTTCCAACAAAAAGGTCTAGAAATGGTATTTCTTCTTTGCTTGATTTTAGACCTAATTCAGAAAAGTTAAATTCGGTTCCTTCTGTAATATTTCGATCGAAACGTCCTTGTCCATCAAATTTTGCCAATAGGTAATGGACCAAAATACCACCGTTTATTCTAGAAGTCTTTTTATGAGGAAATCTGCTTTGCGCAAAAGACGTTGTGCAAAGAATCATTAAAATTAGCCATATTGATATAGTGTTTTTTGAATACATTCGAAATTGCCCATTGGATCAGGTTGAAAAAGGCAACATTATAGCGTAATGTTTAAGAAGGAAATTTATCAATCTATCAAGAATATTAATACTCAAAATATTTTCTAATTGAAAATATTCATATATAGAAGGTATCATTTTTGTTTTGTGTTAATTTAGTGAATTTAGTATTCCGATATATATAGAAGTTAAAAATAGATTTATTCCTTAATGGAAAGCCATAAGTCTCATAGTGTCAATTAACTGCGTAGGTTTTTAGATAATTATGAGAATTTTGAAATTTTTATTAAGGAAGAGTAGTGGTTAGTTCCGATATATTGGAGCTATTGTTTAATTTTTTTTAAAAGAATGGTTTTTACTAATGGTAAATCTTAACTCAAATGTTAATGGTCCTATCAAAAACCCAATCCAATCCCAATCCCAGTTTTTAAAGACATTAAATTTTAAGCGTCTTAGGATTATGATGTTGGTGTTTAGAGTTACGATAAGTAGAGGCAACTTGAATAATTTATTTTTATTCAGGGAAAGTAGTAAGTCTTTTCTGGAGAAAAGACTTTTTAGTAATCTATCATGGAGGAAGTAAAATGAAATTATTTGGCAATTTGTGGAAAATTCATTCCACTATGCTAGTTGCTCTCGCTCTTGTGCTATCAGGTTGTGGTAGTGGAGGTAGTGGAGACTCTAGTAAATCGACAGTTGGCAACAACGGTGCGAGTTCTGTCAGTAATCCTGGTGAATCTAGCATTCCTGATGCTGAAAATGGGATTCCAGGAGAAACGGACAACCCAGGAAGTGTTGTGGATAATACAAACAATACTGACGAAACAACCAATACACTAACTGATGGATCTGTAGGCGATGTTGAAATCTTCATTGATGAAAACAATGCTATAGATGATCTAAGTCTTTTAGATGCTGGTGGTGTACCAACATTTGGTAAAAGGAGTAAAAAAAGACAAAAAGGTAAAGCTAAAGATATTGATAAGATGTATGCAATTCAATATACCTCAGCTGGAGCCATTGAAAAAATATTTCCAATGACTAAATCAGGCAGTCGATATATTTTAAATTCCGACTTAACAAACAGTCGTGATTATAAATTTGTGTTTCTTGGTTATGAGAATTCTCGTTGGACAGGTAGTAATAATGAATTATATTCAGGTCCTACCGCAGTTACAACTACTATAGGAACATCTGGACCAGCAAATGCGATAAATGGTTCTGATGGATCAACTTCTTTTATTCGAACTAGTGCACAAACTGCTGTTAAAGCATCAATTAGTTCTGTTGCTGGTAATCCAGGAGTTAAGATAGAGGTCAAAGATGGTGGTGCAGCAGGTAACGATATCGCAGTAATTATGGAAGAGGGCGTTCGTGCGACCTATTTTGTAGGAACTATTCAAAACGGTAATGGTGCTAATATGATTTCGTACCGAACTGTGGCTGGTATTAAGGGAAATGTTAGTATTAAATTTCAGTATCACTCTGAATATTCTAATTATATTACTGGTGCAGTTCCAAATGTTGCTCCAACAGGAATTTCATTAAATGCGGCACAATTAGTAGATTATTCTTCAAATGTTTATCCACGTGACGTTGTCGGTAATAACGCTTCTCCACGGGATGAAGAGCATTTTCCTACCATCAATGACGATTATTTGATCGAAGAACATGCAGCTTATGATACTACATCTAATACAATTACTCTGCATTATGGTGCTTCAACTTCAGCACATACATTAGCATTATTATTGCAAACCCAAGATTTTGCAATTGATACTGCGGATGTTATCTTAACAGGTGCAACTATAACTACTCAGGCATATTCTTCTGCGGCTCAATTAGTAACAAGTAATGCTGTTGCTGATCATGTTGTTAGAGATACCTTAAATGTTATTTCATTGCTTGATGCAAGTATGAATACAACCAATGGTGATTTAACCGCTAGTGGTAACATAGATGATGATGCTGACAAAGTAGAATTTAACGCAGGTACATCAATATTAACAATTAAGTATAATACAACTGAGAATGGCGTGAATGGTACTCTTCCTGTTTATCCTATAACTTTAACAGGTAATAGACCGACTACACAAGTCTCAGGTAGCATACTTTCAACAATTGAAGATTTGATGAAAGCATATGCAGATGCAAGTACTGAAGTGCGAAATCTTGTTTCTATCACTACTTCTGGTGATTTATTGGGTAATATTACAAATACTCATCCAATTATTACCAAATTATCAGGTGGTCAAGATGCATCAAGTAATTCTGCAATAAGTAACTTTGATAAATCAACAAATCCATCTTTTGTATGGAAGGATGCATTAAATGTATTTAGTGTAGATAATAGTGCATCTACTTTCAATACTTCATTGCTAGGATTAAGGACTGGTACGAGTATATCACCTCATAATCCTGTTGCTTTTGATAACTTATACAAGAACTTTACTTATTTTGGCATTCTTCATTTAAAAGGTGAAGATATAGAGTCTAAAAAATCTAAAGTTACTACAGTTGAAGCAAAAATAGTATCCTCTCAATCTTATAGAAATGAAGGAAATATCGGTCCTGCCGTATTCTTGATTCAAAACGATACTTTTACACTAGGATCTGCAACTGGGGAAATAATTTTAAATATCAGAAATTATTTTCAACAAGATATTTCATTGGATGACTTAAGAATTACAGCAAGTATAAAAGAAGCTAATTTAGATGCTGATTCTGGTCGGATTTCTGTAGCTTTACCTGTATCTACTACCAACTGGGCATTTACATTTGGTACTGGGTTTGTTGGTACTACAGTAGTTAGTGATACTGGTCTTGCCTTAACGGCGAATACAACTACAAATGCTGCTCCGTATATTTTGTCTGGAGCAACTGTGACAGATGTATTCCCAGCATCTACTGGACCCACAACTGTAGCCGTTACTCAGTTGTTTCCAAGTGGAGTCTCTGGTCTTCAGTCTACTACTATTACTAAAAAATCTAGAACAGAATTTGTTAGAAACTTCCAATGGGAAGATGAAACGGAATTTGATGGTGGTACAGGTACTAATGTGACAACTGTTAGTCAAGCTGCTCAGACTGATACTGTCATGTATGAATCTGACCCATTAGCTTTAGATCGTGGTGCTGATATTAAGAGTTCGTTTGTAACTAGAAATACTGCAGATGGTTCACATACTCCTAATACTGCAGGAGAATTCTTAGATTTAATATATCATCTTTATTACAGACCAAGATCTTCTGTAGGAACTGATATTATTAATGTGTTCATTGAAGATGGTACACAAGAACCAACAGGAAATCTTTTAAATCCACGAGATATTTCAGTTGCGGGTTTAGGCACGTTAGCTGAACAAATTGATGCGACACGTAGTCCAACAGTTGCTTTAGATGGATCTATACTACCTTATTCAGATAGTAGTGATGAAGATTTGATATATAATACTTTGTCTTTAGAAATACCAGTTGATACAGTTATTAAAGATGAAGGTGGTGAATTAGAAGAGCCAGATGCATTGGTTTCTTTTGCCATTTCTTTTGATACTACTGCTAGTACAGATAATGACCCATCAACAATGGCTGTTAGAGCTGATCTAACTAATGCTAGAGCAGGTGAAACTTATACATATCGATGGAACTGGTCTAGATACTTTGAATTAGATGGTGACAATTCTTTAATTGGAATGCCAGCAGGTGCCGTTTTACATGGCGAAGGTATCCATGAAATAACATTCTCAGATGCAACTGATAAGCATCCTGATTTTACTTCTATAAGAGTTACTGTTCGTCCTAGTGCAGGTTTAGATCCAGAAGGCACATTAAGACCATTTGATCCTTCAACATTTGACCCTACTCAGTCACCAGCATTAGTTGAAAATGTTGATAGAGACTTTGTGTTCTTGGATAACTATGATGGTGGAACTGATGCACTTGACATGTCAGCCGCAGGTTTAAAAGCTGCTGTTAAGTTGGATACTGCTACTGATCCTACTGAAGCACATTTAATCATAACACCAAGAACAAATGGTGCGGGTGAATTAATTGCTTCTGGTACTGAAATTGCAGAAGCAATTCGTTTTTACCTTATTAATTCTGCAAAGATTTCAGCATTAAAAATTGCTGATTCTAGTTTTGAATTATTGGATGTGTATGCAAAAGGTAGTCAGTTAGACAATGTACCATCATGGGGTGCTTCTCTTGCTGGTGAAGAAACAGGCGAAGTTTTGACCAATGGCCGTACGGCTGATGATAATGCTGGTAATTCGTTGTCATTAAACTTTGCAGATTCAACTGAATATGAAAAAGTTAGAGACAATGGTTCTCCGCAGTTGACAGTACATATTTTAGATACTGTAGAGAGTCATAACGGAACTATTTATTTAGTGGATTTATCTAATGCATATCCACCAGTTGTAAATGATGATGGTGAAACTGTTTCAGATACTACTTATACCTTTGTTAATTTAGCAACCGATGGAGTTACTACTAATCCAGTTAATCAAGCATTTACTTTGTCAGTAGCAAATGACACTGATGCTGATGGTGCAGTAAATTTCATTATGCGAGTTAAACGGGATACAGGTGGTACTAATGAAGCTGCATTAATGCAGGAAAGAACAGTTGTGGTTGATGGATCAGCACTTGGTGCACCTATAACTAGAGAAAATCAATTTGTTGCTTATTGGGAAGTTTTAAAAATTTCTGATCAGTCTACAAATAGATTACTTGCTCTAGGTGGTGATAACACTAATTTCTGGGTTATCGGTGATGCAACTGACTTTGTTGGTTCTGGTGCAGATGGAGACTTGGATGGTTTGGATTTAGTGAATCTAATTCCCATACCTGCAAGGAACTTCAATTTACCTGCAAAAAGCAATGGTGCTGAACATGAAGCAACATTAGCTACGGATCCTGATGATCCAACTAATGTAGCTTTACAACATTTGTTATTCTCTACTCGCTTGATATTGCCTACGGCTGCAAGTGAAAGAGATAGCTATTTTGTGAATTTTAGATTTAGACCAGGTACTGCCGCAGCACTTTCTGGTACTAATCCTGTACCTGCTATTATGACAAGGACATTTACTATTACCGTAATTGAATAAGTCATAATTTTAGTTTATTAATTAAGAAGCCGGCTTATGCCGGCTTTTTTTTTGCCTTTTTTTATTTCTGATATTTTATTTAAATGATGTCTGATTCATTTTAGAGGTATTTATTCAAAGCTCTAAAATAAGATATATATTATTATTTATATAATTAACATTTCTTGATAGAAAAATTATTCAACAATTCAACAATTCAACATATGATTAGGTTTAGAGCTTGTTAACAGATAACGAATTAATTCAACGATTTGATTTATTAAAATCCCTCTTGGAACTAGAAAAAGAAGAAGAATCTAGGTCTATGCAAACTCAAATTCATGAACTAGGAGCAACAAATGCCGAACGAAAGGGTTTGGTGCTCAATAAAATGATTTATACAAATTTTAAAATATTTTTCGGTGGGAAGTATTTATATTCATTTGAAAAATCAAATCAGTCACAAATACCACATTCAAAGATTACTTCGGGAAGTTGGGTGCAAGTTCTAGACTCACAATCAGTCGAGATCATGAGGGCTATCGTCTACAGCAATAAAAAGAATGAAATAAACCTTGTCTCGAATGATTTTATTGATGACCGTGATTTGCAAGGTCTATTTAAAATAGAACTATGTGTTGACAATGTGACCTATAAAAGGTTAGAACAAGGTCTCAATGATTTGGTGAAACTGGTTGGTAATAAGTCAAAAAACTTATTGATTCCAATGTTAAAATTTGATCAAAAAATATTTAATGATTATAAATGTGAACTATTAAAACTGATTGGTTCAAGTGCAAATGATTTGAATGAAGCGCAAATAGATGCTGTTAAACATGCTCTTTCAGGAGCTCCATTAACTTTAATTCATGGACCACCCGGAACGGGAAAAACAAAAACAATATCCGCCATTATTTACAACTTAGTACAAAATGAAAAAAAAGTGTTGGTTTGTGCAGGAACAAATACTGCTGTAGATCACATAGTTAAAAACTTAATTAAATATGAATTAAATGCCATTAGAGTAGGTCATCCTAGTCGAGTTGATAATGAACTATCATTTGCTCTTTTAGAAAAAAAACTTGATCAGACTGAATCTGGTAAACATATATCAAAAATAAAAAAGGAATTGCATGATTGTTTAAGAACAAAGAAAAAACGGATTGATAAAGGACGTTTTCTCGAAAGAAGTGAATTTCGTAGTGAAAAAGAATTAATTAAATCTCTTAGAAAAGAAATAAAACATCTTAGCCATAAATGTCTTGAAGAGCTTGTCATTGATAAAGCAGTTTTTTGTTCCACAACAACAATGTCTAGAAGTGACGATTTCAATAAATTAAGTTTTGATTATATAGTCATCGATGAAGCTGCACAAATCATAGAACCGATGAGTTATTTGCCAATGCTTAAAGGCACTAATTTTATTTTTGCCGGAGATCACAATCAACTTCCAGCTACCATTAAATCATCAAAATGTTTAGAAAAAGGTTTAGGGAAAAGTCTTTTTGAATCTCTTGTTGAGTCTTTTCCACAAGCAGTTCATTTGTTAAATACGCAATATAGAATGCATTCCGATATATTAAAATTTTCTTCGGATTATTTTTATGGGGGCCTTCTGAAAACAGCTGACAATATTAAAGATAGACAAAATATTACCATAAAAAGTAGTTTCCTATCTGGATTAAAAAAAGCCATATTTATCGATACGAGTGGTGCGGATTTTGAAGAAGAAACTTTATACCAAAGTGGGAGTTATATAAACCCCAAGGAATCTTCGGTTGTTGGTAAGATTATCGAAGAGTTATTTGATCAAGGGACAGAAGGTGTTAATATTGGCGTTATAGCACCCTATAGAGCTCAAGCTAATTATATTAAAGATTCTCTGGAAGATAAAGAGGGGGTTGAAGTAAATACTGTTGACTCTTTTCAAGGTAGGGAAAAAGACTGTATTCTTATTTCCTTAACGCGCTGTAATGATAAAAAACAGATTGGTTTCTTAAAAGAAGTACGAAGAATGAATGTTGCTATGACCCGAGCAAAACACCAACTCATTATTATTGGAGATGGTGTTACAATTGGTGAGCACAACTTTTTTACTCAAATGATCCAGTATTTTCAGGAAATAGGGGGGTACCACAGTATTTGGGAATTCCCTGATTTGATGTAAAATAAAATAATGAATATGTAAAAGATTTGTTAAATGGCTGAATCAGAAGTTTTCAATCCATTTGTATCATTATCTGCATCATTTTCTTTGGTATTTTTATCATCACTGGAAGGTGTTTCTAATACGTTCAATTCGGCGATTCTTTCTTCTACGACTTCCTCTTTTTTAGAATCTTCATTTTCATCATCAGTTTCATCTTGAATTTCACCAACAATTTCTTCAAGAACATCTTCTAATGTGACGACACCGCATGTTCCGCCTTCTTTGTCGATAACAACAAATAAGTGTTGTCTTGTTTTCTTAAAAAGCTCAAGTAAATGTTGTGCGGTTACGTCCTCGTAGACAGTATGGCTAGGATGTGCAATTTCACTTAACATGATAATTTCTCTATCTTTAGCATGAGCTAGTAAGATATCTTTTTGAAGAACAATCCCCGTAATATGATCTAAATCATCATCATATATGACTATGCGACTGTGAAGATTTTCGAGGTCATCCGCTGATATATCTAGAATTTTTGTCGTTTCGTCCAAGGCTGACATATGAACCCTATGGGACATAATACTTTTGGCCGTTACATCATTTAAGTTGAATATATTTTCGATAATTTCTTTTTCATAATCTTCTATAGCACCGCTTTTACCGCCTAAATTAACTAAATCCTTGATTTCATCTTCACTTGTTACTGGAGTATCTTTGCTGATGAACCTAGTGAAAAAGCTAAGTATTTTTATAGGTACAGATAAGATTTTATTTAGAACTTTTATGAATTTTGAAACTCTTAGTGATATGGCAATATTATATGTTTCACCAATACTTTTGGGTACAACTTCACCAAAAATTATAACCAGGATAACCATTAAGCTAGGCATTATATAGTTACCTAGAATTGGATAGTGTGGGGATAACCATTGTTGAGTCAAGATCCCAATGAAAAACATTCCACCAATGTTTATAATATTATTCATGATAACTATTGAAGCAATTGTATCATGGATTAAGTTTTTCAAATTCATTAAGTCAACTGCTGACTTATTGTTGTTATCAATTTCTGCTTGAATCTTGGCCATGGGGCATGTAAAGATGGCAATTTCGATCATTGAAAATAGCCCTGAAAAAATAATTAAACCTACGCAAATAATCGTGAAATATACAATTTGAATTGGGTCCATCAGTGGCGGAATAAAAAAGATATTCCTTGTTTCCTCCTTAAAAGTTTAACTAATAACTGTATTTCGGCCTAATTTTTTTGCTTCGTACATTTTTTTATCTACAGATGCAATTAATGTATTCAATGTTGATTTCTTATCATTGCAAGTTGTAACACCTACACTAATAGTGATGTCAATTGCATTATTATCAAAATTAAATTTAAAATTTTCAATAGTATCTTTTGCTCTGAAACCAATTTTCTTGGCCATGGTTGAGTCCGTTTCGGGTAAATGAATTATAAATTCATCGCCTCCGTATCTGCAAATGGAATCTGAAGATCTCATTGCATTTGTTTTCAATAAATTTGAAACAGTTTTAAGAACGTAGTCACCACCCAAATGCCCAATAACGTCATTTACATTTTTGAACTTATCGAGATCTATAAATAAAAGTGAGAATGGTTTAAATTCTTGACTGAACAAACGAATTTCATTTTCAACTAATGAAATAAAAGGATCTTTTCTTAAGCAACTTGTTAAGTCATCTGTCTGGGATGATTTATAAAGTTTTGAAAGATATGATAATTCAAAATGACCTTTTGGCACATATTTGAGATTACATTCACCCAATTGAATGATGTCGTTTAATTTAAGTTCGACGTTGTTTAGTTGCTCATCATTTACGACAATTCCATTGGTTGAATTGTTGTCTGAAATATAAGTCTTTTGATCATTGGCAAAAATGGTTGCATGGTGACGACTTACACCTTGTGTCGTAATACAAATATCACAATCAGGATTTCTACCAATGGTATATTCACCATTTTTTATTTCCCAAATTTTTGGTGTTTCTTCGTTGATATGTATTAGTACAGCAGGGTGAGAGTTTTTTAGAGATCGTTTACCGGCAGGAGTAACGTTAATTCTTAGCGTATCATCGCTCTGTGGTGGTTCGTCACTTTCCATTGGCATGCATTTTAATTGATTATCTCTTCTTGTTTAAAAATCTTCTAATTGTCACAAACTATTGATATTAATAATTATACTCTTCCCAAAATTTAATGTCAAAGTTATTATATCATTCCATTATTCATGGTCTTTTCGATATTTAATCGTCTTCTTTAACGTAGAATTAAACCTTAAACATGGAGAATAGTTTTCAATATGAAATGTAATTTGCGCTTTGAAGTTAACACCGAAATATCAAAAAACTCTTTAGTTTCGCATATCACAAAGGTATTAGGGTTCTACAAAAAAGGTCGAGATAAATATACCACTAAAGGTTCAAAATTTACCGTAAATCCAAATGCAGTTGATCTTGAAATTAATACAAGTTTGTATCCATTAATTTCAATATCAGGAAATAGTTGGTTCTTGAAGAAACGGTTTTTGGACAAATTAATAAATGATTTTTATTTAAATAATTTTAAAGAAATGAATGCACAACTTAGCCCTACAAAGACTATTTTTACTTCAATAGATTCTTTTTCATTTAATCAATTGGCGATTTTAATTTCAAGATATCTTTTTCCTATCTCATTAATTTTTGTCATTAGTTTTTTGACATTTATTTCATTGAGTCATGAAGTTATGCTTGGTGTTTACCAAGAAGTTTTAATTGATTTGGATAAACCCGGACTTTTTAATAATGATTATAAAATTAGACCAATGTTTTTTGAAGTTTATGATCAAAGTGATATATGGTTTGGTAGTCTATTATTAAGTTTGTTGGGAGGAGGGATTCCATTTGCTTTAAAAAATATTTTTTGTGTATTGCTAATTAGAAACTCAACCTTTTTATCTAAAAGACCATTTTTATTTTTATTTTTATTTTTTTTATTGTTATCTAGCATACTTACACCTAAACCAGAAATTTTGATTTTTTCTTTTATTTTGGGTATTGGAATTTTGTTAAATTATTTTATTTTTAGTTGGATGTTAAAAAGCCAACCTTATTTTGCGAAATACATAAAATGAAAATTATAATTTCGCTAATATTATCTTTATTATTTTGCTCGAATTCAATTTATTCTCAAACATTAGATTATGCTAGAGATATTTTTTTCTTCGAAGGACAAGGTAAAAAAATTAGAGATTTTTATTATTATTATTCCCCATTAAGTGCTTACATGCAGAATTATAATGGTAGAGGTCTTAATGTCGTTTTTGCAGGCAAAAAAGGATCACCTATTAAAATAGGTGAATCCAATATTAAATTAGAATTGCATAATTATGGTTATCTTAGAGATTTAATAATTATTCAAGACTTAGATGAATTGATTAAACATATAAATGAAAGTAAAGTCGATGTCATCATTGTTGAGGAAGATTTTAAAGAGAAAATAAAAGAAATTGCCCTAGCCAAGGGAATTGTTCTGATGGTTTACAAAGGTTTTGCAAGTATTAATAAACATCCCAAGCATGATAAAAGCATTCCTGAATTATGGCATTATTCTTTTAAACTTAATAGTATATCAAGAGAATTAAGGTTGATTTGGAATGCTAGAGAAAAGTATAGGAATTTTTATTTATACGCTTCTCAATCAAAAGAATATCTTATCTACTATCAAAATTTTATTTGGCTAGGTATTTTTGTGCTTGGATTGATAGTCTTTTCGCTTTATGGATTTATTCTAAGATGGAAAAATTCAAATAAGAAAATAATTTTATTTTGGGCCGGCGGAACTGTTCTTTGTATTTCTGGATATATTGCTTTCTCAATTGTGTCGAAAATATATTTAATGAATGACTATTATCGACAAGTTCAAGTCTCTCGTGTAGAAAATAGGTTATCAAAGAGCAGTGCTGATAAAAATTTAACCGATGAAAAATTAAAAGAATTTTTAGCTATAAACCGAAAAAATAGATCTGAAGTTTATGGTCGATTCAGTCAGATCGTAGGTCAATTAAAAAGTAAAGATACTTTAACGGTTGTAGGTGCTTTAAGAGCCTTAACAGAGATATCTATGGATTCTAAGTTAAAGGGATTTATTAAGATTAATGAGCAGGAAATCTTTGAAAAACTAAAAGTTTTAATAGCTCATAAAGATGCTCGGGTACGAATGTGGATATTAACATTAATTGAAAAAAATCAGAATTTTGAATGGCTGAAATATATGATGGATAAAAATATCAAAGATGATCCTTCTTATTTAGTTCGATCAAGATATGTCCGAAACCTCGAGTACATTCAGAAAACAGAAACATTAAATGAACTTCGATTAATGCTAAAAAAAGAAAAACACCCATATGTTCTAGGTGAAATAAAAGTCGCTTTTACACAACGTGGGATATTATCACCCTGATGTTAAAAAGAATTATTCAAGAAATAATAACTATATATTTACCATTAATCGGCATCTTTATATTTGCCATTTATGGTCCAGACTTTTTTTCGAAAATCATTTTTGGCGAAAATATTGGAAATGTTAGCTATTTAAAATATATAGGTAAAGACATAGATCTTGTTTTAAGAAAAGATGAGATGTTTGATATAGATTCTATTTGGTATATTGTCCCAATGGAAAGTTTGTTTTTATGGATTCATGAATTTCTTTTACTAGGTCTATTCTTCATCATATCAATATGGCTATTATTTCGGTGGTATATTATTGAAGGTCATTTAACATTAAAGAATGCTGGCTTAAATCTTGATACTATAAAGTATGATTTATTTATCAGTTTTATCGTAATTTTATTTTTTGGCATTTTACTAATGTCGATTGAATGTGTTCATTTTCTAATTAGTAAACAAGATTTCATCAAAGAATATGTGATGTATAGCAGTGATTCTGAAGATCCGCTGCTCATGAAGCATCCCGTATATTTTTGTTGTGTATTGTTGTTGAAGTGCTTTGTAGGCCCAATATTTGAAGAATTTTTTTTCAGAGGGATCTTGTACGCAAGAACTAGGCAATACATAAATAAAGCATATATTTCAATAACGATATCTATCCTGTTCAATTCTATCATATTTGCTTCCTTGCATTATTTGATTGTTGAAATTTCTTTTGAAAATTTATTGTTGCCACTTATCTGTGGGATTTTTTCATGCATTATTTTTGAAAAATCTAAAAGCCTAATTCCTTCTATTGTTTTTCATTGCGCAGGAAATTCCTTTATCTTTTGCACGGTGTTATTTTACATTTAATAAAAAATTAAGTGTATCAGTTAATAGAAATTGTCTTCCTCTATCTTAATGACATTTTTGCACCTATAGATATAATTTAGTTCTGTTTAATATGTTAGTTTTTAATTCAAGGTTCTGTTTAATATGTCTGAGATTCAATTTACTAAAATGCATGGTTGTGGAAATGATTATGTGTATGTTGATTTATTTAAAGAAAAAATTGATGATCCTGAAGCATTTGCAATTAAAGTGTCTCATCGGCAATTTGGAATTGGGTCAGATGGGCTAATAATGATTGGTCCTACTAAAGATGCCGATATAGAAATGATCATGTTTAATGCCGATGGTAGTAAAAGCGAAATGTGTGGGAATGGAGTTAGGTGTGTAGCAAAATATGCTGTTGATCATAATCTTATTGAGAGACAGCCAAAAACAATAGAGATTTTGACAGGTGATGGTGTTAAGAAAATAGAACTTATTTATGATGAGAATTATAAAGTAGAAAATTGTATTGTTGAAATGGGAGTCCCAATTCTGGACGGATTAAAAATTCCAACTAACATTGATCAATCTGAAATTATAAATCATCCGGTTCAAGTTTTGGATATTGAATTCCAGATAACTTGTGTGTCGATGGGCAATCCACATTGTATTGTGTATGTCGATGATGTGAAATTTTTTGAAGTTGAAAAATATGGTTCTATTTTAGAAAATCATGAATTATTTCCAAATAGAGTTAATGTAGAGTTTGTACAAATTGTTTCGCCTGATGAAGTTATACAGAGAACATGGGAACGTGGTAGCGGTGAAACGTGGGCATGTGGTACAGGCGCAAGTGCTGTTTGTGTTGCAGGTATATTGACACATCAAACGAACACAAAGATATTGAATCATTTAACTGGCGGAGATTTAACTTTGGAATGGAAAGGTCCCGGTGAACCACTGTATATGACAGGTCCTGCTGAGGAAGTATTTACAGGTTCTATCGAAATTTGATTTAGAATTAATTAAAAGGTTTAATAATCTAAAGAATTAAGTTTCTAGAGTGAATAGAATTATAAATTATTGTTATAATTGTAATGATGATTTTCTATTTTATGTAATATATTCATAAA
The DNA here is from genome assembly GCA_002746535.1 of Planctomycetota bacterium. Classification (GTDB taxonomy): domain Bacteria; phylum Planctomycetota. Next base: position 58,725 of record NVWA01000014.1, read on the forward strand.
TTTTATAAGACACAGGAGAATAAAATGACAAGTGAAAATGAAATTAAAAGATCAAAGGTAATATTAAAAGATATATCTTGTAAGGCTTGGGAGCATCCAGCAGACAGGGCAGCCTTAAATGCATTAAGGGCAATTCCTGGATTTGATATATTATTAAGAAAATTATTTGGCAATACAACTGAACGAGCTTTAAGATTGGGTGCGTTAGCATCATCCGTAAGAGTGACACCATTACAGTTCAGAAAAATTCATCTATTGTTTGATGAAGCCTGTCAAATTTTAAATCCTGATTATACGCCTGAGCTTTACATAGCTAATGACCCTTTTATTAATGCAGGGGCTGTGGGGGTAGATGAGCCTTTTATCATGTTAAATTCTAGTTTGATTTCAGGTTTTGATGATAAAGAAATTCTTGCTGTTATAGCCCATGAATTAGGTCATTGTATGAGTGGTCATGCTCTTTATAAAACTATGTTGCAAATTTTGATTAAACTTTCTAGCTATATGATGGCGGTACCTATTGGTGGTATGGCACTACAAGCAATTATAGTAGCCTTGAATGAATGGAGCCGTAAAAGTGAACTGAGTGCCGATAGGGCTGGTGCTTTGGTAGTGCAAGATCCTCAAATATGTTATGAATTACACATGAAGATGGCCGGTGGAGGGAACGTTGGCGATATGGATATAAATGAATTTTATAAGCAAGCGAAAGAATATGAAGAAGGTGGTACTGTAGTTGATAGTTTGTACAAAATACTTAATCTTATTGGAAGTACACATCCTTTTAATGTTTTACGATTAACTGAGTTGAAGGTTTGGGTCGAAGGCGGAAGTTATGATGAAATCCTAAAAGGAAATTATGAAACTAGAGGAGCAGATTCAAACAAAGGTATCTTAGATGACATTAAAGAGGCTAAGGATCAATATGTCTCAGATATTGAAAATAGCAAAGATCCATTAGCGAAATCAGTTTCGTCATTAATTAATAATGTTGATGATCTAGTTGGCAATGTGTTTAAATCTTTTTCAGATGCATTTAATAAAGATGAAGACAAAAATAAAGATAAAGACAAAGATGATTCTGAAAAATAGAATTTATTTTCAGGGGAATAAATGAGTTTAGATTTAATGGTTATTGCTCCTCATCCTGATGATCTTGAAATAGGTTGCGGAGGGACTATAAATAAATTAGTCAAGCAAGGTAAAAAGATTGTCGCAGTTGATTTAAGTCGAGGGGAAATGAGTAGTCGCGGCGATTTAAAAACTCGAATGCAAGAATCTGAGAATTCTAAGATTATTTTAGGTATTCAAGATCGAATAAATTTATCGTTGCCCGATTCCAAAATAATTAATTCATATGAAAATCAGATAAAAATTGTTTCAGTCATAAGAAAATATAGACCAAAATATTTACTGGTTCCTTATTGGCAATGTCGTCACCCAGATCATTACAGATCAAGTGACCTTTGTTATGAAGCTGCTTTTCTTTCAGGATTAGCAAAATATGAAGATGGTTTAGAAGCGTTTCGACCAGATAAAATATTTTACTTTATGTTACATGAAGAATTCACACCATCATTTGTAGTTGATATTTCTGAAGAATATAAAGTCAAAATTGAAAGTATAATGGCCTATAAGTCACAATTTTCAAAACCCACTAATAAGAAGGATTTTACCTATATTTCAGGAGATCCTTTTTTGCATTTAATAGAAACAAGAAATCGATATTATGGTAGTTTAGTGGGGAAAATGTACGGCGAAGCATTTCTGGTTAAGGAAATATTGGAATATGAAGATCCTTTATCTATCTTTGATTATCAGGGTAAAACATTGAATCAGCCTATGGATCCATCTTCATTTTGAAAATCATATAATCATTTATTTATTATATCTGATTTGGCTTGCAAGATTCTTTAAATTGAATAAAAAATCATTTTTAAATTAATTCTGTGAAAAGTTATGTCAAAAAAATTATTTTCTAAATTAGAAAAAGAATTATCGTTATTAGAAAAAGCTATAATTAAGGTTTTAAGAAGCAATTATTCAAAAAAATCTATGAATAAGAATGCTAAATCTTTTGAACTAACAAACGTAGAGCAGCAAAATTATTCTAATGGTCTTGATCTACTGCGAAATGTATTTGTAGAAAACCCAGGTGCAAAAGAACCAAATTATTTAAGAGATCTATCCGCAAGAAGTTCTTATATTTATCATTATATTATGCCAAATGTGCAAAGATGGATGCACGCTTTTATGGTTTGTAGAACACCTGATTTAATTGTAAAACAGAAAGATGTAAATATTCTTGATATAGGTGCCGGACCAGCAACTGCTACCATTTCATTTTTGTTGGCAAATTATAAAAACTATACTGGTAAGGTGAAAGTATTCTTGACCGACTATAATCAAAGTATTATGAAAGATGGTAAGTTTATTTTAGAAGAGTTGGCCAAAAACTTAAAGATTGATTTGGAAGTGCATATTCACGGTGGCATTCAAAAAGGATTCCCATCCTATGTGAATAATGTTGATTTTGTACTAATGGGTAATGTTTGGAATGAAGGTTTGAGCTCACATAAAAATGCACAAACTAAAACATTAAATTATTGGGTAGATTCCATTAAAAAAGTGACTTCTGATAATGCTAGATTTTTATTTATGGAACCAGCAAATAGGCGTTCTTCTAGATTATTAATGGCAATGCGAGATTATTTTTCAACACATCAAGGTTTTTCAATTTTGGCTCCTTGCCCTAGTACTGTCGTTAATAAGCCATGTACATTAAATAAAATTAAAGGTAGGCCTTGGTGTCATTTTGGCTTTGATTCATTTGATGGATTTATTTTGAAATCATCATCTATTCAATCAGGAATATCTCATGAGCGATTGAGTTATAGCTATCTTTGGTTGTCATTCAAAGATAAATTAAAGTCTGAAATTAAAATAGAAGCTAGAGCTATCGGTGGACCCATGAAAATTGAAAATGGTTTTGGGGTTTATGTCTGTCATAAAAATGGAAGAGTTGTTCTTGAATCACAAGAACGTCGTACGCTTCCTGTTTCGGGCCAATCGATTGTAAAAGGAGTTAAAACAAAAAAAGTGGGGGTTGAATTAAGAGGAGAGATAATTGAGAAAAAGCCTGAAGTTGAGAAGAAACCTTTTATAAATCCAAATAAAAAAATTACCCCTAAAAGCAAGGTAAATAGCAAAAAAGTTATTTCTGCGATTAGAAAGCCAGCCCAGAGAACAAAAAAAGACCAATAGTTCAATGACAAATGCCATAAAAGTAAATCCAGAAATTGATGCATCTTGGCTAGAACAATTAAAGGATGAGTTTCAATCAGATTATTTTAAGAAATTGAAAGGTTTTTTGCTTTCTGAAAAACAGAATAATCAAGTAATTTATCCACCTGGAAAACTTATTTTTAATGCATTTAATTTGTGTCCCTTTGACAAAGTAAAAGTCGTGATTTTAGGACAGGATCCTTATCATGGTGCTGGCCAAGCACATGGTTTATGTTTTTCTGTACCCGATAAAATACCTGCTCCTCCAAGTTTGAAAAATATAGTAAAGGAATTGGAATCCGATTTAGGGCAAAATTTTTCAAATGTAGGTAATTTAGAAAAATGGGCTAAGGCGGGTGTTCTTTTGTTGAATAGTAGTTTAACTGTTAGAGCACATAATGCTGGTAGCCATTTTGGCCAGGGCTGGGAAGTTTTTACTGATGCAGTTGTTAAGAGAATATCAAATGAAAAGGAATCAGTCGTTTTTTTATTATGGGGATCACCAGCTCAAAAAAAAGGTAGTATAGTTGATTCGTCTAAGCATTGTATTTTAAAATCACCTCATCCCTCGCCTCTATCTGCTTATCGAGGTTTTGTTGGCTGCAAGCATTTCTCAAAAACAAATGATTATTTAATTAGTAAAAATCTTAAACCTATCAATTGGACTCTTGACAGTGTAGGCTAGATGCTAGCGCATCAAGAATGTTCTGAATATATTATTGATTCGCTCAATTCTTTTATTAAATTGCCCGAAATGATTTAGGTTAACATGTATATTTTATATAGCTTATTTTCGATAAAAAGAAACGTGCTCTTCTCGCTCTAAATGGTATTATTCATCAATAATTTATTTAATAAATTTAACTTATTCAGGATGCGCATTTATGAATAAAAACGATATCAAGTTGTACTTATCTGACTTAGGATTAAAAAAGGGCGATGTGGTTTTATTGCATGCTTCATTATCTAGTATTGGTGAAGTCGAAGATGGTGCCAAGGCTGTGGTGGATGCTTTTTTAGAAACTATTGGTGAAGACGGAACTTTAGTTGTGCCAGGTTTCAATCAATTGGGTCTGATACCTGAGTATGTTAAAAATATGAAAAACTCAATAAAAAGTGTTCACCCTTTGGCTTCAGTATGTGCGATTGGTGCTAAAGCAGACGAGATTTGCGTTGATCATTATAAGCAAGAGACAGCCTTTGGACAAGGCACTCCCTATGAGAAAATTTCAAAAATGGGAGGTTTAGTATGTTTACTTGGTGTTGATCAACAAAGTAACTCTTCGTTGCATTATGCCGAAGCAATTTTGAAACTAGAATACCTGAAAACTTCTAGTGAAATAACATTTGAAACACCTGAAGGTGAGTTAACAAAAAGTTGGAGTTTCCATCCAGGTTTAACGAAGGATTTTCTTAAGCTTGATAAATATTTAATTGAAGAGGACTTAATTAATGTTATCGAAATTGGAAATGCAATTGTAAAATTAATGCCTATCAAGGAAGTCTTAGAATTAGCAATTCATTTAGGAACTGAAGATTCTGCAATATTTCTTTCTTCAAATCCAAGTTGTCACGATTCTGTTTTACAAAGAGCAAAACTATCACAAGGTTTAATCGCGCGTGAAATTTTTTCATTAATAACATCTTCTAGTTTAGCTGGGTGGTATGTGCCTCAAATCATTGATGAAATGCTCAGTGTTGGGATTGATTTAGTTTCAATCGATTTGTTACAAGGAAGACCAATACACAAGATTAAGCCCTCGGGGATTGAAACAGCTGTTAATGATTTTCGAAGACATGGTTGTGAGGTTGCATCTCTGCGATTAATTAAAGTTCCTAAAGAGTATGAGTCAATAATCAAAATTGCTAAAGATAATGAAATCCCAAGAATTGTAATGCCGTTATTTAATGGGCTTGAAGGTCTATTAGAGACAGCTGAAAAAATTGGTATTAAAATTTCTTTTTATAATGCATTAATTAGTAGCGAAATGGCATCAGAAATTTTAATTAAATATCATAGGAAGGGATATACTCCTGGATTTTGTTTCAATTCTGCTAATTTTACTAAAGTATATGAGAAGCCATATTTTCAAAGTTATCGACAAAAATTGCATAATTATGTTGATCAAATGGATTTAGAAGACTGTACCTTTGACGGAATTCAAAAAAGTATTGGCGAAGGGAACTCAAATATTAAAGAGCTCATTTCTTTATTGCGTTGTCGGTCATTTACTGGGAATTTAGTTCTGTCTGGAAATAATCGAAATATTGGTGACTTGAAAGACTGTGTAAACCATTTTGTTAAATTGTTAAAATCAATGTGAAACTATGATTTTAAATGTAAGGAGTAAAATTTAAATGGCAGGACATTCACATTCTTCCAATATAGCTAGAAGAAAATCAGCTGTTGATGAAAAAAGAGGTAAAGCCTTTACTAAAGCAGCAAAGGATATCATTATTGCTGCAAGGGAAAAAGGAAAAGATCCTGATCATAATCCTCATTTAAGACTTGCTATTGAAAAAGCAAAAGCTGTCAATATGCCAAAAGATAGAATTGATCATGCTATTCTCCGTGGTGCTGGTGAAGTACCTGGCATGACTTATGAAGAAAGAAGTTACGAAGGTTATGGACCTGGTGGAATTGCAATCATTGTTGATGCCTTAACGGACAGTATTAATAGAACTGCTCCTGAGATGAAACATTTATTTAGTAAGTATGGTGGCAACATGGGTGAACCAGGCTGTGTGTCATATGATTTTACAAAAGTAGGATTGATATTGATTAAATCTGAAAATATTGATGAAGATAAATTAATGGAAGATTCCTTGGAAATTGGTGCTGAAGATTTTTCAAATATAGATGATTTTTTTGAAATCATTACGAGCTTTGAAGATTTTTTTAATATTTTAGATGGTCTTAAAGAAAAAGAATATTTAATTGATTTTGCAGAAATCACAAAGATTCCTGGAAATAAAATAAAGCTAGATGTCGAAACAGGTCTTAAAGCTTATAAGTTAATTGATCTTTTGGAAAATCAGCAAGACAGTCAGAATGTATATACAAATTTAGAATATACGGATGAGCTAATTAAAGCGATTGACGAAATATAGTTCTAATTTAATAGGAGCAAATTTTTCAAATAATTTGTTTAGTTATTATTTTTTAAATAAATTTGAAATAATTCTCTGGCTAGCTTTTTTAGAGCATTTTGGGCAACGGTTACCCTGTAGGAATGACGATGGCATAACAATGTATTCATGACTGCAGACATTGTGCTTCATTTTAATTTTAGTAGTGGTGCCCTGATAATTACCTAAAATTGAGTACTCATCTTTCACTAAACTCTCAACTTCTTGTATAAATTCTTCGTGAGTTTTCTTCCGACCCATAACGAAAACACTCCTGCATTAAGAAAATAAATTTATTAAGTCATTATTCTATAAGGATATATAAAGTTTTTGGTAAGAAAAGAACTTTTTTGTACTAATCTTTTTCATTCAAATAATGAGACATTTTCAGATAACTTAATACATTCTGGCGAATTGTTTTTAACGGAATTTACAAATTGAGAAACTATATAGTTTTGAAATGTATCTTCAGAAGGCGTTAATAATAGAGATTTCAAAGATTCAGGGGTTTCTTCTGTATTTAGCCACTGCTGTTGGTTTTCTCTTTCTATAACTACAGGCATTCTTTCATGGATTTTAGCATAAGTCTTATTTGCTTTCGTGGTAATAATTGTACATGTTTTAACTTTTTCGTTATTTGGATTTAACCAAATATCCCATAATCCCGCAAAGGTGAATACTTTGTTCGTTTTATGGAATATATAATGCGGTTTTTTTTCATTTGAATATTGTTCCCATTCATAATAGCCGTCGGCAATTATCAAGCATCGACGATTTTGAAATGCTTCTTTAAAAGATGGTTTTTCTTCCAATGTTTCAGACCTAGCATTGATCATTTTTGACTGATAATTGCTATCTTTTGCCCAACGCGGAATTAATCCCCATTGAAGATTTCCTAGTTTCTTGATTTCTTTGTGATTAATTATGGCGGAAACATTATTAGTTGGCGCAATATTATAATTTTCTATTAAGTCAGTGGTGCAAACATCAATTCCTAAATATTCTTTAATTTCGTCCTTGGGTGTTTTGAGGGCAAATCTACCACACATATAGATCTCTAGAAATATGTTCTTTTGTATGTTGCATATATAGATGATGATAAAATTATGTACCTATATTACAATTAATTGGTGTTTTGCTGATATATTCAAAATAGATCATTCTACAATTTCTTTTGGTAGGATTGGAAGTATAATCTTTTCAAATAGAAACAATCATGATTTATATAGTTAGGCAACCTTAATGTCAACATTGGCTCGTACAACTTCTTTTGCTTTAAAGACAGTTGAAAAAATAATGAACGCTAAAATTCATGTCCATGGCAAAGAATTTTTAGAGTTGAGTAAATTCCACCCAGCCATTTTTGTTGTAAATCATTTTACTAGAGCAGAAACATTTATTCTTCCGTATGTTATATATCAGGAATCCGATATTATTCCTAGAAGTCTGGCTGACAGCGAATTATTTGTCGGACGATTTGGAAAATTTCTAACATCAATGGGTGCATTATCAGTAAGCCATCCGAAAAGAAATCAGCTAATTATTGGCGATTTGATGAAACAAAAAAATAATTGGGTCATTTTCCCTGAAGGTATGATGGTCAAAAATAAACTCATCTATGAGAAGGGTAAATTTATTGCTGGTGGTAGGGATGAAAAAGGAAGAGGTCCAAGAACCGGTTCAGCAGTTTTAGCAATAAAAGCTGCAATGTATCGTAGAGCTTATTTTTTAGCTTTAGAAAAGGGAGATGAAGAAAAAGTTAAAGAATTATCAAACATGTTTGACATTAAAAGTCATGAAGAAATATCTGGTCCAGCTATTGCGATTATTCCTGTAAATATTACTTATTACCCCATCAGACCTGGCGCTAATATGATTCATAAAGTTGTTAAAAAGTTTTTTAAAGATATGCCTAAAAGAGTTGAAGAAGAACTTGAAATTGAAGGCAACCTTTTGATGAATGATACCGATATTCATATTACCTTTAACAGGCCTTATTATCCTGCTGATTATATTTTTCAGGAAAATAAATTAATGAAGTTTATGTTGAAAACATTTAACGCTGACCGTCGAATGAATTTCACATTATGGTATCAGAAAAATAAGCTTACCACACAATTTATGGGATCCGTTTATGATTCAGTAACAATAAATATAGATCATGTATTTTGTGCTATTTTACGAGCGTTAAATGTTTCTGAAATAAATAAAAAAGAATTATTTTTAAGGGTATATTATACGATTACTGAAATATGGAGTTTAAATAAAAACTTGCATCCAACTCTTAAAAATGATGATTTAATCAAAATTATCACAACCGAAGCTTATGAACCTTTAAACGATATATTTAATCTTGCGGTTAATGAAGGTACTATAACTGTTGATGGAGATCTTTTACAATTAAGACGTGAAGATATGATCAATCGACATCGGTTTCATAATATCAGATTAAAAAACACCATGCGTGTAATAGCCAATGAAATAGAACCTTTGAGAGATGTTATTCGAGTTATTAAAAGAGTAGCTAAAATGAAATTTCTTACTCTAAGAGAAAAAATACCGGCATTAATTTGTAGACTTGATCAGGAATTATTTGAAAAAGATTATGAGACTTACTATGAGAAGGAATTGTCACGACCTAAAGAAATTGGTGCTCCTTATTTACTAAACGGAGAAAATCTCAAATATGGTGTTGTCCTTTCGCATGGTTATTTGTCTGCGCCAGAGGAAGTCAGGTATTTAGCTGAATATATTAATTCTAAATTTGGAATTCCAGTTTACGTGATACGTTTAAAAGGACATGGTACAGCACCAAAAAATTTAGCAAATGTTGAGTGGGAAGATTGGTGCAGATCTTATTTAAGAGGTGTTGCAATTATTAGAAACATGTGTGAAAAACCAATATTTGGTGGGTTTTCATCTGGAGGACTTGTTTCCTTGATAAATACATCTTTGCCTGAATTGAATCCAATTGGCACGTTTAGTATCAATGCTCCTTTAAGATTAAAAAATCTTAAAACAAAATTAGTACCTGCGGTAAGTTTATGGAATGAATTGTTAGGGTTGTTGAGAATTGATAGCGGGAAATTTGAATTTGTTGCAAATGATACAGAAAGCCCTGATGTGAACTATACGCAAAATTATTTAAAAGGTGTGATGCAATTAGGCGAAATGATGGAAGCATGTGAAGATAGTTTAAAGGATATTAAATCTCCTGTTTTAATTATACAAGGCGATAATGATCCAACTGTAAGTCCGGACAGTGGGAATTTAATAAATGATGCCTTAGGATCATCTATAAAACATTTAAGAATTTTACCCTTCGACAGGCATGTGATTGTAAGAAAAGAACGGCGTGAAGAAGTATTTGAGGTAGTTGAAGAATTTATTCTTGAACTTATGAATAATTCTTAATTTATGTTTATTCTTTCATAAACATTAAATTGATATTGATCGTTACCTTCGTTAATGATTTCGCTAGATTTGATTAGCTGAAATGTAGATTTGAATTCAGGAAAAAACGTATCGCATTCAAATGAATTATCAACTTCTGTAATGTATATTTTTTTACAGTTCATCATATCTATACATTGGTTATAAATATTTCCTCCTCCAATAATGTACACATTCTCGGCATTTAACTCTTTTGCAATTGTTAAGGCACTATCAATTGAATTTGCAGAAGTTGTTTGGGAGGAATTCAAATCAAAATCTTTATTTCTTGTTAAAACAATATTATGCCTGTTAGGTAATGGACGAAACTTTGTAGGAATTGAATCCCAAGTTGTTCTTCCCATAATGACTGCATTTTGTTTTTGACGATCAACGGTATTAGTAGTTATATCTTTGAAGTATTGCATGTCCTTTTTTAATCGCCAGGGCAAATCACCATTTTTACCAATCCCACGGTTTTGATCGGTGGCTACAACTAAGCTAAATGATGTGTCCAATTTATACAGCTACAGAAAATTTGAGAAAAGGGTGGTGTTCATAGTCTTCTAATGAAATATCTTCATATTTAATTTCATCCAAAGGTTTCTTTGCGATTGTTACTTTTGATAATTTCATTGGATCTCTTTTGAGTTGAATCTCAAGTTGATCTAAATGATTGCTATAAATGTGAGCATCACCAATAGTGTGTGTAAATACGCCAGGAGTTAAATTACATTCATTGGCTATCATGATCATTAGCAATGCATAACTTGCTATATTAAATGGTACACCCAATGCCATGTCAGCTGATCGTTGGTACAATTGGCAATCTAGTCTTTTGTTAACAACATAAAATTGAAAAAACATATGACAAGGAGGTAGTGCCATTTGATCTATTTGTCCAACATTCCAAGCATTGACTATGATCCTTCTTGAATCAGGATTGTTTTTTATCATTTCAACGACATTTTTTATTTGATCGATAGATGATTTTTCAATTTTTCCTGTAGTTGGATCTTCAACATATTTTGGCCAGCTTCTCCACTGAAATCCATAAATTGGTCCTAATTCCCCATTTTTATCTGCCCAGGCATCCCAAATAGGGGTGTGCTCTGTTAATCCATCATTAATATTTGTTGCCCCTTTTAAAAACCAAAGGAGTTCACGAGCTACTGCTTTAAATAAAACTTTTTTAGTTGTTACTAGTGGAAAACCATCTCTTAAATCATATTTAGATTGAGTTCCAAAAACGGATATTGTTCCTGTTCCTGTACGGTCTTTTTTTTTTTCGCCATTGTCTAAGATATATTGAATTGCATCTAGATATTGTTTCATTTTAGTTACCTATTTTAATTAAGATTATTTTTAAATTGTAGGATATCTTTTAGTTTAAATTGATAAACCTTTTTGCAAAAATCACATTCTGTAATAATTTCATCTGATTCATCAGTTAAACTATTTAATTCATTTCTGCTTATAAGGGCTAAGTTTTGTGAAAATCTTTTCTCGGTGCAAGGACAGGCGAAATTTATATCAAAATCCTTAATATGATTGTAGGTTAAATTCCCAAGCAGTCTTTTTATTATTACATCATCTTCATCTTGATTTTGAAATAATATTCCAGGTTCTTTTATTGAGTTAATTTGATTTTCCATTCTGGTTCTATCTTCATCTGTAGTCCCGGGTAGTTCTTCTACTAAAAATCCATCTGAGTGGATTACTTTATTATTTTTTACCATTGTGCATAAATGAATTATTCCATTAATTTGTTCAGATATTTTTAAATAATAAATTGTATTTAATGTTAAGTTTTCTGAAACTAATTTAATTACGGATTGATATGGTTTTTTTGTCTGATTGATTTTTTTACCAATATATAAATTACCTTTTCCTATTAAAGGTGATTTATTATCCCATGTGGATATTTTATCAAATGTTGAGCTCGGAATCATGGCTCTGATATAGCCCAATGGCGTTGCATCACAACGATAATTATCAAAGGGGCCATCACTATCAAATTCATAACTTAAAACCCCATTTCCTTTCAGTTGTGTTGCTAATAATAAAGCAGCTACCATTCCATCTGAAAAATATGATAAAGGTTTGTTCGTTAGTTTATGTTGTTCATTACCAATCAATTGAGCTGTTTGGCTACACCTAACTAAAGCTATGCGATAATTTGTGGTAGTCGTAAATCTTGCTACATGATCTTTCATAGGGTGAATAGGCTAACATAAAATTGTAACAAAAGGCTGTGATTATACTCAGATCAACTAAGAATACATAATAAAGTACGGGAGATCTGTATTAGATAGTTAGATAAATATGTAAGTAAATTATTGATGAATTGCTCGGTGAAATATTTTTATTTGGCTTGGATAATTAATTTTAATGGGATCTTTTGCATTTTATCTTTTGATTTAAGCATTTTCTTTTCATTAAATAATTTATGAAAAAGAGAGCTTTTAATATTAAATCCTTTTTGCTCATCTTCGTTATAGGGATTGCCAAAATCTTTATTTATATGAATAATTCCCGCAATTTTTGGTTGTAAGCCAATTATTTCGCCATTTACATCTTCTTTGATTTTTTTGTTGATAGGTTTGGAGCCTGTAAATAACCATGCAATATTATCTGATTTCTTAATTTTATGATTTGTGCTGATAAAGTCTTTTAGGTTCCTTTTGTAATCTTGCCCTTTCCATTTCCAGGATATTTGTAATTTAAAATTCATACAATTTTTATAATTAAGATAGCAAGGTTTGAATCCCGCAGTTTCTAAAGCTGTGACTAATTCAGAAGGGAGGCAATCAAGTAGTATTAAACTCTCGTAATCTCTAGTTGTCTTTTTAGAAGCAGCTAAAAATTCTATGATTCCATTGGTGATGTTAAAGCTACCTTGAATTGTCACAATTCTATTTTTCTTATCAATTTCAATATTCTTAGCTTTTATTTTTTCTTTTTCTTGGGAATTGATAAGTAAATATGTGCATGGAAAAATAAATAATAGAAATAATATAACTTTTAGTATGTATAAATTAGCGTTAGGTTTCATAAATTATTTTCGAAAGTTGATGGATTTGAAGAATCCTTTTTCCGCTCGGTTAATTGTAATATCAAGATGATGTAGAAAAAGTAGATTTCAATTATAAATACACAAAAATAAGAGAATGAATTAAAAGCATAAAAAATTAAGTACAAATACCAAATTTTATGGAGATTTAAAATGATTAACAAATATTTACGCCACGAAACTGTTTGATGGTAGTGAAGAATGGGTGTTTCTAAATGAATTTGAATAATATTTTTTTGTATCTCTACAAAGGAAACCGCAAACACCATTAAAATAGCAATTATTGAGTAAAATGATTGTGTTTGGAAATAAATAGATGCGATGGCTCCAACAATACTACATCTAGCGGCAATTAGTGAGGGGTCAGTCAATAGATGACTTTGGGTGTAATTTAACTGTTGAATTTCTTTTGTAGTTCTAGAAATAAGCATTCCAAGTAAACAAATAAATAATCCCATGGCACCAGTAATTTTATTTTCTTGAATAACTAAGAATCCCCCAATTAAGCTAATAATACTCGATATGACTAAAGTTAAATTTCTATATTTTGCATCATAATTTAAGAGGCTTGTAAATGTATTGCTGATGCCGCTTTCCATCATATCAAGAAAATTTCTTTTGGATGACAAGCTAAATAAAATTTCTTTACTGACATGATTTCCTAAATACTGAGAGTCTATCCTTTCCCAGAAAGTAGGATGAAACTTCATGAGTTTTGCATTTCCATTTTGAGCTATAATATTGGCTTGTCGTAATGTTTGATTATGGATTCCTCCTTTTCTATTTGCCAGATTTTCCAGAACTTTTGGACCTACAAAAGCTAGGCCCAACCAAACGGCTTCTCCTCTAGCTCTATCTAAAATATCAATAGGTTGGCCAAACTTTGTGAGTAAAATTCGTGGACGTGCAGTAGAGATTTCTTCTGGGTTGGCATCGCCGATCATCAGGACCTCATCATCAGAGGGGTGCATATTCAAACACTTTTGAAAGCTGTTAATATCAGTTAAATGCTCACAGCTAATCATAATAACATTTTGTTCTTCTGTCATATTTTTGATGGTTGACCATGGGTTTCCTGCTTGGTCTTGCAGAATATGTGTGTTGTAAAATTCGTTATTGCTATGTAGATATTCTAGAACTTCTTGAGTAAAGTGACCTAATATGAAAATGTTTTTAATGCCGGAGCTGTGACATCTTTTTAAATGATGTAGTAAAATAGGTTTTCCGCATACAGAAATTAAGGGATTATTTTCGCCTATCACAATTACTGCTGAATCTGTGTTTATGGTCATTTTGAAATAATAATTCCCAGTGCGGACTTTCTTTAATTCAATATAAATTGGATAGTTTAATTTTGTAATTTAATATTGATTTGGTATAATTAGTCGAAAAGTGTTTAATTTAATTAATTTCATATTTATTAAGTGAACATTATTGAATAAAGAGGCTTATTTTCAATGTTTAAATTTCTACTTTTTTCCTGTGGCTTATGGATAGTTTTGTATTTAGTTGCTATTGAACCAAAGGAGCAAAAGCTTCAAGATTTAAAATCAAGATCAAGTAATTTGCAAATTGAAATTAATAAAATTGATCTAAACTTGCATTATCTAAAATGTGAGCGTGAAGATTTGATGAATAATAACCGATTTTATATAAATAGGCTGAGTCGAGAAAAGCTTCGTTTAAAGCACGACTCAAAACTTGATTAATATAAAATTTTATCAAACATAAATTTTCATAGGTATCTTTAATGGCTGAAGAGGTTCTCTCACAAGGTGAAGTAGATGCATTGCTTTCTGCTATCGAACAAGATGACACAGATTCTTCTGTTGAAGAACCTGAAGGTGCAGTCGATTATGGTGATATCAATTCATATGATTTCAAGCGCCCAGAACGTGTATCAAAAGATCAGATGCGTACACTTGAAAACATTCATGAAAATTTTGCTCGAAGTTTACAAGCCTCGTTATCAGGTTATTTACGTACAATTGTAGAAATAAAAATTTGTACTGTTGAGCAGTTAACCTACTCTGAATTTATAATGTCACTTCCAAACCCAACTTGTTTTAATTTATTATCAGCTGAACCACTTGAGGGTAGTCTGGTTTTAGAAATCAATCCTGGAATATTATTTGCCATCATTGATAAATTGTTAGGAGGCGGGAATTCAGAGCATGTAACTCCTGAAAGAGAAATGACAGATATTGAAAAACGATTGACCGGTAAGCTATCTAATTTGGCCGTAATGGAATTAAAAGAAATGTGGTCAGATATTAAAAGAATTAATTTTGCAGTTACTGGAACTGAATCAAATCCGCAGTTAAGTCAGATTGTATCACCCAACGAAGTTGTTGTATTAATATGTTTTGAAATAAAAATGGGTGAGGCAAGTGGCATGATGAATCTATGTATGCCGTTTTTGACAATTGAGCCTATTATGGGTCAATTTGCTACTAAGAACTGGTTCTCTAGAGGTCGGAAAGTTGATACAGGTAGAAGTACAGCTGATTTAAAAGATAATTTAAAAACTTGTAGGGTTGAATGTGTTTCCTATTTTGCAGAAAAGAAAATATCTGTGGGTGAATTGCTAGGGCTACGAGTTGGCGATATTTTAGAGACAAAAAAACTTGAGAAAGATGATTTGGTATTTTTTGTAGAAGACAAGCCAAAATATTTCGTTAAGGCCGGTCAAATTAGAGGCAAAAGGTCATTAGTTGTCTCGGAAAAAGCACAACCAGGTACAAGGATATAAAATGGCAAATTCAAAAGATTTTTTATTAGAAGAAGAAGAATTAAAGAAAGTCGCTGAATCATTATGTGAACCTATCGGTTCTACTATAGGTACCAACATTCAAAAATCGGCTAAGGCTGTATTTAAAGAAATTATTTGCCATACGGTTGGTGACAAACTTAGTTATGAAGGTGGCCAGTTTGTAAACTCATTTGGTTCTATCAAGGGCGCTATTTCTGGATCATTTTATGTATTGTTTCCTACTGGAGAAGCTTTGAATGTAGCAGGAACTATGATGATGATGGAAGGCGATGAATTATTAAATTTCATCAATGATGGGTATGGTGCTGATGCTGAAGATGGTTTTAAAGAAGTAATGTCTCAGGTAACTGGACAATGTTCATCTGTGCTTAGAAATATGTATAAAGAAGCAAATGGTGATTTAACTAGCACAAAAGATATTGATATATTAGAAGACTTAAAAGAATTCGAAGCTGATATTGAAGGCGATGAATTTGTATTTTTAAAATATGAAATGACTTTTGAAGGTGAAGAGTCTTTTGACTTTTTCTGGGTTTTATCTAAAGAATTAGCGTTTAGTATGGCACCTCTCGAAGGAGCTGAGGATTTAGCAATAAATGATTCAGAATCTGAAAATTTGGATTCAGGTAGCGAAGAAGATGAATTGACTAGAAATGTTGATGTTCTTCGACAAATTCGAGTAAACACAATTGTTAGTCTCGCACAAAAAAGGATGACCATAGAAGAAATTCTGAAACAAATTTGTGTCGGATCAATTATTGAATTTAACGTTCCATTTGATAGTAATTTAGATCTTTCAATTGGAAATACTAAAATCGGAGAAGGTGAAGTCGTTACTGTTAATGATGTCTACGGATTGCAATTGAAAAGCATCATGTCACCTCGCAAAACATTAGAAGCAATTTCTTTAAAATAAATTTAAAATTCCTACTGATTAGTTTTAATTGGTATCTATAATGTGCTTTTCTGATCATGAAATGAAAGGTACCAATTATGAGTTTAAATATTAATCCATCTTTGCCAACATTTTTAATTACCCATGCTAATTGTCCCGATGGTTCTGCTTGTGCTGTTTTTGCAAAACAAAAGTATCCCAATCTGAAAACCGTATTTGCTTTACATAATAGCGTCAATGTAATTGTTCAAGATACTGTTAAACAATTGGATCAAGGAGGTGTGCTCCTAATTGCAGATATTGTTTGTGACGAAGATATCCTGAATAAAATTTGTATGGAACTTATGAAGTTGAATGTTTTTATAGGTATTTATGAGCATCATAAATCTAGAGATTGGCTGGAAACCTACAAGCTTCCCGCAGGTATATCTGGTGAAGTCATTTTTGATAATAAAAGGTGTGGATCGAAAATTTTATATGATGCCTTGGTAAAAGGGGGTTCCGATAATCTTTCTAATTATTTAGATTTTTCAAATGTTATAAATGATCGCGATTTATGGCTTAATAAGGATGATCGTGGAATTTTAATGGCAAAATTACATCATATTTACGGTGATGAATCTTTTGTTGATCGTTTTTTAAAGAATGAAAAGGCAACATTTACCAAAGAAGAATCTGTTCTGATTGATTTCGTTGCCAAACAAGAGAATGACAGAATTGAAAATGAATTAGACCGAATTCAAATCTTGAAGGATGACTCTGGATATGATTATGGCATTATATATTGCTCTGGGGAAAGTTCTGATTTATTGAATGCCGCGATTGAACGATTTAATTTAGAATATGCCATCATGTTGGATTTGAATCGTAATAAAGGTAGTATCCGGGGTTTGGGAAATATGGATTGCTCAGAATTTGCTAGTAGTAGAGGTGGTGGTGGACATCGATGTGCAAGTGGGTTTCCAATTTCGGTAAATAGACCTGAAATTTGAGTTTTATTCATGATTTCAAATTAGTTAATTAACGGCCTATAAATTCATAAAAAGACGGCATCTGTGTTAGCGAAAATGCTTAACGGCACCATTAAAATGATTGTGTTTATTCATATAATCGGTGTATCAATTTGATGTTGCAAATAGTATCCCAATGCTTACAATCTGAAAACTTATTAAACATAATGTTGTTTATTTGACAGAATGAGGCCGCAGTATTGAATAAAAATGCTAGTTCAATCTCAGTTTATTTGAAAGACATTAGTCGTTATAATTTATTGACCGCTGAAGAAGAAATTGAGTTGTCGAATTTAATTCGTTTTGAGGACGATGAAGAAGCTCGTCAGCGGATGATAAATTCAAACCTTAGATTAGTAGTCAATATCGCTAAAAGGTATACCAATAGAGGATTTTCCGTATTAGATTTGATTGAAGAGGGCAATATTGGTTTGATGAAGGCTGTTGAGAATTTTGATCCGGCCGAAGGCTGTAGATTTAGTACTTATGCTACTTGGAGAATTAAACAAACAATTCGAAGAGCAATTGCATATAAAGCAAAAAGTATCCATATTCCATCCTATATGAATGAATTGATTTCTGGTTGGAAAGAAGCAAAAAGAGTATTAGCACAAGAACTCAATCGAGCACCTACGACGGATGAAATATCTGATAAATTAGGATTATCGAGAAAAAAGAAAATGTTTGTTTTGCAGGCATTATCCTCTTCCTCAGTGGTGAGTTCTGATGGTGAAGGAATTGGTGGTAATCTTGAGGAGTTTATAGAGTCGAGCTTTAAAGATGAGCCGAAAAATATTTTTGATAAAGAAGATGAAGAGATTTTTCTAAATAAATTATTGAAAAAATTAACTCCAAGAGAAGAAAAAATAATTCGATTGAGGTTTGGATATGGAGAAGATGGTAAACAAGTTGAGCAGCTTACTTTAAAAGAAACTGCTGAAGATGAAGATATCATGTTGACGAAAGAAAGAGTTCGACAAATAGAACAACAATCCCTTCTAAAACTAAAAAAGTTTTCAGCTAATATGGATAGCTGATAATATACTTGAAATATTTTTATAGTGCTTAATCTCATCTATATTTATAAGCATAAAGATTAATAATATTTATGCTTAAGCATATTTCTTAATAGTTATATTGTATTTATTGAATGTCACTATTGCCATTAGGGATGTTGATTTAACGGTAATTCAGTTTTATTTTTGATTGTTTGTCAAACCGATTTAATTTATGTTTTAAAAAATGAAAAACAGAGAATGTTGTATTATAAGTGATACAATAAAAAATTATTTAATTAGGAAATAATTTGACTAGAAAACTTTCGGCCATATTTTTTGATGTTGACGATACTTTATACTCAACCACAGAATTTGCCAAAATAGCTCGTGAAAATGCTATTGATAATATGATCAAAACTGGACTGAATATTTCGCTTGAAAATGGAATGAAGGAATTGTTAGAAGTGATTTCTGAATTTCCAAAAAATTATGAATTACATTTTAATAAATTATTATCGAGATTAGGAGAAAATACTTACAAGGGAATAAACCCCAATTTAATAGTCGCTGCTGGCATCATTGGTTATCATGAAACAAAACATAATAAATTAAAAATTCATTCTGATGTAGAAGAAGTAGTTAAAAAATTAGTCACTACTAAAATCCCAATGGGGATCATAACAGCGGGATTGACAATTAAACAAGCTGAAAAAATAATTAGATTAGGATTCAATAAATATATCGATCCTTCGTTAGTTTTTATAACTGACGAATGTGGATATTCCAAAACCAATCCAAAATTTTATCAATTAGCGATTGATCGATTAAATGTTCCGGCCAACGAAATTTTATACATTGGCGATAGCCCTGAATCTGATGTGGACCCTTCAAAAGCGGTAGGGATGATTTCAGTGTTGATCAAAAGGGGTGGCAAGTATAGTAACGCAACATCTAAAGTGCCTCCTGATTTTACAATAAATGACTTTTATGATTTAGAGAAGATTTTAAAATCTGAATTTTCCTTGAAGATATAATTTCATTTTGAAAACAATAGCCTTTAGATTAATGTATATAGTCGAATTTCATCTTAATAATCTAATTCAATAAGTTTTTATGCGTTTTATACATATAATCCATGAACCAAAATGAATGACAATGCGTAGAGAGAGATTAATGGAACTGATGTGGGGTTTTTATGTTATCTGACACAGAGTTGATGTTGAAGTTTCAAGAAGGTGATGAAAAGGCCTTTGATTTGTTAATTGAAAAATACTACAAGTTAGTATTTAATTATTTTTGTCATATGAGTTGGGATAAAACGATGGCCGAAGATATTTGCCAAGAGGTTTTTGTAAAGTTGTATAAGTCAGGTGATAAGTATAAACCAGTCACAACTTTTAAAGCTTATCTTTTCACAATCGCTCGCAACGTTTTTATTGATAATTATAGAAAACAAAAGAAGAGGAAGACTTTATCTTTAGATGTGGAATATGGATCCAATAAATTTAGCGATATGATTGAAGCGCGTGGACCAAATCCATCAGAAGTAATTGATTCAAATGAAAGATTGAACAAAATCATGGCTGCTGTTTATAGATTGCCTGAAATATTAAAAGATGTTTTTTTATTATCCGAAATTGAAAATTTGAAATATGCTGAGATTTCTGAAATCTTAGACATACCTGTTGGAACGGTAAAATCTAGAATGTTTAATGCCGTTAAAAAATTAAGAGAATTGCTGAAAGGTTTACAGACAAATGAAGTGCGCTGAAATAGAAATTTTATTACCCTCTTATTTAAAGGGTGAAGAAAATGAAATGAACTCTGTTATAAAAGAACATTTAACATCTTGTGATGATTGTCATTCATTTACAGAGATGATGAATGGTTTGAAAAATGATTTAAATAATCTTACAGAAATAGAGCCAGAAACTGGATATGTAAGTAAAATTCATGAGCGAATTATAACTGCCACTGGTACAACAAAATGTGATGTGGTTGAATCAGTAAATTTAGATACGAAAAAAAGTCCATCATCAAAAAGATCGGTGGCTGAAAAGCATAGTGCTAGAATCATTAAATTAACTTTTAATGAAAAGGTAAAAGATCTTTTCCACGTTAAATTAAGAACACCTGCATTCATGTATTCTGTTGCCATTCATGCGGCCATCCTATTCTTAAGCATTTCTGCCATCTATTCGCATAAAATAATTACAGAGTCGGCAAAAAATAATGATATTGATTGGGTTAGAATGCAAGCATATGGAAATGTTTCACACCAGACCTTAAATAATAATTCTATGCGAATTCAAATTTTAATGGAAGAAGGTCCTGTTTATCTTTCGGAATCAAAGGATTGCTTACAAATACAATTAAAGATGCCAAGTCATTCCAATTATAAAGTTTGCCAAGTTACTAAAGGTGTTTTAATTATTCCTGAAGGTTTAGCAAAAAAATATTTTGGAAAATATGCAATGGTGTCCATTTTGAATTATGATAATGCTATCGAAGTGTGGTCAAAAGCCTCTTTGGGAAAATATATAAAAGAATTACAATATACTTTTGGAGCAAAAGCTTAGTTCAAATACCAAGTTTTATTTTGCGTACCATTTCTTTTTTGATTCAAAAATTTCCTGAGCTTTTAAACGACTATTGTTAATTGTAAAAAGGATTACTTTGTCGTTAGGTTGAAAGACTGTTGCGCCATTTGGGATTATAACTTCATCATCTCTTGTGACCGTGCCAACAATTGCATCTAGTGGAATTTTCAAATCTTTTAACGTTTTCTTTAATGCCGCCGACTTTTCAGGTATGACTATTTCAAAAGCTTCAGCATCACCATAATTGAATTTTGCGATTGATAAAACATCTTCTTTGCTAATGTGGCTTAAGATTTCACTGACAGCAATTAGGCGTGGATTGATACTTTCCCCTAAACCAACTTTAGGGATTAACGAGTCGTACTCTTCGCGATTAGATACCACCAATGTTCGTGAATGTTTACTCATTTTGTTTTTCATCATTAAGCTGGCAATAAAATTTTTCTCATCATTATTTGAAGTTGCGACAAATACATCGACAGTATCTAAATCTAATTCATCTTGGAATTCTTCACTAGTTATATCACTACAGACGACAGTTGCCTTTGTGGCTTCATTTGAAGCTAGTTCACATTTTTCAATATCACTATCAACAATGAAAATTCTAGGAATAGAATTTGATAATATTTTAGCTAATCCAATACCTATTTTGGAAGCTCCAAATATTAATACATGTTTGATCTTTTTTACTTTTTTATAAAGAAGTGGCAAAAAGAACTCAACGATATCCTTTTGCATCAAAACAAAAATTTCATCCCCAGCATTTATCACGACATCACCTCTAGGTATGATCATTTTTTGCTCGCGTGAAATGGCCAGAATCAAAAATGAATAATCAGAGATTCCTGCTCCAATTTTAGCAATTGTGTTATTAACAAATTTTGAATCTTCCGGAACAAAAAAACCTCTTAAAACAATATCGCTGTCTTTAAACGTTGTGACTGAAGTTGAAGAGGCAACTCTTACAAGCCTGTCTAAGGTTATAATTGTTAACTGGTCAGTATTTATAATTTTATCGACACCTAGATTTACGCATGAGAGTGGGTATCCATCCAACTCAAAATCAGGATTTTTGGTTCGCGCAATTTTAATGGGAACGTTTAATTCTTTTGCTATTTCGCAAACTAAAATGTTTGTGGCGTCACTTTCAGTTACAGCGATTACCATATTCATGGAAGCTATATCAATATTTTTTTGAACTTTAGAAAGAAAAATGTTGCCGTGAATTGTGGAGTAATTTTCAGCTTCGTGTCTATTAAGAACTTTTTTTTGGCTATCAACTAGCCAAACGTCATGATTTTCATCGCTTAATTCTTGAGCTAAACCGAAACCAACTGTACCAGCACCGACAATTAATATTCTCATGGATACCCTTCTTGTATATTAGAAAGAGTAAAAGCGACCTTAAACAAGCAACCTAAACACCTAACTTTTCTACTTATGGCTGCTCCCTTCCGGGTCTGACCAGGTTCATAGCTAAATCACCATTTAGGACCTATCTAAGGCCGCGAAGGCGAAATTATATGGTTTTAAAATGTTATGCAAGCCATAATTTCTATAGGTAACTTTTCGAAATATAATGTTGTTTTTAGTAAGATCTTATTTTCTTTTTGAAAATATAAATAGTTAATTTATGTTTCAAATGCAAGAAGTATTTGTGCTCGGTATCTTCCTCTTATTTTTTGATTTTATACAAGAATCATTTTCAAATAGAGGGGTGTAAAATGGCTGAAGTTTTAGGATCCACAGGGCGCGTCTTTATAATTATTTATATAAGTTTCAATTTACTTTAATAGGTAGTTAGATAGACTATTGCCCCTTAAATTAAGAAGTTTGATGTTGGAAATTTGATATTTTTTCTAAGGATAAATAATGGGATTAAGTCAATTCAAAGGTAAAAAGTTGGGCATTTGTGTATCAGGGGGTCTTGATAGTAAAACTGTTACCAAAAGAATGAAAGAAGAAGGCTTAGACATAGTTTGTTTTTCAGCAGATTTGGCGCAACCTGATGAAAAAAATATAAATGATATTATTACTAAAATGGAACCATGTGGTGCTGAAACAATAATAGTTGATTTAAAAAATGAAATGGCTGATACTTGTTTCGATACGATTAAATGTCAAGCCATGTATGATGGTGGCTATTGGAACACAACTGGTATTGCAAGAGCTGTAACTGTTAAAGGTTTATTAGCAAAGATGAAAGATCATGGCTGCAATATATTAGTTCATGGCGCTACCGGTCGTGGAAATGATCAAATGCGTTTTGAAAGATACACAAAATCTATTGATCCAACATTTCAAGTATATGCTCCTTGGAGAGATGCTGACTTGCTAGAAGAGTTTCCTGGTAGAACTGAAATGGCAGATTATTTAAATAAGTTTAACATTGAAGCTGTTCCTGGAATGAAAAAAAAATATAGCACTGATGCAAACCTTGCTGGTTTATCTCATGAAGCTGAAGATTTAGAGAGTCTAGAAACATCTTGTCGTATTGTTGATCCAATCATGGGTGTATGGCCTGAAGATGCGCCTGACGAGACCGAAACATTTACGGTTAAATTTGTAAAAGGTGAAGCAGTTGAGATCAATGGAAATGGTTTGAATCCACTTGACTTGATGACCCTCGCCAATGAGATAGGTGGTCGGAATGGTATTTGGATGAAAAATGCATTAGAAAATAGAATTATTGGCACGAAAAGTCGAGGTGTATATGAAGCACCTGGCATGGAATTAATAGGTACTTGTTTAAGATCAGTTTATCAAGCAGTCTTAGACCGAAAAGCCACCAAGTTATTTTGGGAATTATCCTCATTAGTCTCGGATCAAATTTATGATGGTCGTTATTTTGATCCTGCAACTCAAGCAGCTAGAGTAGCCATTAAGTTATTGGCAGATAAAGCTAATGGAATTGTTGAAGTAGGACTATACAAAGGAAACATATATTTTAATAAATTAACTGATTGCCAGGCTTCTTTATATAATGAAGCTGATTCATCAATGGAAGCTAGCGATGGTTTGAATCCAGTTAGCTCACAAGGATTTGCAGATATTTTATCTGTCGAAGCAATTTCATTGGCTAAAGCTAATCAAATAAATACGGATATTAGATAGTTTATGGGAAGTGTATTAATCATTGGTGCAGGCGGCGTTGGCAATGTAGTTGTTAAAAAATGTTGTCAAGTGCGCGAGGTTTTTAATTCCATAACTTTGGCGAGTAGAACAATTAATAAATGTGAGAAGATTCAAAAAGAAACAAATAACCAAATTGATATTGCACAAGTCGATGCTGATAATGTTCAAGAAGTAGTTGATTTAATTAATAATGTCAACCCTGATATTGTTATCAATACAGCATTACCTTACCAAAATTTATCGATTATGGATGCTTGTTTAGAAACAGCAGTTCATTACATTGATACGGCTTGTTATGAACCGAAAGATGAAGCTAAATACAGTTATCAATGGCAATGGAAATACCATGATAGATTTAAAGAAAAAGGATTAATGGCATTATTGGGTCTTGGGTTTGATCCAGGTGTTACAAATGTATTTGTAGCTCATGCCTTCAAAGAACATTTTGATGAAATTTATAAATTAGATATTTTAGATGCAAATGCTGGAGATCATGGTCATCCATTTGCAACAAATTTTAATCCAGAGATAAATATTAGAGAAATTACCCAAAAAGGGAAATATTTTGAAAATGGAAAATGGATCGAAACAGATCCGCTTTCCATTCATAAATCGTTTGATTTCCCAGTGATCGGTGAAAAGGAAGTGTATCTTTTATACCATGAAGAAATGGAGTGTTTTGAAAAACACTTTCCTGGTATTAAAGAAATGAGATTCTGGATGACATTTTCTGAAAGTTACTTGAAACATTTGGAAGTGATTCAAAATATTGGTCTGGATTCTATTAAACCAATCATTTATAATGGTGTTGAAATCATACCTCTTCAGTTTTTAAAAGCCTTGTTGCCAGATCCTGCTTCATTGGGAGAAAGTACACAAGGTAAAGCATGTATTGGATGTTTAATTGAAGGTGTGAAGGATGGGAAAGATAAAAAATATTATATTTATAATGTTTGTGACCATGAAAAATGTTATGCGGATGTAGGTGCACAAGCTGTCTCTTATACGACTGGCGTTCCAACAATGATAGGGGCCATGTTGATGTTGCAAGGGACTTGGATGAAAGAAGGTTGTTTTAACGCTGAGGAATTAGACCCAACGCCATTTTTAGAATTATTAGGAAAATACGGATTGCCATGGACGGAAAAAATTCTTTAATAGAACAATTAAGGGACATTGACACACCTTCATACGTTGTATCAGAAGAATTGTTAAAAAAGAACCTTAAAATTCTTAAACATGTGCAGGATGAAAGTGGGTGTAAAATCATATTAGCTCTAAAAGGTTTTGCAATGCACTCATTATTTCCCATTATCAAAGAGTATTTACCTGGCACCACTGCTAGCTCGTTAAATGAAGCAAGGTTAGGTCATGAAAAATTTGGTGGCGAAGTTCATGTTTATGCACCAGCTTACCAAGAAAAAGAATTTGCAGAGTATTTAGAATTAGCCTCTCATGTAACGTTTAATTCTTTTTCACAATGGAAGAGATTTCGAAATAAATTTAATGGCCATAATGTCGAATGTGGAATTAGGATAAATCCAGAGTTCTCTGAGATTGAATTTCCTTTATATAATCCATGTTATAAGAACTCAAGATTAGGGGTTACATTAGCTGAATTCGATGATGAGAACTTCGATGGCATTAGTGGGTTACATTTTCATACCCATTGTGCGAGTAATTCAAATGCTTTGCAAAAAACATTAAAGGTTGTTGAAGAAAAATTTCAATCAGTTCTTGAAAAAGTTACGTGGGTAAATTTTGGTGGTGGTCATCATATAACAAGAGATGATTATGATCTTGATTTGTTGATAAAATTAATTGTCGATTTTAAAGCAAAATATAATGTTGAAGTTGTTATGGAGCCAGGTGAAGCTGTTGCTCTTAACACTGGATATATAGTGACTAGTGTTGTTGATATTATTCGCAACGATATGGATATTGCTATGCTTGATACATCTGCGGCCGCACATATGCCTGATGTCATGGAGATGCCTTACCGACCAAAAATCATAGACGGTTTTGAACCTCTTGATAAAAAATATACCTATAGATTAGGTGGTTTAACTTGTTTAGCCGGAGATGTTGTCGGTGATTATTCTTTTAACTCTCCATTGAAAATTGGCGATAAATTGATTTTATTAGATATGGCTCATTACTCTATGGTTAAGAATAATACTTTCAACGGAGTTGAATTGCCTTCAATTTGCATTCTAAGAGAAAATGGCAATGTAGAAGTTGTCAAAAAATTCGGATATGATGATTACAAAGACAGGCTTAGTTAAGGTACCTCTATGACATTGAATAGTTCTCAAAAAAAAATACTCAAACGAAAAGGTCATACTTTGAAACCAAAATTAAAAATTGGTAAGGGTGGTTTTGGAGATGAAAACATAAAGATCATGAATAAATTATTGTCTGATCTAAGTTTAATTAAAATTAGAATTTTGGGTGATAAGCCATCTCGGTTAAAGAAATTTGAAGCTTTAATAGAATTAAATATATGTGAAATAGTTGGCAGTATTGGTGCTTCGGTTCTTTTATTTAAGAAAAATGGTTTGAATTTGCTTGAAGAAAAAGATTTAATTGAAGAGAATGATTCAGTTGACGAAAAATTATCAGAATAAAATTAAATGAAAATAAGACTTAAGTACAATTCGCCTTTAATACTCTCATATACCTTTTTCTGTTTACTCATAGTACTTCTTAGCACCTTCTTGTTTGGTGAAAATAAAATGGGTGGATTAAACGACATTCAAATATATTTTTCTGTTGGTGGTGGGTTTGATTGGTCACATCCTGTAGCATATTTTAGATTATTCTCTCATATAGCTGGACATGCAGACTTTCCTCATTTCTTTGGGAATTTCATGTTAATACTTTTGCTAGGTCCAATTTTAGAAGAGAAGTATGGTTGGAAATTATTATTGTTCATGATTCTAGTAACTGCTTTTTTAACAGGTTTGATTCAAACAATATTTTTGTCGGGTGCCTTATTAGGTGCTAGTGGGATAGTCTTTTTATTAATTGTACTGAGTTCTTTAATGAATTTCAAAACAGGAGATATTCCAATTACGTTTATTTTGGTGACACTGTTGTATGTAGGAAAAGAATTCTTTTCTGCCGCTGCAAATCCTAATGATGGGATATCCCATTTTGCCCATATCTTGGGTGGTATCTGTGGTGGGGTATTTGGATTTTTGGAGGGACGTAAGGATGTCGATGAATGACATTAATGGCGTATCAAGAATTTGGAAATCAAAATAATCCTTCGCTAATAATATTACATGGCTTTTTAGGTTCAAAAAATAATTGGTCAGCAGTAGCAAAACTTTTATCAAACAACTTTTATGTTATTACCGTTGATATTCGTAATCATGGAGATTCATTTCATAATGATGAGCATACATATGATGTTTTAGTAAATGATCTTGAAAAACTAATGGATAGATTTAACTTTAGTAATTCGATCATAATGGGACATAGCATGGGTGGTAAAATCGCTATGAAATTTGCTTGTAAGTTTCCAGATAAGGTGAATTATTTAATTGTAGTTGATATTGCGCCAGTGGATTATTCATTTAATAAGGAAGAAATTAAAGGTCTGTTGTCAATTAATTTATCGTCCTTAAATAACAAAAGAGATGGTGAGGACATTCTTATAAAATATGTTCCTGAATTGGGCATGAGAAAATTTTTAATGACGAATTTATTGTTTTCGAAAAAGAAGGGTTTTTACTGGAGGATTAATCTAAAGGTCTTGAGTGATTCATTACATTCAATTGGGGGGAATTCATTGGATGACTCAGATAGATTTACTGGTTCTACCATATTTATTATGGGAGATGAATCTGAATATACAAAGGATGCAAAGAAGATGTTATTCTTGAATTTTTTTCCAAAAGCTATTATTGAAAAGATCAGGGGTGCTGGTCACAATCCACACTTTTCACATTTAAATGAGTTTTGTGAAAAAGTATTAACTTTGATATAGAACTATTAATTGTCTATAAACTTATAAGCTGAATTCCAAATGAAGTTATTTGAATACTTTTTATATTTTCAAATATTTTTTTTGTCGATTGGAATTGATACAGATTCCCAAACAGTGAAGTGGGATGTTCTTCATTATTCCAGTAGACTTGTTTGAGAATTAGCGCAATATTCTGTTTGTAGATAATTGGTTTAGTTTCTAATTTACCGTAAAAAGATCTGTTTCTTAAATAAGGAACATATTTTAAAATGGGTAGAGTGTTTAGATTTAATTTGTAATAGACGTTCAAGTTATTTTCTATTGGCTTTGATTTGAGATATTTGGTTATATAAGTGGGAAGCTGAAACCCATTTTCCAGATCAAATTTTATTTGGTTTGACCATTGTGAAAAATGAGGATGAGTTTGAAATAAAATTTTTAACTCTTTTGTTGAGAAAAATATGATTATATTTTTTTCTTTCTTTATCTTTTCCAGATAATTTTCTAATTTAATTTTACATTCAGCAGTTTCTTCAATTGACGGGTTGTATTCACGGACTATTTTTTGCCATTTAAAGTTTAAATTTTTGGTGTTTGGTATGCTTAATTTAAAAATTGAAATATACATCAATAGCGAAGTAATAAAGAATAGTATTAAGGCAAACCGAAGTTTATTTTTACTTGAGAAAATAGTTGTGATTCTTGAAAAGAATGTCATTTTGCTTGAATAGAGTTCAAGATTTTTTCAAAAACATCCTTTAGCTCAGCAATATCAAATTCTTTAGGAAGGATTACTTGTAAATCATTTTTTGATGTTTCAGATACATGTAGTTTGCAATTTAATACATTTTGGTTTTGGGTTACGATCATAAATTCTCTTGTGACTCTTGAATTTAAATTACTACTTGAAAGTGGGGGGGGTGATGATTCCTCAGAAGATTCGTTTTCATTAAATGGCCATTTTAGGGCACTTTGCAAACCATCTGATTTATATACGCTCCAAGCTTTTAAGAGTTCGTTATGTTTTAAAAATTTTGCTTCCAAAGATAAAAGATCATTTAATTTGCATTTTAAAGCGAAAGGGTCATTTAGTAATTTTTTAGGCATTTTACTGATTTTTTTATACTGACTAACCCAAGATAAGGATTTTGAAATGTTATTTGAAATATCTTGATCTTTAAATCCTATTTCTAAAAAAGCTTTAATAATTAATGCAATCTCTACTGGTTTTAAATTCATTCGTTGAATATTTTCGCTTAACTGAATTGCCAATTTTTCTTCAGTTTTTTTGCTTTGAAAAATACGAATTGGTAAGAACTTTAAATCTATAATTTTTGCGGCTTCAAATCTACGTAAACCACTCAATAGAGAATAGGTCTGTTTTTTATTTGTAAAAGAAGGTGATTTTGTAACGATAAGGGGAACTAAAACTCCTTGAGTTTGAATATTATTTGCTAATTCCTTAAGTTGATCAATATCTTTTCGAGGTAAATTTTCAGGAATTTCAATTGATTCAATAGGTACGATTAATGAGTTTTTATCAGCATATTGTTCTAATATTTTGGAAGAAGGCGTTGTATCGCCACCGTTAGAAAGAACGGGTATGTCCATTTGTTTTTACCGTTCACCTTGAGCAGAATCTGTAGGGGGTAAATCTTTATTTCTAATGTAAAATTCTAATAGGTGCTTAATGACATCATTTGCTTTTCTAATGCCCTGGGAATAAAGTTCACCTTCCAATATTTTTAATTGCGAACGAACGGTGTCACTTAATCGAAAAGAGGTCGTAGTTAAATTTTCTTTTTTCATAGATATAGAATCTTAAACAACATATTTATGCTATGTAATAATCACTCAAGCGGACGTTTGATTTTATCACCAGGTGCTCTAAATTCAAGATTTAGAAAAGTTTTCATTTGAAAACAATCTTACAAGAAATAGAATCTAAACTATATGGTAAGTATTCTATAATAAAAATTATACTGCGTTTAATATATGACAATTTCAGAAAAATATAAACAAGATAAATTGATATGCTCTATTGAGATATTTCCTCCAAAAACAGAAAAAGGCATGAAAAAGTTGACTCAATTATTGGGTGAATTTGATGATTATTCTCCTGATTTTGTTTCTGTGACTTATGGAGCTGGTGGATCTACTCGAGATACAACCTTGCAAGTTGTCGAGGAAATCGTTAATAATCATACTTATGATGTAATGCCACATTTTACATGTGTGTGTCATTCAAAGGATGAAATAAGAAGTATAATTAAAAAGTATAAAGATATGGGAGTGTTCAATATATTAGCTTTGAGAGGCGACCCACCTTTAAATAGTGATATAAATCTAGAAAATGATGCCTTTAAATATGCTTCGGAATTAATATCATTTTTGAAAAGTGAAAATTCATTTGATATTGGTTGCGCTGGATTCCCTGAAGGGCACACAGAGTCAGTAGATTTAAAAACAGATCAGAAATATATGGTGAAAAAAATTAATAAAGGGGTGCATTTTGCTATCACTCAATTTTTCTTTGAAAACCACCGATTTTTTGATTGGAGAGAAAATTTGAGAAATCAATCTGTGGATATTCCTTTGATTCCTGGGATTTGGATGCCAGCAAATGAGACAACAACACTTAAATTTTCCAAAATGAATAACATAAGTGTTCCAGATGAAGTTTTGAATATTTATAGTAAATATGAATCGGAAGAATCACGATTAAAAGCAAGCATTGAATTTACCCAAAAGCAAGTTGAAGAATTGGTGGCCAACCAGATAGAGGGCTTGCATATTTATTCTTTTAATCAAATCGAATCGGTTAAAGCATTAGCAAAATTTTTTAATAAATAGAGAGGTTTCTAAATGGACTTTGATAAAGAAAAAATTTTATCATTATTACCAGATTTTTTATCATCATTGGAAGATGATGAGTTTAAGAAAACATTAATTGAAGCGAAAGCAAATCCTGAACTTATGGCGAACCCTTTGGCTATGTTTACGATAGTAATGCCTAAGTTAACCGAAATATTAAAAAAGAATAATTATGAAGATAAAGATGCGGCACAAAAATTTATTGGTGCAGTTATGATGAATCAAGCTGATCCAGAGATTCTGGCTGCTTTTCAAAAACTTAAAGATATGTTAAAATAATATTCTAAAACTTCATTTTAGCTGGAGTGTATTTAAGAGTTATTGCGTGTTTGATCCAAGTGTTCTCGCATTTTCAAACATTTTACCCAAATGTTCATTTGAAATTGATAAATCAGAGCCTAAATAATTCATTTTGCCAAACATAAAGCTAGGCTGCCAATCTTCACTATAATAGCGGTAAACTTTAAATTTACCTTTTGTAAAAGGAAGTTCATAATTCTCCCAATTTTCACCGGGATATTGATTTGAAGAAAGAACTCCTGATTTTCCTTCAGGTCTATCCCACATATAAGTTGCTGCTGCCACGGGGTTAAATACTTTATTATACCTGTTAATATAGGACATGGCTAAACCACCTCTCCAAGAGAGCCATAGTTCTGTAGTATCATCATGCATATAAGATGCCATCATATTTCTTGGGGGAGAACTAAGGTTCTGTGTGCTTGCACCCCAACCTCCTATTATATTATTTACATTGCCACCATAAACGCTATCTAAAGTGAAAAACTTACGATAGTCAGTTGGGGTACATTGATCTGAACTATTTACTCCTTCTAACAATAGATAATTTGTTTTATTGACATCTTCCAATCTTTTAGATTGCCTGGTCTTTATGCCAAACAATTGCCCATTAGCGACATAGGATGATGGCATACCTGTCACATATACAGTAGATGCTTGAAAAATACCAGAAATTCTTGGAGCAAAGCTGTCTATAATAAAATGATTTGGATAAAAAGAATTAGTCGCTTCTGGGCAGATAAATAATTTAAAATCTCCATGACCACCTTCATAAAATTGGTTATTTAAAAGACGCCAATTTCCGTAATTGTCATTGGCAAGAACATTTGCATCTTTTTTTAATTCATTCGTATTTTTATCATGATAATACTTTCCTCTACTCCCTGAGACTGAGGAATTGAAGTAAGGTATTAAATGCCCAGACCAGTTTCCATAAAGTCTCCCTTCCCTTGAATCCTTGTAAGAAGATGAGCCTGGGTTAGCATAGAGTGAATTATTTGAGTAAGGTAAATACCCATCATAGTCATTAGTATAATTAGCTAATAATACTCCTAGCTGTTTTAGTTGATTGGCACATATAGCAGTTCTTGCTTTCTTTCTAACTTTTTTTAATGATGGTATTGCTAAAGTAATCAATATTAAAATTACAACGATAACAGCCATCATTTCAATTAGTGAAAAACGAATATTTTTCATTTAATTTACCTCAAGAGCCTATTAAGCGATTATATTATATATTTTTAAGTTAATCCTAAATACCCAAATTTCAATAGAAACCTAGTATACTCAGTAAATAAGTACATGATTTATACATAAAGGTTTTGGATACTGCTCAAAAATTTATTAGAGCGGTTATGATGAATCAAGTTGATCCAGAGATTTAGGCTGCTTTTCAACAATTTAAAGAAATGTTGAACTGAGATTATCTTTGAAAGATATTTAAAATTAATTATTTATTGTGTGTCACCACCGAGTGTTCTGCCATTTTCAAACATTTTACCAAGATTTTCGTTATTGACGGATAAGTCACTTCCTAAATAATTCATATTTCCAAACATGTGATTTGGCATCCAGTCAGCACCGAAATATCGATAAATTTTATACTTATCCTTAGTGAAAGACAATTCATAGTTTTCCCAATCTTCACCTGGATATTGATTCGCCATTAAAACAGCTAATTTTTTTTCCGGTGCATCCCACATATAGGATGCAGCAGCTATTGGGTTGAATGATTTATTATATCTATTAATATAAGATGCTGGCATGCTACCCTGAGGGTTCCTGTGCGATAGCCATATTTCAGTTGTATCGTCATGCATAAATGAAGCCATCATACTTCGAGGAGCCATTGTTGGAGTTTGAGCAGTTGAACTCCAGCCTCCAATGATATTGTTTACATTTCCACCATACACACTATCTAATTCAAAAAATTTTCGATAATCTGTAGGAGTACATAAACTTGAATTGCTAACTCCTTCTAAAAGTAGGTAATTGGTTTTATTCACGTCTTCCAGTCTTCTAGATTGTTTCGTTCCAAGGCCAAAAAGTTGACCGTTTGCGACATAGGATGAAGGTAGACCATTAAGAGAACTATATCTA
Organism: Planctomycetota bacterium; assembly: GCA_002746535.1. Taxonomy (GTDB): domain Bacteria; phylum Planctomycetota. The sequence continues at coordinate 92,302 of NVWA01000014.1, forward strand.
GTTGGCAAAACCCCAGAGACTCTTGGAATATATCTTTCAGTCTTTACATGCTGTGGATAAAACGTATTGGGTGCTTCTGGGCAAATAAACATTTTTAGATCTCCGTGGCCACCTTCGTAATACATTGTGTTTAAAAGTTTCCAGTTGCCATAATTTTCATCAGCATCTACACTGGCATTTCTTTCCATATCACCTGTTTCTTCGTTGAAGGTCAGCAAACTATATCCTTGTCGAGCTTTATCATGATAAAATCCTCTGCGATCCCAAGTAGGTAAATCGACATCAAAATAGGGTATCAAATGTCCTGCCCATTGTCCGTATAATTTCCCTTTTTTTGAATCTCGATAGGATAAAAATCCTTTATCTTGATAATCAGATCTATTTGAATATGGCAAATATCCATCGTGGTCATTTGCATAAGTAGCTAAAAGTACTCCTAACTGTTTTAGTTGATTGGCACATATTACAGTTCTTGCTTTCTTTCTAACTTTCTCCATGGATGGAATTGCAAAAGTAATTAAAATTAAAATTACAACGATAACTGCCATCAATTCAATTAGTGAAAAAGAGATTTTTTTCATAATAGTTTCCTGATATTGTTATAAAAATTCGATTTTAGTATTAATTGTTAAGTTAGTCCTATAAGGTGCATTATCAATTGAATTATGGCTATTTTCGCCAATTAAGTATATAAAATATACATAAAATAAAACCGTATGGTTGGAATATGTATTAATTAAATACTTAATACTAGGTTTATCTTACCTAAATAGGTTGATTTTTTTAATATAATAGTATATATAAAAATTTATGATTCTAAAAACTTACATCTCAAAGCTACATTAATAGTTGTTTTGAATAGATGTGTAAATCAACTATTTGTTTATAAAAAGGTGGAAAATTTGATTCCCGATTCTATAATCCAAACCCCATTTTTTTGACCAAAATCTCGAGAATTTATGACAGAATCGATCGTTAGTAGAAATATCGCTCCACTTTTTAAAACCAAATGTAGTATGCCTGCCAAGAAACTTGGTAATACACTGATTGAAGAAAAAAGTGCTGAGTTTTTAAGCCTAGAAAATGAAAATTACAAATTTAACGTTCAAGATTATTATGGTGAACAGGTTTCGGTTTTATTAAATGTATCAGCTTCTAAAAAAGGTGAAATCGAAAACGTAAAAGTTTATTGTGATTGTATAAAAGAACAAAAAGAGGGTAATCCCGATAAAGTATGTAGCCACTTATGGGCGGCTTTAAATTATTTTGATATTAATGATTTACTAGATGCAGAATTCAAAGAAATGAATTCTTCTTTACATCGTTTTTTAAAAGATTTAGCAGATAAAGCAAAGCTCAAAGATAAATTTGCTCCTGAAGAAGAAGAGGCTCCCTCAGATCCATACCCCTTTTATATAGTAGAAGTAGATGCGAGTCTAAAGTATTTATGTTTATCTTTGATTGAGAAAGTATTAAAGAAAAATGGTGAATGGGGCAAAGAAAAGCCTTTGCAGGATGTTGATCTTCGCATTGCTAAAATTCCTTATCAGGAAGATATTGATGCTTTACAAATGATCATGACATCAAGTATTCAAAATAACCTTAAAGGTTTTAACTATAAACATATCTACCAGCAAAAAGTTATTTCCGTATTGGACACTATTGAGAAAACAGGACGCGCTTTATATATATTAAAAGGTGATGATGGTCCTAAGCCATTAAATATTGAGTTTAAAAATCCATGGCGATTGTGTATGAACTTCAGTAAAACTGAAGATGTATTTACATTAAACATTACGGTCAAAAGAGATCAAGAAGTAATTCCAATGAATGAGATAGTAGCCTTTTTTGGGACAGATGAGATTTCCTTTTTTCATAAAGGATCTTTTTATAAATTTGTAAAAGGCACAGAGCTTCATTGGGTAGATGCTTGTTTGAAAAATAATCAAAGTCATTTTGATAAAGAAGCTTTTGTCTATCTTATGCAAGAAATTCAGCAATATGCTTTTACGCCGACGTATCACTTTAATGACGATGTGGGGGTTAAACAATTTGAAATAAAATCTATCACTCCAATATTACGAATTCAATTTGATCAATTTATTTCAGGTAGACTTTCTTTTGAATATTTGGATGGGGTGGAGTTTAGTGAGTTTGACACGACAACAGATTACTTTGATAATGCAAGATTTTTGCATTTAAAAAGATCTGATGTGCTTGAAAATGAGAGCCGATTTGTATTAGATAAGCTTGACTTTAATTATAAAGGCGGGGTTTGGTTGGCACCTGCAGTTGACTTATTAGATAAAGTTAATGAGCTAATTGAAAAAGGCTGGAAAATATTGGCGAATCAAGATAAGCCGATCCAATCGTACAATAAATTTAAGTTAAATGTAAGTACAGGTATTGACTGGTTAAGTCTAAAGGCTGAGCTTACATTTGGTGATCAGACATTTTTTTTACCAGATATTGTCAAGGCCTATCAAAAGAATGCTAATTTCATTATGCTAGATGATGGTACGTGTGGGATGTTGCCAAATAAATGGTTAACAAGTAATTTCAAAGCATTAGATTTTGGTGAGTTGGTAGAAAAAGAAAGTCGAATTCAATTTTCTAAAGCACATGCCTTAATGTTAGAAGAGATTATAAATCAAATAGAAGGATCTGAAAAAGACGATCTATTTATGGACATTTGTAAAAGTCTTAAAGACTTTTCAGGAGTGGAGAAAGTTCCAGTTCCAAAAACATTTAAAGGTGAATTAAGACCATATCAAGTTGATGGTTTCCGATGGATGAATTTCTTAAATAGTTTTAAATTGGGCGGTTGTCTAGCAGATGATATGGGTTTAGGTAAAACAATTCAGATGATAACTATGCTCTTATGGGAAAAAGATAAAAAGCAAAAGCATTTACCAAGTATGATTGTAGTACCAACTTCTATAATATTTAACTGGTGTAATGAACTTGATAAATTTGGTCCGTCTCTTACTTATATGAGTTATACAGGCTCTAATCGAAAAGAATTATGGGATCAATTTGCAGAAACTGACGTTATCTTAACTACTTATGGAATTGTCAGAAGAGATTGTATCGAATTGGCAAAGGTAGGTTTTAACTATCTAATTCTTGATGAAGCTCAGGCTATTAAAAATAGCGTTTCTCAAACAGCAAAAGCAGTCAAAATAATTGAATCAAATAATAAACTGTCAATGACAGGTACTCCTATTGAAAATCATATTGGTGAGCTTTGGTCCCAATTTGATTTTTTATTACCTGGATTTTTAGGTAATAAAGATCGCTTTATGAAGAATTATCACAAAAAGAGCATTGATGACCCCAATATTGATATGAGGCCATTAAAAGCTTTGATTAGTCCTTTTATGATGAGAAGAACTAAGGATGAAGTAGTGAAGGATTTACCAGCAAAAGTTGAACAAGTTATTTATTGTGAAATGAAAGAATATCAAAAAACTAAATACAATGAAGTTTTTGGTTTCTTTAGATCTAAATTGATGAGTAAAGATGATAGTATAAAAAAAGGGAAGAGTTCGATTCAAATATTAGAAGCGCTTATGGCATTACGTCAAATTTGTTGCCATCCTGAGCTTTATTTAAAATCTGGATTAACTGAGGATATTGATCGACAGGAATCGGCTAAACTTGAAACGTTAATGAGTATGTTAGAAGAAATTGTAGCAGAAGATCATAAAGCTTTAGTCTTTTCTCAATTTACTAGCATGTTAGCAATAATGCGTGTTTGGTTAGATAAATCTAATATTCCTTATTGTTACTTAGATGGTAGTACACCTATCAAAAAGAGACAAGAACAAGTTGAAAAATTTCAAGCCGACTCAAGTATAAAAGTCTTTTTAATCAGTTTGAAAGCTGGTGGTGTAGGTCTAAATCTTACAGCAGCTGATTACGTTTTCATTTATGACCCTTGGTGGAATCCTGCTGTTGAAGCTCAAGCTGTAGATAGAACACATAGAATCGGACAAACAAAAAAAATATTTACTTACCGATTAATAACCAAAGATTCGATCGAAGAGAAAGTCCATCATTTACAGAAAACGAAAAGAGAATTAGCTAAAAATGTTATTGATGATGGTACTATCCCTACAAGCTTGACAAAAAATGATTTGCAAAGTTTATTTTTATATTAATTATCTTAAATATATGGAAAATATGATATCCTTTTGCATGGATTTCGATTATACAGTAGGCCTAGTGAATAGGCGTATTTTGAAGGCAGATTTAAGGTAATGAAAGCACTCATACTCTCAGATTTACACAGTAACATCAAAGCACTTGAAGCTATTTTACATGAAGAAACTGATTGTGATGTGATTTATTGTGCAGGGGATTTCGTTGATGTTGGGCCTTGCCCTAATGAAATAATTGAATTTTCAATTAAAAATAAAATCAAAGCCGTTTTAGGAAATCATGATCAGAAAATCATAGATTATTATTTCAACGAAATGAATTCGAATTCCATCATACCAGAAGAGAGATTGTGGTATCAACATAATGCCAGTATTATTGATAAATCAAATTTGGATTATTTAAATCAATTACCAAATACTCTTACATTTGAGTTAGATGGTATCCTATATGGCATGATTCACATGTATATAAATTATGATGTGATATTAGGCCCATTTGCTTATCAAAAATTTATTAATGATAATTTTGAAGGTAATTCTAAAATTGAACGATTAATATTTGGGCATACTCATCGTCAAGGAGTTTGTTACGTTGATGGAAAGAAAATGTGGCTGAATCCTGGAAGTATTGCCTATAGAACTTATTTAGAACCCGATGATAAATCTCGAATGGCAGAATATATGACCATTTCAAATGGAGACATTGAATTCAAAAAATGTAATTATGATTATGAATCTGCGGCAAAAGATATTATTAATTGTGTTGGTCAAGTATCTATAAAAGATATACAAAGATCATATGAAAGAATAATTACAGAGGATAATTTTGATCAAAAAATGTTATCTGTAAAAACTAATTAACTTTAATTAGTTTTATAAATTACCTACAAAATTCAACTAAGTCTTTAATGTCATTAAAATCGAAATCTGATTTTCCGCAGGATGAAGGCATCTTTTCAGAAGTTCTAAATGCAGTTGACCAGCCAAATCTTTTAGAAGCTACCACATCCTTTTCTATATCATTTCCTACGTATAAGACTCGTTTACCTTTTATACTGGCTAAGTTTTCGGCAAATTGAAATATTTCCATTTCTGGTTTCGCGTAGCCAACATTTCCGGAATAAACTCTATGTTTTAGGTAGGGCAGTAAGCCAACCCCTTCAAAAGCCCTATCCATGTTGTAACTTGACCAAGTTGTATTGGCTATTATTCCCAGTTCTACACCAGCGTTTGTTAATTCTTTAAATGCTTGTAATGTACCAGGAAAGATCCAGCTTGAATATCTTGGACCTGCATAAACATCTGATAGGCAAGTGATTATTTCAACAGGCAAATCAATATTTAATAGTTTAAAAAATTTTTCCAGTACTTCTTTGTATGTGTATTTCATGGCACCGAAGTAAGATTGGCAATGATCAGTAGCTTTCCACAAAGCTTCTTCTTCATTTGAAATGGCATATTTATAACCAAAACTATTTAAAAGATTTTCCACTCGAATTAAAGCTAATTCATTTAATTCTTTGGGCGTTGGGTCTTCGCCCTCAAAAATACCATATATTGTTCCGCCTGAATCAAAATAAATAAAATCAAATTTCATATTAAAACTCCAAAGTAATGATAACAGGTAAATGATCGCTTAAGAATGTTTTGTTAATACCGGATGGTATTAACTTTTCTTTTGGTATTACTTCATAATTGACGATATTATTTTTAAGTTCTGAATTGATCCAAATGAAGTCACCTCTTTTCTTTTTTTCTGTTATTCCTGTGGTTAGATGCTTTTTATTTAATATATCTGCTGAATCAAAATATCCATTTTTACTCATAAACGAATATATTTCACTTCCTTCATAGTCATTAAAGTCACCACAAATAATATCAAGATCTGAATGAGACAAAAGGAGGGCTGTCATTTCATTTATTTTCTTTTTCTTAGAACCTTCTACACCTAAATGCCTATTAGAAGGTAAATGTAAATTTGAAATTTTTAATTGAGTTTCCTGAAATGAAATGTTAGAAATTTGGATTAATCGGTCAAAATTTAAATCATTAGATTCAATGGATTCAATGATATTCTTTGATAATACTCCTCCACCATATTGTCTCAATTGATTTCCAGGTGTATAGACACCTTCAATTGATAAAAGAGATTTTAAGCTGTTAACGGTTTCTTGACTTTGGATTTCTTGAAAACAATAGAGATCAATATTTTCGGATAAGTAAATTTCTGATAAATATTTTAGTATTTTTTGGTTTGCATTTTGTGGCTGATCAGATTCAAAGGGAACTCCTTGATACCAAAACACATTTTGGCTTAATAATTTAAATTGACTCATAAATTTTACAAAAACAAATGATTCTAGTTAGTATGAATATTAGAGCAATTTAATAAAAGTATTTTAAAAAATCTATTTTGTGAGAAAAGTATTATTAGCTTATGGGACCGGAATCTAAATCAGATTTAAGATTACAAAACGGTGGGACTTTATGTCTATCTTCTAAAAATTGAATAAGTTGTTCTCTATTCATAATGGTTTCAGCGTTACTTTTTAATTCTTCAATTGAAAAATAATGATAGTCAATCACAATATCGTTTTTTGGGATAAGAGGTGAATCCTTGGAAGTAATTTCAAAAACAGGTGCTAATAAGTGAAATGGTCTCTGGAGTTGAATCCTTTCAAATACAGTAATAAATTTACCTACTTCTATTACTTGTTTTGTTTCTTCTAGAAACTCTCTTTTTAAAGTTACTTGAGCTGATTCTCCGGGTTTTTGCTTTCCTCCCGGGATACCCCATATTGGCCCAAACTCTTTATACAAATTTTTTACAAGTAGAATTTTTTTATCTTTTTCCTGAATGCCAAATACACAATTTGTAATGGATAGGGAGGAAGGTGTTTTTGATTCAGACATAGAATATTAACGGTCTTAATTTTATAGAATGTTTCTTTTGAATGATGGTTGTTTTGTGGAGATCTATATTTATAGAAAGGGTAGGGACGATTTTAAATCGCCCCTAGTTAAAATTTATATATAGATTGGTTAATCTTCTAAAAAGAAGTCATCATCATCTTCATATATTAATTCATATGCACCTTCTTCAGTTGTTTTAAGTGAAATCTTATCTTCATTGATTTCTTTTAAAACGACATTTTTGATATTTTTTAATGAAGCATTCACAAGTGGCTTAGCGCCATTTTGAATATCGCGATATCTTAAATTAATTAATGTCACTAACGAAAACATTCCGCCAACTTTGATCGCTAGATCGTCCATTTGAATTGCACGTGTTTCACTCATTGGTATTCTCCTTTTTATTTTGATTATTTATATTTTGAATAACTATTTCAGCTAATTGTTCTGGGCTTAATTCATCTGAATTTAAATTTAAATCATAACAAGTGGAAATGTTTGGGTCGATATTATAAATTGATAAATACCGTTGTCTGTCACATTCATCACGTTGTTTATTTTTTTTAATCGATGTTTCATAATCTAAATTATCTCTTGTTTCTAATCTTTTTGCTCTAGTTTCTATAGATGCTGTTAACCAAATTTTAAAAGCATTAATTTTATTTTTATGTACGAGTGCTCCAATCATGCGGCCTTCTAATAAGCACTGCCCATCTTTAGCATATGCGATCATTTTATCATCTAGATCTTTATCAATTTCAGGGTGCTCAACCGCATATTGTCCAAATTCAACGAGCGTCATTTTTAAATCCTTAGCTGTTTGTCTAAAAACAGCCCCAGCATATTCATAAGATAGCTGAAGGCTTTCTTTTAGTATTTTTGCTAATGTACTTGTACCACTTCCGGGTGGACCACCTAACGTGACAATCATATTATTCTAAATTTTGGACCTGTTCTCTAATGGTTTCCACTTCATATTTTCCTGCGAGTGCTGTTTTTGAAATATCGTATATTTTTGTTTTAGAAACGATCGTGTTGAATTCTCTATTAAATTCTTGGCAAATAAAATCTAGCTTCTTGCCAACAGAATCATTATTATTTAGTACATTTTCCATTTCTTTACTGTGTGAAGAAATTCGGTTGAGCTCTTCAGTTATATCTGCTTTCTCTACTAGCACAGCAATTTCTTTTACAATGTCCGATTTTTCTAATTTAATATCATTTGAAATTAACTCGGCGGCTTTTGATATTTTGGAAAAAATTTCATCAGCCATTTGCTTTTTCACATTTTCATATGATAAGGATAATTCTTTATGAATATTATTTATTCTCTCTAAGCTATCTTCAATTGTTATTTTTAATCTTTGACCTTCATTAGTTCTCATTTGATTTAAATCATTTAGAACATTGTTCAGCTCTTCTTCGATCATTTGACTTAAAGCCTTTTCATCGTGTTCTTGTGAAGATTTTTCTTCAATGAAATTTGGCATCATTAATAATGTATCCAGCGAAATGTCTCTAGAAATACATAGTTCTTTTGCAGTTTTTTGAAGATCATTGACAACTGCTTTTGCATATTCTTGATTGATTTGAAAATCATTGGTGACATTATTATTTTTCAGTTTAATTATTATTGTGATGGATCCACGTTTAACTTTGTCTTGTATGGTTTTACGAATCATAGATTCATAGCGTTCCATACCCGACATGAGCTTAAAATTAATATTTAAAAACCGATTATTAACAGTTTTTAATTCAATATTAATCTGTTGCTCATCTCTATCAATTGTAGATGAAGCATAACCGGTCATGCTTTTAATCATTAAACCTAACCCTTATTTTGGTGTTTCTTCTTTTTTGGGTTCTATTGCCTTTTTATCAGAATTCTCAACTTCTTTGTCCTTAACATTGTCAGCAGGATTATCTTTCGATTTTTCTTTATCTGCAGGAATAGGGACAACTACAGTGGTACCTTCTTTTGAGTTAATCGTATTTGAATCGTCAGTAGGAACAGCTTTAATTTTTTTAGCATCAATAGTTTTCGCATCAGATTTTAAATCTACATCTTTTTTATTAGGTGTTTTGCTATCCTCAACGTCTGTAACTATCGTATCGGTTTCTTTACCCATTACTGATTTATAGGTTTTGTTTGAAGTATCCAATAAATGAGTCATTAAAATTAATGTGAAAAATAAAAAAGCACAAACCCCGGTTACTTTAATAATGGTTTTATCAGTATTTGCTCCTAATGAAGCCATCGTTGATGAACCTGTAATACCACCTAAACCACCACTTTTACTATCTTGAATTAAAACTAATCCAGTAAGCACAACACAAACAAAACATAACAAAACATAAATTACAGTCATTTCTTTTCCTTTTTATTTCAATTTATTATAAATTATTAGCTTCTTTTAAAATAGCACTAAATCCATCAACCTTTAAACTTGCTCCGCCTACTAGGGCACCATCTATATCTGCTTGCCCTAAAAGTTCTTTTGCATTTTTATCATTAACAGAGCCGCCATATTGAATAATTATTTTTTCACTAACAGTATCACCGTATTTTTCTTTGATAAGATTTCTTATAAACGCATGAACTTCTTGAGCTTGTTCAGGTGAAGCTGTTTTTCCTGTTCCAATTGCCCAAACTGGTTCATATGCAATAATTACTTTTGAGAAGTCGTCAGCTGATAAGTGAAATAGTCCTTCTGAAAGTTGAGCTCCTAGTACTTCTTCAAGTTTTCCTGACTCTCTTTGTTCTAAACTTTCACCCAAACATACAATTGGTGTTAAGCTATTGTTTAAAACACAGGATGTTTTTTTAGAAACCCATTCGTTTGTCTCACCATAATATTGACGTCTTTCAGAGTGACCTACAAGTATGTGACTAGCTCCAATGTCTTTTGCCATTTCTGTAGAAGTTTCACCAGTATAGGCTCCTTTTGATTCAAAATAAACATTTTGTAAGCCAACAGCAATATTTGAGGTTACGGTTAATTCAATTACCTTTGATGCGTATATAGCCGGAGGAATGAAAATAATATCGATATTATTTAAATCAGTAGATTCTTTGATTATTCCATTGACCAACTCAGTTATAAAACCTGAGTCACCATTCATTTTCCAGTTGCCTGCGATTACTTGTTTTCTCATTTTAATTCCTTTTAAATTACTTTTCTATATGACCCAAGTACATTAATTGAAAATGCAAAAGTATTCAGATTTTCTAATATTTTTGAAATTGTAGGATCTTTTTGATTTCCTTCAAAATCTATTAAAAAGTTGTAACACCATGTTTGTAATTTACTTGGTCTTGATTCTATTCTAGTTAGGCTGATATTTTCTTTTTGAAATGCTTGAAGTAGTTGAAAAAGGGAACCCGGTTTATCCTTTAGCGTTATTGATAAGCTTGTTTTATAGGGACCATCTACATGATCAATACTTTTTCCTATTATTAAAAATCTTGTTTGATTTATAGTTGAATCTTGAATGTTTTCTTCAACTAATTTTATTGGATATAAATCTGTAAGAATTTTACTTCCAATGGTACCGCTGTTTTTTTCTGTACTTGCTTTTTTAGATGCAGAACCTGTGCTCGACATTTCAACTAATTCAGCATTTGGATAATTTATTTTTATCCAATTCCAACATTGGCCAAAAGGCTGTGGATGAGAATATATATGCGTAATATTTTTTGGCTCTGAGTTTGAAAGAAAACAGTGGTTAATATTTAATGTTGCTTCAGCTGAGATATTTGTAGTGTTTTGTAGCAGCATATCGATTGTGTGAACAATACTACCATTGATAGAATTTTCGATGGGCACAATTCCATTGTCTATATTTCCTTTTGAAACTTCGTTGAAAACATCCGGAATTGAATTTAACGGTACCAAGTCTGCTATTGAACTGAATACGTCAATTGCAATTTGATTTGAAAATGTTCCGACTGGTCCTAAATATCCAATAGATCTATTTTTGGTAATGGCTTCTTCTTGAATTTTGAGATCTCTAACTAATTTATTTTCAATTGATTTTTTTTGCTCTTCATTTAATGAATTAGAGTCTTCATTTTGATTTTGAAGTAGAGAAACACGCTTTTGAATCAACGTTAAAATTTCTTTATCAATCTCTTTTAAAGTAGACATTTACCTGACTTTTCAATATTTATAAAATAGTTAAATTTAAGGACTTACGCGAAAAAAAAGGCAGTGAATTCTATTTAAATAATCAAAAAAGTCAAATTTGAGGTCATTATTGAGAGCCGATATTTAACTTAAAAGATAATATGGAAGGTGTTAATATTTTGCTAATTGCAGTTCTTCACAATAGGAGTCGATACCAACGCTATTTATGATAGATCTTTGTGATTCAATCCAATCGACTTGATTTTCGATAGTAGTTAGAACTTCGGTTAAAATGGGTAGTGCATCCGTATGATTTGATTTTTGGCATTTGTGAATACATGCATGTAAATGACTTAATGTGGAAAGTAGCAGTCCTAAATCTAATTTATATTGAGTCTTTAAATGTGTATCAACATTTAAAAGATCATAGTCCTTTATTTGAGGAATTTCATCATTTTCAATCAAATATTCGATTATTTTCTCTGAGCTTTTGCCGTTATCAATCCCCATTTTGAAGTAATATTGAGAAATTGATACAAAACCTTGTTTTTTTTGAATTTTTGAATGAATGAAAAACTGGTTGATAGACGTCAAATGTGTTTTAAGAATCTGATTTAATTCTCTCAAAATTGTTTTAGAAATCATATTTACCTAAGCTATTTTATTAAACAAATAGAAAGTAGTATTCTATATTGTTTCAATTGATTTAGAACCACCATTTAGTTTAGATCCAAAAGTAGCAGGAAAAAAGTATTAAAGTGGTAATTAACAAATTTGTACATTATTTATGCACAAATTTAATTAACTAATTTTGGCCACATTTTATTGATTTGGAAGTGATAGAAGAAATACGAATTATTTTAAAATAAAATGGATAAAGAGGTGTAAACGTTATGTGAAAAGATTAAGGACATAGCAAAAGCTATGTCCTTTTATAAATTAATTAATTCTAAACAATAAATCTGAATAAGAAGGGACAGGCCAAAGTGTTTTTGGTAGTATTGTTTCTAAAGCATCAATATCAATTCTCAAAGCTGCCATAGCAGGGAAAACAAGATCTCTTTCCGCTTCAGCAAATGTGTCTGCTGAATCAGTTTCTTGAGCAGTCTTTGCTACTTCTTTAAGTTTTGCTAAATTTGTTACCGCGGAGCTTAAGCTTTCATTTACTGTAGACAGTAAAGCCTCTTGTACAGAAGAATCTGCACCAGCTGATTTTAAAGAATTAACTGTATCGGCTAACTCTTTAGTGAATGTTATTACAGCAGGTATATATTGTGTATTAACCATGTTAATTGAAGTTTGCGCTTCAATATTAATTTCCATTGCGTATTGTTCTAAAAGAACTTCAACTCTGGATTCATTTTCACTTTTTGATAATACTTCATATTTTTCAAAAAGGGCAATTGATTTTTCTGTAGTGAAAGATTTAACAGCATCAACAGTATTACCTATGTTAGGTAAACCTCTTTTGGCAGCTTCTTCGACCCATTCTTCAGAATAGCCATCACCGTTGAATATGATTCTTCCGTGATTGTTCATCGCATCTTGAACAATTTGAGTTGATTCAGCTGAGACATCCGAAGCATTTTCTAATCTTGTTGCAATTTCATCAAGTGCTTCAGCAACAATTGTATTCAGGACAGTATTACATCTTGCTATAGAGGCACTAGATGGAGCCATTCTAAATTCAAATTTGTTACCTGTAAAAGCAAATGGTGATGTTCTATTCCTATCAGTATTGTCTTTAGGAAGAGGAGGTAATGAATCAACGCCTAATCTTACAAAGTCTGGATCTGAAGTAGTTGATTTACCACTTTTAGCGATGGATTCCAATATTCTGGTCAATTCGGTACCCATAAATATTGAGATAATTGCAGGAGGTGCTTCGTTAGCTCCTAATCGATGGTCATTTCCAGAATTGGCAGCAGAAGCTCTCAAAAGATCGGCATGAACATCTACTGATTTAATTAATGCTGATAATACCATTAAAAACTGCTCATTATCATGAGGAGTCTCACCAGGTTCAACTAAATTAATACCTTCATTTGTAGATAGAGACCAGTTATTATGTTTACCTGATCCATTTAATCCTGCGAAAGGTTTCTCGTGAAGTAAACAAACTAAGCCATGTCTTAAAGCAACTTTTTGTAGCATTTCCATGACTAATTGATTTTGATCAACAGCCATATTTGTAGTTGTAAAAATAGGAGCCATTTCAAATTGGGAAGGTGCTACCTCATTATGTCTTGTTTTCGAGGTGATTCCTAATTTCCAAAGTTCTTCATCAAAATTAGCCATGAATGCTAATACTTTATCTTTAATTGATCCAAAATACTGGTCATCTAGTTCTTGACCTTTTGGTGAAGGAGCACCAAATAATGTTCTACCTGAAGTGCGTAAGTCTAATCGATTATCATAGTCTTTTCTGTCAATCAAAAAATATTCTTGTTCAGGACCAACAGTTGAAATTACTCTATTACTTTTTGTGTCACCAAAGACAGCAACTAGCCTAAGAGCTTGTTTAGAAACAGCTTCCATTGAACGTAGAAGTGGCGTCTTTTTATCAAGTGCTTCACCAGTGTAAGAACAGAAGGCTGTCGGTATGCATAATGTTTTATTATTATTTCCATCATCTTTAATAAATGCAGGTGATGTACAATCCCATGCCGTGTAACCTCTTGCTTCAAATGTAGCTCTAAGGCCACCACTTGGAAAAGAAGAAGCATCAGGTTCACCTTGAATTAACTGTGCACCAGTAAGCTCCAACATCATGCTTCCATCTCTTGCTTGTGACAAAAAGGCATCATGTTTTTCAGCTGTTTTCCCTGTTAATGGTTGAAAAATATGTGTAAAGTGTGTTGCGCCTTTAAATACAGCCCAATCTTTCATAGCATTTGCAACTACATCTGCAATGTTTGGGTCTATTTTATGTCCTTGATCGATTGTTTTTTTTAATGATTTATAAACTCCTTTTGGAAGTCTTTCCTTCATTACAGTATCATTGAAAACGTTTGATCCGAATAATTCTAAAACAGATGGTTCTGATGACATTTGCTTTTCCTTTGCTTAAATAGCTATATGTTAATAAAAAAAATTAGGTTACTATAATGAGAAAGCAATGTGAATGCCATACAAAATTAATTAATTTAAAGCTCTATTTTTTAATGAGATATGTCATTATTCAAGCATATGCGTAGCTAAAATTATATTACAAAAGTGTAATTTAGTCTTGATATTACATACTACCTTTACAAAAACGTAATGCGTTCCCTCGGATTCGGAATTTTTAAAAAATTTATTATTTAGTAAATGAAAACAAAACACTTTCAGATGGAATATTATTCTTCTTAGAAATTCGTACGTCGCAATAGTAGGAATTTTAGTTCGCTGAAATATCATGTATTAATACAAAGCCAAAATGGTATGTTCTTTTATTTATCGTCAAAGAGAAGATCTGGTGTCCGTACATTTATCTAGAAAAGTTCAACGTTCTATTCAGCCGGCAATAAGAACGCAAATATTTTTTACCGCTATTGGCTACGTACTTATTCTAGATCAAGTTGTCATGATGTTAGCTTTAGATTATGGCGCTTCTGACTTACAAATGAGTTTTTTATATTCAGCAGTGCATGTCTCTAGTATTGCAAGTCTTTTGCTTCCTTATGTTTTTAAAAATATCGACATGAAAAATATTTATGGTTGGGCATGGCTGGCACGATCATTTACAGCACTATTTTATATTACTTTATTATTTATCGGAAATGCTCATGTTGAAGTAAAAATATTTTTAGTAATTGTAATCCACTTTCACATTTGCTGTTTTAGATCCTTTGGTGCTAGATTATATGTACCTAGCTTAAAAGTTTGGTGTGTAAAATCTGAGCTTACGGGCAATCTGGCAAGTATAATGCAAAGTACTTATATAGGGCAAATTGTGGGAAGAATCATTGCTTTTGTTTTATTAAGCATTGCATTTTTTGGGGAAGATTTACAAGAGTTCTTGTTAATATTTCTAATTTTTATTGGATCAGTTGCAAATGCGTATGCTGGAAAAATAATTTTAAAATTGCCTAAAGTAGGTACAGTTGTTCAAAAAGACAGCCTTGGTTTAAAGGAAACATTTTTTAATGTTATCAAAGATCCGCTTAGGTCGAAGGTTGGTTTGATTTATATGTTTTTGGTGATTCAGGTAATTTTTATAGCTTATCTGTTGAGTTATTTTAAATTAGTTGTTGGATTAGAAAACCGTGAGTTATTTTTAATAATGCTCGTTGGATTATTATTTGCCACTGCAGTTTCAAAATTATTATCAATCATCAGTAACCAAATTCCTTCTAGAGTCCTGATGACTTTTTCTTCTGGGGCATTAATTTTATTTTTATTGTTATGGTCACTTTTCCCTTTACTAGGTGAGCAACCTACTTTCTTGTATTGTTTACTTTTAAATACAGGTATTTTTGTTTTTGCTGGAATGTCTAATACTGTTTTAGGTCAAATTATTGCTCGATCATTGCCTGATGAGAATGCAGTCCAAGTCAATATGATATACATGATTTTTGGTCTGTTTGGCGCCATATTTGGTACTGGTTTAATTAATTTTTTAGAGCCCATAGCTAAATCGGAAGTGTTTAGTCAACTGCATGAATATTCTGTTTTAGGTTTTGCAAGTGCGATTGCGGGAGTCTTAATAACAATTGTAATGTGGATGATGCCTAAATTAAAAAACCGAGGGTTGAAAAAAGAATTCTCTTTAATATTACCAAGTAATATTATTGATATGATCAGGATGAACAAAGCTTATAGTACAAAAGATTTAGCAAACAATCGTTGGGTCATTGAAGGTGTCATGTTAAAAGAGACTCCTGTTAGTTTAGATCTTGTTATCAATACCTTGAAGTCATCTAATATTACAATGAAATATTCTGCTTATAGATCGTTGAATGCAAACCCAAAAATGGAAGCGTATTCATATGTCATTGAGGAAGTGCAAAATATATATTCACCGTTGCGATCTGAAGCAATTACAAGTTTAGGCTTTTTGAATAATAAAGATGCGATACCTATCTTGAAGAAAATATCAAAAGAATCAGATGAGATGATGATAAGTGCATCCATAAAATCTTTATTAAGGTTGGGAGTAATATTTAATTCGGGCGAAGTGATTGAGAATTATATTAAAATTGAAAATAGAATGGCAAAGTTACATATATTAGTGGGGTTGTATTCAGCAAAAATGTCATTAGATATTTTCAATATTTTAAAATTTGAACTGAAAAACAGATCCGATGATTCATGGTTGATTCTTGTCTTTCAATATTATTTTGCCATCTTTGATAAGCGAGAAACAATTGAAGAAATCTATGATGAAGAGCGAAAAAAATATGGAGAAGGCATTAATTATATATGTGATGAAATTGAATCGGACTTACTATTTTCACTTAAAAAAGGTGAAATTTTATCTCATTTGAAGAATAGTGAATTCAATGAATTGCAGCTTAAATTATCCCAAAACATCCCTGCAGGCCATTCTGTAAAAATACTTATTGATGAAGTTGATGCGATTTATAATTTGACTAGTGCGATAGGTATTATTTTTATGTGTATTGTTGATAAAGAATAAATGAAGCCTTCTTTTTCTTATTATGAATATTTACTTTTTATCAAGCATAGATAATTATAGTATTTTATCCGATTAATTTTTTAAATGAACTCAATGTTTCTTTAGCTGAATCTAGATTAAATTCTTTTCCAAAATTTGTAAGAATTGGTCTGGGGTGAACAAAAGTACCAAGGTGTTCAAGTTGTTCACGCATGTGACGACAAACTTTTAATCCACCACCACCACTATGGGTTGCGACAACAGCCATTTTATTATTAAATGCCTGTCTCCAGTCTTCACCAGCTCTAGAAACCCAAGCGACCATATTATTTAGGACCGGTGGGATTGATCCATTATATTCCGGAGCAACAAAAATCATCAGGTCATTTTTAATTAAGGTTTCTGTAATTTGAATTGCTTTTTCTGGTATTCCACCTTTTTCTTGAGTCGGGGTATAAAGAGGTAGGTCTTGATCTTCTAAATTAATAAAATCAATCTCATATTGTAATTCCTCACAGACGCTTTTTATCAATTCTGCTAATTTTAAATTATTTCCATTTGTTGTCGCGATGATTGTAACTTGCAGTGACATAAATATTCCCGATTAAGTTATAACAGTTCCATTGTTTATTTTGTGTTTTGAAATTATACAAATTTTAATTCAATAGAGTAGGCGATAGTAAATTAGAATCAACTTTTAGATTTTGATTAAACTTCATGATGTGATCAAAATGAAATGCCCAAATAAATATAATTATCTTGTGGCGATATTCCTAAAATCGTATGGATTTTAGTCCATATGGTTGATAATAACAAATTAACTACTATTCATATCGTCACTTAGACATATCTGAATTCATTGCCTGAATAACATTATCAATACTCCTATTAAGTATGAAAAATACGGTGTACTCAAAAATTATGATCTCGATATTTAATTGATTATAAAAATTAGAAATTGACTTAATAAAAGAAACAAAAAGTGGATTTTAGTGTACTCTATTTTACTGCTAATTAATTTGTAAGTTATTGTTCTGTAGTGACTTATATATAGAAATCAATTAATCTGGCAAAGTTAAAGCAATTACCATATTATTTATTAAATAAGATGTATGTTAATTGTATTTTTAGTCTTTTTTCAATAATACTCTCCATTTTTAAACAGTAAATCCCTCTTAATTTGACAACGCCCACACGGACGGAGTCCCTAAAAATTTATAGTTTATTGCAGATTCATTAAGTAGAAATGTTAAACCATAATACGTTACGAGCATACAAATGAAAAAAGTAATTATCATTTTTGGAACACGGCCAGAAGCTATAAAAATGGCCCCGGTTGTAAAAGCTCTAAAGGGTTCATCTAAAATTGATGTTAAAGTCTTAGTTACAGCTCAACATCGAGAAATGTTAGATCAGGTCTTAAACTTTTTTGACATTGATACCAATTATGATTTAGACTTAATGAAAAAAGGACAAACACTATCAGATATTACTTCCAAGGTATTGAATGGGGTGGAAATAATACTCAAAAATGAGCAACCAGATTTGGTGCTTGTACACGGAGATACAACAACTTCTATGGCAGCAAGTTTAGCATCTTATTATCAGAAAATTCCTGTTGGTCACGTGGAAGCTGGCTTAAGAACGGGAAATATATACTCTCCTTTTCCAGAGGAAATGAATCGTAAAATAACTGGAACAATTGCATCAATTCATTTTGCGCCGACGGAGAAGGCTAAAGATAATTTAATTAATGAAGGTGTTCCTGAAACCAAAATAGTTGTTACAGGTAATACGGTTATTGATGCATTGAAAGATGGGTTAGAAATAATAAAAACTTCAAATAAAAGTTTTTCAATCGATAATTTGCTTAATAAAATTAATGATCATAAAATTATTCTTGTAACTGGACACCGACGTGAAAATTTTGGTCAGGGATTTTTAAATATATGTGATGCGTTGATCGAAATAACAAAAAAGTGTGAAAATGTTGAAATCATTTATCCAGTTCATTTGAATCCTAATGTGCAAGAACCAGTTTATAAATTACTTTCAAAAAATGATAGGATACATTTAATTGATCCCTTAGATTATGAAGAGTTTATCTATTTAATGAATCATTCTTTTATCATTTTAACTGACTCGGGTGGTATTCAAGAAGAAGCTCCCAGTCTTGGTAAGCCTGTACTTGTTATGCGAGAAGTCACGGAACGCCCAGAAGCTGTAGAATCTGGAACAGTGAAACTTGTTGGTACAAATAAAGATAATATTATTAGTGAGTGTCTTCTCCTTTTAGAAGACAAGCAATATTATGCTAATATGTCAAAGGCTCATAATCCATATGGTGATGGCTTTGCATCGGAAAAGATATTAAATCATATCTTAGAATAACCGAATAACTTAAATTATGAAAAAACGAATTTTAATAACAGGTGGCGCTGGTTTTATTGGTAGTCATCTATGTGAATCATTATTGAATCAAGGAAATGATATTGTTTGTGTCGATAATTTCCTAACTGGTCGTAAAGAAAATATTGCCCATTTAATAGGGAATCCATATTTTGAGTTAATAACTCATGATATTAATATTCCTCTATATATAGAAGTTGATGAGATCTATAATTTTGCTTGTCCTGCTTCTCCTGTTTCATATCAGGAAGACCCTATACAAACGACGAAAACCTCAGTATTAGGTGCAATAAACATGCTTGGTTTGGCAAAAAAAACAAAAGCAAAAATTTTGCAAGCTTCTACATCAGAAGTATATGGTAACCCGGAGGTTCACCCCCAAACAGAAGAGTATTTGGGAGCGGTTGATGTGACAGGTCCAAGAGCTTGTTATGATGAAGGAAAACGATGTGCCGAAACGTTATTTTTTGACTATTATCGGCAACATAGCGTAGAAATAAAAGTCATTCGTATCTTTAATACATATGGTCCAAAAATGCATCCAAATGATGGTAGGGTGGTCAGTAACTTTATTTATCAAACAATTAAAAATGAAGATATTACAGTATATGGGGATGGAAGTCAAACTAGAAGCTTTTGTTATATTGATAATATGATTGATGGAATCATTAGGATGATGGAAACAAATAAAAATGTCATAGGGCCAATCAATCTTGGAAATCCAGAAGAAATCACAATTAAAGAATTAGCTGAAAAGATACTTCGACTGTCAAAGTCTAAAAATAAAATTGTGTATAAATCTTTACCCTCTGATGATCCAGCGCAACGTAAACCAGATATAACTAAGGCAAATAAACAATTAAATTGGTACCCAGATATTTCATTAGAAAAAGGACTGAAAATTTCTATTGATTACTTTTTAAATTCTAAATTTTAATCATCGAAATAAATGTTGAAATCTTTCATCTTGGTATTCTTATCATCGAAAAGTGTAAATTACAAATTCGAAAATTTCAAAGCCTGTAAATCTATGAAGATTAAAATAAATTATGGAAAATAATTCAATGACTACCCAAGAAAATATAAGTGACGATATAGATATTGTAGAAATTTTTAAAATTTTATGGACTGGAAAGTATTATATCCTAATTATTACAATTATTTTCGGTATTTGCTCTATTATCTATGCAAAATCATTACCTAATATTTATAAATCAGAAGTATTGCTAGCACCTGTTGCCGAAGATAATAATAGTATGGGTGGTCTTTCTCAACTTGGTGGCTTAGCATCGTTGGCAGGAATTAATGTTGGTGGAGGAGGTAGTAATGTTAGTAAGACATCTTTAGCAATAGAAATTTTAAAATCGAGAGAGTTTATTTCTAA
This sequence comes from Planctomycetota bacterium, assembly GCA_002746535.1. Classification (GTDB taxonomy): domain Bacteria; phylum Planctomycetota. The sequence goes on from NVWA01000014.1 coordinate 112,897, forward strand.
GTTTATAGAGGATCATAATTTATTGCCAGTTTTATTTGCTGTAAAATCATGGCATTTAAATGAGCCCATATATGATAAAAATATTTTTGATATTAAAAATAATAGTTGGGTTAAAAATACAAATTTACCTTCTATTCTAAGTGCATGTGGAAGGATTCAATCAGTTTTATCAGTACAAATTAACAATAAAACTAGAATGATAAAAGTTTCAATTGAACATAAATCACCTGAAATTGCTAGACAATGGGTAACTTGGTTAATTGAAGATATTAATCTAATGATGAAAAATAGGGATATGAAAGAAGCTCAAGATAGTATTTCATACTTAGACGATCAGTTAAAAAAAACAGAGTTACTTGATATTCGATATTCACTTAACAAATTAATTGAAGAGCAAATAAAAATGATGATGCTGGTAAAAATTCGTAGAGAATATATATTTAAAACAATAGATTCAGCTGTTGCGCCTGAACTCAGAAGTAAACCAAATAGATCGAATATCGTTTTTGCGGGTGTTTTAATGGGTGTAATGTTAAGCTTTGCACTTGTGTTTTTTAATTATTTTTATCTAAATAAAAGAAAGTAATCAATGAAAGCAGTGATACTTGCAGGAGGTCTTGGCACTCGATTTTCGGAAGAAACTCAATTAAGACCTAAGCCCATGATAGAAATTGGAGGTAAACCAATTTTATGGCACATAATGAAAATGTATTCTGCGCATAACATAAATGATTTTGTTATTTGTTGTGGATACAAAGGATATATTATTAAAGAATATTTTGCAAATTATTTTTTGCACACTTCAGATGTAACCTTCGATATCGTATCTAATAAAATGGAGGTTCATCACCAAAATACAGAACCTTGGAAGATTACATTAATTGATACCGGTGAACAAACCATGACAGGTGGAAGAATTAAAAGGATATCCGAATATGTGAAAAATGAAGAGAGTTTTTGTTTAACCTATGGGGATGGAGTAAGTGATGTAGATATAACAAAATTAATCTCATTTCATAAAGCAAAAAAAGTTAAAGCGACTTTAACAGCAGTGTTGCCACCTGGTAGGTTTGGAGTTTTAAATTTAGAAAAAGATTTAGTAAAAAACTTTAGAGAAAAACCTCAAGGTGAAGGGTCAAAAATAAATGGTGGTTTTTTTGTGCTTTGTCCTTCGGTACTGAACTATATTACTGGTGATAATACAATTTGGGAAAAGGAACCCTTAGAAGCTCTTGCAGATGAAAATAATCTCGCAGCTTACACTCATCGCGGTTTTTGGCATCCGATGGATACATTACGTGATAAAAATTATCTCGAAGAGCTTTGGATAAATGGTCATGCACCTTGGAAAACATGGCGATGACGTTTGATTTTTGGAAAGGTAAAAAGATATTTCTGACTGGTCATACCGGTTTTAAAGGCAGTTGGCTATCTCTTTGGTTGCAACAGTTAGGTGCCGAAGTTATTGGATATTCTCTTCAACCACCCACATCACCAAATTTATTTGAGGCCGCAAATGTTTCAAATAAGATGGAATCAATAATTGCTGATATTAGAGATTTGACTTCTTTGAAAAAAGCAATTTCTTCAGTAAAGCCAGAAATTGTTATACACATGGCTGCTCAACCTTTAGTTCGATTATCTTATGATGAACCCGTTCAAACTTTTGAAACGAATGTAATGGGTACAGTAAATCTGCTTGAATCTGTTCGGCATACACCGAGTGTTAAATCGGTATTAATTGTAACTACAGATAAATGCTATGAAAATAAAGAGTGGTCTTGGGGTTATAGAGAAAACGAGCCAATGGGAGGGCACGATCCTTATAGTAGCAGTAAGGGTTGTGCCGAATTAGTTACAGCAGCATTTAGAAGTTCATTTTTTAATTTACAAAAGGATGATAAACAATTACCTGCAATTGCTACAGTTAGAGCTGGAAATGTTATAGGTGGAGGTGATTGGGCTTCAGATCGATTGATTCCAGATATTCTACATGCATTTGAACAAACTAAAACAGTAAAGATTCGAAATCCAGATTCTGTTCGACCATGGCAACATGTGTTAGAACCATTATATGGTTATTTAACATTAGCTGAAAAACTCTTTAATAACGGGCATAAATATGCAGAAGCTTGGAATTTTGGCCCAAAAGGTGACGATGCAAAATCAGTTAAATGGATAGTTGAGCATCTTGTAAATGCTTGGGGTAAGGGAGCTAGTTGGAAATTAGATTCCCATGAACATGTGCATGAAGCTAATTATTTAAAATTAGATATTTCAAAAGCTAAAAATTTATTAGAGTGGCAACCACTTTGGTCATTGGATCATGCGCTACAAAAAATAGTTGAGTGGCATAAATCCTGGATTGCAAAAGAAAACATAAATGAATTATGTAATTCTCAAATTATTGAATATACCAAATTAATTAATTCAAAAACGAAATGAAAAATCCTAGTAATTAAATGTTAGATAGAACTGCTGATCAAATTCGAAAAGATATTGCAACACTAGTTGAAGAATATTCTGCTGTTGTTTATAGACCTAAGACTTTTATACCAGGTAAGACCGTTATCCCACCATCGGGAAAAATTTTAGGAGCAAAAGAACTAGGTAATATGGTTGATGCTAGTTTAGATGGTTGGTTAACGACAGGTAGATTTAATAAAGAGTTTGAAAAAAAATTAGCTGAGTTTATTGGAATTCGACATGTAATCACTGTTAATTCAGGTTCATCAGCCAATTTAGTTGCTTTTAATACGTTGACATCTCCATTGTTAGATGACCGTGCAATAAGACCTGGGGATGAAGTCATTAGTGTAGCTGCAGGTTTCCCCACTACAGTAAATCCTATTTTGCAATTTGGAGCAGTACCAGTTTTTGTGGATATTGAAATTAAGACTCTTAATGTAGATGTGACAAAAGTTGAAGCAGCTATAAGCTCCAAAACTAAGGCTATTATGCTTGCACATAGTTTAGGGAATACTTTTAATTTAGATGTTATTAAGGAAATTTGTAAAAAATATAATCTATGGTTAATTGAAGACTGTTGTGATGCTCTTGGTACAACTTATAAAGGACAGATGGTAGGAACTTTTGGGGATATCAGTACGCTTAGTTTTTATCCAGCACATCATATTACAATGGGTGAAGGTGGAGCAGTCTTTACAAATAACGGAAAACTAAAAAAAATAGCTGAAAGTTTTCGGGATTGGGGACGTGATTGTTATTGTGCTCCTGGTAAGGATGATACTTGTGGTAAAAGATATGGTCAAAAACTGGGCGAATTACCATTTGGTTATGACCATAAATATACTTACAGTCATCTTGGTTATAATTTAAAAATTTCTGATATGCAAGCTGCTTGTGGTTTAGCACAATTAGAGCGAGCATCAAGTTTTATGATAGCACGAAAAGAGAATTTTATCTATTTGAAAGACCGTTTACTGGAATGTGAAAAATATCTTGAGCTTCCAGTAGCTACTGAAAATTCAGATCCATCATGGTTTGGCTTTCCAATTACCTTAAAACAAGAATGCCCCGTTACAAGATTAGATTTAATTGCATCTTTAAATAAAAATAAAATTGGAAGTCGATTACTTTTTGCAGGTAATCTAACGAAACAACCTTATATGAAAAATAGAGAATTTCGAATTAGTGGAGAATTAAATAATACTGATTTTGTTATGAATAATACTTTTTGGATAGGGATCCAACCAGCGTTGACATTTGAAATGCTTGAGTTCTCCGCTCAAACCATCAGACACAGTCTTGATTTAAAAAGGTAATGTAAATTTTAAAATGAATCTACACAAACCAACATTTAATGTTAATAAACTTCGGAAAACAGTATTAGAAATGGCCTATGCTGGGTCAACGGTTCATATTGGTTGTGCTTTTTCAATAATTGAGCTTTTGGCTGTTTTATACCGCAATCATCTGAATTATCCTAATAATGACCCTGAATCGAAGATGAGGGATTATTTAGTTTTAAGTAAAGGTCATGGCGTGATGGCTCAGTATGCTTGTATGAGAGAGTTAGGATGGCTTAAGGACAATAGCTTTACGGAGTACTTTTCGAATGGAAGCGAATTAAAAGGGTTATCAGATTCTCTAATTTCAGGACTTGAAGTTACTTCGGGTACTTTAGGGCATGGCTTTTCTGTAGGAGTAGGGATGAGTTTAGGTGCTAAATTAGCTGGTACAAATCAAAAAACATATGCACTTGTTGGTGATGGTGAAATTAATGAGGGTGCAATATGGGAAGGAGCATTATTTGCTTCACATCATGAGCTTAAAAACTTTATGGTGATAATTGATGAAAATGGTTTTCAGGCTATGGGTACCACTAAAGAAGTTCTCAATTTAAATTCTATTAAGAATAAATTTGAAAGTTTTGGATTTGAAACAATAACGATTGATGGTCATGATGAAGAGTGCATTGACCAAGCGATTAATAAATTATGGTCGAGTTCCTCGAATATGCCTAAAGCTGTAGTTGCCAAAACAATAAAAGGCAAAGGCGTGTCTTTTATGGAAAATAATAATGAATGGCACTATACCAGGCTAAATGAACACACCTATAATTCTGCATTAGCAGAGATTGAAAAAGGTGAACAATGAGAGATGCCTTTTCAAAATGTTTAGTTTCTTTGGCAAAATCTGATGCAAAGGTTTTATTATTAACAGGTGATCATGGCTATTCTCTATTTGATGAGTTTAGAAAAGAGTGTCCAGAGCAGTATATTAATGCTGGGATTGCCGAGCAAAATATGGTTGGAATGGCAGCTGGTCTGGCAAGGGTTGGATATAGACCCTTTGTCTATGGTTTAAGTGCGTTTATTCCACTTCGTGTAATTGAACAAATAAAAATTGATATAGCTCATGATAAACTACCAGTGGTATTGATTGGTGATGGTGCTGGCTTTGTTTATAGTCATCTAGGAGCTAGTCATCAAGCTACTGAAGACATTGCTTGTTGTCGTGCGATTCCAAACTTATCAATATTTTCACCAGCTGATCGTTTTGAACTAGAATCATGCATGATTATGTCCTATGAGTCAAAAGGCCCTGTTTATTTACGACTTGGTAAAGCAGATCGAGGAGATGTGCATTCCAAAAATTTGGAATTAAAAATTGGAAATCTTGTTCCAATCAAAACTAATAAATCAAATGATATTTCTTTTATCACAACAGGCTCTTTAGTTAAATCCGTTATGAATATCGCACTAGAGAATTTCCCAAATTCATCCGTATGGAGTTCACCATTTATAAAACCTTTTGAGAATAAACAAATTGTTGATATTTGTAAAAGAAGCCAAGTGCTTATTGTAATTGAAGAGCATTCCATTTATGGGGGATTGGGTTCAGTAGTCTCTGAAATTATTAGTGAGTTTTCTCCGATTCGATTATTGCGCATCGGTGTGCAGGATCGGTTTTCTCAATATTGTGGTACTTACGATTATTTACTGGAAGAGCATGGTTTGGACGAATTATCATTGATAAAAAAAATTAAGCAATTTATTGAAAGCATCTGAACTTTGCGTATTGCTATACTAGGTGCAACCAGTCAAATTGCTAAAGATTATATAAAGCTACAGTTATCTTTTGACTACCAATTGCTGCACTTGTTCGCCCGTAGACCTGATGATGTTAAAAAGTGGGTGAAGGGGCTTTGTGAAATAAAGAATTGTTTCATTGATGATTTTTCTAAATTTACAAAGGATTTAAAGTTTGATGTAATCCTGAATTTTGTTGGAGTGGGTAGTCCCATAAAAATTATTAATATGGCTGAGTCAATTTTGGATACTACATACAAATATGATGAAATGGCAATAAATTATGTAAAAGAAAATAAGGATTGTAAATATATTTTTTTAAGTAGTGGTGCAGCTTACGGTTCAAATTTTGATAATCCTGTAGATCAAAATTCCAAAGCTAGGTTCTCGATTAATAACCTTGAAGCACAAGATTGGTATGGCATTTCTAAGTTTAATGCTGAATGTCGGCATAGATCATTAGGCCATTTAGGAATCGTAGATTTGAGAATATTTAATTACTTCAGTCATTCTCTAGATCTGAAAGCAGGTTCTTTAATTACAGATCTTATGTGTGCGATTAAAGACAATAAAATGTTAGAAACAGCAGATGATGAAATGGTGAGGGACTATATTGGTGCAGAAGATTTTTTTCAAATCATACAGTGTATATTTAATGCACCTAAAATAAATACAGCCCTTGACTGTTATAGTAAGGAGCCCATTGACAAAAAGTCTCTTCTGGAGGTAATGGAGGAGCGATTTGAATTACAATATAAAACGATTCAATCACGTACTCTTAATGCTACAGGAAAAAAACCTAATTATTATTCGATTAATAAAAAAGCTAAAGAGCTCGGTTATGAGCCAAAATATACTTCGTTGGAAAATATAATAGGTGGTATTCAAAAAATATATGGCAAATGAATATTTAGTACCAGATCATTCTATAAAAAACTTATTAATAAGACTTTGGTTACAGATAAGTTCACGCCGAAAAAAACAATTTTTCCAGCTTTTAATTTTAATGCTTTTTGCATCATTTTCGGAAATCTTAAGTATAGGATCAGTTATCCCTTTCCTTGCTGTGCTGACATCACCCGAAATGGTTTTTAAACATGAGTACATACAACCTATAATTAAGTCAGTTGGGATTACAAAACCTGATCAACTTTTGTTACCACTTACGCTAGGATTTTGTGGTGCTATTATAGTTACAGCTGGTATGCGTTTATTGCTTGTTTGGGCAAGTATAAGATTATCATTTGCATCAGGTGCAGATCTTAGTTTTAATATTTATAATAGAACCTTATACCAACCTTATTCAGTACATTGTTCTCAAAATAGTAGTGAAGTCATTAATGGTATTACTATGAAGACAAATTCTGCTATCGGGATAATAAGTAACGTGATAAATATTATTAGTTCTGTTGTCATGTTAGTTGCGATACTCTTGACTCTTTTCCTAATTGCGCCCTATGTTGCATTTTTTACATTTGGGGTTTTTGGTCTAATGTACGGACTAGTAATTGTATTTACTCGAAAAAAGTTAGCATTAGCTAGTATTGTCCATGCACGCGAGTCATCCCAAATAATTAAAATATTACAGGAAGGTTTAGGTGGTATACGTGATGTTTTAATTGATGGGAGCCAGAAGGTCTATAGTCAGATTTTTGTCAAATCTGATCAGGCTTACAGAAGAGCTCAAGCAAGTATTACTTTTGTAGGCATTTGTCCACGTCAAATAATGGAAGCAATTGGGATGTTGCTAATAGCTGGTTTAGCTTATGTATTAATTTTACAACCAGGAGGAATTGTAACTGCAATTCCAATTCTTGGAGCATTGGCGATTGGAGCTCAACGTATGCTGCCCGTTCTGCAGCAAGCATATGCCGGATGGTCAGGCATTGTAGGATACCAATCGGCATTGTTAGATATCATAAATCTTCTTGAGCAACCCATGCCAAATTATCTAAATAATCCAAATACAGGATCAATTAAGTTTGAAAAGTCTATTTGCCTGAAAAATCTTGATTTTAGATATAATTCAGAATCACCTGATGTACTAAAAAATATCAATTTAATAATCTCAAAAGGAGATCGAATTGGCTTTATTGGAACAACAGGTAGTGGCAAAAGTACTTTGCTTGATATTGTTATGGGGCTGTTAGTTCCGACTAAAGGTGATTTGATAATTGATGATCAAGTAATTACTACTGAAAATCATCGTGATTGGCAAGTGCACATTGCACATGTTCCCCAGGCTATATTTTTATCTGATTCCTCTATTGCAGAAAATATTGCATTTGGTGTTCCAAAAGAAGATATTAATATTGAAAAGGTTGAAGAAGCCGCAATGCAAGCCCAAATAAATGAAACTATTGATACCTGGCCTTTGAAATACCAAACATTAGTAGGTGAGAGAGGTGTTAGGCTTTCTGGTGGACAGCGTCAAAGAATTGGAATTGCACGTGCATTATATAAAAAAGCAGATGTGATTATTTTTGATGAAGCAACGAGTGCATTGGATAATGATACTGAGGAAATTGTAATGAGAGCAATCGAAAGTTTAAGTCCCAACATTACAATATTAATTATAGCACATAGAATTACAACACTTAAAAATTGTACAAAAATCGTAGATATAAATAATGGTACTATACTAGATGTTAGAGAATATGATGAAATTCAAAAAGAATCTTTAAAAGATTTTATTAGTAATAATTAATTAAAATATTTCCATGAGTGAGATTAAAATTTAATTTAAATTGGGTTTAAAAAATGAATAAAGAAAATAAAAATACTCCAACATGCTTAATATTAGATGTCGATGGTGTTATGACTACAGGCCAATTTTTTTATACTGAAGAAGGTAAAAAAATGAAAATATTTGGACCAGATGATAATGATGGGCTATCTTTATTAAAAGGATTCATTGAAATTCGATTTGTTACTGGTGACAAGAAGGGTTTCCCCATTTCTAAAAAAAGAATAGTAGATGACATGAAGTATGAACTTGATTTGGTGAGTACAGTACGAAGGATTGATTGGATAAAAGAGAGGTATGTGTTGGAGAATGTGATTTATATGGGCGATGGTATATTTGATCACTATGTAATGCGCGAAGTTGGTTATGCAATTGCACCTGCTAATGCAGATAAGTTTGCAAAAGAACATGCCCAATTTATAACAGATCGATCTGGAGGTGACCGGGCCGTAGCAGAAGCATGTTTGCATATTTTAGACAAATTTTTCACACCGTTTGATCAAAATAAATTACCTAATTCAAAAGACAAACTTTCTGGAGAATGGGCTGTATGATTCATCAAAGATTAGATAATTTTCTTCGTAAGAGGCGATGCACATTATTGGGTGTTGGTCCGATGAGTCTGAATTGTGTTGATGCTGCAATTGAATTAGCAAATGAACACGAGGTGCCAATGTTGTTAATTGCAAGTCGTCGCCAAATTGATTCAGAAGAATTTGGAGGAGGATATGTTAACAATTGGACAACAGCTGATTTTGCTAATTATGTGATTGATTCAGATAAAAAAGGCAAAGTATTGTTGGCTCGTGATCATGGTGGGCCATGGCAAAATATAAAAGAAATAGAAGCTAAATTTAGCTTACGACGTGCAATGGAATCTGCAAAAGCTTCATACAGTGCCGATCTTGAAGCTGGATTTCAAGTATTACACATTGACCCTAGCGTTGATATTCATGGTACGCCAGATGTTGATGAGATTTTAGATCGAGTTTTTGATTTGTATGAATTCTGTTGGAGTCAGGCTCAAAAGTTGGGGAAAGAAGTTATTTTTGAAATTGGAACTGAAGAACAAAGCGGAAGTACTAATACTCAAGAAGAATTAGATTATACACTTAACGCTGTGCAGAAGTTTTGTAAAAAAAATCATATTCCACAACCTACATTTGTTGTGATTCAATGTGGAACCAGAGTAATGGAAACTAGAAATGTAGGGTCATTTGATACACCGGTGCGTGTCGCTGATGAATTGCCAGCTGAAATTCAATTACCTAAAATGATAGAAATATGCAATCGATACGGAATTTTAATGAAGGAACATAATACCGATTATTTATCTGATGAAGCATTACAATGGCATCCACGATTAGGAATACACGCGGCTAATGTTGCACCTGAATTTGGTGTTACGGAAACTCGTGCACTAATTTCTGTTTTAGAAGAAAATGGATTAACAAAGCTTGCCGATCGTTTTTTAAAATTAGCATATGATTCCCATAAATGGGAAAAATGGATGATAAAAGATACTCTTGCTACTGATAGAGATCGTTCAATAATTGCTGGTCATTATGTATTTTCTAAACAAGAATGTATTGACCTTAAAGAGGAAGCCCACAAAGCATTGTCAATTAAAAACATCAATCTTAATCTATATTTAAAAAAGCATGTTAAGCAAAGTATCCTACGTTATCTTCGAAATTTTCGTTTAGTGAGGTCGAAATGAAGCGCATAGCAACCATTATTCTTAACCGTAATTTACCAAAAGTAACAGACAAATTGTATGACCATTTAATGTTGTATGACGCAGACCTTTCAGATATTTATGTAGTTGAAGCAGGTTCGGACATTGAAAGATTATCAGAGCATGTTACATGGCATGCAGATTGGCCAGAAGCAAAAGAGCATGGTTTACGTTATTCGCGTGGCATGAATTATGGATTGAGCAAGCTTTGGGAAGAAGATAAATTCAAGAATTATGATGCTTTTTTTTTATTAACTAATGATACTGAATTTTTAGCAAGACCAACCATAGAGCCATTAATGTCAATTTTAGATCAACATCCTAGAGTTGGGATCCTATCTCCATGTTCTGAAAGGTGGGGCGAGCGTTTATTGCTTAAAAATCAAAAAACGAAATATTTTTGGTTTATACATAATAATGCATATTTGCTAAAGCGTGAATTTATTGAATCTATTATGAATACAGATCAACCAGATCATATACATTTTGTTTTTGATGGCACGAATTTTCGAGGTTATGGCACAGAGTCAGAACTTATTGCGAAAGCTTACGCGAATGATTGGGCAGCAGCAATTACATCAGAAGTATGGGCAAATGAAAATGAATCTCATTTGCTAAATAAAGCTGATTTAATTAAGACTGAAGGCTATGAAAAAAACTTAACCCTTTATTTGGATGAAGGGCGAATGTGGTTACGAAATAAATATGGGTTCAATAGTCGTTGGTCGATGCAGCAATATGTTAAAAGCTTTTATGATAATTTTTTTGAATTTCATCCAGAATTCAAATCATTTAGAATTTAATTTATTGTAAAAAATAAGCACCCATAATTTTTTATTAATATGTGTTATTTTAACTGAGGAAATAAAAAATGAATATCGAAAACTATGGCGGTAATAAAGTTAAACAGTTTCAATTAGGTAATGCGGGTAAGGAAATATTAGGTTTAGGTCCCTATGAGTATTTTATTTATGAGACTGTAGAAAATGAAGAAGTGCTTTTTGATAGACTTAATTCATTTACGGTGTTTTTATTTGATAAACAAGATCATACAACTGTTAGAGTCGCAGAATCAAATGAAGAATTAAATAAAGGTGATTTAGTACAAGTTGAGGGTCAATCGGTAAAGATCATGTCTAAGGGGGGTGTTGTGAAATTTCTTGTTGCGGGTACGTTTGACTCTCACCCAGATATTAAAGGCGTTTCTGTGATCCGCCATAAGGATATTTACAAAGTAATCAAACCTTGGGGGCATGAGCTTTGGTTGAATGGTAACCATCCATGTTATGCGCTGAAGCAAATATTTATCAAAGCTGGTACAAAAACTAGTCTTCAATATCATAATTTTAAACAAGAAACAAATGTACTTTTTGAGGGTACGGCTTTGTTACATTATAAATTAAACCCCGATGTTAAAAATGATTTGGTTATCTCAAATGATATTACAACAGTCCAAATTGAACCAATTAGTAGCGTGGATATATTGCCTTCTACGCTGCATAGGCTTGAAGCAATATCTGATATTACATTATATGAGACTTCGACACCTCATTTGAATGATGTTGTTAGAGTAAGTGATGATAGTAATCGACCAGATGGACGAATTGAAAAGGAGCATTTAAGTTGAGTGGTAATATTACAGTTTGCATACTTACAGCTGGTAAAGGTTCAAGAATGGGTTCTTTGGGTATGCAATTGAACAAGGCCTTACATCCCATTGATGGAAAAGCTATAATTTCGCACATTATAAATAAGTTTCCGGCTGATACATTATTCGTAATTGGTGTTGGGTTTCTTGGCGAACAAGTAAAGCTTTACCTTGAGTATGCTCATGAAAATACGAATTTTCAATTTATTGAAATTGATAATTACGATAAACCTGGCTGTGGTCCTGGATATTCCTTATCTTGTTGTAAAGGATATTTGCAAAAATCTTTCTATTTTGTGTCTTGTGACACACTCTGGGCCAATGAATTAGATTGGTCTACATCCAATAATTGGATTGGTGTAGCAAGTGTTCCGGCCTCTGAATCTATTAAATACTGCAATGTTAAAATAATTAATGGTGAAGCTGTTGAGCTGATAGATAAGACTTATGTAGAGGGCGAAAACTTTAAAGCCTTTGTGGGTTTATGTTATATAAAAGACCATATGATTTTTTGGACAGCCTTAGAGAATACAGAGTTAGTATCTGGGGAGCATCAAATTTCAAACGGCATCAAGGCATTGATAAAAGAGTCCAGTCTATTTCCAACGACAATAGAATGGACAGATGTTGGCGATGCTGAAAAATATAAAAAAGAAGTTAGTTTATATGAAAATTATGATTTTAGTAAGCAAAATGAATCACTTTATATATTAAATGGCAAGGTGATTAAGTTTTTTGCTGATAAAAATGTAACAATTGGCCGTGTAAAAAAATCAAAAATAAATACAGAGGTTTTCCCACCTATCGAAAATTATTCAGATCAATTTTACTCTTATGTTTATCAACAAGGGGAAACATTATATAAAGTCGGTAATCAGAAGATTTTTAGAAACTTTCTGAATTGGTTAAATAAAAACTTATGGACCCCCCATCCTGTAAGTAAAGATGTAATGAAAGAAGCATGTTTAAAGTTTTATAAAGAAAAAACTAATGAACGATTATCTTTATATTTTAAAAAGTATCCAAATACTGAAGGTGCATCGTGTATTAATGGCACACTAGTTCCATCAACAAGTGAATTGCTTTCTAATGTTCCATGGGATATATTATCAAATGGAATTCCAAGCTTTATACATGGAGACCTTCAATTTGATAATATTTTATATGATAAAGAATCTGATAAATTTACCTTATTAGATTGGCGTCATGATTTTGCAGGAAATATTGAATTCGGTGACTTGTACTATGACTTGGCTAAAATGTATGGTGGGATAATTTTAAATTATGATTATATTAAATTAAATTTGTTAAATTACGATGAAGACGAAGATAATATTTATTTAGATTTTGCTCAAAGATGGCAAACAAATACTTATTTACAAATAATGACAGACTTTATCATCGATAATAAATATGATATTGAAAAAGTGCGAATATTAGTTGCATTGATTTATTTAAACATGTCTCCACTTCACCATTATCCCTTCGATAAAATGCTTTACTCATTGGGCCGTGAACTACTATTTAAAGAAGTTAAATAAATAATATGATAAATAAAGATACTAAACTTTGTATTTCAGTTTCATCTCGTCCAAGTAATTTTGGCACTAGTGTACATAATGCGGGGTATAAAGATTTAGGAATAAACTACATCTATAAGGCTTTTGAAACAAATAATATAAAAGACACTATGGCGGGGGTGCGTGCATTAGGAATTCGTGGTTGTAGTGTGTCAATGCCATTTAAAGAAACAGTCATTAAATATTTAGATACACTTGATGAAACAGCTGATAAAGTTGGGGCTGTAAATACTGTATTGAATGAAAGTGGCCAACTCATTGGTTATAATACAGATGTTATAGGTGCAAAAGTTGCTCTTGAGTCATTGAAACTTAATACCAAAAATAAAGTTTTGGTTCTAGGTGCGGGTGGCATGGCTAAAGCTATTTTATACGCATTAAATCAATTGGGATTTACAAATATTCATGTTTCTAATAGATCTGAATTAAATTTTGAAAAGTTAAATAATATTTTTCCATGTCAATTCATTAAATGGGATGATAGGGAAAATGAATCAGCAGATATAGTAATAAATGCAACTTCTGTAGGTATGAGTCCGGAAGATGATATTTGTCCATTAAGTCTAGAATATATTCAAAATTCAAATGCTATAATAGATGTAGTTCTTACCCCCATGGAGACAATGCTTATTTCCATGGCAAAAGCCAACAATATAAAGTTTGTGCCAGGATATTTAATTAGTCTTGAACAGGCTATGGCACAGTTTCAAATTTATACTGGCACACCGCCCAATAGAAATGTAATGCTGAACAAGGTGTTAGAATTACTAAATAATTAAAACGGTTAAACCAATACAAACCAAAATCATTGATATCAAATAATAATACTTGTCAATAGTAATTAATTTATCAAATCTATTGCAAATAATTCGTAATAATTTATTGGAGATAATTTGTGGAATTAACTGAAAGAAATAATTGTGAAATTACGGGTAGTTCAGACCTTGAACCTCTATGTGAATTTCCTTCTTTTCCAGTTTTTATGGGATGTGTTGATCAATCAGAATCATTAGATTTAAAAGAAGATATGACTTGGTTAATTTGCAAATCCTCTGGTGTAATCCAATTAAAAAATATATTGCCGTTATCAATATTATATCCAGAAGCTCATGGAGCAGGTGCAATTGGCGTGCTATGGCAAAGGCACCATATGGAATTTGCAAAGTTTGTGAATCAAGCTTCACCATCCAAAGTTTTTGAAATTGGAGGTGCAAGCGGTATTCTCGCAAAAGAGTATAGCCAATTTGATGAGATTTCATGGACCATTTTAGAACCAAACCCACAACCCATAGATGGATGTAAAGCATCATTTATTAAAGGCTTTTTTGATGAAAGCTTTAACTTTTCTGATGAAATTGACACCGTGGTGCATTCACATGTGTTTGAGCATATCTATCACCCGGATAAATTTATGAAGCACCTATCTTTATTTATGAAACAGGGCTCCAAACTTTTATTTTCATTACCAAACTTAGAAATGATGCTTAAGAATAATTACACGAACTGTTTGAACTTTGAGCATACTTTATTTTTATCTGAACCATACATAGACTTTTTATTGGCAAAACATGGTTTTAGATTGATAAAGAAGGATAACTTTATGAATGATCATAGTATCTTTTACTATGCTGTTCGCGATGTTGATATAAAACCAATTGCTTTAATGACTGGGTTGTATGAAAAGAATAAAAAACTTTTTGAAGATTACGTAAATTATCATAAGGAATTAATTGAAAGTATTAATATTAAAATTAAATCAACTTCAAGTTCAATTTATCTATTTGGCGCTCATATTTTTTCACAATATCTAATTCAAATGGGATTAGATACACGAAATATAATATCTATACTCGATAACGATCCTAACAAGCAAGAGAAACGCTTATATGGAACAAGTTTAAAAGTAATGTCTCCGAAAATCCTAAAGGAAATCGAAAACCCAATAGTAATATTAAAGGCCGGCTTTTATAATGAAGAAATTAAAAAAGATATATTAGAAAATATTAACAGTGAAACATCCTTTTTTGAATAAAAGCTTTAGGTAATGCATAGTTTAAAATTAATTAATAATCTAGGTAGGTTGATAGAAATTATATAATGTTAATTCTATTTTTTGATACATATATAGTATCCGGTGTCGGTTCAAAAGGTGGAACATACAGTGATACTAATAGAGAGTTGACTCTTTCTAATTTTAGAAATAATCTTGAAGCTTACAAATGGCAAGAAAAAATCGATGTAGTCAAATATACTCTAGTAAGTTATTCTAAAATAAAATGGGACAAAGTTATTATTAGATATGAATGTGAAGATACAAACCAAAATTCAGAATTCAAAAGTTTTTGTGAATCAATATTTCCTATGGCTAAAATTGTAAACGAAAGGTCCGCTACTGCTGCTCAATATGTTTCCGCTTTAAATAGTATTAATGAACCGGATGATTCTTGGATCTTTTTTTCGCCAAACAATGACCATCCATATATAGCTCATCCAGATGATATAACAAGGACTGTAGCAATAGCAGATAAATTCTCAAAAGAATATACTGATCATAAAGTTTCAGTTCGCTATTCACATTTTACAGAATACATGAATGACAATCGTTTTGTAGATCCGAAATGGGGATATTATTACAATATATTTAAAAAAATTCTGTTCGAAGATACAGAGGTTATTGTCACTAAAACACCCAAGACAGCATACGATTCAATAATGATTCAGAGGTTAGGCCATTTAAAGGAAATATTTTCAAATACTAAAAACAAAGGGCGAGTAATTAGAATTGAAGATACAGAATTTTATCTTTCAAGGGATAATAAGACTATACTAATAGCCCCTAAAATTGAATTATGCAGACATTACGATTCCTCTACTCCCATAATTAATAAAGTTCCTCCGCTATTTATTCCTAACGGATTTTTTGAAAATGAAATTAAATTAAGATACTGTTATGACAACTATTTAGATGGATGGGTTAATATTAATCCTTTAAAACATAATATTGATAAAAATAATGACCTTTTAATGTTACTAGATGATATACCTTTTTTTTGGAAAGATCGAATTTCTAAAATTGACATTAATCCAAATGGTCCACAAAACTTAAATCGAACTGAATTGGTCTATTATAATAATATTCTAAATCCATGGGCAAATAGATCCATTATTCATAATATTGTTAGATCAAGTTACCTGTATTTAAAAACTTTACCTCGTGAACTTTTAGCATCTTTATTTATAAAGTTAGGTGTCTTTGAGAAAGCAAGGAATATTAAAAATAGAATCTTATAATAGTTGTGCGTGTATCGCAATAACATTCCAAACTCTTATCACATTTCTTTTCTAGAAGTTATTTAATATAATTATGAAGTATTATTTATTAATAATCCATATATTAAAAAATATTTTTAAGTTTCACCCTCGATATTTATATTTATTTCGTAAAAATAAAAATATTATTGAAAAAAATACACCTAAGATTCAAAAGAAAAATATCTTTGTCATCACCTCTTGTGTAAATATAAATGAAAGTTCTGAATACCCTGTCCATAATGCGAATCATACAGCTGGCGATAGATTAAATGAAACCATCAAAGGGTTAAAGTCTATACGTGAAAATTACTCTGACAGTTATATTATATTTTTAGAAAGCTCAAATTTATCAATTGACAATATAGATCAAGTCAAAAGTCTTATTGATGAATACCATAATTTCAGTGACCTAAAAGCAATTAGAATTGCAAGAAAGCACTATAATAAGGGAGTACCCCAATTCACAGCTTTAATTAATTTTTTTGAAATAAACTGCAATAACTATTGTGCTGATAACTTTCATATATTGGGTGCTCGGTATAGCTTGACTACTAATATCACTAAAGATAAAAATTTTAAACCAGGTGCGCATTTTTTGTATTATTCTGAATATAATAATGTTTCAACTAGATATTTCTTACTTAGAGAATTAAGTATGGTTGAGCTAATTAAACCATTTAGAAAAACGCTCTATTGTGCTCTGGCAGGTGCCTCGGTAGAAGACTTTATCAGCGATTTTTTTCCCAAAAATGATTATTTGCAAAAATTAGGCATTGTAGGCCTTGTTAATGGTGAAAAATTGATAGATGAGTAAAAATAATAGCTATTTATTTTAACAGATTAAATTTATTTTATATGTGAGTTCATGAAAATTGATGTTGAAATAAAATATACGGCATTAGGGGGTGAACGTATAGACCATTTATTATACGAATCCTATTTGAAATCAATGGAAAACGTTTTTGATTTTAAAGCAATAGATTCATTTTGCGATGTAAGCTTTTCAGATGGGGGTCTTGCATCTTTAATAAATAATAAATCGCTACATATTGACATTGAAAACTTAAATTATTTTAATTATATTAAACAAAAATCAAGCAGTGCTATTTGCAACTCACTGGAATTGAATGAATTATCAGATTCATTTCTTCCAAATCGCGAATTTGATATAGTCAGCTTTTTTGACCTAGAGGGGGACTTTAGGAATATCAACATTAATCAATTTATTGATAATCTAGTCAAAATTTCAAAAGATATTTTAATTTTAGGCTGGAGTAAAAATCAACTTGAAACTTGCGATATTCATAGCAAACCTGATTGCGACAAAAAAATTATCAAGCAGATGCATTTAAATGGTTTTGATTTATGGCTTAGTGCTACCAAGCAATTGAGAAACTGCATACTTAAAGAAAATGTGAATACCGATAATAAGTGTTTGTACGATACCTTGACTATTTTCAAAAAGAAAAAGTATCTGCCACTACATTATAAAAGATTTATCCAAGGATGTTCAACTGATAATATGACTCAAGGAATGAATGCAACATATCGAGGAGCTCCCTTACAGGTTCAGCTCCTTAAATTAAGAGATAAGATTTATATTGCTGTTGCAGAAAAGAAACCGTTAAGTATTCTTAGGTTTCACGATGGTGAGGTGTACTTTGCTAATGCTCTTCCCGTTGGTTCTGCACAACCGGGAGTTAGAGCATTATCTGTAAATTATTGTGAGAAATCTAATATACATATTTCTCGCCGTGCTATTTTCAAAGCAGATATAGTAGCCACTATCTTGGGATCTGTTTCTAGAGGAGCATTATTTTTTAGTATGCTGTTAGAAGTGTTCTATAAATTTTTTCCAAATTATCATTATTCATTTCTTTCAAAAAATTGGAAGTTTAATAGATGGTATTACCATTTTATTAGATTAGGCTCTAAGCTTCTAAGTTATGTTCATGTTCGAATCGTTCTATGGCCAATATTAAGTTATTTACGATATAGATTAAAAGTAAATAAACACATATTACCTATCATAAAACCTTTTGAATGTGATTTAGAGACCGTTTATGGATTGGTAGCAAGTAGACTCATCTTTAGAATGTTCCCAAATCAAATTATGTTGGTAGGCCAGGAAGAAAAATTGAATGCTGTAAAAATACTTTCAGAGTTTCAAGAGTATCGCAATTATTTAGGTATTGAATGCTTTAATTCTTTTGTCGGAGTAAAAGCGATTGGTGCTGCTGACAACGAAGAACTTATATTGAAATCAATTAAAAGTGAATGCGAAAAGAGTAATCCTAAGATTATTTTATTAGGCATTGGTTGTGCAAAACTTTTCACTTTGCCTCTTATAAAAGAATTTTCAAATGCTGTTGTTATTGATATAGGTGCCGGAATTGATGCTCTTGCAGGTGTAATATCTCAAGATAGACCATTTTTTGCAGATTGGATTAATTATAAGTCTAGGCTAATAAATTATTCTGATATGAAAATGGTCGATGTAGGTAATCCTAATCGTGATAATATAAAATATAAAAAAATCAATCTCGACTAAATTAGATGTTACGAATATTAGGATAATTATCATTTAATTTAAACATGTAATAGAATAATAATAAAAATTTGACCTTTATTAAAAGTGGTGGTCCTTTGCAAAACAATGTTGTTCAAATTCGGATAAATTCAGATTTATTCATTTGCTTTATATATTGCGTCAAAGTTTTTATTAATATGAAGAAATTGGATATGATTGGGTGTCAATATGATTGAGAAGATTACGGTTTTTATACTTACGTACAATCGACCAGTATATTTAGAACAATGTTTAACTTCTTTACGAGGTCAAAGCTATAAAAATTTTAAGACGGTAGTGCTTGATAATTGCAGTGACCAAAGTTTAGAGTATGTAATTTCAGAATTCTCAGATTTGAATATTGAATATATAAAACACAAAAGCAATTTAGGATCAACAGGAAATTTTACTTATGCTTGGAAACATGTTAAAACAACTGATTACTTTGTAGTGTTTCATGATGACGATCAAATGCATTCAAAGTTTTTAGAATTAGAATTAGGGCTTCTAGAATCAAATAGCGATCTTAAGTGGGTTGCAAGTAGTCTGGTCCCTTTTAGAGATACACCTCCCACATATCCTTTAATAACTGAAGTTAAAACAACAATCATGAATGGTGCAGAACTAGCATTGAAAATTATTCATAATTTAAAGTTTGCCTTTAGTTCAGTAATGTATCGATCTAATACAATTAAACTTCTGGATTTAGAAATGATGATAAAATCATATTCAATTATATTAGATCGTCCTATATTACTTGAACTTGTGATGGAAGGTAAATGTGCCATGATCCATGAACCTCTTATTCTTTATCGATGTCATGATGAGCAAGACAGTTTGAATGGGCCAATAAGTGAAGACAATTTGCAAAATGTATTTGTTGCTTTTAAAAAATCACTTGCTTCAAATTGGACACCTAAAATTGAAAAAACATTTTATTCTTGGACGGGATTTCAATTAGTTGATGGACACAAGCGATTGGGAAAAAGTAAAAAGTCAGCATTTAATGTTTACCTTAAAAAGGCAAAAGCAAAAGGTATTTATAAAGATCGATTTTATTATTATTATGTCTGTGGTTATGTTAAAACTACGATTCAATATTTTTTTCAAGCACTAAAATTATTTTTTACTAATCCTCGACGTTTTTTTATGAAAATTTCTCATCGAATGCTTTTTATTCGTAAAATAAAAAACTAATTAATTTGAGAATCTGATTACAATATTGGTTAGTCTTTATCTATACTAATTCTTGCGGATTAGCTATTTAAAATTAGACATACACAATTCAAATAGAAAAAATGAAATTTAGAATACTACATTTAATTAAATACTTTATATACATACCTATAACCTTATATGTTAATTTGCGATTAAATTGTACTCTGTCGCTTAAAAGTCCTTATTTCCCTTTGATAATAACATCGCGTTTGAAATTGCATTGTGTGCCTTCGGCAAGAATAATTTTAAGCCCAGGTAGCTATTTGAGGTTAGGATATGGCAGTGGTGGTATTGCTGTTTTTGCGCACACTGGCATTAACCTTGAGCTACATGATTTAGCAATAATTGAATTAAAAGGTGTTTCGATAGTAGGTTATGGATCTTCAATATGTGTATATGAAAAGGGCATACTTAAAATTGGTGGTGATACTTATATGGCTGGTAATACTTGCATAAAATGTGCGATAGGAATTCAAATTGGAAGTAACTGCTCCATTTCTTGGAATGTAACATTTATGGATTCTGATTTTCATCCATGGTCAATTAATGGTGAGGTTAAAGAAACATCTAGTCCCATAGTTGTTGGTGATAATGTTTGGATAGGTAATAATGTAATTATTTTAAAAGGGGTTACGATTGGGTCTGGTTCTATTATAGGTGCAGGTAGTGTTGTAACTAAAAATGTTCCTGAAAATACATTGGTTGCAGGAAATCCAGCCAGAATAATACACAAAGAGGTCTCATGGTAAAAAGGTTGAAGAATAATATTTAATATGAGAAAGAATTAATATTTATTATTTTTCATTTTTTAATGCTGAAAAGGTAATTTAATTGATCGCAGAATTAACTTGTAATAAAAATCAAGAACCTTTCCTTTTCCAGGTAGATCGGAAAGTCCCATTGAGATTTGCATGGGCTAGTTTGATTTTTATATATGTACTTCAATATCCGTTAAGCTTAATGGTGCCATACACGATTAAATTACCAAATCGCGATTTGAATGAATGGTTGGTTGGTTACACATTTATTTTAATCAGCGTTTTCATATTCATGTCTGGGTTGGCTATCGGATTATCTGGTAAGCCAATTAAAATATATCCCATTGTTAAAACGAAGGTACTGTTAAAAAAGCGAATGAGTATTTTTATTGTAATATTTTTGATTGCGCTATTTGCCTTTTGGTCCTATTTGATGATGTACTTTAAAATAGGCATGACTATTTATGCTGGTTTTGAACCACTCCCATATCGAATTACAGGATTCCTTTTTTATGGTAGATTATTTTTACAGCCTATGATTTTAGCTTATATTGCTATTGGGTATAGCAATTCAAAACTAAAATGGATTCTATTATTATTATTATTTATTCTTGGAGCATGGGCTAGTTTAACGAGTGGTAGTCGTTTTGTGGGAATTATGTTTGCACTTCCCATGCTTATGCTCTTTAAAGGTAAAAGTAAGTATTTAGCTTTTGGAGTTCCTTTGGTGATTTATATTATTATTTCTACACTTAGTAGGACCTTTTATTTACCATTTATTATAGGTGATCCACAATTGCTTCAAATTTATGGAACGATTGAATCTCAAGAATCAGCAACTAGAAATGTATGGATGATTCCAATCTACTATATAATTAACAGGCCTATGGGAATGGCTGAAGTTTTAATGACAATCAATTTCGGGGATCTTACTCCTAGTTTTGCCGATTCTTTGCAATCATCACTTTCTTATTTTACCACTTATATTTCGCCAGGTTCATGTGCCTCTGTAAAAAATGTTTATGGGTTAAGCGACGATGTTTTTGGCGGATATGGTTTGGATTTGTTTTCAAATTTTTGGGTAGCATTTGGTGGTAGCCCTGTCCTTTATATGCTAGGAATGGTGCTGATTGGTTGGTTATTGGGAAAAACTTATCGCCAATTTTCCATCAGTTTGGCACGATTAGAGTTCAATGGGTTTGCCAATTTAATATTTGTATTACTTTTTATGCTCATTTTCGAGGCACGCGGTTATATGTTTCCATATCTGCTACTTTTAAGTTGGTTTTTATCAAGAAAGAATATGCCACACCTTATATACTCATTAATTAATTTATTATCTCCTAGGTCAAATTTAGTTTCAAATCGGTCTAAGTAAAATAGAGGAATTATGAATAAACCAAAAATTACTGTATTTACTGACCCTATGCCATGGGGCAAAGAATTTTTGAATGAAAGATTTAGAAGAATTGCTCGTTTTTTCAGAGATATTATTTGGCGAAAAAAGAGAACTTCAAATCATCCAAAATACAGAGGACATTTTGCCGTGACTCGTAGTTTGATTGAAGGGCTAAGTGCGATAAATGCAAGCTTCAATTATAATCCATGTTTTCCTTGGCAATTGGCAGATACGGTTGTTGTCCTTGCAGGGGTTAAAACTTTGCGACAAGCAATTCGACTAAAACAAAAGGGAGCGATTAAAAAATTAATTGCAGGACCAAATATAGTGAGTTTCTCTTCAGATTTTTCTTCAATAATTTCGCATTCAGAAATTGATATAGCTATAGCACCTAGTGTTTGGGTGGTGGATTTATACATAAAAGAAAACCCCAAATTGAATAATAAAATATTCCCTTGGCCTGCAGGGGTTGACACGACGTATTGGCAGCCAAATCCAGTATCAAAGCAAGATCGAATTCTTATACTTGATAAACGTACAGAAAAAGATGACCCAACCCGTGTAAAGCCGTATGTTGAGTATTTGCTAAGTCAGGGATGGCAGGTGGATGTATTAGTTCGATGTGGTTCGGAGGGTTATACACAAGATCAATATCGTAATTTATTGCAGCAAAGTTGTCTGATGTTGGGCTTTACATTGGGTAGCGAAAGCCAGGGAATTGCATGGGCTGAATCTTGGTCGACTGATGTATCAACTTTGATTCTGAAAAATACTGCAAGTACTTTAAACGGTAAAAGTTTTGATTGTTCTACTGCACCATATCTTTGTTCTAAGAATGGTTTGTTTTTTGATAATTTTGAGGATTTTAAGATTCAATTCAATTTTTGGAAAACTCATTCTAAAGAATTTGAACCTAGAAAATGGTGTTTGGAAAACATGTCAGATGAAGTCTGCGCATCTATGTTATATAAAAGAATAGCCGAGTAAGGTGCTTGTTAAATTTAATCAATTCTAAATCAAACATTTTCAATAATATAAGGAATCAATTTGTTCATTAAACCAATTAACGAAATAAATAGACAATTGTGGTTAAAAGAAAGACTAACCTTATTACCAAAAGGTGCCCGATTGCTTGACGTTGGTGCAGGTGAACTAAAAAACCGTCAATATTGTGAACATTTAGAATATGTATCACAAGATTTTTGTCAGTATAAAGGTTCAGACGGTGCTCCTAATGAAGGTTTGCAGAATACTACATGGAATACTTCTCGAATTGACTTAGTAAGCGATATAACCGATATCCCCGCAGAGAATTCTAGTTTTGATGCCATCCTTTGTAGTGAAGTGTTAGAGCATGTGCCAGAGCCAACCCATGCTTTGGATGAGTTTGAGCGACTGCTCAAACCTGGAG
The DNA here is from genome assembly GCA_002746535.1 of Planctomycetota bacterium. Classification (GTDB taxonomy): domain Bacteria; phylum Planctomycetota. Next base: position 136,831 of record NVWA01000014.1, read on the forward strand.
GCGTTGTGATTCTTACAGCACCTTTTAGTTCTAATGTACATATGGCACCGTTTCATTTTTGCACAGGGTTTTCTAAGTATTGGTTTGAGTATCATCTTGAGAAGCGTGGGTTTCGTATTGAGGAATTAACTGCGAATGGTGATTGGTATTCATTATTATTGCAGGAAATCACTCGTCTAGGTGGCTTGGAAAGAATTAATGGAAATATTCTTTTTCCCTTTGCTTATGCATATGCATTACTTGGTATTTTTTATTTTAAAGTTAGAGGCAAAAAAAGTGCTGAAGATTTAGCATGTTTTGGTTGGCATTGCCAGGCTGTAAAATTAACTTGAATTCATCTTATTAAATTATGATTAAATTTAATTCAAAAATACCATTAACAGAACATCATGATACAAAAATTGAATTATGTAACTCATATATTATAATTATAGATTATTTAAAATGATAAAATATATTAGAAATTCAATAATACTTATAATACGTTTGTTACTGAAATCTACTGGTGGTGTATTACTAAGTAAAAAGGCTACTGAAAATAAAATTGCGCAAATAAATAAAGCGGTCTTAGAATTAGTTGCAATTGAAAATACTCAATTAGTACCAGGATTAAAGGGAATTGTTGTAAGTAAAGATCGGGCACTACAGCTATACTCTTTACTTTTTTCTTATTATGAATTAGTCTCTAATCCTGTCGCGTTAACCGTTGTTTTTACAGCGACAACAGATGATCACTTTAATGCTTATAAAGAAGTTAAGGAAGAAATTTCTAAATTAATGCCTGATATAACCTTCATTAAGGACGAAGGTGATTTTAAAGCTACAGTTGTTAAGGTATTAGATGATATTAAGGTTAAAAACATATTTTTTCTAGTTGATGATATCGTATTTATTAGAAAAGTAGATTTGTCTTTCGCTAGTAATTTAGATGTTGATAGCTATATCCTAAGTCTTCGTCATAGTCCAAGTCTTAATAGAAGTTACACTGCAAATAAGAACCAACTTCCACCGTCATTATCAGAGTTTAATAATGAGAAAGGCATATTTAAATTTGATTGGTATGAAGTTGGTTATGAGTGGTCTGACCCATGGTCTTTAGATGGACATATACTTTCAAAAGCTGAGGTTCATGTGATTGCCAGGGTATCGAATTTTTTAGCACCAAATTCTTTTGAAGCGATACTTAAGGAGTTTGGTTCTTTGAGAGAATCGAGACGTGGGCTTTGTTATTTTGAAAGTAAAATTTTGAATCTGCCATTAAATCGTGTTCAAAATGAAGCGGAAAATATTTGTGGTGCTATTTCAGCCGATTATTTACTATCTCAATGGAAAGAAGGGATGATGCTTGATACTTTCAAATTGTTGAATCATATTCCTCAAGCCACACATGAAGATCATGTTGTTAATTTTAAATTGCGACCAATTGAACTAAAAATAAATAAACTTAAAGACACAAAAGTTACTTTGTGAAGCCACGTATAGTTATAATTGGTACAGGTTTAGGAGGTTGTTATCTTGCATCTGGATTACTTGATTATTTTGAAGTTGTAATGATTGAGATGCTAGAAGCTAAACCACTCCTAAGAGATCGAATTAAAGATGTCGCGCTTCCAGCAGTTACATATCCACATGTCGAATCTGGATATGGTGGTACTACTAAAGCTTGGCATAATGCTTTAATGGAGATAGATGAATCTGTTTTCGCAGATAAATGGCCTTTTTTAAAAAATACAATGGTACCTTTTTATGATTTGGCATACAGCGCCTTATCTGGAACGACTAGACAGAAAATAAATCAATTTGCTCAGAACCTGAGAAACAAACTTGAAATTATGGGCTTCTCCAAATCATTACTAAATCAAAATATGTTTATCCCTAAGAACAGAATTAATGCATGGAAAAAACTAGATCTCAAAAATAAAGTAAAAACAATAGAAGGTGAAGTTACAGAATTAATTCATGATGGAGTTGGACGAATTGATAAAATTAAAATCTGCAGGAAAAATGATGACGATGTTTTGGTAGATGGTGACTATTTTGTATTGTCTTCAGGTGGTTTGGGTTCACCAATATTATTGCAGAAACTGTTTAAATCTTTGCCAATAGATTCGCTGAAAAATGCAGGTTGCCATTATGAAGATCATCCTATTGCTTTTGTTGGTGAAGTTCAGTTAAATAAGCCATTATATAAATTATGGGATTTTCCGGTTAAAACTTCATCGGGCAATGCCAATATACGTTTGCCTTTTTCCTTTTTTTGGGAAGGGATAAATGTTTCATTTCAACTAAGACCAGCACATCATTTTAGACTGTCAAAGCCTAGGGAAAAGGTTGTGAGTATAATTTCAGAATTACGTAACTTCCCATTTAATCCATTGAATTATTTAAAACTACTTAAACACGTTGATGATATTTTTGAGATACTCTCTTTTAAATTTGGTTTGCGAATTCCTACTCGAAATTATACGATATTGATGGTTGCAGAGCAGCCCCCAGCTCCGTATTGTGCTGTTTGGAAAGAAGAAGGTGACAATAATATATATAGACGATGGGAACTTGATGATGTTTATGTAAAGGTGTTAAATAATGCTTTAACTAAATTTCTAGATACTATTAGTCCTGTGATTAAAAAATATAATTTATTTTCTAATTGGCCTACCCAAGTGTATTCTTCTTCTCATCATTCAGGAACCGCTAGAATATCAAAAGATGAAAAAAATGGTGTGTGTGATGAAAATGGACAAGTCTATGGGCTTTCAAATTTATTTATTTGCGACGGCTCAATGATTCCAAGTAGTGGTTTTGTAAATACTGGTTTGACAATAGTAGCTTTGGCAATTCGAATGGCTAAATTTTTATCTTTACAAGTTAAGTCTTCTAAAATTAAGGGGTGATAATTAAAATTTTAATGAATGAAATATTTTGGCACTTAATTTGAAATATAAAGGTATCGCAGCATGGGGCTTTAAAGGCCTTATTTCTATGGAATGGCTAATAGTGTGAAGATATTGATTGTTGGTGAATGGGCTTGGCCGCAATATGAAGAAGCCTTTTCTCGAGGTTTACAAGAAAATGGTGTTGAGGTTACATCTTTATCGATTTCTAAATATTTTAAAGGATTATTTGGTCGATTACAATCAGCTATACCTTTTTTAGGCCTAGCAGTCTTTCGATTAAATAAAGATGTTATTCAAGAAGTTAAAATTCAAAAACCACACCTCGTCTTGTTTTGGCGTCCCACACATGTTCTGCCTAAAACAATCAAAAAAATTGCAAGCATGGGCGTGAATACTGCATCCTATAACAATGATGACCCTTTTGGGCCGAAAGCCCATGGGAATGTACCTTGGCATCATCATTTTTTATGGCATTGGTATATCAAGTGTTTACCCCTGTTTAATTACAATTTTTTCTACAGAAAGGTCAATTGTACTGAAGCAAGAATGTTTGGTGCAAAGCATACAGAGGTTATGTTACCTTATTTTATGCCATGGAAAGACCATCCAGTAAAACTAACAAAAGTGGAAAAACAGCGTTACGAAACCGATCTGGTATTTGTTGGACACCATGAGAAGGATGAACGAGTAAATCATATCGGTGCTCTCATTAAAGCTGGGATTCGAGTGAAAATTTGGGGAGGACCATATTGGAATCACAAGGTATTAGGCGAATTGTATGATCAATTGGCACCAATCGAACTAGCGGATGGTGACGCATATGCCAAATCACTTTGTGGTGCATCTGTATGCTTATGTTTTCTTTCAAAATTAAATAGAGATACCTATACTCGGCGTTGTTTTGAAATTCCAGCGTGTGGCAAAGTCATGTTAGCTGAGCGAACAGATGAATTATTAGCAATGTTTAAAGAAGATAATGAAGCTTGTTTTTTTTCTTCAACAGATGAGCTTGTGGCAAAAGCTCAATGGTTAGTTGATAATCCGAAAATACAAGAAGAAATTGCACAAGCAGGTTTAAAGCGAGTGTGGGCTGATGGACACGATGTGGTAAATCGAGCAAAATATTTTATATCGATGATAAACCTAAAAAGTAATGAATTAGAAAATTAAAATGAAAAAAATCTGGACACATTTATAGGCCAAATGAATTGATTGAAATTATCAAGAAAAATGTGAATACGGATCTTGTTTCTTGTTATGGATCTGAGTGTCTGTTTACAGGTTCTAAATACATAAATAAATAAAAGGATAAATATTAAAATGAATTTTAAAATTAATAAATCAACAAAGATATATATCTCTGGATGTGGTGGAATGTTGGGCCTTGCAATGTACAACCTCTTTTCCAAATTAGCTAATGTAAAAGCAACGGATATTGATGTCAATGAGGATTGGTTGACTTATGCTGATGTTAGAGATATGGAAAGCATAAAAGCTTCAATAAATGAATTTGACCCAGATGTTATTATTAATCTAGCTGCAATTACGGACATGGAATTATGTGAAAAGGAGTCGGATAACGCATGGCGGACCAATTCTTTAGGTTCTGAAAATGTAGCTTTAATTGCATTGCAATTAAATATACCACATGTTTATATATCCACTGCAGGTATTTTTGGTGGTGAAAAAGAATTTTTCAATGATTTTGATACTCCAAATCCATTGTCCGTATATGCGAAATCTAAATATGCAGGGGAGTTGTTTGTTAAACAAACCCTACCAAAGTATTTTGTTGTAAGGGCTGGTTGGATGATGGGTGGTGGCCCTGTAAAAGATAAAAAGTTTATCAATAAAATTTATAAGCAATTATTAGAAGGTAAAACAACATTAGATGTTGTTGATGATAAATTGGGAACTCCCACTTACACCGTTGACTTCGCTAAAGGAATATTAGCTCTTTTGGAAAGTGGTTATTATGGTGTTTATAATCAAGTATGCCCCGGTTCTTGCAGCCGATATGAAGTTGCAGTTAGTTTTATAAAGCAATTAGAAATGGAAAACATCATAAATATAAATCGTGTGTCTTCTGATTTTTTTTCTAAGGAATATTATGCGCCACGCCCTCAAAGTGAAAAACTAATTAATATGAAGCTGATAGCGCGAAATTTATTGGTTATGCGGGATTGGGAGACATGCCTTACAGAATATTCATTGGAGTATAAACAAAACTGGAATTCGAGATAATAAATTTTAACCTATGTCATTAAATACTTCGCAAGATAAAATAGCTATTCATTTTGTTCACGCTGCCCCTACGCCGCATAACAATTATTTGCTAGATGCTCTTGCAAATGAATCAAATGTAATGTTATATCGCCATTATATTTTTTCTCCATCCATGGTTCCAGGCAGACCTTGGAAGAAAATGGGTGCAGGTGAATCGCAAAAAGAAAAAATTCGATATAATGTAAATAAGTATTTTGACGTTGGCCTTTTGAAATTAGCCTTGTTTGATAGATCAAGTGTCTTTTTTATTGTTGGTTGGGATTACCCAATACTTGTTCTTCTTTTGGTAATGATAGGGTTGCGCAAAAGACCATTGTTAGTATGGGATGATGGGCCAACAGAAGAATCTCTTTCAAAAATTAATAAATGGTGGCAACCCAAACAATTAATTAAAAGTTTCTTAATCTTTTTAATAAATCGTGGCCGAAGTAAATATTTTTATACAGGACAATTAAACAAAGTAGGCTTTATAAGACTCGGAATAAAAGAAAATAAACTAGAACAACTTCCATTTTTTGTAAAGCCAGGTGTTAAAATAGAAAATATCAGAACCAAGCACAATTGTTTGTCATCTAAAGTGTTATTGCTTGCTGGTGGCAGATTAGCTAAAGATAAAGGCTATGATGTACTTTTGGAGAGCATTTCATTATTACCATTTGACTTAAAATCAAAATTCAAATTAGTTTTGATAGGTTCTGGCCCAGATAAAGATTTGTTGAATTCTCTCGTACAAACATTAAATTTAACTGAATTGGTAGATTTTGTTGACTGGGCTGAACAGGACTTGTTTGCATCTTATATTCATACTTGTGATATTTTTGTTGCTCCTGCACGTTTAGATCGTTTTCCAACTACAATTGTTGCGGCAATGCAAGCTTCAGTTGCGATCATTGCAACTGATAAGGTCGGTTCGGCAGTAGAGTTTCTAGCGAATGGTAAAACCGGATTCGTGATACCATCTAATGACCCCCAAGCTCTTGCGAATAGCATTGAAACTCTCATCCGAAATTCTGATTTACGTAAAGAATTTGGAGAATCAGCTTACTCGACTATTAATGAATGGCCATTAGAACGAGGTGTTAAATTAATTTTAGATTCTGCTAAATTATGTTTAAAATAGAATCAATATGGTTAAGTAATAATATGAATTTTAAAAATAATATAAATCTGGATTGTAATTAATGTGTGGCATTATTGGTATATTAAATAAGACACCCTTGCAAGATCGGTCTTGGCTTTCAAAAGGTCGCGATACAATGACTCATCGTGGTCCAGATTCTTCCGGTGAGTGGTGGTCAAAGGATGGTCGAGTAGGTTTAGGCCATCGTCGACTTTCTATTATTGACCTTTCTCCATCTGGTCATCAACCTATGCAAGATGCTAAAAATGAACTTTGCATCGTATTTAATGGTGAAATATATAATTACATCGAAATCCGCAATAAATTAATATCAAAAGGGCATCAATTTAAATCGAAAAGTGATACCGAAGTAATTTTAGAAGGATACTTAGAATGGGGGATTGATTGTATTTCTAAATTTAATGGAATGTTCGCTTTTGCCTTATTTGATTCTCGTAATAAGACCTTATTAATAGCGAGAGACCGTGCTGGAGAAAAGCCATTATTTTATTCCTTAGAAAACAATTCACTTTGTTTTTCATCTGAACTCAAAGGGTTGATGTCAAACCCAAATTTTAATAGATATTTAGATCATGAAGCATTTGATTGCTATTTATCAATGGGCTTTGTTCCCGGAGAGCTTTGTCTTTTAAAAGGAGTTAAAAAGTTACCGCCTGCACATGCATTAATTTACGATCTAAATAATGGCCAAAGTAAAGTTTGGTGTTATTGGGAGTTACCTGAGCTTGATGAGAGTGTAAATATAAATCAAAACGTTGAATCAGATTTGTTAGAGGAATTAGAGCAGCTATTGGAGGATTCCGTAAAACGACAACTTGTTGCAGATGTTCCAGTTGGAATATTATTGAGTGGTGGGGTTGATTCGAGTTTGATTACGGCTATGGCTACTAGAGCGACACCAAACGTAAAGACCTTTACGGTTTGTTTCCCAAATTATGGCAAATTTGATGAATCGGAACATGCCCGTTTGATTGCAAAACATTTTAAAACCGAGCATATTGAATTACAAGCATCCGAGATATCCGTTGATTTACTTCCAATGCTTGCAAAGCAATTTGATGAGCCAATGGTAGATTCATCAATGATACCTATGCACCTTGTAAGTCAGTTAGTTCGCAAACATTGTAAGGTTGCATTAGGAGGGGATGGGGGAGACGAATTATTTGGAGGTTATGGCCATTACAGCAGATTGCTTTGGTTGCAAAAAAAATTGGGATGGATGCCAGAAGGATTTCGTAAAATAATTGCTAAAAGCTCTTCTTTTTTATTACCAATAGGATTCAAAGGTCGTAATTGGTTACAAAGTCTTAATACAGACTTCAAAAGTGAGTTGCCATTAATTGCCAATTATTTTGATAATAAGACTCGAAAGCGATTGATGTGTGACCAGTCAAATTGGAAATTAGTTGCCGAAGACATTAGAAATGGCAGTATACCTAAAAATGAGGATTTATTGCAACGTAGCACAAGAGTTGATTTTGAAAACTATTTAGTTAATGACATTTTAGTGAAAGTTGATCGAGCTAGCATGTTGAATTCATTAGAAATTCGAGCACCATTTCTTGATTATCGATTAATTGAATTTGCTTTTAAAAAAGTTCCTTCACATTTAAAATCTACAATAGACCAAAGAAAAATACTTTTAAAGAAACTTACTTCTAAAATTTTGCCTGCAAATTTTGATCAAAGTAGAAAGCAAGGGTTTTCAATTCCTTTGGCATCATGGTTGCAATCCGGCCCCTGGAAAAAGTATTTCCAAGAAATTTTATTAGATTCTAATAATTCTTTTTTTAATAGAAATGAGGTTTCCAAATTATTAGAAGGGCAATCAAAAGGTAGGTCGAATAGTGAGAGATTGTTTTCTTTAGTTTTATTTGAACTTTGGCAAAAGGAATACAATGTTTCTTGGTGATATATTAATTGAGTCAATGATTTTTAAGGAGCTTATCCAAGTTCGCGCCAAACTAATTATGAGAAATTATCATGCAAATTAAATTATTAGAAATACTTAGATGTCCTAAGACAAATCAAAAGTTAAATATAAAGGATGCTGAATACATAGATAATCAAATCATTTCTGGCTTACTTGTTTCTGAGGATGGTAATAATCAGTATCCCATTCATAACTTTATTCCTCGTTTTGTGCCCGATTCAAACTATGCAGATAATTTCGGAATACAATGGAATATGTTTAGGAAAACACAACTAGACAGTAATTCGGGTCACCCCATTTCTTATGAACGATTTTGGGAAGCAACAGGTTGGCCTCAAGATAAAATGAAAGATCAATGGGTTTTGGATGTAGGTTGTGGTGCTGGAAGATTTGCAGAAATTGCTTTGAATGCTGGTGCAATAGTTATTGCCTTAGATTATTCAAGCGCAGTTGATGCTTGTTTTGAAAACTTAAAACATCATAAGAATTTACATATTGTTCAAGGAGATATTTATTCATTGCCTTTTCAAAAGGAATTTTTTCCTTTTGTTTATTCGTTAGGTGTATTACAGCACACACCAAATGTAACAAAATCATTTGAGTCATTACCGCCTTTAGTTAGTAATGGCGGTAAATTATGCATAGATGTATATTGGAAAAGATTTAGAACAATGTTGCATGGTAAATATGTAATAAGACCATTTGCAAGATGTATTTCACAGAAGTTATTATTCAAGATTCTCAAAAAAACAGTTCCAACATTGCTTCAGATCAGTCAGCTACTAGGGCGAATACCTAAGTTAGGTAAAATATTAAAACGTTTAATACCAATTGCTGACTACACTGGCGTTTTTCCTCTTAGTGACAAACAATTAAAAGAGTGGGCATTGCTAGATACTTTTGATAATTTATCCCCAAGATATGATAACCCCCAAAGCTTAATAACAGTTAGAAATTGGTTCCAACAAGCTGATTTTAAAAATATTGAAACTTTTCACTGTGGTCACCTAGTGGGACGAGGGAATAAGTAAGTATGATTTTAGGTATAGATGCCTCGAATTTAAGAGATGGAGGTGGTGTTACCCATTTAATTGAATTTTTAAATGGAATGAATTCGCTGGTAAATGAATTTTCACGGGTATATATTTGGGGTGGTAAATCAACTCTTAATCGTTTAACAGATAGGTCATGGCTATCAAAAGTTCATTTGCCTATATTAGATAAAAAACTTCCATTTAGAATATTTTGGCAAAAGTTTAGATTATCAAAATTAGCTAAAGAAGTTCATTGCGAGGTACTTTTTATTCCAGGTAGTTTATATTTAGGTAATTTTAAACCTGTAGTAACGATGAGTCGTAATATGTTACCATTTGAGTTGACCGAGTTGAAACGCTATGGATTGAGTTCTGTATCGATTAGGCTTTTATTCTTACGTTGGATGCAAACATATTCTTTTAAACGAGTCGATGGTTTGATTTTTTTGAGTCAATATGCTTGCGGTTCAGTTATTAGAGTAACGGGAAAAATCAGTGGAAAAACTTGCACAATACCGCATGGTCTTAATCCTCGTTTTCTTCAAGCTCCAAAAAAACAATCATCAATTAATGAATACTCTGAAGAAAAACCATTTCGTATTTTATATGTGTCTATTATTGATTACTATAAACACCAATGGAAGGTAGTAGAAGCAGTGTCTTTATTACGCGAAAAAGGGTTTCCTGTTGAATTAGAGTTAGTCGGACCTTCATACCCACCAGCCCTTAAACGTGTAAAGAAAGCGAAATTGAAATCGAATGACAATGGAACCTGGGTGCATTATCATGGTTCTATTCCATTTGAGGAACTCCATCTAATTTATCTGCAAGCTGAATTAGGGCTATTTGCTTCAAGTTGTGAGAATATGCCAAATATTTTATTAGAAACAATGGCTTCAGGATTGCCAATTGCTTGTTCGAATAGAGGACCAATGCCTGAAGTTTTAGGGGAAACGGGAGTATATTTTGATCCTGAAAAATCACTAGATATAGCTCGCGCTATACAAGAATTAATAGATTCACCTCAATTGCGAGAAGACTTGGCACATGCAAGTTATAAGCGAGCTCAGCAATTTTCTTGGCAACGTTGTGCAAATGAAACATTTGGGTTTTTGAAAGATGTAAATTCGCAAAAGGATTCAACATGTGCGGTATTATAGGTATCTTTGGTGAAAATCTTGATCGATTAGCGTCAGCAAATAAGATGTTGGAGCATCGTGGTCCAGATGATTTCGGGATTTTTATAGATTCAAAAGCAAGAATTGGTTTAGGTCATCGTCGCTTATCTATAATAGACTTATCTATGCTTGGACACCAACCTATGCATAGTGAAGATGGAAGTGTTGTGATTGTATTTAATGGCGAAATCTATAACTATAAAGAATTGCGCACTAAATTAGTATCAAAAGGAGTTAGCTTTAGAGGCAATTCAGATACTGAGGTTCTGGTCAATTTATATTTATCAGAAGGTGAAAGTTTTATTTCTCGTTTAAATGGTATTTTTACCTTTGCTTTATGGGATAGTAGTAAAAACTCTTTATTGATAGCTCGTGATTCCTTTGGAGTAAAGCCACTTTATTATTCAAATCAAGCAGGACAATTTGCTTTTGCCAGTGAAATAAAAGCATTATTACATCTGATTCCAGCAGCAAGAGATCTCGATATCGCCGCTTTACATCGTTACATTAGTTTTTTATGGTGTCCAGGTAAAGGCACGCCGCTAAAAAATGTGAAAAAGCTAATGCCAGGTGAAGCAATGTGGGTCAAAAACGGAATCATTGAACGAAATTGGAATTGGTACAAATTACCGGTATTTCGTGGTATCACGGCAGATCTTGATGAAAAGTCGGCATTGATTAATTCTGAATCGCTTTTGCGCCAGGCAGTGCAACGCCAAATGGTTTCTGATGTTCCTGTTGGAGCTTTTTTATCTGGTGGATTAGATTCAAGCTCTATTGTTTCTTTCGCTAGAGAAATCAATCCCAATATGCAATGTTTTACAATTGAATCTTTAGGTGGTGCAGAAGAAGGTGTCACTGATGACTTACCCTATGCAAGAAAAGTAGCAAAACATTTAAATGTGCCATTAGAAGTTGTTTCAATTGATGCCAACCGAATGGCTGGTGATTTAGAATTCATGGTGAAGCAGCTAGATGAGCCATTGGCTGATTTAGCGCCATTAAATGTTTTTTATATTAGTCAGATGTCTAGTCAGCTAGGAATAAAAGTGTTGCTATCGGGAACAGGTGGGGATGACTTTTTTACTGGATATAGACGACATAGGGCAATACAAGCAGAACGTTATTGGAGGTGGATGCCTCGATCGATTAGAAGAGGTCTTTCAACTTTTTCTCGTAATTTAAATCATAAAAAAGCATTTAATCGTCGACTATCTAAGCTCTTTAGTGGTGCTGATATGGAAGGCGACAGCCGAATAATTGAATATTTTAAATGGATTCGTGAATCAGATTTAATGTCACTTTACACAAATGAAGCTCGATGCTCTGTAGGTACTGAATTGGCTGGTGCACCTATGCTAGATTTCTTAAAACCTTTCCCCAAGAGTACTGTAGGATTAGATCGAATGCTAGCATTAGAACAACGATTTTTTCTACCTGACCATAATTTCACCTACACTGATAAAATGTCGATGGCTATGGGTGTTGAAGTAAGAGTCCCATTTTTAGACAATGATTTGGTTGATTTTTCAGCTAGAATCCCACTTGGTTTAAAGCAACGAGGTGCAGAGGGCAAATGGGTATTAAAGAAAATGATGGAAAAGTATTTACCAAAAGATGTAGTGTATCGTCCTAAAAGTGGCTTTGGTGCTCCACTAAGGCGTTGGATACGACATGATCTAAGAGAGTTGCTGGGCGATTTACTTTCAACAGAAAGTCTTCGTCGCCGAGGCATATTTGAACCTGAAGCAATTCATAGATTAATTAAAGCAAATGATTCAGGTAAGGTAGATGCTAGTTATACATTGCTATCGTTACTTTGCATTGAAATTTGGTGCAGGAGTTACTTGAACTGATGGAAACAAATTCGATAAATATGGATAACAAAAAACAAGAAGTTTATGAATTTTGGAATCAAGCTTCCTGTGGGGAATCATTGTATCTTTCTGAGTCTGATAAAAATGGTTATATCGCACAATCCAATTCACGTTATAGCTTGGAAGGGGAGTTGATATTTAGTATAGCTCATTTTGACCAAGTAAAAGGGCTAAAAGTTCTTGAAGTGGGTGTAGGTTTAGGTGCAGATCATCAAAAATTTGCAGAATCAGGAGCTGAGCTTTTCGGGATAGACCTAACAGAGCGAGCTGTTGATTATACTAAAAAAAGATTAGAAATATTTGACTTGAAATCTAACTTATCTGTTGGTGATGCTGAAAATTTAAAATTTGAAAATGAAAGTTTTGACCAAGTTTACTCTTGGGGCGTTCTGCATCATAGCCCTGATACACCAAAGGCGATTTCTGAAGTATGGAGAGTACTTAAAAGTGGTGGGCTAGCTAGTATTATGGTTTATCATAAGTGGAGTGTAATAGGATTAATTCTTTGGTTGCGCTATGCATTGTTTCGTTTAAAACCGTGGCTAACTCTCAGTCAAGTTTATGATCGTTATCTTGAAAGTCCGGGTACAAAAGCATATTCAATAGCTGAAGCCCAAAAACTTTTTTCTACATTCAGTGAAGTAAAAATAAAGACCAAATTAACACACGGTGATTTATTAGAGTCAAATGTTGGACAACGCCATCAAGGGTTGGCTTTATCATTTGCAAAAAAGCTTTGGCCAAGAACTTTGCTCAGGCTTTTATTGCCAAATTCTGGCCTTTTCATGTTAATTGAGGCAAGGAGGTAAACTTTGAAGCAAATCTTACAAAATTTAAAATCGGGTAATACAGAAATAGCTAATGTTCCTTGCCCAGCAGTAGGGCATGGTAATGTTTTGATAGGTACGAGTTGTACTTTGATATCTGCTGGCACAGAGCGAATGTTAGTGGAATTTGGAAAAGCAGGTTGGATAGAAAAAGCACGTCAAAAACCAGATAAAGTACGAATGGTTATAGATAAAATTAAAACGGATGGATTGATACCTACATTAGAATCGGTTTTCAATAAATTAGGACAACCTTTACCTTTAGGGTATTGTAATGTTGGTAAGGTATTAGAGGCCGGATCTGGAAATATAATTTTTAAAACAGGTGACCGAGTAGCTTCAAACGGTAAACACGCAGCTGCAGTGAATGTCCCCTTTAATTTGTGTGCTAAGATTCCCGATTCGGTGACGGATGATGAGGCTTCTTTTACTGTATTAGGTGCAATTGCTTTGCAAGGGATTAGGTTAGCGAAGCCATCATTAGGGGAGTGTGTAGTAGTTGCCGGACTTGGTTTAATAGGATTATTAACTGTTCAGTTGTTGATTGCTCAAGGTTGCAGAGTGATTGGATTAGATTTTGATAATAATAAATTAGCATTGGCAAAAAAATTTGGTGCTGAAGTAGTGAATCTGAATTTAGGGGAGGATCCCTTATTAGCTGTACAGTCCTTTTCTCGGGATCGTGGTTCTGATGTTGTCATAATAACAGCTTCGACAAATAGTAATGAACTTGTTCATCAAGCAGCATTAATGTGTCGTAAAAGAGGTCGCATTATTTTAGTTGGTGTGACGGGATTAGAATTATCACGCTCAGATTTTTATGAGAAAGAGCTAACATTTCAAGTGTCATGTTCTTATGGCCCAGGGCGTTATGATCCAGTATATGAAGATAAGGGCATAGATTACCCTGTTGGTTTTGTGCGCTGGACAGCTCAAAGAAATTTTGAGGCTGTTTTAGATATGATGGCTACGGGTAGACTAGATGTTAAAAGTCTTATTTCACATCGATATGATATTAATGAAGCTGAAAAAGCATATGAGTTAATTAGTAGTTCTGAACAGTCTCTCGGAATATTACTTGATTATCAGAATGATGATAAATCTGACTCGTTGGTTCGGATGCAAACTGTCAAATTAAGTTCGACTTCAACCAAAGGAATTAAAACCAGTGAGCCTAATGTTGCATTTATTGGCTCAGGAAATTATGCTACAGCTGTTTTGATTCCTGCTTTCAAGGCTACTGGCGCTACATTAAAAACAGTTGTTTCTCTGAATGGTGTTAGTGGTTTACATGCTGGTAGAAAATTTGGATTTGAATCAACAACTACTGACACAGAATCTGTTTTTAAAAGTGATGGTGTAAATACAATTGTAATTGCCACCAAGCACGATAGTCATGCAAATTTAGTTTGTGCAGCTTTAAACTCTGGTAAAAATGTTTTTGTGGAAAAGCCACTAGCATTAAAATTGAAAGAACTTGAAGAAATAGAAAATGCCACAAAAGTTAATAATACAATATTAATGGTTGGTTTTAATCGTAGGTTTGCACCTCAAATACAAAAAATAAAAGAATTGATAAGTACTGATTTAGGACCTAAAACATTTATACTAACTGTGAATGCAGGCTTAATACCACCCACTCATTGGACACAAGAGCGAGAAGTCGGCGGTGGAAGAATAATTGGCGAAGCATGTCATTTTATTGATTTACTTTTATTTCTTGCAGGTGCATCTCTAAAAGAGCATAATTCAATGGTTATGAAATCATTAAGTGGTGATACGGTATCTATAAATTTAAAATTCTCAGATGGATCTATCGGTACGATTCATTATTTTGCTAATGGTAGTAAATCTTTCCCCAAAGAAAGATTAGACGTATTTACAAACGGACGAGTTTTGCAATTAAACAATTATAGAAAACTAATAGGTTTTGGATGGCCGAATTTTAAAAAAATGAATTTATGGCGTCAGGACAAAGGTCAAAAGGCTTGTGCTTTAGCTTTTATTCAAGCCATTAAAAAAGGAGAAGATTCTCCAATTTCACTGAAAGAGCTTTTTGAATCAAGTCGAGTTAGTATTGAAGTGGCAGAAGAATTGGGTTATTAAAATTGAATATTTCTTTTTATTGGCATACTTTACGACATCTTAAATTCATTCAGTTCTACTGGCGCATTAGAATACAGTTTTATCGACGAAACCTTAATCTTGATCATAGAAACAGCACACGCCAGCCTTCAAAAAAATTATGTCTAAATGCCCAAAAGCCTTCAAGTTTAACAGGTCCAGTAACTTTTAACTTTTTGAATGAGTCTCATTCGCTTGAGAACGTTACTTGGGGTGGTAAAAATATTGAAAAACTTTGGCTGTATAATCTGCATTATTTTGATGATTTGAATGCAATCAATAATCATGATAGATTATCTTGGCATGTTGAATTACTTAATAATTGGATTGAAATTAATTCACCAGGAGTAGGCTGCGGTTGGGATTCTTATCCAACATCGTTGAGAATAGTAAATTGGATTAAATGGCAATTATATGGTAATAAGCTTCCTGAAAATTGTATGAATAGTTTAGTAATCCAATGTCGATGGCTAAGTAATAGAATAGAGTGGCATTTATTAGGCAATCATTTATTAGCCAATGCAAAAGCTTTAATATTTTCAGGCCTATTTTTTCAAGGTAAAGAAGCAAATTATTTTTTAAAAAAAGGACTAAGAATAATTAATAGTCAATTGACTGAACAAGTACTTCAGGATGGTGGGAATTTTGAACGTAGCACCATGTATCATAATATTATATTAGAAGATATATTAGATTTGATAAATGTTGCAAAAATTTATCCAGAATGCATTGATGTAAATATAGTTGAAGGTTGGATGAATACGGCCGCTCGTATGTTAAGATGGATGAAGGGGATGTTGCACCCTGATGGCCAAATTGGATTGTTTAATGATGCGGCTTTCAACATTACCCCAAGTCCAAAATGTCTTCACGAATATTCTGGTAGGCTTGGTATTGAAATAGAATCTCATAACAATTTAAATTTTGATGAGGGTAGTAGAGAGAATAGAGCTTATTGTAATGATGAATCAAGTTTAAAATTACCTAGCATTAAACTAAATCATTTTTCTGATTCTGGCTACATAAGAATGGAAGGTGAAAGCTTTGTTGCTTTATTAGATGTAGCGCCGGTAGGTCCTGATTATTTACCGGCTCATGCTCATGCAGATACTTTGTCTTTTGAATTATCAATTTTTAAACAACGTATAATTGTAAATGGAGGAACCTCATGTTATGGCTTAAGCCATAATCGTCTTAAGGAAAGGCAGACGTCTTCTCACAGTACTGTCGAAATAGATGGTGAAAGTTCTTCTGAGGTTTGGAGTAGTTTTAGAGTGGCTCAACGAGCTTTTCCTTTTGACTTAAATATTGCACAGAATGAGGACATCACGTCTGTGTCATGTGCTCACAACGGTTACAAGCGGTTGGTGGGCAAGCCGATTCATCGACGTGAGTGGGAAATAAATTCAAAAGGTTTTTTTATTACAGATCAAATTGAAGGTGACTTTGAAAATGCAATTGCAAGATTTATATTTCATCCTAATGTCAAACTAGTGTCCACGGCAGAGAATAAGTTGATACTTCAGATTGATAATGATGAAAAGATCGATTTGATAGTGCATGCTGGAAAAATCAAAATCAAAACATCAAATTATGCTCCAGAATTCGGTAAAATATTAAAAACACAATGCCTAGAAGTCGAACTTATTAATGGATATGCACGCACACAACTTTTATTTTAGAGGAATTGATGAGATAAGCTAGGAAACCGATTTTTTTATCACTTTTCTTGTAAGCGAGTTTCAGCATCGATAAATTATAATAATATTATGAGATTACTATTACTTACTTTGTTTTTTGAGCCAGATCTTTGTCCGGGATCATTTAGAGCTACGGCTTTAGCCAAGGCATTATGTGAAGTTGATTCATCTATTGAGATAGACGTTTTAACTACATTGCCACATCGTTATAGCTCATATTGTGCTGATGCACCTTTAACTGAGAAATGGGATCGTATCAATATTCATAGAATTGAATTACCAGCGCACAAAAATAGAATGTTTGATCAATCAATTTCGTTTTGGAGTTTCTCTAGACAAGTAAGGACGTTTATTAAAGGTAAGCATTATGATTTAATATTTGCCACTTCTAGTAGACTTATGACATCAGTACTGGGTGCTTGGGTAGCTTCTAGAAGTAAAGCGCCGTTGTATTTGGACATAAGGGATATTTTTGTTGACACCATAAAGGACGTTCTGCCAAAGTATTCAGGATTCTTAGCAAAGCCATTTTTTGCAAGTCTTGAGAGTTGGTCTATTAAAAGGGCTCGAAAAGTAAACTTGGTATCAAAAGGGTTTGCGAGTTATTTTGAAGATCGTTATCCCATGCATAAATTTTCATATTTCACAAACGGAATTGATGATGATTTTTTAAATTTTCAATCACAGGCAAAGCAAGAGACCAATTCTAATTTACCAATTAGAATTGTTTATGCTGGAAATATTGGTGAAGGACAAGGTCTTCATTTAATTCTTCCACAATTAAGTAAACGCTTGGAAGGGCGTGTTAATTTTGTGGTAATTGGGGATGGTAGTCGAAAGAAATTACTAAAGGAGCATTTGAAATCTATAGGAGCATCTAATGTACAATTGATGGCACCTATGTCACGTGAATTGTTACTTGAAGAATACAAAAAAGCAGACGTATTGTTTTTACACCTCAATAAGTATGCTGCTTTTGAAAAAGTACTTCCTTCAAAAATATTTGAGTATGCAGCTACAGGGAAGCCAATATGGGCTGGTATACCAGGGTTTTCAGCTAAATTTGTTTTATCAGAAATAAACAATGCGGTTGTTTTCCCCCCATGTGATGAAATTGCTGCTGAAATTGCGCTTGATAGTTTAATTATTCAGGATTCTCCCCGAGTCGATTTCGTTGAAAAATTTTCCCGAATTAATATATGTAAAGAATTGGCAAAGGATATTTTAAGTCTTATATAGGTCTTGATCCTTGGATCCTAATAATTATTTTATTGATCATGCAAAATTTTTGCATGAAAGAATTTTCAGGAAAATTTTATAAATGTATCTTGTTACTGGTGGAACAGGTTTTATTGGGCAAGCAGTTATTGAGCAATTAACCGTAAGTAATCTCTCTTTCGTTGCGGCAGTAAGGCTTAAATCTAAAGAAAATTTCAAGAATATAAATATTATTGAGGTTGGAAGCATCGAGGCGAATACAGATTGGTCAAGGGCTCTAGTTGGAATTAAATATGTTATACATACGGCTGCAAGAGTTCATATTATGCATGATACGTCCATAAATCATTTGGAGGAGTATCGAAAAATTAATGTTGCAGGAACCTTAAATTTAGCAAAACAAGCTGTGAGCCAGGGGGTTAAAAGATTTATTTTTATAAGTTCTATAAAAGTTAATGGTGAGTATACAATAAATGAAAATAATGCCTTCAAGGCTGACTCCTCCTATAAGCCCATAGATCCTTATGGTCTGTCCAAATATGAAGCAGAAGAAGGTTTAAAGGAGATCTCAAAAAATACAGGTTTAGAGATTGTGATCATACGGCCTCCTTTAGTATACGGACCAGGTGTTAAAGCTAATTTTAGAGCATTAATGAAATGGATTGATAAAGGAGTACCGTTACCATTTGGCTCAATTAATAACAAAAGAAGTCTTGTTGCTTTGGATAATTTGGTGAATTTAATATTTACTTGTATAGATCATCCCAATGCAAAAAACCAGACATTTCTTATATGTGATGGTGAAGATATTTCGACGGGTAATTTATCAAGAAGAATTGCTCAAGCCATGAACAAGAAGATCTGTTTATTGCCTATTCCTAATAATATCCTAGAAACACTCGCTAATATATTCGGTAAAAAGGATATAGCTCAAAAACTATGTCGATCGATGCAAGTAGATATGAGTAAAACTTGTGAAATTCTTAATTGGAAGCCTATTGTTACTGTTGATGAAGGCTTAGTGAAAACTGTAAATGCTTATATAAATGAAAATCGTTAATGATTAATAATACATTTGGAGAAAAGATAAAAAGAATTTTCGACATTGTATTAGCTGTATCATTTTTTTTTATTTTGGCTCCTCTTATGTTGATAGTTGCAGCATTAGTTAAGTTTACTTCTAGAGGACCAACTATTTATTGGTCTGATAGAGTGGGGCAATTTAATAAGTTATTTAAGATGCCTAAGTTCAGAACAATGTTGGTAGATACTCCTGTTTTAGCTACTCATTTGATGAATGATCCTGATTCTTATCTGACTCCAATAGGATCTTTTTTGCGTAAATCTAGTTTAGATGAGATACCTCAGCTATGGAATATATTTAAAGGAGATATGAGTTTTGTAGGTCCTAGGCCGGCGCTTTATAATCAAGACGATTTAATTGCTTTAAGAACCGAAAATGGCGTTGATAAAATTAAACCTGGTCTAACAGGTTGGGCTCAAGTCAATGGTCGTGATGAATTGCCATTGGAGATGAAAGTCAAATATGATGTTGAGTATCTTGCTCGTAAAAACATTCTATTTGATATTAGAGTTATGTTTTTAACAGCACTTAAAGTTGTTACAAAGTCTAATGTTGCCCATTGAAGTAGTATTGTCGACTATTGTAATACGATAACAATTAAAGTGTTGAATTGCAAATTTCTGATTGGGTTAAGAATTTTATTTAAGTAGTAATTGACACCTTTATATCGATTTAAATCTAGCATAGCAGTAATACCAATGTTTGTTTTTTCATACTTTTATCCTTCGTTTTTTTACTTTTACTTTATTGAAATTATATTATGGCTTATTTGAAACTTGATATTCGACTTTTAAATCTATTTGTGATTGTTGTGCTTTCTTTCCTTTCGTATGTTTTGGCAAATATTATTTTAAGCAGCAATCTACTCATTAAACCATTAATAATAATGTTGGTAGTACGGTTCACTTTTTCACTTTTATTTTTACAAGATAATAAATTATCGTGGTCTAGAGCTTCATCTCGAACTGGATTTAATAAAATTGTTTTATCTTTTTTAGGCTTAATAGTTTATCTACCAATAGTTGAATACTTTTTTAATGATATTAAATGGCAATTGTTGGTAATGGACTGTGTCATTTATTCTTATCTCATGAATTGCAGTATTTATGGTTATAGATCAATAATAAATTGGAAACGTCAAAAGTCTAAACTCTGCATAATTTATGGTGCTGGTAAAGCAGGTATAAAGTTAAATGCTGAATTGAGTGATTCTGAATATAAAGTTTTATTTTTTGTAGATGATGATGCGCATGTACAAAAAAGGGCAATTGATTCTAAACTAATATACTCTAATCAAATGGCAATGGAGGTAATTGAAGAATATAGAAATGACGATCTTCATATTGACAAACTATTTATTGCAATTCCATCTGTTGAAAATTCAAGAATAAGTGCGTTGTACCAACAGTTTTCAAAACTAGTTTTAAAAGTACAAATTTTACCTTCGATAAGAGAGATCTTACATGACAAAGATTTTGTAAGTCAATTGAAAGATATTTCTTTGGCGGATTTATTAGCAAGACATCCTAAAGATTTAGATAAACATAAAATTTTAGAATTTATTTCTAATAAGATTGTAATGGTTACGGGGGCTGGTGGAAGTATTGGAAGTGAAATTTGTCGCCAATGTATAAAGTTTAACGCAAAAAGAGTCATCATGGTAGATCATGGTGAAGAGAATTTATATCATATAAATGAAGAGCTATTAGGATTCGATGTAGTACCAGTCTTGCAGTCTGTGTCAAATGTTAATAGCTTGGAAAAAACATTTATTAAATATAGGCCAGAAATTGTAATTCATGCTGCAGCTTATAAACATGTGCCTATGGTTGAATATAATATTGAAGATGCCCTTTACAATAATTTAATTGGTACTAAAAATTGTATTGATTTATCATTAAAATATCATGTAAATAATTTTGTTTTAATATCATCTGATAAAGCCGTCAGACCAACAAGTGTAATGGGTGCCAGTAAGAGAATCTGTGAATTATATGTTCAGAATGTGAATCCAAAAGAATTAGATATTGTTGCGGTTAGATTTGGTAATGTCCTTGGTTCATCGGGTTCCGTAATTCCAAAATTTCAAAAACAAATCGAAGAAGGAAAAAATATTACAGTTACTGATCCTAATATGACTAGATATTTTATGTTAATACCGGAAGCATGTGAATTGGTTTTGCAAGCGGGTGCGATTGGCCGTGGAGGAGAGATTTTTATTTTGGATATGGGAGCGCCTGTAAAAATTATTGATTTGGCTAATAAGCTTATACATATGTCAGGTCGGAAAGATATTGAAGTTGAAATAACTGGTTTGAGACCAGGCGAAAAATTATTTGAAGAGTTGTTGATTAATGAGTCTGACAAAAAGACACAATATGAATCAATTCTAGTAGCTAAACCTACGATTTATCCACTTGAAAAGCTTCAGAGAGATATCAAGAAGCTAATGGATACCGAAATCGAATTGAAATATAATATTATTAAAGAAATTGTTCCAGAATTTAATCATGGTTCAATAGTTAGTATTAAAATAGAGGTAAAGGTAAATCAGTAAGTTTATTTATTCTGATTTTATAGAGATATATAAAGCAAACTTGTTTTAAACTACTCTAATTCGGCAGAGGTTGGGATTATTATTTTTTGGCCGATGGTTAATGTTTCTTTTTTTAGTTTATTAAATTTTTGAATTTTTACGTATTGATGGGCTTTATCTTTGCCTATATATAATGCTGCAATCTTCCACCAGTTGTCACCTCTTTTGACAACATGAATGACTGGTTCTGGAGCAGGGGGAGTATCGATTAATTCCTTTTGTTCTATTTGAACTGGATTACCTTTTAAATCCGAATCTGTTTCTTGATTTGGGTTATCTGCAATTTTGTTTTCCGGAACGTTTGTTTCAGTTCCCTCTTGATCCTCAATATTAATATGAAATCCATCATAATCACCTAGTGTGTCTTCATCTGTTATTGTGATATTTTTGGAAGCAGCATCAGTAGGGTTGGCCAATTGTAGACTTTGCTTAATTACATTACCCGTGTTTTGTATATCAAGAATCTTTACCGTGATTCCAGAGGATATAAATAATATCGCAATGATATAAAACCCGAATTGATATCTCCAGTTTCTCTTTTTAAGTATATTTACTTTTCTATTTAATTTTTTTCTTAATTCATCTGCAGCTTTAAAGGAACGTAATATTTTGTCTTCTTTAGTTCTAATAGTTTGGTTGTTTTCTTTTAACCTTAAATTTTGTTTATGAATAATGGAAACAAGTTTTTTATGAGATAAGCCATCGTAGTAGCTTGTATCCTCATTTGTAGTCGAACACGTTGTTTCAAATGGCTTTGGTGACTCCTCAATAATAGGTAATATAGTAGTCTCTTCTGATATATCTGAGGGCTCTTTATTAAAATTAGGCTTTTGAAATGCCGGTAACTCTTTACTTTCGGCATCATCAAACAATGACAATTGTGATTCGTTAGGATCGATAGATTTAGTTTTAGGACGCTTCTTGGAAGTCGTAAATGAAACTTTATTGCCATATCCATGAATGGGTGCTACTAAATCATCGTATTCAATATCGGTATGAATTGCTAAATTAGACCGACCATTTGTTTTCTTTTTTTTCTCATCTTTTAATCTGTTTATATCGTTTAAGAGGGTTTTGCTAGAATAAGAGTGGTTTTCAAAGTTGATGATTGCTTGGTTGGTATTCTCTACTTGGCATTCTAAAGCTTCAATAAGTGTGGTATGCTGAAGAATATCGAAGACCATATTGTAAAAATTGCGGTCTTTTTTATTGGCGCGCGATAATATTTGATCTCTTGTGAAGCTTCTATTGAGAAGTTCTCTGATAAAATCTTCCGGAGTTTGCCTTTTTGCCATAATTCAACTTTATATTTTATAAAACATAAAATTCATTTTAAGAATATAACGATAGGTGAAGCTTCTGTCGAGTAGAAAATTGAATTTATTGTATAAATTTTATAGATTCTTTTTAATCATAATAAATAAATTATT
>NVWA01000098.1 GCA_002746535.1 Planctomycetota bacterium
AATGGATCATACCTACGTGTGGAAGATTAGGTTTAAAACTAAAATTGAATTTGAATCAGAAATGGCAAGATATAAAACCTTTGAATCAAATATAGATGGACTTGGTGTTGATACAGGAATTGTATCGGATAACCTACCATATTGGTGGGATGATAAAAAGCTAGAAATATTGGATGGAAAGAGATTTAGAAACAAAACTTTGGAGAGAAAATATGTGTTTTTTGACAAGAAATCTATGACCATTTATTATCAATGGTTTAATTAATGATTAAAAAACTCCTAAACCCCCTAATCATATCAGCCTTCGTAGTAACCATGCTACTTGGTAGTCTTGCTCATCTGATGTATGGGAATTTCAAAACTAGTAAATGGCACTTTATGATACAGTGTTATTGGATGCCTGAAAATTTGCCTAGATGGTTACTATTTAAAGAAGAGCCAATTAGATATTCCTATCTGAGTTTGTTTAGAGACTCACCAGCCGTATCTGTCGAGAATGGTGATGTTAAAATATGGTATAGAAGTGGTAAATTAAGTTATAGTGGCAATTATAAGGATAGTCTAAAAACCGGTGAACATATTTCTTGGTCACTCAATGGCAATATGATAAAAAAGGTTAATTATTTAAATGGTGTGCTGAATGGGCTTAAAGAAGAATGGTATCATAATGGAACGAAAGCTTTCCAAGGTAAATTTATTAAAGGTAAAAGAGTAGGTCAGCATATTGAGTGGAAAAAAAATGGTAGTAAAGAATATGTTAGTAATTGGAAAAATGGTATTAAAAACGGCAAACAGGAGGTATGGTACGGTGATAAATATCATTCAACACATTTCGCCCGTGAAGGTGATATTTTTCGTTCTATTGGTTGGTTTGAAAATGGCATAGAGGTTAAAGAAGAGTATTATTGGAACAAAGAAGGTACCATATACTATATAGCCTTTAATGATGAAAATGGAAGGACGGTAAGAGTAGAAAAAAAAATAGAGAATAAGTCTGAATGAAAACCCTCCTAAACCCACTAATCATATCCGCCTTTATAGTAATCATGTTGCTTGGCTCACTTGCTCAACTAATGTATGGTAGCAGTCAGAGTAGTAAGTGGCATTATATTATACAAAGATATTATATGATCGTATATTTACCCAGAGGGATGTATATTGATCTTAGAGTTGGGCTAAGTGGTATGTTACCTCCAAGGAATTATTCTGGAACATGGATAACATGGTATAAAAATGGAAATCTCCAATCAAAAGTTAAAATAAATAAAGGTGAGGAAATGGCAAATGTGTGGTGGAATGAAGACGCCACCCTATACAAAAAAGAATACTACGACTCCAAGGGCTACTTGCAAAAGAGAGAGCACTTCAAAAACAACAAGTTAATTGAATCAATAAGTAATGCCTTAACAATTTTTTGGTATGAGAATGGTGTAAAGAAGTCTGAAGAATATTACAAAGATCATAAATTATATGGCTTGCGAATCTATTGGCACAAAGACGGCACACTAAACAAAAAAGAATACTACGACTCCAAAGGCAACTTCCTAAAGAGAATGCTGTTTGAAAAGGGGCAGTTAGTTAAAACTGAGGTGGTGGAATAAATTCCCTTAACGCCCAATTGCCTTCTGCCTATTTAAAGCGTATGGCCAAGAAATCATTTCTGGTGGATTTGAAAAATTCCTATATGCTAACCCCATTTGCCTTCCTGCCTCAATTGGATCAACTGCTCCACAGCTTGTACCTAATCCTGGGCAAGCCAAGATATTAATTTTATTTTTTGATGTTTGATTAAAATTCCATGTTGATAAGAGGCATGCAAAAAAGGCTTTGTAAACATAGTCTGTATTAAAGATTCTCATGGGTACTCTCATGGTAGGTGTATGTGCCAAGTATGGGTGTTTTGGATTATTGGTCTCTATGATAAAAGATGTTCCGACAGATTGTTCGCCTCGGAAATGCTTTATAATATGAGCCTGTACACGATCCATTAATTGCACACCGAAAAAGTTAGTTATTGCCATGTCAACCCCACCATCCATTAATCCAAATGAATTTGCAGCACTCACCATGCAGTCAAATTCTTCTAATTCTTCAAATTTACCATTGACTACTGTAACATCATTTTCCTCCTCAAATTGAATTGCAAGTGCATCACATAATTCTTTATTTGGATCGACAATAATGAGTTTAAACATATTCATATATCCTAAATTATATAATTATAATATTTTCTATGCAGATTACTTAATTAACACCACAGAATAACCCAATAACAATTCCCCTTACCCCAAATCCAAAGCTTGGTATAATGCTCACCAATCCTTTTAGAGAGTTGCATTGGTGGCTTCTTTCAAAGTTGTAGTGAGCAACTATTATTTTCAAACAGATAATATTATGACATTATTCTAATTAATTAAATATTTATGTCACAGAGGAACTCTCGTTTGTCATACAGCTATTGAGATAAAATTTAGATGGAACTATTATGTCAATGAGTATTAACACAGAATTTGAAAAGGGGGTTTATAATAAGTATCATGCTTTAGTATATTCTACATGTTTTAAAAGACTTCATTTAAAGTCATCAATTGATGATGCCGTTCAATCAACGTTTCTACTTTATATTAAAGACCAAGATAAAATTAAATCCAATTTAAGTGCTTGGTTTTATTGGGCATCTATAAATGTATGTATTGTGATGAATCGTGAATCTAGCAAGTATGAATATTTGCCTGAACCAGATATGCATCTAAAAGATGAAAAATATGAAGATGGTCTTTATCTTGATAAGTTAATTGCATCGCTACCAAAAAAGAAAGGTGAGTTGCTTTTAATGAGGTATTTTGAGGATTTGAGCTACCAAGAGATTTCTGAAAGAACAAAGACTAAAGAATCCAGTATCCGCAAAACAATTGAGCGAACTCTTTCTCTCTTACAATCTAAATTCAAAAAGAAAGATGTTTTGGTTACTGCCTTACTTGCTCAGTTGTTTCATATAAACAAAGCTTCAGCATCGACAATAAATTCCAATAGTTTTATCCTTCAAAACAGTTTAATTCAACAATCAATTGTAAAAGGAGTTTCAACAATGTTACTTATTTCAAAAATTAATTTCTCACTTATACTTTGCACAGCGATGTTATTTACTATGTCTGTATTTGTTTTTGCAACAAATGATAACCCTAAAGAAAACAAATTAGACGAAAGAACTATAAGCGACCCTAATCATGAAAAAAAGAACTCTGAAAATTGGGGGGAAATTGTAAAAGGGCTGCAATTATCAATGGAATTTGAAAAGTTAACTGCTGACAAGTCTAAAAGGGAAGAACTTGTTGGAATTGTTAAAGTAAAAAATTCAGGAAAAAAAACAATAATGTTTGATAAAGGGATGGTGCCATGGGGCAAGCTTTTCAAGGTAACCGTAAAATCTAAAGCAGGAATAACAAAAAAAATTCCAAGTTTTGGTATTGGAATAAGGATCACTGAGAAAGAAAGAAATAAAGACTTTGTTGAATTGAAGCCTAATAAAATTTGTACCATATTTAAATTTTTTAGAAGCGGCTCAATAAGGCCTCCTCCAAAAGCTTTAAATGCCTTTCTTCAAGGCCGAAAACATTCATGGGATTTGAAGCCCGGTTCACATGGAATAACCGTAGAATATAAAAATACTAAAAAAGCACCTGAGGGTTATAAAGGTAAGATTAAGTTTTGGACAGGAACAATATCGACTCCATCTATAAACGTAGATATCTTGAAATAGCGACATTCTCTCAATGGTATAGAAATAAAAAAGGACAATTAAAAATTTAATAATTTAAGTGGTTTAGAGTGTTTTAGGATAAGTCAACTGAGCTCTTCTCAATATCGAAAAGAGCTCACATTCCCCTTACCCAAAATTCAAACATTGGTATAATGCTCCTAATCCTTTTAGAGAGATGGCTTGGTTAAGAAATTATTAAATCCTGTTGTGGAAATCAAATGACTAAAGAAGAATTCAAATTTATATATGAATCTGGGGATGATGTAAAGCTCCGTGAAACTATTGTTGAGATGAATAAGGAGCATACTTTTAGAGAGCTGTCTTTGTTTGCTTGTGTGACTTATAATGAGTTCCGAGGTATAACAAAGAGATTGAATATAAAAAGTAATCTGAAGAGAGTTAAGACGGCTAGAAGGTTTAAGATGGAGGGGAGTAGGTATTGAGGGGTTCTGTAATAACAAACTAGTTTAAATTGATAAAATGTGTATATTAACAAAACTAGTATTTTCTTTCAATTTAGTAATCACTAAGGTTAGATAAACAGACCACCTCTAAGCATGCACAATATTTTAATTATAGACGACGAGCCAAATATTACAGATGTACTGCATACCGCTTTGTCTAATAATTACAACGTAACTTGCTTCAATGATTCATTAAAAGGGTTAGATGAATATATTAATAATCCAATCTATTCAGTAATTCTTGTAGATTATTATATGCCCAATTTGAAGGGCAATGAGCTGATAGATAAAGTGTTGAAGATAAATCCCAAGCAAAAAATAATTGCTATTATTGGATCAATTCGTAGATCATTTCTGGAGATGATTTGTAAATTCACTGAGACTGTTCAAGTGCTGGAAAA
This sequence comes from Planctomycetota bacterium, assembly GCA_002746535.1. Classification (GTDB taxonomy): domain Bacteria; phylum Planctomycetota. The sequence continues at coordinate 4,626 of NVWA01000098.1, forward strand.
ACCATTTACTATTAAAGAGTTGGAAACTGCTCTAGAGCTTGCTTTTAAGTATCCATAGATTTAATAGAGAGAATTGCGCTGTTTAAATAATTTATGATGAAAATTAGAATATTTTTAATTTAGATGTCAGGATTTAATGAATTTATACCTTATAAAATGTGAGATAGTTCAATTGCTTCTCTTGGACTATCTGTATTGTCTAAGGATTGGTTTGATTATAAAATTGGCAATATGTTCTAATATATTAATGTTGAATAAAAAGGAGTGTACTAATGAAACTTAACAAGACTTTCATTGTGTTTGCTGTTGTTATAGTGTGTATGTACGGAAATGGTGACGCATGGTCGCAAAGTACTAAGAAAATGAAATTGAGTCCTCGGAATTTGATTCGTTTCTCAGTAGATAATTCAAAAACCGCAAGCTTAAATCTTTCTGCAGAAGCCACTGCATTCATTGATCTTTTCCTTGACTTTAAGCGCAACCACTATGCATTGAAACAAGCACGAGTTCGGGGCGGAGTGCCGCATCATGAGCTAAAGGGGTCAAGTAAACTTTTACATTACAAGGTAGGCTATGTTAATATGGAGTTGGCCTCTTTAAAAGTTCCAATGCAAGAGGTTCCAAAAATAGCACAGGTTGTATTGAAGGAGATTTTTTTGAAAGCTGTGCAGCTCAAACCTGCTTCAGCGTTACTGCCTATCTGGAGGTATGAATTACTGAGTTGTCTTGCTCTACATTGCGATTCACAACTACTAAAAGACCAAAAAACAAAAAAAACGTGGAATATTGTTCGGTCTGAGATTTTATCAGCTATTTTAAAAGGTATTGACAGTGTGCCTGAGAAATATCGATATAAAATTTGCAAGACCCTAACAATACTTGGGGATAATAAACTTGCCGATGCAGTGATAAAAAAGATCGAGTCATGTGAGCAGACTGATCCATTGCGTTACACCCTTGTGAGGGCGATTGCAGGAATGTCTGGCGAAAAGGTGAATGCTTTTGTTTATAATACTTTAAAAGAAGGAAATGCCGATGCGGTTCTAGCCACTCTTTGGGGGATTCAGAATAGCCCAAGCCAAAAAGTTTTGAATCTTGTAGCAAATATTTTAAATCGAAAACGTAAACTAGGCTCTTTTATCAGCATGAAATTCAAGGATGCTAATTCATTAGCACAATCCAATGCACTCAGTGTCATTGAAAGAATCAAGACAGTAGAAGCACGAAAACTTCTAGAGAAAATCTTCGAGCAAGATAATAACAACAAATTTAAATACAATATGGCATGTGCTCTGCTGAGCATGGGTAGCAGCGTGTCACTTACTTACTTAAAGAAACTCTCGGCCAAGTTACCAGATGGAGATGGGCAAAAGCGATACATCAATAATTTGATAAAAAAGCATGATTCACCAACCAAATAGAACATTCGTCGGATGATACGTACGCCATTAATGCAAATAGGTTAGGGTGAGAATAAATTTATTTAACCCACCAGCAATCCTTGGTATAATACTCACTAATCATTTTAGAGAGTAGGCTTGGTTAAGAAATTATTAAATCCATTAGTTGTGTCAGCTTTTGTTCTTGTGTTGGAAATTAGTTTAGTGCAAGCTTATCATATCCTGCGATATGAGCGGCGTACTCTACAACTATTATTTTTCAACAATATCATTTTTTAAACTTAAAACAAATGTGACAATGTCATTGCACTCTTGCTCCGGAACTTTTAGAAATTCCATCGTCTCACCTGCACGTTTGATAAATATTGTCCAATCCTCTTCGCTAATCTTCATTCCTTCATGAGTTAATTTCATGTCGCGTCCTGTATAATAAACAGGGCCACCAGCATTTATGCATAAATAATCAATCAGTAATTGCTTTTCTCTTTCAATTCCATCTTTACCACGATTTTTCCAAAACCTTCCTAATTTATCATCTCCCTGTAATCGTGATAACAGCTCATTCGCGAAAATTGTAATTCCGTCATAGCCGCCAAGGCGTTCGTATAGTGATTTATTGTCGTTCATATTTAATCTCCAAATAAGGATGAATGTAACTATATTATACAGTAAAATTTCATTCGGTAAAATAAAAACCAAAGCTTAAAACAACAAGTTTTCCAAAGCTCAAGTGCGGGAGTGATGGTTGTGGGAGGAGCTTACATCAAACCTTTCTTCATTAATTCTTCCTGCAACGCTTGATTTTCCAATGTCTTTTCCATTATCGTTTTCTCGAGACAGGGCATACAATATTGATAGCCTTCCTTGCCAATCATTTCTTCTTTGCCCTTAGTTTTAAATTTAAATTCCTTGTTACACTTTAAGCAGTTTACAAGTTCACTTTTGCCGAACATCATTATTCCTTTTTAATAGCTTTAAACTTATCATCATATTTTATATTTTTGCCCCATTAGTTGTTTCAGCTTTTGCTCTATGCAAAGGTTTTTTTTAATTAATAATGGAACACTTATTGCAATAGAAATAACACATGGCAACAGGGCATATCCTAATAAAGGTGCAAATAATTCACCATAAACTAATAAATACACACCATAGCCACCAACTGAAATAAGACCAAATATTAAAATGAAGAATGCTATAAATACGAATTTAGTAAATTTATTAATTAAAAAAACTACTAGCACCAAAGGCACCATAAATACAGCAGGAACAAGTAAATAAAAAATCCCATTGGCAAAATTATTTGAATGAATTATGCCAAAGAGTAATGAGACTAATAATCCAACTCCCAGAGAGATTAATAATTTTTTATCGTTCATTAGTCTTATCATTTAAAGTAGCTGAATTATATCCAATAGTTATCTAAAGCATTTTGTATACCAAGTCTCTAGAATCGTAAAAATTACTGTCAGATAATCTAGACTTTTGCGATAGGTCATACCCCTTAATCCTTTCAGATGTGAATTCCAAAAAGGGGAAAGAGCCAAGAAAACTTTATCACGCTCAAGGCTACCTCAAGGATAATGGTCAAGACGTATTTAGAGGATCGCTTGTAGTCCCCATTCTTAATTTAAATAGTGAAATTGAAAACATTTATGTCAGGAAGATTCCTAACTTGCAAAAACTATTCACTTTGACGGATTGGAAATAGAGAATAGCTATATTCAATTTTTGCATGTGGATATGCAAAAATTGTATACCAACTGTCTTTATCCCAAATTGTAAGACTTCTTAATAGCCTATCAAGCAAGGAGTTATAAATTTCAATAGATGGCACTTTAAGTGCTTTGTTAAAAGAACTGATGTTTAACTCTGTGAGAGATGAAATTAATAATAATTTTAATGGGATATTGAGCTCTTTATGAAAATATTAATTGTGGATGATGATGATGCGTTTAGAGGTTCTTTAGTTACTTGTTTAACTTTAGAAGGCTACTCAGTAATAGGGGTGTCTAGTGGGAGAGAAGCATTGATGGTTTTATTAGATATAGAAATTGATATTATGATTACAGATATTTTGATGCCTGGGATGGATGGTGTCGAGCTCTCACTTAACGTCAAATATGAATACCCAAAATTAAAAGTTGTTGGGATGTCTGGTGGTGATGAAGTGATATCATTTGATTTGATAGAAAGAATGTCAAAACATTTAATGACATCTTATATAAGAAAACCGTTTGAAGCTAATGAATTATTAGAAAAAATAGAAGTACTTGAAAAGCCAGAAATGATTTCTTAAAAATTAACAGAGCAACTTGCCAAATATCTAGTGCAAGCTTTCCAAAACTTTGACGCAGGAATGGTTTATTGAGGTTGGTTGCTAATTAATAAATATTTTACATTATCAATTAGTTCTTCGTGATCTATTGGCTTGCTCAATATATACTCAAAGTGATTTGCAAATATTTTTAGAACTTGA
>NVWA01000099.1 GCA_002746535.1 Planctomycetota bacterium
AGATTGATTGGACCCATGATTAGCTGATGTCGAACCATTTGGATTGATTGATCCGTTTGACCCTGCGGAAGATATAATATTGTAAGTTTTAATTTTAAAAGAAACGTTGATAGTATGATTTGCTGTAACGTTACTAAATGTGTATGAAGATACATTGCCTGCTGACCCACCGTCTACTGTGACAGTATCTACTTCGTAGCCAGCATTGGGTGTCATGGTGAATGTTTTGTTGGATCCGGTGATTACAATTAAAGCTCCTGTTGGAGTGATCGTGCCATTGCTTCCATTGCTTGCAGTAATGGTGTATGTGGCTAGTGCTGTCCACTGTGCATATAAAGTGACATTTGCAGATCCCATAGTAAGTGAAGATGACGAAGCATATGATGTGCCTGATCCATTTGCTGCTGTGTTCCAGTTGTTAAAAGTGAACCCTGTTTTCGCTAAAGTTCCTGAGTTAGTTAATACGGTGACCGTTGCTCCATTTAAATAATTGTTAGCATCGGTTGGTACACTTCCGCCTATATTTGTATTGCCATTGTAAGTTACAGTGTAAGTAGGTAGTGCTGTCCATTTTGCGTATAAAGTAACATTTGAAGAACCCATAGTTAACGAAGAAGAAGCTGCGTAAGAAGATCCTGATCCATTTGCTGTAGTGTTCCACCCATTAAAAGAATAACCTGTTTTGGCAAGTGATCCGGAATTTCCAAGAATGGTGACTGTTGCACCATTCAAATAATTGTTAGCATCAGCTGGTACACTGCCGCCAGTATTTGTATTGCCATTGTATGTTACTGTGTAAGTAGGTAGTGCAGTCCATTTAGCGTATAGGGTAATATTTAAAGATCCCATCGTTAAAGAAGACGATGCGGCGTAAGAAGTGCCAGATCCATTTGCTGCCGTGTTCCATCCAACGAAAGAAAAACCCGTTTTGACAAGGGATCCAGAATTCCCAAGTACAGTTGCAGTAGCACCATTCAAATAGTTACTGCCATCAGTTGGTGCACTTCCGCCAGTATTTGTGTTACCATTATAAGTTACAGAGTAAGTCGGTAGAGCTGACCATTTTGCATATAGTGTGACATTTGAAGATCCCATGGTTAGCGAAGAAGCTGCTGCGTATGAAGAGCCCGATCCATTAGCTGCCGAGTTCCATCCAACAAAAGAAAAGCCAGTTTTGACAAGTGAACCCGAGTTTCCAAGAACAGTCGCTGTAGCACCATTTAAATAATTGTTAGCGTCAGTTGGTACGCTACCGCCTGTATTGGTATTGCCGTTGTAGGTTACAGTATAAGTCGGTAGTGCAATCCATTTTGCATATAGTGTGACGTTTGAAGACCCCATAGTAAGTGACGAAGAAGCGGCATATGAAGTACCAGAACCGTTTGATGCTGTGTTCCATCCGTTGAATGAAAATCCCGTTTTGACAAGAGATCCGGAATTACCCAGAACTGTTGCCGTTGCTCCATTTAAATAATTGTTAGCATCAGTTGGTGCACTACCTCCGGTATTTGTATTTCCATTATAAGTTACTGTGTAAGTCGGCAGAGCTGACCATTTAGCGTATAGTGTGACATTTGAAGATCCCATGGTAAGTGAAGAAGAAGCAACGTATGAAGTTCCCGATCCGTTTGATGCTGTGTTCCAACCATTAAATGAATAGCCAGTTTTAACGAGTGTGCCAGAGTTTCCTAGAACAGTAGCGGTAGCGCCATTCAAATAGTTATTGCCATCAGCTGGTACACTTCCGCCGGTATTTGTGTTACCATTATAAGTTACAGAGTAAGTCGGTAGAGCTGACCATTTAGCATACAGTGTGACGTTTGAAGATCCCATAGTGAGAGAAGAGGCAGCTGCATAAGAAGTTCCCGATCCGTTAGCAGCTGTGTTCCAACCATTAAATGAAAATCCCGTTTTGACAATCGATCCAGAATTTCCAAGTACAGTAGCTGTTGCGCCATTTAAATAGTTATTGCCATCAGTTGGTAGACTTCCGCCTGTGTTTGTATTGCCGTTGTAAGTTACTGTGTAAGTAGGTAGGGCGTTAAATGTTGCATGTATTGTGTGGTTTGTAGTTATATTAGTAAATGTATAGCTTGTAATAGCACCGACTGAAGAGCTATCTACTAAAACATCATTTATTTGGTATCCACTATCAGGTGAAATGCTAAAGGACTGATTATTGCCATTTAAAACAGTGATGGAACCTAAAGGGCTAATGCTGCCATTTGATCCATTGCTTGCTACGATAGAATGTGTGCCGGATGAAGTAATATTCAAAGTAACAGTGGCTGGGTTACTTGTTATGGAGCCGTCATCAACTTCAAAAGTAAAGCTGTCACCACCGGTATAGTTTGTGTCAGGTGTATAAGTAATATTTGAGCCTGTACCGGATAAAGTTCCATCAGTTGGACTACTTACAATTGTATAGGTAAGAGGTGCGTTTTCTGGATCCAATCCAATTAGCGTTAAAGCTTTAGGCGAATTCATCGTTACAGTTGTTGCTTGTTTTGCAGCAAAAGGTTCTAGATTTACAAGAGCTTTAGATACTGCCGCACGTCCTTCTCCATTTATCCAAACGTTGTATGCAAAGGATCCTTTATTGTTTAGTTGATATTGATAAGGTGAAATTTTATATTCGGAAGATATAAGCGGTAGTAATGCTTTTAGTCCTAAGACGGGTCTCCATAGTGTATAAACATTGGTTGCTGAAGTCGAATCTGATTGTCCTATAAAAAAATTCATATCACTTGAGGCTTCAAGGTACGATATTGGCCCACCTAAAGTTCCGATATCGTTTATCCCATCATCGAAATTCCCTAAAAATATTCTGGGATTACCAAGGGAATTTTTATTCGATCCACTTATGTAATTATAAGGACTTATATAAGAAGTATTACTTACGGTTTCATTTGCGATTGGCGTATGTCCTAATGTTCCCAAGCTTCTGATACCGTTTGTCTGGTCCCATTCAAATGCCATGGTGGCATTGATGGCATTTGTTGAACTACCAACTACGATGCCATTTTTGTTGATCGCAGTTGCTACTGTATTTTGAGGTGATCCACCTAAATTCCCAATATCAATTAAACCTGTGCTTATAGACCAAAAGAATGCTTTGAATTCTCCAGATCCTAAAGAGCAATGACCTACAACTTGTCCTAAATCATTTATGTTATTTGCTGATCCATAAGACGCTCCGGGTAGCAATCCAATATCGATCATACCAGTACTTTTTGACCAAAAATAAGGTTTTGTGATACCGCTTCCATCGTGTGATATTCCAATGATTTGTCCGGCACTATTTATTTTCGATACATCAGAAAATGATCCACCTAGATTGCCTAGATCTGTAGTCCCATCGGTTTCATTCCAGTAGAAAGCGCTGCGTTTCCAAGAAGTATCATTGAAATGTCCAGCAACTTCTCTAGCATCATTCACTGAGATTGCAAAACCACCATTGGCACTTGACCCTATCTTTATGGTTGTTTCGGTATCGCTTCTCCAGAAGTATGGATGGTTAGTTCCGCTGGCATCTTTTGCCCAACCAACAACATCATTTAAATTATTTAAAGCATTAACTATGGTATAACTACCACCTGCGAGTGGTTGAATAATTGTCATCCCATACTCACCTCGTTTTAAGGCAAAATTAATATTACTTTGGCTAGGAGGTACCGAGATAGATTGCTTTTCAGCTATTACATAACCACCAGCCTTACCAGCCCATACATCAATTGTTTGTGGAGATCCAATAATTAGGTTGATGGCATAATCACCATTTACATCTGAGGTAGCATTTTTGGTTCCTAGGTAATTGTAAAAAATCTTTGCTTCGTCAATAGGTGAAGTTGTGTTAAAATCTGTTATGTTACCGCTAATCGTATTGCTAGTAAAAGAAAAATCTTGGTTTATGTAAATAGCTGGCATGGTTATTGAGCGAGTAGTTGAGCTTGCGCTATTGTATTTTGCTTTAAAGGTATAACCTCCCCCAGGTAAGCCAGAAATTTTATAGGTGCCATCAGCAGCAGTTGTTACATTTCCTTTTGATGCTCCAGAATAGTTTACGGTACAGCTTGGTAGTGGGTTTCCATCTAAGGTTACGGTTCCTGAAATTTCTCCTATATCTGCAATCCAGTTTTTTCCAGTTTGATTTGGTCCTACTGCAACAGGATTACTAAATCCATTTTTTGTAATGTCATAACCAACTTTGAAGGCGTAAATGTTAGCGGAATTTGTTGCTAAGTTTGTGAAGAGATAATTACCGATGCTGTCAGAATAGGTGATAAGGTTGTTCCATTTTAATAAGACGCCTTCAACAGGATTACTGGAAGAATCTAATACCGTCCCACTTATTTGGAATGTCGTTAGTGTACCAATAGTAATTACTATTGTTTGAATTGAGACGCCACCTTTTCGATCGCTGACGATACAGCGTACTAAATATTCGCCGTCTGAAGAGAAAGACTTTGTTTGAGAACTTGCATTATCAAATGAAATATTCCCATCACCAAAATTCCAATAGAAGGCTAATGTATCTCCATCAGCATCTATTGCTGAAGCAGCATTAAAGGTGATGTTGGTACCGCTTGTTGTGCTAGTAGAACTAGCTGTTAACGTATAGGTCGGGGCGTTGTTTGCTGGAAATGGACCAATGTTGATAACGACGTCTATTGATTCTGGAGTTGTTCCACCTTTGCCTATGGGGGTAATATGAATATTGTTGAATGTATCTGTAAATGTTCTTCCAATGGTTAAAGCTGAATCACTTGTACCATAGTGACTCCCTGTTCCAGGTGTAGTGTCTAATAACTGGCATTTGCTTCCGTCTTGCCAGTGCAAGCCGATACCATTCATTTGATAAACATTTGAAGTAAACCTTTGACGGAACCCAATGAAATATTTTTTATCATAATAACTTAGCCCTTCGAGTGGAACCATAATGCCACCTTTCATTGCAGATATATCTTCTTTATCGTGGGCAACAATTCGATAGGTACCACTTGTAGTGGCCTGATGGACATCATTATCGGTTAAATAATCAAGTTGATGTTTGAAGGCTGCCGTGAAATGATGATTTTCATTTGTTGTGGCGTTGCCCATAACGTCAAATTGATTTCTATATTCATTGTTTGAGCCTTCGCCAATAATGGTGCCGCTGCCAGTTGTTGACCATAAATTGGCATGTTGTAGCCCAAAAGTATGTCCTAATTCATGCGCTGTTTCGCGAAAACTGTAATAGCCATTTAGGACGATTTTTTTGCTATTAACATAGGCTCTGCCTGCCCAACCGCCACTATAGGTCTTTCTAAAGGCCACAATGACTTTGTCATAGTCTGCCGAATCGTACCCATCATTTAAAGCCAGTACTTTAGCTTGGGCGTATAGTATCCATTCAGAAATTCCAGCTGAGTAATCAGCTTGTGTGCTAGGTGCTCTATATGTTGGTGTGATGGTGCCGACAAACGATGTCATTTTCCCATAAGAATTAGCTAAATAAAAATTTCTGCATCTAACATTTAGCAAGTTGTCTAAGTAAGAAAAAGATACCGGATCTCCGGTGTTATCTGAGAAGTCCATTCTTATATAAAGGATTTTTTTATCTCCTTCAGAGTTTGTAGTTGACATTACTATTGAAGAAGAGCCTGAGCTTCCTCCTAATTGAAGGACTAAATTATGTTCATCATTTTCTATATGATTTGGTGTTGATTCGTAATAAATTTTTCCGCCTGTGTAAAGTGCAATATGGTCATTGATATTAGATGGAGTGTCGCAGTCACAATATTGTTGATCATTAGATGTAACACTGTCGCTAATAATTTCGTTGCTATGCGGTAACTTTTTCTTGAATAAATGTGGTTTTAAAATCTTTAATTTTGCTATGTCAGCTCCTCTAATTATTTCGGATGATTTTTCTTTCATGGCCATTTTGTTATCAATGGATATTCCTCGAACGGATGTTTTTAATTTACTAGGGGCGTCTAAGCCTTTGTCGAATGGGTATACATCATATGTTAGAATATCAGTGACGAAGTATCTTTCTGTCATGGTATTCGATTTGCCTGGGAGTGGTGTAGAAATGATGTATTGGTATTCACCCATAGCGTTGATGTGCGTTTCCATTTGTTCTTTTATAGAGGGGGGTAAATCTTTTTGATCCCATTCACTCATAGATAGCTCAATCGCCTTTTTTGGATTGTTTTGAATGATTGTTTTCAAATAAAGTCGACGTTCTTTGACTAATTGAAGACCAACTTCTACTACTTTATCTTTTGCAGCTTTATCTAGTTTTTTATACTTTTGAAACCATTGATTGAATTGTTCTATTTCCTTAGGTGTGCTTTCAGCTGGAATGAAATTTGATGCATTACTAACTTCTCCTTTATCTTTGATGCTATCGATATTTCTTTTAATTTGGCTTTTATCATCTGCTTTCTTAACTTTTTTCGATAGATGTTGGTTTATTTTTTTGAGTATACTAATATTTTTAATTGTTTGGGTTGGATTTTCTTTTTTTGATTTATCCAAAGCATCATTATTAGTTAAAAAATCTTTTTGTAGATCATTAACTACTAGTATGCAAGTTATTAATATTAGTGATAAGCTGATAATTATTATTTGTTTCATTTTTAATCCCACGAAAAATTATTCCTTACTTCTATATCAGGGGATAGCTGTATTTATAACGCTAAAACGTAAATTATTTTTTATTTTCATTATTTGTATAGAAGTTTTAATTTTTGAAATATTAATCGTTATTTTTTAGAATGGATGAAGATAGGGTTGTGATACTAGCTCTTGTGGATGATTTGGAAATTGCATTACGAATAAACAGCAGGTGCAAATGGTTTGCGCTCTTGAAGGCAATGAATCCGAGGGCTTGGTTGCTTTGATATGCCGCTAATGATAACACTTTACTGCTTATTTATTCGTTGAATAATCTCTTTTCGCCACTCATATCGTTCCCATCATCTATGCCTTCGCGTGACCCCTCGGTGCCTTGCTGTAGCTCTGGGGAGGATTGGATGCATACACTTATAGATTCTGCATCGGAGACTTTAGAATATCTGAACTCGATATTCATATAAGCGGGTTTACTTGTTTATAAGTAAAAGTCTCGCTAGATAATCTACCAAAGAAAAATTGATTGAGTATCTGCATTAATTTTCGAAGAAGAAATAAAGTAGTTCCGAGGATAGAGTGATTTAATACTATTTTATTAATTTGTTTTGGCTTGTTGATTTCCATTAGTCTTGTTTCGTTCAGCACAAATGTTAACAATGACGTAAAAATATTTTTTATATGTTAAATGCTTGCCGACCCGGGATAAAATAGGAAGCGAGAATAAAGTCTCACCATTTCCTGAGTTGTTTTGTTTGGGAAGAAGCAAGATCTTTGTCTTGCTTCTTTTTTGTGTTAGAAGTGAAATAAGAGGGGTCTTATTTCCTTGGGTTTTTATGGCGGATGAAAGCATTTATGAATATAAAGCTAAACAGTAAGAGCCAGAATATTTTGTTGGAATTTTGTGTATCAGTGTCTAGATTAGGTGAGTATGAACAACCACCACTTCCAGACCCTGTGTCGCCATCATTGCCGTTAGGGTCTTGAGGGTCGTTACCGTCGCCTTTGTCACCTCCGTCGTCTGAATCATCATCATTTGCATTTGAGTCTCTGATGATTATTTCTGATAGACTGTTACCTCCTTTGTTGCCTCCGATAAAATTATATAATCTTACTTGAAATGCTTCCTCATCTTCATTAATATCATCAGATAATATTTGAATTTTAATTTCTTTGTCATTATCGTCGCCATCTTCCCAAATTA
>NVWA01000043.1 GCA_002746535.1 Planctomycetota bacterium
CGGCCAGATAGGCTCGTTCCAGGCTATGCTTGGCAAATTGCTTGGCCAGCTTGTTATGGGCGCGGTCGGTCTTGGCGGCAACCATCAGGCCGCTGGTGGCCTTGTCGATACGGTGGACAATGCCCGGCCGCTTAACGCCGTTGATTCCCGACAGGCTGTCGCCGCAGTGATAGATCAGAGCGTTGACCAGGGTGCCGTCCGGATTACCTGGGGCAGGGTGGACCACCATGCCGGCCGCTTTATTGATCACAATAAGCTGATCATCTTCATAAACCACGTCGAGGGGAATATTCTGACCCACGGGCACCGGTTCGGTTACCATGGGGATGAGGACAAAAATTTGATCTCCGCATTTGACCCGGTATGATGGGTCGTTTATGGTCTGCGCCATAAGGGAAGAAGAAGCGGTAGGAGTTTTGGCCAGGTTTTTGGCCAGAATGATTTTGACCTCACCATCGGTGATCAACTGTTTCACCCGGGATCGGCTGATGTTGTTCTCGGTCACGGATTCAGACTGGGCCATAAACTTATCAAGGCGCAGGCCTTTTGTTTCTTCTTCTACGGTTAAATCGATGTTTAAGTCATCTATATTGGAATTTTGTAACGTCATGACAGAAGAAGTGCCAAAAACCAGCGGGTTTCTCAAGTTTATTGTGATCTTTATGGGAATTTTAATTGTTCTCGGTTTGGTGGTTGTGGTCTGGAAGGTCATAGATTTGGCCAAACAGAAGGCCGTACGGGAGGAAATGGAAGCTGCGCAACAAGGGGTGATTGTTGCGCCGGAACCGACGTTTCGGACCCCCAGCGCCTCTTTTGCCTTTGAAGTGACCTTGGAGTCGGGGGAGAAAATCCTCGAAACTACCTCGGCACCTGAGGGCCTGTGGATCAGGATCGGCCGGGACGGAAAAACCGAACGAATCATCCTGAAAGACCGCACCGGAAAAATCATTGGCCGGATTAAGGTAAAACGCAGCGATGACGCACCTGTGCCTGCCAACTGATCTTCAAGCGCAAATCCTGAAGGATTGTGTTCGCCGATATCCGGAGGAGGCCTGCGGCCTTCTCATCGGGTCGTCGGACGGTCAGGTGACAGATATTGTGCTATCGCCCAACCTATCAGATGAACCGGAACGCAATTTTGAGATAGACCCGGCGTTGATTATCGCCCAGCAAAAACACGGACGGTCAGGCCAGACGAAAAATCAGACTAAGATATTGGGTCACTTCCACAGTCACCCGGACGGATCAGCGCAGCCGTCCGCCCGTGATCAGGCGCAAAATTACGATTCTGATCTGATCTGGTTGATTGTTCAGGTCACAGACGGTGTTGCACAAGAAATCGCGGCCTTTGCCACGGAGGAAAAAACCGGTCAGTTAACGGCTATAGCGATGTACAAGTCTTAATCTTCTGCTGCAGATTCAGCTTCAGGACCACCTTCAACGGGCAGGGAATATTTGACCAGCCCCTTCATCTTGTTGGGGTCGATGGGCTTGCCTCGGCGAAGGATGCTGATGCGTCCCTGTCGAGCAAGGTATTTAGCCTGTTGCTTGACAGCCATAAGATATTTGCGCCAGGCATCCCTTGGGCTGTTTTCTTTAGCCCGGTCGTCGGCGATTTCGATGGCGATGGTGCGCGGGGCCACAGGGGAGCCGCGTTCAACAGCATTCATGATATAGAGGATGATCGGATCTTCCTCTTTCTCAATATCTGTTTCAGGATTTTTTATTTCTTGGGTCATAGAGCGCATCTAACATGAAATTGTCACCAAGGCCAGATAAATACCAGATAAATAAATGGAGCTTGATAAAACAGTGATGAAAGATAAAATCTTTATATTCTGATGAGAGCACCTATATTAGGGGCACAGTTAATTAATTGCAGGATGGTGGAACCATTGATTTATATTATCTGGGGGATTTTGATCGGGGTTCTCGTTGCGGCACCTCTGGGACCGGTGAACTTGATCTGTATCCGCCGCACGTTGGCCTATAGCCGGCGCAATGGCTTTACAGTTGGTATGGGGGCCGCAGTGGCCGACACCATTTTTGGGGCCATAGCGGCTTTTGGCCTGTCCACGGTCATGGGAATGGTTAACCGGGTCAATGGCTGGTTTGAGATCATTGGTGGCATCATTCTAATCGTGGTCAGTCTGAACCTCTGGACGAAGCACCCCCATCGCCAGGGCTAAGCCTTATTCGAGAACTTGATATTATTCTGAAGCGCATGAAAGATGATGGCGTACCTGAAGACAATGAAACATACATCGAAACGAAGAAAAAAGCAGCGGCACTAAAAGTAGCGATTCTAGTTGAAGAAAAAAGACATATTGCCATGTTTGAAAAAACAGACAAAGTTGCCAGTATAAAGCATTACAAAAACTATAAAAAAGATATGGAGATTCTTGCGACCTTATGGAAAAAATATAACGAAAGTAAAGTCTTTGGTCAAGGTAACGAAAGCCTGGCAAAAGTCTTAATGGCAACGCATCCAACCGAGTTAAAAAAATATGATGCCATCGCAGCAACCTATAAACCATTTGTTGACGTTAACGTAGAGCCATATAAAGCAGGATACCGAGATAAAGAAATCATTGTGCGCGCTCTACGAAATGCAGGCGGTTCCATGAAAAGTTTTGTTCGACAACAAAAAGAGTTTCTTGGTAACGAAGCTAATAATTTAGAAAAAGAAATTGCAAGTTTAGAAGTTAAGTTAGCAAAAGATGTCAAAGATAAAAATGTAGCCCACCTATCTCATGGTCTAGCACACCAAGAAGGTTTTGCTAGAACCCGTTTAAATACTTTTGCTACAATACTAGGAGAAGGTCATGCCAGCGTTAAAAAGGTACAAGCCAAATTTAATGCCTTTTCAACAAAATTGAAGGCGGCCAGAGATAGCATGAAAGAAGAGATTCTAGCTGCTCAAATGGTTCCTGCAGATGTATATGCTGGAGAAGATAAAGCAGATATTATTAAGAAATCTATCGCCGAGTGGAACAAAAAACATCCTAGTCACCCAATTTTAAAAAGTGGAATTGCTATGGAAAAATGGAGTCGAAGAACTGAATGGCGTTCGTCGGCAGGATCACTATATAAAGTAGATATGTCTTATATTCAAGTTTACATTATCGTAAAGACCAATGATAAAATTGCAACAAAGTATATTATTGATATTAATAAAAATCATATGAAGAATAATTCAACCAGTTATTATTCTCCAAAAGACTTAACGAGCAATCGTATCTTTAAAACAGAAATGTTGCTTAAAAACGTAAAATAATTTACCGCCATTAAATGTAAGTAATCCTGACGTCTATTAGACTTTTACAATTGGGCGTCAGCCTCTGGGAGCGAGAGCCACTGGCTCTTGTATAACTCGTAGAGTTATTATTAAAAGTTTAGCCGCATTAGATTTAGTTATTTAATTTTATAGTATTTGCTATGAGAAGTTTTACAAGAGCCGGCGGCTCTCGCTCCCAGAGGCTGACGCCTATAAAAAAACGAAGATAAACATTGGCTGACGCCATACAATAAGACAAAGATATTAGTAAGAACAAGGACCTATAGTAGAATATTTTTTTAATGAATACTCGCTACCCTAATTGAGATTGAATTCTGTGAACTCAAATATAATGGAAATTCATAATCAATATACTTTTGCTATCATAATGTGTCTTAGGCTTTACTATTGGGCGTCAGCCTTTGGGAGCGAGAGCCGCCGGCTCTTGTAACTCGTAGAGTTATTATTAAAAGTTTAGCCGCATTAGATTTAGTTATTTAATTTTATAGTAATTGCTATGAGAAGTTTACAAGAGCCGGCGGCTCTCGCTCCCAGAGGCTAACGCCTATAAAAAAATAACGAAAAAAGACATTGGCTGACGCCATACAATAAGAACTAAGACATCAATTGGCACTTGAGTTAAAAATGAACTTAACGCCATTCATTGATTTAACCTTTCTCAGCCATGGGAAAACTCTAAAAGAATTTTCGGCTTTTATTTCAATTCCATGCAAATGATAACACGGTAATCCTGGATAAGCATGATGTGTCTCATGATAATTAAAATTAAAAAATAAATATTTGCTTATGATCATTGGTAAAATCAAAGATCTTGTATAAGACACTTGAACCATAAATGATAATGGTTTCACAGTTCTTCCATTTGAATGTAACATTGGAATATGCGAATGCTGACTTAACATTATGATATCTGTTAACATAAAGCTCAAATAAACTGCTGGCAAGACCAACAAGACAACCATAGGGAAAATAATTAACAATAGTAAGTAGATAAAACCATAAATATAAATATGCAAACGACATCTCTTATAAGTGCGATTATCCAAATGCCTTTTAATCTTATGAGGGTTCCAATAATTCTCAAAACGGTAGCCTATGCTAAATAATGGAATCCAATACTTCCAACATAGATCAACTAGACTCTTTTGTTTTGTTGATAATTGAACTTCAAAAGTATTTTCGGTCGTAGGATCTTTATCCCGCCAACCAGCCCATTTATGATGCAACTGATGCATCTTTACCCAATTATAATGCGGCATGAATGCAAAAAACGAAAAGCTATACCCTAAAACTTTATTTAAACGTCTTGATGAAAACATAGATTGATGTCCAAATTCATGATTTAAAATGAATGCCTGCGTAAAAAATAATGCACCCGCTATTTGACCTACTAAATAAATCTCTATTGATGATCTCAAAGTTAAAAGCATCATTATAAATAATAGTAAAGGTAAAACTAAAAGGAGACTTGCAGTCAAATTACTTTTCGTTTTTGATTTGAAATTATTTCTTTTCTCATTGTCCAATAACCATACTTGATGCTCCTTATAATATTGTATGTATTTTTGGCGAACCTGATCTCTGTTACAAGTAACATCTTTTACTTCCCACTTATCAGTTAATAATAAATCCTTTGATTCAATTAAGACTTCACAGGACTTCATGGCTGAATTCTCAATTGGATTTGATTCTTCTGGAATTCCAAAAAATAGCTCCTGAATTGGAATCTTAGCAAGTGTGCACATATGAAAAACACCAGAATTAAAGGGTGCTATCCCCTCTTGGAAATCACGTTGCCCTTCGGGGGAACATATAACACTATACTTTCTAAGAATGAGATCTTCTGTAACCTTTTTAAAAAAAGTTAGCCGTCTTTCTGGTTCAGATTTTTTAGGAATATACAACACCCCTAATCCTAAATTGCATAAATGTAATGGCCAAACAGATTTAGTTGATTCAGAGATAATAAACTTTGTATTTTTTAATCCTAACAAAGGTATCATAAAAATATCTAAACATGAATTGTGATTAAAAAAATAAGCTACCGTTAAATCATTTTCAAGTTCTTTAATTCGAACCTTTACTTTAACCCCTACTAAAGTCAATATTAACCAACAAGTATATTTCGCAACTACTTGTTGGTTAAATTCAATTAGTCTTCCGGATGATATAAACTTAAGTAATAAAGTGATGCACCCTAAAAAAAAGAGACCACCATAGGCAATTATATTTCTATAAGTTCTAATCATTTTTTTCTGCAGATAACTGTTTGCATTGCTAAATTTATTTTCTTTTCAAATAATAATATAGGCATCAGCATTAATTGACCCATAAAATATGGCATCATTATTTTGTCTAAATTTAAACCTTTACCATATACTTTAAACCAAAGCCCTGCAAATAAATAAAAGTAAGCCGGAAATGCCCCATAAGGTAGATATTCTTCAATTTCATAGCCAGCATTTTCAATCATTGAAATCAAATTCTTTTTATCAAACATAACAGTATGTTGTGGTGCTTGTATTCCTGGCCATTTCCTCCCATAGATCTTATACGATAATGAATCTAAACGAGGAACTTCAATAATAAGCTTACCGTTTTTATTTAATAATGTATGCGCCTTTACTAACGATTTAGTCGGACTATAGCAGTGCTCCAAAAAATGCCACATGGTTATTAAGTCATATGAGCTCTCATCTAAGGAATCCTGTTCATAAAAAAGGCCACAATGAAAATCTATATCTTCAAATCCAGGATAATTCAAATCTTTTTTGAAATCAACGCCACTAATAAAGCATTGATGTTTCTTTTTTAAATAAGTTAAAAAGGTCCCAACCGCACAACCAACATCAAGAACCCTGCTATCATTATTCAAAGAAACATATTTAGTTATCAGTTTATTTTTTTCGCGGTCATGTTTATTCATGGCCCTTTCATATAATGGTGTCAATAGGCCCCAATCAGTTTTCTTCCGATGAGCAATATATTCGCTATCGTAAAACTCCTTAATTTGATTTAAATGAATACGAGGATTGTGATATTTCAAGCCACAATTATTACAGTTAACATATTGGAACTGACCCTCTTTGCCTGTTAAATCCTCTTCACCAATTAAAAAGACTTCACAATCATCTTGACCACATTGATAACAATTTACAGATTCAAATTGATAACCTTCTGGATTCACTAATGTCTTAAAAGATTCATACACTGTATTCATATTACTATTCTCAACTCGAAATGATAAAATAATCAAAAGTAAATGTAACCTTTGCCAAAATCAAAAGTAAGAAAGGAATTATTTCAAGAACCCTATTCTTTAATAAGAATTCCTCTTCAAGAATTTCTCTAGCAAAAAACAATATACTAGCCAGTACAACCCATGAGAAATTAATCTCATTGGTATAGATAGCTACCAAAACTAATAACACAGGATATTTAAATAATGAGATGTATATGATTTTATTATGATGCTTAAGAATTTTGTACAGTGCCATAGAAAGTATAATACAGGAAATAATTAAACTATTTAATAACTGATTTAAGATAAATACATTAAAAATAATAAAGATGGAGGCCAAGAAAACTAATGGAGCTACATAGAAAGATTTTGAGATTTGAAGGTAATCACTATTTTTCTGTTTGAACTGATCAAAATCCCAGCAAAAATAATCATCGAATAATCTAAAAAATAGAATTCCTGTAAACAATAATCCTAATAGGATAAATGAATATTGCTCTGTTTTTGCATGACCCACAAAAAATATATAAAAAGGGAGAATGAACCAAGGGAACAGGCTAAACCGTTCTTTTAAATAATTGCCATAAAGGTTTAGTGTTTTCATGATTCTAAGCACTCAACCAAACCTTGATAACCATCTAATAAAACCACATCATTTGTTTTTATTTTATAGGTAATATCTTTGATACCAACAACTGCTGGTATGCCAAATTCTCTAGCTACAATAGCACCATGTGAAAGCATGCCACCTCGCTCTACAATTAACCCCGATATAAGTGGGAAAGCACATATCCACCCGGGGTCTGTTTGCTTTGTGACTAGAATATCACCTTGTTGTAGTTGATCAATTTCATGAATTGAATCTATCACAACTGCTCTAGCTTTAACTACACCACCACACGCTGCTAAACCCTTTTGAACCTTCCCATTTTGAGGTTTTCGGTCTTGATTGAAAACATAATTAGAATAATCAAATTGAATGCTTTTTATATTCTCAGGAAATTCCTTTGATTGAATCAATTTATTCTTACGTAAGGAAATTAAGTTTTTAAGATATTCAGTATCTAAATGCTCACCAGCTAAAAGTCGAGAAATCTCATCATACTCTAGATAAAATATATCATGACTGCCATCAAGAGCATTTTTATTTTTTAAATCTTTTCCAATAAACTGCAGAACTTGTTTAAATTTAAAATACATCTGTGCCTGTTTTAAACGAACTCGTTCTCTGCATGAAATAGAAAAAGTTGTTAATCGAATAATGCCTCTCATAAAGATCGTCATTGGTAATGCTTTAAAAATTGAATATTTCTGAAATATCTCTTTGCACGTTTCTTTTAAAATAATTCTTTGTTCGTCTTGTTTAGAAGCAAATAAAGCTGCGGGTTCTTTCTGATCTGAATTCAAATAATTTTTTAGCATATTTAGAAAACTGAGAGGGTTTTCTGTATAATTTTCCCCAAAAAATGTGAGCTCACCAGTGCACCTAAAGCCCCATTGATCTAAATAATTATCAATAATTCTTTTACACCCATTAAACTTAGCATTGTTATATAACTCATGTAACAATTCTTCTGATGTGAGATTTATAAAGTCATCTATATGATGATCTTTTTCAATCTGTTGTTTTATTTTCCATAATTCCAGAATGGGCTGTTTACTAACTAAATTCGGTATTGCCTGAATCAACTTATTTTGAATACCCTGATGTTCTTCTGCAAAAATTGACGCTGTTATTTTTCCTAGAATTCCATGAAAGATCATAGAGAAAAAATCGGCATATGCGGCTCTATGCCAATCATTAAATCTAATTTGTAAAAAATTGTGGTATAAGGTAAAACAACTATTTTGATTGATCGCTTGATTTGCATATGAGCTCACTTTTGATTCGATGATGGAAACATTTTTACTAAGTTTTTTTAACTGCCACAAACAATTAAGACTAAATCTTAGTTTTTTAAAAAAGGGAGTTTTTTTAACCGATAAGTTATGATCTGTTTGGTAGCCAACAAAGTCATCAAAATATTTTTGTAGCGAAGATGACAATGGCGTTAAAGCGATAATAGAACGGATTGAATTCATGTTATAATACATACGTTGACCCCAAAGGCCGATAATATTATTAAATAATTCTTCCCCCTCTCCTTCTTTTATTATTTTTAATTGCAAACAAAGATTTTTAAAATAATGATAATAAGATCTCCTGGCAATAGAGTTCAATAACGGTGACAATTTATTTGGATAATTCTCATTTACATTGGTACTTGACCAGAAGATCGTTTTATTTTGAAATGAAGTAATCGGCCGTGTTTGAACAATATAGAATTCAGTATCATAGGCCCATTCAATATCCTGAGGTACTTGATCAAATATTTTCAATATATCTTTTCCTATAAGAACTAAATCATTTACCGGAAATGGAATCAAATTGTCCTGGGTTGGTATGTCAATTGATTTTGGCGTGACTTGCCCCTGCACAAGTTTTTCGGCATGTCCTTCAACATATTCTATGCTCATAGAATTTATATCATTCGTAGATAAAGTGAATAATACTCCAGCATATGCGGGTGAAATCATTTCTTGAATAATGACCCCCATTGATTTTAATGTTTTATTATTTGCCTTCTGGTACTGCTTTAATCTTACATTATTTAAGGATCCCCAGCATTTTCTTACCGCATCTAATACTAACTCCAAGTCATTCTCAATTTTAAATGAATCTAATTGTCCGGCAAAAGAACAATCGGAAGAATCTTCACCAACGGCAGAACTACGTACCATAAGATAAGATGAATTTAAATTTTTAAGTAATGATCTAATCTCATTTTTCATTAATTCAAAATCAGATTGATAAGCCTTAAGACCTGAAGTTGATAATACAAAGCCATCAGGCACCATAATTGAATTTGCTTTTAGCAAAATAAGATTATAAGCCTTTTGCCCAACCGCTTCTAAATCTATCTTTTCAGTTGTTGATAATGAAATTATATTTTTCATATTGATTCTTTCACTTTTATATAAACTAGCAAACATGATATAACGTAATGAATTACAAAAGCAGATAAAAATAAGGTTAGAAACACTTCAAAACCTAAACATTTAATCAAAACAAAAACAAGACAGACACCTAGTGTAGAATCTGATTTATCCACAACAGCAAATAGTTTTTTATACTTAACCGATTTATCACCTGGCTTAATTCCTAACCGTCTTTTAGCGTATGAATTAGGAAGTTCACATAAAATATATGTCAAGCCGAGTATAAAACCGATTGCATAATCTACATCATCAAGTTTTGCATCTAAAATAAACGACAATATTAATTGAAATATTGCTGTCAAAACAGTAACAACCATTAGACCTCGATAGGTCTTATTCCTACCAAATAGATTTTCATTTAGTGGTTTTTTTAATGATAGAAACAAATCATGCTTGACTATAAACATGTGAATAACATTCGCCAATATAAGCGGAATAAATAATTCGATTGATACGATGATCATAGATTTAATTCATTTTCAATTAAGAGAACATTTTCAAAAACTGTTTCTATAAATTTATATTCCGTTATTTTATTCCCTAACATATATAGATTAAGACGAGTACCAACGAATTTTGCAAAACTATACTTAAGCCCTTTCAACCATAAGTCCGTATTAATTTCAACTTCAAACTCTTCACAAAAATGCAGACGATAAAAATCAATAATTTCATTTAAAGGCATTAAAATATTTGGCGAATTATAAATAAAAACTAACAGTTCGATTAAATCTCTTTGAGGCAAATCTATCCTCGCTAATTCCCAATCATAAATTTTGACCTTTTCTGAGCTTGTTATAGCAATGTTCCTTGGATTAAAATCATTATGGATAATTGTTTCAAAATGCTTTGATGAATTAAAACATGTCAGTTCTTCAATTACTCGATTAAATATATCACATATGTTATTCTCTTCATATTCATCTTTTAAAACCTCGAATGAATGTTTGGTAAAGAGTATAAAGTCATTTGGACAACTCGACTGAAAGATTGAATTTGTTTTTAATGAAGAAATATTTTTTAAGCTTTTGATATTCGCAATTAGGGTAATTTTTAATAAGTGATCGTTCCAAATGCTATTCTCATTCTCACTGTTAAATATTTTCATCTTCTCTGGATTTAAATATTCCATTAATATCAAATTAATTTCACGCTCATCATCGTGATAAGAGCCATGCAACTGAGGGGTATGCTCATCTAAAACTGAATTTAGTTGCTTATAAATTTCAATTTCCTTTAGGGGTGTATTTTTGAAATCGCTAGTTTCTTTACATTTGCAAAATGTTTTAGCTAGTTGAGGGTCTATAAAACCTGTTAATAAATACATACAATTTAATATTTCACTATCCGTTGGTTTACTTTTTAAAATCACATCAGACTTTAAACCATTCCGATTTACTTCCCACTTAGATAAACCGATAAATTTAGTTGAATTCTTTGCTGTGAGTTCAGTGATAATTCCATTGTGATTATTCAGATGCTTCAAATGTTTGATTTCCATTTTTTTATTTTCAAGCACATTAGAGGTTAAGAATGAATTGATGTTTTCATCAAATTTCAAATTATTAACAGGTTTGTTTCTTCCTAATCTCTCATGAGCTAAAGCAAACTGACCATTTGCCATGGCAGCAAAAGTCGAAATCTCCAAAGCTAAACTGAAACCACAAATCAATTCGGCAAATCGGGTAACCTTTTCACTACCATAGCATCCCATCAACTCTAAATTCTCTTTCTGTGATGATAAAGAAGTTCCGCCACCAATCGTGCCAATGACTAATCTTGGTAATTTTAAACAGACATACAAACCATCATTGTGTGGTTCAAAAAACAGAAAGCCAACAGCAGATTCATGAACTGAGCCTATATCCTGACCTGTGGCTGTGAAAATAGCTGCAATAGAATTGGCAATATTAACGTTATATCCAATCATGCCAGAGTTTGTAGCCACAAAAGTAGATTTGTTATACCAGATCATCATTTCTTTTGAGGATACTTTTAATTTCTTTTTTAAGACCTCTTCACTTATCAAACATTCCGCTACTACTTCAACCCCTCGACCATTTAGAATAGAATCATGCGTTATTTTTTTATCCGACGAACCATTTGCATCTAAGACATAATCTAAAATTTTAAATGGGGCATCACTATTAAATTTTTTCTCAATCCATAAACAGGCATGCCAAGTACAGATACTTGTCATATTTTGACCGGCGGCATCCCCCGTATGATAATAAAACTTTGTATTCACATCTTTACCAAGAATTTGAGTTTCTATGTTAATCAACTGAGCTCTTTTAGAATAGCCTTTGATGTACTCATTCAGTTCTTCAAATTGGTTTTTAAGCCAGTCGCAAAAATATTTTGCTTGGTCAAGATCATTAAAACAAAACATAGGAACTCGCAACATGCATTTTCTAGAAACATGTGCTCTAAAACCTCCACTATTATTTAATACGCTGACACCCCTATTCATACTAGATACCAAGGCCCCTTCTGTAGTAGCTAGTGCGCTGAAGACCTCATCAATTTCATTTTCATCCGTCTTATATAAAAGTGGTCCTACTAAACCAACTGGAATAGACATTGTGCCTATATACGATTCAATATTTGATTTGACTGATTCACATGAATAAGAAGTGTCGTGATAAGATTCTAGTTGATGTCCTTTCTGATAAAGATATGAGATCCTATCACTTCTTGCTTCTTCTGTATTCACACCAATATGCGGCTGTTTATTAATTTTACTTTTCGAGTATGGCTGAATCATGGCAATTACACTTTCGTTTATAATGTTAAGACATAAAACATGAGAGATAGCAATATATGTACCAGAATCAATCGTTTCACAAATGATTGATATAAATATAGTTATGGGAATTGAAATTAATTAGGTATTTTTGAAAAGTTCATTTAATGTACATGGGTGTACATTTAAATTAAAATTAAGAACTCGTAATCTCAAATGAATAAGAATGAATAGCTGTTTTCTTTTGTATCTCTTTTACATATAGATCATATGTTTCTTTAATTTCTAATCGACGAATGTGTGTCGGGATCAAAGTATGGAGGTCAATAAAAAATGGTTTAAAGAGTTCATTACCAAGCACATCTAGAAAATCGTGTAAGATACCATGCGCCGCTTGATATTTGTTCTTTCTAAATTCATCTACATAATCTTGACTTGTAATATCTTCTACGCTTAATTGGGCTAAATTCAATATTAAGTATTCAACGGGTATTCCGGTGTTACCCATCATATAATCACAATGATCTTCTTTAAATAACGAATGGACAGGAGTATCCCCACTTATAATACAATTATTAATTCGATAAGAAAAATTGGCCCCTAAAATAAATTCAGAATGTAATTCATGAATTGTTGGTACCCCTTTTATGGCTACTCCATTGCAATCCATCGAAAATTTATCATCCACCAATGTTAACCGATTGCTCTTCTGCAAAAGTTCAGATACATCATTTGATTCTTGATCTATCAATTTGATTTGATCAAAGCATAATTTTGGACAAATAAAATCACAAGAACTATTTTTCAATAATGCAACTAGTCCATCAATATCAACATGGTCAGCATGCAGATGAGTTAAAGCAACTAATGAAATTTGCTTGAGATCAATGTTAAAATTAGTCATTTGAGATAAAAACGAAAGACCTCTTTCACACCCCATATCAACAATAGCCCACTTTCCATCTGCTAATGGAATCGCATACCCACTTGACTCATAAGGGAATAATATTTTAATCAACCGATACCTTCCGTAAAATACAAATCTAAATAAATTATTATAAACTATATAGGTATTTCTTTAAATTAATACAGTAGATCCCAATTCGATTTACTTTGAATGACCATTCAATACTAAAATCTAAAAGAAGTCAACAATAGTAAACAAAACTTAAAAAAATATTACATGGATAATCAGGATTCTCTAATTTTAAATCTCTTTTATTCTGCTTATCCATCTAATAAATAATTTTGGTGCTATGTCGTAATTGGGAAATAAAAAACTTTTATTTACAATATTTAAGGACAGACCTTAATTCTTACTATGGTATTAATTCTGATAATATAAATTATGTCCCCCTTAAATTTTGACAAGAAAGTGATTATCTACACAGAGGCACAAAGACACAGAGAAATTATTTGTCCATTACATCTATTTCAACATAATGAAGTGCCTATATAAATACAAGTAAATCCTTCTATTGAAACTCTGTGCCTTTGTGCCTCAGTGTGGTATATTTTTAATATATAAAGGTCTGTCCCAAAAATATTAGCTTTCATATTATCGACTTGAAAGAATAACTCGTTTTATTTCTGATAATGAAGTTTTACCTTCTGAAACAAAACGAAGACTTTCACCTAATAAATTAATGATTCCTTCATTTTGAATTTTTTGTGCTAATGCTTCACGATTTTCTTCCTTGATCATAGATTTTATGATTGAAGGCTTCAAGGTACCTACTTCATTTACAGAAATTCTTCCTTTATATCCTGTACCTTTACAAGCATCGCAACCTTCAGAAGATTTCCATTCTTTTGAAAGGTCTTCAAATTTGATGCCTGAAGACTCAGCCCATTTCTTGACATCCTTTAAATCATCTCCATTAAGGGAAGATGCTTTTGAACATTCAGGACACAATTTCCTTAACAATCTTTGCGAGACCACTACCCCTAAAGAATCAGCAATTAGATAAGGTGAAACGCCAAAATCTAGCAATCTAGTCAATGCACTACTCATATCGTCAGTGTGCATTTGCGTTAGTACAATATGACCCGTCAATGCAGCTTTAAGGGCCAACTCAGCAGTAATAGCATCGTGAATTTCACCAATGAAAAGCACATTCGGCGCCCCTCTTAAAGCTGATCGGAAAGCTGCGGCCATATCTAACCCCTTGGCCGGATACACTTGAATTTGTGTCATAGATGGAAACCGATACTCCACAGGATTCTCAATGGTAATTATTTTGTTTCCGGAATGATCCAATGACTGAAGCATTGAATATAATGTTGTTGTTTTGCCTGATCCAGTAGGTCCACAACAAATGTGCAATCCATACGATTTTGATAATGAATCTTTTATTGTTGCTAAATGATTCTTTTGAGCGATTACTTTTTCGAGATCCATAAAATTTTCTGTAGAAGAAAATAGTTTTAATATGGCTTCTTCTCCAGCAATTGTCGGAAGAAAAGTAATTCGAATATCAAGTTTAGTTTTCATTAACTCGCATTGGATTCTTCCATCTTGAGGTAGATCATTGATATTGACATTACATTGAGCTAGCGTTTTTATCTTTTTAATCAGCGTTTTTGAACATTCTTCTTCGATGTTAACAATCTCATGAAGTACCCCATCAAAACGATATCGTATTCTGCCCGGTTGCCCTGGCTCTAAATGAATGTCACTGGCACAATGCTCAATCGCTAATTGTAATAATAAAAATACAGCATAATCAACAACGTCTTCTTTTTCATTCTCTTTGGCAACGTCCTTTTGAGTCGCTTTTTCTAATTGAGAAATTAGGCCATCAAAATTTGAAGGAAGCTTTTGAGCCGGACTTTCACCACGTAAAAAACCTTCAATATCTGCTTTTTTAAATCGCCATTGACGACCTACTTTATTTCCAGAAATTTTTCCTTCTCGAATCCAACGATAAAAAGTCGGTTGAGTCACATCAAGTAATTCCAAGGCTTCTTTCATGCCAATGATTTCGTCATCAGTTTTATTTTTCTTTCTAGCAACCATGATTAATCTCCTCAAAATGGATTAGCAAAACTATCTTTAGTATAAATAACCGTTATTTTATGTAAAGATATTTTATTATTTTAAATAAAATAACCGTTATATTTAGATTTTAAATATATATGTCCTTATATATAAGTTAGTTACGAGATTAAAGCAAACTTCGATTGAGGGTTGCACCTTAAATTTTACAACAATTTAACCTGATGAGAATTTTGATTATCCACACAGAGGCACAAAGGCACAGAGAAATAATGAATACTTCTCTAGCCTATACTAATATGAACGAGACCACCATATGTCATTTGAATTTAATACGTCTATGCAAAGAATGAAGCAAAATGTTTAATTGAAACCCTGTGCCTTCGTGCCTCTGTGTGGTATATTCTTGGGCGATAAGGTAATGTGTAATTAATTAACGACTATTTCTTTTAGCATTACTACTATCTCGAACATACTTATATTTAAAATCTATCCTTAATTCATTTTTTTTTATCCACACAGAGGCACAAAGAAATTATTAATCAATCTCTAGTCTATTCTAATACTAATGAAACCACCATATGTCATATGAATTTCATATGTCTATGCTAAGTACGATGCAAAATCTTTAATTGAAACTCTGTGCCTTTGTGCCTCTGTGTGGTATATTCTTAAGCAATAAGACAATGTGTTACTAATGAACGACTGTTACTTTTAGCATTACTACTGACTCGAAACATCCAGCTGGATCATATCGTATGAGCTTTTCACATACTTTAAACAGTCCGCTTCTATTTTCTTCATACTCATTCAAATCAAATTGTTCACCCAATTTTGGAATATTAACAGAGTCACTATAATTTATCGTGTAGCACTCAACATACTTCGAATACGAATGCTTTTTATTTTTAACTACAAATATGCAAATTTGTCCACTCATAAATCAATCTATAATTAGGAAGTTATCATTGCAAAAAGATCAAAATTTTATCAATTATTAGTAATTCAAAATTTTGAGAAGTAATTTGAATGAATATGGCGGGAGATTTAGAAACAATCTAACGATTAATTTAAAGTATATGTCATAAATTCACCGATTGAAAGAAATATACGAATTTAATTAAAATAATTTAACTAAGTCTATTATGTGAAACAGACAATTTTAACAAGGTGTATTTAGAGAATGCATATGTGCACCCTACATCTAATCATTTTTCTGGTTATAATTTTTATTCAAGAATATCTATTAGGAAGTCTCTATGCAATATTTAGTTTTAATTCATTCTAACCCGACCAAGCAATCAACAAATGAAGAGTGGGAATCATTTTTTACAATAGCAAATAAATCTGGTAGCTTTAAAGGTGGCAGTGAAGTTGGGAATAAAATCAGATACGGCAATATTGACACAAAAAGTTCAATTGATCATATTAACGGTTACATGCGATTTGATGTGAATAAATTAAGCGAACTTCATGAAATACTTGAAAACCTACCAATAATTATCAATGGTGGCACAGTTGATATTTGCGAATTGCCCGAATCTGAATAAATAAGGCATTACTACTATGCAACAAGTCTGACATCATATATTGGATGGCTTGGTAAATTTCTATTGATCTTTGTTAAAATTCTTCAGCAGGAATATATTTATTGGGCGAAAAAAGATTATTCGGATCAAGCAAAGATTTAATGCCGTTCATCATTTCTTTATTTTCTTTTTTTTGCAGTTTCATATATTTCATAGAATGATTACCCAAGCGGTAAGGAATATAACCTAATTCAAATAATATATCAAAAACCTTATCATGGCAAAGTAGTGCATTCTTTGTTTGCGTTTGATCTCTTTTATCAAATGATATTGTTAAAACTGAAGCCAATGATCTACCATTAACCATACTGAGCGTCTGTTGCATATCAAAACCATATTGATGAAATATAGGTTCTATGGCACTATTCATTCTATTTAAATCATGACCCGTCATTGGCAAAAGAGGAGATATCCAATACAGACCAGCTTTGTAATCAAGAGGATCACCAGAAGATAAGTTTTTTGGTAAATTTTCTTTTTTAAGACCCCATAAGGCGCCTTGAACACAATTTTCAGGACTCTTACCTTTTAATAATTCACAACAAATAGTCAGCTTATTAAATAAAGGTTTTAACTCTTTAAAAAAACCTAGTCGATTACAAATCTTTAGTAAACCACCGTACATTGATAGTTTATTGTCATCAATTAATATGGTCTTTTTAACAGATTTTGAGTCTTTCATCGTTTTTTTAATTATGTTCACGTCAGCTTTTATTTGTGCTTTGGTTCCATACATACCAATAGATCCAAACCAGTGGCTTGATTTTGACTTATCAAGCATTTCTTGGGTTTTGCTTACTGATAGAGGCTTGCAAAAATTCATTTCTTCCCAAGGATAAAAGTTTGTCATCGATAACATGCGTGTGCTATTGGCAATGTGAACAACCGATTTTATAGTGCCATTCATTTTTAATTTTCGCGTCGCATCTAAAAAAGGATGAATACTTTCTTTATCTTTTAATAAAAAAAGAAGGACTTTAAAATCATCCGGTTTTGGTTGAAGCCAAAGAGTCAGCCTGGTAATAATTCCTAAGTTTGATTGTGTAAATAAACCATCAATAGAAGGTCCAACGCCCCATTTATATGTTTTTGCACATTTTGCATTTTCAAAAGAAGAGACACCTGTTCTTATGAATTTTCCTGATGGTAAAATGACTTCTAAATCAGTAACATTTGAAAATCGATCGCCATTCTGAGAATGACCAAACCCTCTTTCTGCAATATTTCCGATTATACTTGTTTTCGGACCAGCACCCGTGGCATCCACCCAATATTCATCACCCTTTTCTTTCAAAAAGTCATACACTTGCCCTTGAGTAACGCCTGGTTCAACGGTAATTGTTCCTAATTCATTATTATAATCTAAAATTTTATTCATTAATCCCAGATCGATGATTATTTGATTATCATAAAGACCACAAGCATCAGAATATCCCCAGTTTTTGCCGGTGCTGATAGTATGAAAAGGACATTTGAACTCATTCGCTAACAACACAATTTGTTCAAGTTCATTTTTATTTATTGGCTTCACGATTAAACAAGGAGTAGTACCTTTTGCTAAAGTCGTTCGACTATATTTTTCTTTGGATTTATTATCCAGTAAGATTCTCTCTTCTGGTAATGTTTGTGTGATTTTTAAATAAAATTCAAAGATGTTATCAAGGCTATATTTATTTTCTTCTTGTTTTAAATCATCAAT
This sequence comes from Planctomycetota bacterium, assembly GCA_002746535.1. Lineage (GTDB taxonomy): Bacteria > Planctomycetota. The sequence continues at coordinate 18,611 of NVWA01000043.1, forward strand.
AATCATTTTCATCGGATATCTCCTTGAATTAATTCTTGAGTTGCGTTCTTCTTACAGTCTTGAATCTCTTTAATTATACGAGGGTCCATTTTAAAATTTACGTACAAACTTTTATTCAAGCTAGCATCTTCATTACAATTTAAATAAGCATATAAACAATCGCTATATGAAAGACTAAGCAATACGGCTGGTGCCCCAGAAACACGCTGGCAAGGCCTAGAATCAATTAATGGCTTAAACTGCATTTTCTTTTTATAAAAAAATTGATGACGTGGGTTAACTTCTATTACCAAATATTTATATACTGAGCCTTTAATTAAATCTAATGTTACGGAATTAAATAAGCCACTTATTATATTCTTTGAGTTGAATGGCCCTTTAGCAATAGCTAATCTGGTAACTTCAGCTATTTCACCAACGCCTCTTTCAAATAATGATTTTGCTTCAGGAAATACGTTATCTAAAGGAAGACCTAATGCTGAATCCCAGTTAATCGTTACGGTACCAATAATTTTTTGTTGATATTCAGCTTTGAATATTATTGAATTGCCTGTTTTGTCATAAATAGTTTCCATGGCTTTGTAATTATCTTTTTCAACATAACCTTTCTTTAAATACTCGATATAAGCCAACTGTAAACATTCGTCTTTTTCTTGTTCATTTTGAACTACTGAAAAGGAAACGTCACCATCATTGATATCATTCACATGGTTTTTCAGAAATGATTGTAATGCTTGACTGACTGAAGATTTTTTATGTGGTTTTTGGACTGTTGATTTTTGACTGGCCTGATTAATCATTTTCACGTCCTCCTAGAAATTATCTTGCTGGTACTAGTAAGGTGAAAACCGATAAGTTTCTGACATAATTCTTTTGATAATTGCAGAATATTTTAACATTATTTACTAATTGACTATTTCAAGGCTAACGATGATTCCTTAGCCTTATAAGCCTATGCAGACCTAAATAGATTAGTTTAAATATTAGACATTGAAGAGTGTGAAAGAAAGTTGCCTTATACCATAAAAGTAAAATTATTTTTTCTCAACAAGCTTTATAGCTAATTCGGGGGAGGAAGAGGCAATAAAATAATTTAATGGTGCATTAATGAAACCATCTTTAGACATTACATTTGCAAATAAAACATAATGAATTTTTTTATATTTAAGGTCCGTCAAATACATAGCTTCCATATTTTGGGAGTCTTTTTTGAATATAAGAGTAGTAGCTTGAACACTTGGAATCTTATTAATTATAATTGTTAATTTTTTATTCATTTTTTTGTTGAACTCAAACTCATCTACTTCCGTAATTTCAACTTTATTTTTACTTACCATACGCAATTTTTTATAGTGCTGCATATAGAACTTATTATCAATAAATACTTTATACCCAAATGCAACCAATCCTTTAAATTTCGGTGGGCTCATTTGAAATTCCATAAAAAAATCTTTCCCGCTTTCATTTACTGTTGGTGAAATAATTTCAATTGAGCTATTTTGTCCAACACATGCTAGAACAACTCTTTGCTTTTTTTTGAGTGTCACAATCTTCACTTGACTATTCTTTTTTGATTTAATTTTCCAATAATTTAAAAAATCCATTTCATTAAACTTTTCAAATAAATAAATTTCTTTATTCTTAAATAACTTTTTATTGTTTCTCCAATGCCCCACTTTAATTTGATTCGACAATGGAGTAAATTCTCCTTTTAATGGAACTTCCCAACTTTGACCTTTTGCTACTTCTATGGAAGCGTTACCTTTTTTAGATAATCTCACGAGACCTTCTTTAACTCGTAGTATAGACGATCTAGTGTATGTGTTATATTCCCAATCAAATGAAGTTCCTAATATTTCTAAACTACTTTTATTAGGGCAAGAATAATTAAAAAAGGCCTTATCATTTTTTGCGATCTTTGTAAACAATCGACCTTTCTGAAGATCTAAATTATTATCTAAGAAGTGAACTCTTGTTGATTCATCTAACTCAATAGAAGAGTTCTTCTTACTTGAAAATTTCAAATAACTACGTCTATTCAATTCTAGAATGTCGCCTTTATAAATGATGCTGTCCTTTAATATAGGGGATGATTTCCCATCTCGAAGAACCACGCCACTTCCTATTAATTCATTTACGACACCCAATGGTTTACGAGCAAAATTCTGAGAGTAAAGGAATGCTAAACAAGAAAAGACAATGGTAGCTGCAATCAAAAATTTGATTAGGACAGGTTTTTTCTTAGTTGATCTAATACGTAGATTTCGTCGTAGATGCCCACCCACCTTAAGAGCTTCTTCAATTTCTATATCCTGCATTAATAAATTTGCTAGATCATCTTGCAATGCAGGCGTTTCTGTTAATAGCAAATCAAGTGATTCAATTTCTTTTTCTGAAATTGTACCTGCTAGATATTTTTCAGATAGAGGTCTAAATTCATTCTTCATTTTAAATTTCTTTCATTTTATTCTGTATACATATTTTAAGAGAATCTCTTACTCGACTTAATATTTTATAAACAGCGTCTTCTTTCATCTTTAAAAACAATGATATAAAACGACCTTTTTTTCTTTCTTTATAATACAGCTCAACAATACTTTTAGTTTTATGGGGAAGATCCTTTAAACATCCTTGAAGTGCTTCAGCCATATCAGTATTTTTCTCAGGATTATTTTTAAAAATTTTAGATTCTATTCTTTCACTTAATCTTTGAGCTTTTGATCTTTCCTTTTTTTCTTTATGAATGATGTCAAAACAACGATGCTTCAAAATAGAAATAATCCAAGCTTCCGCATTGGTTCCTTTTTCAAAATCATCTTTGTGATTGTATAGATAGACAGCCGTATCTTGTAAAGCATCCTCAACCTGAGTCCAATTCAATAATAACGTGAAAGCATAGGCTTTGAACTTGTGCTGAGACCTCATGAACAAACTGACTATTTCTTCATTATCATTCATAGATTTTCCCAAATTAATAGCTACTACACTACTTTTATGTTACTAGGTAGAAAGCCGGTACATTTCTGACAATTAAATTTAAACTATATAGCAATATTACAATTTGAAAATAGTTTTTGTGCATTTCAGGTATACATATTTGATAAATACCGAAGCAGATAACACATATCTATATATATAACAATAAGTTACGACATAATATGAGTTGGAATATTTACTCTGAGTGATTCTATCTTATTTAAATTAAATTCTAAAAAAGCACATCCTAGAATCACGTAATTTTACGAAAATAGGAATTTTAGGTGAGTTCTTTAATTACTCTTAAATGCATTAGATAATATTTATAGGCGTCAGCCTCTGGGAGCGAGAGCCGCCGGCTCTTGTAAAACTTCACACAGCAAATACTATAAAATTAGATAATTAAATCTATTGGGCCTATACTTTTTAAAATAACTCTTCGAGCTATACAAGAGCCGGCGGCTCTCACTCCCAGAGGCTGACGCCCATTTCCACACAGGAGGCATAAAGACACAGAAAATTTTTAGACTTTATAAATCTATTCTAATAATGATTGATCTCTTTAATCTTTTGGCATGATTTCAAATTGATTTCGCATTTCCTTAAGTTTAAAAGGACCTTTTATGTCAGAGGAATATGGCTTCCAAGCATCATCTAATGTAGCTCTAAAATCGATCATGTTCTGCAATTGAATACATCCATCAATGGATGTTCGCCTCATCGCTTCATAGGGCGTAACCAAACAAGCCCGCTCATCAGTTAGCCATTCACCGGGATTACCTCTCAAGCAAATACCCCATGAGTATCGATTATAACCAAAGCGAGAATTTAATGGTATTTCTTTTGAAATATTAATTTTATTTTTATCTAGGGAGTATTCTAATAATCTTACCCATAACATTTCAAGATCTCCATAAAGCTCAGGAAATTTGATTTTAATCTCATGAAATAATTTCAAGGCTTGTGTGTAATTACCTAAATTTATCTCGATTTTTGCCTTGGAAAAATAAGCGAATAAGCAAGCAGTTCGTTGATCAGGGAATTTCTTGAGAATTTGATCTAGCTTTAATTGAGCTAAATCAATATCCCCTGCATATTTGTGAATTCTAGCCAACTGACCAATAAGAAGTGACTGCAATTTATGATTCCCAGAATGTTTCGAGATTACTTCTTCAATATATTCTTTAGCATCTTCACAACGATCTTGTTCTAAATAGGATCTCATTAAATACCCATGACTAGCATACCTACTAGCAAAAGGTAGTTTACGAAAATACTTTCTTGCTTCTTCAAATTTTTCTTCTAAAAAATTAACTATACCAATATCACGATTGAATTGCTCATCATATTCCATCATTGGATAATCTGTTTTTATTTTAAAATAATATTCTTTGGCTTTGCTATAGTTTCTTTCGGTGATATAGGTAGCTGATATATAAAATAACATGTCAGCACAGTCACGAGGAAGATCTGAGTATTCTTTAATACATTTTATCCAATGTTCGCGCGCTTCTGAGGATTGCCCTTGATATTTATAAACATTTCCTATCGACTTATCAACATCAATACAATATGTTTTAGCGCCTTTATATTCTTGAAGACATTCTTGATAAATAGCAAATGCGTTTTTGAATTGGCATAATATCAAGTGAACGTTTGCTCTTAACAATTGAATTCTTGATTTTAAAGAACCATGTTCAAATTCTTCAAGTATTGAATCTATTTGTACTAAAGCCTTAAAATAATCCCCTTTCAACTCAAAGGTATAATAAATATCTAAGACAGCATTACCTCTAATATAAAGTTCTAGCCATTTAGCATCAATTAATGCTTGCTGAAGTTTGATGACGCAATCTAACTCAAGATGATCAAATAATTCTCTTGCTCGTACTTGAATACGTAAAAGCAAATCTTCCCAACTTTCAAAACTTTTATTGATATGGTTTAGACTTCTTGATAAAACATTAGCTTCTTCAACTGGATTATTTTGTTTTTCATATAAGATCGATTCAGCAACCCATGCCAATGATTCCATAGGAGTGTCTTTTAACCTTTTTATGAGCGGAATGCTTTCGTCATATCGTTTCAGTTCTAAAAGACATAAAATACTTTTATACAAAGCTTCATCTGATTCAACAGAACCTATTTGGCTTTCATAATATCGCCTATATTCTTTTAGTGCTCGTTCCCAATAATTTAATTTCATTAACTGATTGGGAACCGCCAAATAACTTATTTCCATAGGAGCACCAGCAGAATAGATACGAATACTTTTAATTCGAATCGCCTTTGTCCATGAATAAAAGCCAACCCGTTGACCAGCTATAGCAAATAAATCACGCTGATTAATGATTTCTTTTCCATTGGCTTCTATTCGCACACGCCCTTCTAACAGTTCGACGGTCAAATGATAATTCACCCCTGGCACTGGTGCTTCACTAGGAGCATAGGCAAACTCAACACCATCGCGGGTGATTTTTGTGTGGACCATATTATTGGCACCAAATTCAAAACAATATCCATCATCGAAATATCTTTTTTTCGGAACTTTTGGTGCAGCTAAAATGGGTGAGATTTCGCCATGACCACCCTCTAGCACGAAGGCATTAATTTCCATACGAACATCACCAACAATATCTTTATTTAAATGTATAATAGTATCTCTATCATAAATTGGAGCCAAAGCACCATCACGAATTCCCCATGAGCCTACCCATGCATTCCATCCCTCTGGGGTATCATCTTGATCTGGCATTTCACTAAAATCTTCTTCATGAACTAATTTCCATTTTCTTTTCCCATCAAGAAAATTCTGAAGATCTTCAAACATTTCATCGCCAGATTGATAACGCTGATCTTGTGATGCGCGAGTAGCTTTAAGTAAAATGGCGCGTAGATCTGGTTCTAAGCGATGAGCTTGCGTCATTGAAATTAATTTTGGACGTTGGCCAGTTGAGATTTTCAATAAAAAATCTTCTTTATTTCCTCTAGCAAATTCAATTCTCATGGGTTTTTCTAACAGAATCTCCCATAACACAACTCCAAGTGAATACAAGTCTGAACGATGATCATGATCTTCAACATTACCACTTGCTTGCTCGGGTGCCATATAAAGAGGTGTACCAAAAATAGTTCCCTGCTGAGTATTACCACTCGAACTCTCGATATTTGAAATAATGGTATTGTCATCAATTTCTTCTGATTTAATATTCTTATCGTTTGTCACTTTCATATCAGAAATTGCAGCAATTGTTTCATCCATAGCTATTGAAGTTAGCTCTTTTGAAGAGGTATCAGTAGTCTGCTCCATAGCCATGGCCTCTAGTTCTTCATCAGAAATTTGAAGTGATTGAGCAATTTGATCTTCCAATGAATCAGTATTTGGCAATGAAGCGTCATCATCATGTAACACTTCTTCTTTAGTATCAACATCAGTATAAAGATTTCTTCCAAAAGTTTTTGCAAGCCCCCAGTCAATTAAATAAACTTCACCATAATTACCAAGCATTATATTTTCTGGTTTTATATCTCGATGAATGACTCCGCGATTGTGGGCATAAGACATAGCTTGGCATAAACTAATGAAAATGATCAGCAATTGTCGCCGACTGTATTTTTTACATATATGTGGATCTTTGTTTGCTCGACCGAGTAATACTTCTTTAAGTGTTAATCCACGAATACGTTTCATGGTATAGTAGCAGGACTTCCCTTTTTCTGCAGACAAACTATAAACAGGAGCAATCAGAGGATGTTGCAACTGACCGGTAATCTTGCCTTCCAGAACAAAGCGCACCATAGATGAGGGAGATATATCTTTTGATACTTTTAAGGCTAAGACACGATCAAAATCTTTATCTCTCACCCGGTAAACTTTGTTCATGCCACCCTCACCGAGAAAGCCCTCAACCTTATAACCAAATATATTTTCAATATTCTCAGAAGAATCTTTTATCGGTTCATTTTTCATTTATTCGAACAATCCCATCATCAGCTAAGTCTTTGGCAAATTATCATGCCAAGCCTTCATTTCTTTATAGTTAATATAACCATCAATTCCTGAGGCATAATCTTTCCAACTTGGATCAAAAGATGCCTTAAAATCAATCATTTTTTGAAAACCTTTTCGGTAATTAATTGACGTCCTACTTAAGGCAACTGAAGGATTTATTTCAACTCCATTGTCATCACAAAACCACTCATTTGGTTTTGTCTTTAAACAAAGAGACCACCATCTATAAAAAATTAGACCAACACAATTTAACTGATCCCAAGAGTCTAAAGCTTCCCCTTGAATATTCTTTGATTGTTCAATTAACCCTGCCCATAAAGTAGCACTGGCAGTAGGTGTATTAGCATATTTTTTTCTGCTATCATTTAAATACACTAAAGCTTGGTCCTTATTACCCTTTTGTAACGCAATTCTGCCCAAAACTATCAATGCAGTCTTACAACTCATTTTTACTTTAGGAAAATCATTTAATACTTTGTTATAGTAAACTTCAGCACTATCATATTGCTGGCAGTTAAATTCAAAATGGCCCATCTCTAATAACAACCCACTATAGTCCCTATTGCTGTTATTTTTATTTCCCAACGCTTCTTGAATTACCTCCTGAGCTTTTTGATAATTACCTTCTTCAAGATAGGAAAATGCTATACAGACCACTTTTTCTCTTTTCTTAATTTCAGAAGAAGAACTTTTAAAATAGTATTCTCGAGCTTGTTTATAATTACCTTGGTAGACTTCTAAAGTTCCGAGAACCAAAATTGGATTTAATGGATGTTTTGCATAATCAATATTTTCATCGATATTTTTTAGAACATTTTTGGCATTAACAAAATCTTCTTCCATTTCATACGCTAAGCTTAGTTGAGTCATTAAATTTATCTGGACATATTCATCATTAGCATATTGCTTTTTAATTCTTTGTATAATGTCTTTAGTTTTAGAAAAACTTCCACAATACATGTAACTATTAATAATCAAAGCTGAGAAATGTTTGATATATCCGGTACCTTGATCGAAATAAACTTTTCTAGATTTTTCAATTTGACCTAAACAAGAATATGATAAAGATGAGAATATGTTTATCATATCGTTTACGGCAAATTGACCCAAAGATTTGTAGGCCTGATCAACCCGTTTTATGGCTTGTTCATAATATCCTAAATCAACAAGTTGATCACAGAGATTTTTAGCAATATAACTTCTAACAGATTTATCTACCCAAGTGGCTTGAAATAAACTCTCTAACAAGGAAATACCCGCATCAAAATGATCTAATTCATTAAAATCATTGGCACGTAATTGAATCCTCAATGAAAGGTCTTCAAGGCCTTCATGATGTTCATTTGTGTGTTTAATGGCATCAAGCAAAACTTGTACTTCTTCTTGAATTGACAATTTTTCTTTTTCGACAAGACATGATTCAGCTACCCAAGCAAGTGGAGCAAGCGGAGTCATCTTTAAGTTTTCAATATAAGGGATGGACTCATTATATTTTTCAAGTTCTATCAGACATTTAATCGTTTTATAGGTAGCCTCATCAGCTTCTGCTGTGCCAGGATGATTTTCGGCAAAGCGTATATATTCTTCAAGAGCAACATCAAATTCATTTTCTTGAAAGAGCGCATCCGGCACAGCTAAGTAACCAATCATTTTTGGCGTGCCGACAGAGTAAACGCGTAATTTAGTAAAATAGGCACCAGTTGAATAACAATATAAACCAATTTTATCATTGGTTAATGGTAGCAAGTCTCGTTGATTAATAATATTAACGCCATTAATTTCAAAGCGCATGTTCCCATCAAGTAGTTCAGCCGTGATATGATGAGTTTGATCTAATGCAGGAGCATGACCAGGGGCAAATGCAATGTCAAAACCATCTCTAGCGATTTTACTATGTTGTCTATAGTTGGCACCATACTGAAAGCAATAACCCTTTTCAAAATACTTTCCAGAATCATCGCTGGATGCTGCAAGAAATATAGATAGTTCTGAATTAATCTCGTTAGAAATATAACCTTCAACTTCAACCCGAACATCCCCTTGAATTGATTTATCAAGGTGAATCACATTATTACCGCTTTCCAATGTTGTTAGAGCACCATTTCTAATCGCCCATTTACCATCAAGAGCTTTCCAACCAGTTGGTGGGTTATCTTGGTCGAACATTTCACTAAAATCTTCTTCATAAACTAATGTCCATTTTCGATTCCCTTCTAGGAAATCTTGGATTTCATCTGATATTTCATTTGCCTGCTGATAGCGTGATTCTTGCTCGGGGTCAGTTGCTTTAAGTAAGATCCCTTTTAATTGAGGTTCTAATCGAAATTCTTTTGATTTAGAATCTAACGATGGTCGCCAACCATCAGCTATTTGTTGAATCATCTTTTTCTTTTTAAGCGTTGACAGCTTAGCGCGCATATGAGTGCCTAAAAGGATATCCCACAGTAGTACACCTAAGGAATAAGTATCTGAGCGATGATCATGCAATTGGATTTTACCACGGGCTTGTTCAGGAGCCATATATAGGGGCGTTCCAAAAACGGACCCTTGCTTAGTGCCCTCACTGGAACTATCAATATTAGAAATAATGGTTTGATCTTCGCGTTCAGTATCAGTAGAGCCTGATATATCAGATTCTTGTATTTGGTGCTCAGATAAATTCGTCGGATATTGTGCTTGATCTATTTTATCCTCTATACTAATCGTTTCTTCATTCAAAAATTTATTCACATTTTCAAAAGCTATATTTAATGTGATGGCAATACTTGATTCTAATTCTCCAATTGTAGGTAAAGTAGCTTCATCATCCCCTTTTTGTAGTTCGTCATTATTATCATTTGCATAAAGGTTTTCCCCAAAAGCTTTGGCCAATCCCCAATCGATCAAATAGATTTCTCCATATTCACTGAGCATAATATTTTCTGGTTTGATATCACGATGAATAACACCTCTTGTATGTGCATAGGCAACAGCTTGACAAATAGTGTTGAAAATACTTAGAAGTCGATGCCGACTATATTTTTCGGTCAGCTTGCTGTCTTTTTGACGAATACCATCAAGAATCTCTTTTAGGGTAGTACCACGAATTCGTTTCATGGTATAGTGACAAGATTTACCATCCACCGATTCTAAAGAATAGACCGGTGGAATTACAGGGTGCTGCAATTGACCCGTTAATTTGCCCTCTAAAACAAAACGCATCAGCGCTTTTTGTGACATGTCTTTAGATACTTTTAAAGCGAGCACACGATCAAATTCTTCATCACGTACTTTGTAGACTTTGCTCATGCCACCTTCGCCGAGGAAGCCTTCGACCTTGTGGCCAAATATTTTATCAGGATATTGGTCTTCTGCTTTTTGAGAAGGGCTCATCAATTATTTCAAAATCAGATTGGGATAAAATTTATAGGAGATATCTTATAAGAATAGGCTATTTTATCAACTATTAAGGTATTTTAGAAATAGTAAATTAGTGAATGAATCTTAAAAACACTTACTCTTGCCTATCTGTTTTGATGAGCTTGTTATTCTTAAAATATTCTCTTTTTTGGAAGATGCCCTTTTTATCAAAGTATTTTTTTTTATGAATATTTCCATCTTTATCGAATAATGATTGTACACCAACTGGTTTTTCATTTAAAAGATTTTGCTCAGATTTTATGATTCCATTATTACGCCACCTTTTTTTATTAATATAAAATGGTGGCTTCTTTGAATAAGTTTTCGAATATCTTTTATTGCCATTTATATGATAAAATATCCATTTACCTACAGACCTTTCACTACCATCCATAGAAAACTCACCTTCAAGTTGTTTCTGGCCTTTACTAAAATATTTAATGTATTTACCTACTTGCATTTCATTAATATAGTTTTGTTTAGAAATAAGAATTCCTTTTTTATTCCAAACTTTCCACTCGCCTGAATAGTTCTCATATAAATCTACTTCGTAATCGAATGTCTTATCAATCAACCAATCTGGTAAATATTTATGAATATAATAACGCTGCACCATATAATGCAGCTTACTACTTTGACAGTTTCCATAAATCAGATGTGCAATACTGCCAAAGAATATGATAATGATGAACGCTAATATATTTAGTGGATGCAAGAGAACTTTGATTTTGTCCAAATTCACCTGGCCTATTCTTCTTTAAATACAATCAGATTACTTATCAAGTGCTATACTAGTTACCGTTTTAAGACTAATAATTTTTTTATCTTTTTTATTTTGGCGATTACTCTTATCGTTAATTCTCTTTCTATTATCGTACTTGATAATCGTTATTATCGCATCACCTGTAACTACAACCTTCTTGCCAAGATACTTATCATAATTTATAGCAGCCTTTTCTCCTTTTTTTGGCCTTTTTAATGTAGGCAGCTTTACCCTTAGACCTTCTTTACCCTTAAGAACATAAGTAGCCCTATTCACAAGGCGTTTTCTCACCGAAACCTTTTTAATTGTTCTTTGAATAAGGCCCTTAAGTACAACCTGCTTTAACTTTGACACCAGCCTTTTCTCTTTGTTCTCTTTTTTAGGTTCTTCATCTCCATTTTGATCAATAGCATATACCTCACCTACCTGCATAAAAAAAATAGAAATAACTATTAAAATAATTAATTTAATTTCACTTTTAATTTTCATTTTACTCTCCATAACAAATTAAATAAAGTACTAGGTCACAACTAAATCAAGTATTCTTAATAACTGAATATATATTCATAATTCACATGTTCTCATTTATATTTATTTCGCATAATACGTCTTAAATCTCAAATTAATATCTCTAAAAAAATAGTATTATTAAAAAGAATAACATACTTTGCTTCTACTCTTTTAAGGTATGACCTTTATTTACTTCCCGCAACACTTGACAGTGCTGCTTTACTGTTTTGAGCAGAACATTATAATGTCTATTACCTCAGTGTGGCTCCTTACGTAGTAATATTCGCTTAAAGAATCCCACTGATTTTGATGGTTAACGGCATTATGAATGATCTAATAAAAGAATACTTAACTTCTAGACCTCAAGCGGTAATAGAAGAAAGTCCATATATAGTACAAGGTACAAATAGCGCTGTGTACAAAGGTTTGTGGATGCATAAACCTGCAATGTTTAAATTTAGTATTCGTAATTCAGCCCAGAGAGAAGCCGATGCACTAAATGATTATTTCAATATCGGATGTGTCCCTGAATTATATGACGTTTATAAAGATTTGGTCTTAGTAACTGAATTTATAGATGGTGAATCCTTGCTACCAGAGAATATTAATCACGACAATAGTGAAAAGTTGTGTTCAAAATTTATTTTATTCATAAATTATAGTTTAAGAGATGTTGGTTCAAATTTTAATTATATTTCTTCATTTCGAAGAAGTTTAGAAGAGCTTCTCGAAAGCAATCCAAATCATTTTCAGGAAAATCACTTCAAGCAATCAATTGAATTAATATTTAAAAATTGGGAGTTTATTAGTCAGCAAAGTGGTGCTTTATACTATGATGATATTGGCGGAAGCAATGTAATATACACTGGTGACAAAATACAATTTATAGACTTTGAGAGCGTGTGGCCAGGAAATAGTACACTTCAAATTGGGACAATAATTGCCAATTATACACAGCACAATTTAAATCCAGTTAATAAGATGTTGATAACTCTATGTAGGTCTGCCTGCTCTTTTGTGCCGACCAATTTCGAGGCATGGTTATCAGCGGCATATCTGAAATGGTGGGTTCGTATATGCTATTTCCATAGATGGAATTATTGGGAAACAAGAAAAAACCTTCGATATGAGTCAGAGGAAGAATTAAAAAGGATTGAGCATTTTGGTAGAAAAATTAAAAGTATAAAATCTTTTGCAGATAACTTCACACTCGACATAGATCATAGTTAACATGTATTAAAGAACGAAGATGTGAATCATCAATAAATTATTTACATAAACCTACACCTTTACACTTCATCATTAATGGGTAATCTTTTAATATATTGCATTATTGAAATTGATATTAATTAAATCGTAATTTCTTAATTAACCGTAGGTGGAGTGACTTTCATGTTCAGATTATCAATTATTATTTTATGTTTCATTTTTCATAGCTCATATTTTAAAACTACATTTGCAAAAGATGGTGTCTTAAATGTGGTTATATGTGCAGGACAAAGCAATATGGATGGTGCCAGAAATAAAAAAGAAGCATTGCCAAAACAATTGCAAGCAGTTCAAAAACATAATTTAATTTTTAATGGAAAAAAATGGGTACCACTTGCACCGGGCGCTATGGGGCCCAAAGGGTTTGGACCTGAAATTTCATTAGCATATTATTTAAGTAAGAAAATTAAAAAACCCATTGGAATTATTAAATATAGTTCAGGGGGAACCAATCTAGATAAGCAGTGGTCCGTATCAGACAGGCACTCCTTATTTCATAAGATGATTAATCATGTCAAAGCGGCTAAAAAGAAGAGGAAAATAAATATCATTGGTATGGTTTGGATGCAAGGTGAATCTGATGCGCAATATGAAGACATGTCTAAAAGATATTCTGACAATTTAAAAAAGTTAATAACAGAAACTAGAAAAGAATTAAAAGTACCTAAGATGATTTTTTTATCTGGAAGAATAAATCCAGAGAAGAAAAGGTTTACTTATGTGGATATTGTTCGAAAAGCACAAGAAACAATCAAAGTGCGAAGATACAGTTTTATTGATTGTGATACCTTAAAAAAAGGCTCCGATAAATTACATTACAATGAAGAAGGAACTGTGGAAATGGGCAAGAGGTTTGCCTATAAATTACTAAAAGTAAAAAGGTAATTATAGTCAACAGGTAATTCATGAATTTTAATAAACGCCACACGCACGAATCTTTATGCGACTTCAAATAAGCAGAGCACATTCAAATAATAATTCTGCTTATTAAAATTATTTCAAAACCAAAAAATTATTATTTAAATTTTAGTTTTCCGAATAAATGTGGCCGATGACTACTTCCACCTGTTGGTGCCCACTGTAAACATTCATATCCCCCATGGGTTCGATTGCGCTGTATATTGATGCCAATCTCACCTCCCTTAACTGGTAGGCCTGAAAGCCCAAGTGTTTTCCATGGTATAGAGACTTCCATAGAATATTTATTTTCTGACTTAACAACCTTAACTTTGTAGACACCATTCCAGCTAGCATCTTTTTCTTTAGAATCAAAAAGAATACCATTGGTGTTTATTCCAATTTGAAAATAGTCCTTACCTTTACCTTTAGGATCAATAAAGATTTCAATCCCATCATCTGCCCATATCGCGCCATCACGTTCAGTAGCCTTAGCTTTAATTTGACTCATAGCAGGCTCATCGGCAATTATAGAAAGATAAAGTGCTTCCTTATCATAGCATACTTTCCAGGATGTTTTCGCTGAAGGCAGACCCCACATTTCATCCCTAACAAACTGATCAGAACCCGTCGCCGATACCCAGCTCTTATCTTTCAATATACCATCTATAGTAGGTGCGTCTTTTACATAATTCACATTTAATTCTGGCCTACTAGCTGCTAGTAAAGTTTCGATATCCTGGGGTAACAGCGAAATAACGAGATCTTGTACAATCTCATGGCCACTTGAGTCTACGACTGCAATTTGAATTCGTGGAAATGGCATACACGCTTTAATTCCCTTTACAGAATATTTATTCTCAATTTTCCAAGTAATCTGCTCTTCATTTTTTTTATTTATTTCAAGCGTAGAAGACTCTGGTGTGATTACCCAGTTTGTACCTTTCAAATTCCATTTATAATTAACTGATAACCCATGTTCAAAGGTATTCTTTACCATGCAGGTTAATTCTCGCCCTGTGTTTAAACCTTTCAATCCCTCTTTCAAAACTATATTCTTTTTGATACTTAAAATAAGCTCTGTTTTTTGTTTATGTTTTTCTTCTGTATAAATATCCTCTGGGAGGATGCCATCCAAAGTTAAATTGGCAAAAACAGGTCCCTTTTGTGTCATGGTAACCCACACAACCTCATCAAATTCTCCAAATGTTGGTCCACGTAGTTGTGAACCTCCACCTGTAGATGCGAGAATATAGTAATTCATTTTCTTACGTTTAAATTTTTGATATCTATGAAAGTGTCCTGCAAAAACAGTATAGTTCCGACCTTCTAATGCATCTTGAACATAATGGAATCTTTTGTCCTCCTTATTAGTCTTGGCCTTACTTGCTGTATTCAAATTGGCTTCTTCATATACCCACAATGGCTCATGCATAAGAACAATTGTCCAGCGGACATTTTTATTTCTTTTCAAAACATCTTTAGCATAAGTAACTTGCTCTTTACTAAGACCAGAAATTACTCTTCCATTCGCTTTCTCTTTGCCATTCTGTGTATTTAAAACTAGGAAAAGGACATCTCTATATTTGTAAGAATAATAAGACCGTCCAAATTTTTTCTTCCAAAGCTCCCTCATTGTTACATTGCCAATATCATGATTTCCCGGCAGATAGAAAAAAGGCATCTCTAAACGTTTGACAAAACCTTCGAATTCATCCCACTCGCTATTTAATTTTTTTAAATCAGACGTATTACCTTGTATATAATCACCAACACTAACAACAAACTCAGGCTGTAAAATATTAAGTCGATCAACAGCGCTTTCAAAGATACCCTCTCTGGCACCACCAGTTCGATCACTTACTATGGCAAACTGGAAATTATCAGGATTATTTTTAAATTTAAGATGACTCCAAGGCTTTTGTTTCGTATTCAGGTCATGTACAAAAACCGGTTTTAAAGATCTGTTATCTACTTTTTGACATCCAATACAGGAAAAACAAAAAATAATTAGTCCAAATAAAATCATAAATCGTTGTGTAATAACATTTGGATTATTCGAATTGTTAGCATTACTTAAGTACATATAAGATCCTTTAAACTTTTAAAAAATTATTCCATTTTGAATATTAATCATAAGACTCATCTTAATTATTAAAATCAATTTTTAAATATTGTTTTAAATATGACAATAGATCTTATTAAAATTTAGAGGGAGTTTATGGAATTATTAGAATAATAGTTGTGTCTCACTAATGGTACATGAATTAACATTAATATAAGGCCAAAGACAATTTAGGTAACATTGAAAAGCAATACTTTTTCGATATTTCTTGTATTGAAATCTAATTTATGGTAATAAAAAGAATGTGATCTACAAAATTTAAAACCTGTCACATAAGAAACGTTGCAACAAAACCTTATGCAACAATAGATTTTATTAATTTCTTAAACAAGCCACCTCCCTAAAAGTAATAAAAAAATTACACCAAGGTATCATTTGGGCTAAACGGATTTAGAGTATCAATCCTTAGATTAATTACACCCGTAGAGTTAGAATGAGAAGGCCCACCCAGCATTCAAACAGAATGGCACTATAATGAGCACCAGTTGAGTTAACAAAACAAAAAGTTTTTACGAAT
>NVWA01000100.1 GCA_002746535.1 Planctomycetota bacterium
GACAAGTCGCACAAAATTTCAAACATCAGCTTTGAAGACTGCACCTCTAGCGGAAAGTCAATCAAGAATAAAGCTGATGCCCGTATAGACACAAACAAGTTTGTCGAGGGTCTCACATTCAAATAAATGGCCTTGCCAGAACTGCCATATGTGTATTGCATATTAAACCTTTTTACACTATAAAATAAAACTCATCATCAGTTGGCTCTACGCAAGACTGTCTTCTCAAAGTGCCGCTCAATTCCAGCGTTAGGTTTAAAACTATGAAACTATTTTTCCTAATTATATTAACTCTTTCTGGTTGTGTTCTTCAAAATAAACCAAAGAGCTTAACAAAACACAAACTATGCTTCGGGAAATATATCCCTATTGAATACGAACAAAAGAAACCCATTACCATTTTCTTAGCTAACTCTGTAAAAGTTGGAGATAAAATGAGTAAGGTTTTGAGACAACTTGGCGTTCCTAGTCAAGATTCAGGTGACACAAAGTATATTTGGCATTATATGGTAGAAGGTGGCACTTACCTTCAAGTGGTCGGGCATGAGAAAGCAATTGAAGTATTTCAATACACAAATGATGACATAAAATCACAAAACATAACAATTCTAGCTAGTTTCTTTTTTGGCGATAAGTATAAAGAGTTTACTGATTATCATTCAAATGGTAAAGTTAAAGAAACTGGTAAGCGGTATTGCTTTAATATCGTGTGTGGCAAACGATATTATCAATATGACGGTATTTATAAAACTTGGCATGATAATGGCCAGCTTCAGTCAGAATTAAAATTTGTGAAGGGCGAGTATCAAGGTTTACTAAAAACATGGTATAAAAATGGCAAACTAAAGTATTCAGTCAATTGGGATAAAGACAAAAAAGATGGTGCTTTTAAAGTGTATTATGAATCAGGCGAAATATCTTCCGAAGGTATATTCCAAAAGGGCAAACTTAAAAGTTCAAAGTTTTATAATAAGTCTCATGAAATTATCTCGGCTCAAGCTTGGGTAGGCATTAAAAATAATAAAAAATTCTGGTAATATACGTGCCTAACAAAACGATGTAATCACACACTTTTTAAGTTCCGATTTACGCTATTAAACAAAATTAACTTTTTAATCTGCGCTACGCAACAATGGTTGTCGCAAAGTGCCGGTTATCTCTATCATTAAATGCTATGAAACATATTATTTTATTCTTAATTCTAATTATACCATTTGGCTGTGGCGCTAAAACATCATGGGCTCACACTCAAAAAGAAGAAATACAAAAAGCTCTTTTAGAAGCCACAAGTCATGACATTGATCCTTATATCATCATTGAAGACCCAACAACAAAACATTTTGTTCAATTTATTCATAAAAAAGGTAAATTGTCTTATAGCTTACCTGATATAAACATTGGTGCTGATAATCGTAAAAGATCAATCCAATTTCATAAAACAATGAACATTAAATACATAAAGACTACTAGCACTGATGCAATAACTGAAAAGAAGTTTGAATTCTCTGAATGGTCTCATGAATTTAAAAAAAGTGACCTTGACAAAGCTACTAATTTAGCTATTGGTGTTTTTTATAAAATTTACGGCCACAAAGAAAACATAAAGCTGAATATAATTAAAGGTTGGCAGTAATTATTCAGCAACCTTTCGCACTTAACTTGGCGATACACCCAAACATTTTAAGCCATCCCCACTACGCAACAATGGTTGATGTGAGTTGTGGTAGAATTAATCTTTAGGAATTACAAATGAATTTACATGAATGTGTTCCTGTGGATAAGTTTGATGAAGTATCAGCACACAAAGCAGTCGCTATAGGCTACAAAAATCTTTTCCCTGTGTTGGAGGATATTCTAGAGTGGGCTCAAGACTATAATTGGCCAGTTGCGGATATTTTAAATCCACTCTACTTTGAAGCTGATGAGGACTTAAACCCGTATTTACTCAACATATTTAGTACGAAAGATTATCAATGGCAATATTGGATAATGGTAAAAATCCTTCCTCAAATAAAACCGAATTCTTTAAACGTATTTATTCCAATATTAAAACGTATCTCCCAAAACCCAACAGATGAAGAGAAAATTGAAAAACTAGATGAAACGGCACTTGAATGTTTAACCGAACTAAACTCAAATGCCTAACCAAAATATAGTCGAACAGATTAAGTCATCACCTTCGATGACAAAGGTTAATGTAATAAAGATTGCATTATTAATATGGATAGTCATCGTACTTGGTGGCCAGGGCTTTTGGTATTTATGCTATAAGCTTGATTATCCTTTCCAATTCTGGAACTTTCCTATTATATTTTCTGGCCTAGCCTTTTTTCCCACATTAGTAATTGGGCCTTCATCGACTTATTTAGAATTTATAATTCCATATATAGTTCAATTATTAATTTTCTTTTTTTCACTACGTTGGTATATAACCAAATTTGATTCATCAAAATCAATTAAAATTCTTTGGGCATCAATTGTTATTTTTTTTATAGCAACAAGCTGGCTCAACTATGAAATGCTTGATTTTATTGATAATGCTTAAATAAATATTTATAAAGATTAAAATGCTTAACGATGTGTACCAGCCCTGCTCCCCAAATAAAGGTTTTGCGTTATCTTTAAATAAGGATTAATATGTCGACAGTTTATTTTATAAGAGGTGTAGTTACTCATGATAGTGATTGTGAATATTGGAAAAATACCGATATTTGGGTGTTTGGGGATATTAAGGGTTATGAATATTTAATATCAAAATTAAATGATGCAAAAAATCAAAATGTAACTATTAATATTCAAAAAAACTGTGATCTCTCTATGCAATGTTTGATACTTTCAGCCTCAGATAAACCAGAAAAACGGGCAAGGGTAAAATTAGTAGAACGAAAAATATTTAAGAATGAAGAACCAGAAATGGAATTGATTATTTATGGTAACATAAAAGGTTACAACAAATTAATAGAAGAACTTGAGCACTCAATAAAAAACTATGTAAATAAACCAGATGAGCATTCACATATTGAAGAAGGATGGTCAGATTATGTTGTTAAGAGAAGTGTTTCTTTAAATATAAGAGGTCCTCTGCAAACTTGGAATGTAGAAGAATTAGATTGCTACAAGGAGTATTTGATTGAGCGTCAACCGACATATTTGCCTGATGATTGTAGTTACATGACCAAGAAACTATGGAAGTATGAATTACCTGTTATTGGGGAACCTCCATTCATCCTTAGATAATCTGATCTACTTAAGATCAGCAGTCTATCACCACCATGCCCTGCTTTATATTATAAACTTTACTGACATTTAACGTAAAATGCCAATGATGACCCACGACTATAAATGCACACGATGTGAAAGAAAAATTCCAGAATTTACCGTGAAAGCGAATGATGGATTATGCATCCCATGTTTTAATGGAATGGATGTCTGTATATGTACTAAGTGCGGTGTCGAAACATTTACTTCAAATGATAATCGTTTATGTGGTTCGTGTTTTCAAGCACAAGAAAGAAATTCTTGGAAGTTTAAAATAAACCAAACTTTAAAGACTTATATATATGGTCTTCCGCTAATTCGATACCCAAATTATTATAAAACTTACAAAATATTTAGTAAACCTGAGTATGAATTCACTTACATAGGCTTTAACTTCTTAGGCTACCCAGAGATTTATGACTCATCACCATGTTCACCCATAAAATCAAAAGCAATTGGTGAAACTGGTGGGGACTATGTCCACTTCAGTATTTTATTTGTGAATGGTACGTCCTATGACAACAATCCTATTATGATAACACTTCCAGTTCCTCCAGAAGAACAAAAAGATTACTATTTAATTTTAGCTAACAATTTAAAAGAATTTATGGCAATGGGTGTTACATTTGGATTTAATATTTTTGAAGAGATGCTTACCGATTTGAATAAGTGTTTAGAATTGATGGAATCTAATAATGTTGAAAAAGACTATGAAGAAGATGAGCATAAACTTATAGGTGAGTTAAGAATTCATTTTGGTGTGTTTGACTATAGTAATATTAAAACTCATATTTCATCTATTAACAAACAATATAAATCTTATCTTATTACTCCTCAGTATGACCAATAAAATATAGAAATTTTTCTGCCAATGAGTGAATTTATAATAGAATCATGTAAGTCCGACTTAAGGTTAGTGCTCTCAAATTATAAAGGCGATTACTTTGATGTTGAAATAACTTCTGCAAGTGTGTCAGCGAAAAGAAAAGTATATGCGTACACAGATGCTCACACCTTTGCCGATTTTATGGAGCATTTAGCTTCTAAGATCAAACCTTGGACCACAATTGAAACATGGAAATCTTTGGAATGCGAATTGGAGATAATCGTCATTTGTGACGTTCTGGGTCATGTGACATTTACCGTTGAACTATCGAAAACCAATGGAAGCGAGGATTGGATACTCAAACAGGATATTGAATCTGAATTTGGCCAACTTCCTACACTCGCAAAATCAGCAAGAGAGTTCTTTGGGCCTACACCAGAATAGCATGTTAGCGGACACTTTTAAGTCACCCCTTTACACAACAAACAAAAACCAATTAGTAACCCCACTACGCAACAAAGGCTGATGTGAAGTGCTGGTTATCTCTAACGTTAGAACTATGAAAATATCTTTAATACTTCTCTTAGCTTCTTTTCATCTTTGTAGTTGCTCAAAGAGAAGTTTCTCCACTGAAGATTTAACCTTTGAGGTTACAACTAATATTATCCAAGCTAAGGTAAAAAATAATATAATTGAACCAATATTTTTAAATCTCTCAATCTTTAATAATACTCAAGAAAGTATAAAATTATGTTTTTACGATAATGAATTAGGTTGGTTTAATGGTAGATATGGTGGCAATTTAGATATTAAAACTACATTCAATGCAAAAATTATTAAATCCAATTATAACATCAATGAAGAGTTTAAATCATTTAAAGAATTTGAATTTGAAATCCCAGGTGATATAAGAATACTAAAAAATGATTCTTTTAAATTTAAATTACCTTTACAATTTTTTTTAAATTATGAAGACTTAAGAAGAGGCAAATATTCAATTCGACTAAAAATAGATACAAAAACAAAAGTTACTTCCATTTTAAATTTTACACCATTGACAAAATCACATGTCACAAAAAAGCTCAAAAGCCTCGTTTATGACAACAAATTGGTTTCAAATGTTTTTGAAATTATAATTGAGTAGTTCTGACAAATCGAAGAACACGGAAACTTTTAAGTCATCACCTTTACGCAACAAAATAAAATTCATCAGCAATGGAATCTACTAACGTTAAGCTATAGGACAAAATATGAAATATTTTCAACATCTATTAATTATATTTTTAGTTCTTTTCAATGCTGGGTGCATGGGAAGGTTTCAAACTAATTATATTAAAAAGTATAAGCCATTTCAAAATAAAGATATCGTCCAGGATGGAAAAGTTGTGCAAAATATTCGCTATCGAAATGATGGAGTCAAAGACATGGATATATTTTATTTATCAAACGATAGAAGGCGAGTGATTTTTTATTACCCCAAAAGGGAGCATTACCCTAAAAGTATTAGACCAAAAAGTATTCGGTTATATATAAAAGGTGAAGTTCAATCAGAAATACGAACTGATCATTTTGGCATAAAAATATCAGAGATTACTTATGCGATAGGTCCAAATGTTAAACATCGCTTTGATCCTATCTTTGGAACAGTTCCACATCATTGTAATTATGAAACTTATTTAACTTGGTACCGGAATGGCACCAAAAAAGATAAAAGGATTTATAAGTATTCAACCGAAAAAAAAGCATTTATTATTTCAACAAAGCAATGGGATTCGTTGGGACAGATATTATTTAGTGGGTTTAGAGTTGGCCATAGTATATATGGAGATAAGCTGCACGGTAGATGTAAGAGATGGACTTCTGAAGGAAAGTTAATCCAAGACAGAGAATATCTTCAAGGAAAAGTATTAAAAGATTTCTTAATAAATTGATTAATAAAAAGTCATCGCATTTACGCAATAAACAAAAATTAACTTTTTAATCTACACTACGCAACAATGGTTGTCGCAAAGTGCCGGTTAGCTCTAACGTTAGCCAACAAGATGAATCACAAAACATTTTATATTCTATTAGTTCTTATTTGTCTGTTTTCTTCTTCATACTTTGTTCCCTTTCTAAGATTTGACTTAAATACAGAAAAAGCAAAAGGCATTGCTATTGCAGAGTTACAAAAGTGGGTATCAAAAAATCCAATTGATGCACATCAAATTCAAGGTGCTTCTTTCAAATCTGTGTCAATCGAAAATAAGATCATTCATATCACATTATTTAAAGACGTAAGTATTAAAAATGCGAATGGCGTCACCCAAAGTGAAGGCATGCATTTATCATACTTTCATGTATATTTAAATTTTAATTATGAAGTTCAAAGTGTTAGGCGTGGTCCTGATTTGTTGTCCTAATTGTTGGCTAACCAAATCAATGCAGCGAACACTTTTAAGTCATCCTTTTACGTAACAAAATAAAATATATCAGTAATCAACTCTACGCAGGAAGGTCCTCGTAAAGTGCCACTGATTTCGATCGTTATAAATCAATTATGTTAAATTTAATTTTAAAATTATTACCAATATTCATATTTTTATTTTTATCTAGCTGTAATAAGTATAAAGAGCTTGTGCGTATTAATCCAAATATTTCGATTCAAGGAAAAGTTAAAAGTTTTTGGTGGGGTTATGATCATGGTATGATTTATAGAAGATACCAAATAAACAACAAAACAATATACCCACGTAGGAATCGTATGGTTATATTTAAAGATTCTGAGAATAATCTTAACTATATGTACTGTGATAGTAGCTTAGTCATGTTCTATAGAGGCAAAAAGTATAAGTCAAATGAACCAGATTCGGTTGCTGCCGAAAATTTTAGAAAAATAACAACAGATATAAAATTTAATTCTTCTAGCTACAAAGTCAATGTTTTAGATAAAGAAGTCACTATTAAAAACTCAGAAATACTACATGTCATTACGTCTTCTAACCAAATAAGACTTTTAATATTTAGCGATTTATATGAAGCTTTAGAGACCATATTCAATAATGAAAAGTTCACGTATAGAGAAATTGTATTCGAATTAAAATTGATTAGAAATCAACCAAAGTCTTGGCCAGCATTGAGATGATTTATAACTAATCAATGCCGTCAGACACTTTTTAGTCATCTTTTTTACGCAACAAAATAAAATTCATCATCAGTCCACTCTACAGGATGGTTCTTGTGAGTGGTGGTAAGCTAATCGGTAGTTTTTGGTAATATAAATGAATTCAATAAATGTTATGTTGAT
>NVWA01000101.1 GCA_002746535.1 Planctomycetota bacterium
CCTGCGGTTGAGATGAAATATGGTTTATTATCAGTTATTTGATTTAAGTGCGTCATAACATATAAGTTACCTTCTTTATCAATATTGATACCATCACTCTTAGTAATACCCTTAGTGACATCCTTCTTAATTAATTGACCATGCTTAGGTCTTTAGGGTCAGACACACCTAAGGTGAAATCATACAACATGCTACAACAATAAATGACCCTAAAAACATAGTTAGGATTGATTTTTACTAGGTAAAAACTGATCCTAACCCCTTATTTAGACCTCTTTTCAACCATAAACGATTGTAAATAAATTACTTAACCGTGTCCGACCCCCTAATTAGACCCTAATTAGACCCTAATTAGAAATCAAATCATACAATACCAGCTGAACAACGAACTACTGTTTTATCACTTTAATTAATGGGAAATTTAGTATTGCTAATCATCTTTATGATTAGTAGAGCGATTCTTTTGGATAATTTAGGAGTCAATCAATATCAAATGCTAACTTCAATTTATTTATTGATATCCATTTTCATATTTTGGCCCATTCCAAGCTGGATAAAAGTAGAAGATAGAAACCATTCAACAATTATTCGATATAACACCGAGAGGTTCTAGCTCTTGATTGTAACTCATTCATTTTTCAAGATTGTCTCAAATTTATTTCAAACTTTTTACTTAGACTTCTTAATAGCTTTAGCCTATCAAAATATTATGGGAATTGATAAGAGATATTACTATTGAAGAAATTAATTTTAAGTGTCTAATATCTTAAAATGCAAATGTAATTATTCTAAAAAATTTATGGACAGGTGTTTATGAGATTATTCAATATTTTATTATTTTCTTTGGTTAATATATTATTGATATCATGTGGAGACTCGAGCAATATTAAGGTGAAAAAAGAAACATCAGAAGTAGAAGATTTTTGGGGAAAACCAATTCTACTTACTCCAAAAAACAAAAAGGACTTATTAAATAAATGGATTATAAAAGAAGGCCAATGGAAAATAGTTGATGATAGGCTTGAGGCAGTAAAAAGCGAAAAAGGTGCTGGCCATTTACTTCTGCTGAAAAAAAATATTATTGGTGATTATGCCATTGAATTTAAAGCCACAATAAAAAGTAAAGAAGCCCTGGAATCTGGCGGGGATTTATCAATTATTTTATCTGCCGATTCATCACTTACAAAACGATATGACATGCAAATTGGTGGCGTTGCTAATAAATATGCACTTATCCAAATGTATGATTTGCCAATGGCTAAAATACAATATGAGTTACGACCAAACGATATTGATATTGTTAGAGCAGAAAAAATTGGAGATACATTAAACCTCTACTGCAATGACATATTACTTTTATCTAGTAAGAACAAATATTTTTTGACGGGACGTCAAAACGGTATTTTTACCGTTGGTGAAGGTAAACAATTTTGGGATATAAAGCTTTATAAAAAGCCAATGAAAGACTATGAGGTTGAACTGGTGTCAGTTGATCGAATATTGCAAAAAGTTTTAGGATTCCCTTCAAAATACAGAAGATATGCGGAAGTAGCTCGATCTATGTACAAAGATATCTTAGTAGCCTACCACTATGAACCAAATCTAATTGATATTATTCACTTAAGACTGGCACATCTTGAATTAGCGATGGGAAACTTTAAAAGTATGGATCGCCACTTATTAAAAATATCCGACGAAGTTAATCTTTATGATAAATTATTATTAAAAGCACGTGGAGCTTATAAGAGAGAAAACTTTAAGATAGCCCAAGAACTTTTCCAAAATTGTTTTGATGATTATAAACAACTAAGTGTTGGGACGGTAACAAATATGTCTGATTTATTACATTCTAAGTATGCTAAAAAAATGCCTGAAAGTTTTCAGGAATATTTTTGGAGCACCTATATAAACAAAACCATTAGATTTAAGAAAAATTTAATTAATGCCAATTTAAAATCATTAGCATTTTTAAGCAAAGTAGATGTGGATGTAAATTATTTTAATTTTCAGGATAATGATATAAACTCATTAGCACCTTTATCAAGATTTAAGGTGATGAAATTTTTAAGTATTATCAGAAATAAAAAACTTACGAACGTGAAGGAATTGGATAATGCTGCTGTTAGAGTTTTACTAATCGATGAAACAAAAATTAAATCTTTAGAGGGCATTTCTAGAAAAGACTTAGTCAAATTAGGCTTTAGCAAAAATAACCAAAATGACACTAGCATCTTAAAAGACTGTATCAATTTAGAATATTTGGTAGGAAACAACAACAATATTAATAATCTGGATGAATTGAAACCAATAAAAAAACTTAAAAGAGTGAATTTATCGCAGAATAAAATACCAGATATTATGTCACTAAATGTTGAGTTTTTGCGAAGCCTAGTCATTGATAATAATCTAATTTCAAAGATTGAAAATTTAAGCACTGCCCATCAATTAAGG
This sequence comes from Planctomycetota bacterium, assembly GCA_002746535.1. Taxonomy (GTDB): domain Bacteria; phylum Planctomycetota. Next base: position 2,452 of record NVWA01000101.1, read on the forward strand.
TATTTAAGAATAAATAATAACAAAATCACGACTTTAGATTCTATTTCGGGTCTTTCGGAATTGAAAGCCGTTGCTTGTGTCAACAACCCTCTTAAATCATTAGGTAGTTATTCTAAACAACCTCCAGAGACATTATTCTTCAGTATTGATTCTATGGACGAAACCTATATAGAGACGTTACGAAAAAATTGGACCGGAGAAGAATTTAAATTACATAAAAAGAATTTAGAAATATTGATTGAATTGAAAAAAGGAAATAAGGCAGATTTGAAAAAATTTGCCGTTAAAAAGAATGAGCACTATTACTTGACTGTTCCAATATTTTTTAATTTAAAAGAGGCTCACCAATTTTGCAAGAAATTCGGAGGGCACTTATTATCAATTGTTGATATTGATGAAGAGGATGAACAAATACTTGAACGTTTGCCCTATAATTATTGGATTGGACTAGAAGAAGTTAACGATTCATTTAAATGGTCGACAGGTGAAACTATCGATGTAGATCATACGGTTTTCACAGAATATGATCAAAGCTCTAAGGATCGGTTTTATGTAATTGATCAAAAAAATAATTGGTCGGCAAGACCACCTGAGCATATCTATCCTTTCATCATAGAATGGGACGAATAATAAAAATTCATTTTATAATTGGAAAAATAGACACTTGAAACTAATAGACAAAATTAACCGATTTAAAAAATTAGGGTTTTGCTGGAATCATTCCATGATGAATGAATTAGGCAAATATTCTAATGAAATAATTTGGATGGCAAATAACGGTAAACTATTACATGATTTGATTGCAGCTAAACAATCAAATCTAACGATATTTCCCTTTGATATTGCGAACCTAACCAAATATAGTGAAATGAATATTTTAAGACCATTATCTGCAGAGATTATAAAACAGCTGCACCGTACGATGTGGCAACCTGCTTTGCCAATTTTCGCGAGAGACGAAACTTTCTTTGGGGTTCCTGAAGATATTAGTTTTTACGGCATCATTGTTCCAAAAAAGCAATTGGAAGACACTAATAAATGGGATTGGGATGAACTGAGATCACTTATCAATAAAAATTATAAAGAGAATAATATTGATTTCTGGTCCGCCGGAGCAACTAATAACATGGGTTTTATATATTCAGTTCTTGGCGCCTTTGGTATCAATATAGAGGCACCATTAAAAGAAACCATTGAATTAAAAGAAAATTGGTTGAAAGCTTATGACTGGTTAAATTCAATTGAATGGGATTGGGAAGAATTCTTTATAAATAATTTATCCCCATTAGAATTTAAACAATATTCAAGTAATCAGAAATTAGAAATGGGTTGGACAAAAGCGCCCCCAAACCCATTTAATAATTATCAAGATTATAACTTTTTTATGTTCCCTGATGATTCTAGTGTTAAAAAACGTTTTGATTTTTGTATAGGCTCTTGTTGGGCTTCCATTAAAAATAATATGCCAGATCAAGTAATTAATGACCTCTTCAGAATTATTTTAGATTACAAAAACCTCCTAAAGGTAGAACTTAGATCGGCCACTTATTTTAATATAAACAAAAAGCTCTGGAAAGATAAGGCCGTATTAAAAGCTAAACCACTATATAAACACATTGATTTTTTTAATAATGCTAAAAATGTAGTTTATTCAAATATTAATAAAATGCAGCACCATGACATTCGCGATATACTTCTCAAGACCTTAACAAATAAAGCAAATAACAAGATATTCTTTTCTTATTTAGAAGGTCTAATAACAACGGGAAAAACATTTTACAAAAGCAATGATTTGCAAACTGCCATTGAGTTTATTACAACTAATTACCAGAACATTAATCAAATCAAAGATATAACGGATTATCTGGATTGTAGTCAAAGTCACCTTCAGTCTTTATTTAAAATGAGTTTTGATTGTAGCTGTTGGGAATATTTAAATAAAATCCGAGTTGATATTGCTAAAAATGAACTAGTTTATAACTCTCAGTCAATCAGCCAAATCTCAATTAAAATTGGTTTTAAAAGCTCAGTTACTTTTACGCGTGTATTTAAAAAAAATACCGGATCCACGCCATCAGAGTATAGACTATCCAAAAAAACCAAAAAGTGGCAATAGCAACTACCTCCTAAAATATTTTATTAAATTTTGGTTTACGCTATTTGAATGTTAATTGTCTTATTTGAATGTTTCTGTTTTTATATAGTTATATCTAATATTTTAATTTTCATTTTCTTCAAATATGCTTTTAGAGAATATTGATAATTAATTCTATCTCGTTACTTTAGATAAGAGATAATCTTGATATTGTTTTTTACCAATTAGTCTTGAAACTATATAGGATGGTTGAATGAATAAATTTAAGTTTTCTTTGATAGAATTATTTGCCGTTATCATAGTTATTTTGATTTTATCAACATTGTTAATGCCAAGTATTAAAAATATCAGGTCTAAGGCAAGAGAGGCAATTTGCATAAATCAATTAAAACAAATTGGTACTCTAATCTCCACTTATACAAACGATTACGATGGCTATTTACCTTTTGCTTATGGGAATAATTCTCCCAATGATGGAAGACATGGTAGACTTTATGGGTATTGGACAGGCCACTTGCTTCCTTATATGAATTTTGAATTGAAATCATGGGATAAACTTAGAAATAGGTATGATATAGACACAGATGACATTGAAAGACCATCCGCTGCTGTCTCAGATGAAAATTATAGAAATTGGAGATTGTCTCATGATATGTTTTTTGAGGGTGGACATGGTCCATTAAAACTATTTATCTGTCCAGAATCTGTTAATACTTATGAACCAAGTCGCCTTCCATTCGGGGAATACATACCTCGCATACATCAAATGGGTAGCGATGTAGGCCTCCCCTCTTCTTACACGGCAAATGTTTATTTCAGCAATTTTGTCCTGCATACAAGTACTGGACGAGGTCCAACAAAACGTCTTGAAGATGTTGATGGAAGGAAATTTTTAATCGCTGAAGGGAATCGAGTATATTCCACCTTTAACACATGGGGGTTTAGAACGAATTTTAATGAAGGCGGAACTACAAGAAGTGGAGTCATTGGACAAAGCTTGTTCTCTTTTATGCATGATGAGTCTGAAGAGTTATGGTATTCTGATAACGGAAATGTTGGTTGGCGAAATCATTTAAAATTGCCCGAAGCCCAGCGATTTAATAAACTTTATAATCCATATGCAGGGGCCTATCGAGGCTATCGAGGACGAGGCCAATTAACATCTAATCAATATCCTGGAGAAAATTGGGAAAATTTTATGACTCCAGAGGTTGCAAGAAATAAATTTAAAATTGCGCGGTTTTATCCAAGCGAAACCCAAATGGCATCGTACTTTGGATCTATGCATTTATTAACAGCCAACTTATCCGTCAATAAAAGACATATCACATGGATGTATGCCAACGTTAATGAAATATCACAAAATAAACGTTAAAAAATAATATTCTTAAATACTCAATTAAATTTTATTTTTAATAAATAAGCAACGAAGTTTCCTGCTTAATCTTCCAGCAATTACACCAATGCAGCTTCACGATCAGGCCATCTTTCAACATTACATAGATTATAGCTGACTAAAGAAATTCTAGAATTCGATATCATATTACCATCTCTCAAATTTAATTAAAATTTTACTCAAGCTTTTTTATATTTGAAAAAAAACAATCGAGGACAATACAATATTTCAAAGAAACTCATACAGGAAAAATGTAATTTACCCAGTCTGTCCTTGTTCTTAACAAAGCAATTAAAGAATGATCGGTGTTATCTGTTGTTTATCTTAGATTTTATTTATTGGCGCCAGCCTCTGGGAGCGAGAGCCGCTGTCTCTTGTATAACTCGAAGAGTTATTTTGAAAACATAGGCTCATTAGATTTAGTTATTAATATTATTGTATTTGCGGTGACAAGTTTACAAGAGCCAGCGGCTCTCGCTCCCAGAGGCTGGCGCCAATAAATAAATTCTAAGACAGACCGGCTGACGCCATATGAATCATGAGTCTCTCATGGTAATTGCCTATACAAACAGAGAACTAACCAAATCAATTACTTTACTTTTAAGACGACTTCAGTGTGATAATTTAATTTGACTGAAATAATTTGTGAATTGCCAGTGTCAGCAATGAATAATCTTTTATCTGAGTGGGTTGCTAGATAAGGAGCATATGCAAGGGCAATTCCTTTATCATCGATATTGCCATATTTCCCTAAACGTAAAATCAGATTT
>NVWA01000102.1 GCA_002746535.1 Planctomycetota bacterium
ACTATATTAAAGACCTCTTAGAATTAATTTAATACTTTTAAGCATAGACTTCTTTCAATTATTCATAAAATACTGTACTATATGTATTCAAGAAGTAGCTACGAGTAGAATTTAAAGGGCATACTATGTTAACAGAACCCCACCAAGATATCACAAGCAAACTACTTCTAAATCTTCGATTAATGAAATTAGAAAGCTTCATATATCCCAAAAAACTAGAAGAAGAAGATATTGATGAAGATTTGATTAATCTTGTGATCAAGTATTACTCGACATGGGATAATTTTATTAAAACTAAACATGAGTTTTAAACAAAAATGAATCACTCAATTTTAATAGTAGATGATACCGATATTATCAGAGCGCTAATAAAGGAAATTCTAGAATCCAGTGGTTACGACATTCTGGAAGCATCAAGTGGCAAAGATGCCTTAGACATAATGTCTACTAAAAAGGTAGATCTAGCCATAACAGATATATTCATGCCAGAAATGAGTGGCATTGAATTAGCAATAAAGATCAAATCCAATTTTCCACATATAAAAATTCTAGGAATAACAGCTGGGGGAAATAATGTAACCTCCAATACAGCTCAAAAAATGTTTGCAAATCACTTTGAATATATATTAAGTAAGCCAATAGACCATGAAGAACTACTTGATAATGTAAAATATTTGTTAAAAAGTGATTCACCTCATCAAAAGTAACCCCACAACCATCACTCCTGCCTGAGTTTAGGAAATAATGTTTATTTTGGCCTAACAAGAAAATTATTCATTTTCAGAACCATCTTGATTCCAATCTTTGGCAGATTGAAATTTTCCGTTTTCCCATATTTCTATGCTTTGTCGTTTTTTATTTGTCCACCAAGATTCTTGTTTTCCATCTAAAACACCATTTTTATAAGTGTAGGAAAATTCTTTGACTCCATTTGAATACCAATTTTCGTGGGTACCATTTTTTTCGTTTTTTAGCCAATGTCCTGTGAATTCAAGATTACCGTTGTCATACCATAATTGTAGCTTGCCATTTTTATATCCAGATTTAAATTCACCAACATACTGTCTATTTCCATTTTTGTACCACGATCTAAATTTACCATTTTTTAAGCCATTTACATACATACCTACATTTTCCAATTTTCCGTCTTCGCTCCATGATTTCCATTCACCAGTATAATCAGGATATATATTTATTTTATTTTCTGGTGATATTTTTGCGTTTAATAAGCTTGACGGGAGGTATTTTGGCATGTGGTAAGCCTGAATAACATAATGCCACTTACTAGTCTGACAACTCCCATAGCAAAGATGAGCAAGACTTCCAAGTAACAAGACTGCAAAAAAGCAAAAAACAATAATAGGATTTAATAATTTCTTACCCAAGCCACCACTCAAAATAAAAGCATTATACCAAGCTTTACAGTTTGCCTAAATAAATAGTTGGTGGTCAACAGGAGACAGCTTTGCGCTGGCTACATTGTGAATGGGACTTCTCTGATTTTTAGACTTCGATCTTTATTTTGACCTAACGGGGTTGTTTATACAAGTTAATAGCCCAATGCTAACATCATCCACCAAGATATATAATCACTATAAATTTCAGAATGTTCCATTGTATAATAATGAGGAGCAAAAAATATACGAATGAAAGTATCAACTGCTTGACTACTGCTACTCATATCAAAAATCAAACTAAAATATACTATTGGTCCAAAACATGTCAGATAAAGAAATGAGCTTAATGAGAGAACAATAATAATAAACGTTTTATCTACCATAGAGCTAAGCAATCATTTACAATTCTTTCAAAACGAACTTAAATCCCAATTTTTTAAATTTTTCAATCAATTCAAAAAAATCTTTATATGCGGGTTGTTCCATATCACGAACTTTATACGCAGTTTCTATATAATGTATAATACTAACTACAACCCTTTTATCACTTTTATCTGGGCTCAAATCTTTATTTAATAAATATAAGCAACCAGTAAAATTTCGTGCATTTAATGTACAGGTAAAAACGGTGTTATTAAAGCTATCGGACAAATTAACATCTGCACTATGTTTTAATAATAAATCGACCGCAGAATACTTCATGTTTTCTAAGGCAAAAAAAATGGGCCTTTCGCCTAAAGGATGTAATAAATTCACATCAGCACCATTCTCAATACATATTTTTAAGAATTCTATATTATTAGATTTTATAACTTCTATTATTACTGATAAATCATTATCAACAATTGCATTTATATCAGCACCGATCTTTAATAAGAACTTAAATGATTCAATTTTATTTGACTGAATTGCATATATCAAAGGAGTCATGCCTTTACCTTTTCTATTTACATCGACTCCACTTTTTACAAGCTGATCAATCCCATCTAAATTCTCTTTTATTATGTACTTTAGCAGTAGTTTATAGTTGGGCTTGTCATAATATTTAGACACCAACGTATCAGAAGAAAAAGACTTAAAAGTATATGCAATTATTAAAGCAAATACTATCAAACAAATTACATATACAATTTTCATTTTTATTTCTTTTACTTTCTATAATCCAATGTCTGTTTAATTGCCCCTGTAGTATGCATTATACCACGCCAATAATCGTAAGTAGGCATATTGATCATTCGCGATGGCCATGAGCCACTCAATTCAGGTAAATAAGGTGGTGAAATTAAAATTCTATTTCCAACAGCATCTGGCATTGCTCTTTTGAATACTACACTTTGCTCTTGCAAATAGGTCAGTATTTCGCCTTCGAGATAAAAGCTATTAATTAGATTATATTGATTCTTCCTGTTGCCCACAGTCTTTTTGTGGAGGCCCGCGGCATTAATTGTAGTGGCCGTGACATTAGAATTTAGTGCAATTGCACTCCCTAAGCCTCCGCCCAAGGAGTGTCCTACAACATGCAACTTTGCCCCTAAATTGCTAACAACTTCATTTATTTTATCACCTGTTCTAATTGCCTGCGTGTATGCTTTAGCATATAGTCCTAAACCTTGTTTAATGTTTGGAATCATATCTTTCAAATCATCTGTGCCACGTAACACATAAAAATAAGTCCCATTATCGTCAGTATATAAAACCGAATAAAACCCACCTAAACCAATAACATTTTGATATAAGGACTCAGGTTTAATACCCATTTTCTTTAATTCAAAAAGCCCAATTCTTCTAAATCCTGCGGGTGCGCCCGTCGTATTATACGAACTTTCAGCGAGTTTCATCATATCAGCATTTTGATCCCATATAAAAGCCTGACTATCCGCATTTTTTAGTGGCTTAAACTTAAATTTTTTATGGAATAATCCTGCAATATTTATTATCTGACCAGTTTTTATAAAATCTTCTGTTTTTATATCATAGCCAATATTAGGGAAATTTGATCCTTTCCCTGTTAGTTTTTTAGCGATTCTCCACAAGTTATCACCCTTTTCAACCCTGTAATACTTACCATTATCATCCTTCACACCTTTGTGATTAACCCTCTCATCCCCAAGCGGATCAACCGAATTAGGACCACCATAGAACCGATAAAGATTCTGACCATCAACATACCCAGCAGGATCAGGAGTCAACCACCGAGCATGATTAGGATTCAATATCCTATAATGAGTATGATACAACCCAGTATGCTCATCCCTCCACATGCCTTGGAAACCAAATGGATTGTAGAAGTCTGATTTGATTAATGGTACATCAGGAGTTGGAGCTTTCTTATCATGATCAAACTTCTTGATCACACCATTACCATTTAACAGATTTGTCCTACCGTAGGCTGAGTATTCGTAGCGCTCACGAGGATCAGCGCCACCAATATCGGCTTCGTTGTATAGTGCTATTACTGAGTTTTGATCATCTTTTAATAGGTAGTAGCGTTTGTCTGATGCGGCATTGTAGATGTAGACTGGTTCGTTTATAGCAACGAACCCGTAGACTAAAAAATAAGTCTGTAATTTTCAATGGCTTATAGAAAAAAGCGATTGGTTTTAATCCTTGCCTTGAATTAAAAAATTATATGTTATGGCTTAAAGATCACATTCATTACTGGATCAATATCACTATAATCTTCATTTTGCATTTCATAAAACGACCCCCAACCTAAATCAGGATCGATCGGTGGCTTGTACTGTTTAGCATACTCTTCTTTTTTACTTAAAGGCAAATCATCAAAGAATTCATGCCACCTTATACTATAAGATTCTCCATAGCTTTGTCGCCATCCAGAGGTTAAAAAATTAAACTGAGGAAACGCCACCCACAACGGCAACATTTCAACTTCGAGATTAAATGGAATAAAACTAAACATAGTAACTGTGTATTTTGAAGTAGAAACAATGACCTCCCCTTCACCAAAATCATTTTTAAAGGAAAAGAAGTATGCCGAAGTTTTAAAAGGGAAATACCACAATGGTGTTCTTTCAAATACTTCAAGGGTCTCAACTTTAACAGACCACTTCTCACCATATTGTTTTGCAACAGATTTTGCTTTTTCAATGTCCATAAAGATTACACTCTAAAATATTATTTTGCATTATCACACGATTGCATGGTAACGATTACATCGCTTAATGATGATAATCATTCTTTCTTCGTTCCGTCTTCTTCCCATTGTTCAAATGATTCAGGATCACCATTAATATAGATTGTTAAATATTCTTTTGCACCACTTTCATACCAACGTTGATGATTCCCAACCTCTTTGTCATTTTCAAAATTACCTGAAAGTTTTTTGTTCCCATTTTGATACCATGATGCATGCAAGCCTTCTTTTTTACCATCTTTCCAATTATTTATATAGCATTGACTACCATCTTCATACCATTCATATTGTTTCCCATCGAATTTACCATTTATCAAAAAAAACTTATATTCTTTGTTTCCATTTGGATACCAGTGCAAATTATTGCCTATTGCAATACCATGATTCCAGTTACTATCAAATGCTTTTACTCCATTTTCATGCCAAAAAATTGTTTTGCCATGCTTCTTACCATTAATTAAATTTGAAAAAGATTGTCTACTACCATTTCTAAACCATCGAGACCATACACCTGTATATCCATTCGGCTCTTCAATATAATCATTTATCGACCTTTTATTTTTTAACAACCACTCAGGTAAATATTCATACATATAATAGTTTTGGCAGATGTAATGATATTTAGACGTTTGAATATTCCCGTACATTAAGTGAGTAACACTACCGAATAATAGGACAAAAAAGAAGCCACCTAATATCAATGGATTCAGAAGTTTCTTGATCATTCTTCTGTTTCCGTTTTGAAGACTACATTATTTTTAAAATATTCTTTTTTAATAAATTCACCGCCATACTCAAAATACTTTTTACTAACAATTGAACCATTTTCGTCCCACTCTTCTATTGATGAAACATTACCATCCATCATAGTCTTTATTTCTTTTTTAGTACCATTTTTGTGATAAGTTTTAAACCAACTTTGAAGCTCTTCGCCATTTTCTTCCCAATAAATTAATGATACAGGCTTGCCACTATTATAGGCTGTAACTGATTCCTTAACTTCATTTATATACCATGCGATGTGTTTGCCTTCTGTCTTTTTATTTTTCCAAGTTCCCGAATATTTTATATTGCCATTTCTGTACCATTCATTCCAAACACCTTCATAATGCTCATAAACTGCAATTTTAATAACTTTTGTTCCAGTAGAATTATAAACCATTCTGTTCATTAGCATCCACTCGGGCAATTGTTCTTCCATATAGTAATTTTGGATGATGTAATGCCATTTGCTTGATTGACAACTACCGTACATTAAATGTATTGTCATACTAAAAAAAATTAAAAATATTAAACTACATACAATTAAAGGATTAAGAAGTTTCTTGATCACTCTTCCACCTTCGGTTCAACTTTTGAGCGTTTGGATTGGATCACAACAATGAAAGATATTAATGCGACAAAAATAAATAGTATTCCAAACATGGTGATATTTACACCAAAAGGAATATCAATTTGTAATTCACTAAATATAGTATCAGCTCCAAAACAAAATAAACATTTACCTTCTTTCCCATGTAGCTGAACTATTCCTATAATATTATGATCAATATTTAAGTAATAGCCTTTTTCAATAAAGTTTTCAAGATTAAATATTGACGGATCAGCTATGGGGCTTTTACCTTTAATTTCATTAAGAGAAAAACTCATAGCAATAAGCAAAATCAGAACAGATAAAAAAGGCTTTTTCATTAGGACAGTATTACCATCTCTCTAAAACCAAATAAAACAATCCTACCACACCAAAGCGATTTAGCACTTGTTTTGAGATTGAAAGTTGTTTTGTTTATATGAGATTAGTTTTGTTGTTAGTGTGGGGAGTTTGGAGATAGTGTTGTGCTATCTCCTTTTATTTCATGAATTGATTAGTGCCCGGCAAATTTTGATTGGATTAATATTTTTACCTTACGGGTATTAACGCTTGAGTGACTTAGAATTCTATTAAGGCCTGCCTTTTATTTTTTGGTTTCCTTTACATCTCTCTTCTTTAATTCAAGCTTAGAAGGATAAAAGCCAATTGTGTCCTTAAACTGAATATATTTATACGACTTAACAAATGTAATAAAGTCACTTTTGTTTTTAA
>NVWA01000103.1 GCA_002746535.1 Planctomycetota bacterium
AATATTAAAATATAAAAAAGAATTCTTTTAATTTTATGATTCATTTTTCTTCTCCATTAATAGGTCAAAGTTAATTTTAACTCATTATTAAAATATATAATTAGGTTGCAAAAATTCCAAAATGCACAAAATTTAAACTCCCATTTTTCATATTTTAATTTACACGTTGTATAGGAAATCATCTTTACTCTAATGTTTTTCCTATTTTTACGAATATATCCTTTGCAATCTTGTCCATAATGCTTATATTTTAATTCACTAGTGTTATAATATTTAAAAGACTTGAAAAGGAAAGCATAAAATGAGTCAATATAGCAATTTTAATCAAGCTTTAATTTGGTTAAGAGACAACATAGAGGATCATTCCAACGCTATGGGGCAGATACCCGCTCAACGTCATTTGGCAAAATTAGCTTCCTGTAGTCTAGGTACACTTCGCAAGGCTTTACAAATATTAGAAGAAGAAGGTCTAATTGTTACCCATCATGGTCTAGGTACTTTTTTGAAATCATCTCAAAACAAAATAATTAAACCGACACTCCCAAGCCTAAATGATATGACTTTTCCCGTTGATGAAGAAGAACCATTCATTGCTGTTTTTCTCCCAATTAATATTGATAAAGCTAATAATCGAACTCCAATGAGCTATTTACATTTACAGGTTTGCTCAGGAATCCTAGAAGAAGCTAAAAAACAGGGTTACCGAATTGTCATAAAGCTCCATGAACCTTATAAAGAGTTGGAAGAAAAGTCACTTACAGAATTTGAAATTATTTTGCAACATAAAAATTGTCGAGGTCTAATACTTGCCTCAATTGTAAATGAGAAAATTCAACAAAGGATTTTTAAATTTGGTAAACCAGGAATTATTATCGATCACTGGGCAGCTGATAAGGTTCAATGGGATTCAATTCAAAGTAACACTACCCATGCAGTCAAAGAAATAGTAAGTATTCTTGCCAATCTAGGGCATGAAAATATTGCTTTGATTGATCGGGAAAAAAATGAATTAAATCCACATGTATTAGAAGGTTACAAGGATGCATTTAAGCAATTAGGTAAAAAGTTTAGGCCCAGTTTAGTAAAGCATGTTTCATTAAAGCATGGAACCATTAAAAAAAGAATTACTGAAATTTACAATTATTGGGCTCAATGTAATAATAAACCCAGCGCATTAGTTACATTCAGTCCATTAGTAGCTCATACAATGAAAAATTATTTGGAATCTACAGGATTGGACATACCAAATGAATTTTCCATTGCCACCATAAATCCTCTTTCAAAAGGGATCAAAGGAAAAAAACTAGCTGGTGTAGCTACTGATTGGAAAATGGGTGGCCAATGGGCTGTTCAAAAACTATTAGAACGATTAAAAAATAGCCGTAAAAAGAAAGAAAATTTATTTCTGGCTTCTATTTTTAATCTAGGTGAGACAGTAGCTCCCTTTTATGTACAAGAAGAAAAAATATCACTTTAAAATAAAGGAATACACCATGAAAAATCATTTCATTTATGTCACCATCATATTATTATTTAGTTTAGGATTTTTGGAATCCGCTGAAAATTTTCCCATCATAAAAAAGTGTGATAAAAAGCTGATTCTTGATGGTGTACCAAATGAATCTTTTTGGCAAAAAGCTGTTGAACTCAAATTAAAAGAAAAAGTTCTTCCAGGAAAAAATGTCGAGCCAGCCAGTGTAAAAATTGTTCATGATAATAAATTTATTTTTATCAGTGCCGTGATGATAGATACCAGTGCTACAGGGCCCGGTTTTTTAGATAATAAATACAAACTCAGTAAACGATATGGTGTTAAACAAGCAGGTTCAGATTATTTGGGCGTCATGCTCGATTTAGGTATGCATGGCTATTTTGAATATATGAATATTTTTGTAGATGCTAACGGTGGTTTTTCATCCTTTGGCTCTTGGCCTAAACATGCTTCTAGCATAACTACAGGTGAAACGTTTAAAAATTCTATTCAAGTGGCTACCAAAATAAATAAAGGAAAAAATTGGACAGTAGAAATTAAAATCCCTTGGATCGATATTTTAAGACACCCCAAAGAAGGGATTCCAGATCACATTGGTATGAATTTCAGAAGAACACAATGGGGTGATGACCTCAAAACGGTAAAGCCAAGATATACATGGAATCAAGCCATTGACAGAAATAAAAAACTAATGAGAAAACATTATACACACATGGTTTCTTGGAATCCAATGCCATCAGCAGAAATATGGACTACCCAAGCATTGGATATTTTTTTTCAATTTATATTTCCAGATGAAATAGGTATCCTCAAGGTTGAAGGTGGAACTTTAAAAAATATCGTAATGAAAGGTGATGTCAAAAATATAATTTCTCTAAAAGATATTAACTTTTCTAAATCAAATTTTGTTGGCTGGAATAATATTTATCGTTTGCAACGTTTTGGCGATAAAAGACCCCAAGAATTCCCAAAAGTTAAAACCGAGGCATTATTTTTAACAAAACCTAAATTTAAAATAGATAATTTAAAATTTAATTCATCACCTCAAGTGAAATCCACTAATGAATCAGTCACAGTTAGTTTCGAACTATCGCAACCCGCTGATGTGCTTGTTTCTGTTCTAGATAAAAATGATAAAGTCATAAAGGTGTTAGGTCATGGACTTCTTGGTCCAAGAGCACCTATACCTTTTGTTAAAAATTCTTTAAAGCAGACTTTAACGTGGAATTACATGAATGCTGCTGGGGAAAAAGTGAGCAAAGGCGCTTATCGGATAGAAGTCGCTAGCGGATTGATGCCATCCGTAAAGAGAGTTATTCCAATGGTATTGGAAAAAAGAGATAAAGCTAAGTGGCCACAAATGTTGGATTTAGAAAACATGCCTAAACCTAACCCTAGTAAAAAATCTATTGGAAAACACGATCATGGTGGAGGTGGTGGCATTCATATGGCTTTTGATCACGAAAAAAATGAACTATATCTTCCCGGCTACCGCGTTCACGATGCAGAAAGTGGTGAGCACAAAAGAACGTTTACCTTCAGGCATCCTGAAAGAACTAGTAATGTTGCCAGTGGCGAGCTTTCCATCTATCAAGGAAATTTTTATATCGCGGGTTGGAATGAAGTTTGGAAAGTAGACAATAAAGCTAAACCAATAAATTTTAGTTCTTTGAATAGAACTTTCATTCCAAATTTTTTTGGTGGCCATTCGAATCCTCGTCGTGGTCAAGGCATGGGTCCTGATGGATCGCTTTACATCATTCATCATTACATGCCACATGGTAATAAATCAACTGATATTTCTCGAATTGGTCCTGATGGAAAAATACTCAACTTTGGTTTAGTCAATCTACATCGATTAACAGCTTCTGGTTTACATGTTGATAGTCGAGGCAATATTTATGTAGGTGTACCTATTAAACCTCAATTAGGATCATTACCTGAGGAAATCAAAGGAAACTTATCAAAATTTGGCAACCAAGTTTTCGGAGCAATTTATGGTTCTATTGCCAAGTTCCAACCAAGTGGCGGTCGTTTGGTGTGGGATAAAAAGGCAAAAGCTCTTTGTGGTTACCGAAATGCAAAAGGTTATAAAAGTTCTCCTTTACGTTTGGAAGGAGCCGAATGGGTTTTACCTGGAATGTCACCCGTATTACCGAGAGCTCGAGGTAAATCAGAACTACGCTGTCCTTGTCGCCGAGGTGATTTTGATATCGACGAAGTAGATAGAATTTTTATTCCCGATGGCATCATGGGTAGAGTACATATTGCAGATCCAGCGGGAAATGTCATCATGTCTATAGGCCAACGTGGCTATGACATAAACAAGATGCATCTTAAATGGCCTATTTATGTCGTTGCCTGCAAAAAATATTTATTCATAGGTGATTTTCTGCACGAAAAATGTTTACAGATTTCCCTAAAGTATAAAATTTCAGAAATTGTTGCCATAGATACAAAAGCGTTATAACAGTAAACAAGGATGCAATGAGTATTCTAGGACACTCTTAGGACACTCTAAATTTAGCATGATTTTATAACAATCTAATTTATTTTTGAATTATTATTTGACTAATAGCCCTTTTCGAATTAAACTATTACTATATTTAAATATACCCTTCAAGAGAATATCATGACAATCGCAAGAAAAGACCTTATTAACGAAAATGAAGTCGGCACTTATCATATTACTAATAGATGCGTGCGGCATTGCTGGTTGCTAGAAAACCCACACGACCCTGATCGAGATTACAGTCACAGAAAAAAATGGTTTTACGATGCTCTAGAAAAATTTGCCGACATCTTTTGTATTGATATTGGGGGCTATGCTATTATGTCTAACCATTATCATCTTGTTCTTCGAAATCGTCCTGATTTGCGGGAAAAACTATCTGACAATGACTTGGCTTTTCGGTGGTTATCATTACACCCTACCGCAGAATCTAAAAGAGAAAAACGATCCAAGCCAACAAAATTAGAAATTTCAATTTTCCTAGAATCACCTGAGAACCTTAAAAAATGTAAAGAAAATTTATCTTGTATCAGCACATTTATGAAGCGACTAAATCAGCCTATTGCAAGAAGAGCGAATAAAGAAGAAAATATAACGGGCCGTTTTTGGGAAGGAAGATTTCATTCACAATACCTTGCCGATGAAGTCGCAGTACTTTCATGTATGACTTATGTTGATTTGAACCCCATACGGGCACAAATTACCAATGATTTATCCGAATCTAAATACACTTCGGCCTATGATCGAACACATTCAGCCATGGCAAAAGAAAACATAAAAGAATTCAAGAAGTTAAATGAAAAAGCTATGAAAAACATTACCTACAAACAATACGAAGCAGTGAAATATCAATATAGCATAGCAAATTCATCAAATTGGATATCAAAAATACAAAGGAACGAAACTGAAAATACAAAACCATTCTTAAGAATGCAATTAAAAGATTATTTGGAACTACTCGATTACACTGGGAGAGAAATCAGAGCAGACAAACCTGGCTATATACCCAATAGAATCCCAACAATTCTTGAGACCATGGATGTCAATCACAAAGAATGGATCAATCAAATAAATCATTATGGAAAATGGTACTTTAGAGTCGTAGGTCAAGCATCAAAAATTAAGAATAAATTAAAAGACACCAGCCAAAAATGGTTCCAAGGGATAAAGAATAGTGATGATTTATACATCTCATCAAAAATCTCTAAGAATTAAGTTTCAATCAACTTAATAATTCAAAAAATAATCTATCACCACCTTTAAATTCTCTTAGGATGATTTATTTCATCTTTTATTGATCGTTTTTATTTAATATTCTTTTTAAATTTATGACGAAAAGGAATTCGATTTTTTAAAATTATTTTTAAAGTTTGAGTGTCCTAGAATTCTCTTAAGTAAAGTAAGTAGTAATATAAATTTACATAAAGCACTGAAAACCAATTTATACCACTCCCACAACCATCCCCCCGCGTCTGAGTTGGAATGAGCTTATTTTGTTTGTCGGAATATTCTTTAAATATAATAACGGATTTATTTAGGAATGAAATTCTTCAATATGTTTAATGAGCCAAGTTTCTATTTTTGAAACTATAAGAATTCTCTTATCAGTAGATTCACAAACCACTCTTTTATAATTAATAAACTTATTAGACATATAATCATCCTCCAACTTGTGGACCATGCTTTTATTAGAGATCGATCCGAATAAAGATATGTTCTCTTCTAAAAATTGCTTTGATAATAAATCATTTAATAATTCAAAATTTGAAATAAATATTTCTTCCTTATTATTCAAATTATTTATGGATAATTCATGAAGAAGCAATTCAATCTCACTTATATATTTCATACTTATTCTTTTAATTTTTTACAAGTAATAATACATTACAAAAAAATATAACAATAGGCACTTATACCTGATTTTATGAAAAAAGGTGTCAAGAAATGTTGACATAAGAATCAAGTCAACAAACGCTTTAATTAAATTCCACCCACCACAACCATCACCCCCCGCGTCTGAATGTTGAAACGCTTGATGTATAGAACTTATATTTTGGGAAATTCTGAGATTTTAAGTAAGTAATCTGCAATTAGTTTTACTAATTTTCAAAATTGGCTTAATTCCACCCTAAACTATAAGGTATAATAAGTTTAATAAATACAACTTAACTTACTGATAAGATGAGTATGAAAATTTACTTTTTATTAATATTGTTGATTACTTCAAAAGTCTGCTTTTCAGAAGAAGTAATAATCGGAATTGGTGATAGTTATTCAGAGCCTC
>NVWA01000104.1 GCA_002746535.1 Planctomycetota bacterium
ATGCAACAACGAATGTTCAAATTCGTGTGAAAACAACAGATTCTCTTGTTGACTTTCTTGATGGATATTATGATTTGGTTAATGGGGTGTTTGTTAAAACTTCAGCTACTCACGTATGCTATTATACGTTGACTAAAGATGTCTTTCTTCAACCAATTAATCAATTGAGAGCATATGAGAATGGAGTCTTAGTCTATGATAAAACTCAGGTTGCACATCAAGATTTATATCAAAGTGAGACTCCTGTATTTGTAAATAACACACAAGCATATATCGTGACAGCGTTTATTGCCTTCTCACAAAAAAGTATTGAGTTTTATGATTCTAATCCAGGTGGTGCTGAGCTGGAACATGTAGAGATTCTTGAATACAATAATGAAGGTGAAGTGATTATTAGAAGGATGCGAGAAACACTTAATGGTCCGGATCTTTCATATAGTAAGGTGGTCAGTTCAACCAATTTAAACGGTGATGGTATTATTACAACTTCAAAAATGTTTGAAGGTCAAGAAGTTAGCATGATAGAGGAGTATGATACCTTCGGAAATATGGTAAAAATGACTGAATATAATGGAGCAATTACATTATATGAGTATTTGACTTCTGATCCTGAATTAGAATCTGATGGTTTAATCACTAAGATGACTGATGCCATAGGCCATGAGACTTATTTCCAATATGATGGTTTTGGTCGTGAAGTTTTAATATGGGGTGCTACCACCAATCCAGGTTTAACAACTTACAATGCAAATGGTAATATTGAATCCTTTGAGCGAAAAATATATATACCACAGCCTGGTGATGAGAATCTTACTGTAGATCAGTATCAGTATGATCCTACTTTGTCAGTTGATCGATATGTTTATGACGGCCAAAATTTGATTACTCAAACTACTGAAGATGTAAATGGTTTAATCTTAACAACAACTTCTATGACTTATGATGGTAGAAATTTTCTAGAAACCACTACAGATAATACAGGTCTAGTCACTAAATATTTTTATGACAGTGTCGATAGGCAATTTAAAACTGTTACGGATTTTGGTGGGTTGGATATAACCAGTATAACTACTTTTAATAATAAGAATTTGATGACTCATATAGATTATGAAGGCTTGATTTCTGAAACTCAATATGACTCTTTGAACCGAGTGATTAAAACTATTCAAGATCCTAATGGCTTTGCAATTGAAACAAATTTTGCCTATAACTTTAATGGCTATCAATCTTCAATGACTGATCATAAAGGAAATGTGACCAGTTATGAATTTGATCCATTAGGTCGTCAAAATAAAATGACTGACATGCGTGGTGTTGTCTCAGCTACTGAATTTGACATCAATGGTAACGTCACTGAGCAGATTAATGATGAAGGTGCGGGTCAAAGAAATAGAACCGTTGAATTAGAATATGACATCAATGATAATAATATATTGATGAGAAGTGATCCTAGCGAAACATATGTGATTATTAGTACAACTGAATATGATTTACTGAATCGCACCGGTACTCAAACATCTAATGTTGGTGCTGATGAAATCATTACAGTTGTTGAGTTTGACTCTTTCGGAAATCTTACTTCTACTATTACTGATTTAGGTCCAAATTCAAAAACTACTTCATCTGCTTTTGACGATTTCGGTAGGCTTACATCTCAGACAGATATAAAAGGAGTTGTAACTGATTTTGAATATGATGCCCTTGATAGGCAAATCTTAACTACATATGATCTAGCTAATTTGAATGTTGTTACAGAGACAGTGTTTAAGCTTAATGGTCTCGTTGATAAAACCATTAATGCTAGAGGAATTGAAACAACAATTCAGTATGACACTCTTGATAGGCAAACTGGTTCTACGTTTGATCCGGGCGCATCACCAGCAGCAAATCTATCTACATCACAAGTTTATAATGATAGAAATCAAGTGACTAGTACTACTAGTCAAACAGGTGTTGTAACAGAATTTGAATACGATTCGTTGGGAAGGAGATTCAAGACTATAGTAGATCCTACTGGGGATAATCGGATTACTACTCTGACATTTGATTCATCAGGCGATATAACTGTTGTGAATGATCCCGCTAATAACAATACAACAAGAGTTTATAATACATTTAGAGAATTAACATCTGTGACAAATGCAAAAGGACATGTGACCTCATTTGAATATGATATTTATGGTGCACAAACAAAAGTTACTGACAATGATTTGGTAGAAACGGTTACAGTTTATGATGACAGAGGATTGATGACGAGTCAAACTCAAGATGATGGTGGACTTGGATTAGTTACTTCTTTTGTTTATGATGAGCTTGCTCGTGTTGTTGAAGCAACTGACCCAGAAGGTAAAAAAATATCTACCACTTATAACAAGTTTGGTCAAGTTTTAATAACTACTGATGATGTAGATGGATTGGCTGTTGTAACGACTAATGAGTATGATCTATTAACTTTGCAGTTGATAAAAATAACTGATAATGCAGGGGCAGAAACTACTTACGATTATGATGAGTATCTAAGACTAACAGCTGAGGTTTATGATGACACTAAATCTAAAAATTATACGTACAATAATTTTAGTCAGAGGCTTACTATTGAAGATCAGAGAGCTAACACTACCACATTTACTTACGATTCATTTGGTAGATTAGAAAAGACTAAAATCACTAATCTAGATCCGTTTGATGGTGCACATGAAATGAACTACACTTACGATAGTGAGTTCAGATTAGAAACTGCTGATAGCATTGGTGGTAAGGTTGCTAGTTTAATCACAAGACATTATGATAGCTTCAATAGATTGACTAGTGAAGATCAGAAGATTGGTACAGTTACTAAAACAGTTAGCAAGACTTTTGATGATATAGGCAGGCTTGATACAGTAAGTTATCCATCTGGTAGAGGTTTGACTTATCAATATGATAGCACTCATCAGGTGACTAATATCTATGATACAAACACTCCTGCTGATGATTATGTTTCATATACTTATAACAATAGAAACCTTGTTGCTACTAAGACTCTTGGTAATGGTTTGGAATTAACTAAGGGCTACGATGCTGTATACAGAACTACTTCTCAAGAGTGGCAAAATGTAGGCTTAACAACTGTGGCAGGCTTTGATTACAAATATGACAATGTAGGCAACAGAAAAGTTGAGATTGGCTTGCATAATGCCAATAAATCAGCTGTCTATAATTATGACACCACTTATAAAGTTACTGGCTACAAGCAAGGTGTATTAAATGGTGCTGAAGATGATGTTCCATCTACACTCTTCTTTCAAGACTGGACTCAAGATGCTCTAGGCAACTGGGATACTTTTAATAATAATGGTGTGACTGATACAAGAAGCCATGACAGTATGAATCAGATTACTAGTACTGGCTTTACTCATGACGATACGGGTAACATGACTAGTGATGGCTCTAATGATTATGAGTTTGATGCTATGAATAGATTGATTAAGGCTACTGTTGGGAGTGTTGTTACTGAGTATAGCTATGATGCTTTTAATCGTAGGATTCAGAAGGATGCTGATGGGGTTGTTACTAACTTTGTATATTGGGGAAGTCAATCAATTGAAGAACAGGATGCATTGGGAATTCTGATTAGAGATTTTGTTTATGGTGGCAGATATATTGATGAAATTGTAATGTTTAATGATAGCACTAATGACTATTATCATTTAATTGACTATAGATTTAGTGTTATTGCTTTAAGTGATGCAAGTGGAAACATAGTAGAGAGATATGAATACACTCCTTTTGGTGAAAGGACTATTACTGATAATTCCTATTCTGTGATTAGCGTTAGTGTGTATGGAGTAAAATACGGATTTACTGGTAGGAGGCACGATTCTGAAACTGGAGTTATGTACTTTAGGGCTCGGTATTATTCTGGGTTATTGGGTAGGTTCTTATCACGTGATCCGCTTGGGTTTGTTGATGGCATGGGTTTACATAATGGTTATTTTGGGGTAAACGGTTTGGATCCTAGCGGTAATGAAATATATCTTGTCTTAGATCCTTCAAAGAAAAAAGATAAAGACAGGACATTAACAATTGGTAAAAAAACATATAGTACAAAAAAAGATGGATATAAGGTTATATTTAATGCTATGATCAAAGAATGGAATGATAAATTAGATGATTTTAAAAAGATTTTGAAAAATTCAAAAGATGACGTAAAAATTACATTAAATGGTAAGAAAAATGCTAAAAAGAGTGAAGTGCTAATTGAAATAAATAAACATAGAATCCATTCTACCGTACTTATTTTGCCTAAAGGTCATAAAGCCGCAGCCGATGCATTAGTAAAACTAGCAAATAGTTTAGGTAAAGACGATCAAATTTTATTTGAAACTCATACTCATAGTGGCACTAAAGCCGCACCAAATTTTCATATATTTCTTGGTGGAAAACCACTTTTCTTAGAAGGTAGAAGCGGTTATGCAAAGGGGATTAATGAAGATTTTGCAAAGTTATTTTCAAAGTTAAGTAAAGAAAAGACTACAAAGATCACTTTTGGTGCATGTAATTTTAATAAAAAGGCTGCATCCAAAATTGAAAAAAGGTTGGCTTTTGACGTTGCAGGTTTTCCAGGGTACAATCATCCAATTTTTGCTGTTGAAGATGATACTTTTCCTAATAAATGGTTATTTACTGGATTTGGGTCAGAATTTAAAAGTAAATCTGTTCCTGTAAAAGATGAAAATGGTAAGACTAAGAGGGACAGTGATGGTAAAGTAATATATGAAAGGGATGAAAAAGGAAAAAGAGTAAAATCCACGAGAGCCACGAATTGGATATTGACAATTAAAGGGCCGTATGAAAGTGCAGCTTTTAGGGGAGGTAAAACTAAATAACTCGACATAATATATGCTTAATATTAATTTAGTATTTAACTATTGAGGTTTAATCTTTAGTGTATTTATATAACATAAAGGTAGCTGAATTTGTTTTCGTGATCAGGGAGCATGATTGAAAAAAAATAATATTAATAGTTATTTTGATAAGAAATTCTTGAATTCCTTCCTTGTGTTAGGGCTAATTTTAATTATTTCTATAGGAATTTTAGCCTCTTTATTGCATGGGAGTTCACAGTCTTCAAAGTATCATTATATATTTCAAAGTTACTATGGGCCAAAATATCTACCATTATGGTTAATTAAAAAAGTGTCAGTAGATAGGAGCCTATATGACTTAACATTAAGTAATGGTACAGTTGATTTAGATTCTGATTTAGAATATGATTTTGATTCAAAAGGACAAATTAATTTAACGCCCATCGGTATAATTCCAGAAAAGAATTACTCTGGGAAATGGACTTGCTGGGATAGAAATGGTATTGTTAGGGCGACATATAATATTACTAAAGGCAAAATTGTTGGCTTATCTAAAGAATTTGATTCTGATGGATTGCTACAACTGACTGTTCAGCCTTCTGTTAATATGTTTAAGAGGTATGTTTTAGTTCAGATAAATTATTATTCTAATGGTGATAAATCTGAATTGATTTCTTTGTCGCCTAACTGCGAATACGACGGTATTCATAAATTATGGTATAGGAATGGCCAAATAAAAATACATTCTATATATTCAGATGAAATTCTTATTTCTTTTATAAGATATGACAAAGACGGCTCCTTAAACAAAAAAGAATACTACGACAAAAAAGGTGTATTCATAAAAAGAGAGCTCTACAAAGACAACAAACTAACCGAAACCGAAACCACAGAATAACCCATATTGTACCCACAGGTTTAGTTGGTAGAATGATTTAATTTTAGTGGGGTTGGGTGGTTAAGAAGTTATTGAATCCTATCTGCTCCTATTAATTATATTTACCGATGCTATGAGCAACTCATAGTAAGCAACCTAT
>NVWA01000105.1 GCA_002746535.1 Planctomycetota bacterium
GCCATATCAATACCACCGTATTATTATTGAGTTTGGCAATATAGCATTTAGTAGTTTGAGAGCTCGCATATATCAGGAAAGCCAAGCACCAACACAAAAATAAAACCTGATACAACAATAGGACTTAATAATTTCTTAACCAAGGCTACTCTCTAAATGATTAGGAGCATTATACCAAGGTTTGCGGGTGGGTTATACCGCTATTTTTTCAGCCAATTCTATATTTCTATTTGAAAGATATTTTTCAATTCCATAGATCATGAGAAATAAACCAATCAATGCAACGGGTATTCCTAGTGCAGGATAAATTAAGGAATTTGAAATGCCTTCAGCCAATATTTGAGGTGTCGCTATTCCTTCTTTAGATGCCATATTATCAAAAGAACTTATCATACCCAAAATTGTGCCACCAAGACCAAACACAAAACCCAAAATAATTAAGGTGAAGCCATACACTATTTTTTTAATATATATATTCATAATTAATAATCCTTTTCTTTTAATGTTTTATCAGCATCACTTTGCGAGGACTGTCCTACGTAGAGTCCATTGCAGATGTATTTGATACATATAGCGTGAACATAGTAAGAAGAAGACCACAAACAACAATAATATTTAAAAATTTCTTAACCAAGCTAAACTCTCTAAAAGCAAAGAAAGCATTATACCAAGGTTTGCCAACTCAGTTTAGTGAAAATCGAGTAAGATGATTATTTTGACGTTACGAGGTGAATATTTTTTGCAGTACAACCTTTCATGCCATCGAGCAGGTTAATTTTAAACGTTGTTTGCCTACAAAAAGCAACATAAATTCACCCAACACACAGGCAAATATTGACGCTACTAAATATCCAGGCATTAATTGAAACATATCATACAGTCCCAAATAAACTAATATAGAGACAAATGAAAATAGAATAAAGGCTGAGAAGATAAACCGTAATTTATCAAATTTATTAATTAGACCGCCACGTTTTTTTAAAAGTGGTAACGTTTCTAGAAAGACCCAACTTACTAATATACCAACACAACATCCTATATGAAATCCTAGCTCTTTAAAAAACCCATAGTAATATAGAATTCCACTCAAAAATATCCACGTGGCAAAAAAGACAGAAAATCTAATAACATCAAAACCCTCCACAGTGTGATTCTTTGAAAACTCAACGACAATAGAAGGAACCTGTCCTAATTCACTTGAAGCTAACTGAAAAGCTTCTTCTTCAGAAAAACCTTTGTTTCTAAACTCAGCCATAGAATCGTGCAAGTGGGACACAAGCTCCTCAATACAGCCCTCTATATCAGTATTAATTTCTCTGAAGGAATTTTCCCATTGATGAATAGCTATTTTTAAATTAAAGATGTTTTCTGTTGACATACTGACTCCAATACCGAATTAATGACTGACCATTTTCTTTTTTCTTCAATTAGTTCCTTTTTACCTTTTTTTTCTAAACGATAATATTTTCGTCTTCTACCAATATCGGATTTGCCCCATTTTGATTTAATAAGCCCCTGTTTTTCCAAGCGATGCAAAACAGGATATAGCATGCCATCAGTCCATTGCATTTCTCCTCCTGACAGTTCTTCTACCTTTTTAATAATAGAATAGCCGTAATTTTCTTTTTCTGCTAATATAGACAGAATAATTGGAGTAGCGCTTGCAGCTACCAAATCTTTTGACCATGACATAAGAAAACCTTTAGAATTATTACATAGTTGAACTATACATAGAAATTCTATGTATTCAATAAAGTTTTTAATAAAAATCTAAATTTTACTAAATCAATTGTGAATTTCTGTCATTTTAGATTTATTTAACTATAAAATATTTATTCATTAGCGATCCACCTCACCAATACTCACCCCACAACCATCACCCCCGCGTCTGAGTTTTGGGAATAATATTATTTTTTGATTTTATTCTGTATAAAGAATTGATCTATTTCAACTCTACTCTTTTAATATTTTTTCTTTGTTGGCAAATTTAATTTTAATCTTTGTAGTTTTTTTAATTTTATTAGACTTAATCAATATTTCCGAAATCAATCCTTTTTTCTTAGTTTTTATAAACAAGGTTTCATTGTCCATTTCGTATTTAAAATCCAATATATTAAAATCTTTTTTAAAAAAGACATCCGAGATTTTATTCTTCAACTCGCTTCCCTTATCACCAATTAATAAATATTTACCTTTTATATTAACTCTCAGTTTTTTACCTTCATGCTCATTTAACCAAAAACCATCCTTCTGCTTTATAAAAATCAATGTCCTACCATCAAGCTCTAATGTAAATTGAGTTTGATCAACACCTACAATATTTAATGCTATTACCAATGCTATAATTAACATCTTTCTTCCTTCTATTAATAAACTCTTAGTTCCGGCATATCCATTTTGGACAATACCCTCTGACGTTTGACGGGATCTTCTATTTATTCTAAGAAGCCATTATACCAAGCTTTAGATTTGGGGTAAGGGGAAATGTTATTGGGTTATTCGGTGGTTTCTGTTTTGATTAGTTTATTGTTTTTGAAGAGCACTCTTTATTGTGGTTGTTGCTCGATTAATTTCTTTTCTGAAAAGAAGTTATTAATTAATTTTATCATTTCAGATAAATCAAAAGGTTTTTTAACAAAAGTAAAAACTCCATCACGTTGAACTAAATCCGTATATTCATTTTCATCACCTTGATGACCGGACATAAAGATACATTTAGTATTATTTTTAATTTCTAAAAATGAATCAAAGCATTCTATTCCATTCAAATCTGGCATAATAATATCTAATATTACCAAATCAATTTCCAAACAATGGGATTTATAATACTCAACAGCCTTTAAACTACTGTTAAAACATATGACTTTGAAGCCAATATCAGTAAAGGCCAATTCTAAAATATTGGTAATTAAAAATTCATCATCTAAAACTAATATTACCTTTTCATTATGAGCAGACTTAATTTGTTTCAAATATTTTTTTTCCTTTTGAATTATATTCTCTTCATTTATAGGAATGTAAATATCAAATTGTGACCCCTTGCCAATTTCACTATTTAATTCTATAAAACCGTTATGACCTTTTATTGTTCCATAAACACTTGAAAGCCCTAGCCCTGTACCTTTACCTTTTGGTTTAGTAGTAAAAAATGGTTCAAAAACTTTTTCAGTAATTTCAGACGGAATTCCATCTCCAGAATCAACGACCGAAATACAGGCGAATTCACCAGATTTTCCATCAAAATTTTTACTTTCAAAAAAATAATTATTTAATTTGACTATAGAAGTCATTAGTTTTAAAAGACCCCCATTTGGCATAGCATCTCTAGAATTAATAGCAAGATTTAAAAGTGCCGTCTCCAAAGAAGATTGATCTCCTTTAATAGTAATTGACTGATCACTTATCGATGACTCCACTTTTATTTTACTGATAAAAGTATTTTCAATAACCAGCAAAACATTTCTAACGATTTCATTGATGTTAACGGGCACTGAAGCTAGCATTCTTTGGTTTGAATAATCCAATAATTGTCTCACCAACTGTGCTGAATTTTTACATTGGTGAATTAATTTATTGATAAAATCAGAAGATCGACTTTCTGAATCTAGTTTCTGCCCAATTAACTCTGCCAATCCTTGAATAATCATTAATGAATTATTAAAATTATGGGCTGTTCCTGCTGCTAATTGACCTACCATCTCAATTTTCTCTATCGACTTTTCTCTTATTAACTGTTTTTGAACTATATCAGCAGCTTTATTCTGAGCCTCTACGATTTCCGTTATATCATGTATTAGAAAATAGTTTTCAAAATATTCAATCTCTACAAAATGATTTGGTTTATGTTTTAATTCTAATACTGCTCTGCTACAATTTTTTACATCTTCAATCAAAGACTCATGCAAACAAGTTGGTCGGCATCTAACTTTTAAGTCAAAAAAATACTGATCAGGGGCAAATGTATATAAAGATACAAAGCCATGACCTTTTCCCATTATTGGAAATGGATCATAATAATTTATGATTTCTCTACCATCAATGGTCATTTTTATATGACCACCTTTTCTGACAGCTTCACAAAAATGAACCTTATTTTTTTCAATGATAGTTTTTGATCTGGTGTTAGAAGATTGATTACCTCTAATTTGGAGATGAGTCTCATGATTGTAAAAAGCTCCAAACGCAAAACAATATCCTTTCACATCAGGGAGAACGATTGCATTATTACTAGTAAGGTCACCCCCTACAACTAGAGATAAGTCGCAAGGGGAATTCGTAGATCGAGCTTTATAAGAAATATAAAAGTCATCCTCTGGGCCAATTAATTCATTCGGTGAAGTTAAATAGTAATTCTTTGAAGCACCATCCGGATTTGAACGTATTGAATTATTTTCAGTATTCCAATCATCTTTTCTAAAACGTATCCAGCTTTTGAATAAATCGTTTTTATCAAGCCCCAATTCAATGAGCTTCCACGGATTATTTATTTCCTTTTGTGACTCACTAATTATCCTTTTTCTAAGTCTATATATCTTTTTAAAGTAATCGTCTTTTTCAGGTGAGTTTACAAACTGATCTTCCAATTTAAGATTTTTAATTTTACGGCCAAGGATTATTTGGGTGTTTTCTTCATCTTCAATATTCCAATCAGAATTAACTGTAACTTGACATACTTTTAATTTATTTTGTAAAAATCTAGTTCTTAATTCCAATTTAGAATAAGAATGACGACTCTTGCTTAAATTTTTAATTAATTCCTCTCTAGAGGACTGATCATCTGGAGTAAATTCCATATAAAATTCACCAAAAATATTTCGCCATTATTGTTAGAATACGCCATATTTATTCCAAAGACAATAAATAAAAGTTCTTGCCATAAAAATATTAGAAGATTACAATCCCCCGCTTTTTTTTTAGGAGGACACCATGAATATTTTCCGAATTATCGCATTCTTACTAAGTGACAAAGAAATCCAATTTGTAAAAACAATTGAGTTATTGAATCTACAACTACGAGTACAAAAAGCAATGTACAAAGAAATGCGTAAGATGAAACCTGAAGAACGAAGGGCCATTGGAAAGCTTGCCTACGACTTACGAAGACTATTAAGACTTGGAACAATTGAAACCATTTTCAAACCAGAGACATTAATCAGATGGTTTGAGCGTTTTGCCAATCGAAAGTATGATAGTTCTAAATCTAAAAGAGTTGGCAGACCCCCAATTTCGGATGAACAAATTAATCTAATAATTAAAATTGCCATAGAAAATAAAACTTGGGGTGCTGATCGCATTGCAGGTCAAATGAATAATCTTGGGTACAAAGTATCTGACCAA
>NVWA01000106.1 GCA_002746535.1 Planctomycetota bacterium
CTCATTTTAGCTCCTTTATCTCGCCAAAGACATTGAAGCATGAATTATTGCAGATCATCCACTTTTTAAAAGGTGTTGCACTTACTATTTGAATCCAAGCAACTAAACAGTGCTAATCAATGGGATATCGTAAATTTTAAAACTGATTATTTAGTAACACTTTCTATGGCAAGCTTTTGGTCAAATAAAATTTGGGCTTGGCTTAAAAACAATAGAACCATATGGCAACAAGAAGTTTACACATAAATCGGGTAAAGACTAGCCTCTAACTAGCCCTCCCCACAACACCCTGCAGTGGACACTTTTAAATATCTTCTTTACGTAACAATGGTTGTCGCAAAGTGCCGGTTATCTAGTCGTTACCAATACTATGAAACGAATTAACTAATATGAGAGCCATAGAAGAACTTATAAATACAGAAGAGCCTGGCTGGGAACTTGTTTCATCTTGGATTAAAGATGCCACGAACGAGGTCAAAGTATTGAATTGCAAAAAGAAGGATGGTGAAACCGCTCTATATGAATCTCAAGTAACGACTCGATCCCCTATGGGAGCTATAGTATTTCAGTGTGGTGGCATATTGATTGACCACGGATGGTTACGTATTTTTGGAGCTGGTTGTGACAAGTTACCAATTTCAATTCCTAAATGGAATCTTGGTAAATCTATAGAGAATTATGGTGAAAATGCTCCATTCTTAATTGTCGCTGATGATGTAATTGGTGGTGTGTACGCAATTAACGGGGGACAATTTGGTGAAGATCTGGGAATGATTTATTATTTTGCTTTAGACTCCCTAGAGTGGGAACCTCTAGAGTGTACATATTCAGATTTTCTATGGTGGGCTCTTACTGGTGACTTACATAAATACTATCAAGATTATCGGTGGAATAATTGGGAAAAAGAAGTAGCTGAGTTACCTGGCGATAAAGTTATTTCTTTCTATCCATTTTTAAGTGCCAAAGCTGAGAGTTTAGAAAGTAGGCATAGAGGTATCGTATCAGCTAATGAATCATATAATTTAAATATTGGATTAGCTGTTCAAAGGTAAACGTTTTTACGCAACAAAATAAAATTCATCATCAGTCCACTCAACGCAAGATTGTCTTCGTAACGTGCCGCTGATCTTAATCGTTATATCTTAAATAAATTAGAGGATATTTTGATTCATAAAATCCTGAAAAAGATTGTGGAAATCATTGGTTTCTTTTTTCCAATCTTAGTTATTTACGTTCTATCGTTCTTTAGAACTGAAGGGGCTAAAGTTGGTGAGGGCAATACGTTGCCAGATGCTATATTTTCATTAATAGGTATCCTTAGCTACACTGGCCCACTTTTTTTAATAATCGCAATTCTTATTTTTGCAATTTCAGCAGATACTTTTGGTAAAATCTTTGATACAATTATTAAGAAAAAAAATAAACCGAACCTATAGTTTTTTGATTGACCATTTTAGGCTAAAATATAACTAGGCGATGTAATCAAACCCTTTAAGTAATCCTTTTACACAACAAAACAAAACTAATCAGCAACCCCCACTACGCAACATCGGTTGATGTGAGTGGTGGTTATCACTATCATTATATGAATTAATTAAATAGAAAGAAAAAATGAAGCACACTATTTTACTTATCATCACACTTTTAATTTTTACGGCATCCTGCACAAAGCAGGTGAATAATCAAAAACAAATTGATTTATCTAATTTGAATTCAATATTAATCAAAATTCCAAATAAATATGAAGTAATTGTTGAAGGTGTAAATCTACAGCGAAATAACCTAGATGGTTATCTTAAACGTAGTAATATAAAAACGGGCACATTGATAAAGATTCAGGTCAATCCTAAGATTGAATTCAAAGTAATTCAAGGTGTACTCAAGACTCTTCATAATAATAAGTTATATAAACAAAAATTTATTACACGTGAATAACTCTGTAGATCACTAATCCGTATTCATATAACAAATCATTGCAACGACCACTTTTAAGTCATCCTTTTTACGCAATAAAATAAAATTCATCATCAGCCCACTTTACGCAGGAAGGTCCTCGTAACGTGCCGATGATCAAATCGTTAAATCTCAATGAATAAAGAATCTAAAAAAATACTAGAGACAATGCAAAAAGAAAATGAGAGATTATTAGCCACAAATTTTTATCGTAAAATTGGTTGGTTTAGAAAAAGAATATTATGCGAAGTGAACTATTTAGCATTATTAAATTTGTCAGATCACACAAATATTCAAAATGATGTAAAAACTGCTGTTGCAAAGACCAAAGAAATTATTGACTCTCTTACTCCGCACCAAATAGTGCGTGATATGAAAAATTTATTATCAGTGCGTGATTGGAGACCTCATCTAATCGTATGTGTTTCACTGTTTTTCATTGAAGAAAAAGAAGAAATAATTGAATTGCTTTGGCAACGATTAGATGAAACTTCATGGGTCGCCCCACAAATAATTGTTTCGTTGAGCTATAATGACAAGTTATATAATGAAAGGTCTAGAAAAAGACTGTTTGCAAATTTTAATAAATCAAAAGGTGAAACTAATAAATCACACGAAGAGGACTATAAAATTACAGTAGAATCCCTTTCATTTTGGTCAGTGATTTCCAGCACGGATCGTGATAGTGAGCTAGAGCCTAGTCAGCTCGACGTATTAAAAAAAATCCAATCTGATACAAGGGATAAATATTTTGATATTGCTAATAATTGGTATTCATCAATCGGTCAATTAGTTGAAAATTAACAAAGATGCAGTCGTTATGCAAAAAATTGTAGAAAAATACACTTGGATTGTTGCAGGATTGATACCAATATTAATTTGTGCATTCTTATTTATCTTTGAATTTAGAATTCTAAATGGTGAGTTTCAAAAGACTGGCTATTCTATTTTTGCTTTTGGTGCATTGATCAGTATTAATAATTTATATGTAGCATTCATAAGGCCAACACTAATTGCAAAAAAAGACTTAGATGTTGACGATACAAATAACATATCCCCAATACCGTTGTTGGGAATTCTTACTTTAATTGGTGCGTTATTAATATCAAAATCAGTTTATTTAAACTTCATAATTCTTTTTTTACTTATAGGTGATGCAGGTGGTTTATCATGGCTTTTAATTTCTATGTTTTCTGTCAGCAGTTTTGAAAAATAAATTTTGCATAACAAGGCGATGCAATCACACACTTTTAAGTCATCACCTCTACGCAATAAACAAAATTAACTTTTAATCTGCGCTACGCAACAAAGGTTGTTGTGAGTGGAGGTTAACTAAATCATTAACTTTCAATATCATGAAAATATTATTAATAATTATATCAGCATGTATTTTTAATTTGCTAAATGCCCAAGAGTCGACAGTTTCTACAATTGATTTTAAGCGTGAAATGTTAAAAATTGATTTTAATTATTCAATTCAAGGATTTAATAAAAACATTATTGCCTCTAATGGCATTTATGGCTTTGGTATTGCCTATGGCAACGAATTATTTGACCCATTTGACAACTCAAATAAATTTTTTCATGGTGACATAACATATATATTATTTGGGAACTTTTATCTTAAACTCCCCTTGTCACCATTTCTATGTTTACTTATTATTTCATTTACATTGCTATTCTGTATATGTTTAATTTACACGAAAAAGCTTGGTCAAGTTAACAACACAATGCAATCAAGCACTATTGAGTCAACAAAACAAAATAAATCGTCAGCTCCACCCTACGCAGGAATGTCCTCGTAACGTGCCGCTAAATTCAAACGTTATTAAGAAATAAGTTTTAAATCATAATGAAGAGAAAAAAGATCTTAGCCATTATTATTATTCTTGCATTATCAGTGGGTACACTTGTCATTTTTTACCCTGAGGCCAAATCTGAAAGACAACTTGGCTTTGAACTAAAAGAAAAATTAGAACTTGGCCAATATAGTATAGGAGAGCACGACAATGCCCTCTTGAATGATTTCCCGTCTATAAATGTAAATAAGCTTAACGAATATACTCACTACCACTTCACACTACTTTTTGGATATGAGCACCTGACTTTAATATCAAAATATAATCATTTCATATACGCCCATTATTCAACCTGTATTGGTAGTAAAACATTTTATGAAAACAAATCAGAATTAGCAAATTTTTATACTACTTATAAAAAATCGTTGGAGTCAAGCACTATTGAGTCAACACATTAAACTCATCATCAGTCCACCTACAGGATGGTTCTTGTGGAGTGGCGTTTGTTTAATCGTTAACAATCAAACCTGAGAAGGCGTATTATGAAATATTACAAAGGAACCTTAGCAATCATATGTAGCATAAGTATTTGCTTTTTCACATTAATGATGTGGCAAAATTTATTTAATAATTCTTCTATTAACTCAATAAAGAATCCATTGATAATGTCAGGAACTATAATCCTTGCATGCTTTCTATTATTGGTTGTATCGAAGCACTTGCCAATTCCACCTGAAAAGAAAAAAACAAAAGAAGTCGATAGTCAAAAAGACTAATATCGCGATTTTATTTATTTTATGTCGCAAAAGCATAATTCAGAATTCACACAACAAACAAAACCAATCAGTAACCCCCACTACGCAACAATGGTTGTCGCAAAGTGCCGGTTATCTCTATCATTAACATTTTTCGTAAAATAAAGGTTTCAATGGAAATTAGAAATATTGCAATATGTCTCATCGAGAACAACGGAAAAATATTCGTTGGAGAAGGCTTCGATGAAGTAAAGAAGGAAACTTTCTATCGCCCTCTTGGTGGGGGAATTGAATTTGGCGAATCAGCGAGAGAAACTGTTGTTAGAGAGTTCCGGGAAGAAATGGAAACAGAAATTAAAGTGAATGCATATTTAACCACATTCGAAAATATTTTCACTTTTAATGGCACACCGGGACATCAAATTGTCCTTCTCTTTTCTGCTGATTTTAAAGATAAATCCATATACCAAAAAGATAACATCATGTGCAAGGAAGAAGGTACGGACTTTATTGCAATGTGGGTAAATAAATCTAATTTCCTTAATTCGAAGAAAATACTATATCCAGATGGTATCACAGACTATCTAAAACAATGCTAAATCGGGTAAAGACTAGTGTTTATCTAGCCCTCCCCACAACACCCTGCATGCGGATCCGCACAGGGCGTTTCATTTAGAATGATGAAGCTTAATCC
>NVWA01000044.1 GCA_002746535.1 Planctomycetota bacterium
TGTTACAATAATTAATATTACTTCCATATTAAAGGAGCCTTTAGCAAGGGCTCCTTTTTAATTCAATCATTAATTAAACAAAGACTCTTCACCCGCGGATGAAAAAAATCAACAACCCTAACCATCTCCCGATGATCCAGATGTGTATAAATCTGAGTAGTTTCGATATTACTATGGCCCAGAAACTCCTGAATCAAAATAACAGGCACACCATTATTCATTAAATGAGTCGCAATTGAATGCCTCAAAGCATGTGGATGAAATCTATCTCTTAAACTATTTGGCAACTTAGTTTTCATATGCCTAAAGAGCGAATCAACTGTTTCTCTTTTGAAATCTTTACCAGTTCTAGTTGTAAATAATTTAGTTGTTTCTGAAGAATGTGGCCTAAACTCGTCTATATATTTGCCGATAAGGTAAACAGCTATGCTAGTAAGGGGCACATACCGAACCCGATCGCCTTTTCCTCTTACAAGCATAGCCCTTTCATCAAAGTCAATATCAAATATTTCAATTCTAAGTAGCTCCCCTCTTCTTAAGCCACAACCATACAACAGCTCTAACATGGCAAGATGTTTATATTTTCCTTTAAAACATTTCATTATTAAATTGATCTCATTTTGCTTAAAATAATCCTGAGTAATCTTCTGTTTCTTTATAGGTAGGATAATATTCTCATTTATTTTTAGATATTTCAGATACAGTTTGAGAGTAGAGAGCTTAATATAGATCGTGTGATAGCTTTCATACGTCTCTCTAACATGTAAGCAGAAATCATCTACCAAGTCCTTATTGATTAACCTACGACCCCTAAACCGTTCAAATTGAGTGATATCTCTGGCGATTGATTCACCTGTTAATAGACTAGGTGTGCCGTTGTAGGTATTAGTGATCACTTGGCCTAATTCATTGGTTGATGTTTTTACTTGACCGTTTTCATAGGTATATGATTTAGATGAGTTGGCACCATCAACATCTTTGGATTCACTTGTTAGTGTTCCATCAGCATTGAAATTATAAGTATTTTTTAGAGCTACTGATGAAGTTCCATTTGGGGTGAATTCAATTTGTGAAAGGCTATTAGTATTTGAGCTTGACGATGCATCGTAGGTAAACTCATAAGTTGATCCATTTGGTAGCACTCTTGATTGTATTTCTATTCTGTCGGTTGTTTGATTGAGCTCATCTGTGTATGTTCCGCCATCTGGGTTTGTAGTGGTTGAATAGTGATGGCCGTTTTTATCGGAGTATGAACGTTGCCAGCTGTCGCCGATTGAGTAATTGATTTTAGTAACACAACAGTTGGCATCAACTGACGTGGCGTATGGGCTTAAATCGTTCGTAATAAATGAGATGTGACATGGGAAAATTGAGATTATGACATTGGAATATAAAATTAATTTTTATTCATAACAAGGTGTAATCAATTTCTAATTAAGTCGGAAGCATATTCTAGCCACAGTAAACCTGATGCATCCTATTATTTCTCATTATTACATACCGATAAAAGTTGGCTGACGCCTTTTTCAAACTCATCAATTTCAAACTCACTTAACTTATTAAATTTAATTTTAATATGATATTTATCCTCACTATTAAGTTTAAATATCTCAACTGTTTTTTTATTATGATTCAATTCATACAAGCCAATAGTCCTATTATTCACTAAGTAAGATTTTAAAAATAAAAAGTGTCTGTAGCCTTTAACATTAATTATAGAAAAGATAACCAATAAACCATTTTTTGAATTTATAAGATTAACCCCTCTCCATTCAGATACTCTTGACAAAGTTTCTATAATTCTTTGATGAAAGTTTATATTGCTCATCTTTTATCCATTGTCATTATAATTAATTGTCACTAAAAAATGTATCAATTGCTTTATCAAATTCACTAAAGTCAAAAGGCTTCTTTATCAACTGAATTAAATCTCTATATCTATTAACGATTAAGTCAATTTCATTACATGGTGTTCCTGAACAAATTATAATGTTTTGACTTGAGTTAATTTTTAAAATACTCTCTATTAAACTATAGCCAAACAAAAGTGGCATGAAGAAGTCAGTAATAATTAAATCAAAATTCTGATATTTTTGATAAGTTTTGAGTGCCATTTGTGAGCAATTGAATATTCTCACTCGATGATTTTCTGAGAGATAGATATTTAATATTTCAAGTATATCTTTGTTATCATCAATAATTAATATATTCAATCTCCTACTTTGGATCAACGGTTTAAGCCATATCCAACTATAATTACAAATGGAGTCTCAAAAATCTTCACTTTCCTATCGAATTCTCTATGAAAAAATATGCACTTATTAATAAATATTAAGTTGATAATGATTTCAAAATTGGGCAGCAATCATTTTCTCTTTTAGATAAACAATCATTGTAAAGCTTCTCTAAACCTAGTTTTAATTTGTTTAATTTTGTAATTTGCTCATTCACTTCTATAATTTTTTTCTCAACCTTACATCTCGCATCTTCACAATTCTCTGGTGACAAACTAATAAGTTCTTTAATTTCCTTGAGCGAAAATCCTAGTTCTTGGGCATTTTTAATAAATTTAATTTTTTTAATGTAATCTTCAGAATACTCTCTATATGCACCTTCGGTTTTAGGAACGTCTAAAAGTTCTTTACGTTGATAAAATCGGATTGTTTCGATATTGACACCAGCTTTTTTTCCGGCGAAAGAAATGGTTTGTTTTTTCATATTGCCCCGATTGTTTATATTTTAGGAGAAATTCTATCACCGTACCATAGTACGGAGTCAAGACAGTTTCATAATAAAATCAGAATTGTTAGAATTTATTTTAATTTGTTGAAATATCTTATTACGATGTGATAAAACAATTCATCAACCAGCCATACATAATCGATTTATTGTATGACCAAGCTCTTTACGAGTTGCAGATTTTTTAATTATTTGAGCATTGCAGTATTTATCTTGCAAAAGTGAATTGAATTTAAGATTAAAATGATAAGACATAAATATAAAGGCTGTATCTGGATTAAAATCAAACACATGGTCGATCAAGTCTTTTCCATTAATTTGTGGAAGTACGAAATCAATTATTATAACATCAAACTCTTGGGAGTTCTTTAAATGTTTTAGCGCTATGAACATATCATTGTAAGTCGTGATACTATGCTTAGCTTTTAGTATATTTTTTAACCTATTAGTAACGGCGATACTTTCATCTACAATTAAAATGTTCATTCAAGTGCCATTAAATATAATTATACTACTTCATTAAAAGCAGGGTATTTGATCAAACGATAATATTTTCTCATTAATTAAATTATGTTATCATAAAAATAGCCCTAAAAACTATTCTTCTTTATTTTTTATAAATAATCCGATTTAATAAAAAACGAAGATAAATATCATATCAAAACCCAACCCTGGATGATATAAATCAACGACCCTAACTATTTCACTATGCAAAAAATCGCTATGAATTGTCATAAACTGACGTGGCGTATGGTCTTAAATCGATATTATTTTGGGGTTGTATATGGGAATTTAGGGAATATAGAATAAATGATATTAGTATGTTAAACAGTTTGGCACTTTATTCTCAATTAAATCTAAGGCACATTCTAAATCTAATAGGTCCACTGGCTTATCAATCATTCGTATGTCTGCCCCATACTTTTTTAATGTGTCGGCAAATTCAGATTTAAAATATCCGGAAATTACAATAAAACGTTGGTCGGTTTTTATTTCTAGTATTTTATCTATTAGCTCATCACCACGCAGGTTTGGCATTAAAAAATCTGTTATAATAACATCAAAATTATGATTACATTTAAAATAAGTCAACGCATGCATAGAAGAATTAAATGTGGTAATTTTATGATTCTTACTTAAATAAAAATCAAATTGATCTGTAACTATCTTATCATCATCAACAATTAAAATTCTCATAATAATTCGCCTACATTAAAAGTAGTTAAAAGTTTATCTAAATCAGAAAGGTCAAATGGTTTTAGAATCATCTTAATTGAATTATTAAATTTTTTAATCTTATTTAAATCAGATTTATTGATATCCCCAGAAGAAATAATAATATTTTGAAATGGTTTTATCTTACAAATTCCCTTAATTAACTCGTCCCCGTTTAGCTTTGGCATGATATAATCTATAATAACAACATCGTAATCCTGACAAGCCTCATAATGCTCTAATGCTTCAATTGAATCATTAAAAATACTTAGATCGTGTTGAAATCCTAAATGCGAACTTAGACAATCAGTGAAAATTTTTTCATCATCAATAATTAAAATATTCAAAATAACGACCCTAACAAGTTACATTAATATAGAACAATCTTGATACTCAGAAATAAGTGAATGTCCTTCTTTTTTATATAAAAGATAAAAAATATAGATATTTAGTTAATTGTTTAAAGTAAGTAGTTTCAAAGATATTTGATATATAGTTGTTATATAATTATGCGAATTAATCAAGACTGCCTGTAATTTTATCTAATAGGGATTTTAATTTTGGTAAATTGAATGGTTTATCGCTTATAAATATATGGTCACTATAAGTGTTAGCAAGTTTCATGATTTTTGGCTTCATTGATACAGTGCTTATGATAAATTTTTGCTTGGAATTAATCCTCAACATTTCTTCAATCATTTCATCACCTTGAAGCTTTGGCATTTGAATATCTGCTAATACAATTGAGTAATCTTGATCTTTTGAATAGTGAATAAGAGCTTTTACAGGGCAATTAAATATCGTCACATCATAATAATTAGAAATATAATTCTCTAAAATAGAAGTAACAATTTCATCATCATCGACAATTAATATTCTCAAAGTATTTATTACTTTCAATATTCTATTTTTCTAAGGTATCTCTCGTTAGTAATTTAAGAATTAATTTTAACTTTCCAAGTTATTATAAGAGATATATACTAACAAATAATTGATATGGTAAGTAGTTTCAAGATTACTCTTTTATGGAAAAAGAATTAATCGAATGACAACAAATGGATTTTTGAAAAATAATACTAATTAAAAATTTAAATAATGTTTATCATGCTTTAGTTTTATCGTCCTGAATTTTTTCTAAAATTGAATTAATCGAATTGTCTAAAGCTAAAAAGTCTATTGGTTTAGATACAACGTGAATAAAATCCTTCTTTTCTAATATGATTTTTGGCAATTCGTCATCATAAGAACAGGTACAAAAAATAAAATTCTGAACATGATTTAATTTAAATATTCTCTCTATTATTTCATCACCTCCTAAATTTGGCATTTTGTAATCCGTAATTACTATTGAATAGTTAGGGTTCTTTTGAAATTCTTCAAATGCTTCTTGTGGATTAAAATATATTGTTACTTCATGATTTTTTGAGAGGTGAATTTTTAATATTTCTAATGTATTTTTATCATCATCAATAATTAATATCTTCATTTAAATTAAATCATCCTTGTATAAATATAGTAGGTTCAAAAAAAATTAAAATTATAGATCAGTATTCATTTAATAGCAAGTTATAATAAAGATTATAGGAAAGTTAAATACGGTATTAAGTGCCTGATTCAACATAAAAAATATAACCAGAGCTAGATAGTACATTATTAAATTAACTGCAAATCTCAATAAATCTTGAATACGGATATCTTTTATAACATGGCTGCTTATTTGATATTCAAATAACAATTGAGCAATGTGCTTAAAATTATAATTGTGAATCAACCTCTAGATTATACACATCCAATTATCATTCGCGGATGAAATCAATCAATAACCCTAATCATCTCACGATGATCTAAATTCGTATAAATCTGAGTAGTTTCAATGTTACTATAACTACTACACCCAGATTTAAATTCAACGGAAGCCATTAAGGCTATATTATAATTATGTTTTCAGATATTTTTCAACTTTAATTAAAACGTCTGATTTGTCATATGGTTTAAGAATATAATCTTTTGCACCATATTTAATGCAAGACATAACCGTATTTTTATTTCCATCAACTGTTAAACAGATCACTGGAATTGTTTTGAATTTTTCATTAGCAATAAGATTCCTCATGAATGCTTCACCATCCATTACAGGCATTTTCAAATCACAAAATATCAAATTAATTTTTCCGTTTAAAGCAGAAACTGTAGCTAACGCATCTCTTCCGTGCTTAGCTTCAAGAATATTGGCAGAATGTTTTGAAAGAATTAATTCACCAAGAATTTTTCTTAAAATTGCACTATCGTCTATGATTAAAATATTTTGTAATTTAAATTTATCTTCTTTTGGTAAAGTTAAATCATCACTATCATTAGACATAGAATTCTTTAAATAATTTAAGCGTTAATAAGATTTAAAACATCTGATATTTTGAATAGATCAAATGGCTTTTGAATGGTTTGAATATTAGCAAATAATTTTTCAAACCTATCTAGATTTTTATCATTTGTAAAGCCAGACATAATAATAATTCTCTGAGTTGAGTTTTTAACTAGAATTTCTTTTATAAACTCATCACCAGACATCTGTGGCATTTGAAAATCTGTAAAAATAACGTCAAAATCCAGATTACTCTTGTAGTGCTTTAATGCATCAGCTGAACTATTAAATACGATCACATTATGATCAATACTTAAAAAATCTCCTAATGTATCAGTCATTACCCTCTCATCGTCTACAACCATTATATTCATATTGGGTTCCTGTAATAAATTCTTAATAATCAGTTTATTTTATTTTGAAATAGAATTCAATTAAAATTCAAAAATTGACTCTTGGGTGAAATCTATCTATAATTTGGACAAGTTCTTTATTATCCAGATGAGTATATATCTGAGTAGTTTCTATGTTACTATGGCCCAGAAACTCCTGAATCAAAATAACAGGCACACCATTATTCATTAAATGAGTCACAATAGAATGCCTCAAAGCATGTGGATGAAATCTATCCTTTAAACTATTTGGCAACTTAGTTTTCATATGCTTAAACAGCGATTCACCTGTTTCTTGTTTGAAATCTATACAGGTTCGTGTGATAAATAATTTAGTGCTGTAATCGGCATTAGGTCTTAGCAAGTCGATATATTTTCTGAGATTCCTACATTTGTGAGTGGAACATACCGAACCCGATCGGCTTTCCCTCTTATGAGCATAGCCCTTTCATCAAAGTCAACATCAAAAAATTCAATTCTAAGTAGCTCCCCTCTTCATAAACCACAGCCATACAATAGTTCTAACATGGCAAAATATTTATATTTTCTTTAAAGCATTTCATAATTAAATTAATCTCAGCTTGCTTGAAATAATCCTGCGTGATCTTATGTTTCTTTTTAGGCAGGACAATATTCACATTTATCTTTAAATAATTCCGATAAAGCTTGAGGGCAGAGAGCTTCATATAGATAGTGTTATCTCTTTTATACTTCTCACTTACATGTAAGCAGTATTCGTCTACCAAGTCTTTAGTAATTAACCTACGACCCTTAAACCGTTCAAATAGCTTTATATGCGATTTGCGGTTCAGTACAGTTTGCTAGCTCATACCTGCCATTTCTAAGGGTTCCAGCCAATCACTTACCATAATTAAATACTTTCAATAAATATAAAGTAACTACTTTTGACTTAAACATAAATTCCAAATGTATTTTCTAAAGTGCTTGAATTCACAATGATTCTCAGACTATACTTAAATAGTATGCTTGGTACGAATGAATATTTTATTGCGCTAACTTTATTATTCTCTTTCAAGTCAAGCATACACCTATTCCCCTTCCACATTCCTACGCGGATGAAACAAATCAAATTTTAAGGCCTG
Organism: Planctomycetota bacterium; assembly: GCA_002746535.1. Lineage (GTDB taxonomy): Bacteria > Planctomycetota. The sequence continues at coordinate 7,812 of NVWA01000044.1, forward strand.
TCCTTATATTTTTTATAAAACAAAAAATAAAAATATAGAGACTAATATAAAATCAAGTTTAATTGCCTTAAGAGTTCGCCTCCCTTTTACCACTGATCGATACTTTTTAAGAATCTACTTAATTTACTTTTCTTTATTAGAACTATAAGCTATTCTATAATTATACTTTCATATAAGGCAAAAGTCATGAGGGCTCGAATATTATTAGTTGATGATAATAAAGAACTTCGAGAATTCTTAAGTGATTTGCTAACTTTAAAAGATTATAAGATTTTCAAAGCAGAAAATGGAACTGATGCATTAAGAACTTTAGCTGAATATGATTTTAATCTTCTAATTACCGATGTAATTATGCCAATAATGGATGGGGCAGAACTAGCCCATAAATGTAACGAACTTTTCCCAAAGTTGAAGATTTTAGGGATGACTGGAGGTGATTGGATTCGTGATGCAGAACTGATCAAACAATTTTCAGAAACTTATTTTACAGCTTTTATCAAAAAGCCTTTTGATGCCAATGAACTACTAAAACAAGTTGATGACATGTTAGAAAATAATTAAATAATATCAAACAGCGTTTAAAAGTGACTTGCCAACTTATCACCACCTATCATTTCCAAAAGACTGTGTATTGAAGAAATCTCTTTTTAGGAATTTTCCTTTTTCTTAAAATTGATTTTTCACGTTGCCAGCTGTAGTCAACATCCATGCACATGGTCTTAATTCTTTAGTAAATATAGGAATGTGATATGGGGAAAGTGAGAATTGGGTTAGTTGTAAGCAAAAATTAGTGTCATGTTTAATCTCAATGATTTGGTTTATTCTAATTTCTGCCTATCAATAAAATGATTTTTTAATCCAAATATTTTCAATCGTGGTAATTCAATTTTTTCTCTCTTACCATTTCTCAATATATCAACGTCAATTATTTCATCATCTAATTCTTTAAAAATTTTGATAAATTCATTTTTATTTTTTAATTCATGCCCATTATACCTTAATATTATATCGTCAAATTGTAAAGACTTCCGAATTAAAGAATGTTCCTTTTTGTGTGGAATGAACATTAAACTATTTGATTTAATCATTTTTGGCTCATATATAAATTCTTTTTTGTTAGGTACAAGGAACGTTGACTTATAAGGAATATAGAAAGGAGCCTTTATAACAAAATTTCCCTTTATACCTTGGCTTAATTTTATTGATTTATAATCTGTAGCGAAAGATGATCTTGGACCTTCAAACATAATTAAAAAATTACTTTTATATAAAATTTTATCATCAAATTTTAATTTCACATCACATCGGTCATTTGTACCAGTTAACAGTATTTCATGACTACAAATGTTACCTTCTAATAATAGGCTTCTAGGAGAAATGTTTATATCACCATATTCAATTTCATAATTCCCATGCTTGCTAAACAATAAATCAATAGATGTCGTTCCTTTATTTAATTGAAATGTTTTCGATAATTTTATGCTATCTTCATAATTAGTAAAAAAGCAATAAAAACCAAACATTCTATCTTTGTTCATTTTTTTTAAGCGCACTTTTGTTTTATATTTTAGGTCTATAACTACTTTACCTGCCATTAAGTCCGTATACTCAAAAGTATAAGCAAAACTCTGTCTAATTTTCATGCCTTTATCAATATTAAATGAAACAATATAGCTTTCGCTAATAAAGCCATCAAAAAAGATATCGCCTAAACTATCGGAGATTAACGTTTTATCTTTTCTACCAACCCCTCTAATACTCACTTGCAAATTGGAAATCGGTTCTCCAAATAATTTTACCTTTAACTTAAACTTATTTTTTCTCTTTTCTGTAAAAAACTGACTTACTTCATAATTGCTACCAGATAAAATATTTTTATTTTCTGAACAAATCAATTTAGATAAATCACTCTTCCAAATTTGAAACTTAGTAAAACCTGGAACTATTCTAGTCATGTCTATGACACCATCCTGATTTGATTTAATGATATTGTCGCCATCATTTAAAATTAAGAAGCTGTTTTGGTAAATCTGATTGGCATCATCAAATAAAGATCCATGAAGAGAGGATTTCTCTTGCAAGATGATTTTATAATCGGTTTCTTTGAAATAAGAAAAACCAAGCTCGTTATTTTCTATACTTGGCGATAGGCCTTGAAGATGATACCGAGTATCATTGATATTAAACATTAATTTAGAAATTGAAGAATCACCTTTAATCGTTGGGATAAATTTATAATAATTAAAATTTCCTGATCCGTAAAGTGAAACCCATTTAGGATCACGTCTTCCTTTATGCAATATTTTTATTTGCGAAAGACCGACCCCCATACCAGTATGAAAATCCATAAATTTATATTTAAAATCCACAGGCTTGCTGATTTCAATAGGAGTGTGCTTTGATGAAGAATTATCAACTTCAAATAATCCTGTTAAATAGTTATCATACTTAAACTGCAATTTTATTTTTTTGTTAGTGTTATGAAGAATCTTGATTCGGCCTTCTTTAGAAAGAAAACTCACCTGCTTTTCTAATCTTAAATAGTCAGGAAAGCGCCCAAAAATTTGTTTGGATATTCTTTGCTGAATTTTTGACAAATGTTTATCAATAAAATAGTTCTGTTTAGATGGCAATGACGAGGGTAAAAAAACACTGAGCTGACCTCGTTTATAAGGTATGCTTTCGCTATCTAAAAAAGAATATTCTTTTTCTATACCTTTTGAAAGTGAAATTTTTAATGGCTTAGTAATCATGAACTCTTGAAAGGTAACTTTAGCTAAATACCCTTTTTTAATAAATTTCACATAAAATAAAAAAGGGTTATTCAACAATTTTTTAGAAAAATACTTTCCTCTTTTATCTGTAAATGACACATACTTTTCATAAGTTCCTATATCATAAGCCTCAACCTTTACACCTTTAATCGGTAATCCTGAGTCCTCATCAGTCACAACGCCAAAAAATAATTTATTTGTTTCCTCATCTACAATATTTTTCTGGTTATTCAGCTGGACAAGAGGTAGCACAAGAGATTCTTCATTCGTTTTTTTATTTTTATGTTCATTCTTGTTTTCTGCTTTATTTAACGCCAAAGATCTTTTTTCATTTCCATTAATCTCATTATCAATATTAGAAATAGTTGATAAATCAATATTTACCAATGCATTAGCCTCTTCTTCAATATGTAATTCCTTAGAAACTGAATCCAAAAAATAGTAAAATGAAAAGGATAAAATCACGATAGGTATTAGTAGCACTGAGCCTAACATGGCTTTTTTAGCTATAATGGATTTATTTACAATATCTGTTGAAACAGGAATTACCTGATTACTAGAATACAATTCAGCTGGTATCCTTAAAGTTACATCAGTAGTTAGCTCTACTGCAGAAGTTTCCTCTAAAATTGAAGTAAAAGATACTGCCAATGCTGCAAAACCACTTTTCTTGAGACTTACTTTCAATACTTCAAGAGCCTTTTGTATATGCCGATGAACAGTTGATGTTGTTGAATTCGTTTCCTTGGCAATTTCATCAATACTTAAATGATTAAGAAACCTATAGTGAATTAATGACTTTTCTTTCTCAGGTAATTGGTCAATATGCTCAAACACAATCACATTATCTAATAATTCCTCCGAACCATGGTCAGGAATATCTAACTCTTCTCGATAATTTAACTTACTTCTTATATTCTTACGACGGTAATCAATTGCTTGATTCAAGCTAACTTGATTTATCCAGGAAGTTAATTTAGAATCTTTTTTCAAGATATGAATATTATGAATTAATTTTATTAACACATCTTGCGTTGCATCCTCAGATTCATGTTCATTTTTTAATACTTTAAAACATATTTTAAAAATAAACTTCTGACTTTGCTTTAGAATTTCAATTAAATACTTTTCAGATGAATTTTTGCGATATTTTTGAAAAAGAAAATTTATATTCTCTAAGGGCTCCATTTATAATCTCCTTCAGATATTGAACTATTTCAATTTCAGGAAACGCCCCCAACAATAAATATCCCACACATTCTAATGATTTTATATAAATTGCATAATTCCCACTCTCAAGAAAGAAATTATTGTGCAATCTGTAAACAATATTCAGCTTTTATGAAGAAATGAACGATTCAAAACTTTAAAACCCAACCCAACGATGAAACAGATCAATAGTCCTATCCGATTGTTTTGACAATGGATTCAATCACTACATCAAATTCTTTTAGATCAAATGGTTTTGGAATATGATAAACAGCATTAGAATATTCTTTAATAAATGAATCCAATTCTGTTGAAGGAGTACCAAATTTTTAAGGTCTGTCCTTATATTTTCATAAGAACAAATTATGACTCATTATTTACAATTGCCACATTAAATTTTCACTATATTTCATGTAAATGGAAGGACATTATTAAACTTTTATACTCGGTAACGTATAATTCCAAAAATCATAATGGATCGGGAAAGACGTTTTTAATAATTAAAATATACCTGACAGGTAATTCATGATTTCAAAGTCAAAAATCAATTTTATATTCTTCCTAATTTTCTCTATATTTATTACTGGTTGTGGTTCAGGAGGTGGTGGTGGATCAAGCACTCAAACAAATCCAGATACCAACAGCGTACCTTCTGCCAAAAATATTTCCATCACAGATGAGAATGGTGGTGACATAGAAATTGGCGATGTATTAAAAGGTAATTATGAATATGCAGATGATGAAAATGATAAAGAAGGTGAATCAACTTTCAAATGGTTTAGAGAAGGCGTTGAAATTGTAGGTGCTGTCTCATCAACATATATTGTTGTTACCGCAGATAGTGGTAAGACAATAACATTTGAAGTAATTCCTGTTGCGAGCACAGGTTCTAAATCAGGAAACAATGTAGTATCTACTGGAATGGTTACTTCTGGTGTTTCAAACGACGTACCGACAGCTTCAAGTTTAACGATTACAGATAATAATGGAGGTAGTGCCATTGCAGGCGATATCTTAACAGGTGCTTATATTTTTGCAGATGTAGATGGTGACCCTGAAGGAACATCTACAATTCAATGGTTACGAAACGGTGTCGTTATAAATAATGCAACTTCATTAAACTATACGGTCTTGATCTCTGATGGTAATTCATCGATCACTTTTGAGGTTACTCCAATTGCATTAACTGGTGAAACCACAGGCTCAAAGGCAACTTCTAGTAGCATTACAATCACAGTTATTATCAACACCCCGCCCACTGCTACGAACGTAACTATCGTTGATGAAAATGGAGGTACTGTGGAATTAGGAGATACTTTAAAGGGAAGCTACACCTATTCAGATGCCAATGGAGATGCAGAAAGTGGTTCTGAATATCGTTGGTTAAGAAATAATTTTCCCATTTCAGGGGCAAATTCAATTAATTTCACATTAACTTCATCTGATATTGATAAGTCTATTACTTTTGAGGTTTCACCAAAAACTGTTACAGGAGATCCAAAAGGAAGTGCTGTTGTTTCAAGTGGCATAACTATTGGATCATCTATTAATAACCCTCCGGTCGCAAGTTTAGTAACTATTACAGATGATAATGGTGGTACTGCAGAAGTTGGTGATCAGCTAACGGGGAGTTATTTATACTCTGACTCTGAAGGAGATATTGAAGGGTCATCAACATTTCGCTGGTTAAGAAATGGCACAGCAATTAGTGGAGCAATATCTAAAACATATACATTAGGCTCTTTAGATTCTGGAAAAAGTATTGCAATTGAAGTGACACCTATAGCTGCAACCGGTACAACAACCGGAAATTCTTCAACATCAAGCAATATTACTGTTGGTGGCTCAAGCAATACTAAACCAATTGCAAGTAGTGTAAATATTTCAGATGTAAATGGTGAAACTGTAAAAGTTGGAGATGTTCTCACTGGAAATTATAGTTATTCTGATACTGATGGTGATTTGGAGGGAAAGTCTACGTTTCGTTGGTTGAGAGATGATACAGCTATTGCCAATGAGATGGCTATAATTTATACCCTTACTTCAGCAGATACAAATAAAAATATTAAATTTGAAGTTACGCCACATGCTCTTAACGGGGAATTAACGGGGCATCCTACTGCATCCGACAGTGTGAAAATTGGAGATACTATTAATAAACCACCCACAGCAAGTGGAATAAGTATTGTAGATGATAATGGCGGCAATATAGAAGTAGGCGATAATTTAACAGGTAGTTATACATACTCTGACATCGAAAATGATCTTGAAGGCACTACTTTATTTCGTTGGTTAAGTGATGGCATAGCTATATCTGGAGCTACTTCAAGCACTTATCTGCTTGTATCTGCTGATAGCGGTAAAGACATTACATTTGAAGTTACTCCCATTGGCTTAACAGGTGGTCTCGCCGGTAGCTCAGTTATTTCAAGTGTATTATCTGGAACTTGGATTCTGAATGCACCTCAAAATGTTACTGCAAAAACAAAAGACAAAGAAAATGAAATAACTTGGGATTCAATTTCAGGCGCAACATCATATAAGATTTATTGGTCAACTACTGCGGGTGTTACTACAAGTAGTACAGCAATAACTGGCGTTAGTAGTCCTTATTCACACACTGGATTAACCAATGGAACGAAGATTTATTATATAGTGACTGCGTTATTCGGTACTACAGAAAGTTTATCATCTAGTGAAGTTTCTGGCACGCCATTTAATATGCCAACTTTTAAATTATCAAAATGGAAGACATTTAGTATAGGGTCATTAAGTAGTTCCCTTGCCGGCAACCTTGTCTTATCAATGAGTAATGATGATAATGGTAATATGTGGTTTGGCACAGAAGACGGTTTGAATAAATTTGATGGAACTAATTGGACAACCTTTAGAAAAAAGTTTGGACTAGCAGGGAACTATGTTTATGCCGTTTTTAAAGATCATAATGGTGTCATGTGGTTTGGCACTAATGGTGGTATAAGCAAATATGACGGTAACACATGGGAAAAATATGACACGAATAATGGGTTAATAAGCAACACTGTCTTATCGATATTTCAAGATAGCAATAATAACATGTGGTTTGGTACAAATAGTGGTATAAATAAATTTGATGGAGTCAACTGGACCGAATACACTGATTCTGATGGATTAGCTCATAATATAGTAAATTCAATTGCCCAAGATAATAATGGTAATATGTGGTTTGCAACTGAATATGCTGGAGCAAGTAAATTTGATGGTACAAACTGGACCACCTATAACCGTTTAAATGGTCTAGTACATGAAGGTGTAAAATCAGTATTAAAAGACAGTGCAGGGGCTTTATGGTTTGCCACTGTTGAAGGTGCTAGCAAATTTGATGGCAGTACTTGGACCACTTATTTTAAAGATCAATTTTTCTCATCTTTATTTTTGGACAGTGAAAACTCAATTTGGATTGGTCCAAATAAATTTGACGGTACTACTTGGACTACTTACACCACAAATGATGGGTTAATCAATGATAAGGTTCACTCCGTTGCAGAAGATAGTGCAGGAGCAATTTGGTTTGGTACTTTAAAAGGTTTAAGTAAATTTAATAATGGTATTTGGGCATCGTACCTACCTACAAATTCAATACAGAATAATGAAATTAATTCAATTATGGAAGATCGTTCGGGAGTAATTTGGTTTGGTACAGAAAAGGGAGCAAGTAAACTTGATGGAACCAACTGGACTAATTATACTTCTTCAGATGGATTAGTTGATAATAGGATCAGGTCTGTAGTTCAAGATTTATCTGATAATATCTGGTTTGGCACGGCAAACGGTGCAAGTAATTACGATGGTTCAAATTGGACAAATTACACTACAAATGAAGGTTTATATAAGAATTTAATTATTTCATTATATTCAGATTCTACAGATTCTATTTGGTTTGGTGGGCATTATGGTGTTACCAAATTTGACGGAACAAATTGGATAACTTATAAGTATTCAGATGGCCTATCAAGTAATGATGTTTATTCAATCTATGAAGATAAAAATAATAATATGTGGTTTGGCACATATTATGGTGGGGTAAGTAAATTTGACGGAACAAATTGGACAACTTATAATAATACAGATGGCCTATCAGGTAATCATGTTTATTCAATCTATGAAGATAAAAATAATAATATGTGGTTTGGTACTAGACTAGATGGTGTGAGTAAATTTGATGGTACGAACTGGACTACCTACAAGACATTCAACGGACTGGCTCACAACACCGTTTTTGCTATACTTGAAGGTAATAATAATGATTTATGGTTTGCAACTGAAGGTGGAGCAAGTAAATTCGACGGAACAACATGGGAGAGTTACACTACAAGCAATAGCGAAATAATAGATAATAATTTAACATCAATGATTAAAGATAGTACAGGTGCAATTTGGTTTGGTTCAAAAAAAAATGGTGCAAGCAAATTAATAAAAGACTTCTTTATAGATTGGGTCGATACAAATACTTTAACAGGATATACTCTAAGTTTTTATTATGATACAGACCTAAGTGGATATGATGGTATATTGATTACATCTGGCATAAATGAAACAGATACTTCAAATACGTTTAGCTGGAACACTTCTTCAGTTTCAAATGGAACATACTATGTGTACTTAGTTTTCACAAATGGTGTGAATACTGAAAAATCATATCTAACAACTCCAATAATAGTTGATTAAAAGAGCATACATCCAAAACCCAACCCGACGATGAAACAGATCAATAGTCCTATCCGATTGTTTTAACAATGGATTCAATCACTACATCAAATTCTTTTAGATCAAATGGTTTTGGAATATGATAAACAGCATTAGAATATTCTTTAATAAATGAATCCAATTCTGTTGAAGGAGTACCTGAGCATATAATAATTTTTTGCTTTGGATTTATTTTCAATATCTTTTTAATGAATTCATCTCCACTTATTAATGGCATAAAAAAATCTGTAATAACAGCCAAATAGGCAGTATTATTTTGATATTCTTCAAAAGCAAGAGTTGAGCTATTAAATGTCCTGACAGTATATTTGTCAGATAGATAAATATCAAGAATCTCTAATATTGCTGGATCGTCATCAACTATAAGAATATCCATAAACCTTCCAATATATATTAAGTACGTACTTTATATTTATGTTTATACTATAATCAGATACGAAAAGCAAGTGTATTAACAGATAATATAAAGTTATTTTGAATTACATTTTGTACCCGCGGATGAAACAAATAAACAACCCTAACCTTCTCCTTAAAATCCAAATGTGTATAAACCAAAGTAGTTTTCAATATTTCTATGCCCAAGAAACCTTTGAATCAAAAACCTGGCACACCATTGTTCATTAAATGTGTAACAATTGAATGCCTCAAAGCATGTGAATGAAACCTACCCTTTAAACTATTTGGCAACTTAGTTTTCATATACCTAAAGATCGATTCAACTGTTTCTCTTTTGAAATCTTTACCTGTTCGTGTGACAAAAAATTTAGCGCTGAATTCTGAATTAGGTCTTAGCAGAGCAATGTATTTTCTGATATAATAGATTGCTATGTTTGTGAGTGGCACATACCGAACCCGATCGGCTTACCCTCTTATGAGCATAGCCCTTTCATCAAAGCCTAAATCAAATAATTCAATTCTAAGTAGCTCCCCTCTTCTTAAACCACAACCATACAATAACAAAAAGATTTATCCCTTCATGGCACACTGTCCTTTATTTCTTAAATAAAAATCTATCTAATTTATCAATGCTGATTACACGATAAAAAAATTAATGATTATGGGTTTTAGTTTGAACGTGTTCTTTATGTATTAAGATCATATTTTTTTAATTAAAGACCAAGAAGATGTTATGGCTTATTTGAACTATTTAAATTAACATAACCAAATTTTAACAACCATTCAGAATAAAATTTTGCTCCTTTAAAATTTAAATGATCCAAATCTGAGAAATATTCTTCTGGAAGATACATATTAGAATGATTAATTAATGCTGCTTTTGGTAACTTATCTTTTACAACAGAAAAATAAAATGGTTTTAATGGAGCATGGTCTTTTTCAGCTATAGGATGAATAGGCGTATTTAACAATATTAGTTTTTTATTTTTTGCTAAAACTAATTTATATATTTTTATTAAATATTTTAACTGAAATTCAGATACTTTTAAGTCAAAACTTTTATCGCGTATCAAAAACTTTTCTTTTGCTATTCTAAGCTTACTACCATTTAATTTATGATACCCCCCAAATTCAGAAATTTTGTTCTCTTTTGGTCTAGAATGCAACATTGAATTCATTCCATATCGAATTGATTTAGGAAAATTAATTAATGTCCCAGAAGGATTCTCATAAAGGTATGATAAAAATAATTGTAAATCAAATAGATAAAGCCAAGAGGTAAATAGTTTTTTAGCTTTTGCAGGATCTTTAATCCATTTATCTCTATACTTTGATAAATCACCATACGAATATCCTAATATTACCGTATTAATATTTTTATTTGTTTCTAAGACTCTTTTCAATTTTAAATATGTTTCAAAATAGGTTGTTCCACCCTTTGAAAGATTAAATGTATTTTTCAAAATGCTATCATTGACAGAACAAGCTGGGTGAGAATCACCAATAAGCAAGATCGTCTTATCCAAAGGTATAATCAAACTGGTACGGTTTTTTTCTCGGTAAATAACAAAAGCAATTAACAATGAAGTTACACTAATAAAAAGTAAACAAAATATACAGATTTTAATTAAAAATAATTTCACCGAAATTTCCTTAAAACTGAAAATAAATAAATTCTTGTTGATCACCTTGATACAAAAATATAAACAACACTATTAAATAATAAAATATCCACCGAATAACTTTTGGGATTTTAGTGGAATCAAATTCTAATGCATGCTCTTTGTCTCTTTGAATCCATTCAAGAACCATAAAGCAAAATATAATGATAAATATATTATTATCTAATATTGCTGGAAACGAAAATAATGACGGTGAAAATAATATAGAAATATAAGATATCGCACTTGATAAACTATCTGACCTAAAAAATATCCAAGAGATGGATATCATTAAAAATGTAAAACTAATTTGGATGGCTTCAATAATACCTGGAAACCTTTTACTAGGATCAATAGCTTTATGATAAATTCTATTTCGTTTGAATAAAAGCAAGGGCAAAAATAAAGATGCATGAATTAAACCCCAAACTAAAAAAGTCCAATTTGCACCATGCCAAATTCCGCTTACTATAAAAACGATAAATACATTCCTTACAGTAATGTATTTCGATCTTTTACTGCCACCCAATGGTATATATAAGTAATCTCGAAACCATGAAGTTAATGAAATATGCCATCGCCTCCAAAATTCTGCTATATTCCTTGAGAAATAGGGAAATGAGAAGTTCTTGCGAAGGTTGATTCCAAATAATCGTGCAGTCCCAATTGCAATATCTGAATAACCTGAAAAATCACCATAAATTTGGAATGAAAATAAAATAGCTCCCACTAACAATGTACTTCCATTTTGCGTACCATAGGTAGAAAAGATATCATTGACGAGAACAGCACAATTATCCGCAATCACTATTTTTTTAAATAATCCCAATAAGATTTGTCGCAATCCATCAACAGCTTTATGATATTCAAATATTCTTTTTTGTTGAAATTGAGGGAGCAAGTTCATTGCTCTTTCGATAGGCCCTGCAACCAATTGAGGGAAAAAGGAGACAAAAGCTAAAAACTCTATGGGATCTTCTGTGGCTTTAATTTTTTTACGATAAACATCTATGGTATAACTTAAGGTTTGAAAAGTGTAAAAACTTATACCAAGAGGAAGAATTATATTAAGATGCCCCCCCTCCATTGACATACCAAATAATTGAAAAGACTTATAAAAGTTTTCAATAAAAAAGTTGAAATATTTAAAAACACCCAACAATCCAAGATTCAAAATGATACTTATCATTAAAAATATTTTTCGATTTTTAGTAGAATTGGCCGAATTCATTTTCAGACCAAGAATATAATCGGTCAAAGAACTAAATATTATTAAAGACAAAAATCGCCAATCCCACCAACCATAAAAGAAGTAACTGGCTAACAATAAAAATATATTTTGAATTCTTAGGTTTTTATTAAATACAAACCAATAGAGCAAAAATGTAATTGGCAGAAATAGGGCAAATTCAATAGAATTAAAAAACATTATAAATTAATATCCTGCTTAATATGACCAATGAAACTCAGAGAATATTATTGTCATAATCATTGCTAGTGTCATATCAACAAAAAAAAATACATTTCAATACTGGAAATAGTCTTGATATTTAAAAATATTTTGACGAATAAAATCAAATCTTTTATGAAAAAGACAGGATAAGTATATTTATTTTTCAAGGATATCTACCCAAAGTTGGCTAATTATCGGTAGAAGAAGCTACTAGCAAGTTATTTATTACTATCCACAATAGAACCACACAGAGCTTTAAATATTTCTTTTTCAGCAGGCAGATCGCACATATAAATATTATCTTCATATTTATTTGCTAAATCAAATAATCTGTTATTCATTGAAGCCGAATTCAAAATAAATTTTTGTTTGGGATTTATTAATAAAACCTGGTCTATAAATTCATTCATTGCTAATTTTGCAGATTGATAATCTGAAAAGACAATATCATACTCACAATATGTTGCATAGTGTACTAATGCTTTTATCGGACAACTGAAGATTGTTACGTCATAAAATTTTAATAGATATTGATTTAATAAATCAGTAATTTTTTCATCTTCATTTACTATTAATACTTTCATAAGCCCTGCCCTGATCAATTCATACTTAGTATCATATAAATATCTTTAAATATCTTTAAATATCAAAGTTATTATTTTATTTATTCATAAGTACACAAATTTGAACTTTTACACTCTAATTATTGTTTCTTTAAGATTATGGATCTAAAAAATACTCCGATTTTCTGACGAAGATGCAATGACCATTATTGATATTATTAAACTATTAAAATGTAGAAAAGAGCAAGACAATATAGAACTAATTGAATACGTGTGTGCTAAAAACAGCATTCTATTAGCTAAAATAAAAGATAATCGATCTATGAATTGGGAAGAAAACTTAACACTAAGCGACCATACACAAAGAATTAAAATAGATCTTAGACTTGGTGCAATAGAAAATATCTGAAACCAGAAACGGTAAGGGGATTTGTTCTTGGAATTTGTGGTTTATCTAAGTTGTTGATCTGTTTTGATTAATATACTATTTTTCTTGTAAGATGAAGCGGCATGTTTGAAAGATATTTTGCAAATTGATTGGATTGTTCATTTTTAAGATCAATAGATAATTTATGAGGTTGTATTTTTTTTAAATGATTATCAAAACAATTATTGATAGATTCAAAACAAGTTAAAAGTGCTTTGTACTCATCCGGAATCCCAATACTATCTGGTAATATACTCGCAGTTATTGAAGTTGATTTCTTTGCCATTTTATCTCAATGAGTTTTCATTATTATCACAATTAAATTAATAATTGGGCATTGATAAAACTCACAAACACTCTTAAGGCAAATGTTTTCTAATATTGCCACATTATTACTACAGAGAAATAAATTTAAATATAATACTATCAGTAATATATTCATTCAATTATTTCTTCCAATCAATTTGAACTTCCCTGCAATCCTCCGATTTTTCTGACGAGGACACCATGACCATAATAGATATTATTAAACTATTGAAATGCAGAAAAGAGCAAGACCAACGGATTCAATAATTTCTTAACCAAGGCAACTCTCTAAAAGTAAATAATAGCATATTACCAAGGATTGCTAATGGGTTAAGGGGATTTGTTTTTAGTCTTGGGATGATTAATTTGGAATATCTAGCCTTCTGTTTTAATTATAATCATACAATTTTAAGCATGATAAAAAAATCTATATATGACTAATTATTTAATGAAGAAGTTATTCGTCTTAGAGTATTTGAATTTCTTCTGCAACTTAAATTCAGCTTTTCAATTGATTCTAATGCATTGTCCAGCACGTAATTTTCAAAAGGCTTATCAATCATTTGAATGTAGGCATTAGATTTCTTTAACACCTCTTTTAGGCTATGAGTAAAATATCCTGATATAAGTATAAAACTCTGATTTGGGTTTAAATAAAATATCTTTTTAATTAATTCATCACCATTCATGTTAGGCATTTCAAAATCAGTAATTACCACATCAACTTCAGAATTACCTTTATAGTATTCTAATGCTTCTTCTGGATCAACAAATGAACTTATATTGTGTCTTGTACTTAAATATTTAGCAAGCATCTCAACAATATGCTTATTATCATCAACAACTAAAATTTTCATAACTTTCCTTCAAAATAACCTAAAAGGAATTAGTATGCCTCATAAATAATATCATTACAAAAAATATTTAGTTAGAAATACAAAAATTTCATAATTAAGAAAATTAATCTTTCTCTCTTCGGATGAATCTAATCAACAATCCAAAACATTCATAGGTACTTATACCTATAAAATAATAAATAGCTTTGGCAAATACACCAGATTAATTTTTAGAAATCCTTTCTGGTAATTTAGTAATATGGTGTCTCCTATGACAATTAAAAGTTAAATAAGAGCAAGATTATTATTTTGACTCTACGGATAGCAACTAATGGATTTAATAATTTCTTAACCAAGCCATCTCTCTAAAAGCAAAAAAGCCATTACACCAAGGTTTGGTTTTAGGGTAAGGGATTTTTTTGATGGGTTGGTTCGTTTATTCCCCTTTAACAATAATATAAGCAGGGTTCAGCAAACTTATCACAAGCTACCTCTGATTTAACCTAATTAAGCTCAAATATAATCTAAGAAAATCTTAATTCCATAATTTTTTTATCATCCTATAACCTTTTCTATCAGATCTGAATAACTTCTTTTTACTTTTTTTGTGTGGATAAAAACTTGTTCCGACAAAATATTTTACTGATAATATCGCAAAATATTCTAATTCTTCAAAGCTGTAGGGATTATTAATAATATCTAATTTTTTTTTCTTCCATAATTCAAATTGCAAATTATTCCTGTCTCTATGCTTGTTACTAATATTAACAATTTTCTTACTTATTAATTTGAACCCTTTTGAATGATATTCCGTTACAATATATTTTTTCTTTCTTTTAGCATTCTCCCACGCCTCTTTAATAACAGAATTCTTACTTTTGGGCCAATTCATCATCATCCATGCATGAGAAAATTCATGAAATAGAATTCTTTTAATAGAAATATCATATTGCTTATTTAACATTAGAGCACTATATATTAGGATAGAGTGTTTCATGGCGTAGGTTGATTCAGCAGAACCTCTATTCTCTATTTTTTTTCCTCTTACATAACTGATATCATGCGTATCGAATCCGCCTTTAGGAGAAGATTCACCCCATAATAGATATATGCTTATTTCTGATAATTTATTTCTACACTTTTCGGGCATTGCAGAAAATGCAGCACTGATTCCTTTATCAAGTTTTGCCAAAGAAGATATGTATAGTTGTTTATCACCACTTTTCATATCCTTTTCTACATAAATATTCAACAACTTTTTTTCTAATACAAACGATCGTTTAAAAAAGTTAAAGTTTTTATCTAGTAATTCATTAGACTTTTTACTGTCTTTAGAGGAAGGTTTTTTAGAAGAACCCTCTTCACCAATTAGCACTTCAGCACTTGATGTTCCCAAAATAATTGAAATGATTATTAATATAATTCTTGATTTATTTTTGTTAAATAGAATCATCTTTAAAACCCTTTTTTACAATTGATTATTAAAAAATAATAATTTGATCTGTATAAGGAAACACGCTATTTGTTAAAAAAGTTCCTGTAAAAATAAATTTTTTTAGAAACCACAAAAAAAGACAACTTCTCCTCAGAGCACTCAATATAAGCTTACATACTATAACTCTCTAATTAAAAAGCAACAATCCTACCACACTAAAGCGATTTAGCACTTGTTTTGAGATTGAAAGTTTTTTGTTTATATGAGATTAGATTTATGGTTGGTGTGGTGAGTTTGGAGATTTATTCTGTGGTTTCGGTTTTGTGATTTAGTCCTGAGTGATCATTTTTATTATACGCCTTACTTTACACGTTCATCTAATTCCTTTTGAATTTGTTTTTTAAATATTTTTTTTGTCATAGTTTTACCACTGCTATCAAAATATTCTGCTGAAATAATATTACCATTTGAATATACAATTTTTGACATTAAGATTCCGCTCTCATACCAACCTTTACATACACCATCATATCCTCCATTTTTAAAATTTACTGAATCAGATTTTTGTCCATTCTCATGCCATATTTCAAATTTTCCTTCAGGATCACCTTTTACTATATTTTGAGCTAATTTCTTATTTCCATTTCTATGCCATTCTGTCCAGACGCCAGTAAAGTTTGTGCTAGAAATTAATAATCCATGATGATATTTTTCTTCATTAAGCATCCACTTTGGCAAATACTCAGTCATGTAATATTGTTGAACTATGAAATGCCATTTAGAATTTTGAGAACTTCCATACATAAAATATATTACAAATACAAGTACCAAAACAACAATAAAAGCACCTACTACAAATGGACGTAATAATTTTTTAACCAAGCTAACTCTCCAAAAAAAAAACAGATTATACCAATATTCTTCATACATTATTATGGCGATGGAAATTGTAATAATGCTTCAAAAAAATCAAATTAAATTTTTATTTATGTAATACATTCTAAATAGGTGATTTTTTAGTCGTAATAAATTGAATTAAGTTTTAAAGAATTACCTACTATGAATTGCTCATAGCATCAGTGACACATAATTCATAGGAGTAGATAGGACTTAACAATTTCTTAACCAAGCCATCTCTCTAAAAGCAAAGAAAGTATTATACCAAGGCTTGGTTGTGAGCTGATTGTTGTATTTAGAAAAGTTCTCTTTATTGTGGTTGTTGCTCGATTTAGTTCTTTACTGAAAAGAAGTCATTTATTAATATTACCATTTCAGCTAAATCGAAAGGTTTTTTAACAAAAGCAAAAACGCCATCACGTTGAACTAAATCTTTATATTCATTTTCATCACCTTGATGACCCGACATAAAAATACATTCAGTATTATTTTTAACTTTTAAAAATGAATCAAAGCATTTTATTCCATTTAAATCTGGCATGATAATATCTAATATTACCAAATCAATCTCTGAACTATGAGATTTATAATACTCAATTGCCTTTAAGCTGCTATTAAAACATATAACTTTAAATCCAATATCTATCAATGCCAACTCCAAAATATTGGTTATTAGAATTTCATCATCTAAAACTAATATTACCATTTCATTATGTGCAAACTCTACTTGTTTTAAAACAATCCTTTTTTCTTGAGATAATTCCACTTCAGCTATAGGAAGGTAAATATCAAATTGCGACCCCTTATGAATTTCACTAATTAATTCAATGAATCCATCATGACCGTTCACAGTACCATAAACGCTTGAAAGTCCTAGTCCTGTTCCTTTACCTTCTGGCTTCGTTGTAAAAAATGGTTCAAAAACCTTTTCTGAAATTTCGGATGATATACCATCGCCAGTATCCATGACCGAAATACAGGCGAATTCACCAGATTTCCCTTCAATTTTTTTATTTTCAAAAAATTCATTATTTAATGTGACGATGGAAGTTTTTATTTTTAAAAGACCCCCATTTGGCATAGCATCTCTAGAATTTATCGCAAGATTTAATAGTGCTGTTTCCAAAGAGGATTGGTCTCCTTTAATTATTATTGAGGCATCGCTAATAGATGGCTCAACTTTTATTTTACTGATAAAAGTATTTTGAATAACTGTCAAAACATTTCTAACGATTTCATTTATGTTAATTGGCACTAAAACTAGCATTCTTTGATTTGAATAATCCAACAATTGTCTCACAAGCTGTGCTGAATTCTTACATTGGTGAATTAATTTATTAATAAAGTCAAAAGATTGACTTTCTGAATCTAGTTTTTTCCCAATTAACTCCGCCAATCCTTGAATTATCATTAATGAATTATTAAAATTATGGGCTGTTCCTGCTGCTAACTGACCTACCATCTCAATTTTCTCTATAGACTTTTCTCTAATTAATTGATTTTGGAGTAAATCTGCGGCTTTATTTTTTGCATGCACAACATCGGTTATATCATGAATTAGAAAGTGATTTTCAAAATACTCAATTTCTATAAAATGATTTGGCTTATAACGTAATTCTAATACTGTTCGGCTACTGCTATTTATATCCTTCAGCAAGCTTTCCTCTAAGCAAGTTGATCTACATTTTACTTCTAAGTCAAAAAATCTTTGATCTGGAGAAAATGTATAAAAAGACACATAGCCATGCCCCAAACCAATTATTGGATAAGGGTCATAATAATTAAAAACCTCCTTATTATCAATAATCAAACTTAGATGACCACCGATTCTAATAACTTCACAATTATGAATTATCCCTTTATTTATTAATGCTTTTGACTTAGTATCTTGAGATCGATTACCCCGAATTTGAAGATGTGTTTCATTATTAAAAAATGCACCAAAAGCAAAACAGTATCCATTCATGTCAGGAAGTTGAAGTTCAACATCATCAATAAGAGGTCCACCTACAACTAGAGATAAATCACAAGATGATTGAAATGATTGAGCTTTATAGGTAATATAGAAGTCATCATTGGGTCCAATAAGTTCATTTGGCGATGTTAAATAGTAATTTTTAGATATTCCATCTGGATTTGAACGGACTAAATTCTTTTCTATAATCCAATCATCATTACTAAAACGAAGCCAGTTTTTAAATGGATCATTCTTAACTAATCCTAAATCTACCAGCTTCCAGGGATTATTTATTTCCTTTTGCGAACTACTTATTACTCTTTCTCTAAGCCCATATATTTTTTCAAAGTAATTATTTTTATCAGCGGAGTCTACAAACAGATCACTTATTCTGTGATTAATTTGTTTAAGACCTAGTACATTTTTAGCATTTACTTCATAACTAATACTCCAATCAGAATTAACTCGTAATTGACATATTTTTAATTTATTTTGTATAAACCTTGTACTTGTTGCCAACTGAGAACGATATTGGCGAACATTGCTTAAAACTTTTAGTAACTCTTCTCGAGAAAGCTGATCATCGGGAGTAGGCACCATATCATTTCTCCATAGTAATATCCCCATTTGTATTAGAATACTTCACTTTGGTACCAAATGCAATAAATTTAAGTTCTTGCTAGAAAGACATTACTTAATTACAATCCTCCGATTTTTTTGAGGAGGACACCATGAATATTTTCCGAATAATCGCATTCTTACTAAGTGACAAAGAAATCCAATTTGTAAAAACAATTCAGTTATTGAATCTACAACTACGAGTACAAAAAGCAATGTACAAAGAAATGCGTAAGATAAGACCTGAAGAACGAAGAGCCATTGGAAAGCTTGCCTTTGATTTACGAAGACTATTAAGACTTGGTACAATTGAAACCATTTTTAAACCAGAAACATTAATCAGATGGTTTGAACAGTTTAGTACTTCGGCAAGTATCTTGCATGGAAACACATCTTAATTCAAGCTCTAACTCATAATTTCATTGTCTTGAATCGATTAGTTCTCGACAAATTTTGATTGGATTAATATTTTTACCTTACGGGCATGCCCAATGCCAAAATTGCAAATGGGATTAAGAAGTAATTATCTACCCACAACCATCACTCCCGCGTCTGAGTTCTGGAAGGTTGTTTTGTTTATTCAACTATAGGACTATGCTGAATAATAAAGAACTGCTGAGGTGTCATAGTAGGAACAATGTTAACGGTAGTCCAAAACATAAACTTTGTGGACCCGAATCCAAAACAATCAATAGTACCGACTGTGCCATCACCATTTAAATCATTTTCTATTGGACATTCTGGAGTATCGCTCAAGTGATCAAATTTTAAACCCGATGATTCACTTATATGCTGAAGTCCCAGGTAATGACCTATCTCATGTGCCACTACATTACCAAATTTGAGTATACTGATATCGTCGTCACCACCTATAAATGATAAGTTTAAAACGATTAAGTTGTTTTGAGACAATTGCCCTTGGAAACCTGGCTCGCCTTTTGTAAATCCCAATAAATTACCACTACCTTCCATAACAGTAGGATCGCTTATATTGTCCACAAATAACACTCGTATTTTGTCTTTATTACCTTTTAAAAGTATATCTGATTCTACAATTTTACTTTCTTCATCTAAAGTAAGTGTTCTTGATGCATCAATCAAAGATACAACTTCCTCAAATATTACTTCTATGTTATAGCTATCATATATTTCTTTAAATTTCTCAAGCTTAACAAGTAGCTGTTCTGAAGATACTTCATCGGAACTAAGAATCGGCTCAACATAAATTACTGGTCTTGAAGAAATTTCATGTACTCTCTCTATTAATGTTACTTCAAATTCAGGAGTTAAAACTGTGTCACTATGTGTGGAAAAAATAGAATACTCCCATTCACCTGGAATAATCTCATCTTCCACAAATCTAGGAAATTGAATAGTGCTATAGGTTGCTGTCACCTGAGTAATAATATTTTCACCGTCTACATCCAAGAATCCCACTTTAGATATATATTCTTTGCCATTTGGGTCAACTAAAGTTGCAAAGCCAGCAATTCTATATTCACTAGAAACTAACTGAATAATAAAAGATTTAGTATCGGCTGAAATAGAAAATGTTTTTTTATCAGAACGATAATAATAATAATTAGATTCATAAAAAATTGGTCTAAAATCGATTCTCTCAAATACCGCCACTTTACTAATTCGTAATTTTGAAGATACCTCTTGATCATCATTACTGACAATTAAATCTATTTCGCTACTACTGCCACCACTTCCACATGAAGCAAGAAAGATCAATAAAACGAAAGGTGCAATTGATTTGATTGTTAGCAATTAATACTCCGTTAGATAACTGAAACCTTGAGATTATACCCATCTTTATTGTTAGATTAAGAGGAATAG
This sequence comes from Planctomycetota bacterium, assembly GCA_002746535.1. Taxonomy (GTDB): domain Bacteria; phylum Planctomycetota. The sequence goes on from NVWA01000044.1 coordinate 28,932, forward strand.
TTGGTGGTCAATAGGAGACAGCTTTGCGCTGGCTCCTTTGTGGTGATGGTGGATCTCAGTAAACTGACTCTACGACATTAGAAATCCTTTATTTTTAATTTATATTTACTTTAAAGAAATATCATCATCACCTGTTTTTTCAACGGTGTGTTTGTTTTCACTCTTATTAACAGAAAAATGAGCATTTTTTGCATTAGGCATAAATTTAGGATAGTGATAAAATTGATAGTTTTCATAGGTGTTTGAATTTAATTTTAATTTTCCAATAAATACATGTTTCTTTTTTCTCTTCAATACAATTGATTTACCTAGGTACTTAAGTTCAACGGTATCTTTATCCATTTTATGGAACTTAAATTTAGCGTAACTGGATATGCCATAAAACTGTTTTGTATTTACACCATTGTATATTTTAGATTTTATAATTATAGGGAGATAAAATACTCTTTTAGATCTTTTGTACTTCCCGGTTTGCTGATCAGTTACAATCAATGTACAAACTATTTTATACATTTCATTTAATTGTAAAACGGGTTCATTATAATCGACATAAGACTGTGGGGAAAGAATATATTGATAATAACTATTTGCATTTTCTAGAATTCCTACAGAATCATTACCACCGAATTTTGATCTTCTGAGTATGATAGCATTTTCTTTATGTGTACACTTTAGAGTGTTTTTATCGATTCTTATGAAATTAAACACAGTTGAATTATTTACTCCATAATAGATTTTTGCATCGACTTCATTTTCTGCTTTTGTCTTAATGGTGATTAGCATATTAAATATATTCTCTGATGAAATTATTTTCCCAGACTTTTGATCTTTGGTATATTTCTTACATGTGATTCTATATTCGCGGTTTAATTTTAGAAGTGAATCTTTACTATCTTTTTGTTTGAATATGGCTTTCACTTTCTCTTTGCTAGTTTGAGCGTTAACTACATTTCCAACCAATGTCATAAAGAATGTTGATAATGCAAAAATTAATAATTGAATACTGATGAATGGTTTCATATTTTTTCCTTTGAATTTTTTAATTATTTATTTTGGTATAAAAATGTTTAACACCTGTATCTGGATTTTCCAGGGTTAGTGTGATTGAGGAAATTGTGAAGTTACTCTTTCCTAGATTCCCATTAACATTGAAAACAATGGTATTGCCTGCGACGGTGTAAGTTCCTTGATTTAACAATATTGTATGTTTGGTTAAAGTAATTGTTCCATTTGATTTATAAGTATCGACATGAATACCATCTTGGTGTCTCCATGAGCCTACAAGACTAGAGGAATTGTTAATGTTATCTGGATTGGATCTTGTATCACTTATCTCCCTTATTGTTGTTTCACCTTTGGTAGTATCACCTCCACATCCAAGCAAAAAAGTAAGTGCGATTATAACTATTAAATTTTTCAATTAATTTCCTTTCTAATGATTAAAATATTTGTAAAGATTAATTTTTAATTTTATATTTAAGAACCTTATAGTTTACTAATCTCCAGTGTATTTTATTATTACTACTTTTGATTGTGCCGATAGCTGTGTGGAGTTCAGAATATTTTATTCCATTGTAAATTTCATTATGTGTAATGTGGGTTTGACCAACATAAGGTTTACTATTAATAGAGAATGAAATCTCTTTTTTATTATTCTTTATCTTTATTTTCTTTTTTGACTTTGATTTAAAATAATAGCCTCCATTTTCATTTTGCAATAACTCTAAAACGATATACCCATTACTTGATTTGAAATATTTTCCTTCGTAAAGAATATACTTGCCTAAGGGTAAAGTAATTGTGGTTTTAGATATAGTTTTATTTTCTGAAATTATGGGTTTTGTATTAGCTATCAAGTATGATACTGTTACTAATGAAGACAATAATAAACAACTTCCAATAAGAATTACTAGTTTTAACTTTGACATAAGGTACATTTTTTGAACTCCTTTAATAATTAATTGCTGTTGCAAACTGTTTTGAATAATAAACTGATTTGAGGTATTAATATTTGCAAAAGTATCTTTTGGAAAAAAGAGTTGTACTAGTAACGTGGTAATCAGAACATCTTTTTTTGTCATCTTAGATTGCAGAAGATTGATTGTTCGTTTGACTATTTTACGAACGTTATCTTCTTTGCATTTGTGATGCTTACCAATCTCTTTATATGTTAGACCTTCATAGTATTTCATCAACAGCATGCTTCTTTTTTTTTCAGGAAGTTTTCTTAGGGCGTTATTTAGTTCTTTGAGAGTAGGTTCTAAATGCTCCTCTTGTTTATTTAGATCAACGATCTCATCTGTATTTTTGTGATGGAGTTCATATTTCTGAGAATCTTTGTTAATAACTTTAGAAATATTAACTGATGACCAGTAAAACCAAGAAGAGAGGTTGCTATCAATAGAATCTTCTTTTTTAACAAAAAGTAAAAAGACGGACTGAGTGGCATCTTCTTGAAAATTGGGATCTTTCAGAAACCGTTTGCATGTTGAGAATACAAGCGGGTAGTACTTTCTGTAGATATCCCTGTTAAAATTTAAATATGAAGTCATATAATCTCACTTTATGCATTTGTTATTAATATTGCCAAATTCTCACAAAACCGGACCTTTGATTTAAGAATTTATAAAATTATTATCATATTCTCTAATAGTCATCTTGATAATTAGAAAATAATTAATTCTTTAATTATTAAATATTATAAAGACTGGAGGTTTC
>NVWA01000045.1 GCA_002746535.1 Planctomycetota bacterium
CAAAGCTATTGAACTCAGCTGAATTGTGCCGTGTTATCGGCTACACTGAGAACACACTACGCAAATGGGTAATGCTAAAAGGCTTTCCTGCACAAGAAAATGATGGGCAGAGGATGTATTCTATTGCCGATGTGTTTCATTGGCGAATTGATTACGAAAAAGATAAGTCTGCAGAAAAGAATAATAATATTAAAAACTCCGATGACTATCAGTTTGTATTGCTATCCAAAGAGAAGGAGATGTACAGAAAGCTCAGAATTAAAAATGATATTGATGAAGGCCTTTTAACGACAATTGATGAAGAACGTAAAATGGGATTTAATATTGGTCGAGTGTTAAATGATTCCTTGATAAGAATTGCAACCCTTAAGAGCCATGCATTAAGAAAGTGCAAGTCTGATAAGGAGACTGAAAACTTATTGATCAGCTATATTAAAGATGCATTTGGGGATATAAAAGAACGGTTATTTGGAGAAGATGATGATGTTTAAAAATGCATTCTTAGGTGGCTTCTTAGCCAGCATACTCAGTGATAAATGCCGTGATGTCTCTGAATGGGCTGAGAAGTATCGATTTCTGCCTGCAAGCGGATCACCCGAACCTGGCAAATGGAAAAGTAGTAGAGTTCCATATGCTGTAGATATTATGAAAGCTTTAAGCATAAATACCGATACAAAAAAAGTTGTGTTTATGAAGGGAACCCAGTTAGCAGGAACTGAGATCATACTTAATTTCCAGGGTTACATCATGTCAGCTCAACCTGTGACGATGATGGTGATGATGCCGACCGTTAATATTTGCAGTCGATTTTCTAAACAACGATTGCAACCAATGATCGACTGTACCCCTGAATTACGCAAAGTGATCAGATATAACCGTGAAAAGGATTCAGGAAATACAATTTTAGTCAAAGAATATGACGGTGGATTCATGTTTTTAGTGGGGTCCAACAGTCCCGCAGACTCCCGATCTACTCCAGCTGGAGCTGTAACTGCCGATGAAATAGATGCATTCCCCGTTGATATGGGAGGCGAAGGTGACTGGCTGGGTCTTATTGATAAACGTATGAGCAACTTCCGTAATTCAAAAATACTTCTTGTTAGCACACCGACGGTAAAAGATATTTCTCGTATTGAGTTTGAATTTAATCTTGGTGATAAAAGTTATTTCTATGTCCCATGTCCGAGTTGCGGTGAAAAGCAAATCATTCAATGGGAGAATTTTGATTACGATGAAGAGGATATCGATTCTATTCGCTTGAAATGTATTGCTTGTGACCACCTGATCGAAGAAGATCAAAAAGATTTTATGTTAGATAATGGGGAATGGCGTGCCACTTGTGTTCCAAAAGAAAAAGGTTGTCGATCGTTTCATCTGAGTAGTTTATATTCTCCATATGGCTGGCGTTCATGGGCTGAATGCTTACAGGAATTCTTGCAAGCTAAAAACTCACCTATAAAAATGAAAACATTTGTAAATACTGTTCTCGGTGAAACTTACGAGGAATCTGCCACAGAGGTAAGCCATGAGATAATCATGAAGCGAGCAGAGACATACAAATGCCAAGTTCCTGATGGTGTATTGGTATTAGTATCCGGCACCGATATCCAGCGAGATCGGTTAGAAACAAGTGTTTATGGTTATGGGTTAGGAGAAGAAGCATGGCATATTGAGCATCGGGTGTTTTATGGGGATCCAGCTAGAAGGGATGTATGGGAAGATTTAGAAATATTTTTAATGCAGACTTTCATCGGTGAAAATGGCCGTAAGTTCAAAATTAAATGTTCATGCATCGATACTGCTGGTGGATTTGAGAAGCAGGCGTATGCATTTGTTAAACCTAGAGAGAAGTTTAGGATATTTGGTATTAAGGGATCCAGTCAAAATGGTAATCCTTTGGTCAATAATCCAACCAAGAAATCAAAAGCTAAAATTAAATTATTTACTATCGGTACTGCTACAGGAAAGAACACATTATATTCCTATTTAAACGTAACTACTCCAGGTCCATGTTATATTCATTTTCCTAAAGGACTTACGGAAGAGTTTTATCTACAATTAACTGCTGAAAAGATAATTACCAAATATAGAAACGGATTTCCCTATCAGGAATGGCATAAAAAGAGAGCTAGAAATGAAACTCTAGATTGCTGGGTGTATGCTTATTCTGCTCTAGGAATATTAAATCCTAACTTTGTGGCTATCTATGAAAAGATGTATGGGCCACAAGTTGATTCTGAAAAAGAACCGCCAAAGAAATTAAATAGGGTTAAGAAAACTGGTAAATTTAAAAGGCAAGTGAAATGAGCAATCCGCCTAAGGTGTATCAGAAGCCTGTATATAGCCATAAAACTAGAATTCGCTGTACAGAATGTGATTCTTTAAATGTTAAATGGTACACATCAAAATACGAAGGTCTTGTTCGTTATTGGCGTTGTGAAGATTGTAATAAAACAAATAAGACAATTGGAGAAAAACTTTAACCTTGGTAAGACCCGTCTTACCAACTACCTCCCAATTTATGGTGTAAAAATATAATCTCTAATAAAAACCTAGAGGTTATGTTTTGCCAGATATTTCTTTATGCTTAAATGCATCATGTCCGCTTGCTAGCAATTGTAAAAGGTTTCTTTTGATACCTAGCGATTACCAAGTTTATTCAGATTTTAAGCCAGATGAAAACGGTAATTGCAAAAGCTATATTGAGTTTAAGGTTAAGCGCATCTCTAGAACCAACAGATTAAAAGATCGAACAGGGTTCACAAGATGACTATACCGACGCTCTTAATTGCAGGTGATACCCTTTCGTTTACTTACGATATAAGTGAATATAGCTCTGATGATGGCTATTCAGCAACCTTTTTATTAAATTCATCCGCTCAATCTTATTCGGTCAGCAGTTCTGGTGTTGGCGCTGAATATTCTTTCAGTGAAACGAGTGCAAATACATCTTCATGGGTTGCTGGGACTTATACATATTGGATTTATATCAGTAAGACAGGTGAGCATCACACCATAATTACTGATGAGATCGAAATAAAAGCTAATGTTGTTAGTGGTCCGATTGATATTAGAACACATGCTCAGAAGGTTTTAGATTCTATTAATGCTGTCTTAGAAAATAGAGCAGGTCAAGATTATACGGATTATAATTTGCCCGGTGGTTTAAGTGTTAGCAAATTAGATCCGGTAGATCTATTAAAATTCAAAAAAGAATATGAAGCAATCCGCAGACAGGAAGTAAAAGCAGAAGATATTAGAAACGGTAAAACATCCGGCAACATTGTGAAGGCTCGTTTCTAATGTGGAAATCTAAAAAGCAAAAATTAAATGATGTTTTCAGGACAAGGCGGGTAAGAAATGTACGTCGGAAGATCAGAAAATCTAAAGAAGTAAAATTAAAAAATGAAATCACATTATTAAAAATGAAAAGAAAGTTTGCCAGTGCTAAAACTGGTAGATTGATAGATGATTGGAAAGCCGGAACAGAATCAATAAACAGTGATATTAAAAATTCAATTACTAAAGTTCGTCAACGTTCAAAAGATTTAAGCCTAAACAATGATTACATCAAAAAGTATTTAAAGCTATTTCGCAAAAATGTGGTGGGAGATCAAGGTTTCAGGCTTAAATCTTTAGCTCGTGATTTAAAAAGCAAAAAGATCGATGAAAATGCTGTTGATGTCATCGAGGAAACATGGAAGGATTTTTGCAAGCCAGAGAATTTTAGTGTAACAGGTGAGCTAAGTTATTTTAAGTTCATGACTATGTTTGCTTCACAGTACCCAACTGATGGAGAATACTTTGTTCAGTTTGTGGTATCCGATAAATTTAAATATGGTTTTGCTTTACAAGTTATTGATTCAAGATTACTAGATCATGAATTAAATAAAACCCTTAAGAATGATCATTACATTCGTTTAGGGATTGAATTTGATGAGATGGGGAAACGTATTGCTTATTATTTTAAGAAATACGGAGCACCTTCAGTAAACGAATACAACTTTAATACCAAAAATTACAATGTTGTTTCCGCTGAATTTATTATCCACATTTACGATAAAGAAGATTGTGTTCAAGTCCGTGGTTATCCTTTAACCCAAATTAGTCTTATTAAATCTCATAATATTTCTAGTTACGAGGAATCTGAATTAATTTCTGCTCGAGTTGCTTCTAATAAGATGGGGTTCTTCCAGCAAGTAGCTGACTCAGATGCCTATATGGGTGATGTGCAAGATGATGGAAGCATCGTTACAGAAGCTGAAGCCGGAACCTTTGAAATATTACCTGTTGGTTATTCATTTAAAGAATTTGATCCTAATCATCCCAATGGCAACATGCCTGACTTTGTTAAAAACCAATTACGGGGAATTGCTAGTGGCCTTGATGTAAGTTACAACACACTTGCCAGCGATGGTGAAGGAATTAATTTTTCTACTATGAGATCTTTTGCATTAGATGATCGTGATGGATGGAAGTTAATTCAACGCATGGTCAAAGAGGATTTGCTCTCACCAATATTTATTAAATTTATCGAAATGGCTTTGCTCAAGAAAAAGCTGGGTAATTTACCTGTGCACAAAATCGAAAGTTTTAAATTACATGAATTTAAAGCCAGAACATTTGCTTGGGTAGATCCTTATAAAGACATGTTGACCAACGCACTTGCTGTCAAGATGGGAATTAAATCAAGAATACAGATATGTAATGAAATTGGAGAAGATTTTAACGAGTTAATGGAGGACTTAGCCAAGGAAAACAAAATTGCGCTAGAGCTTGGGGTCGATATCTCAGGTGCAACCGTAAGTATTAGTAAATCAGGAGAATTAGAAAATGAAAATCAAGAAGCTTGAATTAAAAGAATTACGCAGGGAACTCGAAGGTAAACGAAATAAGAAATCCTTTGATTCTAAAGATCACATGGTCATCGACGAAGATAGGCGGGTGCTTGAGTTTAGTTTATCAAGTGAAGAGCCTTATCTGAGATGGTTTGGTTATGAAACATTGTTACATGGTCCTGAAAATATTGCTATGGATCGGTTTAATAATAAGCCGGCATTCTTAGATGGTCACGATTGGGATAAACAGATTGGTGTTATAGAAAAAGCATGGATAGAGGATAGCCGATTAAAAATCCATGTACGCTTTAGTAAGAACCCTCATGCATCTGAGGTATATAGAGATATCTTAGATGGAATCAGGACTAAAGTAAGTATCGGTTATGAGATTAAAGATTTAATTCTTAACAGGGAAGATGAGCACGAAAGCTATTATGACATCACAAGGTGGGAGCCTTATGAAGGAAGTAGCGTTTCAATTCCTGCTGATGATACCGTGGGATACGGTAGAGACAGAGAAGAAGACCTAATCGAAAAGGCAAATGAAGTTGTTAAAGAAAAGATTGTAGAGCAGGAAAAAGTTATTGAAAACAAACCAATTATTGAGGTTAAAGAAATGAAAAAAGAAGTTGATGTAGGTGCTGAAATAGAAACAGCAAAAAACAGCGAAAGAAAAAGGATAGCTGAGATCTTAGAAGTAGGTGCTCAGTTTCATAGTGAAGATATGGCTCGAAGTTTTATCGGTGAAGGTAAAACGGTTGATCAGTTACGTAGAGCAATCTTAGAAAATTATAATAACTCACCTCAAAGCTTTGCTAAGAACCAAGGTGGTGAAGATATGAATATCAACCTTGATAAAAAAGAGACTAAAACATATTCTCTTTTAAAGGCAATCAATGCTTGTCATCATCAAGATTGGTCAATGGCTGGTTTTGAAAAAGAAGTTTCAGATGATATTGCTAAAAGAATGGGTTCACCTTCTCAAGGTTTTTATCTGCCTAAGATGGCAAGGACTGGTCAAACAGTCGGTACAGATGCTGATGGTGGATACTTGGTTGATACAGAATTAAAACAAGATGATTACATCGATTTATTGGTTAATAATCCTCTTGTTGTTTCTCTTGGTGCAACTCAGTTACGTGATCTTGTAGGTGATGTTCAAATACCTCGTCAAATTACTGATGTCACAGTGGAAGCGGTTGCTGAAAATAGTGCAGCTACTGAATCTAAATTCACTTTAGATCAAGTATCTCTAAATCCAAAAGAATTTACTGCCTTTGATTCTTTTTCTCGAAAGCTATTTATTCAAACTTCCGGTGATATTGAGAATTATATCCTTCGGTCACTTCGAGGTGCGATGGATCGAAAGATTGACTTCCAAGCTTTGAGTGGATCTGGTTCAGGTAATGAAGCAACAGGTATTAGAAATACAACTGGTATAGGTGATGTGGATACTGGTACAAACGGTGGTGCTCCCGATTGGGCTAAGATGGTTGCTATGGAAACTCAAGTTGCCATTGATAATGCTCTATTAGGCGATTTGAATTACTTGGTTAATTCATCTGTTAACGGTTCATTGAAAACAATTGAGAAAGCTTCTTCAACAGCTCAATTCTTAAAAATGAATAATGAAGTCAATGGTTATAACTGTGCTGTATCTAATCAGCTTCCAAGTGATATTTCTAAAGGCACTGGAACTAATTTAAGTACATCTATCTTTGGTAATTGGGCTGACTTACTAATCGGTTACTGGGGAGCAACAGATATTATCGTTGATCCATTTACTTCTAGTACTACCGGTAAAGTAAGAATCACTATAGCACAACTTGCTGACGTTGCTGTTAGACACCCACAATCATTTTGTGAAATGAGTGGAATTATAACTACTTAATGTTTGCCTCCTAACGGGTAGTCAATTCGGCTACTCGTTTTCTTTTTAATAATTAATTTAAGGAATTGAAAATGTCAAAAATAATAATCAAAAAAGTTGAAGTTGTAAAACCTTGTCGCATTGGTGGTGAAGGCCATAAGGTTGGTGATATTGTAAATGTACCTGAAGAAGAGTTTTATCTATTGTGTGCTATGGGCAAGGGTAAAGATCCAGAAGCAAAGAAAGAAAAAACTGAAGATAAGAAAGTGGTTGTCAAATAATGGATTTATCAGCTGATATTTCAAAAGATATTTTAAATATTGTAGGAAATGCAAACGAGATGGGTAGGGATGCTAGTCATGTAACTCCTGCTAATGTATCCACTCCTATTAAGGTAATTCCTTTGGATGCCTCAGCTGGTAATGTGATTCAAGTCTTTGATGATGCTAGTGAAGTAAGATTAAATTTCATGACAATGAAGTCTGAAATCATTGTCAAAGTGGGAGACAAAATAATTTATAACTCGATTACTTATAAAGTTGATCGAATAGTTTCAAGTGATGAATGGTCTCAAGTAGTTAGTGGGATTAGTAAAAAGAGAGATAGAGTACACGGACGTAAATAATGGCAAACTTTTATTATTATATAAAAAAGGGTGGAACAGCAGTTGGGGATGCCGGTAGGTTTTCTACTAAACAAACTGGTTCTTTTGCAACACTCGGTCCAGCTAATTATTATGATAATATTGTTGTAGCTCATCTTGCCACTAATCCACCAGGAATAAATGATGATGTCCTATTATCACATCTCCATGTTCACGATTATGCTATCCTTACCTTTTTACAATTAAGGGATGGCGTTTCCTATATAAGTGTGAATGACTCTTTTCTAGATGTTTATTTAAAAGGTGCTACTGAAAAGGCTGTGGGTGCTTCACTCTATGACTTTCATCTAATTGGTACCATTTTAAATAAAGTTGTTTTTGTTAAGGGAATGACTTTTGTAGCTAGCAATGAAATATATTCTTTCAGTGCAGGATCTCAAATGGCGAGATTTGTTGATTGTGATTTTTATTTAAATAGTAATCTTGCTGGAAATAGAATAGAAATATCAAATACTCAAGATGGATCTATTGGGTTTTTCAAGAAATGTTCTTTTAATTTTAATCATCCAACACAAAAGCTAAGAATTGTTGGTGGTAATTATGCCAGTTTTGATCAATGTAGTGTTACTGGATCAACTTCAGGATTTATTGAAGTAGGTGGATATGCTGGTGGACTTATTAGGATTACAAATTCTGATTTAACTGGTTTGGGTGAAACTCCAACAATTGTTCATGGTGGTGCAACAACAACTGATGATTTAATAAGATTAGAAATGTATCGCTGTAGAGTGCCTGCTGGAACTAAATATTTAGAGTCAACGGTGCTAAATAAATCCAATTATGTAAATATCCAATCAATAGCAATTGGTTCTAATTCAGATAATTATTATTATTTTTATGAGGGGAATCCGTTCTTTGGTGCTCAGGAATCTGATACGACCATTTTTAGAACAGATGGACCTCAATACGACAAATCCGGTAATCGATTAAGTTCAAAAATTACTACTACACCTGAGGCTAGTAGAAATAATCCTGGTAAGTTTTTTCTAGGATCTAAGTTTATAGATACGGATATATTCAATGATTCCTTGACAATCAAAGCCCATATTGCCCGTGATGGTTCTGCTGTGCCATTCAAGAAAGATGAGATCTGGATGGAAGTGGTGTATCATGATGGAGATCAAAGTGCATTTGGTAGAGTAATTGACACAGAACCAGAGGTATTAACTACTGCTACCGACTTAGATTCTGAATCCGGCTTATGGTCAAATTTAAGTGGCTCTAATAATGAAATGAGTATTAGTAGTGGTGAGATTACTATTGGTACTGGTTCAGGTAATATATCTTCCGGAGTTGTTGAAGTTTATTTATATGTAGCGAGAGAAGATGTTCTATTTGCTTGCCGTGGCTTGGAGGTGAGTTGATGAATTTACTTAGAATTATTCCAGGTTATGGAGCATTTATAGATCCAGAAGATGCAATTGAATATGTGATACCAGGATATGGAGTTTTAAATGCATCCCCATTACCTGTACCGTATTTATCGGATGCCATAAATTCTAATATTGGCACAGTTACAGTAACAATTAGTCTTACAACTAATTTGATTGTTAATTTAAATGATATTTTGTATTGGTTTATTTCAACCAGTGCAACTAAACCAAGTAAAGATGATTTAAAAGCCGGCATAGGAGCTGTTGCTTTTGGAAAAGATATAACACCGAGTGTTGGGTTAATGGTCTTTAATGCTAGTGGTCTAGATATTACGACCACATATTACGCTCATTACCTACAAACATCGGATAACGGTGGTAGCCTAATTTTAACTTCAGGTAGTTTTACAACACTGGATCCCACAGATCTATTTGCTGATGCTAGTATTCTTAATAGTTTAACAAGCTCTGAAGATACAGTCATGACTGCTATCGTGACGACACCAAATGATCCGGATTATATTATAACATTATTTTATTATCGAGTATTTGGTTCAGCTGTTTGGATCTCTGGTGGACAAGGTCTTTCAGTAAAAAACACCATCAATAGTTTTGAGATTACAGGATTAATTGAGGGAAAAACTTACGAATTGTTTGTCATAGCTAGAGATTCAAATTTTAAGCAATCAGTTCCAAGTCAAGTTTTAAGTGTCACGGTAGGCACAACTCAAAGTGAAGAAGAATTGTTTCTTGATAATTTAAAAGAAATCCTTTCTCAATGTTCTACTTTTCAGTCTTGGACAAGCACATTAAATAAAACTGATGCGAAAACATTTATATTTAAACGCTGGAAAGATAATCCAGACGGTAAATATGCCATGTTGGATTTGGAAAATATTATTAAAGAAGAGCTGGAACCTTCAAAAGCATTTATGTCATTACTTCTAGTAGATGATGATGTGGAGCCAGAAACTATTAGAAATAGTGAAACAGAATTAATTTCGTTTTCTGAAATTACAGGAACGATCACTGGTGAGCTAGATAAGTTAAGTGGCATCAACGGTAATTTAATAATTAAGAATATCGAATCTTCTGAGAAAGTAACCTTTGGTGATAGTGATTATGAAGATGATGAATTGGTAAAAATGGCAAATTATATTGTTGAAACAGGAGTCTAAAGATGGAATTTTTTAAACAAACAATCGCTCGTTTTGGAGATCTCGGTGGTACTCCAGATATATTAAAAGGTGTAACAGGCGTAAATGTCGATGGTGGTGTTGAGCAATATGAATATCGTGGTGATGAAGATCTACATAATCTAGCCAATATTTCTGCCGATCCTGCAGCTTCATTCTCCAGTTCTGATCTTAAAGGAATATTAGACCTTACTTCCTTAAACATGGTTGAGCTCGATTCTACTCATAAATTAGAATTAAACTGGCGTAAGATGATTCATGGTGGTACGTTTGCTCCTGGTGGGACGGATGTGCAAGCTGTATTTATAGGTGGAGCCATGTATCCAACTTCTTTAAGTTGCTCTCATGGACAACCTTGCTCTATAGCTGTTAATGTTATTGGTGCATCAGACGATGGGTCAAATCCACCAGTAACAATTGACGCTGATAAAACTGCCACAACTGAAATAATCCAAGATCGTGCTTATACACTTGCTGGAATGAAATTTGGTACTACTGGAAGTAAAACGATCTCTCTAGAATCGGTCAATATAGAATTTGGTTTAGATGTACAGGCAAAAGGTAGTAATGGTACTTATTATAAAACATATGTTGTTCAAATGGGACGTAATACCATTATTAAACTTAGCACTTTTGATTTATCTCAAGTCGCGCTTTACGACTTAAATGGAATAGATGATAAAACTAACGATTTAATTATTTACTTTGCAAGGCTTAAAGAAGGGGGATCACGATACGCTGATAACTCCGGTGAACATATTTCAATTACAGTTAAAGCTCACAACATGATGACTAAATCTATTGGCGATATGGCTGAAATAGAAATTAGACCATTTTCAAAAATAACTGACCCATTATTCACATTTGATATAGGAGTTAATATTACCTAATGTCCGGATTCCAATATTTTATACCAGCACAATCAAATGATTCATTGAGATATAAACTTCGTTTAACTAATCTCTCTCCATATATCGATAAAATCGGATCAGTTGGTTACTGCCAATTTGAAGGTGGTGGATATTTATTTACTATCAAAGGAAAAAGTAATGGTGTTTCAATTGGGATTAGAGAAGACCAGATTATTGAAGATTGTGATGGCTACAAAATAATTATCGAAAAGAATGATCCACCTAAACCTGAAGATTTCATTAAAGATAACCTTATCAGTGGTTATGAAGTTGAGTTAGGAGATGGCAATAAATGGTTATTACCTATCGCTAGAAAACTTAATCAAGGTTCTCAATTACCATCTACTATGCATTATATATCTGAAGGTCGCTATGAATTGCAGCCAATGGAAGAATATTTACCACTATCAGAAATTGCTGAAAAGGTAGAGGAGGATTTAATGGTAGTTTTCGGGATGTCAGATAATGAATTAAATTATAGTTCACTTCCAACTATTTATGAAGCCTGCTTCAAGATTATTTCCACCAATTACAACTTATCTGCCACTGAAATATCGCTATTAAAGTTAGTTACAACGACTAATTTCCAAGAAATCACAAGAGCACTCATTGATTGGGAATTGATTCGATCGGAAATACTGAATCACTTTGAAAAAAAAACTCAAAACTTGTTAAAAGAATATTTGTACTAAGTAAGTATATAGCCGGTGAATTTAAAAATGAATTTCCTACTTATGGAGAAGCGTTTATAAAGGACTTTAAGCAATGGCAATCATAACCCCTGAATTACATATTGGCGAATTGCTTGACAGGATGTTTAATCAGCGATATGCCAAGAAGGTTCAAAAAGAAGGATTACAGATTTCATTAAAGGAATGGCATACCGTAATTCTTCCACTTCATTTTGATGTGTCTGCTTACCAGAAATATTCTGCGGAATACCAAATCAGAAAGAAAAAGGGTGAGCCGATGGTTAAAACCGGCCAGCTTAAAAAGACTGCATTAGGAAATATTAAAAGATCAGGCACATCTAAGCAAGCTAGAGGGAAAATTAATTTTGGTGTTCCAAAGCCTAAAACTAAAAAGCAAATATGGGCATCGGCTTGGTACATCGCTAAATCTAGAAAGATTGATTTTAAAGTGGCTCTTAAAAAGTCAGCAATGAGACAAGGCAATTATGCTAAACATAAAAAACGTTTTGAACTACAAGTGTCAGCTATGAATAAAGAAGATCTAGATTTTATTGCCAGCGTTATTCTAAAACACATTCTTGAAGAATATCGCAGTGGTAAAGGTGGTAAAAGGAAACGAAAGGTGAAAAAGATATAAGATGGGAACGGATGTTGATGTAATTTTTGGTGCTGATAGCACTAAAGCCCGTAAAGAGATGGCTAAATTACGTAAAGATATGTCTAAAATTATCAAAAAGAATAAAGAATTAGAAAGTGTCAGTAAAAAAGCAGGTAAATCACAAGTTAAAACATTTAGTGATGTTAGAAATAAAGTCTCTGGATTAGCAAAGAATCTTATTGGCGTTGGTGGTTTATTAGCAGCATATAAATTAATTACATCTGAAGTAAGAAGTTTAATTGAACAAACTAAAATACTGAATCAATTAAAACAAACTGCTACCGTTTCTTTTGATGAAGTCTTTACAAAGGCTTTAGTGCAAGGGAATATTGGTAGAAATAGTGCTGATGCTAAATTTTTAAAGAACAAATCTTTTAGTTTAGCGGATAAGTTTGGTGTTAATGTAAAAGATATTGCTAGAGCCATAACCGAATTCCAAAGTCAAGGTGGCACTGTTAAACAAATTAAAGAAGGTGTGCTTGATGAAATTGTAGCTACAGCCAAAGCAACCAATGCCAGCTCAGTTGTTGATGTGATCAAGCCAATTGTACTTACAAATGAACTTCGTGGTATTGCTCCCGACAAATTAACTGCGAAGCAAGCTCGAAGGTCAGGTGTAAGATTAACTAGTGCTTTCTCAAATACGCTATTTCAATCTAAAGATGCGCAGGATTTAGCTGGCTTCCAAGCATTAGCTGCAAGAGCAGGTATCAATGAGGACCAAGCTATTTCTCTTTTCATTCAATCCAAAAAACAAACTGGTGGTAAAGCTGAAAAGGCAGTAGAGAGAGCAACCATATTCGTGCGTGAGTTAATAAACTCCCCAGGTAATAAAGAAAAGCAATCAATCTTTAAAAAGATGAAAATTGATCCTGAAAAGGTTGACTTTATTGCTGGTAAAGACGGCAAAATCGAATCGGTGGAATCAGTACAGCGTTTATTATTTAAAGGCATGATGAATTTACCACCGAAAGAAAGAGTAAAAGCCATCAGCGGATTGTTTGGAGCCGATGCATTTAAAGAAACTCTAGGTCTTATCATGCCCTCATCCGTCGATAAACAAATAGATATATCTCGAAATCTAAATGATGAAACAGGATTCAATAAAAAATTATCTATCGCTACTAGTGGACCAAACTTTGTCCAGACAAAATTAGAGAATGCTAAAATCAGAAATAATATTTCTACTACATTAACAGTTGAGCAACAAAAAGAAATTATTAAAAGTGCTATTGTTGAAGCAGGTAATAAAGCCATTATTTCAGACACTCTTGTTAAGCAGATCAGAGGACGAATCGACACTTTCTCTGGATTGGGTGAAGCATTCTCTACTCCTGAAGCCATCGCAAAATTAATTGTTGGAGCAACGGTTCTTTCTGATTCTGATAGACGGGTTGAAGTAAAAGATTTAATTTCTAATAATTTAAGACAAGCTGAGTCAGAATTTTTTAAATCTAATCT
Organism: Planctomycetota bacterium; assembly: GCA_002746535.1. Lineage (GTDB taxonomy): Bacteria > Planctomycetota. Next base: position 13,664 of record NVWA01000045.1, read on the forward strand.
TGATAAACAAACCAAAGCCAAAGAAAAACAAGCAGATGCCATAGTTACACAAACAGAAATCATCCAAAATAATGAAGGTAGTAGTCCTGTATCGGATAATAACCCATGACAACTCAATTTGCATTAATCTCAGGCACTACTAATGTCATCTTTGAAGTGTGGGAATATGGTGGCCCGTATGAATTAAAATCTAAATACAGAGATTCTGATATCGACGGCCAAGACGGAGGTTTCTCTATTGGATTAGGGAAGTCACCACTGAATTTTTATCCTACAGGCATTATTGATGAATTGGATTATGTTAATCTGTATGCCATGGTAGGTGAAGAAGTGGTGTTAAGTGTTCACAATCTAGTCAGTGCATTTACCGTTAAGATTAAAAACTGTACTCCATTAGAAGGATTAAAAGCAAGTGCATCTAAAGTAGATGATGTGGTCACTACTACATATTTACAAAGACGAGTTCAATTAGAATTAATAAGGGAAACATAAAATGGGTGCTTTCATCTATGTAGATTCTTCCATGAACTCTACAAATAAATTGATTACATTATCTATTGCTCAAGGGATCATTGATAATGCTATTAGTAATTTTGGTAAAACGGGATTCATAGTTAAAGATATTCAAATTGATAATACCCTTGATCCAGGTGTATCACCAACTAATGGTGATTCCTTTTTGGTAACGGATGTTTTAAATTTAAATACCAATTTTGGTGTGATTTCTGGTGTAGAAAATAATGATATAATTAAATATTCTAGCTCTGGATCTGAATTTCTAATTGATTTTAATGCATCTATCATTGGAGCGGGTGCTCTATGTTCAGTAGTCGATGAAACTAAAGTATATTATTTCACTGGTTCATTATGGGGATCACTTGGTTTATATGTCGATCACTTGGAATTAATTAATATTGGTACAAATTCCCATAATCAAATAGATACTTTTATCGCCACTAAATCACAAGCTAGTGGACTTGCCCCGTTAGATTCAGGATCAAAAGTTCCTTTAGCTAATCTGCCAGATTCAGTAAAAACTGGCTCAGAATTTAAAGGCACATGGAACGCCAGTACTAATTCACCAACTTTAATCGATGGTACAGGAGCTAATGGTGATTATTATCGTGTTAATGTTGCTGGATCGCAAGATTTAGGTTCGGGATCTATTACCTATTCTATAGGTGATATTGTAGTCTATAACGGTACAAGTTTAGATTGGGAAAAGGTTGGTGGCGATGGATCGGTCACTTCAGTTGCTGGTAAAACAGGCGTTGTAATTCTTGATGCCGATGATATTTCCGAAACTGGATCCAATAAAATATTAACCAGTACTGAACGAACAAATATCTCTACCAGTAAAACCCATGAATCTAATAATGGTTCAGATCATGGTGATGTTGTATTAAAGGATGGTTCAAGATCTTTTACTGCTCCACAAACTGGTGTAGCCCCTACAGCCGACTTACATCTTTCCACTAAGAAATATGTTGATGATAAAGGTTTAAAGCAATATACAGCTGGTGTATCTCTCATCTCCGGTGATTGGTGCTATCGAAGTGAGTCAGATGGTAAAATGTACAAGACCGATGCCTCTGCTGAATCTACTTCAAAAGGATTAATTTCAGTTTGTACAGAAACGATATCTATTAATAACACTGGGGCATTTAGACTAGTCGATGATTTTACCACTACAGGATTAACTGCAGATAGAGAATATTTTCTTTCTACCACTGCCGGTGCTATTACTTCCACAAAACCAACAGGTTCAAGTGAAATTGTTCGTTCTGTTGGTTATTCAACATCCACAACTAATCTTCATGTAAAAATATCAACAACTTATATTGAGTTAGTAGCATGAGCGTAATAAGTAAGGTAAATGGAATATCTATTTCTAATATTGCCAAAGTAAATGGAGTAGCCGTAGGCAATATATTTAAATTTCTTGATAGCGATGTGACCATTTCTGCACCATCTGGATATACAAAATACCAAGAAGTCACTATTGATAACACAAAAGTATCCGAAACCTTAACTGACTTTCCTGTTTACATCGATTTATCCGATTTAAGCAAAGCTGGAGCTGATATTTTTGATATTGCCTTATCCGATGGCGGTGATATCCGTGTTACTACAGAATCAAATGCTTTTCTGCCAAGAGAAGTCATCTCGATAGATACCACTGCTAAAACTGGAAGCATGTTTGTTAAGTATTCGGGCTCTCTATCAAGTTCTGTTGATACCATTTTACGAATTTGGTATAACGGAACTGATGCTGAACCGACATCAAATAGTACTTATGGATCTGAAAATGTTTGGGCCAACAATTATACTGGTGTCTGGCATATGGAAGAAGATCCATCAGTTGGCAGTTATCCCATGTTAGATAGTACATCATCTGGTCATGATGGAGATGCAATTGGAACAATGACAGCCGGTGATAGTGTTGCTGGTAAATTATCCAAATGTTTAATACTTGATGGCACAGATGATCATATATTCTTTAAGAATGGAGGTGGATCGCATCCAGTTGATCCAACTAATGGAACAGCATCCTTTTGGGTGAATCCTGATATTGCTGCGCCATCAGCTTCAGAATATATTTTTAGAGTCCAGCGTGATCCCAATAGAATATATTTAAGTCGTGGTGTTACTTCAGGCAATTTGCTGATACGACTGGGAAGCTCATCTGAATTTGATACCGGAGATAATATTCCTGATAGTTCTTGGAGTTTAATTCATGTTACTTGGAATAGTGGAACCTATTACGCTTATTTAAATGGGGTTCAGATTGATACAGGATCTTATTCTGGCTTATCAGGAAATAATTCAAGACCAGCAATTGGAGCCTATAACGCAGCATCTGGCGATACCGCCTCAGGCAGTGCCACAGGATTCTTTGAAGGACATGTTGACGAAGTAAGATTATCTGATGTGGTAAGAACAGTTGGTTACGCATTAACTGAATTCAATAATCAAAACAGTCCAAACACATTTTATTCAACCAGTAATGAAATTATATTTACTTAATATAGGAGAATAGTTATGGAAGAATTACTAGTCATCGTAAAAGAAGTCGGTTTAGGTGTTACCATGATGGTATACATCCTCTATATGTTTAATCGCCAAAATAAACAAAGAGAATCTGACTTTACCAAACAAATCCAACGTTGGGAAAAGCACGAGTTGAAATATGAATCTAAGATTGATAAGCTCGATATCTTAAATGAACAAAAGGATAAGTATATTAGAGATACATTAGCAAGTCTAGTTAGAGAAACCCATGAGTACTTTAAATTATTGAACAATTCTTTTGAAAAGCTAACAGACAAGGTTAAGTAATGGTTGCTATTGATTTATCAGATGCATATTTTGGTGATGGTGAGCAGGTTGTAGACCCAGATGATTCAAGCTCAAGTCCATTTCAAGATATTGAAACCTATCATAGCGTTGCTCGAGTATTTCAAATTACTACAGATGATTTCCCAACTTACGTTTATACAAATAAAGTAAAAGCGAAGTATATCGAGATCAGTAAAAAGAAATCTGTTTGCTCTATAATGCTTAATGATAAATCTATCAATGAAATATCTGAATATGATGGTCAATACGGTGTAGGATTAAATTCCAATGTTGATGGTTATGAGTTTTTTCTTGTTCTGGCTGAACCTGATGGAGATGATATTCCCATAGAAGGTAATTATGAAGATAATAAAGTGGTTTTATTTAGTGGATACAACAGATGCTCGTATGCAGTGGCATTAGGTCAAAAACATTTATCTGCAGGCTATGTTGGCATTGAAGAAATCACCAACGAAATTAAAATCGATGGAATTCTTGAGGTCGATCATAGTTATACATCATCCAGTATTTTAAGTGGAGAGATTGGTTCTAATCAAGTTAAATTCTATACTCGAAAAACCATCTTTAATGAAAAGGGCTTGCGGGATTGTTTTAATGGTCAGCTAAAGGTTGAAACTACAACACGTGATAATTCATCAGGAGTTGTGTCAACTTCTATGGGAAAGTTTTCTGTGTTTGATAAAACAGGTATCGCAAATACGACTCATTGGAATTGTGCACAAATACTTGAATTTATAATTAATGTTTATTTTCTAGAGAATATTGACATCAGAAAGTTACTCGATCAAAAAGATCGCATTGAATTTATTAGTAAATTTGCACGAATCGATATCTCAAATATTAATAATTCAGATCTAAGTGAAATGACACCAATTGATTTTGATCTTACAGGAATGGGTTTTTTAGAAGCTGTTTATAAAATTCTAGATGAATCTCGTCGCTATAGTATTTCTAAAAGATACGAGACAGATGGCATTGCTAAAATTGGATTGCGGGCAAATAGTAAAACCCAAAGAGCAACCGATAATGACAGCGATGTACCTATAAAAATACCAATTGGTGAAGCAAATAAACCGGCTAAACGAACTGATATATTCGAGAAGGGTAATGTAAATCTTAACAGAGAAAACAAGTCTGTAGGGCGTGTAGTAGTTCGATCTGGCCATTTATGGATAAACACTTTAGCATCTACTTGGTATATTAACCCTGTGTTTCCTCATGCTTCAAGTAGCACTGAAAGTTATGTCTCTGTTGGTCATTCTGATAGTTTTAGTTCTCATCCACACCTTGTTTGTACAGATTACACCGAGAGCAAAAAGGGTATTCCATCACAAACGTATCATATGATGAATAGTAGATTAGTAGGTGACTGGCTTGCATCAGACTTGGGAGTGAATCTGGTAGATTTTAATGAATCTCTTGATCAAAATATATTTCTAAATGAGAAAATTCTAGAGATAAAGCCTTTTCTGTTTAAGCCATATTCGCATTCGGGAGCTTTGTCAACAGAAGACATGGGGGTTTATACAGCTCTTCCTGTTGCAAAAAGTGATGGCGAATATAGCCCAGTGATCAATGAAGAATTTATTTTCATTCAACCAATCATTGGATCAAAGGACGATGACTGGAAGATTGCATTTAAATATAAGGCCGGTAATTTTGGTGAGTTTGTGGCTTATGCGGGAGCAGATAAAGATACCTCAGAATCTGGCAAACACAGATTTAAAGAATACATCGATAATTCACCTGTGCCATCAACCAGTAAATATCCTGAGAATAGGGGAGTCGTAACAAAAGAGATTCCGTTGTATGTGCGTTGTGCTGTAAAAACAGATTACAGATTACGGGGAATTGCTGAAATCCCTAGTTACGATCCGAAGAAACACCGAACAGTTTATGTCGATGACAATGAAATCGAATTTGCTCTACAGTACAGGGATTATTATTACGATGAAGGTGGCTGGGTTGAATTGCCTAACGGATGGTTATCGGATGGCAAAGCAGAAGTTGAGGCTCTATCAAAATTACAAAAGAAATCAGAAGCCATTCTAGATAAATTAATCTATGTTGCCAACAGTGGGTTCGTAAACCTCAATGGTGTACAGTTCTCAATTAAAGTTGGTGATATGATCGATGAATTCGAAGGGACTAATAGATCCTTTGATTTTGAAGCAATCATCAACAAGGTGAGCTATAACCTAGAATTGAAACGTACAGCTATAAGTTACGGAGCTAAGCATGACCGGTGAATATATTAACTTTCAAGATGCTTCTCAAGATTCAAAAGGTTATATCGCTCATAATCATCTAGAAGATGGTTGTCCAAATTTCATACCTAAAAATAAAGTTTATAATGTATTGAAGTATTATTCCGATTATAGAAATTATTTAATTAATGATTATTTAATACCTGATGTAAATACTTGCCTACCAACTCCTACTAAATCCCTTGGCGTTGTGTCAGATGGATTAAATCTTGATGACCAGATTGCTTATAATGCTAGATATTATTATTCAACTGGATCATCTATTATCGGTGATAAAAGGTTTTTAAATATTTCAAATAACAGATCGGCTTCTGACAATCAAAATATATATAACGACAATTGTGATCCATCAATAATGTCATTACCTTTAGATGATGAGTTAAGACCCAAGGATGGTAATGGTGATTTTATATTTCATTTGTTTGAAAAATCAGTATCAAGAACTATAGTTGATCCTAAAACTTCTTCTGAATCTAGTGAAACAGTTGATAGCATGGAATTCATGTTCTTTCATACAAAAATTGAAAAGTGTCAAAGAGGATGGGTCTGGCTAGAGCTTCATGACTTTGAATTGTCTGGATGGGATAATGATAATCAGTTGTATGCCTACTTTTGGGAAAGCTCACAGGAAGATTCTGCTAATATTAGTGCACAGCTAGACAGCAATCCTACTTCTTATGAAGGATTTAAAAGATTGGCTGGTGAAAATAGATGTGTTCAGGCTATGAGATTATCCGATATTACAGGCGGGACCGATAAGAAATTAATAATCGGCTGTAATAGATTTGTCTTTAAGGGTGAGGAGGTTTATATCAATTTATTAGTTGGATTAAAACCATCTGATGTCTGCAGGTATTATCAATTCAAAAATAAAGGGATGTATACAGATCCAAATGATGCTAATACATTTTTAGGATATGAAGTTCTAAATTGTAATTTTGATGAAGTAGGTTCTGATGTTATTTTTAAATATAAGAAAGCAGAATTTAAATTTGGAGGTAAGTTTGAGGAAAAATGGAACAACAGACCGCTTTTCTACCCAGATGAAGGGTTTATCAAAACACTACCTGGGCCAAATAGTAGAATATTAAGGGGAGCATGGCAATTTTTAGATAGTAGTAAGCGTGGTCAAACTGCTGCTAATGTTAATACCACTTACATTGGATTTCCAAATGGTGGATACTTGCCAAGTGAGAATGGAGGGGATATATTTGATGTTAGTTTTGCAGTGCCCAATTTTAATATAGGAGCATCTACAGGTCTTGCTTCCATATCTTTAGCTTATTATTCGAGCTATACAATGTTTTTTGATATTGCGCAGTTTTTTATGATAAGTTCAGCTGAATTTAAGGCAGGGGGGATGTTTAGAATGAGATTGCCTAGAGCAATGGCGTCTTGGTCTGGTACTGCTACAAGCTTTGATGATCAGCTTTTTGGTGGGCTACCATTAGAAATACCAGATTCATTTTCTTCAGCCGGAATAAACGTAAGCTTGTATGTAGGTGATGATATTGGGATATCAGAAAATCAAGTTCAGTGGCATGTGCTAAGTGATAGTCTTTATAAGCTTGAGACATGGACCCTTGATGAATTCTGTTCTACAAATAGAGCTCCATACGATTATGAAGCTCTTGTGAATCAGCAATTCACTCATAAGAATCATTTACAAAATGGATTCCCAAGACATGTTCCAAATGAAGATTCAAATAAAATTGATAATTTTAGATATGTAGATATTGATATCGATGATATTGTGAATAATGTAGGCTCGATTCCATTCTTTTTCTTTTTTTTAGTATTAGAAACAGGAAGTACAGGGATTAAAAATGGAGCACTTCATTATAGTGTTTATGATGATAACTCACATCCTGATTATTTTCAATATCTTCCAACGGGCTATCATCCAGAAGATGAACCGGTGAATTACACTGTAGCTCAGCTAATATTAAAAACAGAATACGATGTGGTTATGACACCAGGAGCTTATAATTATGGTGGGTTTGTAAGTAAGATTCCACAGATAATCGATAGCGGGACTAAGACTAGTCCTGAGGATTACTATCGATAGTAGAGAGGATTACTGATTTATTTTGTATTGATGCCTAAATGTGATGACTTAAAAGTGTCTGACTGCATTCCTTATTAGTTAATTTTAATTAAATTCACCTTTAAACTCAATTGTAATCAAGTTAGATTCAGAATTTCTCTTTTCAATTTTTACTGAACTTTTTACTTTCCAATATACAGATGTGTAGTTGCCACTGCTATGAAATTCTTCTGTATTTATTTTTTTAACATTTGTCCCAAAATACCAAATTGGATGAATTATATTTTCTAAATCTTTTTTAATTTCTTTAATTTCTTTTTCAGTTAATTTTCGGGAAGTGAGGATAGTACCTAAACTATGAAAAGATTGAACATCTTGCGAATAAGCATTACTATCACCCATCATGTGCTTTATGCTTTTAAGTCCTGCTACATCTACAAAATCTAAAGGTGCGAAATAATCATAGAGCCAACTATTGATAGATTTTTTATAAAATGCCATATTAAGCTCATAATGCCTTTCTTTTAATGACTCAAGATCATTCCTAAGTTCTCTATTTTCGAAACTCGTTTTTGCCATAAACAGAACTATAAAAACTAAAACAACTATATTTAACTTTTTCAAATTTGACATTTTTTATTCCATAAATATTAATGATAGAGCTAACTGGCACTTTACGAAGACATTCTTGCGTAGTGTGGACTGATGTTGTATTTGATTTTGTTGCGTAGAGTTGGTGACTTAAAAGTGTCCATCTGCATCGCCTAGTTATAAAACAGACGATTTCTAACTGGAATGATAAAATAGCAATATGGCATGGCGTATAAAGGCTTACTTTTGCTATTATTTTGAGAATGATAATTGTTTTTCACTACTCCAACAAGATGCGCCATCTTTATTTATTCCTTGCATATAAACATCGCCATTTTTAGTATCGATAACCAAAGTATTTTTTTCGCCGAATGGAACAAACCTACCGACATCTAAACTTTTGTATTGAGTGTATGCTAAGAACATTAGAGTAATTGTGATTATTGCTAAAAGACAAATTCTTACTTTTTCCATTCAAGCCCTTTCTAGAATTGTTAAATTTAATTTCAAGAGATACTATTTATAACGATTGAGATAACCGGCACTTTGCGACAACCATTGTTGCATAGTGGGGGTTACTGTTTAGTTTTGATTACTTATCCCTAATTTACTATTGATTATTAAGGAGAACGTATAAAGTTTGATATTCGGGCTTACCATTTATTGTGACAGGTTCATTTAAACCAGATAATTTTTTAAAACCTAATTTCTTTAGTAATTTAATGCTTCTTTCATTACTGTTTAAGACCTTTGCGTCTAGTTGATCAATGAGTATTTTATTAAAAATATTTTTAATAACCATTGACGTAGCTTTGTAAGCTATACCTTTTCCCCAATACTCAGAAATAAGATAATAAAAAAAATTAGCCTTTTTGTTTGAGCTAGAATAGTCATGTATACCTGTTGCTCCAATAAATAAATCACTTTTATTTAAGGCAATGGCAAACGCATTTGGTTCAATATATTCTGGACAGGTACTAAATGAATTTATAAAATCATTCTTTTTTGATGGTTCATAAATTGTGTGCAAATATGGAATTGTAATATTTGGGTCAATCCGTGCAAGAGCATATTGCTCTGCGTCTTTAAGCTGATAAGGCCGTATACTAATATGTTTGCTATTATTCATTCTTTGAATTATGATTTATCGATTAGACTACCACCACTCACAAGAACCATCCTGTAGAGTGGACTGATAAATTATTAGTCTTTATATTATTCAATCTTAAAGTTTTTATTTAATAAAATCACATCTTTATGTTTAATTGTAAAGAGAAAGTCATTGTCAATGTCAGAACCTATAGCATCAAATAATTTTCTGAGTTCATCATTTAAAAGCCAGAAATATTCTGCGCCGTCTTTCCTATGAGTTATGCAACCTACATAGAAATTGAATGAATATTCTTCAATTTTAATCAAAGCTTTCGGCATGGCATGCGAACTTGGTTTTACTAATTTACCTGTTTTTGAGAGGGTACTCATAATTTCTTTATTTAATTTCCCTATAATGCTATAGGATGGGTTAGGGTTATCTAAATTGAGTACATAACTTGAAATTGTTATTTGATTTGATTTGAAATTAAAGCCATCAATTGTGCTATTGCCACAACTTAATAAAGGTAAAAGGAGTAATAGAAAAAAATATTTCATAATTATTTAATGCCTAGAATGGTTCATTGATGATTTAATTAATTGCGTAAATGCGATGACTTAAAAGTGTCCACTGCATTCCTTATTAGTTATACAAATGACTTATTGCATTCAAGCAGTGGTATATACAAAAATAAGAAAGCGACATTTCATTGCCCTTTTAATCGCGATTCTCTCTACGATACAATGCGAATTGGGACAATATAATAGATGTAGCCAAGGATGAAATAAAAGCTATTTCTTTCTCTCGATCATATTTGTTTAATTTGTTTGTGTCGACTCTGCCACCATGAATCCGAAACTTACACGCCTCGCTATTATTAACATTTACAAACGTAAACGAAGCAAGGCATAAAATGGTAAAAATAATACTGGCCATAATTAATGACCGAGTTACATATAAAAATTCTTCTTTATTGGGAAACATTAAATTCCTTTCGTATTGTATAACGATAGAGATAACCACCACTCACACCAACCTTTGTTGCGTAGTGGGGGGTTATCGTTTAGTTTTGCTTGTTGTTTAAATACACCCGTAGCTACGCACTAGTGCATTCCTTATTAGTTAACTTTGCATTTATTAATACTAAAACGCTTAGGCTACATAGGTGAAAATATTAAGGCAGTAAATAAAGTTATAAACCCAGATATGCCTAAGACGAAAGCCATGCCTATTAATTTTGCGATAGAATCAAATAGGTTGGTATCTTTTTTATGAGTTGTGAAACAAACTGATAGCGGGATTAGAAAATAGAATGAAAAGTAGTGAAAGAAACTAAAATCATCACCCCCTTTAGCAAGATACGCCAACACTGTTATAACATAAAAAGATATGAAGATCACAAATATAGGGATTTTGTAATTTTTATTACTGCCCGTTTTTAATGAGATTATCATAGTAATGATAAATGGAGAATGAATTAGTAAAAATACAAGAGTGTCTTCAAGCATAGTTAATGATAGAGCTAACCGGCACTTTGCGACAACCATTGTTGCGTAGTGGGGTTACTGATTGGTAGCGACTTTTAATACACTACCTTTTTTAATAAATATTCTTTGTCCTACCGAATCAGCCTCTTCAGTGTTATAAATATGGACTGAGATGTCTGTTGTAAATGAAACTTTGGATACCTCTGATCTATTGTCAAGCTTAACCACTTCAATATTTACAACACCGCCTTCCTGTGATTTATAAAAGTGAGATGCTTCAATTTGCTGAAACCATTCCCAAGAAAAGGCCCATTTATTTATACTGGAATCGCGTTCTCCCACAAGTCCAAAACCCATAAGCTCAATTTCTCTAAAAATTCTTATTGATATGCCACAGCCTTGTTCCAACCACAAATTCTTACTCCACCAGATTGACCCATCTTTCGATTTCACTTCTGTAATAACTATGTCATCTAAATCATACTCTTTGATGCCATTTGCAACTAACTTGCCATTGGAATCATTTGTATAGTCATAAAGTTCATAGTCTATAAATTCTGACATGATGTCCTTGAAAAATAAATTACTTAATAGCTAGAATATACTTAATGCCCAGTAAGGAAAGACGGTAGGGGTGTGGAGTATTGTGGGCACATTTACCCTTCGCTCATCATTTATTTGGTTTTGATTCTTTTATAAAATCTTTAATTTTTATTATATATGTAAAAGAAGCAAATGGTTTTAAAGTTCTAATGTGCATATAGGTTTTATCAAGATAGTCAGAGGAAAAATTTATATCGCATAATAGGTAATCGTTTTCCTTGAAAAAACATTTAGGTTGCACGTGTAAATAAGAGCTTTTACTGTCTTTAATTAGAATTGAAAGGTCGCATTTTGTCAGATTAATTTTTTTAGATTTAATTGATACTCTATACAGGTGACCCGTTACCTTGATTGGTTTTTTTCCTTCTTTTTCGGTTTGCTCAATTACCTCTATGCTAATATTGAAGTTAGATTTCTTCATAGTTTTTGGTGTAAGTTTAACCCAACCATGAAATGCGAAACATAAAGTAGGACGTAGTAGAAACAAGACAATCATTTTTTTCATTTTAGAATTCCTTTTTAAGCTTTAAGATGCAGTCTAGTGTTGCTAAGGTTGCCTTAGTAGGGTGCTGATGTATTATATTTTATTGCGTAAATCGGATGTTTAAAAGTGTCCGAGTTCATTGAGTTGTTAGTTTCGACTTTTGAATTCTTCAATATTACGTTGAATTTGTTTAATATGTTGGCCTATGTGTTGTGTATATATTTGAACTAATTCGAATAATGACTCATTGCCTCTAATACTGTGAACCCCAGTCTTGTTAAAAGTAGAAGATGATAGACTTGTAAGCAATAAATAATTAATTTTTCTAATAAGCTTAATCATCATGAGCGCGTCCTCCAACGAGGCGTTTGCGTTCAAAAGTTTATCAGACCATGCATTTTCATCATGGTTTGCAATTAATGGACTAGAGTCTGCAATGATAGTTCTGAATCTTACATAGCTCTGTGCCTCACTATCTGCTAAGTGAACTATTATTTCGTGAATAGACCAAGATGATGTAGTTGGTTTAAATTTTAAAATTGTTTGATCAAGTCCACTAATTTCAGTTAATAGCTTTTCGTAACCTTTGGAATAGATGAATAAATCAGGGGTCATATTATAAACTATAGATTAAACCAGCTCCACCCACAAGAACCATCCTGTAGAGTAGGCTGATGATTTATTTTACTTTGTTGCGTAAAAAGGTTTAATAAGCAATATACATTTGGCAGTTCTGGCAAGGCCATTTATTTGAATGTGAGACCCTCAACAAACTTGTTTGTGTCTATACGGGCATCAGCTTTATTCTTGATTGACTTCCCGCTAGAGGTGCAGTCTTCAAAGCTGATGTTTGAAATTTTGTGCGACTTGTCAAAACCTTCAATTCGTGAGCGTTTATGGTTTGGCCAGGCGACGCGGACAAAACGGATATTGCGAATCTTGCCACGTGTTTTGTCTTTGCTGTACTTGGTTTTTTGAATAAAAAATTCAATTGCCCCATTTGAGCCTTTAAGGTCTTCGATGACGACATCCTCAAAAAGGATATTATGAATATCCGCCGCATCACCATTGTGGATGGTGATGGCTTCACCGCTAGCTGACCGGGAATGTATGATATCCACCCTTCGGAAAATGATATTTTTCATGACAGCTCCCTTGGTCGTTTCAAAGCCAATTTCGATACCATTGCCCCAATCATCATTCCAGAAGACACAATCCTCAATTAATAGATTTTCCGTTGATCCCTTTGCGCCAAATTTCCCATTCTTAATGGCGATGCCATCGTCTACAGTGCGTACAAATGTATTTCGGATGACCATATCACGGCAGGAGATAGGGTTGATGCCATCACTGTTGCTGTTATAGCTGACATTATGAAAATTAGATATTTCAATTTTACTGCAACTTACCATCATCAAGCCATGGTGTGGTGCGTCCTGCAGGATAATACCGTCAATGTTTAAGCCTGCGACATTACGAAATTCCATGCAGCGATAGCGTTTCTTTTTTCGATCGTGCTCCATTAACACACCTTCCAGAATACCCCGGCCACGAATAGTAATATTCTTGACTCCATCTGCAAAAATCGCGCCTTGAACAACGGCACCGCCAGCGATGTATACAGTAGTTCCGGGTTTGGAGATGGTAATGCGATTGTCCGGATTACCAGTGCCATCGCCGATTTTATGCAGACCCGGTCCAAAATAAATAACCTTTGGGTCTTTTTTTGAGGGGATATTTATTTCAATGGGATTCGCGAATAGTAAAAGATTCCAGCGATCTAGCTCATTGTTTATTTCAATAGAGAAATTTCCAGGCTCTTTAAGTTTAAAGCGAAAACTTTTTTCTTTCCGTTTGGCTTTGATGCCRGCCCGTAATGGTCGGATGGCAAGTTTTTTGATAGTAACCTTTGCTGTGATCTCAACTGTTACTTCGCCAGAGAAATCGAAGTAGGCCATGGATATGAAGCGTTTTTCTGTCCGGCGAACAGCAGCCCTGTAAACATCTATGGGATTTCCATTCACGGTGACTGTGAAATCTGTATTCATTTTGGCACCTTTCGGCGCCGGATACGTTTTTAATTCTAATGCGCTAACTGACATGGCAGTACAGTAAAAAAATAGATAGAAGCGGAATAATTTCATGTGGTCCTTTAACAGGTTAGTTAAGATGCATCTCATGTTGATGTAAAATTGTAATCTAGTGTCATTATATTTATTTGGTTGTACATTGAAATAAACTTTCYTCACCATAATCTGCAGAAAATCTAGAACGAGAAAAATATTCAGGCAGTGGAATATAAGTAAATGAATCTGGCAAAAGTGCCTTATAGAACCAAAACTAATATAACTCAAATCTAAAAAACTAAAATGTTTGCCAATAAAATGCTAGATGACTGGCAAGTTCAAGCGAATGTATGAGTGTTATGTTTGATGTCCACGCCCAACTATACTTATAATTTTATTTTTATTTSWTGTGCAATTTAACGATAGAGATAACCGGCACTTTGTGACAACCATTGTTGCGTAGTGCAGATTAAAAAGTGTGTGACTGTATCGTGTTGTTAATTTTCAGATTATGCAGATGACCGATATAAATAAAGCCCTAAGCAATCAAACCCATAAATACTATTTAAATATTATTAAAATATAATCAAATAAGACAATACTAATAATGCTATAACAACACCTCCAGTTATTGAAACATATTGATTGCCATCTTCTATTGGGGTATGTACATGGTAACCCTCTGGATATTTACCTAAAGTTATACATTTCAAAAAGACATAACCGGTGTTGTAACAAATATACCCAAGTATTGCGTCAAAAATGATTTCAAAAACGGTTTCGATCATAGGTATTATTAATTTATAATTGGTGAAAGTTAATGATAGAGCTAACAGGCACTTTGCGACAACCATTGTTGCGTAGTGGGGTTACTGATTAGTTTTGTTTGTTACTTAAAGGGGATGACTTGAAAGTGTCCACTGCATTGACTTGTTTACGTTTTGACTACTAGGTTCGCAGATATAACTTCGAATTGACCTGTTGAATTAAAATTTAATTTATAATGTATGTAATTATCATTAGGCCCGATGATGTCTTGATTGATATGCTCATTAACCCACTCTGAGTCTTCGATGATATGACTGCAATCATCAGCTTCCCCTTCAATTAGGGTTTCAATCGTTTGCCATTTATAAGCAACGGCTTCTGCAAATAGTATTTCGACTTTGTTCTCTTGCCAATCAACAAATTTGAGAACAATACCGTTGCTCTCGATTATGATTTCTGGGTATTCCGCATCGGCAGTTGAAAAACCTGGTTGAATTATTTTAGCTAAAGTCATGTTTAAGGTTCAAAATGTAACGATCGAAATCAGTGGCACTTTACGAGGACCTTCCTGCGTAGAGTAGACTGATTATTTATTTTGTTTTGTTGCGTACAGGTGATGACTTAAAAGTGTCCGTTGCATCGTTTGGTTAGTTTTGCCGTTACTAGAGATTATCCTTGTGCATTAATGCGCCATACTCATCCGAATAGATATATTTTTTATTAATAATATCATCAATATACTCTTGAAAGTATTCTAGAAAACTATCTGCTAAAACCACTCTATGAACAGATGAATTGTCAAAATCGATAATCTGGCCGACTTTACCATTAGGTCCTGGATCTAGATCAATACATACCAGATTACCATTATCATTTGAAATTGGGAACCATCTAACATTCCATAGTTTATATTGAATAGCGCCCTTTGGTTCAGAATCTAGGTCATTATTAAATTGGCCACCATCATACATATGTTTCATGCTCTCCCAACAGCCTAATGCTGGTATTATACCAAAAATAATATTTTCAGACAAAAGCCCAATGCTATCTTGACGTTGCCCATCATGAATTTTTAAAAAATCTTTGTAGTCATTAGGTAGTGGGAAGCTAAGTTGATCTTCAACCACTTTTAGGTCGTCAGCTGATGCACCTGAATTAAGTAAATTTACCCAATCTGGATTCGAGTTTTTAAGCCAATTCTTATATTTACACCATAATATTTCAATTTCTGTATTATCGATTTTTACAGGCTCTTCCCCTTTATTTTTAAAATACAATGTTTTAAATTTTGGGTCTTCATCAATAAAACAACGACCTTCACTTAATTTATAGGCTTTTGAAAATAATATCATTGAACTTTCTATATTACCAAGTGCGTATTCAGTTTTACCATCAACAAAATGTCTTTCGCCAGAATCAATTCGTGCAGTATCACACTCATAAAATATTTTTACCCAATTTTTTGCCTCTAAGGGTAAGTTTAAATTTTCTAAATAAAGAGATATTATTAATTCAACTATGTGATAGCTATCGTCAAAATCAGTCTTGGGGCTTGGTAATAAGTTCCAAGAATCTTTTAAATAATTAAGCGATGTTTCATAATTTTTCAGTTCCCATTCTAAATTTACTTTTTCCATTAAGGTATTGATCTGAGATTTAATCGTATATTCTTTTATCGGATTTCTGAGATTTGAATCTGTAATACCTTTTAGCGACTTGCTTATTGCTTTGAAATTTTTAGCCATAATAGACCTCACAGAGAATATTTAAAACTAACGATTAGATCAGCGGCACTTTTTAGGCGACTTACCTGCGTAGTGCGAACTGATGATCAATTTTATTTTGTTGCGTAAAAAGGATGGCTAAAAAGTGTCCGACTGCATCGTTTGGTTAGCCTAACTGCGTTTATCATCCCAGGTCTCAAGAATAAACATCACTAATGTATGTGCGGAATGAATGGCCAAACGGGCATGACGAGGTTTAAGGTTATACAGCTTACGCCCTTCACCATGTGCCGAACTAGCATGTGTGCGAAAGGCACCAATGCCGTCAACAATTGAAAATATGCCTGATAATACTTTCTTAAGATCATCGTCTTGAACTAACTTTGGGTTAAAGCCTAAATCAGCCCTTACAACCTTCCACACATTTTGAAGATCTTGTTTTGTAGGTTTTGTTAAACCTTCATCATCAATATAAATTTTAAATACCGATTCAAGGATATTGCAAGCTGCAGAAACAGCTTCTCTTGGTTCGGTATTTACCTTTTCTAATGATCTATTGAATTCAGATTCAATAGCTGGTATATCACGAGTTTTTATTAAATCTGAAAGCGATTTGCTAGGTGATGCGCCACCGTCAGAGACAAAACCACCATTTACATAATTAAGATTACAGCGATTTAAAATCAATTCTAATTTATCTTTAAACTCTTTTCTTTTATTTGGTATGTTTACTCCAAAGAAATCTTTTTCTTCGTTTTCCAGTGGTAATTCAATATAGCACTCAATTAATTTACCCAAAATATTTAAAGGGTTATCGGATTCTTGATTGATACGCCTTAACCAGATCTGAGTCTTTGCTGGTTTTGATTCTTCTGGTGGATCGCCGGGTGCACCTGCGTACATAAAGAGGTTGTCTAATGTTGCATGTGTCTGCAAAATTGGAATATATTCAGACAATACTGCAATTACAGGTGAGGGGATTTCCTTTTTCATATATATGCTCTTAAATTTTTAATAGGCTAATGATAGAGCTAACCGGCACTTTGCGACAACCTTTGTTGCTTAGTGGGGGTTACAAGTTAATTTTTGTTTAATGCGTAAATCGGATTGTAGTAAGCGTCCGGTTC
>NVWA01000015.1 GCA_002746535.1 Planctomycetota bacterium
TCTTTTTCAATAAATTAATTATTGAACGATCACCCTTTGATGAAATATTTTTATTAATAATATTATTCTTTTTTATTAATATATTTTTTTCTGCCCAACCTTCCTATTCAATTATCACCTGTTTAATCATTTTAATTCCTGGGCTTATTCACTTCAATCTCTTAAACACCTTCAAAGAGATATCCTTTATAGTATTAGCTAATATTATTATCCATGCGATGGCCTTCCTTTCGGTTGCTATAGAGTTTTCCATAGTAAATATACCCAATGAATGTCTATTAATTTCTTTTTATTTAACTTTGCCATTATGTTTATTAAAAATTATTTATAATCAAAAAAACACACAATTGCTTTGGTGGTATACATTATTAAGTTCAGGGATTATATTTCAAATTTCGAAGGAAAGTAACCTTCTATTACTTTTTGCGGTGTGTCTTTTTTATTCAACAACAATATTCATTAATTCTAAAACAGATAGCCGATTATTTCACTCTTCACAATTAAAATATTCATTTATAGTTCAATCTTTATTAATCGCATCTTGTTTAGTTGCTAATAAAATAATTTTTCAATTAAAATTCTTAGACAATATGCCACTGATAAAATTGATAGGCTTTGAACCAGCGCTTGATGTTAATTCCAAATTAATTCACTTAAATCAGTTCTTTTCTAATTATGGATTAATTTTTGCCTTACTGTTAGTTCTGATAATATTACGAGCATTCTTTATTATGATCAAAATAATTTATGAAGCAGATTGTTTTTCAGAAAAAGTATTTGCTCAAATGCCAATAGTTCTAATTACTCAAATTATTATATATGGATTAATAATGAATCCATCATTAGAATTAAGTTTGCTAATATGGATTGGGTTTATTTTTGCCATGACTTCGAATTTACATTATTATAAAAACAAAAACCATACTCCTGCAGTAAAAATAAAGAAGGTTATTTATATCTCTGCAAAATATTCTATTATGATAATTATAATTTTTTTAATAAATATAATTTGGTTTGTTATTATTTATAAGAAAATGCTAGGAGTCTAGAGGATATAATTGCTTAATTTATGCTACTTATGACGATTAAAATTAATAATTTGGATGAGAAATTCCTCCCCCACCTCCCAATGGATTATTATTTGGTTTAGGCGCTGGTGGAACTGGTGGTGGAGCTGAAACCGGTGGTGCTATAGGAGCCGGAGCAACACTTTCATTTGTGGTATTTTGAACTGGAGCTGTCTCTTCTGGCGATCCAACATTAAGGAAAGTTGCTAGTTTTTCCATTTGAAAAAGACTTACCAAGATTGATCCTTGGAAAGAAGGTTTAGCACAATCAGCTTCATTTTCATATAAACAAACTAATTTGGGAAGAGACAATGCATTAGTATTTCTTACTTGCTTAATAATATTTTCTACATTCACACCTAAAATTCTCATATCGAAGAATAAATATTGAGGATTATGCAACCCTAGATTCAAGCCAGCAGTAAATTCAGTGTCAGCAGTCTTTATATCCAAATCAGGAATATTATTCCCACTATCGATTCTATTTGCTAGCGTAACATCACTTGTAATCAAAAGGACTCTAGATTTTTGTATTTTATTTCCATCATATTTTGGTGGGAAAGCATCAATTAATGAAATCCCCAAGACAGAACATATTTCCTGAGCAAGTTCTAATTTAACTTGTCTTTTCCCATTCAAAATTAAAGATAAATAACTAGGTGAAATATTAATACCACTGGCTAATTCCTTAGCTGTAATACCTTTTCTACTTAACCATTCTCTAATTTTGTTGTTTCCCATTCCATAATGTGTCATAGTGAAAACCTCATTATTCCTTTAAAATTCATTATGTTAATTATATCCGATTTTAGTAGATTTTCAAATATTAAATTATTAATAGGCAAACTTTTATAGCATTTTCGAGCTACATGTCATTTAATTCAGATTCTAATGCCGTTAAGAAATCGCCAAATTGAACTATATTTTCCGGATTAGATTCAACAAGTTTTTTATGGGCACTATGAATTAATTTTATTCGTTCCATATCAGTTATTTGAAAATTATTAATTTTCTCAAATTTCAAATTATCGGGTAATTTCAAATCATTTGTAATTTTCACTATTTCTAATACACCGAGGAGATTTAATACAACTTTAACTTTATCACTAACTTGAATTAATATTAATTCACCATCAATAGCATGTAATTTGTCATCAATTTCAACCAACGAACCCATGAAAGTACTATCTAAACCAATGCAATTACCAAAATCTACAACAATTCTCTTTTTACCGAATTTAATAATCTCATCACACATTGATACGAATAGATGAACGTTGTTCATAGAACCCCTGCCATCAATTTTAAATATATTGACTTCATCCAAACAGGAAAAGTAAATTGGGTCTTCAGATATTTTATCGGCAGTCATGAGAAATTCTTAGCGATTAATTCAATTACTTTTATTTGCGTCTTTTTCTCTTTTCTTTTTCATCTTCTCGATTTCTTTGAGAGTTTCTTCTCTTTTCTTTGCAGCTTTTTCAGCATTCTTTCGAGCTTCTTTCTGTTCTTTTTTTGCTTGTTTTTCTTGAGCTTTTTTCAATTTCGCTTCTTTTCGTTTAGCATCTTTTTCTTTTTTTGCGTTTTCCTTAGCTATTTTTTTTCTCTTTTTTTCTACTACTTCAGCTTTTTTCTTTTCAAGCTCAATCTTCTCAATATTTTCTTTTTCTCTTTTCTTTTTTTCTTTCTCAGCAATTTTGGCAGTATTTTTTTTAGCTTCCATAGCCAACATTTTTTTCTCGGCCTCAGCTTCTTGTTCTTTTTTCTTTCTTGCTAATTCTCTTTTTCGATCATCTTTGGCTTTTTTCTCAGCCTCTTTTATTTCTTTCTTTTTTATTTCTGCGTTCAATTTATCATCTTTGGTTTTCTTTTTTGCGAGTTTCTTTAATTCTTTATCCTTTGACTCTTTTTCACGCTTAGTTTTTTTCTTTTTAGCTTGCTCTTCCTTTTTTTGCCTTACCAATGATTTTTCATTCTCTTCATTTTTAGCATCGTTAATTTCTTTTTGTTTTTCAAGAGCTTTGGCATTCACTTTGTCTTTGAGTGCCTTTTCACTTTTCCTTTTATCTTTTTCAACTTTTAATTTTTTGGCATTTTCTGAATCCATTTTAGCTCTATATTCGGCTGCTTCTTTATCCTTCTTTTTTGCTAATTTTTTAGCTTCTTTATCTTTTATTTCCTTTTCACGTTTTGCTTTTTTATTTTGAGCTTCCTCTTCTTTTTTTTGTTTAGCTAAAACTTTTTTATTTTGTTTTTGTTTTGATTTATCTTTTTCAATTTGCTTTTCAAGAGCACGTGCAGCTTCTTTATCTTTACTTGCTTTCTCTCTTTTCTTTTTATCTACATCAATTTTTAATTTTTTAGCATTTTCTGATTCAATCTTTGCTTTTTTCTCAGCATCTTTTTTCTTATTACTTTTCATACGATCTTTTTTACGGCTTAAAATATTTTCTAATCGCGAAACCATATTCATTAATTTTTTATTAATATTTTTAGACTTAAGTTTTTTAATTAAATTATCAGCTTCATCAAATAAATCTTGATCAACATAAACAAATGCCAAGTGATACCAGCCTAAATCTGTTTTAAGCTCTTTAGTGGATTTTTCTAGTACTGACATTGCTTTTTGAGTTTGTCTAGCTTTCACTAGGGACCAGCCATAATTATCTCTCGACTGACCAACTAAATTATTACTCTTAATTGCCATATCAAGTGTTGTTTTTGACAATCCTAGCGCATTAGCAAAAGTTTTTTGATTTTTCAAATATTCATTTACTAGTAATACTCTAGTTTCAATATTTTTTGAATCCATTTCATTATATTTTTTAAGGTATGTAATCGCATTTTTAGATTGTCCTAAATCTACATAAGCTTTAGCTAAAAAATAACATACCCGATCGTCACCTTTCATTTTTTTCTCTGCCAAAAGTAATGATTTAATTGCCTCAGATTTCTTACCAATTAAGTATTGAGTTTCTCCAACATAAAAATCAATTAATTTATCACTTGGATTTACACTTCTCGCTTTTATAAACCATTCGGCGGATTTTTCTTGATCCTTTAAATGCTTGTGATTATCTAAACCTAATAAAAAATATGCTTCAAAGTTTTTATCATCAATAAGAATAATTCGTTCATTAACTGAAACAGTCTTTTTGAATTTCTTAGCTTTTCGATAAATACCCTCAACAGCCTGTAATGGATAAAGTTCTTTTGGCTTTAATGACGATGCTTTCTCATAGGAATCCATTGACTCTTCAGATTTATTTAAATGCTTACTTAAGATATCGGCTTTGCGAATATATGCATCGTAATAATCACTTTTTAAATTAATGGCTTTGCTAAATTTTTCAACTGCAGATTCAAAGTGATTCTGATGATCAATCCATTCTTCAAGAACTCGACCCCAAATGAAAAATGATTCTGGATCTTTATCATAAATTTGATGAATAGATGCATCAAGTTCTCTATTGGCTTCTTCCAAAGCTTTATTTTTTTCCGTCTTGTCAATCAAGCCAATTTTTAATAACTCATGAGCCATATTCTTATGTAGGTCAAATTTATCCGTTCCTCCTGTTAAATGTATCGCTCTTTTGTACATTTCTTTGGAAACGTCATACTCACCCAAATGATCATAAATCACACCTAAATTACTATAAATGTTAATGTCTTCACTATCTAATCTTAACGCATTTATGCAGTAATGTTTTGCTAAATCATATTTCTTCAAACCTATTAAAATTTCGGCATTACATAAAAGCACTTTTTTGTTTTTGGACATTAGTTCTAATGCCCTTCCACCAAAAATTTTAGCTTGGTCTAAGTCTTTTTTCTTAATGTAAGCTCTTGCCATTAAGTAATTGCCATTACCAGATTTTTCATTAATTTTCAAGGTTTCTGTTAATGTTAAAATCGCATCATCAACCCGTCCTTGTTTCAACTGGACCTCACCTAATAGTTCATATACTGCTGCTTTTTCTACTTTACCTAAATTATAAGAAAGTGACTTTTTATATTCTATTTCTGCTCTTAGCAGCGAAACACCTATATTTTTGTTCCCATCTTCGGCAACGTTTAAATCAACAAATTTACTAGCAGGTTTGTCACCATAATGGTATTTGTCACCCAATCTTATATGGTAAAGAGCATCCTCGCTTAAAGATTTTTTTTCAAGTACTTTGATGGATAAAACTTCAACCCAAGCATTATTTTGATAATCATTTGAAACTAAACCCGTAATTCGAATTCGTTGATATTTCTTTAACTTACCAATCACAGTTGCTTTTGGTGACGTTTTTTTCACAAAAGCTAAAGGAAGAAAGTTTTTCAATCCATTTTTCTTCCATAATTTCACTTCATCTGGCCAAACGGAAAAATTTAAATATTCAGAAAGATTGTATTTAGTATGAAAAACTCTACTAATTTTCCCAGGTCTAATAAATTTCGCTTCAAACCTGATAATCGAATTTTTAAATAATCCAGGGGACAACAACACTTTAGATAGTTTTACGTCATTAATCTTATTTCGATCTAGCTTTTGCTCTATCTTCCCAAAAATAAAATCGTCACTTTTGATAATGCCATTCAGGTTAAAGATTAAAAAAAACATGATAAAATAGATTTTTTTCATATGCTACACATACCCAAAATATAGTTTATTTAATTACATATAGTGAAGGTGAAGTATACGACGTTATAGTAAATTTAAAGCTTTTACAAAAGAATACTTCCAGATAATCAAAAATATTTTATGATTGAATAATTATTGAATTTGCAAAAAGAAAATAATTAATTTATAGAGAAGAACTAGTGAATATCAAAAATATATCCAAATTGAAAATTGTTTTATTAATCATGCTTCTTTTGACAAGTTGTTCGACAAACAAAAATACATCTGAAAGTACTTTAAAAAAACAAATAAAGTTTTATCAAAAATTAGACAACAAAACAATTAAAAAAGTTTTTCATGTGTCAGAAATAGACGGATTAAAAAGAGACATAAAAGAAAAGTGCAAACTACTAGACATTGAAGTCAACAGTTTTTTTGTTTCAAACCCACAACAAAAACTAATTTCACTTTCTATTCAAAAATTTAAAATGGATATCAATTGCAAATATGATGATATTTCTTCCTTCTTGAAATTTTTAAAATCCTATAAAAAGTTTATTGGCATATCAGAGTTTATTATTGATAGTAAACAAACAGGAAGCCATAGGGTTTACATCGCTATTGAGATGATTACTAAAGATTATATTGACACTCAATATATTCCTAAAGCTATTAAACTTGTCGCCGGATTATCAATTGACAATTTAGATTATTTAAAAGCGTGTGTAAAAGTTTATAAGACAAGACATTATTTCGTAAACACAATTATTAATAGAGAAGCCCCAAATTGGAATAACGTAATCAAATCTTTTGTGCAAATTCCAGAAAAGGCCTATATTAAGCAATTACACTATTACAGAACAACTAACAGCGAACAAATTAAATTGATTGTGCATTTGCTAATCTTAGATCAAGTGATTAACTCAACAAATCTGTTTTTTAAAAACCACTTACTTTCAAATTATTTTAATAAATTTTCAAAAAAGAAACGTCCCATACAAATAGATGGTACAAAAATAGCATCTACTACCTATCTCTATCAAAAATAATTTAACGGAAATAAATTAATAGTAATATTTAGCAAATCTACGAATCACTATTTGTATGAGTTACAAATAATCAGAAATATTAATAGTAATTAAAAAAAACGATACAACAGAAATAATATAAATTATTCTTGAATTTGAGATGCAACAAAATTCTTTATCATCTCTTCTACCTTATCCAATCTCTTTACCAGTTCAGTATATTCCTTTTGCGCATCAACTGTTTGTCTTTCAGAAGTGCGTATTCTAATCATTCTATCTATCACTTCGCCTAAAGTCCAATCTGAAAAATCTTCTTTCATTTCATCTCCTAATCTATTCAATTAATTTGTTATTTTTACATTTATATTTTTTTTATCAAAAGCTTCTTTAAAATATCTAGCATCATCTAAAGAAATTTCGGATATCAAAACGCTACCTTTTCCTTGAACCCTTATTTTCGCTTCATCCTCGTTTAAATCCAGTAAGGAATTTAATATTTTATATATTTGTAATTTCTCACGCCTTTTTGCAACGCCGCAAAGCTCAATATTATAATAATCTTCCTCATCCACGCCAAAATCATCACCAAGACTATAATTCTCATCATCAAATTCTTGGCCAAACTCTCCATATGAATCCATTTCTTGATTTAAATTATTATCATTTTTAATGTTTTCACCATTAGTATCATCAGCTTCTGCACTTTGAAGCTCAATTCCGCCTTCTAATTCCTCAAACTCGTCTATAGAAATATTATCTTGTGAAATAACTTCGGCAAATTCACTAGATTCTTCATTATCAACTTGAGGATTTTCATTTACCTCATTATTGGTAATCTCTTCCATTTCAACTAAATCTTCAATTTCTTCATCTTCCATAATTTCTTCAGGTTCAATCAAATTTTCTTCAGATTCTAGAATAGGAATAGTTGTTTTTTGAGAGTCAAAAATGTCTAAAGGTAATTTATGCTGTTCATGTTCAATTCTTAAATTTATATGATACCTGATTTCATCACCGCAAGATGGACAATGATTAATTAAGTTTGCATGTTCAGGAACAGATTCTTTAATTTTTGACAATAGTGTTCCTACTAATTTCATCCCATCAGGCCAATTTATTTTTGAGATGTTTCCTGAATCCAAAGTAATTAATAATGCGAACCCACAACTCTCTAAAGGAGCCATTAAATTTTTTAACTTTTTTGCAATTGCAAAATTTTTTGCTTCAAACAAAGTGACAGGCATCATTTTAATAATTCCCATACACTTTTGAGGAGCAAAACCTAATAATTTAGAAAGAACTTTTGCGCCTTTTATATCATTCGATTTGGCGTTTTTTACTATAATTAGTTTATAATCTTCCAATTGATTTCACCAAAAGAAAAGACCCATTTGAAAATAAAAATTGACGGGGTATATTAGAGAAATTCAATTGAGAATCAAGATTTAATTGGCAGAGTCTTTGATTATTAAGTTCAATACTTTATGAAATAAGAGATTTTTTTTGGCGTTATTTGCAAATATAATTATTGACTCTCCCCTAAAGACAAATTTCTTTTATTCAATCCCAAATGATTTAAAAGAAAATCTTCAATTAGGTCATTTTGTAAAAGTACCATTTCGTAATAAAAAGAAAATAGGATGTGTTGTAGGATTTAGCTCAAAAGTTGACTTTGATGAATCTAAAATCCGACAAATAGAGGAAATTATAAATCTTGAGATAATTGTTCCAGAGGAATTATTACTCCTATCTAAATGGATATCAAATTATTACTTTTGTAGCTGGGGAGAAGCATTGTTTGCCTCGACACCTGCAGTATTGAGAAATAGGGTAATTAAACTTGTCAAATCAGTTTCAACAAACAATAATTGTACTGATTACAAAGTCACACTGAAGCAACAAGAAATTATATCTTTCTTAAAAGTTCAAAAAGAACCCATTCCAATCCATCAATTAATAGGAGAGAACACTTTTTCTTCATCAATAATCAACACTTTAATTAAAAAAAATATTCTAAATTTAGAGCATATCAAAGAAAATAATAATGAAATAGAACGTTCATCTCATAGTTACCTTTCACAAAACATTATTAAACCACAATTAACAGATGAACAGTCGAATGCCGTTAACATTATCTCAAAAAGTTTAATAAAATTTCAATTTCATTCTTATCTGCTTTTAGGAATTACAGGAAGTGGCAAGACTGAAGTATATTTAGAAATAATTCAAAAAGCAATTGAACTTGGCAAACAGGCTATAATGCTTGTTCCTGAAATTGCATTAACGCCACAAACAGTTGCTACATTCAAAAATAGATTTAATAATGTAGCTATTATGCACAGCAACCTAACTGACAAGCAACGTTTTCTAGAATGGAGAAAAATTTGTGCTGGTAACGTTGATGTAGTTATAGGAGCTCGGTCCGCTATTTTTGCTCCATTAAATAATATTGGAGTTATCATTGTAGATGAAGAACATGAAACAAGCTACAAACAAGATAGAGCACCAAGGTACAATGCAAGAGACATTTCGATATTGAGGGCAAAAAATAATGACGCCACCGTAATTCTAGGATCAGCAACGCCATCGCTAGAAAGTTACTTAAATTCATTGAATAAAAAGAATACCATTATCAACCTAAAAAAACGTGTTGGCATAAGCAGACTACCTACATTCCACATAATAAATTTAAAAGATGAAGTCACATCAAATAAAAAATTTGAAATTTTCTCAGACTACTTATTACAAGAAATAAAAGCCAACATTAAGAGATTACAACAAAGCATTATTTTTCTGAACAGAAAAGGGTATTTTCCTCATTTAAGTTGTAAAAAATGCGGAGAAACTATTAAATGCAAATCATGCGATATTGGCCTTACAATATATAAATCACAAAATAAGGCTTCATGTAATTATTGTGGTTATTCTATTTATATTCCAAAAAATTGTCCAACTTGCAAATCAGAAAATATTATTTTTAAAGGCTTTGGAACTGAAAGAGTAGAACAAGTATTAAGGCTACTCTTACCAAATGCTCGTATTTTGAGAATGGATGGCAAAACTATGACCACGAGCAAAAAACATGAAAAAGCTTATAATGATTTTAAAAAACACAAATATGATATTTTAATTGGCACACAAATGATAGCAAAAGGCCTAGATTTTCCAAAAGTTACATTAGTTGGAATTCTACAGATTGATTCATCCTTGGCATTTTTAGATTTTAGAATGGCTGAAAAAGCTTACCAACTTCTGTGCCAGGTAGCAGGGCGTGCTGGTAGATCTAAAGATTTAGGAAAGGTCGTCATTCAAACATATAATCCTGAGCACTATGTTATCGAACATGCAATCATGAATAATTACAAAACATTTGCCATTAAAGAACTTGAAAACAGGAAAAAGCTTAGCTACCCACCTTACTGTAAATTAGCAAAAATTTTATTTAGAAGTAGAAACGAAAGAATATTAATTTCCTACACAAATCACTTATCCTCATCATTTAAAAAAGTTGCACTTGATATGAAACAAATTTGTTTAGGACCAGCTCCTGCTGGAATTGAAAAATTAGAAAATGATTATCGAATACAGTTTCTATTTAAATGTAATTCAAATGGACAAAGAAAGAAACTATTAGAATTAGTTGAAAAATCAATAAGTACAAGCAAACACATAAGATATTTTATAGATATCGATCCACAATCAACCATTTAGGTAATAAAGGACTTTTTCAAGCCCTCTATATTCTATCTATCTTCTCTAGTTTGGCGTTTAGCAATAAAACAACCACCACCACCACCATCACTTGTAACAGCATTGTTTCTTCTGTCTCTACCATCAAGACGATCTAAAAATTGATCAGAATTTGCACCAACAACCCAATCGGGTATTAGTTCATTACCTAAACTCATTCCAGTTTGAACAGAAAAGGCCCATGCAGTACCTCTTCTCCCTCCAGCATCTTCATAACCAATTGTCACACCCCACCTTAATTTTATAAGTTCATATTCCGTTAATTCCGAAAGGACTATACCGTCTTCTGTTACAAAATCAGATTCTTGATAAAAAAGTAATTCAGCTTTAAAAAAATCATCCAAAGAAAACTCCTTATATTGAAACATAATTCCACCTTCAGGAAAAAGTACGAGCTGAAAAGTTATAAGAACTCCATTTGAAAGCCAAAAACCTGCTGAATCCCACTCAACGATAAAATGATCAAATGACTTATCTTGTTTCTCAGGTTTAAACGTTCTATAATAAATATAACCACCACCGGACGCACTAAAATCTAAATCAGCCCAAAAAGGCGCTATCACATTATTAGGTGGTCTAGCTGATGGAATTTTGCCGGGACCATATGAATTTGGCCCTATCAAATCGCTAGGTGTGTTAACTACTGTACCGGCACTATTATTATTTCCAGGAATAAAACCTGCCCCTCCTCCCTGATTACCAAATGCAAGAAATCCGTTGATGGTGACGTAACCACTCCTATACGTTTCTCCAAAATACTTAAATTCAAAACCAAAATCTATCTTTTCTGCACCTTCGTCTAAAGAATTATATCCGTTAAATCTTAAGTCTGGGCTAAAAATTTTTGATTCTTTTGCTGGTTCGGTTAACTCAACCCATTGATATGGTACAATTTTAAGAATTGGAAATGATTCATTATTTAATTCCGCATCTTCTGCTGCAGCTGATTGATCATCATTTCCCAAAGATTGTGCATTAACCACATTAAAACTTAATAGGCTCAATATCAATAAACCAATTAAATATTTCATATTATTACTCCTGATTTGAAAGTTGCTTCATCCTATTGCTATTTAACCTAATGACGCTAAGCAATGACATATTTGAAAAAATATTTAAATTTTTAATATATTTTTCAATATTTCTTACCAAATGCGCAGTATACACTGTAACGGAAGCCTGTTAAATGAAATAAACCCAAAATACCACCTCTTTATTTGCAATATGAAACTACCCTGGCATGATTATTTATGTAGAGAATTGAAAGTACTTTTAAGAGCATGTTTAATTGAAAATCTGATCGGAATTTTCGATTCCGGAAAATAAAATTTCTCAAAATTGGCTCTTTCAGTTAACCATTGGATATTTGGCAATAAAAAATCTTTTTCTTTATAAATTCTTTTGGCTGCTTGATAAATGTCTAATTCATCAAAATCAGCGCTCAATTCCTGACAAACAGCTAGATCTAATAGCAGAGGTGACGTCGATATTCCTAATAACCCAACATTTACTGGCTCTCCTTTCAATGGCCCATTACCTGCCATTGCCCAAATGCCATCCATAATATTTAAAACTGGGTTAACTAATGAAGCAATTTCAATTAACATTTTTCCAAAACGATAATCGGCATCTCCCTCAATCATATGGTGAAAGAACTTTTTCTTACCTGCAATACAACCAAATAAATTTTTAACCGCACCTGTGTAATATAATTGTTGGTGACCTTTTAATTTAGGTAAATTAATGATTTTATCAAAATTACTCAATGTATCACTCACTGACCAATGAAAGGAATGTTCTTCACTAAAAACTTTTTTATTATTTTTGAATGAAATAATCTTCACGCCATATCGGTCACAAATCTGCTTTATTCCATTACATTTTGCAACTGACAAAGAAGATCCAAAAGCAGGTGAATCACCCAGAAATATTTCAACGGGAATTTTTTTCAATAATTTAATCACAGCTTCAATGATACAAGGATCGGTTAAAGCACATTTTTCTCTGGTAGATTTTAAAACCAAATTTGGTTTTAATAAAACTTTATCACCAGAAGAAACAAATTTATCTAGTCCTCCAAGAGCATCAAACATCTTTTCTAAATGAGCTAAGACTAGGTCTAAGTCATATGACTCTAGTTTAGAAAATATTACTTTCGGATTACTCTTCATTAATTATCTCTAGAGATTTTGAAATATATTTCCAATTAACTACATATTAATTTATGTATTATAAACATAATTTCTCAGGATAGTATTCAATTGCTTTAAAAAATGAATTTGTTAATTTTGTCATTCTTAAATATGCCTATACTATTGCAAGCGAATGGAGTAAAAATGAAATATATTAAACTAGTTGGCTTACTTTTATTATTGATCCTTTCAAATAATTTTATCTATTCTAAAAGTAAAAAAATCAAGGATTCTGTTTCTGCAATCAAAAATATCACAAAAAAATTGAAACACAAAACAGTGTTCGTAAATTTAAAATTAGATTTTCGAAAGAAAACATATCAACTTAAATATAATGGCATCATTGTTGATAAAAGCGGATTAATTCTAATTCCTTTTTCTTATAAAAAAGATGACATAAGAAATATCCAAATCTGGATTAATGAAATAGAACACACGGGTAAGATGGTTCAAATTAATAAACAAATAAAAATGGCACTAATTAAAGTTAAATCAAATGAAATAATAAAACAAATCGAATTTTCAAAAACCCCAATTAAAAATGCTGGCGAACCAATTTTTATTCAATCGAATTCTGGCGATGAAAACCTTTTCAGACCACTCATAGATATTGGGATGTTCATGGGATATAAATTTTTGAAAATTGATGAAATGCTTACAAGTGATATAAATATATTTAACGGATTTCTACCCGGCTCGACCATTTTAAATTTAAATGGTAAATTAGTAGGTATTACAAACGATAGTAGAAAAAGAGGAATTTTGGCAATATACGACTTAAGAAAAAAAATTTCGAAAATGATTTCAAAACAAATGAACAAAGAGAAAACCAAATTAAAAAAAGATGGTAAACCATATCTTGGGTTTATGAGAAAAACGATCAATAAAAATTATGCAGATTACATGGATCTACCAAAAAGTAGTATTTTGGTAACAAAAGTATTTCAAAATTCACCGGCTCAAAAAGGTGGTTTAAAAGACAATGACCTAATTATAGCTGTCGATGAAATTCCATTACAAGGGTATAATTATAATGTTGAAAAACACTTTATGAAATTATTTGATCCAGAAATAGGAAACATGATTTCTTTCACTGTTTTACGAAACGGGAAAAATAAAAAATTAATTTTAAAATTTATTAAAAAGCCAGAACCAGTCGAATTAAAAACAGATTCTTTAGGTTTAACCATTGCCGAGATTCGCCCTGTTGATTATTACTCGTATGAATTATTTAATAAAACAGGACTCTATATTAAAAAAATAGAGCCAGGTAGTCCAGCTGCTACAAGTTCCGATTTTGGCTCGACCCTTTTAAATAGAATGGATATTATTTTAAATATTGATAATCAAAAAATAGAAACCATGAAGGATTTCAAAGTAGCTTTAAAAGCCATTAAAAAAAAGAATAAAAAGGTAATTTTAATTAAAATATTAAGAGGTATTTCTACAAATTTTGTTGCCTTAAATTTAAATCTAGCAAAGGAATAAATAATTCTCATGAGAAATTTTTTAATTATATTGATATTTTGTAGTTTACAAAATTTATGGGCAGATGAATCCACAAAAGGAACAGCCTTATTCAAAAAAGTTGACCCATCAGTTGTTGCCATTCAAATTGAAAGATCAGGTGGAAGCGGGTTTATTATCACAGAAGATGGTTACATTTTAACCAATGGACATGTTATCTCTGATGGCACCAAAGAAAGTCCTCTTCGGTATTCTAAAAAAATTACAGTTATATTAAATGATGAGACAAAATACCAAGCAAAAGTAATAGGACATTGTATGGATCCAGATATTGCCTTATTAAAAATAATACCAAATAAAAAGTTGATACCTGTTACATTAGCAAATTCTTCAAAAGTCCAAACCGGTCAAAAATGCTATGCACTTGGAATGCCTGTAGGTCACAAAAGAACACTAACATCTGGAATTATTTCCAATAAAGAAAGGGTCATTAATACTTTCACAACTGTATTGCAAACTGATGCAGCAATTAACCCAGGCAATAGCGGTGGACCTTTATTTAATGATGCTGGAGAAGTAATTGGCATAAATACTTATAAAGGTGGTGGACAATTATTAGGATTTACGATACCAATAAATGTGGCGATTACACTAAAAGAACATTTTTTGAAATTCGGTTATTTCAAAAGAGCAATAATCCCTTTTTTCTTTACTCAAAATATTTATGAAGAATTGAGTAAAACGTTAGGTGTACCACATGGCGTTTTAGTTGTTCATGTCGAAAGTAATTCCAAAGCTTTTAAAGCAGGTCTAAGAACAGCCGATATTATTATGAAAAAAAATGGTGATGATGTAAAAGTAAAAACCATAGCAGATTTATTAAAATTTGAATGGGAAATGACAACCCAAGAGATTGGATCTGAACTAAATTTATTGATTAAAAGAAATAAAAATAATAAATTAATTGAAATTAATATCAAGGCAATAATGGAAGAGGATCAACCAGCCATATCCTCAGGGAAACAATTAGGTGAAATAAATGAAATGACATACAATGAATTGGGGATAGGCGTATTGCCAGTTGTTACATTATCTAAATATATGTATTACATTAAAAATTCAGGTGTCATTGTTTCAAAATCTCAAACAAATACTCCTGCGAGTTATGCTGGTATATTCCAATCTTATTTACCAGATTTAATTTCAAAAATAAATGATATTCCAATAAATAGTGTAAATGAATTTGAAGTAGAAATGAATAAAGGATTAATTAAAAAAAGTAAATTTATTAAGTTGGAAATTATCAGAGGTAAAATAAAGTTCAACACTGTTATAAAACCAAATTATAAATTAATAAATAAAAAGATTGGATTAATCATATTAAACCAAAGTCCAAAGTTTTATAAAATTATTCACAGAACATTAATCAGTTTAGGTGCCGACATATTTGTCTACAGTAAAGATGGGTCTCAAATTGAAATAAAATCAAAAAAACGAGGAGATTTTGATTATATAATTGATGCACATAAAAAAATATCTGAATTAGAAAAAAACTCTCTAGACGCAATGATAATTTTAGATGATGATAAATTAATTAATATGAACACACCTATTATTTTGAAAGATAAGATAAATAAAATGGGAGAAAACAGCAAAACTATTTGCGCAATAGGCAATGCCACCATTTTCATAATAAATGCGGGTGACTCATTTCTAAAAATTAAAGTCACTTCATCTGAGGTAATTTCAAATCAATTAATAAAATTAAAGTCAAACTTTACCGGGAAAAATGTTGAGTCAGACGAAAATATTATTACATGTACTGGAATTGATGAATCTAATATATTAAGTTTTCTAGCTAAAATAAAATTAAATCTAGATAATTGAAAGCTATATTTCTTTAAGCATTAAGACTCGATCAAACGACCTTTAGAAACCTGCACAATCGCTTTTTGTAATATGGAACCATCTTCCTGTGCAAATCCTGGGGAAACTAACTTTATAACCATCCCCTTTCTTTCATTTGATTCGACTTCTTTAATTTCGACACTATCTTCGTCTAAATTTAAACTTTTTAAAATTATATTAATTTCTATATTTATTATTTTAATTCCAATTTTATCAAGAAGGAGTTCCGCTTTTTCTAAATACTTTTTTACCTCAGAAAGATCTATGTTGTAAAATACTTGTATTGCATATCTTAAATATTTATAGTTCTCTTCTTTTTCAAACTTCTTGTCATCGGCAATAAGATCACACCATGTTTTAAATTTCTTTAAATTATTATTCCAATATTCTGAATAAAATTTATCTCTATTTTTTAATAACACATATTCTAAATTTTTAAGAAAATCA
Organism: Planctomycetota bacterium; assembly: GCA_002746535.1. Taxonomy (GTDB): domain Bacteria; phylum Planctomycetota. Next base: position 16,469 of record NVWA01000015.1, read on the forward strand.
TAAATTTGACTTTTATAACCACATGAAATAACGACCTCGCCTGGACAAAGAAGTTTTTCGCCAATTTTTAATGTATAAGCTTTAATACTAATTAAATAACCTTTTGGCTTTAAACTACAGCAATAGCTGAAATTTTTTGATTCCCATTCAATTTCTTCTGTATTCATATTTTCTGGCAGAACTACGACATTTCTTTTTAGTAATAAATCTACAACATAATTTATATTCTCAGTTAAGTCAGCTCTTAAATCTTTAAAAATAACATGATCATATAAATGCCTTATTCTAGTGAGCAATGATAATAAATCTGATAAAAACCTTGTACCTGAGTCTTTATCCCATTCCCCATCAGGCACCTGCAACAAGAAATCTTCTACTTTACTATAGTAAACTGAAAGCTTTAAATCTTCGGTATAAATATTCTGTTCAATTAATCCTTCAAAAAGAGGTTCAATCTTTTTAAAAATTTTTATCGCTTTAGTATTAGCCTTTACAATTCTATTAATATGTAGTAATTTATTTTCTAAATTGACATCACCGCTATCATGATTTTTATTAGTATCATTGAGAACATTTTCAGAAATAAATTTCAACGATTTTTGGCCAACTTTACTATCAGCGGCCGTTAGATCAGCTTTGACTAAAAGATTCTCAAGAATTTTTATGTGTTTTTGAAAATCATTCGCCACTATAGTTTATTCAACGACAAATCAACTTCTTGCTTTTTCTTTTCTAAATCATTTTGAATAACGACATATTCTGTTAATTTCAAATGTTTTCGAACCCGTGCATATAAACTTTTAGATTCTTGTTTTTTATTATTTAAATTTTTAAGAATATCATCTCTAATTTTTACTATAAGCTTTTCCGTATTATCCTTATATTGTTGATAGAAATAATGCAAATAGTTCTCAATAGATTCAAAAACTGTGTCAACAGCTTTGGCATACCTATTTGAATAAAAAGTTTGTATATCACTTTTGAAATTATTAAATAATTCAGTTGTCCATTCATCTTCAATCTTTGGAATAACTTTCAACTTATTGATTTCCCAAGATGCCTCATAGGCTTTAGTTTCTATTATCCAATTTAATTTCGCAATGAAGGCTGATTCGTTGTATTCATAAAATTCTGAATATTTAGCTTCAAATGTTTCGTCAAACGCCTTCACTCTTTTCAACATTATTTTCTTTTCCAAGAATGAAATAAATTTACTTCTAACCAATGCTTTTAATTCATTATTTATTATTTGAGTAAATATTGAAGAAAAAATATTTTTCGAGTCTTCTATCAACAGTGGTAAGATATCTTTTGTGCCTAACATACCATTTTCTTTAATAAGATTATCCAATGCTTGGCTATCAAAATTTTTAAAAGATTTTGATATTTTATTTTTAATCTTCACATTCAGCTTACCCAATATTTTATTGGCATCTTTTAAACTCGCAGAATATTCATGATCAATTTTTCCAAATGCACTACTAACAGGCTCTAATACTTTATCAATCGGATCATTACCTTTTGTCATAAAATCTTTAACTTTATTTTTCTCCGGCAAAACCACTTTATTAATCATATCGGATACTAAATATAATTGATCTTTAGCAGCAATACATCTACTTAACAATAACTCAATTGATATAAAATCCAATAAGCCATTCCTCAGTTGCGCTATGCCACCATCACTATAGACCGAACGTAATTTCTCAAGAAAAATTGGCTCTAGAGATTTATTCAATCCCTGTTTTTTTTCATGAAATTGCCGAACGAGTTCTTCATATTGCAATTCGCTTTCACTGGCAAGTTGGGGGTCACTCATTTTAGCAGAAAGAAATATACGAAAACTAGAAGCAAATAATATTCTCTTAATTTCAAATTTTTTGAAGCCTAAATTGCTACATAAATTCTTTACAATATTGTCCAACAGCTCTTGTGTCACATCTTCTCTTAATAACTTTTCAAAGCCATCAACTATAAAATAACAATTCTTGTCGATCTCCCCTGCAAACATTTTTTTCAAACTTTTTAAAGCTGCTGGATCTGTTAAATCATTTATATCTAAAATAAATACATTGGCTGTAGAATTTTTAAAAATTACTTTCGCTTCATCTGACCCTGTATTATCAAAAAAAGATTTAGAATAATTTTTTACGATAACATTATTATCTTTTAACACTACGTTATCAATAATAACTTTTAGCTCTTTAATAAAAGATCTTTCGGCCATATTAAACTTTGTATATCTATTTAATAAATTTCTTTGCTCAAAACTTTCAAATTGAGTACGCCCAAGCAAATTAAACTTACTTGAGATTGCTACAGCATATTCCTTTACTATATCATGACCATTATCAATAAAATCTTTTTGGTGTACTTCAACATCTTCTACCTCACTACTTGTATCAACAGCACTAAGATAATCATTAAATACTTCTTGTACTGATGCAGGATCAGCTTCAATTTTAGCTTGGTATGGCTTAAGAAATTCTTTAAGCTCATCAACTTTCAATAGGTCCGTAATATATTCACTGACATCTTTATAAATTATTTCGAGCTTATTTTGTTTGATCACATTAGATGGTGTAACTAATACAGGCAATTCAAAATTTGATTCCAATTCACATGATAGCAATCCTGGTCTAGATAAAAATCCATTCAACAAATGAGCTTTTCTTGCATCGTTTGTACCAAATATACTTATTAAATTATTTCGATCTTCTAATTCAAATGCTATTTCCTCCAACATATTTAGGGGCATTTGCCGCTTATAATTTGAAAAATTTTCAAATATTGCATCAGACTCATCATCTGAACATATACTATCATGAAACTCGTTTGCTTTTCGATAACACTCGATTAAAGATTCATAAACACGATCAACTTTATTACGACTTAATACTTGCATTTTATTCCTCACCTAGACATTGAAATCAAACTTAAAAATTCGCAGGATTATAAAAAGTATCAAACATTAAACAATTTGAATATATCTATAGACTCAACGGCAATTTTCAATTTGAAAATCAGTTGCCATTATTTCGAAATCGCCATCTTCTTTGCAGCCATAACCACTGTTCTGGTGAATCCAAAATAAAACGCTCATATGACTCATTCATTTTTGTGGTAATTTTTACTACGCCTTCTTCATTATTAAACGATTCATCATATCGCAATATCTGATCAATTTCAAAATGAAAATGCCTTAAATCAGGTTCTCTTTTAATTCTGATAAAAACTATTGGCGCTTTAGTTTTTTGTTGCAAAATAGCAGCTGTAGGAAGTGTTGCCGTTTCTTTATCAAAAAAGGGAATAAAGATTCCTCCCCTGTCTGGAGCGGCATCAAAATCTAATAATAGTATGACAATTTCATTATTTTTTATTGCTTTCAACATACCCTTGTATGAACTTTTTTGATCTATAATTTTTTCACCTGTTTGCGATCTAGTTTTATTTAAAAATGAATTGAATATTTTATTTTTTAATGGTTTAGCAACTGCACTCGCCTCTAAGTCGTAAGCCGAAACAGCCATCCCAGCATATTCCCAATTGCTAAAATGTCCGGTAACGGCAATAATGCCATTACCTTCAGCTAGCAATTCCCTAATATCTTCTAGCTGTCCGTAAGATACCATCTTTTTAATTTTTCGCCTAGTAATGAATGGCATTCTTAATAACTCTATAATGAACAGTCCAAAGTTTAAATAAAAAAATTTGCACATTTCTTCAATATTTTCAACTCCTCTTAATTTAATACTACCGTTCATTCTTTCGATAATTTCTAATCGATGCCTTTTATCAATTTTATAAAACATCAAACCTAACAATTTTCCAAATTGTAGAGCAACACTTTGAGGAATTAAAATAAAAGGAAAAAATAATACTTTTAAAACTGTGTTCATTTCTATTTTTTAAATCTCAAATTATTAAATGTTATTATAACCTTGATTGTTACTTGAAATTATCATATAATTATCTTTCATTTTCTACTTATAGAAAGAAACTTATGGATGGTTTTTTACCTTATAAAGCAACTTTTATGCTTGATATGGTTGTCCTTGCCCTATTAGCTGTCGTACCAATACTACTATACGGAATTTGGCTAGCTAAGAAAAAAGAATATTCTTCACATGCTAAAGTTATGACTTCGCTAGGTTTAATTGTTCTTTTTGTCGTCATACTTTTTGAATTAAGCATGATATATCATGGTGGCATTGAAAAAATAATGGAAAATGCTGAAAGGTCTCATGCCCATACAAACAACTTTCTCATTTTAAAATATATTCATATATTCTTTTCTACAAGCACTTGCTTCATTTGGTTTTTAACAATTTACCAAGCCATTAAAAGATTCGGAATTAAAGACCCAAAACCAAATGACTACAGTAAACGACATAAGACCTTAGCAATCATTGGAATTCTAGATATTTTTTGTGTAGCTATTACAGGTCTACTTGTCTACTACTTTGCTTTTATAAACTAAGCTACATCAATTTTATATATTATTAATATTGATGAACAAAATCAATTAAAGCTTCTACAGATTCAATAGGAGTTTTAGGCAATATACCGTGCCCCAAATTAAATATATGTGATTTAAGTTGAGCTTCAGTTAAAGAATCTAAAATAGTTTTTGTTTCATTAATTACATTTTTTGGTCCAGCAAAAAGTGTTGATGGATTTAAATTGCCCTGGGTAATAATATTTGGATTCTCATCCTTAAATTTTCTCAAATTTATTCGCCAATCTAGACTAGCAATATCTGCATCAACTTCACCATAAACATCTACTAAATGACAACCATTATGAATATAGAGTGAAACAGGCTTATTTAGATTCTTTATTCCTTTAAATACTTTTTTCAAATACGGCAATGCCATCTCTTTAAATTGATTAGAAGATAAGATACCACCAGACGATTCAAATATTTGCACAGCATCAACACCAGATTCAATTTTATAGTTAAGATATTCAACAATATGATCAGCTAGAAAATTTAAAAGTGAATCTCTAATCTTTTCATCTCCTAACAATTTAAAAGTTTCAGAATAGGTTTTACTACTCCCCCCTTCAATCATATAGGATGCTAATGTAAATGGCGAACCACAAAAACCTAATAATGGAATATCATCCGGCAAATCTTTTTTTAATATAGTTATGGCCTCTTGGATATAATTCAACTTTTCTTTTGGCGAAAAATTTTTTAAGTTATCAACATCATTTTGATTTTTAATTGGGTTAGAAATAACAGGACCAGTACCTTTTAAATAATCCAACTCTATTCCCATGGGAATCAATGGAGTTAAAATATCCGAAAATAAAATGGCTGCGTCTAAATCAAATCTATCTAATGGTTGTTTTGTAATTTCAGACGCCAAAATAGGATTATGGCACATCTCTAAAAATGTATGTTTACTTGAAATTTCTAAATATTCAGGCAGATACCTTCCCGCCTGTCTCATAATCCAAATAGGCATTCGATCTGTATTTTTTCTTTTGATTACATTTAAAAAATTATTCATTTAGTACTTCTAAAAAATTATAATTTACCCAATTAAATAAATATTCACAAACCCATATTATCACGGGCTGCTTTAATTTCTTCTATTAGTTTTTTAACATTTTCATCAAACGGCTCTAAATTTTCCGCTTTTTTGGCAAACTCCATTGCTTTTACAAAATCTGGTTTTTGTGAATAGGCAATAGCTAAATCCATGATCACACTTAATTTAACGGGGTTAGCATTATAACATTTCGTTAACAATGGAATCCCTTCTTCTAAATAATTTACCTGAATATAAGCCCATCCCAACTCATGAATAATACTTAAATTCTCAGGCATTTTATCAAGAATAGTTTTAAAGATTGGAATTGCTTCCATCCATTTCTGATCTCTTGAATAGACAATACCCAAAATATACTTTAAATTTAAATCCTCAGGATTAATTTTTTGACCTTTCCCGATTATCTCACGGGCCTTATCCAACTCATGAACTTCTATATGCATTTCCGCCATCAAACAATACAACTGCGGCTCATCTTTACAATTTTCTTCCCATTTCTCCAATAATTCTAACCCAGCACTAACGGAACCCAACTCTCTATGGGAAATACCCATGTTTAATACTAAGGCATTACTTAATCCATCATACTTCTCAACAGATCTAAAAGATTTAAGTGCATCTCCAAACTGTCTCATCTTTAGATAGGTCAAACCTTTGAGAAACCAAAAAGATGTTTCATCTTTTTTAATTTTTAATCCTTCATCAAGAATATTGATTGCTTCATCTTTTTTATCATTCTCAACTAGTAACTGTGCGAGATCATGCCTCGCTTCATGATAACTTGGTAGGCGATTTAAGATATGTTCATAAATAACTATAGCTTCATCAAGCTTGCCTGCTTCAATAAACTTAGTGGCTTCATCAAATAGTTCATCCATAATGTAACCTCATCTTAATCTCTGAACACCTGCCAAAGCGGCGCCAAACACTTTTTCAGCTCCACCCTCTTTTAAAACTCGGGCACACTCAGATAGTGTACTTCCTGTCGTCACAACATCATCAACTAATAATATATTTTTATGTTCCACATGGTTTTTTATAGAATATATATTTTTAATATTTGCTCTTCTATTAGTTCTTGATTGTCCTGCTTGTTTTTTTCCTAAACTTTTTCGCTGTAAAATATTATTCACAAAAGGTTTTTTCAAATATTTTGATAGCTCATATGCAATCAATTCAGATTGATTGAAACCCCTCATCATCTTTTTTACCCAAAACATTGGTACAGGAATAATTATATCTATTGTATCTTTAATGTTAATAATCCTATTTGATAATAATTCACTTAAGCACAAACCTAAAAGTCGATCTTTATTGTATTTAAATTGGAGAATTAATTCTCCTAAATAAGTTTTATATTCATTGATAAAAAGTAAATCATCATAATAAATACTGCGGTTTCTACAAGAAGTACAATTTTTGGCATTATGCTCCTTACCAACTGGCAACCGACACTTTATGCAATAATTTTCAAATTCATTTATCAACTTCTCACAACAAGTTGCGCATTTGTTAAAGGCTTCTTTATCAATCATTTCAACAGGGTTATATTCACCACATAATACACAAATTTCGGGATAAATTAGTTCTGAGACAAAAGATTTTATCATATTAATATTCATTGAATTCAGATTTACTTAATTGTAGCACTTTACAATTGGAAGCATTCATTGCTAAGGAAACACCTATATAATTTGATAAAATTGAAGATCCGCCATAAGATACTAAGGGCAAAGTCACCCCAGTAGTTGGAATTAAGCCCAACACAACACTCATGCTAATCGCAATTTGATAAAACATTATAATAGTAACACCTAAAATTACACATAATGCAAATGGATCTTTGGTAAAACTTAATAGCCTCATTAGGCTATATAACAGAAATAAAAATAAACCAAATACTAACCCACCTCCAATTAATCCAAAATCTTCACATATTACCGCAAAAATAAAATCTGTATGACTCTCTGGCAATTTATCAAACCCGTGTATTGTTCCTTGCTGATAACCTTTCCCAAAAATGCCTCCATCTCCAATTGCCAACAAAGAAGCTCTTAATTGATACGCTTCTTTTTCCTTATAGGCATCAGGGTCCATGAATGCTCTAACTCTATTTTTTTGGTACTCTTTAATAAAACCTGTGTTATTCCAAAGAAAAATAATCATTACAGAGCCAACACACATCAGTAAAATAATTTTTTTAAACCGGAAGCCTAAAGCAAATAATAAAGTAAATAACAATGGCATATAAATTAATGCTGAACCTAAGTCTGGTTGCTTCAAAACAAACATCATTGGCACAATTGTCAATATAACGGGAAAAATCAAATCACTCCATTTGTGGTAAGTCTCACGGTACATTAAAAACCGACCCAAAGCTAAAATCAAACCATACTTCATAAATTCACTTGGTTGAATATTTGGCATTCCAGGAGCAAAATGAATCCAACTTCTGGCATTATTAACAACATGGCCAAAAAAATGAACATAAATTAAAGAAAGAAAACCAAATCCATAAATGACGTAAGCATATTTTTTAAAAAAATCTAAAGGCAAATTTAAAATGAATAACCCGACAATATTAGCGATAATTATAAAAACTATTTGCTTAGGAATGAAACTACTATTACTAAAACCACCTGTAGTACTAGCAATGGCCAGTAAGCCTAAAATATTTAGAGCAATTACAGGTAATAAAATAAATATATTAATATTCTTAAGAATGTTATTCATCCCTTTGGCTTTTTATCCTCTCGAATTTTTAACACCTTAAAATATCTTTCCAATATTCTCTTAACTATTGGCGCTGCTATATCACCACCATGACCAGAATATTCACTTATACATGCAAAAGATATAACAGGATTACTTCTAGGGGCAAAACCAACAAACCATGCATGTGGCTCATAACTTTTTTGAGAATATCGATAAAGAGGATCCTGCCATTTAGGTTTAGCCCTTACTGGGAAACCACCAATATCAGCTGTTCCCGTTTTTCCAATCATAATAATATTATTCAATCTTCCCTTGCGATAAGCTGTGCCACCGGGTTCATTAACGACTTTAAACATACCTTCCACAACAATATCAATATTTTTTTGATTCAGATTTAAGTTTTTCCTTTTTACTTTTCTTCGTCGCTTCAAATGAGGATAGACCAAATAACCACCATTAGCAAATATACTAATTCCTCTGGCCATTTGTAATGGCGTAACCTCTAGATCAACTTGTCCAATTGAAAAATGACTGTCAACATACTTATTACTTATCTCTCTACCAGTCCCCGAATACTTTATTTTTGGTAAATTACCTCGATATTCTCCTGGTAAATCTATTCCTGTTTTTTGACCAAATCCAAATTGTTTGCTCCAAAAAATTTGTCGTCTAGTTTTCAATTTTAAACCTAAATGGTAAAAAAATATATTACATGATTTTTTTAATGCCTTATAAATATTCAATCGCTGATGACCAAAATTACTATGACACTTAAATGGCCTACCTGTACCTAGCTGTAATGAACCACTGCAAGTAAATCTAGATTTATCTGTAATAATCTTGTCCTCCAATGCCATTAAAGCAACAAACATTTTAAAGGGAGATCCAGGTGGATAATGCCCTCTTATGCCACGGTTAAGACCTTTTATATAATTTGGCCGTCTAATTCCCAAGATAACATCATCAACCACATCAGAATTTATTGGAGGAATTAAATCATTAGGATTAAAATCAGGCACACTAGACATGGCTAATATTTCGCCTGTATGAGGATTCAGAGCTACAAAAGCACCCACTTGTTTTCTCTGAAATTCTCGCTCCGAAATAGTTGACTTGAATGACTTTCTCATTTCTTCTTCGACTATTTTTTGTAATTCTATATCTATGGTTAATTTAATATTTCTTCCTAATTTTGGAGGAATTTCATACAACATGATATATTCTGGTGATACTTCTCCATCAGAATTTTTAATTAATATTCTTTCAAGACATTGTTCGCCAGACTGACCTCGCATCAATTTATTGTATTGAAACTCTAAACCAGTTCTGCCAACCCAAAGGTTCGATAGCTCATGTTTTGATAACAAATACTGATGTTCTTCATTAGTTAAATTAATTAACATTCTTTGATTTTGATTAAAATAGCCATTCTTAGTTAAATAACCGACTTCATCTTCACTTAAATGCTGAATTTGTCCCACAAGATGAGCACAACTATTTCCTTCAGGATAAGATCTAATTGTCTGTGTTGCCACTTTTAACCCTTTGACGCCATTGTATTCAATTTCTAACAATATGGCTTCTTCGAAACTTAAATTAAACAATAGCGGTTCAGGAATCCACCGTTTAATGGCAAATGTATAAATTCGAACAAAACGTTTAAAAACTTCATTTGGTGGAATTTGAATAACACTGTGAAACTTTTTTAAAGCACGATCTGATAAAGCAATTCTTACTTCCTTAGATAAGCGATCAATCAGCAATGAGCCAAGTTTACGTTTAATTGCTCTAGATTTTTTTGCTGTATTTTTATGAAATTTCTTAATTTCTAGAATAAAAGAATTATCTTCAAAGGGAAATTTCAGTGGATCAAAGTATATATTGAAAGAAGGAACTTCTTCGGCCAAAGCAATTCCATTTCGATCTACAATACTCCCGCGAATTGGATCAATTCGCTTTTCAATAATATTTGTTCTTCTCACTTGATCTTTGATGGAATTTCCCTTAAAGATTTGCAAGAAAGATAATCTTCCAAATAATATCAAAATCGTAAAAACAAATACAACCAACAATACTTTTATTCTAAAGCGAAACATTTTACCCCATGCTCACTAATTTATGTAATTTCAACTGATTAAATAAATGATAAAGAAATGGCGTCAATAATGTGTTGTAAAGAGCAATAAAAATTGGAGCTCTCAGAGAAACGACACCATGAATAGCATATAATATAAATACTCCAATCATTGATATAATAAAAACAAATATTGCATGAGTCATAAAATGATCTTTAAAGAGCATATCTCTAGAATTAATTAGTAGAACAGCACTAACCAAATACAATCCGGTAAAAGGGCCGATTGACCTTCCATAAAATATATCTGTAATGATGCCTGTAATAAGCAAACTAATATAAATTGACTTTTCGTCAGCTTTTAAAATAAAAAAAACGGCTAATACTAAAAGTGGGATGGGATGTAATTCAAATATACTAACATATTTAGCAATTAAAAAGTGAACGTTCATCAGTAATATTTGGAATATTATTAAGATTATCCATTTCATTTTAATTCATCTACAGGCTTTAAAATAATGACATTGGAAATTAAATAAAACGGCACGGCAGGACTCATTTCAACTGAATAATACATCTCGCTTTCCTTTTTACTTTTTTTGCGAACTTTACCAAGCAAGAAACCAGGTGGATATTGTTTCGATATTCCTAGAGAGAAAACATTAACACCCAAAATAATATCTCCTCGCCTGTCAAGATATTTTATTTTAGAAAATTCGCCTCTAACTTTTGGAACACTTCCAACCATTAATCCTCTTAAATTTTCTGAGTTTGCTAATACACATGGAACCTTAATATCTTTATTGGTAATATGACTCATGGTAGAGGTCCATGGAGTCACTGCAATAATTTTTCCAACAATTGCTCCTCCTACAACTACAGGGAAATTTACTTTTATTCCATGTTTTTCACCTCTATCTAACTCCAACAATCGATCCCATTGAGACGTCAATTCGCCAATTACATTTGCGGGTATTGGAACTCTTTTTAAGGGCCGTAAATATCGTATATCCTTGAGATAATTATTAGACGCTTTCACCCCTTTTTTATAGGCGACTACTTGCTTTATATATTTTTCTATTTGAGACCATTTCTGTGTGTATTCTTTATCATAGTAATTAATCAATTTTAATTTTTCAATTTTCAGCTTCAAATTTTCAGCTTTCAAATCATCTATTTCTTTTTTTAATAAATCCGTTCTAAAACTGATTCTTTCCCAGCGACCTTGAACAGGCCCTACAGTATTTGATGGAGTTAATAGATAAGATCGAATATCCGTTACAAAAACGGCTGGAATAAAAATTAATACGATAAATATAATGACTATAGTTCGAAATTTTAAAGTCTTTTGACCCATTGATAGTGCCTATTCATCAACCTTTATCTTTAAGTTGCTGCTAGGTTTTACTAATATCCCTTAAATTATCCCATCCTTCTAAGGCTATTCCCGTTCCTCTTGCAACCGCAGTTAGTGGATCTTCACCAACATAAACAGGTAATCCAATACTGGTAGAAATGACAACATCCAACCCTTTTAATAAAGCACCGCCACCAACCAAAACCAATCCTTTATCAACAAGGTCAGCAGCTAGCTCCGGAATGGTTCTTTCAAGGCACATTTTTATAGATTCAATAATAGCTTCGATTGGATCTCGTAAACATTCTCTGATTTCTTCAGATGTAATAGCTACTTGACGAGGTAATCCAGATATTAAATCTCTACCCCTCACGCTATAAGAAATCTCAGTTTCTAATTCAGAAGCAGAACCAATATCTATTTTTATCGCTTCAGAAGTTCTTTCACCAATCATTAAATTATATACACGCTTCATATGTTGAATGATTGCTTCATCCATTTCATCGCCAGCTATTCTCAAAGATTCGCTAGTAACAATTCCTGCTAATGAAATAATAGCGACTTCAGTGGTACCACCACCAATGTCTACAATCATACTTGCTTCAGGAGAAGTCACTGGTAATCCTACTCCAATAGCTGCAGCCATCGGTTCTTCAATAAGATTTACTTCACGAGCACCTGCTTTGACAGCAGAATCTTGCACAGCCCTTCTCTCAACCACAGTAATTCCAGATGGAACGGCAATAATAACTCTTGGGTGCGTAAACCATTTCCGGCGATGTACTTTTTGAATAAAATATTTAAGCATTGCTTGGGTTATTTCAAAGTCTGCAATAACGCCATCTTTCATAGGTCTGATCGCTGTAATATGGCCAGGGGTTTTACCCAACATTTCCTTGGCTTTATTACCAACAGCAGTTCCATCCATCACAATTTTATTAGTACCTTTGTAAACAGCTACTACGGATGGTTCAGATAATACGACACCTTGATTTCTAATACAAACGAGAGTGTTTGCGGTTCCAAGGTCAATACCAAGATCGGTTGAAAAATAACCTAATATGCGGTCTATAAATCCCATATATTCACATTATTATAAAGAATAAATGTAAACCATTGTAAATAATTTGTGTTTAATTTCTACTAGAATACTTCAAAATCACTACTTAATTCAACAAATACAAGAACTATAGCAATTAGTAGAAATATTAATGATAAACCTGCAGCAACACCATAAACGCCCGCATTTTCTTTTTCGGAGTTATCTTTTGCCATTTAAATTCCTCTCTAAGCCTTGATTATAATTGAGTTTTTGCTTCATCACCATTTTCAATTGTTAGCCCTTTGTCATTATTCAACTCGACAAGAACTCTCGTTGAGGCCATATTTGGCCACAATTCGATGACTTCAACTTTTCCAATATAATTCCCACCTCTATAGATGGTAAATTTATACCCAACTTTTACGCCATCAGCTTTACCAACACTTAGCATAACCAAATTTTCGTTGGGGATACTTGTCACAACTTTGGCTGCGATAGCTTTTAAAGGGGTACTTTCAACTCCAGCTGCATCAACTAAAATTTCGGTTAATGTCTTACCCATCGTTTTTTCAGCTTGTTTGATAATCCAGTCTTTTTCTTCAAGACTCTTATTTGTTTTACCAAGTTGCTTCTTAATATCTTCGATCTGCAGAGCTTTCTCTGTATTTATCGTTTGCATTCTAATAGCTTCATTAATGGCATCAGCTTCATTATTTCTTGCAATGTCTGAAATACTTTTATATCTTTTAACTTCTTCAATTAATCGTTTGTTACGATTTCCAATTTCAGTTAATTTATTGTCCTTAGTCGAGATGGTGTCTAAGTGCTTTGAGATCTGATCTTTAAGAACCGTTACGTCTTTATTTAAATCAGTGATTGAAACTAGTCGTTCATCAGAAGTGCTCTTATGTTTGTCTCGCTCTTGAGTTAAAGTAACTTTCTCAATTTGTAAAGTTGTGTATGCTTTTTTATTTTCTTCATGCGCTTTGTCGTAAGACTCTTTGTTCTTTAAAAGAACAGCATGTTCTTCCTCGTATATTGCTTTCCACTTTGTTCTTGTAGCATAGTTGATAAGTGAAACAAAACAAAAAGCCACACTTGCAATCAGTTGAACTATAATCAAAGTTTTTGTAATTTTTCCCATGGAACTGATTTCCTCAAAATATATGTTTTGCTAAACAAATTGTATGGCAGAAGATGATTCATCTATCTGATCTGAATGAAGCCGAGATAGTATAATGAAGTATCTATCCGTCAAGTCTAAATTAAGACTGAAATAAATTAAAATACTTTTCATTAAAGCGTGTTGGTTTACCCAATTTATCAACCGGAATTAGACAAATTTCAGCTTCTGTAGTAATCAATTTCGTCCTGCTATTTTTGACAATATGCAAAAATTCGATTTTGCGTTTAGTGACCGATTTAGCCCACGTAAAGATGATTATTTCATCATCATACCTATTAGGAGATATATACTTCGATTTGGCCTCTACAACCGGCAAAAAGACATTGTTTTCCTCCATTTCCTTATATGTTACGCCTTTATCCTTCAACCAATCCACTCTAGCCACCTCAAACCATTCAAAATAGCGACCATAATAGGCAAATGCCATCTGGTCAGTTTCTCCATAACGAACTACGAAACGACTGATGACAGCATCTTCGAGCTTTAAATCTAGTTTTTCAAACAATAACATATTTAATAGTCATTTCATAAAGTCAAAGATTTTGATAAAAGTGGATTATATATTACTTTTTTACGAGTTCTCCAAGAATTATTAGCCAAATCTAATAATCATCAAATTCGAGGAAATTAATGAAATTAAATCAACAAGAATGTGGATAACTTGTTAAATAAAAATGGTTTAAGTGGATAATTTAACAATTTGCTATATACATGAATAGGTAAATTATTAAACAATATCGATAACCTGTTAATAGCAAAGTAGTTAGATAATTTTGGCAGTACTATATATTTTAATATTTTTTACCCACTTACCAAATAAAGTATAATCATATAAATTCATCAATGTGGATAACTTGTTAAATAAAAATCATTTCATCAAATTTTATGAATAAATTTATTTATTACTTGCATTAGTTCTCTATATCTAATTTTCGTAATTTGGCTGCAATTTCTTCCAAAACACCATTTAAACCTATTTCGAGTAAAGAAGAAATCATTATCACTTTTTGCCCTGTTTCCTGTTCAAATTCAAGTTTTTGCTGCTCATATGAGGTTTCATCATCATCGTCACATTTAGTAAGCAAAATAATTTCATCTTTAGCCTGTAGCTTTTTGTCATAATTCACTACTTCTTTTCTAATATTTATATAATTAGAAACAGGTGATTCACCATTATCTGGGTTTATATCCACTAAGTGTAATAACAATCTAGTTCTCTGTATATGCTTTAAAAACCTAATACCTAATCCCTTACCCTCTGACGAACCTTCTATTAACCCCGGTAAATCTGCGACAACTATTCGTGTGTATCCTTTTATATTAACAACACCTAGATTAGGATTCAATGTCGTAAATGGAAAATTTGCAATTTTCGGTCTAGCAGCCGATATACTACTTAAAAAGGTTGATTTGCCAGCATTTGGTAAACCGACTAAACCCACATCTGCAATAACTCTCAATTCTAAAAATACTGTCCGATGCTCACCTTCTACACCTAATTCAAATTCCCGAGGGATTTGATTTATGGATGATTTAAAGTACGAATTTCCTTTGCCTCCTCTACCACCCTTACAGATGATAAATTCCATATTTGGTTCAATAAAATCAAATATTATTTCTTTTGTATCGGCATCATACATAATGGTACCAGCTGGAATATAAATAATGGTGTCAACCCCATTTGGGCCAGATTTAAAATTAGCATCACCAGGCTGACCCTTTTGAGCGGAATATTTTCGTCGTCGGGAAATTTCCCAATAATCTATTACATCTCTACTAGATTTAAAAACGACTGATCCACCATCGGCTCCATCACCGCCATCAGGACCACCCCTTGGCATATTCTTTTTTCTAATAAAGCTAACGCAACCATTGCCACCTTTACCAGATTCAACTTCTATAGTTGTTTCATCTAAAAACATAAATAAACCTATCATGGATTTTTATAATAATTTCAGGTATTTTATGGAATTAGCCGATAAAATGGAGGAAAAAATAAATTAAGCGACATATATTGAGCTAATACAACTTTAACATTTGGTATTATATGGGGCATAATAAAAATATATTTGAAGGTGTTGGTAATTGGAATTCAACCTCGCAAGGCATTCCAGTTCAAGTCTTTTATATTCTTGGCTTAATAATTATTGGTACCGTTATATTTTTCATATACAAAAATATTAATCAAAAGAAAAAAAACGAAGAAGACTTTAAAAAAAGAATATTAGATAATGCCGCCGCCAAACATATTGATGGCGAATTACTCAAAACACTTTTGAAAATGTTAAATTATTTAGATCTTGAAAATCCATTTAAGCTTTTCACTAATATTGCTGAATACGATCGCCAATCAGAAAAATATCTAGAGTATCTCTTAAAATCTGGCATTAAGGCAGGTGCTTACGAACAGATACTAATGCAAACAACAAAAATCCGATCACGACTTGCCACACTATCAAAAGAAGATTTCAAACCCATTAATTCGACAGAAGACCTTTACTCTGGTCTCGAAGTTCAATTGGAAGTAATAGGATCTCGACATGAAGGCACTTACGACACCTTAATTGCTAGCGGAAGTAAAAATAATTTGGTAGTCAACTCACCCTCCGATAAAAATGGTAAAAAAATTCATTTCGACGAAGATACTGAAGTCAAATTCACATTCAGTAGAGAAGATGATGCCATTTATGAATTTACCACCACCGTTCAAGGGAGATTTTCCGGTTCAATTGCAGCAATCGTATTCCACAATACTGATAAAATAAAAGTCATGAATATCAGAAGGTATAAAAGAGTAAATCCTGATTTCTCAATTAAACTTCTAGGTTTGGTCAATCCAAGCGGAGACATTCATACCATAAAATCTTTCAAAAACGATACCATTAGTATTTTCGACATCTCAGGCGGAGGCTTACAAATCAATATTATCAAAACAAGCTCCGTTTTAAAATATATTAAAAAAGATGTGATCCTAGCATGCTCAATTTATATTCCAAACATTGGCGCCATAAGAGAACTAAAAGGTAGAGTCCTCAGGTGCGATTTAATTGAAGAATATGGATATCATATTTGCTCCCTTGAATTCTATCGAATATCATCAACAGATCGTTGTAGAATATTACAAGGTATTTTGCAATTTATCTCCAACGAGCCATAAATTAGATTAAACCATCAAACAGTATGACCAACGTAAACTATGAAATTAATTAATTTCATTAATACTTGACTTCCACCTAATGATTGCTGATATATAGACATATACTTTATTTTCTTTAAAGGCTTCATTAGCACGATGCGAAATTACAATTCATGCCTACATGTTGTTATTTGGTTAAAAGGATTACTACCTCATTTAGGTGATGAATTCGGCAAAATACCTTCCATTAAAAAATTAGCGGAATTAAAAGATTGCAGTATAGCCACAATGCACAAGGCAATCAAAGAATTAGAACTTCAAGGATTATGTGTTTCTAAACAAGGCCACGGAACATATGTAAAAAACAATCCAAATGAACTACCAAATACTGAAACAAAAAAATCTATCATCTTAGATTTATTCAACCATTCAAATATTGATAATGACAAACCACATTTCATACTATTGGTACCCATATCAAGCACTGGCTTAGCTAGAAGTAAAGGCGTTTCAGATTACATTGTAGATTTTTATACAGGTGCTTTAAATGAAAGTGAAAAACAAAAACTAAATTTAGAAATCAAATTCATCCAAATAACATCAGCCAATTGGAGAAAAGAATTAAAAGCACTACTTGTATATATGAAAGAAATGAACACCAAAGGTATTATTACTGCGAGCATCACAAACTCATTTACTTTTGATAGTTTATATAAAACAGGCATACCATTTTTAATTGTCGACCACTGGGCAATAGGCAAAAATTTACCTACAATAAATCCAAATCATTTTGAAGCAACAGAAGAATTAATTTTAGTTCTTGCCAACATGAAGCACACAAAAATTGGATTATTTGATCGAAAGGAACATAAATTAAATCCCGAAATTTTTAGTGGGTATGAAGCTGGATTAAAAAAAGCCGGATTAACATTCGATAAAAGTCTTGTTTTCAATATAACTGAAAAAGATATGACGAAACGTTCCATCATTGAAAAAATTAAAAAACTTTGTCAAAGCGATAATAGACCAACGGCATTTATCACCTATACAAGTAACGTGGCTATCAACTTAATTAAAATAATAGAACAGCTAGATTTAAAAGTACCGAAAGATATTTCTGTGGTTACTTTTTGTGGAAAAAAAGAATATGTAAACGGATTAGCCATATCTGGAATCGTTTTTGATTGGGAATCAATTGGAAATTATGCCATTGAAAGAGTATTCGAAATTTACAATAATCCAAATATGGTTGTCAAAGATGAATATCACGGTTTTAAGTTTTTATCTGGCAATACGATTTTATTCAATAGCTTAAAATAAATGAACTTTTGGTCATACAAACAGCATTTGAAAATTATTCCTTTATCAATTCACCTAATTTAAACGATTTCTAAGAAACTAATCATAAATAGAATTATACTTCTATTATATTATCAATATGACACTATTAAGCTGTCTTTCTTCTTCAAAAGAACATTGGAGATCTCAAATCCATATAAAAATACATACGTCACACCTATACTAAAATCATAAGTAAATGTGAAGAGCCGATTCAAAATACCGAATCCCTCAATATCTCATCCAGTTACATTTCAACGAATCATCGTTGAATGTAATGCCATCGGGAGTAAACATTATGTCTAGCAGAAAACTTAAAAACACCACCGAATATAATTATCGAGAAAATGAGGAGTTAGAAAATGACATGGAATTCGAGCAAGAATGGGATGAAGTTGAAAACTCTAATAATAATAGAAATCAAGGAATGTTTGTTTGGTTAATTTCAATATTAGTACATGCAGTAATAATTGGCATTTTAACATTATTCTTAATACACCAAAAAGAAGAGCCAAAAGATGTAGTTATAACAACAACTATGATTGAAGAAATAACTGAAGAAGAGGAAGAAAAAGTAGAAATAGAAGTCGAGAAACAAATCGTTGAAATTGAAAATCCTGAAATAGTTGAGACACCTATAGTAACAGAAGAAGAAGTCGTAGAAGAAATTAACGAAACTGAAAATGAAATGGAATCAGAATCAGCAGAAGGCATTTCAGAAGCAATCTCAGACATGCCACTAGTTGGACAAGGTATCATGGGTAATATCGGAGGTGGTGGTGGTGGTGCATTTGGTCAAAGAACAGGTGGTGATAAAAAACGAGCTGTCATGAGAAACGGAGGTAGTCGCAAAACTGAATCAGCGGTAAATCTTGGCCTTGAATGGTTAGCTAAACACCAAGAACCACATGGCGGATGGGAATCAGCAAAATACGACGGTGACGGGAAAGAAGAAACTGATTTTGGGTGTTCAGGCCTAGCATTATTAGCATTCTTAGGTGCTGGTCACACAAACAGAGTTGGTAAATATAAAGTCCACGTTAATCGAGCAATTCATTCTTTAATAAAAAAACAAAAAGGAAATGGTAGCTGGGATCGAGTCAATTATGCAAATGGAATCTGCGCCATGGCATTAGCTGAAGCTCATGGGATGGGATGCTCAAACAAAGGTCTAAAAGCTGCCACAGAAAAAGCGATTGATTATATTTTGTCACAAAAAAATGATTATGGTGGTTATTGGTATGTAGAAGTCCAAAAAGGTCAAAAAACTCAAACAGACATGTCTTTATCGGGCTGGTGCATAATGGCATTAAAATCTGCCATGCTTAGTGGCATCAGAGAAAAAGATATCAAAGCAAATTTTGTAGAATTTGGTGAGTTTATGGATAAACAAAAAGAAACAACTGGTGACAATACCTCGACGACAAAAGGGGATTCCTGGTATCAAGTTAATGGTGACAAAGTAAAAAAATCAGTAGCCAGTACAGCCTGTGCAGCAGTCGCCATGTTAATGCGTCAATATTTAGGCTGGCATAGATCTGAGCCATGGTTAGAAGCTAGTTCAAATGGATTAATTAAACGAATTCCCAAATATTGGATTGCTATGGACGTTTATAAAGTCTACTATGCATACCTTTCATTGTTTCAACAAGGTGGCGAAAACTGGAAAGTGTGGAATAAACAAGTCACAAAAATTATTATATCTGGACAAAGACAAGACGGTGATTTTAAAGGATCATGGGATAATAATAGTCACATGATCAAACGTGCCGGTCGCGTATTAACTACTGCAATGTTATGCCTAAGCTTAGAAATATATTATAGATATAAATCTGTTATGAAAGAATAAGTAAACATCTAAATTACCACCCTAGATCTTTGCATTTATTTTTATTATAAGCAAATGACATCCTGATTTGTGATTGAATAACCTTCTCTTCAATTGAAACAGGATTCCAATGACGCATAAGACCTTCCTTTAACTCTAGAAGTTTCTCTTTAAATTCTTCGTTTTCAGAAAGGTCATTCATTTCATTAGGATCATCTTTTAAATTATATAAACGATGATCTGCCGTATGATTATAAACATATTTCCAATCGCCCTTACGGATCAAAGCGCGTGGATGATTCCAACCCTCCCCATCAAATTCACAAAACACTTCCGTTCCTTTAAATTCATCTTCTTTCTTTTCTAGCAATGGTTTTAAAGAATTTCCGCTTAAAGGTAATTCTGATGGCCATTCAATACCCGGAACATCTAAAAATGTTGGAAACAAATCAACTAATGAAACAGGAGTATCGATATGACAATTAGCTTCACTGACTCCCGGCCAACGAATCATCAATGGAATTCTTATTGAATCTTCTAACAAAGAAACCTTTGCCCAATTACCATGTTTGCCTGCCATTTCTCCATGATCAGAAAAATAAAAGACAACAGTATTTTCCGCTAAACCCGATTGATCTAATTGATCCATCAACTGACCAAAATAATCATCAAACTCAGTTATCAAGCCATAATAAGCTTCGCGACCTGTTTTAATTTCATCCTCCGATAAATTCCGAACATCTCCATAGAACTTTTGAAGATACTGATCACAAGTATCACGCCCTTCACCTTTATGATTAAATGGTAGATCCCCTTTTCCTTTATACTTTTCAAAACAATCTTTTCGTGGTGTCCAAGGTGGATGAGGCAACACAAAACTGGCACAAGCAGCCCAAGGTTTCCCTGAATTATCTTCTGACTTTTCTTTTAAAAAGTCTTTTGTACCTTGAAGAACTTCTAAATCTTTCTGGAAAATAGGATTACGTTCCGGTATATCCGGACCAGCTTTTTTCAACTCATCATTCATGCCATTTTTACCAGATTTATAGGGCAATGGATCTTTCCAGCTATGAGAAGATCTTATTCCCCAAGAATAAAAACTCTGTCCAGCAGTGTTCCCTTCTAACACGGGTCTTTTGTCAAAACCATACATCTTTTGATAACCATTAAAATGCATTTTACCTAACAAAGATGTTTCATATCCTGCTGCAGACAAAGCATGAGCCCATGTCACAGTATCCTCTGGCATGGAACATGTATTATTCCACATCCCAATCTCATGACAAAATAAACCCGCCATAAATGATTGCCGACTAGGCGAACACAAAGGACTATTGCAATAAGCATTTGTAAATACGGCAGATTCACTCGCAAATTTGTCTAAGTTAGGAGTCTCTACAATAGAATGATTACGATAACCACTATATTCAGAATTATGTTCATCCGAGAAAACCATTAATATATTTAAAGGTTTCTCTGTATTTGATTTTAATTCTCCAAATCTTTCATCTTTTAGTTCTGCTGCCATTCTTTGGTACCTTAATAAATTATTTATTTGATAATCGACTTGGATTATGCATAGTAATTTTATGATTTTTAGGTTCAGATCGACAATGAATATTATATCTCATCTCATCTTTAATATTTAATGTACTGACTTGACCTTCCTCTTCCCATTCGTGAACGATTTCTAGCGTATCCTCTTCAGAATTTTGTAAGCAATGACCGTGAAACTCAAATCCACCGATCGGAGTATCTGATGAAATCCTAATCCACACATCTTTGGCAGGTGTTTCTAATTGAAACTCACCATCAATATAAGCGTCCCAACCTTTCAAAGAATTAGATAGTTTCGTATCACATATAAGTTGCCAATCTGATCCATTTAAACTCCACTCTAATTTGGCTGTTTTAGCTTCTTCATCGTGTGGTCCTTCTTTCATACTTGCGTGAACATAAATCCATGCAAAAGGTTTATTTTTAGGAGAAGTAAAAGGCCAACAAACAACAACAGGTGTATTTGGGAGTATCGGTTTAATTCGTTGCCAAGAATCACCACATGGAACAACTTCTGCATTATCAGCACTATACCAATTCTCTGCTATATTAGTACCTGCACGAAAATCTACCCAAGTACTAGATGGTATCGTGGATAAATTAAATTTATCTCCGGAGCGAAATTCCATTTTATTATCACCAGCTTCTAATCGAGGGATACACATAGGCGAAGTAAGAATTTTACCATCAAAACAAAAATGATTTAAGCTACACGCTTCTCCAAGAGTAATTTTTATTTGACTGTTATAGCGACCGGACATTTTATCACTAACATCTACCCTTTCCTCAAAGTCTCCATTTGTTTCAAGTATAGTATGCCAATTACCCAAAGGATCAGTAAGTTCTAAAATTAATTCTCCTGCCCCTTTTACTTCAATCCAAGCGCCATTGGCATGCGTAACTGTATCCCCATTAATATTCGGCTCACCACAAAAAATATACGGAGAAGCAATGTTGAATATGGCCGACCCAACCCCAACCAAACCATTTTTATTTTGTTGAAGAGAACTAGACTCACAAACGCCTAATTTAAAATCAGACGATTCAGAAGATAAATTTGGTTCATATTTCCATTGCCCATTTCCATAGCTACGAAATGGATCAAAACGCTCAACTGGATAGCCTTTCCATTCTCCCGAATATTGAGATACCAACTTAACCCAATCATTCGTAAAATGATAACTACCTTCTGCAATCACTGAGCGTACAATTGTCTCCCCAGGTCTTAATTGAAAATCCATATTATGAGCTCGAAGAGCCCATTTTGCATTTTGTACTGTCACATCATTGTCATTTCGAGAGGCTTTACTGTACATATCAGCATAATCTTTAAGATCACGATCCGGTAAATTACATGGATTAGATTTATTTTTATTTGTAACGATCAACTCTTCAGCATTACATGCAAGTTCAAATGCACTGGCAATATGTCCCTCTGGTGTTCGAAACCATGTCCACATATCAACATCTAATATATGCCACCTATCATCATAATAAACTTCACACAACACATGACCAGGAACAGCAAAAGTTCTACATTTAAAACCTGCCGTCTGATATAGTCCCTGCATCATTTCAGCATTTTGTCCACAAATCATCCATCCATAACAATTCAATAATTTTATAGGATCAGAATTACCAAAGCGACTTAAAGGATTACCTTCTTTTTCACCTGAAGGCCAATAATGGTAGGTACCATCTACCGTATCTGTAAAAAAATCATAAATTGCCAAAACAAGTTCTTCATTGGCTTTGCCTTTAAACTTTTCAAATTTTAAAATACTTTCAAGACTATGATAATCAGGTCTTAGTGTACCAACGACACGAGGTGAAAAGGTAATTCCAGTCATAAAAGCTTTCTATTAATGAAAAGTAATAAGCCAAATTATTTTTTAGCATGAATCGAATTTGAAAATAAAAAAAGATTATACGAAACTTAATGATTGATTCCATATTGAAAAAACATCTAAACACCTTAATGATATTTGTATCAAATCTGAACAAATAAACATTCAAATGACCTAGTAAAAGTATTCCGGATATAAACACAATCGAAAAGTGTTATACATTGGGTTTAAACTTATAACACTCACCCCCTTAGAACATCCATCTGTAAATTTTATAATCATAATAGTACACAGGCCATTTTTCCATTAAATCTCAACGAGATGTAATCTTGAATAGCCCATGTGTACTAAAAATATAGCAAATCATAATTTTCTAAATCTTGGAATAAAAAGGGACTAACAACAACTCCAAAATAAACCCAAGCAAATTCATAAATTATAAATATTACTTAATTAAGTACGAGACCCTCAACAGTAAATAAAAAAGAGAATTTCGAAAAACTTGACTCAAGAATATAATTAGCTAGAATTTTTTTGCTATCCTTATCCAAAAGTGAAAAGTGAATGAATAAAAAGCCCAATATATTAATTCTATTCAGCGACCAACATTTTTCTGGTGCTATTGGAGCTTATGGAAACCAAGAAATAAAAACACCAAATATCGATAGCATAGCTTCAGATGGCGTCTTGTATAAAAATGCTTACTGCTCATTTCCCATTTGCACGCCATCACGCTACTCTTTATTAAGTGGTAAACATACATTTGAACATGCTTGCTGGGATAATTTTTCTACCTTAGATCCAACCACACCAACCTTTCCTAAGATTCTCAAACAAGGTGGATACCATACAAAAGCAATTGGGAAAATGCACTATGTACCCACATACCTAGATGTTGGCTTTGACGAGATGATTTTAGCAGAACAAGCGGGTGAAGGCCGATGGGATGATGACTACCACCGTTATTTGAAAGACAATGATTTGATAGATATTAATGATTTTTTAGATCAAGCAGGGAAGACTTCCTCAGAATATCGTAATCAATTTTCATCAGAATATACCCAAAAAGGTGCCTCCACCAAATCCAATTTAGAAGAAAAACACCATTCAACTACATGGATTGCAGATCAAGCCATAAACTCCATTAAACAATGGAGCGATGAACCCAATCTATTAATGGCAAGTTTCATCAAACCTCATCATCCAGAAGATCCCCCCGCACCATGGGATACTGAGTACGATCCAAAAACCATAAAACTATTGCCGGGCTATTTAGAATCTTCCCTAGATCCAGAAAATAAATATGCTGGCATTGATGATTCTGAAGAAAAAAAAGCCTCTGAAAATGAAGATGAGGTACGCCATTTTCTGGCAAAGTATTATGGAACCATTTCACATCTAGACTCACATATTGGCAGAATCATAAAATGTTTAAAAGAAAATAAGCAATACGATAACACAATGATCATATATACCGCCGATCATGGTGATTATTGTGGTTACCATGGCATGATATTAAAATGTAACTACATGTATGAACCTGTTGTTAAAATCCCTATGATCATAAAATACCCCGGAGAGATTAAGGCTTCTGTCAATGAAAAATTTACAACAATCATCGATTTGCCAATCACCATCTGTTCTCAAGCAGAATTGCAAATGCCAAAAAATCTTTCAGGCTTAAACCTATCAACTGATTTTGAAGACCGTGAATATATCTTTTCTGAATATGGCTGTCATGAGCCCAACAAAGGTTCAATGACCATGGTCAGAGATAAACGTTTCAAACTAATTACTGAAACTTCAGGCTTTCCAAATCTTTTTTTTGATCTAGAAAATGATCCAAATGAAGTAAACAACCTTTATGCATCCGCTATCCATCAAGACAAAATAATTGAAATGAAAAAAGCCATTCAAAATTGGCGTGGTGAAGATTGGTACAAGCCAACCCCATGTGATTTAAACGCTCCTCAAATCAAACAAGCCAATGTTCCTCAAGATATTGAGTCTCATAGAAAAGAAATGAAGGCATATTTCAAATCTAAAATTGAAGACTTTCTACAAAAGAATTAAAGCTCAATTTATTTACCATCTCATTTTTTAATGTAGTATTTTTTTCAACACTTCAAAAAATAAATGAATTTCTTCTATCGTATTATAATGAGTCAAACCAACGCGCAATACGCCGCCTGAATCTTTTAATCCAAGCGTTTCAATTAATTTATCAGCATACATATGACCATTCCAAACAAAAATTTGTTCGCGACCTAGAGCCATAGCTACTTCTTCAGGGGTATGTTTATCGAAGGTCAAGGCAAAGGTTGCCGTTCGGCCATTCACTCCTCTAGCTAAAGGTAAACCTATCAAATGAACACCATTAATAGTTTCTAGCTCTTTTAAAAACAATTCACTTAATTCAGATTCAATATTATTCAACATTTCATAACCAGAAGTAAGCTGCTGATTTAAATCATCCCCTTCACCCAATGAAGCTAAATATTCAATCGACGCTATAAATCCAGCTAAAGCCTCAAAACTTTGTGTTCCGGTTTCCCATTTCCCAGGAGAAAGTTTTGGTGCAGGTGCCACTTTATAGGGCACTAATGATTCTAATAATTCTAGGCGTCCATACATTAATCCTAAATGCGGACCAAAAAACTTATAAGATGACGATGCCAAAAAATCACAACCAATTTCTTGCACATTCACACGCTGATGTGGCAATAAATGGACAGCATCAATAAAAACTAAGGCGCCAACAGCATGACCATGCTCAACTACTTTTGTGATATCTACAAATGTACCTGCTACATTACTTGCAGCAGTCACTGCAACCAATTTAGTTTTGTTAGACAACATGGATTTCATTTGATCTAAGTCAATGCTACATTCTTGGCCATTTATTTTTAAATATTTAACAATCACCCCTCGTTCAGCAGCGACCAGTTCCCATGGGGAACGATTGGCCCCGTGATCTAATTCTGTTAAAATTATTTCATCACCGGCTTTCCAATCACGACTAATAGATCGGCTAAAATGTAAGGTCAGGCTAGTCATATTAGCACCAAATACTATTTCTCGCTCTGAAGCTGCTCCAAGAAAAATGGCTGCATGATGTCTGGCATTTTCTACTAAGTCGACTGTCTGTTTACTGACTTCAAAATGTCCGCCTAAATTTGAATTGCCTTTAAAAAGATATTCTTGTATTGCTTCTATAACCTTAAGAGGCATTTGGGTACCACCGGGACCATCAAAAAAGAGGGGAGTTTTATCGTTGATAGTTTGTTTTAAAGCCGGAAATTGCTTCCTAATTAAATTATGCGGTAAAGACGAAGACATCGCGAACCCCTTTCTTTCCTTCTTCATTAGCAATCGTTTCAGAAACGTAATGATAATAGCGTTTATCATCTAATATAATAAATTGGTTTTCTTCCAGCACTGTATACATATGCGGACGTTCACCAGGCGATGAAAATAATTGAGTGAAACCTCCAATAATATTTTTACGTGTAACACAATAGATACCAACAAATTCATTACCATCACGATGAACCCCTTCTGGTGCTGGTGTTCCTAAATGATCTTTGGAACTAATCACTCTAATTTGATGCACCGCAATAATTGCTTTATCGGTATTAATACGAGTACGGTCAACAAACGAATGCAATAAATGTTGGAATTCAGCCTCTTGATCTATAGCAAGGTCAAGAGCTTGATAATCTCTGACTACCCCACCGAGTAATTTATTAACATCCTTCGGCTGTTCAAAAGAAGTATGAGGAAGTCGTTTAATCCAGTTATCCTTTAAGCTATAGGTTGAATAAGCTCGAAACCGAAAATTTCCATCGATATAAGGATCAATAGGCAAAGGCTCAAAATAATTTCGTAGCTTCTTAGAAACTCTATTTGGTGTCTGAAATGCTTCTACTAAAAATTTATTTTTCATCACCACACCATCATTATCAAATGCATATAAACTACCTATATTTATAACGCCAAATGGTAACAAGTAAACCATTTCCATTGTATTACAAATCAATATGTCTAGCTTCATAGTCAACTACAGCCTTAAAATTAATCGGCTAGAAGGGATGCCCCTATGTGGGTATCCAGATATGAATTTAAATAATCAGAATCAAACAATATTGGATATGTATCAGAAATATCAAAAACATACTTTTATTATTTATTGTTGCGAATCAATAGCGGATGCCCACGCAGGGGCATCCCTACCTCAGTTTTAAGGGACAGACTTTTATTTAATTATATTTTTTCAGGATGGAGTTAGTGATTTATTGGCAAATCAAGATATCATAATTGATCTTAATATTTCATATTTCATAATTAGATCTTCATCATGTTTTTAATTCCATTTGAGCTAATCACAAATGCAATTTATTGAAATAACAAATCTTAAAAAATACTTCATCAAAGATAATTCCAAGAGGTTGATTCTTGACATACCAACGTTTTCAGTTGAAAAAGGTGAACAGATTGTCATTACAGGTAAAAGCGGATTAGGCAAAACGACTTTACTTCATTTACTGGCTGGCTTAGAAGTAGCTACTGAAGGAGAATTAATTGTTAATGACCACAAGCTTAATGAATTAAATGAAAAAAAACGAGATTCTTTTCGAGGTCATCATGTAGGAATGATATTTCAAAAATTTCACTTATTTGAAGGACTCACGGCGTATGAGAATACCATTGCTGGTATGATTCTACTTGGTGAAACAAAAAAAGACAAAGCACTAAAACTTTTAGACAGACTTCAATTATCCTCAAGATTAAATGACAATCCAAAATCACTTTCTTCAGGTCAACAACAACGAGTCGCAATTGCACGTTCTTTAGTAATGGAACCTACATTAATTCTTGCAGATGAACCAACAGCAGGTTCAGACCCAGAAAATGCAAAAAATGTTATTAACCTCCTAAAAGAAGAATCAGAAAAATTAAACGCCACTTTAATCATTGTAACTCATGATCAAAATATTAAAAATATGTTTGATAAACATTATGATTTAATGGATATCTCCAATTCGAATCATCTGGAAATAAAATAATGAATGCTATTTTATTTTTTGTTTTAAAAGATTTTAAAAAAAATATTCTTATTACCCTATTAACAATTTTTGTAATTAGTTTATCCGTCTGTTTAATTTTATTGATTACAGGCTTACACCAAAGTTCTAAGAAATCTTTTATGTTGAAAAATATAAATTTAAATGCTGTTATCGGGGCCAAAAGTTCTGCTACTCAATTGGTAATGAATACCTTTTTTCATATGGATTCTTCACCTGGTAATATTCCTTATAATATGTATGAAAAAATAAAGAAAATACCCGGCGTTGAAATAGCGATTCCATATGTTTTAGGTGATAACTATCATGGATATAGAATTATTGGCACTTCAAAAGAAATCTTTCAACATAAAATACTTAAAACTAAAAAACTAATCGTCGAACATGGCAGGGAATTTAACGCAAATGAATTTGAAATCGTAATAGGAAATCATGTTGCCTTGCAATTAGGATTAAAACTTGGTGATAAAATCTCATCATTTCATGGCATAGGCGGAAAAGAGCATCAACAAAAATTTACTGTTGTCGGAATTCTTGAGAGTACAAGAACCCCTTATGATCAGATATTATTAATTTCTTTACGTGGGTTTTATAATTTAAAAGGACATTCTTCAAGTGATCACCACGCACATGAACATCATGATGAAATGATAAATCACGATGATGAATTTGATAAGAAGGAATTAAGCGCCATCGTCCTTAAAGTTGATCCATTAATCGCATTGAATTTAATTAAAAATATTAATAGTAAAAATAAATTAGCCACGTTTGCTTATTTGCCTGTCGTAATTCCACGAATAATGGAAAAATTAGGATGGGGAATTCTTGTCCTAAAATATGTTGCCTATCTAGTATTAGTCATAACGGGAATTATTATATTTGTGGGAATATATAGCAGTCTGGAACAACGCAAAAAAGAATTCGCAATTTTACGTGCATTAGGTGGCAGTAAAAAATTCATTCTATTTAGAATCTTATTTGAATCAGAATTATTAGTATTATTAGGAACAATTATTGGTTTCATCTTTTATAAATTATTTTTTATTCTTCTATCTAATTATTTATACAGCAAAACGGGCGTTTTTCTTGAAGAATCGATTAACGTAAACACCTATATTTATCTGCCTTTATTTTTGATCTGTATTGGTTTCTTTGCGGGTATACTACCAGGAATCAAATTATACAAATCAAATGTAAATAACATGTTATAAGAAACAAATGAAATATATTTTGCCCATATTGTTATTCTTGATAAGTTGCGGATCTAACAATTCAAGTACAAATGAAAAAAATAATAAGACAGCAACTCTTGACAACAATAAACTATCAAAAAAATATACCACAATTGAGTTTAATACTCTTAATAGTTATACCATTCATCACAAACCTGCCCCTTCCCCATTTGATCAAGATGATGGTTTCAACTTCGAAGATGTAAGCAATGATGGTTTTATTGATAATCAAGTCCCAAAAAAAATTAAAAAATTGAGTGGTGAAAATATACAGATAACGGGTTTTGTCTTCCCTGTTGTATTAAATGGTGAACAGGTACAAAGCTTGGTACTTATGAGTGTAATCCCAAGTTGTTGTTTCGGTGACGTATTATCCCCCAACGATTTGATTTTTGTAGATTCTACTAGTGATATGAAAATATTGAAACAAGATCAAAAAATCACCATTAAAGGCAAGTTTAAAGTAGGTATGTCTGATGCTGCAAAAAATAAAGGAAAATTTTTATATTGGCTAAAAGCTGATTCCATAGAACTTAAATAAAATAAATTACATTAAAGAAATCATATAAAAATAATTAAGAACACTACCGAATGATAACCATACAATTATTCTTCAGGAGCCAAAATGCAACATTGTCCTTTTTGCCATGAAAATCTCACCGAGCCGATACCAAAAAAATGTAAAATTTGTGGGAATTCCATTATTGACTTAGGTGCTCATACAATTTTAAATATCCAAAGTGGTGACGAGTCAACATATAACACTGAAACGATTACTCTACCTAAACCAATAACTGATATTTCTTCAAATCAATTAGACACCATATGGTCTAAAACAATTACTAGTAATGATGATCTAAGTGAAACGATTAAAAGTAAAGATAATCAATCTAACTTACTAATCTCATCAAATGTAAAGTTAAGAGAACTTCAACATAGTGATCAATCAAATATTTCTTTACCTGACTACGAATTAAAAAAAGTTATTGGCGAAGGAGGCATGGGCATTGTCTATATTGCCAGACAAACTTCAATAGATCGCGAAATTGCCATTAAAATGATTAAAGATAAATATTCGAATAGTGATCAAATTAAAAATAAATTTTTATCAGAAGCGATAGTAACTGGTGATCTAGATCATCCAAATATTGTACCTATTCATGATCTAGGTTCAGATAGTTCAGGTAATCTATTTTTTTCAATGAAACATGTTCAAGGAAAAGAGTGGAAAGATGTTATCGAAACTAAATCTTTGCAAGAAAATTTAGATATATTAATGAGAGTTTCTGATGCTATTGCATTTGCTCATAATCGGAATGTCATTCATCGTGATTTAAAACCTGAGAATATCATGTTAGGAAATTTTGGTGAAGTATTAGTAATGGATTGGGGATTAGCTGTATCCACAATACCAAACGGTAAAGCCGAAAACGTATCCGATGCAGGCTTAGGTGGCACTCCACCCTACATGGCCCCTGAGATGGCAAGCGGCGACCTAAAAAGTAGTTTTCTTAGTGATATCTATCTACTAGGTGCAATTCTATATGAAATTATTAGCGGAAAGAAACCACATGGTGGCAAAAGTGTCAAAGAATGTTTAGTTAATGCAGCAAAAAATATTATTCAACCTATCAATGAAAAAGGAGAACTCGTTAGAATAGCTTTAAAATCAATGGCTACAAATCCTGAAGACCGTTATTCATCTGTACAAGATTTCCAAAATGCTATTCGAAAATATTTATCGCATGCCGAGAGTGTTGTTCTTACAGAACAAGCTGATTTAACACTTACTATAGCAGCAAAAACAAAAAGTTATTCTGACTACGCTAGGGCAATGTACACATTCGAACAGGCCTTAGAATTGTGGAGAGAAAATGGAGCAGCATTAAACGGTGTATCTGTCGCACGTTTGTCATATGCTAATTGTGCTTATAAAAAAGGTGACCTTTCACAAGCAGAATCATTACTCACAGAAGCAAAATTACTTAAAACCCCTATTGGTGCAATGGTTCTTTCCTCTAAAAAAGAACAATCATCAAGAATCAAACGAGTTAAAATGTTAACAATAATGGCAAAAGTACTAACCGTAGCAGTCATTTGTATTTTATCAGGTGCATTTCTATGGATACAAGATAAGGAGCAACGTGCCATAAAATCTGAAATGGAGGCTATTGAGGCAAAGAAAACTACTTTCATAGCTTTAAAAGAAGTACGTAAAAAAGAAATAATTGCTATTGAATCTGCAAACGAAGCTAAAAAACAATTTCATAATGCACAAATAGCTCAAAAAAATACCACAATAGCTCTTGAAGAAGTTAAAAAAGAAAAAGAAAATTCTGAGGTAGAAAGAAAAAGAGCAGAAGCAGTAAGTCGCTTTTTGACAGATATGCTAGCTAAGGCCGACCCAAATGGTAAGAATGGCTATAAGGTAACTGTATTAATGGTAATGGATCAAATGAGTAAAGTGATTAAATCAAAATTTAAAAATGACAATAATACTTTATGGCGAATAGAAAAAACGATCGGCCGAGTATATCATGGAATAGGACGCTATAACGAAGCAAAACCGCACCTACAAAATGCCATCAGCCTCTCACAAATATTATATGGCAAAGAAAGTTTAAATTATGCATATGATTTAACCTCTTTAGCAAATCTTTATATGAAACAATTTTACTATTCACTTGCTGAGCCACTTTATCTAAAGGCAATTTTAATAAAGAAAAATATAACAGGTACTGACTCTCTAAATTATGCAAATAGCCTAAATAATTTAGTTAAATTATATGGGAGACAAAATCGATTCCCTGAAGCAGAGGTCGCTTGCCTTGAAGCCATGTCAATTCAAAGAAAATTATTGGGAAATACCCATTCTAGCTATGCATCTAGTCTAAATAATTTATCTACCCTATATGCTATGCAAACAAAACACAAAAAAGCTGAACCACTGTTTCTAGAATCTATAGAAATAAAAAAGAAAGTGTATGGTACCAAACATCCATTATATGCCTTAAGCTTGATTAATCTCGCAACACTTTATACCATGCAGAAAAAATATAAGAAGGCCGAAATATTATATATAGAAGCTATCGAAATCGAAAAAAAAACCATAGGCATTAATCATCCGACATTCGCAAATACTCTAGGTAGTTTAGCTGAATTATACCGATCTATTAAACAATTTAAAAAAGCTGAACCTCTTTACTTGCAAGCAATCAAAATTCAAAAAAAGGTATTCGGGGTATCAAATCCTAACTGTGCCATTAATTTGAATAATTTATCAAACATGTATTCAATGAAAGGACAATACGTCAAATCGCTCCTTTTTGCAAAAGAAGCGGCAAAAATTACAAAATATAAACACCCAGACTTACTGGATACACTCGCCCATGCTCTTTTCGAAAATGGCAAATTTAAAGAAGCGGTAGAGGTCCAAGAAAAAGCTATTTCACTTCTTCCGAAATATATATCGTTGAAAGAGGTAAAAAAAATGAAAGACCGTTTAAATAAATACAAAAAATCATTAAAATAAATTAAGTTTATAGAGAAACGTTGACATCTTGATGTAAGACAATTATTAAATTCGACCATCTTGATTCAGCGGTAGCACTATTAATAATTTTTAGGTAATACTCACCTGAAGTAACCTTAATCTGCATTCCTTTATTATAAATTAAATGACTTGGTTTAGAATTATGTTTAAACTCATTATATTCTTCGCCAGACATCGGTCTTATAATTTTATTTTTCTTACCATCATACAATTCAATATAATAATTACCCGCTGCTTGAATTTCAATGCCCAATTCTAAATTTCTTTTAAATGTTATATTTATGGGTTCTGTTGAATCTTTACTTACATATTTAGTTATCACAGCTTGATTATGAGACGAAATATACATTCGATAGTTTTGATTCTTATATAAAAAAAGTAGCTTCTTGTCAAAATCAAAATTAATAGATTTTGATTTATTATGAGAAACAACTGCGACACCTTTATCATCAACAATCAGCATGTCAAATTCCCTTGTAGGTTCGCCATCAATTGTAAATACATTAAACTCTCTTGTAATTATTTCAGGCAGATTAAATGTTATTGGGCTACGTACATCTTCAGGGATTACATAATTTGTGATGTAGTAAGAAGGAATCCTTCTATTATTAAAAATAAAATACAAATCAAATTTTTGATCTTTCGGAAATTTAATATTAAATTTACTATCAAAGACCACACTTCGATAAAAGACTTTGCTTTCAAAATAGAGAGGATTAAACTTTTTGCTCAAAGTATGGCTCTTAAAAAAATAGGCTTGACCATATAATAATGACCCGTCAAATGAAACAAGACCTCCCTCAACTTTATCTTTGAATGTATCAATTCGAAAGTGATTCTTACTATTTTTCAGAACTTCTACTTTAAACCTCTCGGACATATTTTTACTGCCTTGGCCACTTGCAACTGCAATAATATATTTTCCTGGAGGAATATCTTTAAAAGAAAATACTCCTTTTTTCCTACCATTTATATTTAAAGAAACAAATACATATTCTTGACCAGGTTCTGAAATGATTGAAACATAAGCCGTACCTTCAAAGATTTTACTATTAAAATATATTTGACCTGAAATCAGCAAACCTTTTTGGCTTAATATTAAATCTTGGTCTAGTGATTCACCGAAACTAAGGCTAATGATTTTCGACATACTTTTTCTTTGAGAATGATTAAATTGATTTGCCACTGATTCACTAATGGCTTTCAATTCATACATGCCATCTAGTAAAAAATTAAAATTAAATCTACCTAAAGAACTAGAATACTTTATAATCTGGAACTGTTCATCTATATCATTATCACCTTTTTTTTTTTCAACAATATCTTTTTATTAGGTACAAATCTATTTAAATGATCGTACACCACACCTGATACGCTATTTCCTTTTTTAAAATCCAAATCAAATGCCAATGAATCATCTTGAACAAAATTTAAAATTAATGGCGCATATTCTTTTGTTTTAAAAATTAACTTATAGCTTTTATTATGTAACTCTTCTGCGCTTATTTGGCCGTTATTATCTACCGAAGCAATTTTATTTATCCGATTTGAATCAAAAAACAACTGGTCGTCTTCTTTGATTGGAATAGCAATATACTCTATTTTACTAATCGATTTAATTTTATATCCTATCACGTTAAATAAGACCTTCTTTTTTTCTTTTAAAACAAATTTTAGTAGTTCAGTTGAAAGTGATTCAAAATTATAAGCTTTTGAAATAAAAACCTCATAACCAGGCTTGCTTATAATTAGCTGTATATCTAAAGCATTTTTAATATCTTCCTCTAAAATAATTTTCCCAACTCCATTTTTATTTGCCGAAACTGCCGAAAAATAAGGACCCTTTGACTGACTATATTTTATAAGCACCCTATAGTCTTTGGCGATTTCATCGTTTTTTAATAATACCTGAAACGTTACTGTCGAGACTTCTTCAACTTTCAATTCCAAATTATGATCACCACCAACAACAATTGGTCTGGGCTCTCCTATAAACCTATACTCTGAATCCATCAGACTTAATTCATAATTTATATTACTTAAAAATTCAAACTCGAATAAGCCATTCTTATCTGTTTTCATAGAATTCCCACTACTTGATAATCGGACAAATCCATATTGAGATTTTTTCTTTGCCTTATTAAGAATAACCCACATCTTATCAACTGGATTACCCGTCTGTTGATTTACAATCTTGCCTTTGATTTTTAATCCGGGGGTAAGCATTAATTCAATCTTATTATCAACACTAATTTCATTGATATCAATTGAAAGATTTTTAATATACCCGACACCTTTCTTTTTTCCTGAAATGAAGTAATTTGATTTCTTCAAGCCATCATAATGAAAGATACCTTTATCATCTGCGCTAAATGAATTTGGTGAACTCCAATATGAATAGCCTAGACCAGGTGTTTGCTCTTGTATATCGAGCTCTGCAAATGGCACGGGGTTATGATTCTCATCGACTACGTAGCCCCTAATCGTATATCCCAACTCTAATATTACTTTTAGACTCACAACCTTATCATTTATGACCTCTATAGAATTATTAGATTCCAAATATTTTTCTCGTGAGCAGACTACTTTATACTTACCTTTTGTGAGGCCAGTCAAGAATGCAAACCCACGCTGATCAGATATGCTTTTTACACCAAAACTTATATATTGGATTCCAGCGACACTCATATCATCTTTATATGCTAGAGATACCGCTACATTTGACAATGGATTATTATCTTTATCTACAATTAGAATCTTTACTGATTCACCTTTGATTAAGTAAACATCTATTTCCTCAACTCCCCTTTTGGGGACAAATATATCCCTAGCATATCCATATCCATTGACATGCAGATTTAAAAAATTATTCGTTTTTCCAAATTTAAAATAAAAAAAGCCATCTCTATTCTTTTCAATTGAGCTCCTACCCCACCCAGAGGACCGGTCTTTTTTTTGACTGTATAAAGCACCAATTTTATCAGGAAATTTTGAGACATCTTGATTCACGAAATTTAGCCTTACACCAACAGGTTCATTTTTCTTTTTTGAATCTTGCTTATTCTTTTTAGTATCATTAACTACTTCTACTTCTTTAGTATTAACTACAGAATTTTGGCTAAGTTCATTTTTTATTTTGATATCACGAACTTCTACAGCCAAACTTTCAATTGTATCATCTGGATCTCTTGAGATTTCATCTTC
This sequence comes from Planctomycetota bacterium, assembly GCA_002746535.1. Lineage (GTDB taxonomy): Bacteria > Planctomycetota. Next base: position 53,183 of record NVWA01000015.1, read on the forward strand.
AGAATCGGATTTAGGTGGAATGGATGTCAAATCCTTAATAACAGACTCATGCTTTACGTTATTAGAAATACCTTTTTCAGGATTAGCACTCCTTAATCTATCAGAGTCGTTCGCTAAATATAAAAAACTAATGACCGCAGCAATGACCGTGAGCAACATCATTGTGAATAATAATTTAAACTTCATAAAGCCCTCATACCATAATAGTTAATTAAATGACATTAAGTTTTATTATGAAATAAGTTTATCACATCAGTCATAAGAAATCTTACATGTTTTCCATAATACGAATTAGTTTAAAAAGTGTTCCCATAATAATCAAATTTTATGAATTAATATTAATGCGTTAAAATATACTAGTAGTCCTAGTATAGGCTATGGCTAGAAAAAATCTTTAGCAAGTTGCTGACTTCGTGAGCATATAACATCTACAATAAATAAATTAATAATATTTGAAATCTGCATGAAGAATCAAAATATAAAATCTGATATTCCTGTTTATCCATGCCATAATAATAATACCCGTGCCAAGAAATTTTTGAAATAAATTTAATTATTGCTGATCATGGTTTTCACGAATCCAATACTTATTAATCAAAATCAATACCATCATTGGTAGCCAAACAAATACAAATTCAGACACCATAACTCTGAGACCATGATTACTCATAAAATGTATCGCATTTATGGGAGATGCTTCCATAGGTTGCCACGAAAAGAAATATCGACTGTTTTCAAACGGAGAAAAAAAACCAACTCCAAGACCCCCATTGGTAAAAGCATCCAACACACCATGAGATGCAGTACTGATGAACAATAGAATAAATACAAATAACCTATCTTTTGAGGAATATTTTTTGGTTGAAAATAATAAAAAAGTTAGCCCAACCGATAAGACAAATGCAAACATTAGCGAGTGACTTAGGCCTCTATGTCCGAGCACATCTCCATATTTAATACCAAAGCCAAATCCAATAACATCTATATCAGGCAATACGGAACATATGAGAGAATACATAGCACAGCGCTTACCACCTTCGAATTTTGGTGCTATTTTATTAACACCATAGGCAACAAATGCATGAGTAAAGAGAGTTGGCATAATATTATCTTTATAAATTAATTATGATTCTACCACCCTACCAGCATTAATCACCAAACATTCAGATTGCTGTATGGATGCCCCTGTGTGAGTATCCACGAAATGCATTCGATCTATACTTCAATTGATTTCGTTTATAGTTGATAAAAAATTAATTTAATATAATCTATATTTCATAATGTGATCAAAACCAACTCATTTTCGGATACCAACACAGGGGCATCCCTACTGATTATGAATTATTAAAATTTAAACAAATAGACAAGATCAAATTACAATTAGGAAAATTAATATTGCGAGTCCTTTTTGATCGTTGTTAATTTCATTCTTATTATAATCGTGAATCTAAAATGATCACTTGATTTGATTGCTATCACAAATATCAAAATTATAGATTTTCTCATCTATAGAGAAATAAACACATTCTTATAATCAATGGAGTAAATATCTTATGCCAAAACCAATAGTACACCTAGTATGTAATGCTCATTTAGATCCTGTGTGGCAATGGGAGTGGGAAGAAGGCGCCAGTGAAGCTATCTCAACTTTTAGAACTGCTGCGGATTTATGTGAAGAATTTGGTGGTTTCATTTTCAATCACAATGAAGTGATTTTATACAAATGGGTCGAAGCATATGAACCAACTTTATTCAAGCGTATCCAACGATTAGTCAAAGAAGGTAAATGGCACATCATGGGTGGGTGGTACCTTCAACCAGATTGCAATATGCCTTCTGGAGAAGGATTTGTGCGTCAAATTTTAGTTGGTAGAGAATATTTTAAAAGCAAATTTAATAAGCGTCCAACGACAGCAATTAATTTTGACCCTTTTGGTCATACTAGAGGGCTCGTTCAAATTCTATCCAAGAGTGGTTATGATTCGTATATACATTGCAGACCTAATAAATATGAAGACCCTCAAAAGGAAGATAATTATATCTGGATAGGTTATGATGGATCAGAAATTATCTGTACGCGACCTCCACTTTTTTACAATTCACCTCTTGGAAAAGCGGGTGAAAAATTAAACAAACATATTAGTGAAACACCCGAAATAGGAGTTTCTATGATGCTTTGGGGTTTAGGAAATCATGGTGGTGGCCCCAGTCGTAAAGATATTCGAGACGTTGATAAAATCATTAAAAAAGAAAAAAACTGGGATATTCGTCATTCTACACCTGAAGCCCATTTTGAAGATTTAAATAAGAAAAAAGATAAGCTGATTCGATGGGAAAAAGATATGAATCCTTGGGCCGTTGGTTGTTATACCACAATGATACTCGTCAAGCAGGGTTTTCGAAAATTAGAGAATGAAATGTTTATGGTTGAAAAAATGGCTTCAGCTGCCGCTTCACAAGGACTAATGAAATACCCCCATGATCAATTCAAAGAGGCCGAGGAAGATCTTCTTTGGACAGCTTTTCATGATGTATTACCAGGAAGTTCTACTGAACCTGTTGAGCAGCATACGATTAATAAAGTTGGGCATGGATTAGAAATATTAGGCAAAATTCGTGCGCATGCTTTTTTCTGTTTAGCTAATGGACAAGCAAAAGCAAAACTTGAAACATTTCCCATTTTTGTGTTTAACCCGCACCCATGGGAAATTGAAATCCTTGTAACAGCTGAGTTTAATCTTCCGGATATTATAATGTGCAAAGACACTTTTTGGCTTCCAACGTTAAAGCAAAATGGAAAAAACATTCCTATTCAAGCCGAGCGCCCTCATAGTAATATGCCAATGGATTGGCGCAAACGAGTCTGCTTCAAGGCAAAATTAAAACCTGGCATTATGAATCGCTATGATATCCAATTAACTCGTATACCAATACGTCCTACTTTTTCACTAAAAGTGAAGAACAATGAAATGCGAATTAAACATAAGAATATTGATTGGTCTATTAATTCTAAAACTGGCCTCATTTCTCATCTTAAAGTAAATGGAAAAAACCTACTTGAGAAAAATGCCTTCAAAGCATTGATCATTGCCGATAATCCAGATCCTTGGGGAATGACTGTTGACCGGTTTGATAAAGTCCTCGGCCATTTCCGTCTTTTATCAAAAACAAAGAGCGCCGAGTTTTCTGGGGTTTCAGTAAAGAAATTAAATGCCATAAGAATCATTGAAGATGGGCCTGTACGTACAGTGGTAGAAATAGTCTATGGTTATAAAGATTCATTTTTGGTGCTGACTTGGAAGTTACCTAAAGTAGGTACTGAAATTGAACTAGAAACACGCGTCTACTGGAATGAAAAAGATAAGATTTTGAAATTGGCAATCCCAACTAAATTAAAAGATCCGGCCTATCATGGTGAAGTAGCTTATGGTCAAGACACCTTATCATCCACCGGGCAAGAAGCAGTAGCACAAAAATGGTCCGCGGCCGTCTCAAAGAAAGATGATATCGCTATTTCAATGATCAATAACGGCACATATGGGTCTTCTTTTGAAAAAGGTGAAATGAGAATTAGCCTTTTACGTTCTCCTGCTTACACAGCGCATCCGATCCAGGATTGGCCAATAGTACCAAACGATTCATTTAGACCTAGAATTGATCAAGGAGAGCGAGTCTTTAAGTTTTGGTTTAATGCTGGTTCTGCCAAAGATAGGTTGAAGGCCTTACCACGAGAAGCATTAGTTCATAACGAAGTACCCATGACACAATAGTTTAGTCCTTCAGGAAAAGGTATTAAGCCAAAACCTTTGATAACTTTATCAAATAAAAATGTTCAAATGGCTGCCTTGAAACAAGCCGAAAATAAAAAAGGATGGATTGTCAGAATCTTCGAACCTACTGGCCATAAACAAAAAACACAATTAAATGTAGGAGTAGGTAAAAAATTTAGCAAAACGCTAACGCTTAAACCTTTTGAAATTAAAACATTTCGAATCAATACCAATAAAGGTAGTATGATTGAAACAAATTTAATGGAAGAAAAAGCTTAAGACTGATCTTTGTTCTGACAGCAAACCTAATGCACTCTCAATCGACTATTTAATTATTGAAGGCTGCCCTTTAAATTAAGCTTTTTAACAACTTTAAATAAATGATTTTGGTTGGTTTTAATTATGGGAAGACCAAAAATCTGTCTGTTAAGAACTCCCATTTGCCTAATAATTTATGAATATGCACTAATTAAATGTATTTAATCATTCAAATTAAACTTTTTGTATTGAAATTAATATTATAACACTTATAACAGAAGAGGTAATGTCCTGGATGCAATGTCCAGGATGCAATTTCCAAGATTCCAACTCATTAAAACTTAAATATGGAGCTATATATGATAATTTTAAAATCCCACAAACTACGTTTAATTCTATCTAGCCTGTTACTTACTTCGTTTTTTTTAATTTCAGCTGAAGTAACCGCTTCCACTACAACAAAAATAACTAAATTTAAACTCGCTGATTATTCCTGGGTATCCCGTAATCTAAAAGCAGAACCTACATATGCTTCTAAAAAAGTTAAATATGCTATCTGGGTTTTAGGGAATGAAAAAAAATCAGTCATGACTATAGTATGGGATGAATCAAAAGGTACCGGGACTGGTTATGATACTTTATATGTTGATAAAAACTTTAATGGTGATCTAACTGAAGATGGGGAAAGAATATCCAGTATTGAAATTAAAACTAAAAGAAGAAAAGGAACCGTTTATGAAATTGGTACGATTAAAAGTGGCGCTGATACGTTTTATTTTAAATGGCATATGACAAAAGAAAATAATATTGCTTGGTATAGTAGCATGACAGCAAATATTAAAATTAAAACAAATAATATTACTTATAAGGCTGGTATCTTACCTGGTAATATAAAATTAAATTTTAGCCATAACATTAAAACAGCACCCGTTTATAGATTTGGTGGAGAAGCAATTCCTGTAGTGCTGTATAAAGAAAACAGAAAAAAACCAACAATAAAATTATATGCTGGTTCTAACTTAGGTACATGGACCGCTGGAACTTATAATCAAATCAGAATGGCTGTCAGCCTCATAGGTGATAATGTTAATAATGAATTTCGTTTTTTCAAAGCACGCTTTCCAGGTGGTGAACCTCAGATATCTCTAAAAGTGTTTGAAAATGGGAAAGTAAAAGAAGAAATACTTTTTACAGGAGGATGCGGCTGCGGGGGTACTTTTGCTAAAGGATTATTTATTCCATCACGTGTGCCACCAGGGGAACACTCTGTTATCATTAGAATGAATAGACTCGAAGCCCTTGGTGGAGTTGCTGATTTCGAATATAAAATAAAAATAGTAAATCCGACATTTGGCAAACCACTCGTTGATCCTGCTTATACCTCACTAAAAGAAAAGTTTCCAAATGCAAAAATAGCTAGTCTTAGAAGACTTTCTTCACAAGAAACATCTTACAAAGGTTTTCCTGAAGAAAATGTTTTCGCAGCTAGAATAAGTGATACACGCTTAGTGGGTAATGGCAGAGATTGGAATCCTTCCAATGCAAATTTTGGTACAGAGATATTCATGAGATTTGGAAAATTCATGTGGTCGAATGAACCCTACCGTCATCTTATAAAAATAGACTTAAGCGGAATTAATAAAGAAACCAAAATTTTAGGAGCCTACCTAAGATTTACCCTAGTTCGAAGAGAAGGTACAACCAAAAAAGATTCTCAACTTGATTTTTATGCATTACGTCGTGGATGGAATGAAAATAATACTGCAGTTGGTGGAGCTAGTTGGAATGGCCCTTTAAAAATTAAAGGTTCAAAGGAAGGTCGATGGGCAAAAACACCTGCTGATGATACTAAAGTTGACCGATATCCTGAAATTGTTGGCTCTATAATAATAGGGAAATTCCCAAAAAAAGATGAGCTTAACCGTTTAGTAACAACTGATATCACAAACATAGTTAATAAATGGCACCGTGGCGAAATAGAAAATAATGGTCTAGTTCATATATTTAAAGGGAGTGGCTACGCTGATAAAGTATCCAGTGAATTTCAGGATTATATATATAGACCAACTCTAGTGTTAGCTTACGAAGGCAATGAGCCAAAAAATAAATATGCAATTCAACCGGGTGAAGATTTCGAAGCCGCAAAACAAAATGCTAAATTAATAAAAAAACCTATCTTAATTAAATTCTACTCACCCTACTGCGGTGTCTGCAAACAAGTCGAAAAAACAACCATGCAATCTAAAATAATTAAAAAAGCCTTAGCAAATGACTTCCACTATGTCCATTTAAAAATTCAAGAACATACTGAATTAGCAAAAAATCTAGGTGTTGGATCAGTACCCACCGTTGTCATATTAGATAATGATGGAATCACAAAAAAAGGTCTAATCATGTCAGATATTCTTCGTGATGCTGGAAAATTTGGAAAGGCAATAAAAGAGTTAAGCAAATAATATAAACCAACAAATGTATTTAACTAGCTAAAATTTCCATTCACCAAATAAATAACCTCCCTTTTCAGTAAGGGAGAAATCACCCACTTCAGGATCTACAAAACAATCCGTCAGATCACCCAAATAATTTTCATCACATAATACGGGACTTAATGTTTCAAGGGTCCCGTGAATAAGATTATGATGCAGCTTATTACCTTTTGAACCATCTAAAAATCTTACTGTATGATATTCATTATTAGTTGAGTAAATTAAATTATTATATATTTCGCAGTTTATCGTATTAGAAAACTCAATTGCCTTAACAGCATGATTAACAATGATATTATTTCTAGCAATACAGTTTTGCATGTTGAGTTCTCTAAAACTAAAATTTCCACAACAAATACCTTTATCACAATTTATGATGGTATTTCGTTCAACGACAACATTTTCACAGTCTTGCCAAAGAAAAATAGCAGCATTGCCCATATTTGTTTTGCTTCTAATGCCAATAAAAACATTATCTGAAATAGCCCAATCTTTAATGCCCATCAAATCCATGCCCGCTAAATAATTAATATGGTCTATACCATCTTCCCTTTTAGGATCGTCATTAATAAAAAGACAATATCTAACAATACCGTTTCTTGGGCGATTTTCTTTTCCCTCTTCTGGAGAGACCCTTCTTGATTCATAATCACCCGGACGATTTTGATTTGTTCCTTTAAGGCCCCTGACCCATATATTATGGAACTTAACATTGTAAACATTTAGGTCCCATACTTTACTGTCACCATAAAAAACAATGCCGTATTTATCGCTATTTCTAAATGTAATATCAGCAATAGTCACATTTTTTGCGCCAAATATTTTTAGAATTCCTAGTAAAGGTGAAATATCCAATCCAGATACTGATGACAGGTCGCATGTTTTACCATCTAAGACTACAGATTCTCGATTGCCACTCTCACTACGAATCGCGACATTACTTGCTTGCAAAACACACGAACGTTTAACTTCATAAATACCATCAGCCATTAATATGACAGAATTTTCTTTTGCATTATCAACAGCATCAATAAATTCATCTGCTGTTGCCACACGAACAATCTCACCATTTGATTCTGGTAAAGCAGGTGCCATAGTAACAATTTTTTTTATAACTTCTGACGATGGATTAGATCTCATATGAATTACCTGCTAAAAATATTGTCATTCAAATTCATGAATTAATAAAAAAATATTACCATAATTTTGAGGTGTTCAATTACCAAAGTCTCGCGAGAGCCCTTCTTACAAACAGAAAATTTTGATACAATGTAGAGGCATGTCTATTAACATTATTTCTTATAGTAATTATTTTCTATCTCGAATTGAAAATTCTACTAGTACCATAGTCTTTCCCAAGCTCGCATTGCAATATTATTTTAAGAATTTAAAACTAAACTTCCGTAAAAAATTAAAAATAATATTAGAACATATTTTTTTATGAACATAATAAACATCCTTTGAGGATTGAAATTAATTTCAAATATTTAATTAATAAAAGTTAATTTTCTAATTATTCTTAAAATGTTATATACAAATTGTCTATAACAGTGGAGGTGAAACAGTACAATTGCCTGAATTATAAAATATCAATTCGATTCCAATCGTAATTTTTAATTCTAATTAAACTAGATCAAATACATTAAAATGGTTTCAGTAATGATACTTTCAAAGCCAAAAGAATATTACTTATGTAATCATTAAAATATTTTTCTAAAAGTTATAATAATTAAAAACGAGAAAATTAATTATGGCATACAAATATTCAAATCAATTATTTCAAGAAGATTGGTCAGCATTTAAACGCGGTCCCATCAACCGAGACGTTACTGCTCGAGGTGAGTATATGACCATGCTTGTTCCAGCGAATCCAAATGGCTGGTATCATAGCGCATTACCAAAAGGCAATAAAACTATCGACAATAATCACTCACCATTTATTATCAAAAAATCTTCAACAGGAAATTTTTTAGAATTACCCCAAAGAACTTTCGCCCATTCCAATGTGATGACTACTGGGTACAAACCGTGGCAGAATTTTGAAATTTCTGCATCAATAAAATTGAATGATCATTTACCCGTTGGCTTAGTAGTAAGATATGAAACCAATAATGATTATTATTCACTTCTGATTGAATCTGGTGTCGTAAAAATTATTCGAAACTTTGAGGGGCATCTGGTAGTCTTAGCATCTCAATCTGTATCGAAGACAAAAAAGACGTTAAGTTTTAAATTTCGTGCGGAAGGAAATCTTCTCACAGGATCAGTTGCGGGTATTAAATTGAAAGCCGAAGACAGTTGTATATCCGAAGGAGGTTTTGGATTACTCTGTAATGGTGCCTGCAAAATAGGCAAACTAAATGTAAAGACATATTCAAAAGAAAAAGAACGAATTGAAAAGCTAAATAAAAAGAATGTTGCTCACCTTGTCAAAATCCAAAAAAAATATCCTGCTATGGAACTTTTAAAAGAAGTGAACATAAAAGGATACTCATTAGGTCGTCAAATTCGATTTGCAGATTTAAGCGGAGACGGAACAACAGATTTACTATTCGGGATTCCTACCAAATTTCAGGGGAAAAAATGGACCTATGACCAACTAAGTAAATTATCTGCTTTAAATTTAGAGGGTGAACTCTTATGGGAAAGAGGAAGTATTAAAAAAGATTCTAGTCGCATCACAAGTGATTTGCCATTTCAAGTCGCCGATCGAGGATTTGGCACAGAGATTGTTGCGTGTTTTGGTCATGACATTGAAATCATTCATTCAGCATCCGGCAATACGATTAAAAAAGTTAAATTACCCAAAGCCCCAAAAATGGAACCTTATTGGGATGAAATAAATATGTACTGGGGATCCGGCCATGGCGATGATATGCCAAATTTATTAGCCGACAGTCTCATGTTTGCCAATTTTACAGGTAGACATGAGTATGGAGATCTCTTCATCAAAGATCGATATCATAATGGTTGGGGAATCGATGGTAAAACATTGAAACCACTTTGGCATCACCGTTGCAATACAGGACATTTCCCTTTTGTCACTGATTTAACCGGAGATGGTCTAGATGACGTAGTCATGGGCTACTCAAGAGTAAATAATAAAGGTCAATTAATGGGCCGAATATATTTAGGCGATCATCCTGATGGCTGTTTTTCATATGTAGATACTGATGGTCATCGACACAACTTACATCCTTCAGGTGAAGCTGGATTTATAGACGAATATGATGACTATAGAATATCGGAAGTACACCTTGGTCATGTACAACATTTATCAATTGGAAATTTTATCCCTGATAAACCTGATCTTGAAAGAATCATTGTGACCTATCATGGTAACGAAGGAATTATTGTATTAATGGATATGAACAATAGAGTTTTGCGAAAAATCGAGAAATATGGCGCAGGTTCTATTTGCCAACCAGTGAATTGGACCGGAGATGGAAAAGAATTAATCGCCTTCTCGGCACGCCATGGAGATGGGGGATTATGGGATGAAAATTTTGATTTGGTAGTGCCCTTCCCAAATGATGATCGTCCAGGTCAATATCTAGAAGTACATGATATGCTCGGTCTAGGTTATGATCAAATAATAGTATGGGATGAAGAAAAATTACACGTTTATGGACCAGCCAAAAAACCAAAGAAAAACGGCAAGGTATATATGCCTAAAAGGCCCGGTCCTCATACATCAAATTATCAAGTAAACTTTTCATTACCAGCTTGGCAGTGAAGTTTTCAAGATTTATGAAATATATAGAAACAGGAAAAAATAAATGATATTTAATGAAAAAGATACGATTCTATTTATGGGTGATTCCATAACTGATGGTGCAAGAACAAGAAGTGATCCAAATCATTTGGGCTTGACTTATGTAGGAATTGCTGCCGGTATGATACAAAATTATCATCCAGAATTAAGACTCAAATTTTACAACAGAGGAGTCGGTGGAGATTCAATAAGAGAATTGAAATCCAGATGGAAAGAAGATGCTCTGTCTCTACAACCAGATTGGTTGTCGATATCAATAGGAATAAATGATGTGTGGAGAAACTTTAAGAATTCTCCTAATGGTATTGGAATAGAAGAATTTAAAGAAACCTATCACCATCTTATAAAAGAAACTAAAAACACTCTACCAAACTGCAAAATCATTCTATGCGAAACCTCTATTATTTGGCAAGATTTATCTTCAGAAGCAAATCAAGCTTTAGAAGAATATAACGAATTCATAAGACAGTTAGCGACAGATAATAAATTAATTTTAGTCCGTATGCAAGATGCCTTTCGAAAAGCAATCACGTCATGGCCAGACTACCAATGGACAAATGATGGCGTTCATACTTCTTGTGAAGGCAGCACTACTATGGCACTTGCTTGGTTAAAAGCTGTTGAGTTTTCATTTTAATTTCTTCTGCTGTTTAATTTATAAAAGTAATACAGCATTGAAATTTACAGTTTCATTCTTTTTTAATATTCTTTGACTTTTTAATCTAAAATAATTTTGTACAAAATATATTTTCTTATAGAATAATTAATCAAACATGCACACCTCCCCTTCCTAAATTATTCGCAAGTCATACCTCGTTTGAAATAATGATTTTTTTATCAAAATATTTGGAGATTACTCAACAATGAAAATTAATAATACATCCCTAAGAATATTTATTTTTTTTACATTTATTTTCACTCTATCTATTGATGCCGATGAGGACTTGTCCGAAAATCCTAGCAAACAATTTCCAGTTGCTCAAGACGAAAAACAACTGGTCATCACTTTATCAAAATCTTCAAAAATAGTTTTAATGAAGATCCCTGCTGGAACATTTACAATGGGGTCTCCAAAAAAGAATATCGAGAGTACCCCATGGGAGCAACCAGTACATGATGTCTCAATTACACGTGATTTCTTTATGGGTAAATTTGAAATAACAAATAATCAATTCAGACAATTTAAAATAAACCATCATTCTGGTAAAGCTGAGGGTGATCTTGATTCAAACAACCAACCAGCTGTAGAAATTTCGTGGGAATCTGCGATACAATTCTGCCAGTGGCTTTCAAAGAGAACTGGCAGGCAAGTTAGGCTACCAACTGAAGTTGAATGGGAATATGCTTGTCGAGCAGGCACACAAACAAGGTTTTTTACAACGGATATTGTAAAAGGTATTCAACACGCTCCACAATTATTCAAAGCCTGCTGGTATGGCTCAAACTCAAAGGGAATTACACATCCCGTAGGAAAACTACTGCCTAATTCTTTCGGATTATTTGATACTCACGGAAATGCTTCTGAATGGTGCATGGATTGGTTTGATGAAAATTATTATAAATCTTCTCCAATAAAAGATCCTCTGGGTCCTCAAAATGGACAAGCAAGAGTATTAAGAGGTGGCTCCTACTTTTATTATTTACATCATCAATGTAGAAGTGCCTATCGCTATAGTTTTCGGCCTGATAAAAGTAATTCGACCACAGGATTTAGAATCGTTATAGATTCTAAAAAAGCGCCAATTCATCCAGATGCTAACTATAAAGTTAATAAAAAAATCATCCTAAAGTATATCCTACCAATATATAGTGATAAAGAAAAAAACGTCTTAAAAAGTTTTGGTGGTCCAGTCATGACAATCAAACTTCCAACTCAAAAAATTATAATAGATGGAATCTTAGACAATAAAGAATGGGAAAATGCAAAAACATATCAAATGCGCTTTTCGAATGGCAGAAGTAGCATGCCTGAATTATCAACTACCGTTAATGTCTTATCAAGCAAAACACATATCTATGTTGCTTTTGAATGTATGGAAAATGAAATGTCTCGCCTAACCATAAAAGGTAAAAAAAGAGATGGACGTATTTGGGCTGGTGACAGTGTTGATATTTTCCTAGACCCATTTCACAAAGAAAAAATTGATGGTTATTTTCACATCAGCCTAAATCCTGATGGACTATCTCTTGATACTTCAAATGGTGATAAAAGTTGGAATCCAAAATTAAAATCATCTATAAAAAAAATGAAGGATAGATGGACCATTGAAATTTCCATTCCAATAGCAGATTTAAATATATCACCCGATAAAATACCCACTATTTGGGGTGTAAATTTCACTAGATTTAGACCTGAACTGCATGCTGGTAAACCTAAGCGTGGAACCCTCGTACCTCATGCATGGCCTGTGGATCGTCCTGATTTAATGCGATTATCAGAAGACAGCGCATGGGCACCGACCAACTCTGATTCATACCATTTACCAGAACAATTTGGCCATGCAATTTTTACTGTTGGTTCAATTAAGACACCAACACCAAAAAGAATATTTGAATTAGTTTCAAAGGAAGACTTCTCATCGGGAAATAGAGGAGCATTCAGCGCTGGCGAAATTATTGATGGTGGATTTGCAGGAGCAGGAAAATCACTATTGATTAAACCAGGTCAAGTAGCGCGTTACGGAAAATCTTTTAATGATTTACAAAAATTGGAAGTACTCGTTTTTGCAAAAGCAAAGAACCATTCACAAATATATTGGCATAGTTTTGGTGAAATTTATGGAAATAATAAAATGTGTTGGTCACAAGTTGATACACTAACTCGCGATGAAGTACGATTACCACCCTTATATACTTATAACGATGGTTCCGGCAGAATTGAAGCAACTGCCGAAGGCATTGCCGACCCTTATCATGCCGGTTACACTAAGCACCTTAGTTGGTTTTCAGAAGCTACAATGGGTCGTGTACATTTCGCTGGACCAAAACATTTTGCAGTACTTAGATCCAGGTTTGGGAATATGCAAACACAGCATCCACATAATAAAAGGATACAGCCTAATAAAGACAAATTAAAAGGAGTCTTTATTCATTCTTCATCAAAAAATCAAGAAATAGTCATTGGTGGAATTGTTATATTCAGAGGTAAAGATATTGAACCACCTGAAAAAGTTACCGGCATCAATTTATCAATTTCAGAAAACCAATTTAATTTAAATTGGTTACCTTCTAAAGATAACACCTGGACAATTTGGTATCGAATTGTAGAAAAATTAGCGAACGGGAAAGTTAAAGTATTAAAAGAATGCCCTGAAATTCGTACCTCTTTGCTGCTACAATCATTTCAAAATAAAATCGTATATATTCAAGGGATTGATTATTTTGAAAATATTTCAGTACTCTCTGATCCAATTAAATTACAACCGAAAAAGTAATTCTATATTTTTATGAAGAGCAAATAATTTAGTTAATTTAATTTTGATAAATTTGCGTAAGCAGCCATAAGTTCTTTTTCACCATGACTTTCAAATATTACTTTAATTTTAGCGTTCTCATCATCACCTGTAACTCTCATCACAACACCTTTTCCAAATTTTGGATGATTTACGATGTCACCTTGGACAACAGTTATAGCTTCAGGAGTGATTTCTTCTTCAAAATCATCTTCGAAGAACTCTTCTTCAATTTCTGTTTCAATCTCTTCTTTTTTATTTGACCAAGAATTCATCAAACTAAATCCACTCGATGTGCCTCCTCCAGAAGATTGATACCCTCCACCACCTAAGTTATCAATTAATTCAATTGGAATTTCACCATAAAACCTTGAATTTCGGGTATATATTCTTTGGCCCCACTGCAATCGGCTTTGTGCTGTTGTCATAAATAATATTCTTTTTGCACGAGTAATCCCAACATAACATAAACGACGCTCTTCCTCAACATCTTCATCTGTATCCATACTATTTTTATGTGGCAACAAACCTTCTTCCACTCCAGAAATAAAGACAGCTTCAAATTCAAGACCTTTAGCAGAATGTAATGTCATCAAAGTTACCTTATCTTCCTTATCCTCCCATGAATCTAAATCGGACATCAAAGCCACATTTTCTAAAAAACTAGAAATGGTGGCTACTTCTACCTTTTCCTGATGATCTACTGCGGCATTTATTAATGCTTCAATATTACTTTTTCGATCCTCACCTTTTTCTTTATCAGCATCTAAAAATACTTTATATCCAGAAAACTCATAGATCTTCTCAAGGGCTTCTGATACTTTTGGCTTTTCACCTAAATCATAAACGGCCGAAAATATTTTTAAAAATGACTGCACACCTTTTTTAGCTTTACTGCTTAAAAGATTCTGGAGGTCTGGTTGTGTCAATGCTTCGGCCATGCACATTTGTTTATGTTCAGCATATTCACGAATATTTTGAATCGTTTTATTTCCAATACCTCTTGAAGGAGTATTTAAAACTCGCATCAAACTTACATTATCGCGACCATTAACAATTAACCTTAAATAAGAAATAAGATCTTTAATTTCTTTTCGATCGTAAAACTTAGTTCCACCTACTATGGTGTAAGGAATATTTTCAAGCCTGAGCGCATCTTCAATTACTCGTGTTTGCCCATTCGTCCGATAAAAGACTGCTATTTCCTTTAATAATACACCCTGATCTTTTAATCGGACTATATTTTCAATAATAAAATCCGCTTCACTTAGTTCATTTTGTAATGTTTTAAATTTTAACTTTTCACCATCTCCTAATTCCGAATAAAGTTTTTTGTCAAAATGGTGGTAATTATGTGCTATTACGGCATTTGCAGCTCGAAGAATAAAATTAGTTGATCGAAAATTTTGCAATAAACTGACTTTTACAGCATTGGGATGTTCGTCCATAAAGCCATTAATATTTCCAATGTTAGCACCCCTCCAACTATAAATTGTCTGATCAGGATCACCTGTAACACATAAGTTTCCGTGTTTGCTTGATAACAATTTCACCAACTCGTGCTGAGGTAAGTTCGTATCTTGATACTCATCTACTAATAAATACTGATATCTTTGTTGATATTCTTCTAGCACTTCTTTATTTTCAGCAAATATTTTTACAACTAAAAGTAACAAATCATCAAAATCAGCGGCATTACTTTCCTGCAAAAACGATTGGTATCTTCGATATATTTTACAAATGGATTTAGAAAACTCATCGCGAGCATGTTGTTCCATTTCGCTAGGCGAGATCATTCTATTTTTTGCATCTGAAATATAGTAAGAAACTTTACCCGTATCATAGGTTTTTGAATCTAAACCTAATTCACTTACGACCATTTTATAGGCGGCCTTCATGTCACTAGTATCATAAATCACGAAATTTGAATCTAATCCAGCATAACTAGCTTTTGCTCTTAATACTCTAGCACAAAAACTATGAAAAGTACTAATTAATGGTTTGCCACCTATTACTTCCTGAGAAATTCTTTCAACCATTTCTCCTGCGGCTTTGTTGGTAAATGTAATCCCTAAAATATTTCTGGGATCAATTCCTTGATTGATCATATTAGAAATTCTTTTGATGATTACACGAGTTTTGCCAGAACCTGCACCAGCAATTACGAGAAGCGGCCCTTTAATACATGTTACCGCTTGAAGTTGCGGTTCTGTAAGACCGTCTAAAATTGTATCCAAGGAAAAACCTTAAAAATTAAACATGCAAAAAGTTATCGCCCTCTTCATTTAACAAAAGGAAAAGGGCATAAAGATAGTCTCAATTATTTTGAGAATTCATTACCTTTTTGAATATTTGATTCCAATGCTGGAATTAATTCTTCAAATGCGGCTTGCTCAATAGCATCTAGATCGCCATAACTTAATTCTTCTTGAACACCTTCTGCACCCACCATAATTGGTTTAGCAAAAAATTCAGTTTTATCATTGGTAGAATCAATGTAAGCACATACTCTTTGCGGATCTCCTGACAAACCTTTAACCAAAGCTTCAATAAAACCAAAACCAGCTTGAGCCATAGATAATGTTGCCGAACCTGCACCAGCTTTTGCTTCGACTACTTCTGTGCCTGCATTTTGGATTCGATTAATTAATTCTTTCTTTTCATCATCTGATAAACTTAGTCCTTTTACTTGACTTAATAATGGAAGAATTGTAACTCCACTGTGACCACCAATAACATCAACAGAAATATTCGAAGGATCTTCATTTAAGATTTCTCCAATAAATGTTTTTGATCTAATCACATCAAGGTTAGTAACTCCAAATAATTTCTTTGGGTTATAAACACCAGCACTACTTAAAACTTTTTTCGCAATCGCGACTGTGGTGTTAACTGGATTTGTAATCACGGCAACACATGCATTTGGACATGATTCTGAAACGGCTGTAATTAAGTCATGAATAATTCCTGCGTTTATATTGAATAAATCATCTCTTGTCATACCAGGCTTTCTAGGTACTCCTGCAGGTATTACAACAATGTCAGCCCCTTCTAATGACTTTTTCAAATCGTCGGCAGCAAAACCATTTGTTTTAACGGCAGATGGTATGTGAGATAAATCGACTGCTACTCCAGGTGTAGAAGGATTTACGTCGTATAAATTTAATTCTGAACCAGCTGGCAAACCTAATTTCAATAATAATGATAACGGCTGGCCAATTCCACCTGCGGCACCTAATACAGTGACTTTCATGATTTTACTCCAATTTAAATTCAATAGTTAAAAACTCACGCATTATAGATAACCTCCTAAAATATGAAATAAGGATCTTTTAAATAAATGATCTTTCATCTAATGAAAAACTTAATTAACTTAATGTTATTATTAACTGAAAAGATATTAAAATTTTATTACAAAATCTCTCCTAGCATTTTAATGTTCATAGAACTCTAAATACTTATAATTGATTCTTCAATTGACATAAAATTAGTAAAAAATATACTACCAAACTCAAAATTTAATCGAATATTTCTTCAGAGATAATGTCATGGATGTACTAGAAACCTTAAGACAACGAGGATTCATAAATCAATTAACAGATGAAAAAGAGATCGAAAATGATTTAAACAATAAACAAATTTCATTTTATGCCGGTTATGATGGTACTGCAAATTCTCTGCACATTGGAAATTTAGTAACCATAATGGCTCTTAGACATCTCCAAAAAGCTGGTCATAAACCAATTGTTTTAGTTGGCGGTGGCACGACTCGAATTGGAGACCCAAGTGGTAAAACAGAAACAAGAAAAGTATTAAGCGAATCCAATATTGATGAAAATGCCCAAGCTATTAAACTACAACTTAGCAAATACCTAGATTTCAGCGAAGGTAAGGCTCTTTTAGTGAACAATGCTGACTGGCTTTTAGGTATTAATTACATTTCATTCTTAAGAGACATTGGAACTCATTTTTCAGTAAACAGAATGATCACATCCGAAACTTATCGATCGAGATTAGATAAGAATGAAACATTAAGTTTTATCGAATTCAATTACCAAATATTACAAGCGTATGATTTTTATATTTTAAACAAAGAACACAATTGTACTTTGCAAGTTGGCGGTAGCGATCAATGGGGTAACATCGTTGCTGGCATCGATTTAACGAGAAGAATTTCGGGGAATCACATCTATGGTATGACCTTTCCTTTAGTCACAAATGCTGATGGCAGCAAAATGGGTAAAAGTGTGTCTGGCGCTATTTGGTTGGACGAGAACAAGGTATCACCCTATGACTACTATCAATATTGGATTAATGTAGATGACCGAGATGTTAAAAAGTTTCTCTTACTCTTTACAGAATTACCTTTGGACGAAATTGAATCCTTGTCCCAACTAGAAGGTGCTGATATCAGAAAAGCAAAACAAGTATTAGCATTGGAAGCAACCAAGATAACTCATGGAGAAGAAAAAGCCCAGCAGGCTATAAAACAAAGTGAAGTTTTTGTAGGAAATACTGAAAATGCCCCTGAAAAAATGCTGAAATCTGAACAATTTACCAATGGCGAAATCTCCTTAATTGATATCTTCAATATTATTGAATTTCATAAAAGTAAAGGCGAAGCACGCAGGCTAATACAACAAGGGGGTGCGCGTGTGAATGGTGACAAGATACAAGATATTGATTTTAAGGTCAAAATAGATGAAATCCAAAAACAGGCTGTAATCGTTCAATCTGGAAAGAAGAAACGAGCAAAATTGACAATTGAAAACTAAAATCACCCTTTAGGCATCAATTTTCAATTTATTTCAAATTAATTGGCCCACTACCCCCTGATTTGGGTTGGTGAAACCTTGATCTATATGATTAAATAATTAGAATTTCCCGCCCTTTATTAGATGGTCTAATAAGCAATTTAACTCTCTTGCGTTGTTCGTATTTCTGCTTTAAGGAATACATTTACGAATGAATTAGCGTACAAGAGAATTTTTAAGAAAGAAGTATTTATGCCTATCGTTTCAATCAAAGAACTATTAGACGCCGGTATTCATTTTGGCCACAAATCAGCCAAATGGAATCCAAAAATGGCGCCTTACATTTACGCAAAAAGAAACAAAATGCACATTCTTGATGTGCGTGCAACAGTCAAAGGAATCATCCAAGCTTACCGTTTCATTGAACAAGCTGTAGCTAGTGGCGAAACCGTATTGTTTGTTGGAACAAAAAAACAATCTAAAATTACAATTGAAAGAGAAGCTTTAAGATGTGGAATGCATTTTATTGTTGAAAGATGGTTAGGTGGTACATTTACTAACCTTCATACAATTCGATCTCGAATTGATAGACTGATAGAACTTGAAGAACTCGAAGCTAGTGGCGATATAAATAATTTCAGTAAAAAGATGATAAGCACCTATAGAAGAGAAAGAATGAAAATCTTTCGAAATCTTAATGGTGTAAGAAATATGGAAAAACTACCAGGTTTAATTGTTGTAGTAGATCCTTCATTCGAACACATTGCTGTTGCTGAAGCCAGAAAGTGTGGCATTCCTGTTGTGGCCTTAATTGATACGGATTCAGATCCAGATAAAGTTGATATTGTTATTCCAGGTAACGATGATGCAATGAATTCAATCGATATTGTAATTCAAAAACTAGCAGATGCCGTCATACTTGGTAAAGACAAAAGAGGCAACGAACAAGCCATGAAAAAAGAAGGCAAAACTGATATTGCTCCAGCTCCAAAGGCTACACCTGAAGAAACTAAACCGACAGAAGAAAAACCTGAAGAAAATAAAGAAACAGTTAAATCAGAATAATACAAAATAAGAGGTTATAAAAGAATGGCTATAGATGCAAAAACAGTAAAAGAACTCAGAGATAAAACAGGGCTTCCAATGATGAAGTGCAAAAAAGCCTTAACTGAGACAGATGGTGATATGGATCAAGCAATTGATCTTTTAAGAAAAGAAGGCGCAAAAGCTCAAAATAAAAGATCTGATAGAGAAAATAATGAAGGCATAATTTATGCAGCTGAAAAAGATGGTAAATATGTACTCGTTGAATTAAAATGTGAAACAGATTTTGTAGGCAAAAACCAAGACTTCATTAATTTTGCAAAAGAAATGAGTGAACAAGTATTAGAAAGCGGTAATACTGAATTAATGGATCAACAATATAAATCAAATCCATCAATCACTGTGAGCGAAGCATTACAAGAATTAACGTTGAAAATTGGTGAAAAACTTACTATTGGGAAAGTAAAATTGCATGAAGGCTTGTGTGGTGTTTATGTTCATCATGATAAAAAACAAGCGGCTTTAGTTAAACTTTCTGGTGAAGCATCATTGATTTCAAAAGAAAGTATACAAGAACTAATTACAGGTTTATGTCAGCACATCGTATTCACATCACCCCAGTGCAAATCTTCAGATGAATTATCGCCTGAGATCATTGAAAAAGAAACGGCAATAATCAGAGAAGAGATCAAAGATAAACCAGAGCAAATTCAAGAAAAAATAATTGCACCAAAACTAAAAAAAGTTTTATCAGAACTATGTTTACTGGATCAGAAATATATCAAAGATAACAAAAAAAGTATCTCTGATTTGGTTTCAGAAGTAGGCAAAGAAGAAGGTAAAGAATTAGCGTTGGATCAATTTGAATTACTTGTCATTGGAAAATAAATCCCAATGCCAAAATACAAAAGAGTATTGATTAAACTCACCGGAGAAGCGCTTTCTGGTGAGAATAATTCCGGCCTCCAAGAAAAACCATTAGAAGAAACAGCTCAACAAATTATTGACATAAGTAAAAAAGGTATTCAAGTTGCCATAGTTGTAGGCGGTGGCAATATCTTGCGAGGAGCCTCACTTTCTACTTCTCCAAATTATAGCCGTGTTGGTGCCGATCAAATGGGAATGCTAGCAACTATCATCAATGCATTAGCAATCAAAGAAACAATACAATCACTGGGTCATAAAAGCGAAGTTCTTACTAGCATCGAAATGTTAAAAGTCTGCGATGTTTTTAATAAAAATAAAGCCAATCAATTATTAGAAGAGGGAAATATTTTAGTTCTGGGTGGTGGCACTGGTAATCCATTTTTCACTACCGATTCTACGGCAGCATTAAGAGCATTGGAAATCAATGCTGATATTATCTTAAAAGCTACAAAAGTTGATGGTATTTATGACAAAGATCCTAATGAACATAAAGATGCTGTTAAATATGACACTTTAACATTTGATCAAGCTATCAAAGAAAATTTAAAAATTATGGATCAAACAGCTTTTACTTTATGTAAAGAAAATAATAAGGAAATTATCGTCTTCGATTTCCTAAATAAAGGTCAACTTTCAAAACTAATTTCCGGTGAAAAAATTGGCACAAGAATCCACTCTTAACACTATTTGGAGCATACGATATGGCAGATGAATTTAGCGTAGATGATTTATTCGAAGAATTAAAAATGGAAATGGACGATGCTCTTGAAAATTTCGATAAACAATTAAGCGTAATGCGAACAGGCCAAGCCACACCGGCCATATTAGATATTGTTAGAGTTGATTATTATGGAACACCTACCCCTTTGAATCAAGTTGCTGGCATTTCTGTCGTAGAAGGTCAAACATTAGTTGTCAAGCCTTACGACGCTTCCGTTATAAAGGATATTGAAAAAGCAATTGTCATGTCTGATATCGGTATCAATCCTGCCAATGATGGAAAAGTAATAAGATTAACAGTTCCAACCATGACAGAAGATAAAAGAAAAAAACTTGCATCAGAAGCATCTGAAAAGGCAGAAAAAGCAAAAACTGTCATAAGAAATATACGTAGAGACGTCAATAAAAAAATTGAAACGGCACAAAAAGACAAGGCTTTAAGTGAAGATGATTCGCATAAACTTAAAGATGATGTTCAGAATCAATTAAAGGATTATGAAAATAAAATTATTTCTACAGAAAAGAAAAAAATTGATGAAATCCTTAAATTCTAACTTATAATCCCCGCTCTTAATTGATGAGGAGTTAGCTCAGTTGGTAGAGCAACGCCCTTTTAAGGCGTGGGTCCGGGGTTCGAGCCCCCGACTCCTCATTATTCTTTTCCTTTACGATCCTTCCCACTCATAAACTATTTTCCTTGGTATTGCTTACCAACATAAGGTATAATACACATACTTATGATTATCAATTCTTACAATTTAGGCTGCTAACAATGTTATTTAACGAAGATGTTGTTTTAAAATTCACCGGTGGTGATCGAGAAATTGCTAAGTCTATAACTGATATCTTTAGCAAAGAATGTGGTAATTATATTTCAGGCATTAAATCTTCGTTAGAAAATCAAGATTGCGAACAGTTAAAAGAGTTCTTTCACAAAATAAAAACTTCTTCAGGTTTTTCTGGATCTACTTTATTAGAAAAGGAATCTGAGGTCCTTTTTATTCTGGCAGAAAAAAATGACCTCGAATCCGTAAAAATTAAATGCCAAACATATTTAACAAACTTAGCAGAGCTAAATTCTATTCTTGAAAAGCATGTTTGGTAAATTTAGCGTTTGCCATATCCATAAAAATCAATTTCGCGAATCATAAAATTATAATTAATAATAATCACTAGATTCTTGGCAGAACAATAAACAATAGATTTTTAAATCCAAAAATAGTAATGAAGAAATAATACTAAATCAAAATGATTCTAGCAATACAAGTTAACTTCAGCTTTAAAGGATGGTTTTATTTCATCCAGATTTATCAAAAAATAATTCTCATTTTTTTTGCATTTTCAACATTGGATTACCTCTTTTACAAAGTTGAATCGCTAATCCCCAAGGATCTCTTAACATAACCAAATGAGAGCCATCATCCATTTTTTCATCTACAACCATTGTGGCACCTGCATCCAATAATTTTGCTGTATCAGCATCCGGATCATCAGATACAAATGCTAAATGCAACAATAAGGGATTTTGGTTTTTGTAATCTGGAACCTCATCAGATGGCTTATTATAGATTTCCAACATTACATCCCCACTTTCATCAGCTATAAAATAGGTAAAAGGACTCTCGTTCAAATTAAAAACTGTTTGCATACCCAAATGTTTTTCATACCAGGCAGCCATCTTCACAGGATCTGAAACGTTAAAAGCAAAATGTTCAATTTTCATAAATTTTCTCCTTAAATAACACTATAACCTAATGGCCAGTGTTTACTCGCCAATTTAAATAAACTCAAACAAGCAAAAGCAGTTGTTCTTGTCGTAACCATTTCTTCAGGTTTTGGTTTAAAACCTGCAACATAATTAATTCCACCTTCATCTTCTCCAATAAATGCACCATGAGAGTTAAGACTTTTGGGATTGAAATGTTGATATGTAAATATCTTATTGATCTGCTTAACTGCCATTTTTAAATATTTATCATCCTTGGTATACTTTGTTATCTCCATTAAAAATGTACAGGCCGCAGGCAAGGCACAATACACACTGTATTCAGCATTTTTACTGACATGATAGTCAGCTAATGATAATGCATGTGTCAGGTATTTTTTATCTTTCAAGATATCATAGGCACATAATAAACCAATACCTGCCCCATCATCATTGTCAATTGCCCCACCTTTTGCAACATGATGACCTTCCCCTCTATATTTATCGATAAAAGGTCCTTCCGCTTGATGATACATCTCAATTTGAGAATCCATTATCTTTTTCATGGCGATTTTATATTTCGCTTTTCCCGTAATTTTATAAGCATGTGCTAATGCCATGGTGTTTCCACCTTCACAACAAGCGATCGCTGGATCTTTTTTCCCATCAAAATCAACTTGGCGATAAACCCAAGTAATCCCTTTTTTAGTTTTAAACATAGTTTCGCGAATAAACCAATCTAAAAATAATTCAGCTCTAAATAATGCTTCTTTATCTTTGGTAATTCGATAATACTCAAGTAGGCAATCGGCCAATTCTATTCCATCACGAGGAAATACCCAAAAGCTTTGAGGAGTTTCTTCATGAAATACGCCATATAAACTTTTATCTCTTTTATCCATCACTTGTAGACTATAAATATATTTCAATCCATTTTTTACTGTATCTAAATAAACTTTCTTTTTAGTTTCACGATAGGCGGCTAATAATATAAAAACAGCTCTGGCAGATGTCCAATCAATACCCCATGTACCATAACTACTGAAACAATGAGCGTTGTATAAAAATCGACCTTTATTTGCATCATTTGTTGGCTGCGATACATCATTGACTTGTGTGTTAACAAACCAGTCTGCACCCAATAGGGCAGACTTTAAAGACCTTTTCTTTAATGCTTTTGATACGACTACTTGCTTCGTGTTTTTCCGAGACGCCATTATTACTTCCATTAAATTGTTAAATAAAAAAATTAAATTTTACTAAACTTGAATACGATTTCACTTAAAACTCCAAGGATAGACCTAAAGTCTCAAATTTAAAACGAATGGATTTATTATTTTGAACTAAATAGCGACTTAAGTTTTGTTTTTACAATCATTCTAGCAAAAGCTTGATATTTATATTTTACAATTTTTGACGATTGGCATTTATTAAAATATTCCATTGATGTTTTGTATTCTTTTTTTAATAAAAAGAAAAAACCTAAGAAAAACTGACGTTCATTAATCTCTTTAAGCCTTTTAAAATGATGATTACTTAAATTATCGTTCAAGTATTTAAGAGGAAGTAGTTTATCTTGAAATAATCTGAATACATTGAAAACACTTTGATCAAGTCCCTTTTTTTCAACTATTTTAGCAATAACATTTAATAAATAATTGGCCTCGGCATCTTCCCCGTTTAATTTTAGAAAAATGTACAATTGAATATGAATCAAAGAAGTATAGATATAATCATTTTGATAATAATCGTCATTGGTAATTGTTTTACTTTTAATGACCTTAATGGCCCTATCTAACTTATTCACCATCATTAATGAAAAGACATAAGGATGAAGTCGATTGTATTTATATAAAAGTTGTTCCTTTTCAAATAATTTAATAATTTGATTAAAATCACCTTTAATTAAATTATGTCGGACTCTAAAATTATTATAACTATATTTATTGCGAGGGTTTTTATTATTTATTTCATTTATTTTCGATTGAGCCTTATCAAACAAACAGAGTCCATTGTAACACTCAATAAGAATATTAGATTTGTAATCTGAATTTACCATTAGTTCTTTGTTCTCCAAGATCGCAATCGCTTCTTTATAGAACCCTCCAGATAAAAGCAGTGAAATTCTACTTTTGAGCAACTTATCGTCACTCTCTTTTTTTAATACTGACAAGTTTTCAGATGCCGTCATTGCCATTTTCAATTCACCTTTTGACATGAAATAAACTTTTGATAACTCTAAGTAAAAAATATTATTTAAATTTTTGGACTTATCTATGGTATCAAAAAAACTTCGGAACTTCTTATAATCACCTGTGTTTAAGTAGAAATAAGCCTTTGCAAAATTCAAATTAAAAGTATGTTCATCAGGGGTAACAATAGACTTCAAAACTCTTTTTGCCCGGTCAATACTTTCTAAATCATTAGATTTTGATATAAAAGTTTTCAATGTATCTGTGATCTTAGAGTTTTTATTTTTAATTAACCAAATTGTGGCTTTCTCCCTTTCAAAATAATTATTACTACCTAACTTATCTAAAAAGTTTTCGAAATTTTCTCCACTAACTTCAGACTTAATTTGCGGTTTAAACAACCACAATGAATAGGCCGACCTTATAATGGAATCGTTTTTTTGATTTCCAAACAATGTTTTATCAAAAGTAAAATTAGTAAGAGCATAATCTAAAAGGTCGTACTTAAACCTATTAATATTTTTATAAACTTTTCCATTAAACAATGAGATTGCATTTACACCACTCAAGTATAAAGAAAGTTTTTTGTCTTTTACCAATTCATACTCTGTATTTTTATCAAGCTTTGAATAAATGAACTCAACAATATTATCATTCCTTCTACTCCTCATAAAATGTTGATTCTTTTTTTTATAAAAATCATCAAATATATTTGGGTAATTATTAAACGCCAATTTTTCATAATGAACGTTTCCAGTATCATAATGCCCATGCTTTCTACTCTGCATAACTAAGTAATCTTTCATCAATTTGTAGTTCACACGTCCTAGCTTATAATACTTTTGAGAAGACACTTTATCCTTGATAAGATCAAAATAAGTGCCTTTCATCATATCAAGTAAAGGCGTACTCGGCATTGAAAGAATCATCTCTTTTGCACTTAAATCTTTTTTCTGAACAGATTCAAATAATTTCTCATAATATTTATTATTGATCGTTAAAAAATAATTCGACAACTTCTTTAAATTATATTTAGAGTTTAGTTTTAACTCTAGGCACATATTTGCCATTCTTAAATAGTATTTATACTTATTTTTAAAATCAGTTAAGTACAGCATACCTTCTAAATAAATTGAAAGTCCTACATTTTTATTTATCAAGACCTCCTTGGAAAGATAGTCGTAAAAAGTCTCAACCGATTCAATATTTTTACCTTTTTGAATATCTAATATTTTTTTAGAAATCTTCTTTTGAAATAATTCATCTAATAAAAACTTGAATATAATACTATCTTTATATATCTTATTTGCCGGATCAATAATTTTTCCATACCTAAGACCAGTCATATAATAGAGAAAACGATTTTCAGTTGAATGAGTTAATTTAGAAAATTTTAAATATAATGGATGAATAGGAATACTTTTTATATTTTCATTTATAATATTTTTTATCGCCTCAGCTCGAAGACCATGAAAGCCATTTCTGTCATTCATTATAAGTAATGATAGATAAGGCAATGAGTTTTTGCCCATAATTTTAATGAATAATTTTAATTCATTTTCAAACAATTCTTTATTAAAATCACTGGCATGAATAAGCATCTTGCTGAAAGTAATAAAAGATTTGCTTAAGCCAAAGAATGGTTTTGCCTTTAGGATAGTTTCTTTAATCTCTTTGAACTTTTCGTCATTCGAATAGAACTCATTTGTTATGTGATTCCCCCAATTTCGGCGATTTAACAGAAATCGACTGTAAACGAGATATTCAACAAACGTCATTATTTCATTTGTATCACCAGCATCTACAATATTGCCAAAATAAATATTTCTAAATCGCTTTCTTCCTTTAGGAGCATTAACCTCTCTTGTTGAAATAAAGCTCTTAAGTTGTTTGTTATAATCAACATTTAAAAATATTCCTTTAAAAGATGACCATTCATTAATAGGAAAAGGATAATTCATTAAATAATAATTAATCGTGCAGTCATAATCTTTTTTAATCGAATTATTGAATACAGGCTTATCAATTACTTTTGAATAAAATTTAAGTAATTCATTGATCTCATTTAAATTTTCTATAGGCTCCTTGTTAAAACTATTAAGTAATTTCTTTGTATTGTCATATCTCGATAGTTTTATATTCAAATAAATTTCTAAAAATAATCGAAGCCCACTTGCAATCTTTTCTTCCTTTATGTTGAGATTATATATTTCCTCCTGAACCTTCCCTGGTAATTGCCCAACATATTCTAATACATATGCTCTTGAAAATTTAGTCCCTTTTAAAAAATAATTTTCACTGTCATCAGAACTCTTCTCAAATATCGTAGACTCACTAAGCGTAGATAAGACATCCTCAACTTTATCTGAAGGGTTAAATTTATAAAAGGAAAGTAAAATTTCAGGCTTATGAATCACCTTGATAAATTTACCTTTTCTAAACACGGTGATGTTAAATTCTTTACGATTCAGAACAGTAAATCGTAGATGATTCCATTCGTGTAAATTATAAATTCTCTTCCCATCTAATCCAACGATGAGATCTTCACTCATTAATAGCTTATTTAAATTGTTTGACTCATCACTTGAATGTGAAAAACTAATGCCCATAACCTTTTTTGGTATTTTTTTTGCTTCTAAAAAATATTTTTCAATTGAATATAATTCGTTAAATTGAAAAAATAAACCTACCACTATTATAATTAAATACTTTTGCATTTTTTTCACTCAATTCTTATTTAATTGCGTAATAATTATCGCTCATTAATTTCATTAATTTTTATGAATAATTAAACTCTGGCAGATCAGGGAACATTTTATCTAATGTCTTATTCCAAGAATCGACAAGCTCCGATTCTTGTGATAATAAGGATTTAAAATCATCACCTATTATAATAGCCTTTTCAATAGTATCTCCTTGAACTATTGAATTAACAATTTCTTGATCGGATTCTTCACAAACCTTTCCAAAGACAGTATGGATCCCATCTAAATGGGGTGTTGGAACATGGGTAATAAAAAACTGAGATCCGTTTGAATCTGGGCGATTCGGTTTTGCCATTGATAATCTTCCTGGTTTGTCATGCAATAAATCAGGCAAACATTGATCAACAAATTCATATCCAGGAGAACCAGCGCCAGTTCCGCTGGGGCATCCAGTTTGCACCATAAAATTCGGAATAACTCTGTGAAACAATAGTCCATCATAATATTTTCGTGAAATTAAGTTTACAAAGTTTGCACATGCTATTGGTGTTTGTTCATCAAATAATTCTAAATTAATTTGACCTTTGCTTGTTTCTAAAATCGCTTTAATACTCATATACATCGCCTTTCTCGTTATTTCTCAACGATGTACTTTAATAAATTAATGCTTAAATTAAAAGGAATAATCTGAATTTTAAAAGAATGAATTCATCAAATTAGGATTATTGCACATAAGGCAATACATACATCAGAATAGCTAAATAATGGCATACACTTCCACAAACAACAAAGCCGTGCCAAACAGCATGATAATATGGTTTTTCGTCAAATATAAAAAAGAAAACACCAAAACTATAAGTGAGTCCTCCAACTACAAGCCAAACAAAACCACCAATACTAATATTCATAAATAAGGGCTCAATAGCGATTAAAATAATCCAACCCATAACCAGATAAAGTAAGACTGATATTTTAGGATATTTCCCAAAGAAAAATATCTTGAGAATAAAACCAGCTAAGGCAAATCCCCATACAGTGAAAAAAATATGCCATCCCCAACTATTACGTAAATTTATTAATGTAAAGGGAGTGTAGGTACCAGCGATTAATAAATAGATGCTTAAATGATCTATTCGTTTTAAAACGAATTTTAATTTACCAACTTTTACAAAATGATAAAGCGTTGAAGATCCATACAATAATATAAGAGTTGAGCCATATACAATACAACACACCATATTCCAAGTTGAAGCAGTATCGGTACCATGAAGAATTAAAAAGCATAACCCGACGATGGAAAGTAACAACCCAACACCATGGGTAATATAGTTAGCCCTTTCTTCGCCACATCCATAATTAACATTAAATTGAAACATATAAGCCTTACCAAATAAGTAACCCATAAGATTAGTATATCGGTAAAAATCTCTGTTTTCAAAAAATTAAGTAGCAATTATTTATTTATTCTTTGAAGAATTGAGTGTTTATATTTAAACTAGGTTAACTAACAATATTTCTGCTCCATTTGTACACAATAAGACAACTTAATCGCCTAAAATGAACTCGTCTAATACTTGATAAATTGCTCCAGATTTGGTCAAATGACTTTGAACTAGATTAAATTGAGTAATTGGAAATGCATCTATTTTGAAATGCGAGTTGAATTCTAAATAGGAGATTAATTTATTGAGGGCCACCTCTTTAAACCGAGCTATTGTGATGTGAGGTATAAACTTCTCATCCTCTTCTTTCATTTTTAACTCTTCTCTTAACAGTAAATCTATTTTTCTTTTGAGAGATATTACGGGGCCACATTGATCTACTTTTAGCCAAAGAGTTTTAGGCTTGCCTCTGTTTGGAAAAACGTCTAAGCCTGTCAAACTTACGTTAAACTTCTTATGATGCGTCTTCTCAATCACATCAGCAATATCGTCATATTCGATTTCATTAACATTACCAAAGAATCTTAATGTGAGGTGATAATTTTCTTTATCAACCCATTTTGCTCCAGGAATTCCACTAGATAATCTAGTAATTTTTATACGAAGTTCTTCTGGAATTGGAATTCCAAGAAATAATCTAATCATGAGAAAAGTTTATTTAAAAGACTGTAAAGCCTCTTCAAGATTTGAAAATATAGGTAAATGAGTATTTAAACCAAAGGCCACCATTAATTCATAGACACTTGGAGATCCACAACATAGAACTAATTTGCCACCAGCATTACAAATTTCTTTATTAGCCCAAATTAAAACAAACTCTGCTGCAGAGCAAAAACCATGCACACCTGAAAAATCAATCAATACCCTAAAATGTTTATCCGCTAAGTTCTCTTTGATAACATGTTCAAGCCCTTGATAAGTTTCATTATCCAAGTCACCAGTGACGTTGATAGTCAAAATATTATTTTCTTCAAGTTGAGTTATATTAAATGACATAGGGAGTTTTAGATTTTAAAAGAAATGGTAAAACGATGAAAATATTTATCTATTATTATCACTTAATGTCAATAATTTATTCAATTGCAAACTTAAGTTTAAGGAAGATCTTTCACTTAATAAAAAGATAGTACTATTTTTTCACTTCATTTATTTCATGAATTTTTGTTATTTCAACTTGACGAATCATTCGTAACCAAAACTGAATTCTTCCGCAATCTTTAGCTTCAAATTTTATCATAAACATACGAGGGTTTTTTTCCCAATTCCTTAAATTTTTGTATAGATCTTTAGGGAAAATAAAATCTTCTGGCAAGGATATCGGTCGCCAATTTTCATAATAAGGGAAAAAAAGTAACTTTTTACGATGAGGAATTTTCACTCTTATAAAAGAGATATCACGAATATTCGCTTTATCAGGCAACCCATTTTTTTCAAATGTATCTAGTCGGTAAAGACCTTCATAAACAATAGTATCATCCATTAGAATCACTTAGAACTTCAACAACTGATTTTAATAATACTTCTGGAGAGCATGGTTTTTGCAAAGATTTTTTTGCACCTTTATAATCAGCTTTTAATAAAAACTCATCTAACTCATCAAAATGATCATCCCCACCACCACTAATAGCAATTATTTTCACATCAGGATAATCTTTAATTAATGTAGAGATAACTTCTAAGCCACTCATACCTGGCATAAATAAATCCACAATTACCAAATCAAATGGATTTTCAAAAAACAATTTAATCGCTTCCTCACCACTAGCTGCCATACTCGTTATAAAGCCACTAAACGATAGTATGTCGCTAAAGAGTTCTCTTAATTCTTTAAAGTCATCAACAATAAGAATTCTTTTATTATGTAAAGCTTCTGGAATTTCCATTAATTAAAATTACTCATCACAAAATTTATTAAAATCACAAAGTATATTTCAATCAATAAAAATGTAAAGTTTCTATCAATGAATTAGATGAATCTTAAGTGTTATTAAAATATTAATCTGAACTTTTTGTGGGTTTTTCTTTTTTTACAGTAGACGCGGATGACTTTTTTGTGTCGTCGCTTTTTGTGCTAACAGAAGCATCATCCTTTTTAGCAGGAGTTTCTTTTGTTTCACTAGGATTTTCTTTTTTAACTTTTTTATAATCAGTTTCATAAAAGCCAGAACCTTTAAAAACAATACCACCACCACCTGAAATTAATCTTTCAAGTTTATTCTTTTTGCATTCGGGACATTTTACTAATCTGTCTTCTGACATGGTCTGAAATTCAATAAATTTGTGATTACAATGACCGCATTCATACTCATAATTTGGCATTATTCAGAACCTGAATCACTTTCTGCATCAGCACTTGTTTCACTTTCAGATTTTTCATCTTCAACAACTTTTGGCTCACAAGATACTGTTACCATAGCAGGTTGAACCAACATACCTTTCAGTGTATAACCTTTTGATATTACACTTAAAATTGAATTTTCAGGATGCTCATCACTTTCAACCCTCGTTAATGGTTGGTGAAAATTTGCATCAAAGGGCTGACCTATTTCTGCTGAAACAACTTCAACTCCAATTTCTGACAAGATATTTTTAAAACCTTGATCAACCATTTTCATACCACCAAGAACACCTTTTACATCGGTGGCTTGTTCAGCAGATTGAATTCCTAAATCAAAATCACCTCTAACAGTTAAAAACTTTGTCACTACATTTTTAATAGCAATATTTACTTTTTTCTCTGTTTCTTTAAATTGAGCTCTACGGAAATTTTCTTGCTCAGCTCTCAAACGAAGCATTTGATCTTCTAAATCTTTACATTTTGCTTCAAAATCCTCTGGGACTTCTTCTTCGGCACTCTCAACTTGTTTAGTATCTTCTTCTATATTTTCTTGAGAGACGGCTTCATCAACTTTAGGTTCGTCATCTTTAACTTCTGAATTTTCCAATTCATTTTCCGCTGAATTCATAATTTAATTCCACTTATCTTTAAAATAGTTCTTTTACTTTTTCTAAAAATGTTTTTCTTTTTGGAGAAACATCTCTTTTCTCTAATTCTGCTAAATTTCTTAGCACATCTTCCTGCTCACTGCTGATATCTTTTGGAATTTCTACTACAATTTTAACTAACTGATTTCCAACTCCATACCCTTGAGTATTTTTAAATCCTCTTCCTGGTATTTTAAATATTTGACCACTTTGAGTTCCTTTAGGTACAGTTAATTTAATTTTCCCTGAAAAAGTGGGAACTTCTAAATCACATCCTAATACTGCTTGAGTATAGGAAACCGGAACTTCGCAAACTAAATCATCATCGATGCGGTGAAAGAAATTATGGGGCGCAACATGAATATAACAATGCAAATCACCTCGCGATGCACCTGCTTCACCAACATCACCTTCCCCGAACATTCTTAATCGTGTACTATCTTCGATACCAGCAGGAATCTTAACTTTGATTTTCACATTCTTGGCTTCCTTACCATCACCGCGACATAAAGTACAAGGGCTTTCTATAATTTTCCCATTACCGCGACAAGTAGGACAACTTTGACGTACAGAGAAAAAGCCTTGTGAGGCTATAACTTCACCTTGACCATTACAAGTACTACAAGTTTTAGGTTTAGTGCCTTCTTTCGCACCAGATCCATTACATTTTCCACAAATCTCATTACGTTTCAATTCGATTGTTTTTTCACAACCTTCATAAGATTCTAATAATGTGATATTCATATTACATCGTAGTGTAGCACCTTTTGATTGTCTTGAGCCACCGCTATCGCCACCAAAGAAACTATCAAAAATACTGCCACCACCGCCACTACTAGCTCCGCCACCAAATATATCGCTAAAATGGCTGAAAATATCATCCGTAGATCTAAATCCACCGCCATAGCCTTGACCGCTTAAACCTTCGTGACCATATTGATCATATACAGCTTTTTTATTATCATCGCTCAATATGTCATAGGCTTCAGAAACTTCTTTGAATTTTTGTTCAGCATTGTCATCTCCCTGATTTCTATCAGGATGAAATTTCATAGCCAATTTTTTATAAGATTTTTTTAGTTCTGGTGCGGTAACATTTTTTTGTACACCTAAAACTTCATATGGGTCTCGCTTCGACATTAATTCTTAAGCCTTTCACAATGAAAAAAACTAAAAATACATCCCATGCTAATTAACACGGGATGTACAATCACAATTTATTAAAAGACAGCGCCTTCAATTGCTTTTTCATCTTTACCTTTTGGCAAATCTGTTACAACTGATTCAATTGTCAACATTATGCTGGCAATTGAAGCGGCGTTTTGCAATGCAGATCTTGTCACTAAAGATGGATCAATTACACCAGCTTTAACTAAATCTTCATAAGTATCTGTTTTAGCATTATAACCAAAATTTGGTTTACTATTTCTACATTCTTCAACTACCAATGCACCATTCTTACCCGCATTTTCAGCAATTTGTTTCATTGGTGTTTCTAAAGCTTTGATCACAATTTCAGCACCAGTTGCTTCATCACCTTTAAGCTTTAATTCTTTTGCAATAGCTTGAGAAGCGTATAGAGATGCTAATCCACCCCCTGGAACAGTACCTTCTTGAGCAGCCGCTCTAGCAGCATGTAAAGCATCTTCAATTCTTGCTTTTTTCTCTTTCATTTCTACTTCAGTTGCTGAACCAACTTTAACGATAGCAACGCCACCAGAAATTTTAGCTAATCTTTCTTGAAGTTTTTCTTTGTCATAATCAGAAGTAGTAGCTTCAATTTGATTTTGAATTTGAGTAACTCTTGCAGTGACATCTTTTTTAGCACCTTTACCTTCAACGATAATAGTGTTTTCTTTGCCAACAACAATTTTCTTTGCAGAACCAAGTTGTTCAACTTCTACTGTTTCAAGTTTTAATCCAATTTCTTCAGAGATAACTGTTCCGCCTGTCAAAATGGCAATATCTTCTAACATTGATTTTCTACGATCACCAAATCCTGGTGCTTTAATAGCAACAACTTTTAGGATACCTCTTAATTTATTAACCACTAAAGCAGCTAATGCTTCACCATCAATATCTTCAGCAACGATTACAAATGGTTTGCCTAATTGTGCAACTTTTTCAAGTACAGGCAAAAATTCTCTTACATTACTGATTTTCTTTTCGTGTAACAAAATAACAGCATCTTCAAATACAGTTTCCATTCTTCCAGCATCTGTAACGAAATAAGGTGATAAATATCCTTTATCGAATTGCATTCCTTCAACAATATCTAAAGTAGTTTCAGCTGTTTTGCCTTCTTCAACTGTAATAACGCCATCAGTACCCACTTTATCCATAGCATCTGAAATAATAGAACCAATTTCATTATCATTATTTGCTGAAATTCCAGCAACCTTAGCAATGTCATCTTTTTTATTACATGGTTTTGCAATTTTATCCAAATGTGCAACTGCTACAGCTACAGCTTTATCAATACCTGCTTTTACTGCTGTTGGATTAACACCTGCAGAAACAACCTTTAAACCTTCAGCAAAAATTGCTTCAGCTAATACTGTTGCAGTAGTAGTTCCATCACCAGCAATATCACTAGATTTACTAGCTGCTTCTTTAACAAGCTGCACACCAATATTTTCAAATGGGTCATCCAGTTCAATTTCTTTTGCTACAGTAACACCATCTTTAGTAACAGTTGGCGCACCAAAACTTTTTTCAATAACAACATTTCGACCTTTTGGGCCCAAAGTAATTTTAACGGCTTCAGCTAAAATATTTACACCTCTAAGTAATTTTTTTCTAGCCTGCTCATCAAACATCATTTGTTTAGACATGACTTATTTCCTTTTTCTATAAATTAAAATTTTATTTCTTCTATTATTTAACAAGCGCTAAAACATCTGATTCATTTAAGATCAAATGCTCTTCGCCATCCAAAGTAACTTCAGTGCCACCATATTTACTGAAGATAACAACATCACCGACAGAAACATCTGATTTTGCACGTTTACCGTTATCTAGCACTTTACCACTGCCAACAGCAACAATTTTACCCTTTTGAGGTTTTTCTTGTGCTGAATCAGGTAGAATAATTCCACCAGCAGTTTTTTCTTGTGAATCCAATCTCTTAACAACTAAGCGATCTTCTAATGGTTTAATCTTTGACATTTTATTTTCCTTATATTAATTAATTCATTATTAACGAAATGCGAATGAAATTAGAAGCCCATGCCGCCCATGCCACCCATTCCGCCCATACCACCCATGCCGCCCATGCCACCCATAGGGTCGCCACCAGGCATTCCGCCAGGTCCAGCAGGTTCTTCTTCTGAAGGTATTTCTGTAATCAAACAATCGGTAGTTAATAAAACAGAAGATACAGAGCAAGCATTTGTAATAACTGACTTCGTAACTTTAACTGGATCAATAACACCTGTTTTAATTAGATCTTCATATTTTTCGGTTCTAGCGTTAAAACCAAATCCAAGATCTTTTTTGTCTAAAACATTCTTAATGATAATGCCACTTTCCAAACCTGCATTCTCTACAATTTTGGTAATTGGGGCAATTAGTGCATCTTTTACAATATCAACACCCATTTGCTCATCAGAATCATCTAACTTTAATTTATCAAGAACAGCAACACTTCTTAATAATGCTACACCACCACCAGCTACAATACCTTCTTCAACAGCAGCTTTGGTCGCATTTAAAGCATCATCAACTCGGTCTTTCTTTTCTTTCATTTCAACTTCTGTAGCAGCACCAACATTAATTTGGGCAACACCACCAGCTAATTTAGCCAATCTTTCTTGAAGTTTTTCACGATCATAATCAGAAGTAGTAGATTCAATTTCTTTTCTGATTTGATTAACTCTTCCAGCAATAGATTTCGCTGAACTTTTACCTTCTATAATAGTTGTGGTATCACTAGTAATCGTAATTTTTTTCGCTTGACCCAAATCTTTTAAAGATACATCTTCAAGCTTTATACCAAGATCAGAGAAAATTGCTTTTCCACCTGTTAAAATCGCAAGATCATCAAGCATAGCTTTACGTCGATCACCATATCCAGGTGCCTTAATAGCTGCGCCCTTTAATGTACCACCAAGTTTATTCACTACTAACGTTGCTAAAGCTTCACCTTCAACATTTTCAGCAATGATTAACAATGGTCTAGAATCTTTAGCTACTTTTTCTAACAAAGGAACCAAGTCTTTAATATTCTCAATCTTATCTTCAAAAATTAGAATGAATGGGTTTTCTAACTCACATGTTAGTCGACCTTCATCTGTTACAAAATGAGGAGAAAGATAACCACGATCAAACTGCATACCTTCAACAACTTCAACATTTGTATCAAAGCCTTTACTTTCTTCTACAGTAATAACACCATCTTTACCAACTTTTTGCATGGCTTCAGCAATCATTTTACCAATTTGAGTATCATTGTTAGAAGCAATAGTACCTACATTCTGAATCTCTTTATTTGTACTGACTTTTTGAGCTGTTTTAGTTAAATTATTTACTACGACTTCTAACGCAGCATCAATTCCTCTTTTAATTGCCATGGCATTTCCGCCAGCAGAAATTCTTTTTAATCCAGCTACATAAATACTTTCAGCTAAAACTGTAGCTGTAGTTGTACCATCACCTACTGTATCATTTGTTTTTGTTGCTACTGATTTTACCATTTGAGCACCCATGTTTTCATATGGGTCACTTAATTCAATTTCTTCAGCAACCGTCACACCATCTTTTGTAACAACGGGAGCACCATAACTCTTATCCAATACAACATTACGACCTCGTGGTCCTAACGTCACACCTACTGGACGAGCTAATTTTTGAATACCATTAAGTATCAACTTTCGGGCATCTTCTGAAAAGCTAATTTGTTTTGCAGACATACTAATTTATCTCCTAATATATTTATTTAATTTATTTAATTTATTTACTCAATACGGCTAATACATCACTTTCGGACATAATTAGATAATCGTTGTCACCATCTTGAACTTCTGTGCCAGCATATGAAGTAAAAAGAACTTCATCACCTTTTTTCAGAACCATCTCACCACGAGCACCAGAATCAGTAACTTTACCTTTTCCTACAGCAATCACTTTGCCTTGTTTTGGTTTTTCTTGAGCTGAATCTGGTAGAACAATTCCACCTTTTGAAACTGCGGCAGCTTCTACTCTTTCAACAATAATTTTGTCGTATAATGGAACTAATGCCATTCCTACATCCTCCTTCTAAAATTAAAATGATAATCAATATTTATAATTCTTATGTAATAAGCAATAAAAATGCCACTAGCTATCAAGCACTTAAATTACTATAAATCAGCAAGTTACATTAATCTATGAATTCAAAAGGTTTCGTTTGTCAGTATGACAAACAGGGTTTTTTATCTTTCTTGTCCAAATGACAATCATAATAATGGATCTTTTTAATGCGCATTTTGTTTTTATCTCAAAGGATCAATTTCTCGAAATGCCCAAATCTAAATCTAGATTACCTGAAATGTCTCACTGACTCATCCACTCACAAAATTGGCTCTTTTACTTCTAAAAGAATTCTCTAAAATGCTTAGCCATTTAATCCATATTTATCAAAACGAGAAAAGAATGAGAGTATTATCAGGTATCCAACCTTCTGGAATCATGCACCTAGGAAATTACTTTGGTGCTATTCAACAGTACTTGGAATTACAATCAAAACATGAATGCTTATTTTTTATTGCAAATTTTCATGCAATGACTTCCATACATGATAATAAAATATTAAAAGAGAATACGCTACAAGTCGCAATAGACTATTTAGCCCTAGGGTTAGATCCAGAAAAATCATCTTTATTCATTCAATCAGATATACCAGAACTAACCGAGTTAACTTGGTTTTTCTCCTCAATCACAAACATGGGATTGCTTGAAAGATGTCACTCTTATAAAGATAAAATTGCTAATAATGCAACACCGAGTCATGCACTTTTTTCTTACCCACTACTCATGGCTGCCGATATATTAATTTATAAATCAAATTTGGTACCCGTCGGCAAAGATCAAATCCAACATTTAGAGGTGACTAGAGATGTTGCTCAAAGTTTTAATCACACGTTCAAGACAGATATTTTTCCATTACCAGAAGGTTATACTCCTGATCATGTCGCGTTAGTCCCAGGCATTGACGGTCAAAAAATGAGCAAATCATACGAAAATACAATTCCTATTTTTGGCCCAGAAAAAAAATTACGAAAAATCATCATGAGTATCAAAACAGACTCCTTAGAAATGGATGATCCCAAAGATCCCGACAGCTGTAATATCTTTAACCTCTATCGTCTGTTTGCAACTGAAGACCAAAAAACGGATTTAGCAAACCGCTACCGTAAAGGTGGTCTAGGTTATGGACATGCCAAACAAGAACTTTTCGAATTAATGCTGGATTACTTTTCAGATGCACGCACAAAAAGAGAGGAGTTGATGAATGATCACTCTTACGTACAAGCTGCTCTGAAAAAGGGCGCAGAAAAAGCTCGTGCTATTGCCATCGAAACAATGAAAGAAGTTCGCACTCTAGTTGGCATCAATTAACAACTTCAATTATTTATGATTTTGCACATGCTTCTTCACTGTCCTACGGTCTAGTCCAGTAATTTTGGCAACACTTTCATACGAGTTATGCTTTTGATAAAGATGATAGCAATATTGCGCAATTAATTCAGCACACGATAAATCACCTTGGTCAAATTGCTCCGTTATATTTTTTGAACCTTGTGAGCTAATCATATTAGGCTGACAACTGCCTTTGACAATAATACTACGAATGCATTGCTCCAACTCTCGTACATTGCCAGGCCAAGAATAATCTACACCCAAATCTCTTACAATAATTTCTTTTACTGAATTAGTTTTATCAGAAGAATCAATTCCAGTCATCGTTTTTAGAACATGAGAAATCATAATGTCTAACTCTTCGTTATTTTCTTTAATTCTCCTATTAAGCGTTGGTACAAGAATAATATCAGAACACAATCGGTAATAGAAATCTTCTCGAAACTCACCTCTTTCACACATACTCGCCAAAGGCCTATTTGTAGCCGCTACAACCCTTCCTGAAAATCGTTTGGGTTCGAATCCTCCAACGGTGGTAAATGTTCTTTCTTGCAAAACTTTTAATAATTTAATTTGTACAGAAACAGCAATGTCGCCTATTTCATCTAAAAAAATGGTTCCATGCTTATTACACTTTGAAAGAACCCCTACATGACCAGAAATTGCACCAGTAAAGGCTCCTTTTTGATGACCAAACAATTCAGACTCCAATAGATTTTCGACATACTGACTTAAATTAATCGCTTGGTAATTTTCAAGAAAACTATATTCAAAAGATTCATTCTTTTCATTAAATGGTACGTAACCACTCCAACCAATTGCCGAAGCCACTGCTCCTTTTCCAGTTCCCGTTTCACCCAACAAGAGTGTTGAAAAATCCTCCATTCGATTCCACAAATGTTGCTCATAAAAATTTAAATTATGTGTGAAAATATTATTCCACAAAGATGATCTCAATTCTTGCATACAAGGGCTAACGCCAATCAGACGGTTTTTTATAAAATAAAATGCTCTCCTGATTTGATAGGCAATTGATAAATACCTAAACGATTCTTTTTTAGAAAGACCCCGCTTTAATAATCCACCAGTGAAGTCTTTGTAGAATAAAACTTTAACTGAATCTTCACCATTTTGAATCTGGTCTACAATAAGATCATCAAAATCTTTCAAATGGCGATGATAAACATCAAATAAATAAACCCACTTCATCACTTTTTGATCGTGCACAGAAAAGTCTAAAAGCTTTGTCTGATTTTTTTTATCAATCTTATCAACCTGATGACTGACTTCCTCAATCACTTCATTTAAATACTCTAGGTTATCCCGAGGAGTTTTAGCCTTTCGCGTTATCTTTTTATCCAATTCAAAACGCTGGCTGCTAAAAGGATTTGCAAATACTATTTTTGAAGCATATTGAAAAATTTCTAATGAGCCTTTATCAATTGATTTATTAACCACTGCTTATCTCCGCCCTAATAAAAAAGCAATTCATTGTACAATTTTTGACTATCATGATAGCTTAAAATGTACATAACAATCGAAATCAGAACACGCCTTATATTGAGAAAAAAGTTATAAGCACCTTATACGTAGTCGCTTATAAATTCCATCAAGTGTGGCATCAAAGTTGTTATTCTCTCAAAAAATAACTTAACCAGGAGAACAACATGAAACTAAAGAACCTTTCAATAAATTCTATTTTAAAAAGCCCCCTAATTCTTGTATTGATACTAATGGTCATTGGATTTAAACAAGTATCAGCAGCCGGATTATTAATAGCCGATGGTCGCTTTGGTGGGAAACTAAAAATCAAAGAGCATTCCGTCAAAGTAACCATCAACAACGGTATAGCCATTACAGAGGTCACTCAGATATTTCAGAACATGGAAAGAAGACAGCTTGAAGCCCTCTATACATTTCCAATACCTAAAGGTGCATCCGTTTCAGATTTTAGTATGTGGATACGCGGTAAAGAAATGATTGGAGAAGTCGTCGAAAAGAAAAGAGCCCGACAAATTTATGAAAGTTATAAAAAGCGTAACATAGATCCTGGATTACTAGAACAAGTTGATTTCAAAAGATTTGAAATGAGAATATTTCCAATTGCTGCAGGCGCTTCTCAAAAAGTCAAAATAACTTATTCCCAAGAACTCGATGTTGACAATGACTGGATAACATACCTTTATCCACTAGCAACCACAACCGTCAAAAATCTTGATAGTAAAACAACGGATAAGTTTTCCATAACGCTAGATATTAATTCTGCCATCCCCATCACTTCCTTAAAAAGCCCTAGTCATCAAAATGATTTTGTAATCAATAAAATAAATGATGACTATTACCAAGCTAGCCTTGAAATCAAAGAGGGTGATTTAAACAAAGATGTCGTTCTATCAGCCCAACTAAAAAGACCACTAACCGGAATTGATGTTGTCACATCAAAAACAAAAGGGGAAGATGGCTTCTTCTATTTAACCTTAACAGCTGGCAAGGAATTAGAGAAATTAGATGTCGGTATGGACTACCTGTTTGTATTAGATATTTCAGGAAGCATGCGAATGGATGGGAAAATAACTCAGTCTAAAAACACTGTCGGAGCCTTTTTAGAAGAATTAGGCGATAAAGACAGATTCGACTTAATTACCTTTAACACCATGCCTAAACCAGTTTTTAAGAAACTCGAATTTGCGTCTCCTGAAAATATCGATAAAGCAAAAAAACGATTAAATCGTATAGAAACAAAAGGAGGCACATCAGTTTTAGCTGCTTTACGATTAGCCTATCGATATGCTGAAGAAGGACGAAGCTTAAATATTATTTTAATGAGTGATGGCATGGATGGTCAAACATATCCCAGAAGCCTTGTTGATCTCATCAATCAAAATTCTGCCAGTGGGCGTTCAAAAGTATTCTGTGTAGGTGTTGGCAATGAAATCAACAAGCCTTTACTAAAAAGAGTAGCCCAAGATTCTGGAGGTTTCGCTGCTTTCATTTCAAATGGTGATAATTTTCAAAGACAAGCTAAGTCTTTTAAAAGAAAACTACTACACCCAGTCGCTTCAAACTTATCAATTGAATTAAAAAACATAGGCGCCTATGATATCACACCTTCAACTCTACCAAACTTATACCACGGCTTTCCTGTTAGAATTTATGGTCGCTATAAAAAAAGTGCTGAGTCCACAATTACCATAAATGCCAATATCCAAGGTAAAGCATTGAATAAATCAGTCAATATAATTATGCCAAATGAAGATCATGATAATCCTGAAATCGAAAGAATGTGGGCTTTCAAAAAGATACAGGAACTACAAAAAGGTTTTGATGAGAGCAATAATCAACACCCTAACATTGAAAAAATTATTCGTCTAGGCGAAGGTTATTCAATTGTCAGCAAATACACTTCATTCCTTGTATTAGAAAACGACAATGAATATAAAAGATGGAAAATCTCACGAAGAAATGCCTTAAGGCAAAAAAGAGACCGTCGAGCTATGGAAAAGCTAAAAGTTGAATTAGAAAAGTTGAGAGAAAAAGCTACCACCAATATCATTCCAAATTCAAACCAAAAAGAATTAATCCCATCCAAACCAACACAAAAAACAGTGAAAGCCCCTAAAGCGAGATCCAGAAAACACCGTAGCCGAAATTTTAGCTTTGGAGGCTCCGGACCTGTAAATCCTTTCTTGATGATAGCGATCTTATTCGGCTTTTTCTTTAGAAAATATAATTTAAAGATCAACCGTAAATAAAATTAACAATTGAGAAAACTGAAAATATAAAATTAATTCAACAACAATTTGTTTTGAAAAGTAAAAATGAAAATTGAAAATAATGCTCACTCAACCAGAATAGAAAATACGATAATTTGTCTATTTTTTATTCTGCTTGTTTGCATTAACACCCCATTATTTTCTGAAACATATAATCAAACATTTTCATTCAATCCAACGCTACTATTACAAGGTGAATATTGGCGTTTCATAACTCATCCTTTTGTACATATTTCATTTTATCATTTACTAACTGATACCTTAGTTCTTGTGATATTATGGTCCCTACTCCAATCTTATTCTTTTGCCGAGAAATTATTATTAATTCTCACATGTTTAATAGGGAGTTTAATAGGCGCATGGGCCGGCATGAATCATTATCAAGTCTACGATTATTCTGGATTATCTGGAATAAATTACGGGCTCATTGGATTTATATGCATGCAAATGATGAGGCAAAAACAAATTTTAAAAATATTTAAAATAGGTGTTTCTGTTTTCTATTTTTCAGTTCTGCTTATGTCGATAATAGAATTAACGATAGGATCCCATTTTCTAAGTTCAATCCACTTAGGTAATGTAGGCACTCCTATCATTTCGAGTCACCTTGCCGGAATAATTACAGGAACATTTTTCTATTTCATCATCGAAAGAATTAAAACTTCCCCATCTAAAGATCTCTCCCCCCTGATAATTGCAGGGTAAACTACATTTATTTAAGTCACTCTCCTTTCTTAAGTAAGTGTAGTTTTCTTCCTTCTACAAATATAACCACATATACTAGTTTCACAGATCAATCAAAATCATTCTATTAGAATAATATTGTTATACATTTCTCAATTCAGATATTAAAAGAATGAGCAATGTTTGTATAACAATTAATCAAAGATAGAGTTATAAATCTAAAGTTATTAAATACTTAAATTGTTTAAAGGAAAATAAAAATGACAAATATTGCTGAGTTAACCTCAATGGTAAAAGAGTTTCCTGGCCTTCCACCCGATGAAGGAAAAATAATACATGTCTCAACTATTGATGAAATAATATTGGAGATCGAAGAAGCCGAAGATCACACAACTATCATCATTGCCAAAGGCCATTATTTAATGCCTAGAGATATCCTTTTGACTTCTCACTATGTGACAATCAGAGGCGAAACAGGGAATCGAGATGATGTAATTTTAGATTTTGATAGTGAATTTGATGACACAAATCCCAAACAATCAGAAAGAATTGGCGCCGTATCAATTCTCAAAATAAGTCATGCAAAGAATGTAACCATTGCTAATTTAACTGTCGCCAATAGTCCCAAGTATGGCATTTTATTTTTAGCTGACTCAAAAATTCACAATTTAAAAATATTAAATATCAAATTTCATAATATTTGGGCACGTGGCTTAAAGGGTACTCACCCAGGACGATTAGATGATCAAAATACAGAATTTGGTGAGGGTTATGGTCTACCTTGTGCAGAACGTTTTGAAGTTATTCGTCCAATCGGCGGAGAAGTGAGAAATTGTTTATTCATATGCGACACCATTAAGAAAAATGATAAAGATGCTTTTGATGGTGATTACATTGCTGGAATGGACATGATGGGTGTGAAAGATTGGGTAATCGCAGATAATGTTTTTGTTGGCTTGCGCGGCAAAAATGGTGGTGGTCGTGGCGGTGTATTTATCTGGCAATGGTCTGAAGGAGTAACCATTGAAAATAATATTTTTGTTGATTGCGACAAAGGTGTAGCTTTTGGTAATCCTTCAGCAATGAATAAATGTGACTATCACATTAAAGGTGGATCCATAATCAATAATTTATTTAAAGGTGGCACCAACAAAGCCATTGAAATTCAATATTGCGGAGACATTGAAGTCAAAGACAATCGAATTATATCCAAAGACAGAACAAATTTCGCTAGCATTCAAGTATTAGATTCCATCTCACCAGTAACGATATCAAATAATAAAATCCATAAAGGCGCCTGTGATGAATTTAACATAGATGACAAAGCTATCGAAAAAGAAAATGAAATCGGAGATTTTGAATCCAAATTTTAATTTCAAAAATATTTCCCCGTAAGGGCGAACCTCATGTTCGCCCTTTTCCTCAATGATTAGAAACTACAAATATTCCTAACACCAATTTCTGAATCATTACCGTCAATCATTTCAAA
Organism: Planctomycetota bacterium; assembly: GCA_002746535.1. GTDB lineage: Bacteria > Planctomycetota. Next base: position 97,962 of record NVWA01000015.1, read on the forward strand.
ATGGGTGAACACGTGGTTCGTCCCTACAAACAATTCTTTCTAATAATAATGATATTATCAATATTTAATATCACAGTTTAGAACAGATGACTCAATATATTTCTAACTTTATTTTTTGTAAATCCATATTATTACTAAAACTATTTTGTATTTGTGAAATAAAACAATATTATCGAATCGATTAAAAATATAACAGATCTATCTCTGGCCATCACAATTATTAAAGTCAAAGAAATTGAATTCCAGAATAAATTAATAAAAGGAAAATTAAATGAAACAGTTTTTAATTTTGATTGCACTTCTCTTGCTCAATCTTCATACAACTCATTTAAAAGCGGAAACAACCGAGACTAAAAAAGAGATTAAATTCACAAAAAAACCAATGTCTAAAAAATCGGCTGCTGGTCTAGAAATTTCATTTGAAGTAAATGCCTATACCGATGTAACCATTACCATAGAAAATGAGCAAGGTAAAATCATACGTCATTTAGTTTCAGGGATGCTTGGTAAAAATCCACCTAAACCACTGAAAGCAAATTCATTAAGCCAAAATATTATATGGGATGGAAAAGCAGATTTTGGCCTACCTACGACCGGAGCAACAAAAGTTCGTGTAGCTTTAGGCTTAGGGACTAAATTTGAAAAGGTCTTAGCAGAAGATCGACAAAATTTAGGCGTCATCATTAGAGCTGTGACAACTGACAAAAAGGGCAATGTCTATGTCTTATCAAAGTTTGGTGCCGATATCGTTAACTGGTCATCAAGCACTTTAACAATGCTTGATCGAAATGGAAAATATGTAAAAACAATTCTACCTTTTCCTGCCGGTATGAAAAAAAAGGATTTAGGAAATCTTACCACTATTGAATTAAAAGGGAAAACCTCGCCTATAGTCCATAATATCTCAAGACGTTCTTTTTATCCAAATTTCACACCACCAAGAAAAGGCGGTATGGCCATTGTTGATGATGTAATTCTAATCACTTTGGGAGGAGCAAGTTATAGATCGAAATTACATATTGGTGCAATCAAGACTGACAGCAGTATTCCCTGGAAAAGTTTTGAAGGTCCAAAAATGCTTAAAAAAGGAGCCCTTGGCAATATCGTAAAAAGAATGAATACTCATATTTGTGTTTCTAGCGATAAAAAATGGCTGTATTTTTCTAACGTTGATAAATCTCCTGCTGTTTATCGAATTGATTTACCTGGTCGATCAAAATTTGAAGTATTTTTTGGAGATGAAAAAACTGCTGGGAGCGGAAACAATCAACTTGGTGATATGCCTTCTGGTTTAGCTCTTGATGGCAAAGGAAACCTACTAATTGCAGACAGAAAAAATAATCGCATATTGCAAGTCAAAGAAAGCGATGCCTCTTTCATAAAATCGGCACCTGCGCAATCACCAGCTACAATTGCCTGTGATTCAAAAACAGGAGCTATCTATTATATTCAAATTAAAAAGGGACGATATCTGCCATTCATAAAATTAAAAAGTATTGATGATCCTAAAGAATTAGGCCAGATTCCTCTCTTACAAAGTGGTCATTCACGCTATCCAACGCGTTTTGCTTTAGATAATTCAGACTCCAATAACATTTTTTGGGTGGCTGGAAATTCCTACGACCTAATAAGAATGGAAGAAATTTCTTCTGGTAAATTTATAAAAAAAACAGTCACCAATAAAAACTTTGGAACGGCTGCCTTTGTTGGTGTTGAAACTGATAAATTTAATGATCAAGCCTATTTTCGGTTTTTAAAAACCAAATATATCAGACATAATGAAAAAAATAATAAAACTGATATTGTTTCTTTTGGAAGAGGTGGATCTACCGGAACAGTAATTGTTCCTGGTGGTAATAATAAAATATATGGCTTAGCTTGGCCAGGTGGCCTATATTCTTGGGACGCAAAAGGGAAACCTATTGCTTGGAAAACGCCCAAAGCAATGCCAGCAGATTTTGCCGGTGCTAAATCTTATAAAGAAAGTGTTTACAATACATTTGCACCTGTCTGTATGGTTTTTATGACACATACCCTTGGAATTCGTCCGCGAGATAAAAGAACTTTTGTATTCTCAAGAAACCATAAAAAGTATGATCGTTCCACAAAAGCGCTTTATGAAATCTTACCCTCTGGTAAAGTAAGTCAAACACCCATTATTTGGAATGCATCTGATGTTGTTGTTGGCCCAAGATTTGATTTTCAAGGCAATATTTACATTGCTGAAGCGATAAAACCAAAAGACCAATTTGTACCGGAAGAATATAAAAAGTTTATCGGTGACGTTAAAAAAGGAACAAAGTTTCCTTTTGGCTCCCCAAAAAATGCCATCGCAAACATGTACTCAAGTATCATAAAATTCTCACCCAAAGGTGGTGAGTTAGAATTCTCAAAAGTAAGTTATGGCAATGCCGTTAATCCTACTCAATGGAAAAACACGAAAAGAGATCCTAATCATAAAGCACAAGATGTACTCTTTTATAAAGATGCCTATGGAGTTTTCCCGGCTAAAGTTTATGGCGCCGATTGGATTAAAATGGGCATCAGCCATCTTGAATACTTCTATTGTAACTGCGAAAGCACTCGCTTTGATGTCGATGCCTTTGGTAGGGTTTGGTATCCAGACTTAGGTGCTTATCGTGTAGTCACCCTTGACACCAACGGAAACAAAATAATGGAGTTTGGCGAATACGGCAATAAAGATAGCATAACAGCAGATGGCAAACTAGTTACAGGCAAGATTCCATTTGCCTGGCTAGCAGGAGTTGGGGTTACAGATAGATTCGCCTACATGGGTGATAGCATGAATAGAAGAGCCCTTTCAGTACGTCTTACATATAAGGCCGAAGAAACCTGTTCTGCTAAATAATGCAAGAACATTAAGGGCGAACCTCGTATTCGCCCTACATCATTTATTATTTTAATTATATTTCACTCTAATGAAAAACCAGGGAGATCTAATAACTTACCATTTTGCAAAGCAGACTCGTGAGCCAATATGCCTACACAAGTGATATTAGCAGATTCGGCAGCATTCGGATACGGAGATCGGTTTTCAATTAAGGCACTGACAAACTCATGAGCTAAATGTGGATGAGACCCCCCATGACCCGCCCCTTGAGTAAAACTTAAGTGTTCATTTTCATCTACATCAAAGATACTCTTGGTGGTAAACTCTTGAATCTCTTTTGGTAAATATTTTGCAAAGTCAGGACAATCAACCTTTTCTGGTATTTCTGGTTCAGGCTTTTTGGCAGTGTGTAATACAATCCCATCGTTCTCAATTAATGGCCATTCGAAAGACATCTTAGAACCATAGACGTCAATACTCTCTCGATATTGTCGTGCTGTATCAAATAGTGATCGCATGATACGTGCACTTAAATCAGAATCTTTGAACTGAATTTGTGCGCTTTCAACAGCAAAGGGTGAATTATATTTTTCGATGAGTTCTTCTTTGATGGTACCAGAACCAAAACACGAAACTGTCAAAGCACGATCTTTTGTCAAAGCTAAGCAAGGGCCAACACAATGCGTTGCATAATGCATTGGTGGTAACCCTTCCCAATACCCTGGCCAATCATCCATATCTTGTTGATGTGAAGCTTGAATATATTGGATCTTTCCAAATTTTCCTTCATTATAAAGCTCTTGAATAAATAAAAACTCTCTCGAATAGATGACCGTTTCCATCATCATATATTGCAGCCCTGTTTCTTTAACCAACTGGCAAATGATTCGGCAATCCTCAATATTGGTTGCCATGGGTACGGTACAAGCAACATGTTTGCCTGCCTTGAGATCCGCGATAGCTTGACTCGCATGATAATCAATTGGAGTATTAATATGAATTGCATCAATCCTTTGATCTTTTAAAAGCTCTTCAAAATCAGTCGTACGTTTGTTAATGGAAAATTGATCCCCGATTTTATTAAGATTCTCTTCAGATCTTTGACATATTGTGATTTCATCAACTAAGGGATGTTTTTGATAGATAGGTATAAATTCAGCTCCAAATCCTAGACCTACAAGAGCAATATTTATTTTTTTGTTCATGTCATTCTCTTTTATTAATTGGTGAGTGCTAATTGTTTTGAAATAGAAGTATTAGACGTCTTTCTAAATTGTTCCGCTAGTTTTTCTGCCACACGCTGGTTTGAATATTCTGTTCTTCCGGCATTGTGTGGCGTATGAACAACATTATGTCGCCCAAGTAAGGGATCATCTAATGGCAAAGGTTCTTTATCAAAGACATCGGCAGCAAGAGAGATTTCATCATTCAGTACACGGCGGCGTATAGATGGCATGTGACATATACCAGCACGAGTCACCATAACAACTAGGCAACCTTTTGGCAAGGAATCAATCATATTTTCTGTAACCATACCTTGTGTGGCTTCCATCAGAGGTACCATAGGAACAAATATATCAGCATCTTTCATCAACTCATCTAGATGCCAAACTTTTTTTGCTCCCGCTAAAGTAAAACATGGCTCATTGGCAAAGGGATCATAAACCTTCACCTCGGCTCCCAATAATGTCATACATTGTGCATATCGACTAGCAATATTACCCGCCCCAAGGATACGAATTTTTTTACCTGACACCGTCCCAGACGTGAACATTGGATCATCACCATATTGTGCACCACGCTGATTTGGTAATATATTTTCAGGATCTTGGCTGTAATTCCAAGGTTTAAGACTTGTTTGAATTGCCTGATGCAATTGAGGAATTCTTCTAAGACCACATAGTGTTAAAGCAATTCCAAATTCAGAAACTGATTCTGCCCAAAATCCTTCGGAAGGTTGTGTGTACACATATAAATGTCCAGCCCCCTCTTTTATTTGACTAGCATTTGTTTTTTCATGAATACCTAGTTCTTCCAATACCGGAAAATGAATTAAATCCTCTACAGTAATTAGGACATTAAAACTTACTAAGCGAAAAATATCTTTGGCGTCATCTCCAACAATTTCCAGAAGGCTTCTTTTTTCATCTTTCGTAAATCTAATAAAAATAGTTTCACCTTCTTCTTTCCAGATCTTATGCATAGCATCAGCCGTAAATGGCCAATTTCCATCAAATTTGTAAGCTACTAATATTAAACTTTTCATGTTAAGCTCCTCATAGATTGAGTAAAATAATCGTATTCTTTATTTATTTTTTCTACGTCAACATCACCTTCATAAATATATAATCGATATGTTTCTTTTGAACTATTACTCTTTTTAAGAATTCGCTTGCCATTAATACAAGGACTTGGTGATAATCCATAGCCACTATCTACTCGCCAAGGTGTTGGGAAAGCAGGATTACTCGGATGGTCCATGATGGCAATGCCTGCCGATGAACTATCAGATGTAGGCATAGAAACAGATCCCCACTGAGCTTTGGTACTATCAGCTTCTTTAAATTTTAAACCCTCACTATTCTCAAATGAGGCACCAATTTCCGCTCGATAAGGCATTCGCAAAAATAGACCTCCATATGCACATTGAGCAAATTCAATATCGATCAATGCCTTTAATTCCCATTCAAGATCTAAATAATAATGCTCTTCAAAGGCTTGAAAATTCCATGTCTGTTTTTCTAAAAGCATATCTTCTTCTGTACGTGATCTCCATATGGTATTAACTTCCCAGATAACATGATTCATATCATGATTGATAAGGTCAATAGGCTCAGGGTGAAATGTTCCATCTGCTTTTAAACCATTAGCACTTAAACCTTCTGTCCAGAAATCCATATCATTAACCCCATGTAGACCTGTGTATAAACCATGTTGCCAAAGATGATGACCAGGTTCATTTTCTGTTAAGACGCCATGGCCATGGGGTGCCACTATTGGATGTATATATGGACGTCTGTTTTCAGATGCATGCTGTACAAGAATGGGTTTGTTAGATTGAGCATTAACAATCTGAAGTCGATCATTTTCAAGTCGTGTTTGCAAGTTTACTGAATTGGTCATAGCATTCCTTCTTAATATTATTTTGATTTAATTAGTCTAAGAAATAGAGTGAAACTATTAAATTACCTTATTTTTAGCTTAATTTTGGTTATAAACAACAAATGATGATTTAACCATTTTGACATTCATTTGTATTATTTTGATATTGGAATAGAATTGCATCCTGCTTTTGAGTTACCTAAGACTGAAAATCTATTATGTAATGCTGTAGGTATTCGAGAACCTCAGTTTCCATTTGACCAAATCGAACGTGTGCGCAATGATTATGTCGCATTCATGGTTACAAGGGGTGAAATATATTTAAGCGAAAGAAATACGCATTCCGATATCATAGAAGATTTTTGTGTAAAAACCGGTGAAATTCATATTGTTCCGCCCGGCATAGCCCAGTGGTCAACTAAACCTTTTGATCCAGGTATAAAGTTTCTGTGGTTTCATTTTATCTTAGAGGGTGACTATCATCTTTTATCTTTAAAACAAACACAAAAGAAATTCTTGCAAATGCAAACCCAGACAAAACTAAGAAGGTGGATTTTACCACGACAAATATCATTAAATGCTCAATTTTCAAAGGCAAAAGATCTTCATCAAGAGTTACTTCAAATGTATCGTCTATGGAACAAAGAGGACCCAAGCATTCATACCATTGGTAACTATATGGTCCATTTAGTTCAAAAAGAATACCGAGAACAGTTTTTCCATCATTCGAATTCAAAAAGAATCGCTAGTTCAGAAATACATTATCGTCATGCCTTGGAGTATATGGGAAGCCACTATGACAAAGCTATTTCTCTAAAAGAAGTTGCCAAAGCAATTCATATTTCATCTGAACATTTGAGTCGTATTTTCAAAGATCATTCTGGCGAAACGGTAGTGAAGACATTATTAATGATTCGCATAAACGCCGCCAAAGAACTTTTGAAAGACCCTTATGTCTCGATGAAAGAAATCTCCTATTTATGCGGCTTTGCCTCAGCCAGTTATTTTTGCCGTGTATTTAAAAACATCGTCGGCTGTGCCCCTGGTGCCTATTTCACCACAAAATGAAATTGACTATAAAATTAACCCTGAAAAATACTCGTAAGGATGCCCCTACTGTTTCGAGATTAAAAATAGCTTTAACTTAATGGACAAACCTTTATTCTTTCCAATCGAATTTACACAGTTCATTTCTTCTTTCGATAGCGACTTTCAGAAGGAAGCATTATATTTTTTACATCTGTGCCAATTCCAGGCCAAGGTCTTTTACCCCAAAAATCTGGTGGACCTGACAAGTATAGTGACGCTGGTACTGGTTTTGCGTTCTTGCTTAGCTTCCCTTGAATTTTGCCTTTAACACGATTCCTGTAGTAGAAAATATTTTCACAGCTTTTTTCAGTTTGAATGGTGCCTTGATCTAATGTATTAAGAATGATATTGGCCTTGTGTGAATGATCCCTGATTATGATAGAAGTAGACACTTTATTTCTGAAACAAGTAGTTAACGGTCCGGTTGGTCCCCAATAGTCAGCATAGGTAATTAATTGCACTTTATTGCCTTCAAAGAGATTCATATAAGAATAGTGACCATGTATCGAAACATCACATAGCTTGTTCTCAATGGAGTAATTATAAGAAAAAACATTACCATTAGCACCTTGCTTAACCATCATTGAATGTCTTAAACTTTTAAATATATTGTTCTCAAATAACGAATCCGTTGTATGCTTGCCAGCAACAATTCCATATCCATGCCCACCCCCGCCATAATCATAAGCATGATGAAAAAAACTTCCTGATATAGAAATAAATCGACTGGTATGGATCCATACGTGAGCCCTCATGCAGTAGGCAGAAGTGATATTACGAACCCAACAGTTCAACGCCCATTTGAATGCAATTATAGACCCTTCATTTTTATCAAGTCGTTTAATATGAAGGTCTTCAATCCCAACAGATTCAATTGGTTTTATAACCTTAATTTTTGGCTTGAAAGACACATTAAAAGTAAGCCTTAGTGGAGTATCGATTTCAATAGAATTTCCAGAAATATTGATGAGCTTAACCAGCTGACCCTGGGCATGTCTTGCCCAAGAAACATTCCATTTTGATTTCGTGTACATACGTTTGGGATTATTCTCACAGTAAATTAAAATCAAATCATTCTTTTTGAGACCCGTCGTTTTTTTCATTTTTATCTTTAATGAGCCAGCCTTGAGTGTCTCAGATATAAATAAAACATGATCGTTTTCTTGTCCAGAAATTGTAATGGCATTGATGGTTTTAGTTTTGTCCAAATTAAAATTCAGATACGTCTTCTGCAAACGAGCCCCCTTTAATATAACCCCACTCTTAAGTATTAAAGCTGATTTTAAATTAAATTTACCGCTAGGTAATAGTATAGTCCCTGGCGTTTCAATTTTATCGATAGCCGCCTGTATGACTTTTGAGGCATTAGCTTTTAGTTTATTTGCCGTTAATTTAAGTACTAGTTTAGCTTTTGGAATCTCACCTTTTATGCCAGGATTCCAGGTCACTAACCTTTCAGATGGGATTTCCGATTCATCGGCATACATGACCTCAGCATTGCTAACGATCATTACAGAACCGAAACAAATCAGGGAAATAAAACGGATCAATTTAATTTGAATAAACTTAGAATAGCTAAAATAATTGTGTTCAAGCATTACTAAATTCCCTATAAGTGATTCAATAATTTGTGACTTATCTATAATCATAATACTTGTTTTTAAAAGGGTTTATTCGATTTTCGAAAATATATTTTCATTTGATATGTTTATGATTTTTAAACCTGCTAATCATAAAAGTATACTAATCTTAATTCAAACAATTAAAGGTTTGGACAAGCTGTCTAAAGCCCCAGGATAAAGCTCTAGGTTCAAAGATAATTGGCTTATTTATTTTCTAAAAATACACCTAGAGATTTATATTCTTCATATAAGCTTTGATACTTTACAACATTTGCCGGAATCGGAAAATATTCTTTATCGAATCCACTGTTCATCGAATCCATAGCATCTTCGACTTTCGCATATAAACCAGCTGCGGTAGCTGCAAACATAGCTGCACCTAATGCACATGTTTGCTCAGAAGTCACGACCTTGATCGGTTTATTTAATATGTCAGCCGTTATTTGCATAACCAATTTACTTTTTTTGGAGATACCACCTAATGCAATTATATTTTTAATGGGAATACCTTCATCAACAAACCGGTCAAGAATCGCTTTAGATCCAAAAGCTGTTGCTTCCACCAAACTACGATAAATAGTCGGAGCATCTGTACCTAAATTAATTCCGGTTATAGCTCCCTTAAGATTTTGATTAGCATCAGGCGTTCGACGCCCATTCATCCAATCTAAACTACAAACTTTCGATTCACCAATTTCTAACTTCGCAGCTTCTTCTTCAAGTGAAGGAATAATTTTATCTGACAAAAGTTCTAATTGGTCCTCTGATAATTGATCTTTCAAGAGTTGCTTTGTGGGCCATAGTAAGACTTGCTTGAACCATGCATAAATATCACCGAAAGCTGATTGACCAGCTTCCAAACCTATCATCCCAGGGATAACGCTACCATCTACTTGCCCACAAATCCCTTTTATCAATTTGTCTCCAAACTCATCAATAGGTGCTACGAGAATATCACAAGTAGACGTCCCCATTACTTTAGATAATGTGTATGCTCCGGCGGCAGCACCAACTGAGCCCATATGACAATCAAAAGCTCCCCCACCAACCACAACATCCTCTGATAAACCCAGTTTTTCGGCCCATTCGGCTGTTAATGTTCCAATGGGTTTTTCGGCAGTATCGGTATCAGTAAATAAACGTTCCTTAAGACCTGTTAAAAGAGGATCAATTCCTGTCAAATAATCTTCTGAAGGAAGACCTCCAAATTCTTCATGCCACATAGCCTTATGACCTGCTGCACATCGACTTCTTGACATCTTTAATGGATCAATCTTATCGGTTAAAACAGCCGGCATCCAATCACAATGTTCCACCCAAGAAAAAGCCGCTTTTCGAATTGATTCATCCTCACGTAACACATGTAATATTTTTGCCCAAAACCATTCTGAGGAATAGATACCCCCCTCATATTTCAAAAAATTAATCCCATTCCAGTTTTGTGTGAATTCATTAATCTCATCAGCCTCTTGGATAGCCGTGTGATCCTTCCATAAAATAAACATAGCATTTGGATTTTCTTCAAATTCTTTTTTCATACTTAGAGGAATACCCTCTTGATCTACTGCAACCAAAGTGGAACCCGTTGTGTCAAATGCTATTCCCTTAATATTTTCGGGATCTTTATCAGGAAGACTTTTAATTGCTTCTTTAATCGTTGTCTGCATAGCCTCTAAATAATCTAAAGGATGTTGACGAAATTGATTTTTAGATGGATTACAATACAAGCCTTCTTTCCATCTTGTATATAAAAAAGTGCTCGTAGCTAACTCAGTACCATCATGAGCATCCACAATTAAAGCCCTGACAGAATCAGAGCCAAAATCCATTCCAATCACATAATTTTTATCTGACATATACATTTCTTTCTTAAGTTATTTGGGAAGTTCAAATCTTGCTCTTTAACAACTATCTTAAATGTTGTTAAATTAAAAAGTCTATATTATGATTACTTCAGGAATAATTCCTACTGCTTTTGCATAAAAAATATAACTAAACATATACAAAAGATTATTTGCTGGGCGCGCAGGCATCCTGCCCAATGGTTACCCAAATAAGAGAATACCTGTGCTTTAAAATAATTAGAATTATTTAATACATTTTTTCTGTGAGAGCGAGCTGGCAGCTCGTCTTTTCTTAGGAATCATCAAGCATTATACAAAAAAGGTTGAATTTAATCTTATCATGCGATCGTTAACAGAGATTACAGCAGTGTTTGGAATTGGCTTTGATTAGAAAAAGACGAGCTGGCAGCTCGCTCTCCCAGGAAAACAAGTAGTCATAAATAATCTAAAGAAATTAAAAGAGCGATAACTGGTCTAGTCACATACCACTATACTTTAAAATAATTGGAATTATTAAATATTTTTTTCTGGGAGAGCGAGCTGGCAGCTCGCTCTCCCAGGAAAACAAGTAGTCATAAATAATCTAAAGAAAATTTTTAGGCAATTAAAAGGACGATAACTGAAATAGTCACATATCGCTATCCTTTAATCTATATACCTATTCGACTTTATTTGGGTAACCGATGCCGGCGCGCCCAGCAAAAAAAATCATTTCATTGAAAAATCGCCGGATTCAAGATCAGCAATCTTACCAACCAAGTCAGTCACCTCATTATCTTCTATTATTGTGTTGCTATCAACATTAAAAGCATCCAAGGGATCTTTACCTATAATATTATTTTTGACAATTGCAGATTCAGACATGTTTAATACTTGGATAGCATGATAATCTTTTCGATCTTCTGAACAGATTTTATTCGATTCTATCGTAACATTATTACCATAATCTATCTCAATAGCTTTATTGCAACCACCTATAATTATATTATTTCTAACAATCGTATTTCGAATATGAAAAGAAGCTCGGTCTTGTGCATGAGGATTACCCAAGCCAATTGCCTTATCGCAATGAATAAAAATATTATTCTCAACAACAACATCTTCAGAATGTATCCATATAAAAACAGTGCCACGTCCTCGACCAGATTTTCCGCGTATCCCGACAAAGGCATTGTCTGAAATAGTCCAACCTTTGGCAAACATCAAATCCATTCCAGCTACATAGTTTCCTTCATCCGGATCCACTTCATCTTGCTTGGGACGATCATTGATAAATAAACAATGACGAACACAACCATTCTTTGGTCTATTCCATTGTATATGATAATCATCTTGCGGGTTATAACCAAGCTCGTCTTCAGTATATGGCACATGGTCTATACGAACTGACCCCGTACCCTTCAAACCTCTTGCCCATATATTATGAAACTTCACATTCTCAATTGTCAGATTATCTACCCTTCCATCACCCATAAACATAATGCCATACTTCGGACTATTAGCCAAAGTCAAATCACGAATCGTTAAATGCCTTGCGCGAGTAATTTTAATTAAACCCGGAGCACCAAATCGAGTACTTAAAGGTTTATAAAATTGATCAAATTCCGTATCACCATCAATAATAACATCTTCACGATCACCAGTTTCCCCACATATTGTTAAATGATGGGTATTAACAACCATATCCCGAGGCATGATATAGCGACCTTTAGCTATTACAATCGTCGTATATTCTTCAGCATCCTCAACAGCACGGATAATCTCCCAAGGCGCTGAAACTCTAACCACTTTTTCGGTGGGGATTGCCCAAGGTTTATGAGGTTTAATAAGTTTTAATATTTCTGGTAATTTTGAAAAATCTGGATCACGTGTATACATAAATACATCCTTAAAAATTTACTTCAATAAAAATTAACCCCTATATTCAAAAGAATTAATTTTATTTCAAATAGTTTTTGTAATATTTTCTTTTTTCTTTTTTGATACGAAATATAAATTTAGGCCCCTTTTATCTCATAATATAGTCAACTGAATCCACTACATATTAATCATCTAAAAAAATATAGTAGCTGAAGCTTCCAGCTTCATTTTAATAAAATACTAGGACATTCTAATAATCTTAATTCAGACGATTGAGTAAAAATTTAATAATGTGGAGAAACTGTCAAGCCCTAGGATAACTACAAGGGCATCCCTACCAAACAATTATAATATTAGCAAATTTTTATTTTTCTATTCGCTTACTAATTAGAAGTCAGCTTAAAAGTTTTCTTAAGTCGTAGCACCCGGGCATTCACCAGGTCAGAAACGTAAATATAATCATCAGTCACATCCACGCTGCTTGGGTAGGCCATAGGAATATCTTTAGTTGGCACTAGGTCACCTTTTAGGCCTCCCATAGAGTCCCTGTTACCCCAGGTGCCGAAGCGTATTATCTGGTTGCCTTCGTTATCCATGACAGTAACCCGACTTAATAGTGAAGAGGGATAATAAATCTGGCCGTAGGGATCGACACCAAAAAAGGCGGTGCGGGCCATACCTCTGCTGATGGATCCAAAGTGTACTTCATAAACTTTGCTGGAGCCTTCTGGTTCTGTGGGATAAAGGTTTCCTTTTAGAAGTGAGCCTGTTGGTTTATACTTGTAGATTTTTCCGAAGCTTCTTAGGAGCTGGCTGTCTTTTCCCATTGTACCGGGTAAGGGTTTTGTTTTACTGCTCCACAGGCCAACATACATATTTCCTTTAGCGTCAAATTTTATTCCTGCCGATATTGGTTTGGTTCCGAATTTAACAAAGGGTACTTCTTTCCAGGGAGCCTTTTTTGTATCGGAGGCATAAAAGGCTAGAGGCCCAGAATAATCATTTCGTTTATGACTAGCCAGTATGCCAATGCCGCCATCAGGGGCGACAGCCAGTCCACGTTCGCCATGGCCCAAATGAATACGCCAATCATTATAATACTGCGTGGTGACAATGTGACTCCCTGCAGGAGCCGGAACAAATTTTCCGCCTTCCCATTTCATTCTATAAAGTGGCGTTCTATCGCCACGCATATAAAATAAATTTTTCCTTGGGTCAATGGCAAATCCGAGAGCGGAGTTTGAGTTCTTTTTTCCTCTCCGTGAGGTAATGTCCATTTCACATTTTTTAAACTCAGGCTTTGACCAGTTATCAAGTCTGAACAAGTAACCCCAGGATTCACTGAGATAAACATCCTCGTTTTTAGGATCAACGATCATGTGTTGCATATCCAGGATGCGCTGAGTGCCGACTTTATAAAAATCTTTGACTAATTCAAGTTTGTTGCCTGTATCTTCGTAGATACGGACCGGCAAAGTCACGTAGGCTACCCAGACACGTGCTTTGCCTTTGAAAGTGGTGACGCCTAAATAGGAGCGGGATCTATAGGTGCCCACTGAAGTATCAAGGAGTTTGGAAACAGACGCACCTTTGTCTTTTGTCCAGTCCCTTATTTTATAAAGATACAGGGGTGATTTTTTGTGGTAGTTTCCTTTGCGTGTTGTGTAATAAAGTGCTTTTGAATTTGGATCCACGGCGATAGCATCTGGATATTCAGCAGGAATCTCCCTTATTTTTTTTGCATCTTTATCTAGTATCAGGATACGTTTATTTTGTCTGTCACAGATAAAGACATTATTTTTCGCATCTATAGCTATTCCCTGCAGGGCGGCGAAAGGAGCCGTCTTGTCGTCAGCAATAGGTGAAGTTCCTCGTGACTTCATGTCACCTATAACACTTTTCTTGTCCAGGGCAAAAAAGACTTCAGCCTTGCGAGTTTTGGAATCTACTTTGTAGATCTGACCGTCACGCCAGAAGCCTGTTGTTTCAATATTTTTGGCTCGGGTCCAGCTTCTTTTTCTTTTACCATCCTTAAAAACACCACTTAGATAAAAATATTTTCCATCCGCTGATGGTGCAGTAAAGGGTGTTCCCAAGACATGCCAGGTAGGTCTTTTAGCTTTATCTCCAATGATAGGGTCATTAACCAGGAAACCTTCAGAATTTGGATTTTCAGGAATAGTACCATCTGTATTTACTTTGATCAAATTGAATTTTTTACCAATAAAATAAAGCGAATCTTTTCCTCCTGAAGGAAGGAGTGATCCAAAGAAGGCTCTATCACCGGTAATACCTGTGTTTGAAAGAGAGATGGAATCTATATTATGATATTTAAATACCGAGCTTCCATCTTCGCGCTGGTGGGCTCCCCAGCCTTTGATTTGCTCAAATTTCTTTCCCGCTGGTGCTGGGTAAACTGTTTGTAAATATTTCCCTTCCGCATCATAACGACGCACAACAGCGGGACCATAATGATTTATATTGCCTGTAATATACACCGTGCCATCTGATTTAACTTCGAGACCCATTATTTTCCAAGCGGCATGATCTCCCTGCCCCATATCTTTTGAATAAAAGGCGTACGGATCTCCACCGACTATATTCACAAGTTTGACGCCCATGCCGGCACGCACCCTTAGAGTGCATTCACCTGCAACTTTTGTTTCGTAATCATCATTGCCATCCCAGATTAGTTTTTGAGAAAGAGAATCTTTTTTAAGGGGAGCTGGTGCCTTAGGGCCAAGTACCCCAGCGGCCAGATGTCTCACAACTTTGCCTTTGGAATCCAGAATGGCTACTTCGACATCTGTAGCAGTAGAAATAGAAAAGTTGATTTCCCAGGTGTTCCCTTTTTTAGTCATCGTTGGTTTTGTTTTCCAAGCTACATCAGCAGCATAAAGACTTGCTGAGAGTAATAGGGTAATGCATAGGGTGAGGATATTTTTCATTTTTTTTCCTATTTAATTTGCTTAACTCTTTAATTACGTTGACTCTCTAAGTAATAAAACTGGTGGCAATTCACGAGACCAACCTGCTTTTGGTTCTTTCTGACCTTTGATTTTAGCAAGCAATATTTCAGCAGATATTGTTCCGATGGCTTCATTAGGGTGTGCAATTGTACTTAGAGGTGGATTACTTACCTCGCCTGCTTGACTAGCATTAAAGCCAATAATCGAGATGTCTTCCGGAAATTTCACACCTCTACTTTGTAATCCCTGCATAAAGCCTAAAGCTGCACTATCTGAGTAAGCCAAAACGCCATCAGGTAATGTTTTAAGCGATACTTTTTTTCCAATTGTACGTGCAATATTAAAATTATCTTTTGTTGTAGGTATATTTAATATTAGCGGCTTGAGCTTTGCTTTTTTCATGTAACTAAGATAAGCATTTAGACGTACCTTACCATAATAATGTTTTGGCTTTTCATTCCCTAGATAAGCGATACGCTTTCGACCTTTATCTTGAAAATGTTTAAGAGCTGATTGAATCCCCTTTTTTCTATCCATTCCAACCTTATCTATTTTCTTTTCAGTATGTCCTAAAGTAATATAAGGCAGATTACAATCATTAAGCTTCTTAACCATTAAATCAATTTTTGAGAAATGAAACAATGCAATACCTGATGGGTTTTGACATAGGATGACATCCATATCTTTTGATAATGAATTTTCAATGTCACGTAATAAAAAGAGACTGACACGATAACCCTCTTCACGCATTTTTTCTTCGAAGGCTTCTACCTTTGGCATATTCCTGGCATAATCGGCACCAATTGGACAGACCAACTCTATTAAAAAGCTTTTTTTCGTTCTAAGGCTTTGTGCCATTAAATTGATTCTATAGTCAAGATCCTTGGCAACTTTCAAAATTTCAATTTTTAATGCTGCTTTAACATAACCATTATCATTCAGGGCCCTACTAACTGTCCGTACGGAAGTACCTGTTATCGCTGCTATATCTTTTAAACTACTCATTTTTAACCTTATATGCCATCGAAGGCACAATTTTATGCCTTCGAAGGCATAATTCAATGTTTAAAATCCAAAATAATATTTAAATTGATAAAAAAAGTTAACATTAAACAATTTATCACTTAACCTATACATCAACCACTTAATTAATCCTCATTCTTACCTTCTTCACTTAAGATAGATTAATTCAAATTTGGACAGTTAAATAAAATTGCTAGAATACAAAGTAGTTTTAAAATTGAATATCACCAATATGTTGCCCATAGGATCATAATTAAATGATAAAAAAAGATTTAGCTGAATTAATTTTAAAAACATTAGCAGTAGTCTTTTTTGTGTTTGCACTAAAATCTCTACCAAATTTTCTCTACTTACTTCGCTCTGACACACCATCTTCTCAAATGATCATGGCTCCAAATAGTTGGATCATATTTAATATATTTAGACTTACACTAACCCCTTTAATTATATCAATAATTTTATGGCTTACTTCCGGATACTTTTCTGAAAAATACTTTAGTACTTCAACGGCACCCATGAAATTGAATGACTTATCCAAAAATGATATTAGACAATTAATTTTTTCAGGTATTGGATTATATTTGTGCGTTACAAGCTTATCTGATCTATCAACGTTGTTATATAACTACATGCATAATAAAGAAATTTTTGACCAATATAACACACTAATTATGTCAAATAAAATGTTCGGGGAGATTATTGGTCAATTCATTCAATTAATTCTCAGTTTAATTTTAATCTTCGGATCAAATGGTTTAAATGGCCTGCTAACTAAAATTGAAACGGCAGGAAATAAAAGTAAAGATTTGTAATTTCTTTCAGTTGTTCATTTTGTAATTTGACAGTTTCGCTTTGTTTCTTATTTAAGGGGAAATCTATTTTGACTAAAATAATATTTACTTTTGCTGAATGACATTAATTTATATTATTTGAATATCCTAGTCTTCTGATTAGATGAAGCTGGTCGCTTCAGATGCTAAAAATATATTTAGTGGAAATGTATAAAATTGGTAAAGATAAGTATAAACCTGAATCTTTTCCTGAGATTTATGTCATCAATGCCAAAGAAAGAATAATAGGAAAATTTAGCTATGTTGAAGATAACATCAATAATTGGATTAAAGCGATAACAAAGAAGATCCCAGAGCTAAACTTCAAATCATCTAAAAAGGATAAAAAATAAACTTAATTTATTTTCGAATATCTGCGATAGTATTTCCTGTGACCCATTGACCTGGCATATAAGTAATCTTCGCCTTAGTATTTCGTAAAGAGCGGCATCTACTTTTAAGAATGGCAACACTTTTTGTACCGATTTCAATAAAAGGCATCTTGCAATAGGACAAAGTCTTTGCCCCTACAACATTAGTCTCAGCCCCAGCCATGGCTACAATCGAAATATCACCTGGCACATTCAACCCAACCTTTTCAAGTTCTTTCATCAGCTCACAACCTAAATTATTATCATAAGCAATAATTGCACTCGGTTTTTGCTTTAAAGAAACAATATGATCACAAACGTCTTTGATATAGGATGCTTCTTTTTTTAAATCGAGACCTAAAACTTTAATGTGTTCTGAAAAACCCAACACATCCATCTGGCTTTTATAAACATTTCTTCTTTCAAGCACATCAGAAGTTTCTACCTCAGGATGTGTGCCTTTTTCATTCAAAACTAGTGTATCATTTGACCATCCATCCATATAGGCGATTCTTTTATGGCCAAAACTTACTAATTCATTTACACAATTCAAACCTGATTGTTCATTATCACAAACAACATAATCAAGAGGGATTTCAGGGTTATTAAAATCAGCCACAACAACAGGGATCGAAGATTGAACAAAATCTTTCAGATACTTTTCATTGTTAACAGCCAGTAGAACAACTCCATCAATTTTTTTATCTATCAAGCTTTGTACCGAAACAGCCCCTTCTTTTTTCAATGAGATTAATTTCACATCAGCTTTTAATTTATCTGCTGCAAGCATAATACCTTGAAACATCTGCATTAAATAATCAGAAGAAAATAATAAATTATTGGTGCAATAAACAATAAGGCCAATCGTCTGAATTTGACGACTAGAATTCTTGACAGGGTTTAAAACAAACATTCCCTTACCATGGTGGCCATAGATCACTTTTTCAGCCACCAAAAGATCCATGGCTTGTTTGACTGTCACTAAAGAAACATTTAGTTCTTTTACTAAATTTCGATAGGAAGGCAGTTTGTCATCTTGACGCCACCCTCCTTTTTGGATCATTGCTTTAATTCTCTCGCTGACCTGAACATGCAACTTTTTTTTAGATTGATTTTCAAATGTATACATAAATTACTGTTATAGATGTTATATTTTTACTCTATCGTATTCAATTTCTATATTTCTTCAACCATAATTTATGAATTAATAAAGACCATGCCAATTCCAATAATACGCCCTAAGGTTTTACCAATTGAGCATCCTCAAAAACTTCAGGATATTTTTTCATCGCATCTAATATCGCATGGCCATTAATCAAACTATATGTCTGATACTTGGTCGAGTGATATACTGGCTTGCCATCAGGGCAGTAATAATTACAGATGACTTGATACGCACTAAAGCATCTCCGTAGCTCTTCTTCCCTTTTCTTAGGGTCTTCCCTTAATTTCGCTATCAAAGCAAAAGCCTCTATATGAAACCATTTAGTACCACCACCGGCATCAGGACCGAACAACTGTTTATCATACTCTGGTAATGGTTGATAAGCAAAATCGCCCACCTCTTCTGAATACGAATATTTATGCATACAATCAGCCCAGAAAAATATTCGGTCAAATAAATATTGAGGTTTTTCACCTGAATCTCTTTGTTTATTAAGGGCATAAAAAGTTAAATTCTTTAAATAGATACCATTAAATATTTCGCCTGCTGCAAAATGCCCTTGCGCATCTCTGGGTCTATCAGGTTGAATTTTATCAGGGTGCGTTTCTTTTAAAATGATCTCAATGGCCTGCACATGCTTTTCATCTCCAGTATGTAAATAGCCAACTAAGCTACATGCAATGTTATGGGCACTCGTTCTATAATAAGCATGTTGCGCAAACTGATCCTCTAATACTTTAAATGTGGTATTGTCAGCAATTTCTAGAGCCGTCTCCTCCAACATGGGCCTACCAGTCAAATAATAGGCTAGCATAATACCAGCATTATCATAATGACCGGATTCCGGACCACCACCTATCCCCCAAGGCCACATTAAATCACCATAAAACAAAGCACTATCACTTTGTCTATGGCCACCACGTCCGGGCTCAATCAAATGTTCTGTATGAGTAAATTTGCCTCCATTATAACAATAGCCTCCATGCGGATCTTCTTTTGTATGATAAGTATCAATGTCAGCTTGATGAATTGCAGCATAAAGACCGGCTTCTAAAAACTGATCGGCACTTTTCTGGTTTACCCCTTGCCTTCGCATAGCTTGCATTAATAAACCTAGGCTAAAATCATATTCATTATTATGGTGCGAGAGAATATCACCGCCCCCTTCATAATCCGCATTAAAATCACCAAAGTTACGCCATCCAAAATCAGCCCATTTCTCTCTTAGTTTCCATAAATCAAATGCTGGATCTTCAAAAACACAATCGACAACATTTTCATATTCCTTAAATTGCCCTTCCTCATAAGCTACCGTGGGCAACATAACCTCCGATTCATTTAGCTGCTCGATAGAAGGTAATAAAATAGGATCATTTAACAGACGATGCATTTTTGGCTTCAGCGTTTTATAAGCTTTAAATAACGTGGTCATTCCAGGGGCATGATGATCCACAGGTTTGTCAACACGATGAAATGATAAAATAATCTCATGACTCTTTTGCTCACCACCAACAAGTTCATGAGCATATTTAGACTCTTGCGGAAACAATCCACATGTAATGCTGATACCATCATCATTCACATTTGTCAGAAATGCTTTCGGATAATTTTCCCAAAATTTTTCAACACCCATCGCAATGGAAACCCGTTGATTATTCACCGCAGCCCAACCACCAGCATGATCACCGGTGTATGTCTCAGTTCCGTCAACAGTCATCTTATAACCTCTAAACTGTTGAGGAAACTGCCAATCTTTTGTAATATCCGTACGGTGAAACCAGTTTTCGTTACCACTTGAATCTTGATATATTTTTGCTTCTTTAGTAACAGGACCAAAATGATCTTCTCTACCCAATTCTGCTGCTAAATAACTAAATGGAACACCTTTTTCTTTAATTGATAAACGAAAACCAGCATCTTTGATCATAGCCGCATTTGGTAAACCTAAACGAAAATGCCCCAACTCTTCTCTAGGCTGATGTCTAGGATTATGCAACGTATAAGAAATTTTAAGTATTTGAGAATTTACGCTAGCAACTAATCGCAATTTAAAATGCAAACGATCAACACCGGAACTATCTCTAAAAATTCCTTTATAATAAACTTCCGAACAGATAGGTCCATTATCACGAATCTCTGGCTCACCCGTAAATTCAGGTTTTAATTTACCATCTTCTAGCTCAACAAACAACTGACCTTCACCAATCGAAGGAGACCAGGTATTAAACTCATCTTTTATTATAGAAGGAATCGTTACTTCTCGAAACCATTCTTCTGGATCTGATCCTAAACTTACTTTTAACAAACCAGTATCAATATTAATCACACCATCATCAATGGATAATACATTCGTACCTATAGAAGTGGGCGCTTTATCTAAAATATTTATTGAGTAGGTTACCTCACTCTTAGATTTTAAAGAACAAGACCACTTAGCAAGACACCAACGAATACTACCATCTTTCCATTTACAAGTTGTTTGAACTTGAACAGGAATATCCTTACCAGCTTCATCTAACAATTGTATATGATTTGAATCAAATACCTGACCTCTAGCAAAAGGCAATCCTATTGATTTTAAATCATAATCATAATCACTGTCATGCTTATTTATGATGGGAAATTGAAACATCGAAATACTCCTTAAGCTAAGAATCCTATTGAAGACTGCTATTATAAAGAACTAAAAAGCAAACCAATTAAAAACGTCGCAACAAATTTAGTGTCTCATAAATAAGGGTATCTAGGGAACATAATAATTCTTGTGGATTCATCAATAAAACATAATATATCAAGTCAATCACTCCTTAAAGTCTTTTTAAGCACATTTAAGTTAGTTCCGATATCATGAATAAAATTACGAATTTACAGCAAAAACTTAGGAACTATATTCTAAGAGACCTCTCTTTATTAAAAGAGGGACAAGCATTAGCTAAAGAAACTGAAATTGCCGAAAAATATTTCGTTGGTCGCAATACCGTACGCAAAGTTATGAAAACTTTAGAAAATGAATGCCTTATCTTACGAATTCGAGGCAAAGGCACCTTCCCTGTCACCAATGAAGTCAGTTGCCACGAAAACAGAAACCCCTTTAGAAAAATTAAAATCATTTTTGGATTAGGATTAGGCCTTGGAGGACTTGAATACTATAACCAAATCTTGGTCAGTGTGATTAATAAAGCTCAAAGAGAAAATTATCATATTGAAGTCGCCAATATTTACCCCGTTAAAAACAAATATGACTTCTGCTTAGACACATTAAAAGATCCTTATGTAAAAGGAATCCTTTTAGTAGCCGTTACTCAAAAGAAAATAACGAAAGCTCTCTATCAAAGTGGAATACCCTTATGCTTATTAGATCACTATACAGACTTACCCATCGATGTCGTTGACATAGCTAGCTATAAAGCGTCATACAATACAACCAAGAAATTAATAGAACTGGGCCATAAAAGAATCTTTTATGTAAACAGTAAACCAAAGACTTTATGTCCTGAACGACTGCATGGTTATGTGGATTGCCTTAAAGATCACGACATCCCCTTCCATCCAAGTTGGGTTTCCGAATACCCTGCATATGATCAAGGAGGCTTGCAAGCAGCAGAAATGATTGTTAAACTTCCAAAAAATAAACGACCGACGGCTATCTACATCTTCTCTACTTCTATGATGATACCTTTCATTGACTTCGTGAAGTCAAAAGGTCTTCGGATTCCTTCTGACCTCAGCATTTATTCCAATGGCGATAATCCTAGTCCAACAAACGACCAAAATTATCAAAACCTTTGTTATAATTATTTTGATGGTACAAAAATTGGTACTAGAGGCTTAGATCTTCTACTAAAACGAATTCAAGATCCCGCTAGACCATCTAAAAGGATTGAAGTCAAAGCAAATCTATTAATAGGTAATAGCATCGGCCCTAACACCCTAAAACAACCTCTAAATAAATAATGCATTTGCTGTAGGGATGCAAATTAATTTCACTTTATTGACAACAATCGATAAATTTTCGATGCCTTTAAAAAAAATAGTTGAATTGTACTATTTATTAGTACAATTTGAAAATCACTCCTCCAAGCTTAATCCCCTTATCTTTCTTCATCTGAAGGAAGAAGGTGAATCAGTAGCTCACAGTACGCTCCGCAGAGATCTCAAAAATTCAAACCCTTTTCTAGGAAAATTTTATGTTCAAAAAAATTATTCTCTTCTTTTCTATGGCACTTTTTTGTACTTCAAGCATTTGGTCTCAAAGTATTAAATGCAAAGTAAACAGAGATGTTTGGCTTTCTTCCTACCAAGGTAAAAAACCTGGCTCCAACGAAAGAAACTTTAATATGGGTGCCGCAACAACAATAAAATTAAAATCATATCAGGAATTTGGTTTATTAGATTTTGATGTCTCTGCCTTAAAAGGAAAAAAAATCGACAAAGCATATCTCTGGGTAAAGACAGGTAAAGGTTTTAAGTTTGGATTGAATGGAGGTACTGACCTACGATGGGTATCAATTTCTACAGTAAGTCACAACTGGGTCGAAGGCCAAGCAAAAAGCTATGCCTTAGATAAATCAGGCTTTGGTGCCACTTTTAATGAGTCAAGCTATTCAAAAGAAAACTGGGGATTTGAAGGAGCAAAAGTCTATGATGTTATTTTGGGCAATGGTAACTCTCTCCTTATTAAAGGTGAACTAATTCCAAAAAACGGACTACATCGAATTGAATTGGACAAAAAACTTGTTCAAGCTCTCGTAGCAAAATCATCTCATGGCCTAATGATCATGGATGGAAACTGTAGCTGGATCATGGGCTGTACAATTAAATCAAAAGAATCTGGCAAAGGCCCGTTTTTGGAAATATTTACTGGTGGAGAAGATATCACAGCACCAAAATCACCCAAAGAATTAAAATCAAAATCAGCAGTTGAATTCGCAACAGAAAAATTAGGTGCCATAGATATTAGTTTTAAAGTGCCAGAGGATACCTTTTCTTTTAATATTAAAATAAACGGAAAAAATATTGACCGTTGGCAGATTCCCTTTGCGAAGAAAGAAAACTCATCTCAAACAATTACGATTGTCGACCAAGTACCCAATAAAGAAATTAAAATAGAAGTCCAGGCTGTAGATGCTAGTGGAAACGCATCAACATGGGTCTCTACAAAAGGCAATACCAGTGTGAATTTGGCTTCACTTATGCCTAAACTTTCAGAAAGTGACTTCAAACCAAAAGCTGGTGAACCTGTTTCTTTAGGCACTGCTAAGATTTGGGCTTTCCCAGAAATCACACAAATCGATCCTGTCACGACAGAAGCACTTTTCGAAAGAGAAAAAGATTTACATAAAAAGAATGCCGTATGGGATGGTGCTAGTTCAACTGTTCGACTTGTAGCCGCTCGTGGAGAAATCATCAGTTTTCAAATTGGTATTGATGGTAAATTAGATGATTGTAAAATTGAATTATCCAACCTCAGTGGAGTAGGATCCATCAGTAACAAAGGTGTTAGATTATTTCGTAGTTGGTATGTTTCTAAAAAAATATCTGAATATGCTATTCCATTAAAAGGATCGTTTAACACTCCCTTTGCCGATAACGGTATTGAAAATCAAAAACATCAATCCATCACAGTAGATTATCATATACCAATCGACACCAAAGCGGGAGCCTACACTGGTAAAATTACTATCAGTGCTGGAAAAGAAAAAGCTACATTAAATTTAACCGTCAAAGTATTTAATGTGATCATTCCTGAGGAAATACACTTCAACCCTGAAATGAATTGTTACAGTGGTCCTGGAAAAGCAGGTAGCAAAAAGTTTAAAGATAACTATCGCTTAGCTCACTACCATCGCTGCACGATCAACAGAGTACCCTATAGCCAAGCAGGCAGGACTCATAGCGATTGGATACCAGCTGTTGATAAGAAAGGTAACGTTACCGACTGGAGTAATTTTGACAATAACCTAGGTGGACTATTAGATGGCTCTTGGTTTAAAGATAATCCACGTTCTGGTGTTCCCGTTCCTACGATCTACCTCCCCTTTTATGAAGGCTGGCCATTAAATTTTAAAGACTACTACAATTACGGGAAAGCACCAAAAAATACCAAAGAAAAAGAAGACTACGTCAAACACCAAATATTGGCCGATCCTATTGAAAAAGCAATTTCTGATGAATATAAAAAAGCATTTGCAAATTGCGTCAGCCAATTCTATGCTCACTTTAATAAAAAAGGCTGGAACAACACGATTGCAGAAGCATATTTAAATAACAAATATAATTGGGGTTACACCCATTGGATACTTGATGAACCGACGCAACTTATCGACTGGGAAGCGCTTAACTTTTTTGGATTACTATTTAAAAAAGGAATTAATGATCCCTCCGTTTATACAAAACAATGGCATGAAGATCTGTTTTCAAAAGGCTTGTCAAAAATGAACAGAAACCGACCTAGCTTTTTATATCGTGGCGATATCAGCCGACCGGCTTGGCAAGGTAGTATGTCAAATGGGATCATCAACATCATGTATAGTAGTCGGCAAATGCTCATCGCGAATAGAATTGTTAAAAGACAAAAAAGAGAAATGCCGACAACCCTCTACTCATATGGCTCCGCCAATAAACCTGGCGATAATAATTATGAAACAGCTGCATGGTGTCTAAACTCTTACATCTCCGGTAGTGATGGCGTATTACCATGGTCTGGAATAAAAGGCAAAGCTTCTCTAATAGATGGTGACAAAAATGGCCTCATCATTGATGGTGGTAAATTAGGTCATGCAATTGCCTCATTTAGAATTCACGCTTTCAGAAGAGGAGCGCAAGATTGTGAATTATTACGACTCTTAGAATTAGAAAAGGGATACTCTAGAGAAATGATCGCTCTCATAATTGGTCAAAAACTCCAACTACTAAAAAAAGTATCTAGCGCCAACTTAGATAGTGCCGGTGCTATAAAATTTAGTAAAATGGACAGTTACAATTTTGCTGAATTAAAAGAATCAATTTTAAAATTACTTCAGAAATAAATTAATAACTCTCGGGAAGAAATTCTCGGGATTATTGATCAGTTTAATTCAATAAGGATTTTCATTGGATTTATCAAAAGATAATCAGATTAAACGCCAACTACTAAAGCTTATCATAAATGGTAATTTTCCTCCGGAGAGCAAACTCCCACCCATAAGAACTCTTGCTAAAGATTTCGGAGTAAGCATCTCAACTATCCAAAAAGTCATTAAAACTTTAAAATCAGATGGTTATGTTGAATCATTACCTGGCAGCGGGGTTGTCATAACAACCAATCCACAACAAAAAAAATCCAGTAATAAAATTGCAATCCTTTATCCTGTGCCAACAGTAAATTATTTAGAGGGAGATTTATATCCAAAACCTATCATAGATGCACTCAAGAAAAAGATTTTAAAATTTGGATATGAACTGGTGCCTTGCCCTTTAGCTAAAATAAAACCGTGGGATTTATTAGAACACATAATTGACCTAGATCCAGCCGGCATAATATTTTTTGAAGTTAACAGCGATATGGTTATTTTGGAATTAAGTGAACTTGGTTTGCCCACAATTTCAATTGATGTAGATTTAACTAGATATGGTATCCCGTCTGTAATCCCTGATAAAATGTACAGTATGTTTGAACTAACGAATCATTTAATAGACAAAGGACATCAATATATAAAATTTATTCACTGTCCGCACTACCATAAAATTGGAGGAAAATTATTTTACGAACAAATAGATGAAAATATGTTACATGGCTATCGCATGGCAATGCTAAATTCAAAGTTAACCGTCAGTGTAGATAATTTTTATTCTAAATCTCCAAGTTTCGATCTCACTAATAAAGTTTCAAAAATATTTCACAAAAAAAATTCTCCAACAGCTATAATTTGCGAATCAGATTTTACCACAAGAATAATAATTAAAATAATTACGGATGCTGGATTAAAAATTCCTGATGATATAAGCCTGGTTGGCATTGGAAAATCAGATGAAGAGTTTTCACCGGGGGAAAAAATAACCTCCATAAAATTGGATCTAAAAAAGATGGGCGATATAGCCGGTAAATTTCTTTTAGATACTCTCAATGATTCTGAAATCTCGGTGCAAAGAAGCATCGTTCCAACAAAAATTATTTACAACCAATCTATTAAAAAGATTTAATAGTTGAAGTATTACCACGCTGATAAAAAAATTTATTTCGATTTGAATACGTAGAGGCGAACACAAGGTTCTCTCCTACGTACAATTCGGATTCAAATGTTAGCTCAAAATAAGATTGACATGTGACTTTATCGCAATATAATTGAACTAGTTCAATTTATAATCAAAGGTATTCACATGAGCACTAACAATAAACCAAACATATTATTTCTTGTTGCAGACCAATTTCGAGCAGATACTTTAGGATGCTTAGGTCATCCTGATATACAAACACCCAATTATGATGCTTTAGCTGCCGATGGCACTATTTTTACAAATGCTTATTCCCCTAACCCTGTTTGTGTGCCGGCACGTGCTTCAATGATCACGGGGAACTACCCACACAAATGCTTGCATAATCCAGACAATCCAAAATCAAATTCAGGAGAGATCAAAGAAGATCAAATCAAACTACCACAACTATTAGCAGAAAATGGATATAAAACTTACTCAGCCGGAAAACTGCACTACCTACCCTACACTGATGCAAATCAAGAACATACATTACATGGCTTTCAAAAAGCAGCCTTGGCTGAATCCGGGCGAATCTTAAAACAATATGATCCAAAAAATGAAAAAAGAAATGTTGAAGAATACATGGATTACGTAGAAGATGTTGGCTGGAAAGGTTTTAGTCGTGCTCACGGAATAGGTAACAATGATATTCACCCAGCGCCTTCCCCCCTTCCACAAGAACATTGTGTCGATGCATGGGTTGCCACTAAAACAATTGAATACCTCGATGAACATCTCAATGATTCTCCTGATAAACCTTTTATGATGCATGCTAGTTTTCCTAAACCACACTCACCCTATGATCCACCCCGGCCATATGATCAAATGTATGACCCCAAAACTATTCAGAAACCAGCCATCAATAAAGATGGCAAACCTAGATCACCGCATATGGTAGTTAATAGTATTACACATGGCATAGATCTTCTGTCACCAGAAGCCTACCTAGTAGCACGTGCTCACTACTATGGTCTTATAAGCTTTCAAGACAAGCAAGTCGGGAAAATCATAGATTATCTAAAATCAAAAGATTTATATGAAAACACGATCATCGTCTTTATGGCAGATCATGGTGATATGATGGGAGATTTTGGATTCTTCTTTAAAAGTAATATGCATGAAGGTAGTGTTAAAATACCTATGATCATTTCTTGGCCAGATAAGCTACCAAAATCTCAAGTCAATCATTCTTTAGTAGGACTACAAGATATTGTCCCAACTATAACAGCATTAGTTGATATCCCGCTTACCAAAAATGTTGATGGCGAAAACTTAAAAGAGACTATAGAAACCAATCAAAATGATCTAAGGGAAACAATCGTCAGTTATAGTATGGAGCACCCAAACCAGAACTACATGATTAGAGACCATACCTGGAAATATATTTATTCTGAAGCTAATGGAGTCGAAGAATTATATAACTTAAACGATGATCCTAGGGAAGAAACTAATTTGATCGATAAAGAAAGATCCATTGCCGATAATTTCAAGGCACGTTTAATTGAATGGACCATCGAAAATAAAGAGGATAAGATTCTCTCTAATGGTAAACTTGTTAAAACAGCATTAGACCTCAGTCAAATAAAATTCATGGAAAAATCCATGGGCTGGCGTTGGTATTAATTAGGCATAAGAAAGAATTAAAACGGCAAATCCTAGTAGAAATAATTTAACTATTAAGAAACTTGCACAAGCTTGCAACCTTTCTGTTGGCACTATCTCCGCTGTTCTTAATAACAAAAGCAGTGTGAATCCAAAAACAAAAAAACTAGTCGAAGAAAAAATGAAAGAGCTTGGGTACAAGGCCAATCCCTGGGCTCAAAAAATGCAAAACACCAAAACAAAAATGATAGCACTCATTGCGCCCTACGAAAATAATCTCTATGCTGAATCTATTTTACGTTTTTTAACAAAACAATTTAAATCCATCGGTTACACCTGCATGATTCAACATTTAGAGGAATCAGAAGAATTAAATCCTGAGTTATTCCCCGTTGACGGTTTCATACTACTCTTCAACTCTTATGAACTATTGCAGAAAAATCTAAAACGGCATAAACGCCCGTACATTGTTTTTGATAATCAAAAGCATAATGGAATGGGTATCAAAATGGATCGCTTCGCAGGAAGTGTGATAGCAGCAGAACACTTTTTAAAAAAGAATCACCACTATTTCGCGTTCCTTGGAAAATCTAAAAATAATGATAAATACAAAGGATATTCCCGTAGACTCAAAAAAGATAAAAAAGAAGTTCTCTTTTTTAAAAGTATTAATGAAGTTATTCAATGGATGGAGAAAAAAAACAATCAAAATTTAGCGATTTATTGTGAAGGACAAGTAGTTTCTTTTCAACTAGCTCTTAGTATCAACTCTAAAAAATGGAAAATCGATAAGAATCTATCGTTTATATTTTGGGGTATTACAAATACTGAATTACAAATAATTTCAGAATTAAGCTATATTGGTCAACCTCCAGCAAACCTATGCCAAACACTCATCGAACAATTAAATTTAACTAAAACCAAACAAAGCAATATTCTGATCATGCCTGAATTAATAACACCTAAATAACAACCTATTCACTCTACTTAAATTTTAATGCGATTCATATTTCACCCAATCAAATCGATGGATCATTTCATTTGTTGGTGCTGCGGCTTTTTTATCGCAATTCCAATGCACATCTGTCCACCATAAATTGGCACGCAAACTAGAAGCCTTCACAGGTATGGCAAATACATTGGTAAACTCCCAAAGTAAATATTGTTTACCTGCTATGCCAATAAAATAACGAATAGTATCTTTACGCCATTCAAAAGTATATTCATAAAAACTTTCTGATGCATCAAAATCAGGAAATGAAAAATCAAACATACCAGTAATGGGGAATTCTGGTGGTGAAAACAGATGATCCCTATGCAAGCAACCATTTGGATCTAAAACAGTCTCCTTAAAGGAACCATTGCGCATATCAATGACTCGAGTCACTCTTTTTTGTTTTTTATTTTCAGCATCTGCATGAGTCCAAATTGTAAGATAAATATTTTCTGGTTCTGACCCCAAAATTTCGATATCTATTTCACTACTATTTGCATTAGAATCATCATCATGAAAATAAGTGTAAAAAGATGACACGCATTCTTCTTCAGGAGCACATCTAGCAGCTTTCATCGAGCAAGAAAAATTTCCAAAAAGATATCTCTCTTCGCTTATCCACTCAGGTCCGCCATTAGGATTCGGCAATGTTGAATTAGGTTCAAACAGCAATTCTAATTGAGAACTACCAACCGGAAATCTTAAACAACCTTTACGTGTTTTGACCGAATCCTCATATTTTAAGAATCCCTCTTTAAAACCATTTTCAAAATGATCAAAATCTATTTTTGATTTAACTTTACTTTCACTTTCCGACATTGTCCATCCTCACTAATTAAGTTAACACAGATAAAGCTAACATCCTAGATTTATATTGAGTCATACGATTATCGAGAACTATTCTTTTATTCAATTAAATCTATTCAATAAAATTATTGCTAAATACCTGCAAAAGTATTATTTAATTATGATAATTGAATCACTTGGCCGGTTTTGCAAGATTCAGCAATGGCCAGCTCTACTTCAACAACATGGCGACCTTCTGAAATGGGGACAATATTCAATTCATAATTACGACCATGTGGCTCCCCTGTGATTACTGAATAAAAAGCAATCATACTGTCATCAGACCATGCTTCAGGAGTGAAAAATGTAGAATGGCCACCTTGTCCATAATCATTATCATCTAACTGGTTTCGAAACATTAATCCACCATTATTTTGATGAGCAGCCCCTTTTGATCCAAGCACACTAAAGAAATGATCGCCCAATGGCGTCAAGCCATCTGATAAATCCGCAATCGCTCCGGACTCAAATGTTAATATCGCAGAAATGGATTCTTCTGAAGGACAATCAGGAGTACTTCTGCATGATTGAGCATAAACACGCTTAACTTTTTCATTGAATAAGGTGATGGAGTAATCCACTTGATGACACATATGATGCATAATCCATCCACCAGATAATTCAGGAGTTAGCACAGCTTTATGGGCACTACCCATTGAATGCAAACCTACACCTCTGCTGCTACGACTAATAAAATGCATTAAAGTTCCTAGCTCACCATTGCGCGCTAGCTCTAAAGTTTTGCGTGCAATTCCTCCAACACGCGTAGAAAAATTACAGTGGTTAATCACATTCGCTTTTGCAATTGCAGCATTGACCTCATCATAATCATCTAATGTCAACACCAAAGGTTTCTCGGCCCAAATTGCCTTCTTGGCTTCACAAGCTTTGATAATATGTTCTTTGTGTAAGGCATTAGGGCTAGCGATAACAACCGCTTCTATGTCATTGGATTGAAGTAATTCATTTAAATTAGTTGTTGCATTGAATCCATTGGCTTCGACTAAAGGTACTTCGTCTTCACTATAAACATAGATCATATTCACATCAATCTTAGTCGTATTCAAAGCCGATCTTGCTAAGCTTTGACCATAAGGGCCGTATCCTATTAATCCTAATTTTAAACGTTTTGCCATATACTTTTCTTTTCAGATTATAAAATTAATTTTTTAATAACGGAGCATCTTTATAAATCCCCATAAAACAATGTCAAACAGATTACCTTGATTCTCAAAAACGAAAGAGCTAAAACATCATGTATATTTTCAGTCAATAATTATTTTCATCTCGTCTAATATAAGTAATCACCTATGTTTGGATATAGCTGTCAAAAGTCCCAGAAAAAAATAGATAATCCTACTAATCTTTTAATCCTAGTTCAGACATTAGTTTATCCAATGCTCTTGAACGCTCCATAATTATTGAATATCCTAGTATTTCTAAAAGGTAATCTTGAAGCCTAGCATACGGTACTTACCAAAAAGGTTGATACCAATATCTAACCACTCTAAAAGACCACAATTACCTTGATAGAACGTCTATTTATCATAATATAATTCAGCGTCTTTTATATAGCCAAAACTAAGGCAAAATGTATTTTCAAACACATCTGGCTCATTCCCGAAATTTAATTTTACTATAAATATTAAGAGGTAAATCTGTGTTAAAAAACTCACTCGTTTTAATTTTTGTATTAGTTAATGGCTGGTGCTTCAGTCAAGAAAAAGAAGTAAATGATATTTTAAAAAAAGCATTTACTGAAAACCCTTCAATTTTAGCAGAACTCTATTATAGCAAAAACAAAGAATACGACCTAACAGCCTCTGTACAAGGTAGTGACTATTTACTTTTAACTACCATTGCAGAGTTTTCTGTCCAAGGCGGTATTCTTCATCACAAAAACAAACCCTTAAAATTTCACAAAGGTGTCAATATAGTAAGGGGCAATAATAAAAAAACTAAAGAATTTCCACATATGATGTTTCGCTGTGAATTTACCATAAAAGAAAAAGGCGACTATATCATCCAACAAACATCAAATGCAGGTGCAGCTGGTATTCTAGATAATAAGCATATTTACAATATACATCATGGGATCCTATCCCTAAAGTACTCTGGATCAAACTTCATTCATCTAGCTCAAGGCGAGCACACACTGTTTCTACTAGATAAACCTCGAAGCACCCGTGTATTAAAAATTATTAAAAAAGAAACTCTTTTTAAATTTGGCGACACAATTGCAAAAAGTTTACTATCAACAAAAAAAGATGATTCCTTATGGAAATTTAAAAAAATATTTTACTCGACCTTTATTTCAAGAAGAAATAACCTATCTAAACCTTTGATAGAAATATTCCATTTAGATCATTTCAAAAAATTATTCAAAAATAGTAATCCAGGTATTATCACTCTATTTACAGAGACAATGAGATTTGCTCATGATTACGATTTAAATCAATTAAATGATTTCCTTTACACAAATCATAAAGACCTGTTTTTCAAATCATTTCCACTAAACCTAAATAGTCAATCAGTACACAGTCATATTCGTTATAGGAACAATTACTATACCTTGCTGATAAAAAATTACGTATTTACAAACCAATTTATAAAATCTCAACAATTCGTAAATGATATTTTGACGCATATTAAAGAAACAAAACCGACAAAACTTCAAGCCTTCACCGCAATCTATAATTGTGAGCTTTGGAAATCAAATTTTTATGCTGGTTTTCACGCCAACTGTATGGATATTGGAAAAAAATATCAAGATATTTTCAAACAATATATTATCAAAACGAAGAACAAAGGCCTTCGGCATTATCAGACCATACTAAGATATACAGGAAACACACCAAAGCCTGCTAGCAAATTAATCGTTTCTGATTCTACTGAAAAAATAACTGCCTTAAATTTGAATAGAGCTATTATCTCTTATCAGGGTGATAAAGAAATGTTAACAAATGTCTATAATACTTTTGTAGACCAGAAATACCTCTTAATTGATTTTCAAAATGAATTCCACAGCCTCAGAAGCGTATTTTTAAATGCCGCTAGATCAAACCCATTGTTTCTAAAAGATTTTAAATCTTACTGTATCGAAAAAAATAAATCTAAAATCCAAGAAGCCATTCAACAGCGGGATATTGCAAAAATAAATAACCTACTAAAAACTTTTGGCGACTTTTTACCTGCAAGTAACCTAATTAAAGTTCTATTTGAAGAGTATCTAAATGTGGGAGATTTTGCAAACGCTATCCACTTCGGAAATATGTACTACAAACTTATGCCTTCAAAAAGAGATAATATCGTAACAAAAATAAAATTTTTAGAACAAATAACTCAAACAACGGTTGATAATAAAAAAACTTTTTCAAGCAAAGCCAACACACAATTAGTCAATTTCAAAGGACAAAAAACTAAGATTTCCACTCTATTTACATCCAAGATAAATCCCCTAAAAACTCTTGGCCCTGGAACTCTCATAAAAAGATTTGCTTTACCTAAGATTCACAACCAATACACAAATCATCCTATATTAGATGTTCATCAAGGGTCAGAAGTAAATTTTACAAATTCAATGATGTTTCTAACAAATGCATCATCCATTCAAGCATTTGATTTAAAGTCAAAAAAGATAATGTGGTCCTCTGAATCAAAAAATGAATACTTTAATTCAAACGAAAAAGGTCCTCATCAAAAAAGATTTATTTCAAGAATAATAGGCGATCGCGTAATGTTTTTCACGAATCGCAGCCATTCAGATTTAAAAACTGTTAAATGTTTTAATTTTAATGGTTCATTACATTGGGATCTTTCTGGTCATTCAAATGCCAACTTAAATCCAATCACAACTCCTATCCAAGCCGGCAATAATCTTTTTTCAATAAGCTACAATAATAGCGGTACTTACAAAACAGTAAATTTCGATGTATTAAATTCCACGACCGGCAAACTTATCAAAACAATACCCTTAGGAATCGTTGATAATCTACAACATGACACAGCTGGAGGCCACATTGGACACGCTTGGAATACCTACCGACATGACAACCACTTTGTAAAGGACGGAAAATTTATCTTTGGTTATACAGGCACTGGCATTACATTCAAAGCTGATATCTTCTCAAAAGAACTATTATGGGGCCAAGCATTTAATAAGCCCAACTTAACAAGACGTAATTACTTTACTGAATCTAAAGGATCCAGTCCATCTGGATATATTAAAATCTTTAAAAATTTACTAGTCACATTAACTCCTGAAAGCCAATCTTTTATAGCCATTGATAAACACACTGGAAAACTAGCATGGCAATCTTTTATGTATAAACCACTATTGATTCATTCGCGCTTTTCAAGTAAATATATTTACATTTCTGAACACCGCAAACATACAAATCCAACGATCATCAAAATTAATCCACAAGATGGTAAACTTATCTGGAAAAGATCTCTCAATGGCATGATCCCAACGGGAGAAGGTCAAACCCATAATGGAAATATTTTTATACCATGCAAAAAAAATATTATCGTCGTTGATGAGAAAACGGGAAATATCACCAAAGTTTTAAAAATGAATATCCAACCCCTAAAACTAAGATATTCAAAAGGATATTGGGTTTTATTTACGAAAAATGATGCTTTCTTACTCAAAGCAGATGATCAATTCAACGCAAAAGACCTTATTCATAGCCCATACCCCAATACTGGTTTCGTTAAACCTTTTGAAAAAAACATCCCTTTACCATACACAACTATTAAACTTGAAAGCTCATTGTACTTACCAGAAAAAATCTTTAGTAAAACTGGTGGTTGGCTAAATTGTGAAACGATTGAAACAAATCTTTTATATCATCACATGATTCGAATGGACAATCATCTTGCTCTCTTTAGAGAAGGTTTTACCAATCAAGACGGATCCTCTGTTGCACCTACATTTTTATGGTATGAAGAAATCCCCGCACACTATTTAATGAAAGATAAAATCTTTATTACTGAACCTGGAAATATTAGAGCTGAAAATCTTTTCACAAGAAATATTATTTGGTCTTATAATTATTCATCGAATCCAGTACTGTTTAAAAACAGTCTCATTAAAACAAAAACTGTTATTGCAGCAAACAGCACTCATGTTGTCGTTCAAACAACAGACAACACCATTTTAGTCTTGGATGCAAAAACGGGTAAAAAGATACTTGTATTTAATTCACAAAAAGCCCGTTCAATCGCTGTTTGTAAAAAATATATCATCACTGCATCTGGATATAATATTTATTGTCACGATATGGAACAAGCTGGCAAAATACTATGGAAACAACGAGCTCCTGGAAGATATAAGTTACGACAAGAAGAAGATAAGATATTTCTCATCACTAGTCAAAAAGGAAGTGGCTATAAAGTATACGATTTAGAAACCGGAAAATTCAATTATATTTTAAGTTCACCAGGTGGCCGAAAAAGATACAGCAGATCATACAAACAAGTCAAACATAAGTTTGGTAAAAAATATTCTTATGCCTACCATAGTTTATATGCTGGAAAAACCGGCAAGCATCTTAGTCAGCACCAAGAAGTTCATCAGGTCAGAAATGGTGGCTATCTTTGTTTTAGTAAACTATTCAGCGATAGCGGCGTCTATATTGAAGGCGACAAATCATACAAGTTTAAACTTAAAAATGGACGCAGCCAATATACACCACAAATTGGAGCAATGAAAAAAGGCAATCGAATATTAGTACAAGCGAGAACCTTTATACAAACTCTTGAAATAAAGAACAATCAATTGAAAACGATTCATGTTACCGAAAACAATGCCGCTAGATACGGTGATCATACCCATCAACAAGGAATCATTTATTATCCACTAGATAACAGCTTGATGCAAATAATGGATACGCAAATATTTTTCTTTAGAAATTTTGATAAAACAAATCAATATGAAAAAATTGAATCCTTTAGAGTCACAAACAAAACAAAAACTAAATGGCCACATAGTGAGCTCTACCCTGAAAAAAATGTAATTCTAAATCAGTGGGTTTCTAATAATAGTAGCAAGCCTCAACGTACCTTAAAATACCTTGCCTTTGGTGATAAACATTATTCCTATTTTAAATTCAATCTGTCCACTTTAAAAGACAAAACTTATTCATACAAATTATACATTTCCACACTTTCTGCAATTGGCACCGGCATTATCGAATGGAACCCTGATGACTGGCAAAGCTGCACCACTAATTACCTATTTAACAATAGGGTCATTTCGTGGAAAGAAACCGACTTGCAAAATAATATCAATTTGTATTTGAAATTTCAACATCATCACACATATCATCGATCTGCCAAGAATACTTTACCTGATTTCTTTATTGAACTTAGGCAATATAAAAACAGCATTGATGATGGTTGTTATCGAATTGGAGGCGCTTTTTTTAATGGAGCAAAATTCTTTAAATGGATTTCAAAAGATAACAATCAAAGTCAGCTACTAAGTAATTTTCATTTAAGACAAAAAATTTATTTTAAAAATAATTTTTACCCACAAGGTAATGAATTCCTAAAATGGATTTATGATAGAAGAAAAATGTACTCTGTAAAAAATAACATTGAGCTACTCAGAAATATGGTGAAAAGTAATAAAGATTACTACTGCGTCATCAACATCCTATCAACACTACTTATGGAAGAGATTCAATTATTAAGACAAAAAAATAAAAATATGCTAGAAATTGATCAGGCCTTTCAGAAACAAATACTGCCTCTTATTAAAAAAATCGAAAACTTAGCTAAAAAATTAAACGTAAAAGAAAATTGGATTGATTATGCATTAAACATATGGACTGCAGAAATATTTCCAAAACCATCTACCTTTAAACATTACCCCAGCACTTTTAACATATCAATTCAATATTTTTCGGCCAAGGGCAAAAGACATGAGGTTTATCGAAAAAGCTACTCCCCTATCGCCCATCCCATAACACCAAATACAAATTTACCGTATTTAGAATTCTTGATCCCAGGTTTGTTTACAGGTTACCCACATGAAAATCAATTCAATACAATTAGATTAGGGGTCGGCTTCCCCAATAGTAACCTAGGAAAAATTGAAAATATTTGTACAAATAAAGCAGAAACTTTAATTACAAGGACTGGGGTAATCAAGAATCCTTCCATTAAAGTCAGCCATAAAAAAGCCCTGACGTCACATTTTTTTGACGGTAAAACCTATCAGCTCTATCAATTTAAAAAGGTGAAGCATCTTCTAGAAACCATTTCAATTAACATTCCACCCGTCAGCATACCAAAGGATAAAAATTATGGTGCCTTTATTTTTGAAAATGTTTTAACCTCTCTTAACAACCTACCAACTGATAGTAAGCTCAGCTATTCTTTAATTAATGGCTACAATAATACTCAAAAAGATGGATCAAAAAATGATGTTAGCAAATTATATATTGCATGGTTAAAAAGAATTAAAAATAATTTCAAGGCAACTATGGATGCTTGCAAATACATCTATAGAGCATATCAAAAGAAATTTAAAGATAAAAGCCCTTTACCCATCTGTAAAGAAATACTAAAGAAAGCCAAAATCGATAAAAATATCCATAGAGCTTTTCTACTGCTACAAGCCAATCAATTCAAATCATTAAAAAGTCGATCCATACTTGGACCATTTACGGTGAATTTAAAAAATCCACCAGAAGATCAAGAAGGCCTCTTAGATATAACTTATAATGTAGCAGAAAACCAAACTGTTAATTTTATACAGGAATCAAAAGAACTTTCTAACAAAACAAAATCAAGCCTTAGATATATCTATGTGGCATTTAAAGTTACCGTCCCTAAAAGAGAAAAAATCTATTTCTTCTCAAATGTTGTAGGTTACAAAAGCAAAGATGGCCAATTACTATCCATGTGGATTAATAAAAAGCCAAAATTCATCGATATGAGTTACAAAGAGCAAAAAGATCGCATCATCAACCAAAAAATTACTCTATCAAAAGGTCAAAATATTATTTTATTAAAACTGAATTACCAACATAGATGGGGACATCTTCAGTATCGCCTTGGTGACTTAAGAGGTTACCCTGTCGAAGGTGTGAAAATTGAACGAATTCACCTACATAAAGAAGTTATTAAAGATTCAAAGAAGAAAAAGAAAAAGAAAAAACGAAAATAAAAGTAGGGGCGAGCGAGACAGGCAGCTCGATCTTGGTTGTACCCACCGTTGGGCAACCCACTCTCCGGGGTTTTAAATCATAATTTAAAGCATTGCACATTTTTAAGGTGAAGAAATTTTATTAAACGAAAATTATTCAATTAATAGTGCTATGATTGTCTCATAATTCAAAATACTGTAGTATTATTACTACATGATCTTGTCTATATATTGAATTTGATAAGATGATTATTCATATTCCATAAATTTTAGAATAGACTAAAATTGTTTCTATTTGCATTCTAAGGCTATTATAAGTATTTTTGGTTTAGTTTGATAATGTAAGTTTACAAATTGTCTCAATGTATTTTATTTTTATTGTAGTAATATAGTTTTGATAATTTAGAATTTCATTAAATGTAATTTGTTTATATGCATCTTCACTACCTTCCAAATACAAAATAAAAAAATGTTTGATCAACCCAACTAATACAACTTTTATTAAATAGATGCCTCTTCTAAAAGTAATGTTTTTGAATTCGTTAAAGGAGTTTTAAAATGCGTCATGGAATATTTTTAATCACACTAATCCTTTTAAGTTTAAACCTGATTGCTCAAGAAAAAACAGTTGCTACCAAAGTAACAACTGCCGCAGAAGAATTTAGAGTTAAAACAGAACAAGTCTTTGAATTTGTTAAAAAACCTAAAGTTACTATCGATGGTGATAAATATACCATTGCCTTTGAAACCAAAGGTTTTTGTGATGTTACCATCGCTATTGAAGATTCCACCGGAAAAATCCTAAGACACTTTGTTAGTGGAGTGTTAGGACCAAAAGCTCCAAAACCATTTCAAAAAAACTCTAAAGTTCAAAAAGTAGATTGGGATGGTAAAGATGATCAAGGGACTTATATTCAAGATGTGAAAAATTGTACCTTGCGAGTATCTCTAGGGCTAAAACCACAATTTGAGCGAACACTTTTTTGGTCACCTAAAAAGAAAGTGGGAGGTGTTTTCATGTCTGCATCGCCTGAGGGTGTTTATCTGGGTGAAGGTGGTGCGTTAAATCACGTTCGTTTGTTTGATCATAATGGAAATTACGTAAAAGCCATATACCCCTTTCCATCCAATAAAATAAAGAATGTTAAATCTTTGAAAATGCATAAGTTTAAACAAGATGGAAAAACGAAACCTTTAAAACGCAATTATTTGCAATCAACCTTATTATCTGTATGTGGTACTGGTTATGGTGCACCCACCGGTATTCAGGCAATAGCGGTGAATAAAAATAAAGTTGCTATAGCTGGTTTCCATTTAAATAGACTAGGTACCGATGGTTCTAGTGGTGGCTCATCACTTTACGGTCCTGCAATTGCTCTTCCCCAAGTGGGCAAAAAAGGTCATGAAATGTTAGCGGCGCGCAGCATTGCCTTTAGTCCGGACGGCAAATGGCTGTATCTGTCAGGATATCAAGGGAAGTTCAACGATAATTCATGGGGAAGCCGTTCCTGGGGAAGCATGGTAATGCGCATGCCATACGAAGGAAAAGAAGCACCAACCTTGTTTGCTGGTGATCTTAAACAAGGCAAAACAGGTACGGCCAAAGGAAAGTTCAGAATGCCCACCTCTGTGGCATGCGACTCGAAAGGGCGCGTTTATGTAAGTGATTTTTTGAATGATCGTATACAAATTTTTGATGCAGAGGGAAAACATCTAAAATCAATTTCTACGCCCAAACCGGCCCTGGTAAAGATTCATCAAAAAACAAATGAGATTTATGTCTTCTCCCTATTGCTTTTGGAGAAAGGCTTTCATCGAACTAGCCAAAAAGGAACTCTAGAAGCAGTGATGAGCCATTTAGGACCCTATGAAAACCCTACGCTTAAGAATAAATGTCCCTTGCCCCTATCGGGGTATTCCAAAAAGATCGGTTATAACGGCCCCGGTGGCTTGCAACATGTTATTGAATTAAATTCATGGTCAGAAAAAACAAGCCTGTGGATTATCAATAACGACTCATCGCAAAATAATAAAATCGGTGGGCATGTGCAAATATTTGAAGAAACAAAAGGAAAATTGGTACTTAAACGAAGCCTTATAAATGACGCTAAAAAATCGGTCAAAAGATTAAAGACTCCCATACTTTGGAGACAACGATTAGTTGTTAATCCGGTAACAGGTAAGCTCTATGTGCTTGAAGGTGATTCCGGAGTAATGAAATCTGTTAATCAGCTAGTTGAGATTACGCCAGAAACAGGCGATATCAATTTTGTTAATTTGCCATTAGGAGCCGAAGATTTAACCTTTGACACGAATGGATTGATGTATATTAGAACTGGCAAAATGGTGGTGCGTTATGATCCCAAAACTTGGAAGGAAATTCCTTTTGATTATGGTGTCGAGAAAAAAAGTCATGGTTTTGGCTCGGGAGCAAAAGCTGCTAGTAATATAATATCAGGATTAGAAACACCTGGTCATCGCACTTTTGCGTTTTGGCAATTAGGGGGAATAGACATTAATGTTAAAGGACATATTGCCGTTACGACATGTAATGGTTTTCAAATGTCGGTTATCCCTGCAGGAGCTCCTGGTGAAAAACATGCAAAGGTAGAGGGCCTACCCTACAAGCCTAAAATATTTGCAGGCCGCAGGCGATGGGGTGAAATTCATATCTGGGATAAACATGGGCAGGTTGTAAGTAAAGATGTTGTGCCGGGCTTGGGGCATCTGAACGGAATTGGAATTGACCAGGATGATAACATCTATGCATTTGCTAATTCTCGGAGAATGTTTGACGGGAAGCAAATAGATCCTTCCCAGGGATATGACCCGTCTGGAACTGTGATTAAATTTTTAGCAGGCAAGGCCAAAGTATTATCCCAAGGGAGTCACGGTTCGATCCCCGTTCCTTTGGCAAAATCAGCAGAACCAAAACGATCCATCGATATTGCGGGATGCAGTTACGCGGGCGAGACAGGCTGGGTAGAAGGAGCGGAATGGCTTTATGGGGGCATCGGATTTGCCACTCCGACCGGATGTGTCTGTTGGAATTCAAGATTTAGTAAGGATTATTTTAATCGATCTATTGCACCTGAAAGTTTAAATTGTACGGTGGCTATTATTGATACTAGTGGAAATTTGATGATAAGAATTGGTGAATATGGAAACGTGGATGAAGGAAAACCTCTTATTGCTGCTGGCGGCCCTAAAGGAGCGAGATCTATCGGTGGTGATGAGGTCAGTCTGTTTTATGCTTGTTACGTTGGCGCTCATACGGATAAAAGAATTTTTATTGCCGATGCAGGAAATGCCAGAATTCTTAGTGTAAAAATAGGCTATCATACGGAAGAAAAATTATCGTTAGAAAATAAGAAAGATAAAAAGAAGAAATAAATATCTATAAAATAGTAAGGACTCAAAATATCTACATATGAACGCTCAGCAAAGACTACGTCATTAAAGATATATGTTTGCCAAGTGGATGTTGGGCTTCGCTAAAGCTCAGCACCAACCTACTGCTGGCATGCATGTCAACTTAGTGAATTAATTGTAAAATAAATTGATAAAACCTGGGACTGTTAGCAACCTTGCTAATTATAAATCAGATCCATAGTAGAAATAAATCAGAAATCAACTGAAAGAACTTTTGGCGCATGCCCCAAAAGTTTTAAAAGAATTATTGCCGTATACTGAGCAGATCTAGCCATTGTAATTGAAATGTTTTGGTAAGTTGATTGTACAGGATTTCAAAAATCCTTTCTGGTTTTTCGGATATGTGGCATAATCTAAGCCAATATAACGTGAAAATCGAATTAGATGATTATTTGACCTTAAGGTTGATGTGATTAAGAGAAAAATAATTAATACTTGTGGAATAGTTTTCATTTTTAGTATCTCATTAATAAGTGAGCTTTATCTTGTAAAATAGTTACTCTTTTTATGGTCTGTCCTTTATTATCTCTCTTTATTTTTTTGACGAACACGAACTTTCATGGACGTGCACAAACACTCAACTTATTTTTCGTTTCTTTTGGCGGATGAAAGCATTTATGAATATAAAGCTAAATAGTAAGAGCCAGAATATTTTGTTGGCATTTTGTGTCTCAGTATCTAGATTTGGTGAGTACGAACAACCACCACTTCCAGATCCTGTGTCGCCATCATTGCCGTTAGGGGCTTGAGGGTCGTTATCATTATTGTCGCCATCTCCTTTGTCACCTCCGTCTGAATCATCATCATTGGCATTGGAGTCTCTTATGATTATTTCTGATAGACTGTTGCCCCCTTTGTTGCCTCCGATGAAATTAAATAATCTTACTTGAAATGCTTCCTCATCTTCATTAATATCATCAGATAATATTTGAATTTTAATTTCTTTGTCATTATCGTCGCCATCTTCCCAAATTAGTTGAGTGGTCAACTGCGTGTAATCTAAACTCTCTTGAGCCGTTAGGTCTAGCGTTTCTAGTTGAACTGTCGCTTTGCCTTCATTCCCATTCTTACGGATGACCTTGAGGGTGATTTCTCCGCCGGTTTCGGATACACTATACTTTGCAAATTCGATTTCAATTTGCCCTGGGTTTTCAAGATTATTTTCATAGATAATAACAGTATACTTTTTTGTACTCCCATCTTCTGCCGTAATATAATAATCAACAGGACTTCTGAAGTCTAAGTAAGAAACGCCACTTATTTGCGGAACCCATTTTACTTTTGCCTCTACCCCTGTATGAGTAAATGTTGCCGAAAGACCAAAGATCTCTGTTCCCGCTGGAACAAAAACAATGATCTCATCATCATTAATTTCTCCAATAGCTGGTATGTTAAAGTTTTGAAATGAAAAAGTAATGATTTCTTTTGTTGAACTTAATTCGATTTTTTTATATTGAACATCAATAGTGTGATCAGTTGTAACATTAATAAATTTATAACTTTGTGGTGAACCGATATTGGTTCCGTCAATAGATACTTCGTCGATTTCATATTCTGAGTTTGGTATAAACGTAAATTCTTGGCTATCCTTATCATTGACCTTTACTAGACCAGCTGGTGATATAGCTCCATTAGCACCCGAAAAGGCTGTAATTTGATGAGTTATAATGGCTGACTTGAAAAATACGCTAATAACATGATCAGAAGAGATATTGGTTAGCTTGTACTCGCTAATAGCACCTTTATTTACGCCATCAACCATAACTTTATCAATTAAAAATCCCCCATCAGGGGTAAACATAATCGTTAGATCTGTGCTAGCACCCGCAGTGATACTTCCGTTTGGTGTGGCGTTTCCATTTGATTTAGCATTTACAAATATACTATGGGTTATGAGGATATCTTTAAAGCTTACTGAAATATTGTGATCCGAAGTAACTGATGAGAAAGTGTAATTACTAGGTGTGCCAACACTGGTGCCGTCGATTAAGACATCCAGGATTTCTTTTCCAGCTTCAGGTGTTATAGAAAAAGACTGGTTGAGTCCATCACCAACTATAATGTTTCCGTTGGGAGAGATTGATCCACCAGTGTTGGCGCTAGCTATTATTGTGTGAGTCATAGGGATTAAACGAAATGAAGCTACGATTGTATGATTGCTGAGAATGTTATTGAAAGTAAACGTACTAGCAGTTGGTACCGATGCTCCGTCCACGATGATAGATTGAATTGTATATCCCGAATCAGGTGTGATTGTGTAATTTTGTGAAGCATTGATAGCAACAATAGTACTGCCCGATGGTGTTATGCTACCATTGGCGCCGGCACTAGAATTGATAGTGAAGCT
>NVWA01000016.1 GCA_002746535.1 Planctomycetota bacterium
GTACATAATTAAAGGCAACATCTTTGTCGATGTAGTTTATTAATGTCGAATTATACGAAGTTCCATAAATAGGCCTTCTCGATTGAATTTGGATTGTTCCCCTAAAGGCATCTGTAGATGCCCGCTCAGTTATATTAATCATGATACTACATTCGATTCTTTCTTCAGATTTAAAAATATCACTTGTCCATTTCCGGGTGTTTATAAACTCATAAATAGACTTTTGCATGGCCTGAA
The DNA here is from genome assembly GCA_002746535.1 of Planctomycetota bacterium. Taxonomy (GTDB): domain Bacteria; phylum Planctomycetota. Next base: position 238 of record NVWA01000016.1, read on the forward strand.
AAACTGTTTTATCTCCCTGTATTTTTTGAGATATTACCTGAACATTGCAATTTAATTCTTGAGACTGGACAGTAAGAGCAATTAATGTAAGAGCAAATATGAGTAAGTATTTAGTCATCAAATAAGCGATTCTATTGAGTTAAGTATATCCTGTGCTACATCAAACTTGCTCTTTAACTCAAAATCTGTGCAATTATTTTGTTTATCGATGATGGTTATCTTATTCGTATCGCTTTTAAACGTGGCATCTTTGTCGTTTAATGAATTGAGTACAATCAAATCAAGGTTCTTTGATACCAACTTCGACTTCGCATTTTCTAATTCATTGTTGGTTTCCAGGGCAAATCCAACCAGGATTTGCTTTTGTTTGGCTGCACCAAGGTTTTTTAAAATATCTGTCGTTTTTTCCAATTCAATAGACATTGTTGCACCATTCTTCTTTATTTTTTCAGTGGCCTGTACTTTTGGTTTATAGTCGGCCACGGCAGCGGACATGATTGCGATATCTGCCTTTGCAAAATTTGCCGTGCATGCTTCCAACATTTGATCGCCACTTGTTACATGAACGACTGTTATTGATTGGCAATCTACTGTTTCGTTCGTAGGGCCAGTTACTAAAGTAACTTCCGCTCCCCGAATAGCTGCTGCTTCTGCTAAAGCAAAACCCATTTTTCCGGATGAGAAGTTTCCAATAAAACGTACCGGATCAATTTTTTCGTAGCCATTGCCGCATATTCTGAGGAAGACGAACTTGTTGAAGATGAATCATTGCTACTACTATCTGACGACGAGCTACTACTGGAATCTTCACCAAGGCCACCTGTAGGTTCTGAGGAAGAGGTATCATCGCGAGTTCCATCAGAAGAATTTTCGGTTGCACTAGATCTAGTTGTTGGTCCAGTACCTTCATCATCACCACATCCAACAATCAATAAAAATGAAAATAATAGTGCTGTCGTAGGTAAAAATATATTAATTTTATGCATAAATGATCCAAACATATAAAGTTGCATTCAAATAGCGAATGACTAAGATTGCCTAACTATTCAAATTGAAGTAGCTTAAGCTACCTATCAAAACGTATTATCTCAAAGAATTATGAATATATTCTCAATTTTTCGCAAAAAACCCAAAAAGTCTATCGTCAATTTATCATTTGAAAAGTGCTCTAAAATAAACCATATAGGCGAAGAACTAAAAACACTCATACATCCCAAAATCGATGACGTATTAAAGGCAAATTATCAGGAAGAAATAGAGCTACCTCATTTCATTGACAAAAAAGAAAATGCAAAAAGCGTTTTTGAAGCTGCCTGTATTGGATCCTCAATTGTAGACTTAATTACATTAATTGAACATAATCAACTTGAATCAAAATTGGTAAATGAATGCTTAACCTATTTCAAAGAAATTTATGGCTCTGAAGAAACCGGATGCATTTACAATCATGCCATGAAATATCTTCAAGAATATAAAAGTTTTAAAGAATCACCGGAAGCTGAAAAAATCAATGATGAAGACCTTGTAAAAATTAGTTTTACAGGGGCTTGGATAATTCGCTATTATCTTGGGAATGAGACTACTATTTATTTCGAATCTTCCCTAGAAATGGGGCGTAAAGTAAATGACCAAATAAAAAATATTTGGTTAGCAGAAACCAATTAATTGTATTCATAGGAAATCGTAAACCTTTTTTCTAAATTATTTATTTTACCATTTAATTTGTACAAAGGGCTGGTCCAACTACGTTTCAATGTCTGATCTACTATAGGAACTTCTATAACTTCAAATTTCATATTTCTATCACTAACCGTCATTTTTAAATCTGGCAAACTCAAAAGTTTAATGGAACCGTCATTTTCGAGTATTGGTTTGTTCTGACAATAGAAATTGATTTCTAATTCATTATTGTCTTTGTTAAATTCAAATTTATCAGTAACGATGGCTTTGCCTTCTTCATGCAGAAAAGTTAAATGCCTTTGAAATGATTTCAACTGACTCTCTTCGGAATATAAATCTTTCAACTCCATATTTAATTCTGAAGAATTATCATCAAATGAATGCACAACATTCTTGGAACTAAATTCCTTATCTCTAAATTTATCCTTCGGAAGTTGTTCACAACCATTAATCGTAGGAATATTATGGCCCGATGACCTCATAAAATCTAGTGTATATCGTTCTGAAGAAAAAGTGATTTTACTGTAGGTCTCAACACCAACATCTAAAACACAAGGTCGACCCTCTGAATATAATATAAAATGCCCAACGTCATTGTGATTATGATTTTCACCATTATGACCTGCTTTCATGGCACAGAATAATCCTTTATCAGGATTATTACTCTCACGACAAAATATAATTTCAGTATCAGTATACCAAATTTGCTTTTTCTTATTAAATTTGATTTCCTCTTTTGACGCTTTGAACCAAAAAAGATCTCTCAACATTAAATTTAAAACGGGAGAACCAATAGGAATCTCATCAACAGAATTCTGTTCATTCCATTTTAAAGCATTCATCACAACAATTTTTTGCATTTCCTCTTGACCAGTCATTTCACCTAGACGATAAGTCAGTCCCTTATCAGGATTAGCTTTCACACCGGCATCCGCAAAATTAATAAAATATTCTTTACTGATATGAGCATCAGCAATAAAATTGGCCATGCGTTTTATTTTAGGATCATCATAGATATTAATCTCACCGCGACTACGATCTCTTAAATACTCTAAAAAAATTGTCATGACACCAGGTGATACACCCCAATAATTTGGACCCTCATCACAACCACCATCATCTGCATAGTTATCATAATAACGGTCGAAAACTTCAAAGAGCTTCACCACTATCACTGATAATTCACCAGGATCATCCAAGGTATGCATCGCTGCTCCAAGAATATTACTAGAACACCAAATTGCCCAGTTGTTATGCCCATCCTTCCAACCAATACAATGGTCAGTTGAAAAAACATCAAGAACTCTACGCTTAATTTCTTTTTTTATACGAAAACATAAATTAGGAGAAAATTCAAATAACTTTTCTTTTAATAGATAATACGCTTCTCCAATGATGTTGGCCGTTTGACAAGAAAATAAATCAGCAATCTCTTCGTTCGAATCCGGCAAGGGGTCACCTTCATGTTTAAAATGGTGAGCTGGCACACACCAAGAAGTCTCTTCTAAAATTGACCAGAATCCATTGAGGATGTCATTAAAAAAACGACCATCATATTCAAAACACTCTGCCATAACTAATTCAGCAAATCTTTCTCTTCGATCAAAATACATCGTTTCATAATTAGTACGATTTCCGTTGGTGACAAACTCCATATATAAATGAGCTGGCAAAACAGGCCAATCTTTATTTAGATGTTTCTCAGCACGCTCAATCATATTCTTTTTTCGAAATTGATTTAGGGGCTTTTCTAATAATTTATGCCATGCATCTCTATTACTTGCTTTCGCAAATGGCTCCCAATCAGCAATAGGCATAAGTAGTTCGTTTAATTTAGCCGCATCATATTTTTCACAAAACATCATTTATCCTATACAGTTAAAAATAAATCATTATCGACAATATCACACAATAATTATATTACTAATAGCTTAAGTGATAAAAAATATTATGAGATAAGAGATGCAATGAATACTCATATTCTCAGCAATGACACGCTTAAAAGTAATCTCCTGGGGTTAATGATTTAATCCCCAGCAGACCTGAGCGCTATGTGCTCAGTCTTTAAAATTAAACTGCAAATAACGCTTTCTTTTTGCTTCTTTAAAATGATCAATATTTAATAATATTAGACCATCAATTGTATTGAATTCTTTGTCTACATCAAAATCAAGAAAACTAACACCTTCTGTCTCACACAGCTCAGTATATTGCTTGAAAAGCATAGGCAATCTAACACCCATTGTTTTGAGCTCTTTCTGCAATGCTCTAACATTAGTGGAATAATCACTTTCATTCAATTTTTCTTGAATTATTTTTTTAGACTCATCATTTACTTGATACTGATTGATAGCCCTTGCATAATTATCCTTTGCACCAAGATGAAACTTAAAAAAGGCAACAATTAGTTGATGAGCTTTTTCTGGGATCTGATTACTTACGCTAACAGGACCAAATAAATATTTTATTTCTGGGCGACTTTTTAAACAAGCACCAATGCCATACCATAAATATTCTAACCCACGTTTACCCCAATACTTTGGTTGTATAAATGCTCTTCCTAGCTCCATGCCATTATCAAGAAACTCAGCGGAGCATTCTTGATAATTAAAAAATTCTGATGTGTATAGTCCTTTAATTCCTTTGTTTTTTATAATATCATGAACCATTCCCAATCGATATGCTCCAATTATTTCTAATTCTTCTTCGTCCCATAGAATTAAATGTTTGTAATACTGATCGTAGGGATCTGTATCTATCGACTCCCCAGTGCCTTCATCCACACATCTAAAGGCACATTCTCTTAATCGACCTAACTCTTTAATGACAGGAGAATTAGGAGTGTAATCATATAAATATATTTTCTTAGATTCACCTATTAAACCGATCAATTCAGCATTTTTTAATTCTGATTTCAAATCTCGACGGTCTACAGAAGAGCAGATACTCTTAACTGTTTCAAAAGGTATATCACCAGAATTTATTTTAGAAATTTGATAAACAATTTTTTTGAGTGCTTTGGTTGTTTTCTCAGACGACATTGATGTTTTTTTGATCTCCCTATACGGAATCATTTCACTCACTTTTATGCGAATTTCTTTATTGGTCTTCTTTAACAATTCACCCGGCAACATTGCTTTACCAATTTTTTTATTGATAAAGGACATCATATAAAATCCTGGTGAATTTTTGGCATCAATATAAACTGGCAAAATTGGTGCATTTGTTTTTGCAGCAATTTTTAAAAAGTCATCATTCCACTTTTGGTCTAAGACTCCTCTCCAACTAAAATTGGAAACAAAACCTGCTGGAAATACAATTAAAGCCTCATCATTGGAAACAACTTCAATCGCTAAATCCAAGTTCATTTTAGATGAAATAACTGAACTCTTCATGGAAGGTATTTTTTCTAATATTTCATTTGATAATATTTTAACATCCTGCCTAACTTCTTGGACAGCTCTCAGTAAACATAAACCATCAATCGATCCAAGCGGATGATTTGCAACGATAATAACTTTTCCAGTTGAAGGGATATTTACGCGATCTTTACAACTCATACAATAAGAAAAGTTTAAGTACTCAAATGCCTCATCAATAAATTCGGTCGATGTTTTATCAATATGATTATTTAAGAATTCATTGATTTCTTTTTCATGAATTAATTTTTTCAATGTCTTTTGAACAATTGAATTTCTTCGCCCTTCACTTTTTGGCAACCCAGGAAATTTAATGGTCAAAAAATCTGAAATATTTAATATCGGTTCCGGCTCATTGCTAGTGACTTCATTGCTTCTTTTCATTAACCTTGTTGTCGACATACTTATTCTCCTTTTTTAAATAATACTCATGAGGGTATTCATTCACCCTTTTGTTATATAACAATCGACATGCCACCATTCAAATGAATTTATAAACATATAAACCGCAATGGTTTACAATTAAATAGCTAAAGTGAACGTTTCGAACTGTACAAATTTTGATCGACTAAAACATCAAATGTACAATGCCTACATTAGGATTTTAAACATAACTGGTACGGGTAATTAGATATAGGATTTCAACTTAGTTCAAAATAAATCCATGGCAGGGACAAACAATCAAACAGCAGTATCTGTAATTTTTATTAAAAAGAATAATCATCGATGATGAACCTAACTAATATTCAAATCGTACTTATAATAAAGATTCCATTTTAGAATTAAATTTTACCTTTTTATATAGGATTATTATGGGTAGTAAAAAAATGTCTGATAAAAAAAGATTTCTCATAATATTTTCTATCCTTCTGACGTGTGTCTATTTACTAGCTTTATCAGGATTATACTTCTTACAAGAGAAAATGATTTTTCTAAACGTAAGAACAAATCAAGAAACAGCGACCCAACTTAATACACTTTTCCCAAAATCAGAATTGTTTATTGAGACAGAGGGTGCTATTTCACTACATGGTTGGCATCTGCCAAAGAAGAATTCTGAAATTCTAAATATATGTTTTAATGGTAATGGTGATGAAGCGACACAAGTTGCTTACTTTTGGCATCAAACTTTAAAAGGGGCGATTGTAACCTTTAACTATCGTGGTTACGGGAAAAGCACCGGTAAATCTAGTCAAGAAAAATTGTTTAATGATGCCCTTTTAATATTTGATACTATCAAGGCTAAATATCCACAATATAAAAAGATCTACATTATTGGCAGAAGCCTAGGTACGGGCATAGCTTGTCATTTAGCTTCCAAAAGAGACTGTGCAGGTCTTCTATTGATTAGCCCCTACGACAGCATTCTAAATATCAGTAGGCAGAACTACCCCATTTTCCCGGTTAAATTATGTTTACGTCATCCGTTTGATTCGCAATTACTGGCTGATAAAATTGAAGAGCCAACATTTTTTATCGCTGCAAAAAATGATTCTTTAATACCCATTAGCAATTCTCTAAACCTATATAACCAATGGCAAAGTAAAAAAGAAATCCACTATGTACCAAATGCTGGCCACAATAATATTTTCCAAAAAAATGAATTCTTAACTTTTCTTAAAGATTTTTATATATTCGCTGAAAAATAGTAATGTAAAAAGCTGAAAGCTTTTTTTACATTAAGAAGATAGAATTTCTTTTTTCTTATCTTCTAATAGTTTGTACTCAGATTCTTCAAGGGGTTGCCTAAGGGTCTCATCAATTAACTCTATCGCCATTTCTACATCTTTTAATTGTAAAAAAGAAATGTCGGCTGCTTTTAGAGTCACTGCTACTTTTAAAGAATCATTCGTCGCAAATTCTAAAGATTCTTCATACGCACCTACGGCCTCTTCATATTTATTTAAACCATTGTAAGCGTCACCAAGATAAGATAATAAAATAGAGTTACTCTGGACAATAGTCCATTTAGCTTTTAAGTGATTAAATACTTTTTTCCAATTCTCATGCTGAATCTCCACATCCACAAATTTTATAAACCGATTTATATCTGGTTCACTAAACGAGCTAAGCATTATATACCGTGCCAAAATTGAAGTTAACAAAGAGATATGAACAACAACAGCTGACCATAATAAAATAAAACCTATTATTTTAACTACACCGAACATATTGCCATTCTTTAAGTCTTCCAAACCAACATTCAGCAACATGTTAATATCAAAATCTTGTAATGATGGAAATCTATTAGAATAAATAAGCGTAAAGAAAAAAAGACCTACAAAAAACCAATCAAATAAAAATTTTACTAAAAAAGCACCTGAGTCAGTGCCCATAAAATATTTTCGTATTTGGAAAAATGCTCTGATTGCGAGAACTATCATAATTTTTCTTAGTTATTATCTTGATGTATGATTAATATTATTCCAAAACCATCTTTGGTCGTAACGATATATACAAAATCATTACAATTATTCAAACAATACTCGAAACCTAAAATTGGTCCTAAAGATTTTAATTCAGGAACAACGGCAGTTACCTTCTCAAGATTTATACAAGTATTTAATTCGTTGCTGCTAGTGGAATCCGAATAATGAAATATTTTTTCAGGCAAATCACCCATTGAATTTTTGGCACAATCAATTAAATCGCTCCTATTCTCACTTTCAGACAACCATGGCTTTCCTCTGCCTAAAGAAAATTTTACAGAAAATGAAAACGAATTATCAAATGGTATTTTTGAAACTACTCCCAAAACAGCCTCTTCAATAAATGATGAATCAAGAGATCTAATTCTCTCACCAGTTCCAAATATCATCAAATCTTGTTCTTTAGTTTCCAGAGCCAATATAGAATCTAAAAATGTAACCAGGCCAATTGAAGCATCTCCGTTATAACCAGCTGAGACACCTTGAAATTCATGCTCTATTGCTAATACCGCGCTCCCAGTGTTATGAATAGTTCTTGGTATCGTCAAAGGGGAAACGCGTTTCAAACCACTTCCATAAAACTTCTTCCCTTGCTTGAAATATTCATGGAAACCGCCTGATTCGCTACCGAGTAAAATTCCAACTCGTTTATTGTCAGGAGAAGTGTTTGAGGAAAATAAATTAGCATGAATAGCAATTTGATCTAATGCTAAATACTGTAACGGGGAAAATGAAAAACCCCGTTGCTTTATATTGCGTGGAATAGAGAAAATAATTTCATCGGATATTTTGTTGATCATACCCGATGAATTAATTGAATTGTATTGTTGATTCTGATTGAAATATAGATCAGAAAACTTTAAATAATACAAAAAATATTTTGTAACTTAGAACTATTTACTAGCTTCTTCAATATATTTTATGGCTCCGCCAACAGTACCAATATCGTTTTCTTCTTCTGAAATTTCTACATCAAATTCTTCTTCAAACTCCATAACCAATTCTGCTTGGTCAAGAGAGTCGGCACCCAAATCAACGAATGTTGCTTCAAGGGTACATTGTTCTTTTTTAACATTTAATTTTTCACAAATGATATCAATTACTTTGTCTTTAACATCAGCCATTCTGCTTTGCTCCTCTTTGCTTTTAAAAATAGGTTTAGTTTAATTTTTCTAAATCAGTCACTTCTTTAATGTTAATGACTTTTATTTCTTTATTTATCCTTCTCATCAATCCAGTTAAAACCTTATTTGGTCCTAACTCAATAAAATTCGTATACCCAAGATCAATTAATTTCTCCATTGTTTGATACCATCTAACCGGAGAAGTAAGCTGACCTACTACTGTTTCTTTCACATCTTCAACATTTGTAACTGCACTAGCAGAAACATTTGAATAAACTTTACTTTCCGTTTCAGAAAGAGAAACAGAATCAAAAGCTTCACTCAATGCAGACTCTGCACTTGCCATTAAAGGTGAATGAAATGCTCCCGAGACACTTAACGGAATCACTCGTTTAGCACCTGCTTCCAAAAGCTTTTTTGAAGCTTCTTCAACAGCTGCAGTTTCACCTGAAATCACAATTTGAGAACTAATATTGTAGTTTGCACTTTGAACAATTCCATCAATATTTTTACAAATTTCGTCAATCGTATTAACATCTAAATTTAATACGGATGCCATTGTACCATCGGTAGATTCAGCAGCCTTTTGCATAGCTTCGGCGCGTTTTTGCACTAATCGTAACCCATCTTCAAATTGCCATGTACCACATGCTGAATGAGCTGAAAACTCACCTAAACTTAGACCTGCAAATTGTGATTCGCTTGATACTGAAATCTTTCCTAATGATTTTAATACTTCCCAAATAACCCAACTCGTTGTGTATATGGCAGGTTGACTATTTATGGTTTGGGTCAACTCTTCGTTAGGTCCCTCAAAACACAGTTGACTAATCGAATATTTTAAAATTTCATCGGCTTTATGGTAGGTATCTTTAGCAATTTGAAATTCATCGTAGAAGTCTTTACCCATTCCAACAGATTGAGCACCTTGACCAGGAAATAAAAAAACTGTCTTCGACATATTAGATAAAGCCTTTAGAAATTACCAACGAATTAAGGTAGCTGCCCATGTTAAACCACCGCCAAAAGCAGGACACAAAATTAAGTCCCCTTTTTTAAACTTTTCTCCGCCTTCTTCTAAGGCAAGCGGAATTGAAGCCGCCGAAGTATTACCATATTTTTCCAGGTTTATAAAAACTTTTTCCATGGGAACATCAAACTTTTTCGCCGTCGTCTGCAAGATTCGCATATTAGCCTGATGTGGCACAATCCAATCGATCTCATCTTCGGAAAAGCCCTCTTGTTCTAAAACCTTTTTCGAAGCTTGAACAAGATTTCTGACAGCATGCTTGAATAAATCTTTCCCTTTCATTTGAACAACAGCAGAATTATGATTACTGTCACGACCACGCACTTCTAATAGATCGCTATATTTGCCATCAGATCCACCATATGTGCCAATCAACTCATGACCATCATCACCCTTACCAACTATCGCCGCACCGGCACCATCACCAAATAAAATACATGTCGAACGATCGGTCCAATCAAGAATCTGGGAAATTTTTTCAACACCAATTATTAATATATTTTTATAGACGTCTGTTTTTACGAGACTTTCAGCAACTTGTAGACTATATAGGAATCCACTACACATACCTAAAATATCAAAGGCAATGATTCCATTTAATCCCATTTTATTTTGTGCAATACAAGCCGTTGAAGGACTCGGTTGATCCCCAGAACAAGTAGCAATGATCAAACAATCAATATCTTCTTTTTGAAGACCTGCTTTTTCAATCGCATCAAGCCCAGCCTTACATGCCATATCCGATGCTAACTCATCGTCAGCAGCAATTCGTCTTTCAACCATTCCAGTTCGTTCTCTGATCCAAGCATCATTGGTATCTAGAGTTTTAGATAAGTCATCATTAGTTAAAACTTTTTCCGGAACATATTTTCCAAAAGATTTTATTATTATACTCATAACTAATGTCCTTTTAGCCTACCGAAGAAGAATTTATACTTGTTAATTCTTTCACAATATGTTCATTTAATTTGCCCGTATAATTGTTTTTTGCCACATTAAGCGCATTAAAAACTGCCGTCCCATCAGCTTTTCCATGTCCAATCACACAAATACCATTTACGCCCAGTAATAATGCGCCACCAAATTCAGAGGGATCAGTTTTTTTCTTCATGCTTTTAAATACAGGGCTAAGAACCCAAGTAGCAATTTGATTAAGCAGACTTGAGGTAATATCTTCTTTAACAATGCTCAGAATACTTTTAGCCAGTTGTTCACAAGACTTTAACAAGACATTTCCAGTAAAACCATCGCAAACTATCACATCAAAAGTACCTTTAAAGATATCATCACCCTCAGCATTGCCACAAAAGTTAATACCACAATCACTTAGTAAGCTATGAGCTTCTTTAACAACTTCATGTCCCTTAGCAGCTTCTTCACCAACATTCATTAGACCAACTCTAGGATTTTCCACACCAAAGACACTTTTGCTGTAATGGTAGGCCATAATACCGTAACCTAATAAGTGTTCTGCTTTAGGCTCAACACTTGCTCCCATATCAATCATAACACAAGGTTTATCGTGAGTAAAAGTCGGAAATGGAATCGCTAATCCAGGACGTTTAACACCTGGCAATGCACCCAAAACTAATTGAGATGTAAAAACAGAAGCTCCGGTATTTCCCATCGTTACAAATGCATCCGCTTCTTTATTTTTAACGGCATCTACAGCAACTCTAATTGAAGATTTTTTTTTACTTCTATAAGCAGTTCGCGGGGAATCTTCCATCGTTACAATATCGGGTGCATGTCGGATTTCTATTCGACTTCGATCTGTAACTTGAGCTAGATCAAGCTCTTTTAAAATGATTTCTTCAGGACCCGTTAATAAGAGGTTTGTGTCTTTGTCATTTTCTAAAAATATTTTTAGGCCATCAACAATAGCACTTGGTGCTTTATCGCCGCCCATTATGTCTAATGCAATTCGCATTTGTTACCTTAATCTTTTCTAGTAACCTTTTACCTTGATCGCATCTCTACCTTTGTAATTTCCACAGGTAGGACAAACCGTATGTGGTAATATTTTATTTGAACATTTTGTGCATGATACCAATGCTTTTGCACTTAATGCATGATGCGATCTTCGCATGTGACCTCTTGATCTCGTTTGGCGTCTTTGTGGTACAGCCATCGTAATTCCTTCACTAAATTATTGATAAATATCGTATGAAAAATAGGCGGGGGATTTTAAAAATTACCCCATATTTGTCAATGTGAAGTTCATTTTGGCTATTTTCAATACGAAAAGAATAAAGGCTTATTTGAAATACAAAGAATAAATTTTAAGGCACATTCCATACAATAAATATTTAGTATAAAATTGACTGAATAAAGTGTCCTATAATTCATTTTAAAATCAATATTAACAATCATAAAAAGAACCTTGGGCATATGCCAGAAAACACAAAAGATCTAAAACTAACGGTTGAATTAAGAGGCGCTCCATTACCAAAGCCATTAAATAAAATAGCCACCCATTTATATTTTGTCATTTATCGTGAAAAGCCCAATGATAATATAAACTTATGTGAGCGATGGGAATTATGGGAAACCAAAAATGCTTTTCAAAAAAAAGATCCCGATTCGCTTGAAAATAATGATCAAGACTCTTATGGCCATATTCATAAAAATCTAAAAGCACCGAATGACGGTGTTGGGGGAGGCCCATCCTTTCTAGTAAAAACCTGGATAGGCGAAAATGCCCTAAAGATCAATCAAACCATCTATTCATGTAATGACAACTTTTCATATAAAGCTTATTACCTGCCTTGGCCTGGTCCAAATAGCAATACCTATATTTCTTCTATATTGGAGAAAAGCAGAATACCCTATTCACTGCCTATTTCTGCAATAGGAAAAGACTGGAGAGGTTTATTCCAATATAAAAAAGACCGTGAAACTAAATCTTTTATCTTCCAGATTCTTACATTTGGTTTTAAATATGTGGCAAATAGGTTTTGGGAAATTCACTTTCTAGGCTTTACCTACGTTCATCATCATTCAACCGAGAAACAGTCTACATAAAAAATATTTTTACCGATATTTCACTTTCTAAAAAAAAAAATTGATTTCCATTTTCATTTAAATCTTATTTCATGAAGAACACTTACAATTCTTTTGACAATAGTTTCAACAATCTTAAAATTCTCGAACTTAGCATGGCGGGTGTAGCTCAGTTGGTTAGAGCGTCTGATTGTGGTTCAGAAGGTCGTGGGTTCGATCCCCACCACTCGCCCTTTAATTTTGATCGTTCTTGTAGAAATATCAAAAACTGAAAATGCCTCTATGACAGAAAATCAAAAACATCCCAAAGAATGGTGCGTAGAAACTAAAGCATCTAATCAAAAAGAAATTTTCAAATTAAGAACAAAAGAATTAGCCTTTTCTCTCTATAGACTTGCATCATTTTTTCTTTTGGGAATTGGTCCTTACTTTGCCATCAATTTAGATCATCCCATAAAATCAATTTTTTGGCTTTCGTTGCCGATTGGTTCAATCGCTTTTTATATTTTTGTTCGCAAACATCAAAATGTAAAAGACTCAATATATTTTTTATCAAACACAAATAACGCAATTGATTTAACACTTCAATCATTAAGCGACAATCAATTTACACCTGTAAGTCATCAATCAAAAGACAGCCCAATATATCCTGATGCAGAGCATTGGAAACTAACCGAACAAGAAACGGATGACCTCGACTTTTATTCAGAAGGGGCATCACTATTTGGCAAAATCAATCGCACCTACTCTACCAAAGGCAGACAAATATTATCTGGCCTACTAAGTGCACCACTATTAAATAAAAACCCTATTGATGAAAGAGCAAAGGCCTATGCCAATTTAGAAAAGAATCCAGCGTTTCTCCATTTAATGGCTGGCAATGCTAAAGATTTTTCTAATTTACAAGAGCAGTTTTTAAATTTAAAATTGGCATTGAATTCAGAAATAAATCTACGCGGTTCGGGACTTTCAAAATTTTCACTCGGCTATACGTTTCTACCGCTTATCTTTTTGGTCATTTTATTACAAGGTTATATACATCAAAAATATTTTGTCTTTTTGGGTCTTATAATTCTGGCCAATATTATCTTTACAAAAATTATTGAAAAAAGAGTTTTCCCTTTATTAAAACCGTGGCTAAGTATTAGTTCTCTTTTAAATTATTCGGAATTATTTCTTCAAAAAGCAACCGCTATTGAATATACACACGAACCACTGAAATCACTGGCGGCAAAAAGCAAGATTTTAATTGAAGACAGCAATTTACCAGCATTGAAAAGCAGCGTTTCACTAATTCGCCTAAGGTATTCAGGAGTTATCCATATGATCGTCGATACTCTTTTTTTCTGGGACATTCGTGTTATGTGCCATTTAGAAAAGGTATTGAAAAATCAAAGTTCATTTGAGAATTTAGAAGAAATCATTGGAGAGTGGGAAGCACATATTTCAATGGCACTACAAAACTATGTGAATTTCGACGGAACATATGCTGAAATACTCGATAAAAAAGAGTTTTCAATTATTGATGGCACTCACCCCCTTCTACCCGCGAATGCTGTCATTGGTAATAGCATACAGCTTCAACCTAGTGATAGAGCTTGGGTTATCTCAGGTTCAAACATGTCTGGTAAATCTACTTTTTTAAGAATGGTCGGAATCAATTCATTATTTGGGCAAGTAGGTTTAAAAACATATTCTAAAAAGACTTATATGTGCCCATTAAGAATCATGACTGATTTACGTATACGAGATAATTTATACAAAAATGAAAGCTACTTTCTTGCTGAAGTAAAACAATTAAAAAGAATGATTGATTTATCAACGGGCGAACCAGTAGTACTTGGTATTATCGATGAACCATATCGAGGTACCAATTCTGACGAAAGAGTGGCAGCCAGTTTAGAGGTTCTAAGATTTTTATTAAGTAGTGGCGGATTTTTTCTAACTGCTACCCACGACAAAGAAGTCACACAATTAGTTGGTGAAATTAACGATGTTAGCAATCATCATTTTCAAGAAACATTGAACGACAAAGATATAAGTTTTGATTATCTAATTCGTGATGGCATAGCAACTACCCGCAATGCGATTAAAGTTCTAGAACAAGAAGGTTACCCTGCAGAAATCATACAAAGAGCTGAAGCCCTACTCGAAAAAAATAATAAAAACGCGCGGGAGTTTTAAATAGTATTCACATGAGAGAGAAAAAATGAAACAAATTCAATTAACAAATAAAAAAACATTTCAACTAGCCGAAGTTAAAAATCCAGAATTAATAAACACCAATGATGTATTAGTAAAAATGAAATCCATCGGTGTTTGTGGTAGCGATATTCACTATTTTGAAGATGGACAAATTGGAGACCAGAAAATAATTTTTCCGTTTACCATTGGCCATGAAGGCTCTGGAATTATTGAAGAAATCGGATCAAATGTAAATGATCTCAAAGTAGGAGACCGTGTTGCCATAGAACCGGCTATTTCTTGTGGGGAATGCGATCAATGTTTAAACCAAAGACCGCATACCTGTTTAAATTTAAGTTTTATTGGATGTCCTGGCCAACGATCGGGATGCCTTTCAGAATTTCTACCCGTCCCTTCAAAAAACTGTATTAAAATACCAGATGATATGACCTATCAGGAGGCTACATTTGCAGAACCGCTTTCCATCGGAATTTATGCTGTAGAGCAATCAAAGGCCATGAATCATTCAAATCCAACAATGGGCATTTTGGGGAGTGGCCCCATTGGTTTGTCCGTATTAAGCTATTTAAATACTTTGAATTTAAACGATGTTCTAATTTCAGATCCATTGCAAGATAGACTCCATATAGCTAAAAGCATAGGGTGTAATAAAACTATCACACCAGATTTGATTGATAATGAGCAAGACAAGTTCTTAAATTCTTTTGATATTATATATGAATGTTGCGGCCAAGAAGATAGTTTTCAACAAGCATTTCAATTATTAAAGCCTGGAGGTGAACTTGTAATTGTTGGCATCCCACCAACATTAGATCATTGGCAGTTACCTGTTGGCCTTTCAAGAAGAAAGGAAATCACCATTAAAAATATTCGGCGTCAAAATAATTGTATGGAAAAAGCTTTAGAATTAATTGGCCTTAAAAAAATACAAACAGACAAGCTTATAACTCACAATTTTAATTTAGAACAAACCCAGGAAGCTTTTGATTTAGTTTCCGGTTATCAAGATGGAATTCTAAAAGCCATGATAAATATTTCGTGAGATCATGAGGTAATGATGTGCAATTTTGTTGGCACCATCACTCTCATAGTAGGAATATAGCGATCATAGTCTCGAGCCATAATCATTTTTACAACCATTCGACCCATAGAATCTCTCGACCATTCTACATAATTAAACTTCATGCTTTCCCATTCAGTACCTTTAAGAAATAAATTCTGCATCTCTTTACTTCCCCAAAGTATCAAGCTTACATCTTTACCAATTTCAATTCCTCTATCTTTCAACTCTGCTAAAGCACCTCTAACCATTTCCAAATGAGATATAATGATTGCGCTTGGCTTGTTTCCTTTTGAATAAAGTTTTTCAATTCCGGCTCTTCCTCCCTCATCATTAAATTCAGAGACTATCGCAGTTGCCTCTTTATTTAATAAGTCGCGTTTCATCATAGATTCAGCAAAACCGGCTCTCCTAAATAAGGGCTGATGAAATGCTTTTGACCAAACAATCAATCCAATTTCTGTATGCCCTTTTTTTATTAAATAATCAGTGATTAGTTCCACACCACCTCGGTCATCTTGAACAATTCCATCAATGGGCCAACCTTCTCTTAAAAATTCCACGGTAACAAGTGGAATTCCCCATTGCATAAAAGAGTCTACTGTTCCTGCCATAGAATTTACAATTGAAATCCCAAGTAATTTATCTTTCATAGACAAGACTTGCTCAACCAGCTCTGGGCCAACTTTATTTGTTGTAATTAAATTTAAGCCATTCTTTTTGCATTCTTCGAGAACAGCTGTGAAAATTTTATCCTCATGCAACAAACGACCCTCTTGGTTATGTCCAGGATGCTCAACATAAAGAATATCTTTTCTAATTCCAGACTGATCTTTTTTCATTAGACGATAAGCTTCAGGACCTAAGATATACCCTCTATAGGGTACACTCTTCAAGACACCTTCTTCTTGAAGTTTTTGCAAACAAGTTCGAATAGAAACTTTTGAAACGCTCAAACGTTCACACAATTCTTTTTCTTTTATATATTGACCTTCGCCCCAATGATTTTTACTGATTTCATGGCGAATCCATTCAGCTGCAATTTCTGGTTTTGATTTTTTTTTCATGGAGCCTCTAAAACTATAGTACTAGTATTGAGAATAATATAGTATAAACTATAAACGTCAAGTAACTACATTTGTAAGGTATTAACGTTCTTAAAGCAAAATTAATTATGAAAGATAAATAAATTATATAAGACACCTCTATTCATTACTCATTTCTTTTTTGATTTAAAAATCGTATTCCTATTTATAAAACTATTATGAAAAAAATTGCTGGTTTCATCACAAGACACTTTAGTCTAGTATTAATATTATGTCTCTGTATTGGTTTAATCTTCCAGGAATTTTCTATGTTGATTAGTCCATATATTAAATATCCACTAATAGGAGTCATGTTTTTAGGTTTTCTAAATATTGACTTGTCGATTTTAAAGAAAGAAATAAAAAGAATCGATCTACAAATTGGTCTTCTTGTTTTTGCAAATATTGTTCTACCGATTATTTTATATACAGTAACTTTACAATCAATGAGGCTCTTTAATTTAAATCCTCATTGGGCATATGGAGCCCTAATTCTTTATGCATCTCCAACAGGTGCGCTATGCCCTGCACTGTGTATTTTATTAAATGGAAATCCAGAAAGAGCCACAATTAATTTAATATTAACGACTGTAACGGTTCCATTTTCTTTACCGTTTCTGGTTAATCTTTTTATTCCAATAAGTGCCAACTTCAAATTAGATAATTTAGTGGCAGATTTATTAATTATTGTATTTATTCCCTTAGTAATGGCAGTTTTTGCTAAATTATTTTTTAGAAAATTCACCACTTCAATTGTGCCTCATTTAGCACCCATTTCCATTTTACTAATCGGCGCAGTTGTTATAGGTGCCGTAAGTGGTTTAACAATAGTAATATTAGAGAACCCTATCATCGCAATTAAAGGAACAATAATATCAAGTATACTTATAAGCGCGGCTTTTATCCTTGGCTGGTTTTTTGCAATCGGTGGTACAAATAAAGATCGAATGACTCTAAGCATATTTTCTAGTTGGCCAAATGTAGGGCTTACAATTGTAATTGCTAGTGATTATTTTAAAAAAGAGTTTATGATTGCATGGATCTTTGTTGTCCTCTCTGAGATCACTTGGAACACAGCATTTATTCCAGCTCAAAAATGGTCAACCTATTTGAAAAATAAAAGTTTAGAAAAAACAGACGGAGAATAAAACCAACATGTTTGTTGAAGAAGAATTCACAATTGAGTCATTAGATAAAAAAGGTTTTGGTGTAGCAAAATTAAAGAACAAAATAGTTTTAATCGAAAGGACCTTACCTGGCGACACTGTCAAAGCAACGCTTCCTAAAAAGAGACGTCGAAAAATAGTCAAAGCTCAACTCAGTGAGATTATTTCTCAAAAAATTAAAAGAATAAAGCCAAAATGTTTTTATTTTTCCTCATGTGGTGGCTGCAAATGGCAAGATATCTCCTACGAAAACCAGTTAAAGCTAAAAAAGGATAAAATTGTATCTTCTTTTACAAAATTAAATTTATTGGGAGACATAACTATTCCAGATATTATTCCTGCACCTACTGAATATTTTTATCGGAATAAAATGGAATTCAGCTTTAGCCATCGCAGATGGATAACGCCAGAAGAAATAGAGAAAGATGAAAAATATAATAAGCAGTTTGCCTTAGGCCTACACACTCCCCATACTCATGACAAAATTATCGATTTAAAAACTTGTTACTTACAAACGCCATTAACTGAAAAGCTAGTTAATTTTGTTAGAACCTTTTGCTTAGAAAACAAACTCGAACCTTATCATATTTATGATGATGTTGGTTATTTAAAATTTTTAGTCATAAAAGAAACGAGCCAAACAAACCAAATTTTAATTAACCTAGTAACTAAAGAGTTTAACTCAGAGGTTATTCAAAAGTTAGGAGAAAAACTAAAAGAAGAATTTCCACAGATAACTAGCTTTTTTAACACCATCAATAGTGGAACTGGTCAAGTTGCCATAGGGAATGAAACTCATTTAATTTTCGGGGAACAAGTTATCGTCGAAAAACTATTGGGTATGAATTTTGAAATTTCACCTTTCAGCTTTTTTCAACCAAACACATTGGCCGCTGAAAATGTTTACAAATGTATTATCGACCTTGCTAAATTTACAGGCAGTGAAGCTGTCCTCGATTTATATTCTGGCGTTGGAAGCATTTCGCTTTCTATAGCAAAGAATGTAAAGCAGGTGATTGGCTTTGAACTATCGGAAGAAGCTGTGTCAGCGGCTAACCGCAATAAAGAAATAAATAATATTAATAATTGCGAATTCTATGCGGGTGATTTAAAAGATGCCGTAGAAGCAAGCAGTTCTTTTGATCAAAAAATAGATTTGATTATCGTTGATCCACCAAGAAGCGGATTACACCCAAAGGTAATTAAAAAACTCATTGAGATGAAAGCGCCTACTATTATTTATGTGAGCTGCAATCCATTAACACAAGCGGAAGATTTAAACGAACTTTGCACCAATGGACCTTATAAAATAGAAGTAATACAACCGATTGATATGTTACCTCAAACACTTCATATTGAAAATGTCGTAAAACTTTCACTAAAAAATGATTAAAGGATAAATTTATGTCTGACAAATATAAGGACATTAAAAATAGTTTTAAAAACCTTACAGACCGATTTAAAAGTGATGAAGCCAAAGAGTTATATCAAAAGGCTCAAGATAAGTCTGAAGCCATATTCAATGGTGCTAAAGAACGGTTAAAAAATGTTGGCGATAAAATTAGCGAACTAAATCCTACTGAAATCAAAAGCATATTAAAGAATGTAATCAAAGGAAAAATCCAAATTCCCACAAGATCTATAAAAGAAAGACTAGAACAAGAAATTCAAACACGAAAAAAATCTATTGATAAAATCGAGATAAACTTTCATGAAGATTATATATCTTCTACCTTCGATACGGCAGGCTTAGTACCTATCAGCGGAACCATAAAAATAAGTATTCATAAAATTGTAATAAATCAATATCAACAAACCATTTCATTCAAAACAGAAGCCCCTTTAGAAATTGATAAAGATAGTATACCAGAAGAATTATTAAATAATTTATCTGCCATTATCGGTATGGCTATCTTAGAACCAGACCAATTGCTCAATTTTATTCCTCCAGCTTTTAAGCCTTTAACAAAAGAAGGCGAAATTTTCGAATTCGATTTATCTCAAATTCAAGAATGTAACAATTGGTTCAACAAAAAAATTATGGAAAAACGTTTAGTGGAATATATAGAAATTAAGAAAATTGAAATTTCAGAAGATTTTATTACCTTGACCCCTTCCTTCGCTAAAACCGATAATAATATTTATTTAGAGTAACTACATTTCAGAGGCTCAACTTAATTAGGAGAGAAATTTATGAACAAATTACAGACAATACTGATCATGTCTATTCTGATGATTTTTACTTCACCTATGATTAATGCTAGTTGGGTAGATATTAAAATAGAAAAAATAATTAAAGATAACCCCTTAATTATTATCGGGAAAATTGAGAAAATCAGCACTACCAAGGCATCAAAAGGAGAAATTGATATTGCCTATATTAAAATATCGGAATTATTAAAAAATAAACTTAAAAATAAAAAAATAAAAATTGGAGATAAGATTCCTCTTTCAATGCCTGGGAAAAAGAAAAAACTTTCATTTGGTACTGATATTCGCTATAAAAAAGATCAAGAAGGCATATGGATACTTGAATTCAAAAATAATGTTTATTGGGCAACATATCCGAAAGATTTTCAACCGTTGAAAGAGAAGAAAAAAATAATTAAAATAATCAAATCACAAAAAACAAAATAAACAGTATCTTACAATTTTAATTTTGATTTTTGCCAATTTCGTGGGCTTGCACCATAACGTTTTTTAAAAATACGAGAGAAGTAAGCCTCATCTTCGTAACCAATTTCATTTGAAATTTGAGAAATTGTTTTTTGAGTGTCGGTTAATAAATAGGTCGCGACCTTCAAACGATGTGCTAATAAATAATTGATTGGAGAATCTCCAAAATACTCTTTAAATTTTACACAAAAATTGGGTACAGAATAATGGGCCATTTCAGCTAATTCTTCCAACTGAATGCTCTGATCATAATTTTGAACTAAATATTCTTTGATAGATTGAAACTTTGACGGGGTTTGAATTTTTTTAGCTCCCATGTGACTGTTGGATATCTTTCTCAAAAATATCTCAATTAAACTGCGAACGATACTTGGATCCACTAATGATTCATTTACCACTTCATGATATAAATTTAATAAATATTGATCAAAAAATATTGGATTTTCAAAACGAATAGGAACTTTTGTGGGTAGTTTTAAATGCTTCAATGTTTTTTTAATCAAGCTTCCATCACAATGCAACCAAGAGTGTGACCACACAATTTCTTCATTTCCATAAAAATGGGAATCGCTGGGCTCCCAAATAACTAATGAATTACTTGGGATTAATAATTCTTCATCTAACGTCGATAGCTTAACCTCGTTCCAAAACATCATAAACAAATAATCACCGGTACCTTGCGTACGCCGAACAAAACTTTTGTTCATAGATTCTGAAATGCCTAATGCACGAATACACAATTCATTTGCAACGGGAGTTGGATAATTTGGGAATAGTTTTAATTCTTTATTCATCGATATTTTTTTTCAATCAATTAATAAACTTAAAGAAACGTATTAAATAAATTTACGCCTCTTCATCATCGTCATCATCTAGATCAAAGTCTTTGTTTTTATTTTTTGCCTTAATGTTCGCTAGCAATTTATCAAAATCTTGATTAGCATCTTTTATGGTCGCCTTCAGTTCTTTTAGCTCTTTTGTATGACCTTTAGACGAATCATATAATGATTTCATCCATGTTTCCATCAAATTAACTTGATGGTTCAAGACATTGACAAAAGCCAATGGCATTCTGTTTTTAATTTCAATACTTGGCGGCTCAGTAACAGGCAAACTCCCAAAGCCCTCTACAATCCCTTCCTTAAAACCATTTACCATATTTTCCATTTGGCTTACCATACGCAGTGTAATTAATTCCGTTTGGTTTTCTTTTGGCTTTTTATTTTGGCTACTCAGCAAGGCATCTTTAATTGATTCAATTCCTTCGGACAAATTGCTGATCTGCAAAATAACCTGGCCGACCTTATCACCTTCTTCAATACCTTGCATCGAAAGTTTTTTCTTAAAAGTTCTTTTTATCGCTGACCAACGATCGCTTTCCTCTTCAGTTATCGTACCTTTAATCTCATTAAATTTTAAAAGATTTGACTCTGCACCTGTTGTTAATGTTTGCGCTTCATTCTCATAATGATTGTCAATAAGTGCTTCTAATTCTTCGTCATTCATAACGGATACAATTTTTTCTACGATCTTATTCATATTTCGATAAGAACCTTGCAACTTGAATGGTGGCTCGGTTCTATAATCATCTTGCATGGCCGCTGAACTGACATAATTCTTATTCACATTTAAGATTACGTCTCTTACCCGCAGAATCTTTTTCATGGTATTCACATACTCATCAATTTCTTCGACTGAATAATTACCCACAAATTCAACTCCATCACGACTTCCTTTTTCAGCAATGTCGACAATACCATAAACATCTTTTTGGCTTGAACTCGCTAATTTATTTAAAACGGGGTTAGAGGTTAAACTGTTTTCTACATAAGATAATTTAAATGCCTCTTCACTATCCCCAGCAACATCACCTAAATTGTAAGTATCAGCACGGTTGGCTAACATATCTGGAATCTGAAATTTATCGCCACTTTCGGTGTATGGGTTACCCGCCATGACAACCGCAACTTTTCGTCCACGAAGATCATAGGTTTTACTTTTGCCCTTATAAACACCTTCCATTTTTCTTTGACCATCACACAAGGAAATAAACTTCTGCAAAAACTCTGGATTACAATGCTGAATATCATCTAAATAGATCATAATATTATCACCCATTTCGAGAGATAAATTTAACTTTTCAACTTCTTGTTTTGCACTAGCATTTGGAGCATCTGCAGGATCCAAAGATGTGACTTCGTGACCAAGAGCTGGGCCATTTATCTTCATGAATGTCAAGCCCAACCGATTGGCAATATATTCCATTAAGGTTGTTTTACCATAACCTGGTGGAGAAACTAATAATAACATACCCATTAGGTCTGTACGCTTTTGGTCTCCAGCCGCACCCATTTGTTTGGCAAAGTTATCACCAATCATTGGTAAGTAAACTTCATCAATTAATTTATTTCGAACAAACGATGATAATACACGCGGCTTAAACTCATCTAGTCGCATCAACTCTTTTTCGTCTTCAATGAGCTGAGCTTTTAAGCTACGGTATTCATTAAATGCTTTTACAGTGACATCTTCAAACTCACGCATTTTCAAAGTAAATAAATTATAATTAAGGAAATATTTTCCATCTTCGATAACTTTGTGACTGCCAGTGATGCCCTCGACTTCAGTAGAAATGGAGACATCAACTAATTTATATTTCGCACTATCACCTTGTGTAATTGCTACGGCAACTTCATCAATATAACGCTCGTCAATAGATTCATTTTCAGAATCGATAAAAGCTTCTAACCAATCTCGACTCAACTGGCATTGACTTCCCGCCTGTGGGCTCAACTCTTCAATTGCTTTTGTAAACTTATCATTGTAATGACGTGATTTTAAATATTTCAAAAAAGCACCCTGAAGGTCTTTTGCTTCTTTCGACAAAACAAAGACTTCACCGTTTTGCAATTGCTCAAATAAATATTCCGCCGCTTGATCAACATATTGTTCGCCAAAATAATAAACAAGATCCGTACATTCTTTTAGCAATTCAGCAATATGAAAAATATATTTCTCTTGCTTCTTATGGCTACTAAATAATTCATTCATCAAGCCAAAACCACGCAATTGCGACAAAACCATTTCTTTCGTTTCATCATCAATAAAATGAGACCAAAAGAAACTCGCCATGGCACGTGATTGAGTGTCAAATTTTAACAATCCAATACCAATGTGTAGCCTTAACAATTCCTTAAGTATCTTTGCGCCATCAAGATCATGCAACCCTTTGGTATATGATTCTTCATAACGATCACTCATAAAATGTTGCAACCTATCTAAAAACTCATCCTCAGGTAAATTTAATAAGCCCGTAATTTCAGATTGATCTTGTGTTTTAAGTTCTTCCAAAAATTTAAATACGAGATACTCCCCTTTATATACTTCTGTATTTTCAGATACGATATCTTGCGACCAGACTTCTCTTGTTTTCAGGAAGGCTTCATCGGTCACCTCTTCAAAATAATTAGTACCGGCAAGATGGAAAAACATTTCATCATCTTTTTGCACGATACTTAAATCTAATTCTTGTGTATTTGTCGTAAAATTATGTTTACCCAAACGAATAATATTTTCGCCATCGACGAATAATTCTTTGCGGTCTTTTAATTGTCTGACGGTTTCCTCTTGCAATGATTTCAAACGGCTTTGCAAATCATCAGACTTGACCATGTCACCAAGATCAGAAAGCTTAGCGATAATATCGCGTGATTTCTCAATCATTAAGTCAGAAGCAAAATAGCCATTGATTTCATTGATTTCTGTGAACTGGCTAGCCCGGTGCTTGATACCATTTAGAATGCGATCAGCAGCTTTTAATAAAGAGGTGGCTTTCTTGTTACGAGCATCTTGCAGTGTGACTTTTTTAGTTTCAAAAGCATTTAAGACTTCTTCTCTTTTATCCGTGAGAGTTATAATAAACTCGTCAAATTCTGAGAACTTGCCTTCTAACTCTTCGATCTGAACCATGATCTTTGTCATGTACTCGTCACATTTTTCCGGTGTATCAGAAACATCTAAATAATTTATGATACTATGGCTCATCAATTTTAATTGAGAGTTAAATTCAGCAATACCTTCGGAGCTTAAAAGTTCTTTCTTCTTATTTTTTATTTTAACTTTAGTTTGATTAACGGAACTAAAGATCGAAGAAATGCTATCTATTATTTGAGTTGTTTGGGTTGGATCATCAATTTTTAAATTACTGACGATATCGATTAGCATTTCTAATTCATTAGAAGATTGTTTGATATTTGCTTCAAGCTCTTTGGCATCCATACCTTTTTTAACAGTTTCAATCTTCTCATTTATTTCAGTAATTTTATCTTTGTATTTATCAAGAGATTTTGGCTCCAATAAAAACTGCACACATTGCTGAGAAAGCTTCTCGGTGTTTTCAGTAATTATTTTTTCAGCTTCTTCCAATGCTTGAATATTAATATAACGAACACTTTTCGAAGAGATGACTTCACCGCGCAATGCACGTAGAGCGGCTAAATTAGTAACAAATGGATCAATATCATTTTTAGGTGCTGATTGAATATCTTTTGTGAGCTGATCGACTTTTTTGCGAATTTCTTTTTCTGTAGAAGTTGCATTCAGCCTGAGCTTTAAGACTTTTTCAAATTCATCAACAGCACTGCCGGCAGCTTCCTTGATGGACTCAATTGGTTTATTAAGGAATAAGGTATCTTCTTTGTCTAACCAAAAATAAGAATCAAGAATATCTCCAGCCTTTTTGACAATATCAACATAGACGCCTTCATAGGCTTCGCCCTTATTCAATAGAGTTAAGATTTCATACATCTCAGCCATACCACCGACAAGATCTTTATTGCCAATTTTGAATAAAAACGAATCCGTTGAAGTTGTTTGTACAAAATCATCACCAGTGTAAGGTGTTTGCCAAATTTGAACCGTGTGATGCTTCTGAGGGTTTTCTTCTGTTTTAAAGAACAGCATTTCACCATTAGAGAAAATTGAATAACCATTACATATAATCGGCGTTTCAACTTGCTGCTCAATCAAGTTATAGGACATTAAAATGTATATGCCCAATTCCCGATTATAAAATGCATATAAATAATCTTCACCATTGGGTGATGCGACACGCTTTTCAAAGATCAAACCTGTTGTTTCATTTTCAAATGATTTGTGATCGCCATTTTGAAGAAAATAACCATTCGAAAAAATAATACCGTGATTATCGGGCAAGAGAATACAAGAGTCCTCTACACTATCGACGCGCACGACCTTCTTGGCTTTTTCGCTATAAGCAAAATATCTAAATTTATCTTCTTGGTAGGGTCTAATCTTTAAAAGAATAATATTTTCAATGATCGTATAAAAATATTCGGCATCATCTAAGGTTTGATCAACCTGCTCAACGGCTTCAGAATAAATCCCTTCCCCCGACTCTGTGTTGTCTTCAATTTTAATAGTAAGGTCACCACCAACAGTTTCAACAAATAAACGATCTTCAATGGATACATGCGGGTGGTCACCTGATCGATGCAAATCACGATGGGTTCTTATCCATTCAAATTCATGTTGTACAGGATATTTAAATTCAGCCTCAGAACGATTGCCCTCATAGTTTAAATTCTCGCCATCTATTTGCCATTTAAAGACCTTAACATCTCCAACGCTTTTACCAATTCTGAATACGGCATAAAGATAGGGCCCAAGAATAGAAAATTTTACAAATGTCGTGTTTTTATAGTATTTATATAATTCTTTAAAATCTTCTCTAAAAGGCTCATGACTAAGGAAATCATGCTCCGTCTTGTGAAACAAATGATCATCAAAATTGTATACACTTAAGACGTCTTCTGGATGAAGTTCTGACTTCAACCCTACATGAACATTATAACCAAAAATAAAAAAACCACCGATTGAAATCATATCTCGAGGGATACAGTTATTATCAGTCGTAATTCTTTCAGTCTTTAATAGCTCAGTCGCAATTGACCCAAAGACTTCTTTACGCTTGCTATTAAGTTCTTGAAGTTTGCCTCTTAGGGTTTCACCATGATTGTCAAGCCTACTTTTAATAATCTCATAGGTTCCACTATCAAGCTGAATGCCATCGGCCTTTTCATTTTGATCAATTATTTCTTCAGTCGCCATAATTTACCTAACGGTGATAATTCAATTAAAATTTTTCTCAAATTAAACTTCTTTTCAGAATTAAAAGAGACATAGTCAAAGATTATGCCTCACTTGTAATGAATCTGATTAAAGATTTAATAAGCTGGCGGCTTTATCCGCCAGACCGTTATTTTGTACAAAATCTAAAATGCCTTCTAACGAACTCGTCGTACCTTTATCTTTTGACTTGGTCATAAGCTTCCCAATCAAGGCTGATAGACTGATGTTTTTAAGATCTTCAGAACTCATACCAAACTGATCAACAAATTTACTTAATTGGTCTTTAAAGTATGCTGGATCACCGTTAAAGAATGTTTGTTTCACATCTGTTAAGACTTTACTGTTATCAACCGTTCTATCGATTGACTTACCCGTTGTGATAGAGTTAATCAACTTGTCAAAGAACATTGTATCACCACCGACAATATCAATTTTAGCTGTTCGTAAACCTTCTTTTAGAATTTCAGCTTGTTCTATTGCAATATCTTTCTGAATGTGCAATTCAGTGATCTCAACTTCTTTATCTTTCTCTAACTGCAATTTGAATTGCTCATGAAATTGACTTTCATCATCAAAAAGCTTCATCGCTTCAGCTTTGTGCTCAATGCCAGAAGCTTCAGCATTATACTTCTCAGACATTACATGAGCTTCTACAAGACCTTGTTTCTCTAATGCAATTGCTTTAGCTTCAATAACTTTCGCTTCCGAAAGACCTTCTTGAGCTTCGGCTTTAAATTTTTCTTCCATGACAAGAGCTTCCATCACACCTTGTTTTTCCATGGCACTGGCTTTAGCTTCAATGACTTGTGCTTGAGCAAGTCCAACGGCAGCTTCTTCAGCGGTTAAGGCTTCGGCCAAAACTTTCATTTCATCAGCTTTTTTCATAGCGGCTTTTTCACTAGCATCAGCGTCAATCAATGTTTTTTCAGCATTAAAGACCGAAGACTTTTTCTCAGCTTCCGCTGCTGTGATATCTTTTACTAGTTCCTGTTCAGCCATTCTCTCTGCATCTGTAATGGCAACTTTTTTCTCTCGATCAGCAGCAGCAAATTCGCGAGTATCTTTAATTTTTTCTTCTTCTTCAACAACAAGCTTTTCAACCATGACTCGTTCTTTAATGACATCCTGGATAAGCTTCTTCTCAATTTCAATGGCTTTATCTTTTTCAATATCCGCCAGAGCAACGATTCTTTCTCTTTCAGTTATTTCCAACTGACGGTCTTTTTCGACTCGTTCCGTTTCAACCGCATGAGTTCTTTCTTTATTCTTTAGCGCCACAATAACTTGCCGTTGTTTATTTTCTTCGGCTATTTGCAGCTCTTCTTCCGTAGAAATCCGAGCTCGCTCAGACTTTAGTTTTTCTTCTTCGTCAACTTTAGCAATTTCAGCCTCTTCTCTAGATTTCACATTAGCTACTTCACGTTTCTGCTTTTCTTCCGTTTCGGCTAATTGCCTTTCCATTTCAAGGATCGCTTCCCGAGCATTAACATTTTGTTGGGTAATTTTTTTCTCTTTTTCATTCTCAATATCGTTCGAAAGAATTGATTGGGCTGCGGTCAAACGAGTTATCTTTTTAATGCCTTCTGCATCTAAAATATTATCTGGACTTAAATGCTCTAAATCCGTTTGCTCTAGATAATCAATGGCACAGTCATCTAAAATATAACCGTTTAATTCTTTGCCAATAACTTTGAGAATTTCATCTCTAAATTTTTCTCTGGAATTATACAAATCGATAAAATCAAATCGTTTACCTACTGATTTTAAGGCTTCTGAGAATTTGGCATCAAACAACTCCTCTAAAGCTTCTTGCTGAGAAGCTCTTTTACAACCAATTGATTGAGCAACTTTGATCACAGCCTCTTCATTTTTGCTGACTTGAACAAAAAAGGCAACTTTAATATCTGCTCTCAAATTGTCTTTACAGATTAGCCCATCTTTCCCCAATCGAACAATCTCTATTCGCTTTAAAGAGATATCCATAATTTCGTGTCTATGCACTACAGGATAGACCATAATTCCGTTAAATGAAACTTTTGTTTTACCCATTCCTGTTCTAACCAAGGCTGTCCCCTGAACAATCTTCATAAAACATTTAACAATCACCAGCCCAATTACAATTACTGAAACTACGAAAAATACAATAACTGCAATGGTCATTCCGCTTAAAAAGTCCATCTTAATCTCCAATTCTGTTAATATCTGATTTTGTTACTATAAACAAATCATCTTTATTATCTTTAGTGCTATATACAATTACTTCATCACCTTTATTAAACTCATCACCTTCATCACAAACAACATTCAATTTTACTACGCCACTTTCTCCTGTTAATAATTCAATTTGGCCATATTCCTCTGTGATTTTAAGAGAAGTTACGACACCAATTTGGCCAATAACTTCTTCGTGTTCAGTACCGCTATTTAATGCTTTAAATAATTTCTTGAATGGTATTGAGCAGTACTTCGTAAACATCGCAGATACAAGAAAGTTTGGTACAAGAATTATTACGGAAATGAAAATTGAATTACTAGCATTTAAATAATGATTTGCTGTCAGTCCAAAGAACCATAAAAATATGGTAAATATATTAAACAGCACCATGATTGGGATTTCACCAATATTAAAAAACAATAGGATTTGTTTAAAGAGGCCACCATCAATATCCGCATTAAGTTCAATTTCGACATCTGTTTCGGTATCAACATCAAATGCTTCCACATCTATGAAGCCAAGGATTATTGTTGTCCAATACATCATCGTAAAACCCAATAAAATAGTATAGGGTAAATTTACGATTAAGAATAAAGCCTTGAAAATCTCATCCATATATAGACCTTTCGGGAGGTAAAGCTGAAATTATAGCCTAAAGCTTAGACTCGCAAGATCAAACTTAACTTACCAAAAATTAAAAGCATTAAATAAAATGATTTCTCATTTATTGAACGGACATCATTTTACATACACAACCAAACTAAGCTTTTACAATTAAAAATAAACTTTATAAAGGCTCACTTATCAAATAATCTATCGAATTTAGATTAAATTTAAGAATAAATATTATCGAAAAAAGTTACTTTTAATTCTATAATTCATTTATGGCTTAATTCAATAAAGGGATCTTTATGAGCGTAATATACATAGATGTTGACAATACTTTAATAACCACCTATCTAAAAAAAAGAACTCCGATCAATCATATCTCTGATAACATCAGTGACCTTTCAAAAAAAGGACATCTCCTTTACTGTTGGTCCACCGGTGGAGCAATCTATGCAAAAGACATTGCTATAGAACTTGGTATCGAAAAATATTTCGAAGCATTTCTTCCGAAACCAGAAGTTATGATTGATGATCAACCAATCAATACATGGAAACTTCTCAAACAAATCAAACCTGATCAGTTTTCATTGGATGATTTTTAATGACCACAACCATCAAGCTTATTACCTTCAACTCAAATGATTATCACAAAGCTTTTAAATTTCGAAATGATCTATTAAGAAAACCACTTGGTCTTGATTTATCTGATGATGATCTTAGCAATGAAATAAATAACTACCATTTTGGAACCTTTGAAAATGAAGAAATCATTGCTTGCTTAGTTGGTACCGAAAAAGATAAAACAACTATGAAAATAAGACAAATGGCTGTTTCTGAAAAATATCAATCGAGAGGTTTAGGCAAGCAAATGATGATCTACGCTGAAACCTTTTTTATCAATAAAGGCTTCAAACAATTTGAATTAAATGCGAGAGAACACGCTATTCCATTTTATGAAAAATTAGGATACCATTCAGTGGGCGATATTTTTATGGAAGTCACAATAAAACATGTCAAAATGTTTAAAGTTTACGACAACTGACTTTAATTTTAATCAATTACATATTCACTAATGTTTCGATCTTCCGGATAAAATGCTTCTTTTACTTCATTAACTTTTTCAAATTGGATTAAAGCGTTATCTTCAGTTAAGGGTACAGATCTACCATTTTTCCAAGCCCACTCACCGCGGGTACAATTTTCAGCTTTTACATATCCATTAATATAAAATCGACGATCTAGATAATTACTAGAATTAAAACCACCTCCATGAACTACAAACGCATTCCAAATGACAACATCGCCAGGGTCCATTATCAGTGGTTTTATTCTTGGATCATTTTTATAACTTACGGCAGAATACAAAGACTGATCATTTGCGTCGGCAGGGAAATCTTTATGGCTACCTGGCACAACAAACATAGCCCCATTTTCTTCACGATGGTGATCTATAGCGATTCCAGTTTGGACCCAAGAACTAAATAAATCTTTAAAGGCTTCGACTGGTTGACGAGACCTAACATCTCGATGCAATGGCCATGAGATTTTTGAACCAGGCATTTTCCAGTGCAATTGATTTATTATTTGCTTTAGGTTGTTTCCAATAAACGGTTCTACAATCTCAAGTAAACGAGTATCAAGACGAAATTTTGCCATGACGGAATCATGATAGGATGGCCATTGCATTCCTCTGACGACTGAATCCTCAATCCAAACAATTGTATTTTGCTTTCTCCAAGTTCGTCCAATTAAATTACCAAATTCTTTCCATCGATCAAATGCCATAGCCAATTGATTGATTTCTTTGCTTGAAAAGACATTTTTAATTAAAGTATAACCATCGTCATTAAATTGCGCTATATGCTTCTTAGTGATTAAAGATGATATTTCAACATCAATTACTTGTGACATAACTTGGCTCCTTGGCATAAAACTTTTCGATAATTTTTACATTTTTTTGCAATTGATTAATTACACTTTTGTATTTTGATTTAGGAAAGTCTTTCTCACAGTCTGATAAGCCAAGGGCAGCCACAACAATACCCTCATCATTTTTTACTGGCAAAGCCATTGCAACAACATCTTGTCCGTTCTCCAAAAAGCTAATTGATATTTCTTTTCGTTTAATTTCATTTAAATCTTTTTTTAAACTACTAATGGTCATATGAGTATTTGGTCCTCTTTTCTCAAAGATCATGTCTTTAAGTAATTCTTCTCGCGGTGATCTTTTCATAAAAGCAAAGAATAACTTTCCACATGCCGATGAATAAGAATTTAAGACGGAACCCAAAGAATCTAAGGTGTCGCGAACAATACCGTCGTGTGTAACGTAAACCACGGTAATACCTTCATGACCAAAAGGCAAAGCCAAAGTTAATGGGCGCTTGATAGATTGAACAGCTTTTTGCATAATCGGTAGAGCATACTGTCTAATTGGAATTTGAGACAACAAAGCATGACCTAATCGCAAAGCGCCAATTCCAATTTGATAACGCCTTTGGCTAGCTTGTTCAACATATTGGTGTTCTATTAATGTTTGTAAAAGTCTGTGAACATGACTTTTTGGTAAGTTTATTTGATTGGCAATTTCACTTAATTGATATGGCTTAGCGGAACTTGCTAAAATTAATAATAAATCTAATCCATTGGAAAGTGTGTTATTCAAGAATTCATCCTTTTAAGAGTATTTCATATTAATTCTATATATTAGAACTATGTTGCAAGCATAAAGTTCTAATATTTAGAACTTTAATGTAACAATCAGCTTTAAAAATGCTAAATTTGCCCGAAATTTACAATTACATATTTCAATTCTACACATAATACGAAGAGGTCTATATGCAAATTAATTTTGGTTTTTTATTGAAAGAGCAATTCAATCTTCTGGGCGAAAAACCTCTATTAAATTCTAAGATCTTTCGCCGTAATTAGCTTTAAGATTGCTTGTAGGTTATGATTGGCTTCGAGGTTCTAATAGACTTAAGATTAATTACTGTTTTAAATTTTCGAGCATTAACCTCTATAATAATTTCATTTTTTAAATGAGATCCAGTTATTTTTACGGGAGCTTTACTTTTGATCCCCTTGAAAGGAAATAATACATAAGCACATGTAAACGGCAACTCACCATTATAGGAAAATTGAACAGCCGGTCTTTTTACTCTACCACCATACTGACATGTAAAGCTCGTGAGAAGTTTCATGCCCAACGCATAATCTTGATTATTTTCTTCACCAATTGCTGTTACTTGAATATTAGCATTGCTGTCAGTATCATGATTGGCTGCCACATAGTTCTTGAAATTAAAACTAGTGGATTGCCTCGCAAAAAAAAGATCTTCTCCGGCATATCGGTTTAAGTTTTTAATTTTATCTGAATGTTTCGACCAAACCGTCAAGTTTTTTAGATCAACACCCAATTCTGATTCGGGTGCATTGAAATGAAATCTATTGTCAACGATTTCATAGGGCTCTGTTTTGCCTGGCCATTTCTTAGAACGTTTAACCGTATCAAGAATTATCCAGAAAGGTTCATCCATCTCATTATTTTTTACTTTACCAATTAATGCAGCGGTTCTTATGATTGAATGAGATTCATGTAAGTTATTGATCGCAGTCACATAATTAATTGATGGGCTGTGAATTACTTGGGTAGTTTTCGTCCAACTCGAGCCTTCTAATCGCGGGCCTAAAGGTTTGTACCTACCAAGCGTTACCATACTATGGCTTTCTCCAATGGTGTCATGCGCTTGGGAAATAATATTGTATCCAGAAAAACCCGGATCTGTAATCAAAGGTCGTCCATATCCCCATACATCTAAAGAACCAACATCATTATGTGCATGATTAATATTTAAAGCATATGTTAAATTTAGTGCTACAGAATCCAATCCTTTACCGGCACCTAAAATCTGATATCCACTTTTATTAAAAGCATAACACCCTTGTATCTTTTGGTTGAATTTTGGCTTTTTCATTTTGTGCCAGTGCTGAATTCCCTTTTTTCCCATCTCCCAAAATAATATTTCATGGGCTTCACTTCTATCAAAGAACCCTGTTCTATTTAAAAAATCAGGTCTATTAAAAAACACGGCCGCCAAATGCAGCATTTCATTATGGGCGGTATGCCCTTCATGATGAGAATAAACACCGGTATCAGCCAACAAAGGGGCAATGCCATTATTTCTGCAAATCATACTTGAAAATTCAAACGATTTCTCAACGTTTTTCCAAAGTTTGGATGGGATTTTATCACCAGTGCCTTTCCAGTAATATAAATTTTTTATGAGAAGGTTATGAACAACTCGTTGGTAACCAACCCCTTCTTTAAAGTAGCCTTCTTCATTAACATTGTATTTACTCGTGAAATCATCTGCTATTCTTGATCTTGCCCATTTTAACCATTTGGAAGATTGCTTAAAATCTTTAAATATTCCAGCAACCAAATGTGTTGTTGAAATTAAATGCAATGGAATATTAAACATTGCATCCTTACCAGCAGCGAAATAATTAAATCTAGCTAATTGAAAGAAAACTTTAGCTAAAAATAATTTTTCCTTACTATTGAGATGATCTTTGAAAAAAGGGAATGCCATCATTAGTTCTTCTCCAATGTGACCCGTATCATGACCAGGCACACGTCCATAGGCAAATGAGTGCCAACTAAAAGCAGGGGCATGTCGACCTTCTTGCAGTTCAGGTAAGGACTCAATAGAATTGTGCACGAGCTTTATGAACCCTTCAAGGTATTTCTTTTTCCCGGTAATATGGAAAAGTCGAATCACATTATAGGCCGCACTACATCTTTTCTTTCTAGTATTAGCAACTCCCTTATAGACAAGATTGAATTTTTCCTGATTAACATCTTTAGGTTTCGTTGGAATGTCTTTTAAAAAAGTACTGTCTGCTATCGATACCATTTCTTTGATCTGCTTTGGAAAGTTTTTATTTAAATAATCACTTATCCAGGGTATATCATCTGACAATAAAGGATGTGAAACTGAAGTACTAAATAACACTTCGGCTACTTCTTCAGCCCCTTCTTGGTATTTTTTTTGCTTATACAAACTACTTGCATTGTTATAATTTGGATTTGATAAATCTACTTCTTCAATAAATTCTTTATCTGAAAAATTAAACTTCACGAAATTCCCCTTATGCTTAAACTTGATTTTATAACTTAATTTTTAAAAGCTAAAGTGTAAATTATTTAAATTAAAATAGTAATATAATTTATCTATACAGCTTGTATCTAAAAAGAGACTAGATTTGAATTATATATGCAAGGATAGTATTTTATGAGAAAACTACTTTTGTCGGTCTAGAACAATTTTTTCCAAACGTTTAATTTCTTCTTCAAAACGTTTAATGTATTTTTTATTTAATTGCTCTTCATTTACATTTCTTAAATAACGTTGGAGCGCAAAAATTATGGTTTCTTCCAAAGTTTCCTGAAGTTTATATTGTCCCTCTTTTTCTTTTTCCTTAAATTTCTTATAGTTTTTAATGATAAACTTTTGTAATTTATTTTGCTTACTCTTATATTTTTGATGAACAAATTTATCAATATAATATCTTGTTATGGAAGCATACACAAAAGCAATTCGCTCTTCAAGCTTTTGATCTTTAAGAGATATCTTCCATGTTTTAAGAACATAGTCATTGAACTTCTCTGGAGTAGACTCCATATTGAAATATGGCTTGCCAGCATTAAAAAACTCTTCGGCCTGCTCCCTATCACCGCGAACTAAAAGCTCACTAACAACATTTTGTATAAAAAAATGATGTGCCGAATAGAATGTCTGAGATTTCATGTTTTTTGGATATTTATTCATGAAAAAAATATAACGCTGATGGACCATTTTAGCTCTATCAAGGTCAGGACCAAAATGAAATGAAATGGTTCCGTCTTTATTGGTAAATTGGTATATGTAACCGTAATCATACATTGTCTTTAAATTATACATTTCCATTCTATCTAGAGAAATATGATCATTATAAATCTCCTCTTTTGAATATATTGTCCAGTACAATCCATGAGAATAACTACTTCTCCAATCTAACTGACCATAGGTCTTTTCCATTTTTAATATTATTGGAATTGAAATTCGGTAGTCCTGAATCATCTTCCTTCGATAATATAAAACCAATTTTTTAAGCTCGGGAGACTCTCCAAATTTTTCTTCAAATCGAATAAACTTTTCATCTGGATCAAGTTCAGTTGCAATTATTTTAAAATAAATATTTCTATCATTTTCATTTGAAAAATATATTTGATAAATTTCTTTGGCTGTTTCATTAATTAAAATGTTTTCTAATTTCTTTTCAACAGCAAGCATTTCGTTAAATTCAGGAGATTCTCCAAAGATATAATGCATTTCTTTTGCAAAATACTCTCTATATAATGGACTATTCGTATCAGAGATTCCACCAATTTTATTATAATAGAGCCAAGCTAATTGCTCATAAAGCTTACTATCCCTTGCACAATAAATTAGGCCCTTATCTTTAATTAAACCAATACCTGCCTTGATCCATTTCCATTTACTTTTAGTATATGGCATCTCTTTAGCAATATTATAGCTCATGTTCCAGGCAGCATATGTCCACACACTACCAATACGGTTTTCCAATTTTCCAATCAAATCAAAAAGTTGAATTAATTCAAAATATTTGCCATCCTCTTCCAAATTAATTGCTCGTAGCCATAAGAGAAGAATGATGACACCTTTAAATCCACCCATCATTTTATTAGCAATTACAATTTCCGGAGAATCGCCAACATCCAATTTAAATGGAACTAATTTTTCTTTTGCACGAATCTTATGCATTTCTTTTAATTGAAAATTACTCGCGTAAATCAAGCTAAAGGCAGCAGCTAATAGTATAATCCGCTTAATCATCTACCACCGCCTTTCCCATTTCTACGTAATGGTATATAACTATTCCTAGTAATAATAGAATGCCACCTCGAAAAATAACATTAGCACCAATATCATCCACCAAAATTAACCAAGAAATGAATTCACCATTGACTAAATTATCACCCGACCCATCATGAAAATCAGGGAATATTCTTACAATAAAAAATGAGAACTCTGTTAATAAATTATCAAAATAATTTAATTGAACAACTGAATCTTTCGTTTGTTTAAAAGGCTGCAAACTTCTTACTGCTCGTGAAAATAATTCATGGACATAACTAAAAAAGATATAACACGAACCCATGAAAACACTCACAGGAAAAGACAAAAAGCTAGATAAGAAGACACCTAAACAGGCAATTAAACTTAACTTGAAATAGATTAACAGACAAGCTTTAGTAAGGTTTAATTCAAATGTCGAAAAGGGAACAAGAACTTTAAAAGTTTTGTTCCTATTTTTTAATACTTCTTTTGGACCAAAATTATTAAACATGAAGAACAATGAAGAATCTTTATCTATATCTTTACATGGAAATCTTAATGACTTGTATTGACCACTTGGATGGTCCACCTTAAACACCGCAATCTGTTTAGATTTGGAATTATAATACTTTCCTTTTATAAAAACTGTCCAAACCCCAAGGATACGATCATTCATATTTTGCGATGAGAATAAATTATATTTAAAGGTAAAGTATAAAACGCCTGGCGGAGGTTTTGGCACATTCTTAAATACAATAGGCCGGGCACTTAATCTCCCAGAAGGAACATAAAAAAATTCATTTTTAGAATAATCAGCTGTTCTTTTTCTTCTATACTCTTCTTCAGAGCCTTCTAAATTACCACCCTTTAATAAAATGGACACATCGTTATCGACTAATTCCTGAACATCATAATAGTCTTCTATTGAATAGCGGGCCGACAATACATCTTGCTTGAGCACATGATAGTCTCTTTTAATCTCCAAAGACTTCTCATCATATGGCTCTTTCTTTAAAATGGCTTCTGCGTTTTTGTATTTAGCTTCTAATGAATTAAATTTTAAAATAATATTTAAATATGAAGTACCGCCAACAAAGCATATTAAGACAAAATTAATAATCATAACTGCTATAAATTTACCAATCAAAATTTTCCATCGATGTGCTGGAGTAGCTTCAAGGGTCAAGACTTGTTTCTCTGTTATATCACTTCGAATGGCAGTGATCATAGTAAACAATGTAAAAAGACTTAGCAGAAGTAAGCTGCCTCCCATTGTCCACATTAGCAATATTTTAACACTACCTTCAACCGAGCCATCAGATTGCAAATGATTAGGCAATACCACCAAGATCATTAATAATAAAAAGAATATTGCAAAACTAATTTTAGAACGAATAGCCTTCGAAATAGTATGTTTAGCAATCCAATAAATAGGCCACATTGGTTAATTTACTCTTGATTTTTATCTTTTTTGCTGGTTAATTGATCAATCAAATCCATGTCAACAGAACTTTTCTTTTTTTCTGTTGTATCATTTACCGAATTATTCTTGATCATTTCTTTAATAACATGCTCCTCAGGTTTAACTTCTTCCTTAACCTCTTCAGGAATAGCTTTCGCATTTTCTTTCACCAACTCACTGATAACGGCCGATTCGCCGCCACTGTTGAGAAACTCAGGTGCTGCTGACCCTTGAGATGCGCCGTCAGTATACTCTTTATTCCATTCATTAATTATTCTTAAAAAATATTCCTCTAAGCCTTCAACAGCATTCGATTCTTTAAAAGATATCCCTTTATTTTTTAACCAATCAATAATTTCTGAATGCATTTCCTTGTTCACATCAGACAACTCAAAAGTAATCGTTTCTTTTTTAGTCAACAGCTCATCAAGACTACCCATGCTAGTAATTTTACCACCATATAATATACATACCCGATCACATATATCTTGAACATCTGAAAGCAAATGACTGGATAATAAAATTGTTTTTCCTCGGCTTTTCAGATTCAAGATCAAATCTTTTATTTCTCTTACGCCAATAGGGTCCAGACCAGTTGTAGGCTCATCCAAGATTATTAATTCAGGGTCACCTATCAAACATTGTGCTAATCCAATACGTCGAGCCATACCTTTAGAATATTCACCCACTCTTCTTTTTTTAGCAACATCCAACCCAACCATTTTAATTAACTCTTCAGTCCTTCTCTTCCGCTCAGCTTTTGATAGTCCATAAAGACCACCAAAGAAATTTAATGTTTCCTCAGCTGTTAAAAAAGAATATAGATATGATTCTTCTGGTAAAAATCCAATTCGTTTTTTATTATCAGCAGATCGAGGGCTTTGTCCGAATATGGCGATCTTGCCTTTAGATGTATTTAAAAGGCCCAACATCATTTTAATAGTGGTTGATTTGCCGGAACCATTGGGTCCTAACAATCCAAAAATTTCACCTTTTTTAATCGTTAGGCTAATATCCTGAACAGCTTTTACTTTAGGACGACCCCAAAAATCTTTGAATATTTTCGATACACCGACGATATCAACAATGTTTTCTTCAGAATGTAATGGTTCATCACTCATCTTTATTCTCTGCATTCAGCAATGCCGCATCTACTTCTACCCGATAAGGGGCAAACTCTTCGCCCATTTTAACAATTCTAAAACTATTAAAAATGACAATGATGGAACTAAAAAAATGAAGCACACCACCTAATATGGGATTAACAAATTCTAATACGGCAAAACTTCCAACTACAAATATAAAAATAAAACCAAATAATAGATTCTGATATACAACGGCTCTTGTCCGTTTAGCCAAAGTTAATAAAAAAGGTAGTTTATTTAAATCTTCAGTCATCATGGCGACACTGGCGCTACCAATGGCTACATCACTACCGGATGCCATCGCAATTCCTAAATCTCCGGCAGCCAAAGCCGCGGCATCATTGACCCCATCACCAACTACAGCGACTTTTTCACCTTTAGCTTTTAATTCATTTACATAAGCAAGTTTTTCTTCTGGAAGACATTCGGACAATACCTCGTCACATCCTAATTCAGCAGAAACTTTTTCAGCCACTGCTTTTTTGTCGCCGGTAAAAATACTTATTTTTCTTAATCCCAATGATTTCAATTTACTTACGGTCTCTATTGCTTCCGCTCTAGTTTTATCTTCTAAACCTATCCATCCAATTTCTTTACCGTCAAGAGCCACATGAATAACTGACAATCCTTCATCAATGGGTAAAGCGCAATCAACTCCTTTTTCTTTCAACCAAAGCAATCTTCCAACAAGAATTCTCTTACCATCTATAAGACCTTCAACTCCCTTACCAGGAATTTCTTTTGAATCAACCACATTTAATAGTTCTAATTTCGCTTCTTTTGCAACAGCAACAATTGATCTAGCAACGGGGTGGTTACTAATATTTTCTATACTAGCGGTGTATTTCAACAACTCGGCAGGCTCAAAGTCATCTATAGGTTTCATCCTTGTCACACTTAAATTACCGGTCGTCAAAGTACCTGTTTTATCAAAGACAAGAACTGTAATAGCAGCAGCTCTTTCAAAATCTAAAACATCTTTAATTAAAATACCCACACGTGATGCCGCTGATAATGCCGCGATCATGGCGGTTGGTGTTGCAAGGATAATACTTAATGGGCAACTTAAGATTAAAATTGTAATTGCTGGCTCCATCTTTTGTGTAATGAATAGAATTAATATAGAAATCATTAATACCGCTGGTGTATACCAACCGATGTATTTATCAATAACGGTCATTATTGGTAATCGCGTCTCTTGAGCTTTTAAAATTAATTCTTTTACTCTACCTAATGTGGTTTGATCACCTACCTTTATAACCTCTAAATAAAGCACACCTGATAAATTAATGGTTCCGGCAAATACCGAATCACCTTTTTCTTTATCAACAGGTAATGATTCACCGGTAATGTTTGCTTGATTAATCGCTGAATTGCCCTCGGTGATAATACCATCTACAGGAATTTGTTCCCCGGGTCTAACTAAAATCCGATCACTAATTTTTACTTCTTTAACTTCAACTTCAATTTCTTTTTCATTTTGAATTAAGCGCGCTTTTTTAGG
The DNA here is from genome assembly GCA_002746535.1 of Planctomycetota bacterium. Lineage (GTDB taxonomy): Bacteria > Planctomycetota. The sequence continues at coordinate 41,105 of NVWA01000016.1, forward strand.
CGTTAACATCAATAAGTTTTCAATAGCTTTTTTAGCGCCTGATGCCGTTTTATGTTCTAATAAATCAGCAAGGATCATAAAAAATGCCACAATACCAGCGGTGCGATAATCTTCTAAAGTCAAACACGCGACAACAGCAATGGCAACTAACTCATTCATATGATGTTGGCCAGAAATTAAATCTTCAATAGCCTTCTTGACAATTGGCACTGTTAAAATTAACGCGCCAACGAATCCACTAACTAATGAGGCATCATTATTGGAAAATATACTTTCAAATAAAAATGAGTTAATTAAAAACCCTACACCAATGAAACACCATTTTAAAGAAAGGATGACGCCATCACCTTCAGGATTAGACAAAGGCTCAGATGCCCTAGCGACTTCTTTGGGATTATTCTCAATCATCATGTTCGCAGTATCACTCAAAACTATTGGTTGCCTTTCACGTTTTACTCATCTTTTTTTGTATCTTCAGAAAAAATTGTTGTCTTATATCTAAGTCTTTTTTGATTACTTATGAATTCAACTTTGGAGTTATACAATATATTCGCAATCGTTTTTAAATAAATCTGTTCCATATAGTTTTTTCTAACTTTAGGATCACCTTTAAAAGATTTCAAAAGTTCTTTTAATTTTAATGCTTCTGTTTCAACATTTTTTCTCATCTCACGAATATTATTGTCTTCATCAACAAGAATCTTATTTACAATTGATTCTGTTTGAATAATCATTTTATTGCTAAAGGTTCTACTTTGAGTCAACGTTTGATTAATCTTAATTCTAACCTGGCTCACCCCTTTAAAAGAAATTTCTAAAGAAACGGGAGGTTTAGCTTTGATTAACTTTAGCTGTATGATTTCAATTCCGGTTTTCAAATTATCTAGCTGCAACTGCAATCTTTCCATGACACTTTGATTAAAATTAACTTTCGAGGTTAAAATATCAATTGCATTATATTGACTACATTCTGAGACAATAATTCCTCTTGCAACTGAATCGATCAGCTTCAAGGCATGTAACCTCCAAGGTTTATCTTTACCATGACCCTTATTCATGTCACCTTCTTCATAAAAGTTTAATATAAACAAATCAAACTTTTTGATTTTATAAGTAATATTCCAAGATAAATGAATTAGGTTCATATCTTTGGTTACATTGAATGGGCGTTCGTGCTTGACGATTGGATCTTCATTAATATTACCATTTGTAGTGTCTTCAACATCGAATAAATCAATTTCAATATTTACCGCTTGATTTACTTTTTCAATGATTTTTTTTGTAAACGGTTCTGGAAGGCCCCAATATAAACCCTCGTAACGTACATTTTGACCTTTATATGGTTGTATCTTGCCCATATAATAAGTAACCGCAGCCTCACCCTTTTCAACTTTATAAACACCAGAAAATAACCACAAACCAACAAGAAGCAACATCATGGCCTTCAACACATTTAGACCAAGCTTGAGGGCACCTTGCACAGCAATATCACCCTGACTTGAAATGTTTTGATATTTAATTTCTTCCGGCATTATTTTTTATCTTTCATGGAGTTTTTACCAAAATTTTCCAAGAATTCTTCTGGGTCTAAAATAAATCGCTTATTTCCATTACCTTCGAAGACTTTCTTAATCGCTTCCATTTTTCTAGAAAAAATAGACAACTCAGAATCTTCTGACAATTCTTTATAAAAGTTAACCAATTCTTTTTGCGCTTTTGATTTTTTATCTTTAGCAGCGCTCCTCGCGTCAGAAATCATTTTGTTTGCTTTTGATTGTGCTTTATCTTGAATTATCGCGGCTTCTTTCTGCCCTTCAGCAATATAAATAGCGGCTTCACTTTCGCGCTCTTGCTTCATTCTTTCCAAAATAGCTGGTAATACATTTGCCGGAAATCCAATGTGTGTTATTTTAAACATTTTAATTTTGACACCATATCGATTTAATCCCAAATCCTCTTGGTTTTTATTTGATAAAAAATAGCTTTCGATTTCTTTTAATACGTTGGTCTTACCTTTTGAGAAAAATTCGCTTAATTGGTACTTACCAACAATACTACCAAGAACGCCTTCAACATTTTTATCAAGAATACTATCCATCTCGATAAAATTATCGGAGCTCTCATAAAATCGCTTTGGACTAACTATTTTCCAGCCAACCATAACATTGATATTAAGATTTTTTTCATCACCTGTTAATCGATCTTTATTTACCATTTCTTTTATATAAATTCTTCTATCATATTTTTTTACTTTTTGAAAGAATGGTATTTTAAAAAATATTCCTGATTCCATTTGATCTACATCAGACCATTCCTTATATCCATTGACCTCATACAATACCTTTCCAAAGGATGTCGATACGGCTGTTTCATTTTCAGAAACCTGAAAAACGGACAATTTAATTAGCAACAAACCAAAAATGATTGCACCAACTATTAATAACGATTTCTTTTTCATAATTTAGCTTTCTATTAATTCCCTATAATCAATTCGTCTTTTCCATCACCGAGGTCTTCTATGTCTAGTTTTGCATCCTTTGATATAAAATCAATATCTGCTTTCGCATATATATCTTCAAACAAAGAAAACAATTCAAAGCTCTTAAATAATTCAGGATATTGTTTATGAATCTGCCCAACATTTAGTATATAATTTTTTTGATTTCGAAGGTCAATCATTCGTCTGTGGATTTCTAATTCCTGCTTAATATTTAAGCTTAACTTTTCTTTTTCACCAACAGCAATAGTTTGAATTGCAATGGCATGGGCTTTATAAACAGTAGCTTTCGCCTTTTCATAAGAATCAAAACTATTCTGCATCATGTCTTTTAATTCACCCGGGAAATGTATGTTCTTAAAATTAACATTTATGATCTCAATCCCGGGTATTTCTTTCTTAATTTCTTTTTTAAAATAAATCGAAAACTCTCTACTCCATTGACTTATTCTCAAACCAACACTACCTTCAATTGTTTGTTGATTCAAATAAGAAGTAATATGTATGTGCAATAAGTTTTCCAAAGCAGCAACAATACCTTCATTTCTAGTAGTGTTAGGATTATCTGCAAAACGATATAAATAATCTCTTAAATTATTTCTACTAGGAATGTATTGCAAAGAAGCGGAGACAGACAACAGTTCATATAACGATTTGTTTTCATCTTTCACCGCATCTGGGTTAATTCTTCGAACAATAAATAATTCGGCTTCTTTATAATGACCTGCCGCTGACAAATTAGCTGCTGCCATTTTTTCATGGTCGTGATCTTCGTGTCCTATTTCAATTGTAAAAACCCTTTTCACAGGAACTCTTTTAACGATGTCAATTGGCCATGGTAGTTTAAAATGAAACCCAGGTTCAATGGTACTCTTATTTATATCTTTTGAGATCGCACCATATCTTTCAACAACCCCTACTTCATGGGAATTAATAAAAACAAAACAAGTAGCAAAAGAACCAATGAATACCTGAAAAGCAACAAATGGTAATACGAACTTTCTAAATAACTGATAAACCCAAGTCTCTGATACACTGAAACCAAATTGATAATCAACCATCTTATTCAGAGATTGAATAGCAGAACCTGTGGATGTTAATAGAAGAAAAAAACGACTATCGTAAGGTGGGAAGTTTACTTCATCACCATGGACGGGTTTGAGTATATATAAGATGGTATTAAAAATAAGTTCAACAAATACAAAAGCCGGTAAAACAAATCCTACGATATAAGTAATTTTTAAACTTTCAATAATTCCTGCCGTAAAACATATTAATGCACCGGCTTGAAATCCTACCAGCAAAGCACATGTTAATAGTTGGGTGGCAGCACCTCGCATAAAAATTTGGCCACCTGCAGAGATACCTCTTAGATACAGTCCTGAAATCATCATAAAAAATGATAAACAGGCAAAAAAAGCAGATGCTTTAAACACGTTATCGGGCATGTCATAAGTTGAAAGATATCTGTATTTTTCGAATGTATTCCAGCCATACAGCAAAAAGAAGATAGATAACACAATACTTAAGATAGGTAAAAAATATTTTTCAAAACGTTTTAAATTTTGCTGAACACTTTCAACGCTAAATTGATCCGTTAAGAATAATTGACCTTTGCCACCTTTTTGTTTTCGCAATTTCTCAGCATCTTCTAAATCATTTTGCTCATCGGCTGCATTTTTTGTTAAATACAAATGAATGAAAGCTAAAACCCAGAAACCTGAACTGAATAAAATATAATAGCTAGAAGTTGATAAAGATTCTACCTCTGTCCATAGTCCAACAAATATATGTAAGCCAAAGAATATGACTTGTAGCGTTAAACCTACAACAACAGGTCTTAAACTGATGGATGACTTTAAAGCATTCGTTACGTTCTCTTGGAATTTCAAGCTAATTCCTTTCGATCAAAAAACACATAACCTATTGTAAAGACACCGACTAAATACATCAGAGCATAAGTCACCCCTGAATACATGTATGACATTGGAATAATTCTGTCAAAAATGATTGCATCCGACATCTGAAAAACATGGAAGTTTGGAATCACATTGAGAAAAAGGCCGAATATCGTTCCTTCACCACTACCACTCAATACTAATTGATCAGAAAACAATCCTACCGCAAACAGACAAAAGGTGATAAATAAATTCGCGTTCCTGCTAACAAATGGCGAAAGTGAAAGTGAGATAGATGAAATAACCAATAAGCTACAAAATATTAATACGACCCCCTTTAAAAACTCTGGATTAAATCTCATCCAATAGCCTGACAAGTGCCATTCTTTATCCCAAATTCCAATTATAAAAAAGGAGAGGAGGCTAAAAAATATAGTAGCATATACTGCAGAAGAACAAAAGTTTTTATTAGAAAAATAATTTTGGAAGAACCCATAAAAGTTAGAACCAAAAAATATAAAAAGCAAAGAAACAAGAACAGGCCAATCTATTTTAAACGCTGACGTTTCAATGGCACCCATTCGTATAACATATACTAATAGAATGTAATGAAACAAAACCATTATAAATCCGCAAAATACAATTCCTAAATATTTGCCTAATAATAGTTGAAAGCGATTAACTGGCTTAGTTGCTAATACTAAAATTGTTTTTTTATGAATCTCGGATGTTAAAGTATGAGATGCGGAAAACGAGACCGTCATGATACCTGTCAGCATAATAGTTGTCATGCCCATCTCTAATAATAAACGATGGGTTTCATAAAAAACAAACAATGTGTATAAGGGACTTAAAGTAATTAATAATCCCATCACATAAAAAATGACTACATATAATGGTTGGCGAACCATTTCTTCAAATGAATTTCTAGCTATCAAATAAACTTTGAACATATCAATAATATACTTATCTCAAATACATATAAAAGCCGTGAATATACTCTATTCTTTACTTAATTCTAGAAGTTTAACCGGATAATAAAGTCCTCTACAAGAAAAAAGAAACTATATATTAGTCTTATAAATTGTGATATAAAAAGTTTAAAAAAATAAGAAATCATATGGTGAAAAATGTAATATATTGATAACTCAATTAAGAAATATCCTTCAAAACAATTGAAATAAATCGAATTTTTAAGAAAGATTTTTAAACTACAACGGCCGTGATTTATTTTAGACAAAGCTATAATTATTTTAACTCTTGAAATGAAATTATTACCTCAAAAGGTTTTCGATGGAAACTGACAATTTTAAAAATTTTGCAAAATATTATGACCTAATTTATGGCCTAGATACCTATAAAGATCAACCAGGAGAAATTCAGTTTTTTATACAAGAAGCCAAAGAATCTAATACGTCCGTACTTGAATTAGGGTGTGGAACAGGAAGAGTTTTAATCCCTACTGCTCAATCTGACATTGACATCATTGGTCTTGATATATCAAAAGAAATGTTGGAAATCTTAGAACAAAAAGCAGTAGAACTTGATCTTGGGCCAAAATTAATTCATGCCAATATGGTTGATTTCAAGCTGGACGATAAATTTGATTTAATCACCATACCACTTAACAGCATTCATCATATTATCGACAAAAAAGAACAATTAAAAATGTTTCGTAATATTTACCTGCACCTAAACTATGGTGGGAAATGTATTTTTACAAATCAGTTTTACAATAGCGATTTTCTTAGTCTAAAAGAATACACCTTTATAGAGACTTACAAAGAAAACACTCTAGGCATCGAGCTAGACCTATATTTAAAATTTGATGAAAATAAAAAAACGCTAAAAGAAAGATTCGTCATTTTTGATAAAAATCTCGACGAAGAACAAACCTGTGATTTAATGGATTTGTATCCCTTTACAAAAAACGAAATAGAGACTTTAGTTTGTAATGCGGGATTTAAAAAAATAAAGGTATATCAAAATTTCCAATACACGCCATATGAAGACACAAGTGATTTAGGTGTTTGGGTAATATCTAAAATTAATTAATTCCAGAATAAACTACAATGAGGTCCAATGTTCATTTGCAGTACCGCGACTATAATGCTCAGCACCTTTTGCAACGATAGAACGTGGGTCAGATTCATTAAATTTCAATAAGTTTTTAACAGTAACGTTATAACCATTAATGCCTAAACCTTCTTGAATTGAATCATCTAGACCATCAACCTGACCCATAAAACCGGTCACAGCTACAATTTTAGGATGATGACCACCATACTCTGCAAATATCTCTGATACCGTTCTAACAGCATCTTGACATACAGGCCTAACAGCTGCGTCTATCGCTTTACCAGCTCGAACTTTTCTTGGTTTGCCGTTAATATATAAATCAGCAAGAATAGGTTTTAAAACTTTCGGAGAACTATAACCTGTGATGAAACCATGTTCTTCTTTTAAAGAATTAGCATCTCGATAAGAAATATCAACGTCACAATACTCTTTTAATGTTTCAACTAATTTTTCTGAACAAAAATTTCCAGCATTCAAGAATGTTCTCATAGCTTTCGTACGACTATCATCTTGGTCAAAAATATAGACATCACCAGTGCCTGCTCCAATATCACAAACAACAACAGATCCTTGTTCAGCATTTAATACATTTGCCAAATAATGTCCGGTGAATACAGCTTCGGATCTAATGATAAAACGATTGTCAAAAGTTTCATTACCAGCTACAATTTTTTCTGAAACGTCGGTTAATATTGAATTGTAATTTGCGCCCGTCTCACATGGTTTTGCAAATGCAATGTCAAGAGGAATACCATCTAAAATATAAGGTGAAAGTGTTCTTTGAATATTTAATCGAATTACAGCCGATTCAAGTTCGTCGTACTCTTCATCTTTTGATAAAGTTTTAATTGGGTACAAACATCTTGTAGACCGAACTAATATTTCATGGGCATCATCATCTATTTTATTACCAGACAATAGTTCTTCAACTTGATCGAAAAAGACATAAGGCATTTGCATACCATCAATTACTTCTACTTGTAAAGGAAGCTTGTGAGATTCCTGAAACTTTCTCAAATAGTTAATTGACGTATCATTATCTTTGGCAAAATAAATCAGACTACTCATACATTTAATAAGTAATGGTTCGTCAGTATAGTGAAATAATTGCTCATCCTTTTTATCAGCGGATTTTCCATAAACCACTGCTTCACAATGAGATGTACCAATGTCGATACCTAAACTTAATCTCTCATACTTTGATAGATCCAATTTCTTGGATTGTGCCATGCCGAACTCCAAAAATATAACTAATTTAACATAAGTTTTTTTCGGATGGTAAAATCTTATCTAAGAAGTTTTCCATCAGAAATAAGAGTTTAAATATAGTAAATGTTAACTGAAAATCAAAAGAAAAGAGTTTTTTGAGTTATTTCTTTGATGAAATAGCCATTTTATAATCAGCCCCCAAAAACATGGACAAGACCATGCTCAATGACTTCAAAATCCGCTATTTAGTAGATTTAAAAAGGACCTACCACTACCACTGGAGAATTTGCTTTTGGGCAGTTAAACATCACCAAAAACATCTTTTTATTATGCTCAGCTAATTCATAAAAGACTGATTATTAAAAAATAATTGTCTTTCCTGCAGATAAAAAACAGCTCTTTAAGTTATTGGATAAAAGTTTAATTTCTCTAGATTTCGAACCAAACATGAGTATTTAATTTGGCAATAAAAATGAATCTTGCGTTTTCTCTACCCAATTCTTTAAAAGTAGATTAAGTTCACCGCGTTTTACTGAAGCATGTGCATGATAAGCCAAATTTACCAACTCATCAGGATCTGTATTTAAATCATATAAAGCAAGAGGCTGTCCTTCAATAGCAATATATTTCCATTTATCTTTTGTCAAAATACCTCTCCAGGGAATATCATAGCTTGGACCATGCATTGTTGGCACAATCGATTGGAGATATGCTTCAGAAGGTTCAGAAACATTGGGGTTTTTCTTTTTAGCATAAGAACTGTAATCGTGACCACATAAATATTCAGGCACTTCAATTCCAGCCAACCCTAAAGCTGTTGGCAACATATCAACGTGATTTGTAACAGAATCCGGCTCAATCACGTGATTATTATATCTTTCATCCAAACCTCCCCAAATCATATGAGGCACATGAATTGACTCCTGAAACGGTGTCATTTTTCTAAAATGTCCATGACTACCATGCTGATCGCCATGATCTGAAAAAAAGACTATATATGTTTTCCTATCTAAATTCAATTCTTGTAATTTATTCATAACACGACCAACATTAAAATCGACATTTTCTATCAACGCGTAATAACCAGCTAATTCTTTACGAGCTTTGGTTGTAATAGACTCAATATCAGGCACATTTTTCTTGAGTTTGATATCTGATGGTGAATGGTTTCTCATAAATTCGGCAGGTGCGTTATATGGGTCATGTGGTGGTTGAACTGAAATAGACATAAAAAAGTTTTCTTCCTTATGTACGTCAATTTCATCTAACAACATATTAGTTAAACAATCCGTTTCAAAACCGGGCAAACGATACATGTCCACATCCTTGTCTTCTTTATGACCATGAACCCAAGTATCAAACTGGGAATTATTATTTTCATATCCAATCCAAGTTTTAAATTTACCTCGCATTTCTTTTGGCACCACAGATTTCGCTGCTCGCCCATCACGTTCTTTCCAACCGGCCAAATGCCATTTACCTAACCAACTTGTATAATATCCAGCATCATTAAAATGATCTGCAATCGTAAGGATTTTTGGATCCAATGGATGCTCATGGCCTCTAACAGCCTTATGAGGATACTCACCAGTTAAAAATGATCCCCTAGCAGGGCAACATAATGGGAAACCACTTACTGCATTTTTAAAATTAACACCATTACATGCAACAATATCCAAATTGGGAGTTCTAACATTTGGGTCACCAGCATTACTCATGGCATCTCCACGCATTTGATCAACCATGAACCAAATGACATTAAACTTTTCTTTCATATTATCTGCCAATATTAAATTTATAAATCAATTATGTTAAACAATATTACTGTTTTTAGTGAGCTCATTTCTTGCAGATCTGCTATCCATTTTTCCATCAAACTCTTTAACAAGGTCCGCGTATAATTCAGGATTTCTTGTTTTCATGTGCATACGTCCAAGAGTTCCATTCAATGAATCTTTGTTTATTTTTGCTATCGCCATATCAGAATCAATACTTGCTGATTCACTTAAAACAATTCCATTAGGATCTATAATCATGGCATTGCCCGTTCGAAGTTCATCATAATCTAAACCAACCCCATTAGAAAAGACATGAAACATACCGTTATCATAGGCCCTTGAAGGCAACCATTTCAGAATCCATTCTCGACCTTTTGGACCACTAAATTCTTTGGACAATTCCTTTTCACAACTACTTTTATTTTCCCATAATTTGGTATCTATTCTTCCCATGCCTGCTACTTCGACATCGAACCCACCTGTCTGATGTGGTGCGAATAATAGATCACACCCATTCAATGCATAAGCTCTTGTATTCTCAGGTAAATTATTATCAAAACAGATTAAAATACCGCATTTCCAACCAAACAAATCAAAAATCGGAAACTCACTACCTTGTGACATAAATGAATTTTCGAAAGCATGAATCTTTCGATATTTTTGCAAATAACCATCAGGAGTAACACATACAAATGTATTGAAAAGCTCATTTTCCGCCGTCTTTTCAAGCAACCCAAATAATATTACAATATTAAATTCTTTAGATAACTTTTGAATTTCTTTAGTCGAATTGCCTTCTGGCACAACTTCGGCAATCTTCAACAGATCATCTTTTTCCTCAGTATAAAGGATAAAGTTATATCCCGTGATACAAATTTCAGGAAAACTAATAACATCACAACCTTGTTTACTTGCAGACTCAATAAAGGTTTTCATCTTTGTTAAATTTATCTCTTTATTTTCTTGGTCAGCATTAAACTGAACTGTTGCAATAGATAGTTCATTTTTAATAGACATTATTTCTTACCCCACATAATTTATTTGATTAAACTCTTTTACAAAGCTATTCAATATTTATTTTAAAAAGGTCCCTAATTTAATTCTATATTCTTTTAAATCTTCAAAGGCAGATTTAACAACAGCATTATCATCGGCACTGCAATGACTATATTCATAATCACGAATAATTTTTTTACCACGAACATCATCTCTCTTTTTGGCATCATGAATTTGATTAGCGATATCCTCCACCATTCCAATTAAATTATTAAAACATTCTTTTACAACTTCAACTGTAAACTCATCAATACTAAGCTGTTCCAAAAATATTTTTTTGGCGTGTAACCATTCCAAAGACCCCTTATTAAAGTCGACTTTTTTGATTCCCTTAATACTTGCGACTTTATCAATATCAATAAGCTTACGATATAATTCGCGGTAACAGAAATAGTCCGTGATACCAGTATAGGCGGCAATAGCTCGATTTCTATTTTCTTCAACTAAATAATTTTTTCCTAATCCTTTTATATCAGATTCAGTATAAATCTCTTTTACTTTTTTAATATCCATCAACCTTTTTTTTGCCGATATCATCTTATCAACTATTGATGGTCGAATAATATCATTTTTAATTTCTATTCTTTTCGCCTTGTTTCTTTCCCTGAATTTTTTTTCATTTCTCTGAATCATAAAGTAATTGCTATATAACACCCACGCTGGGAGAATTTCATTAAATGCTGGTGAAATATCATCATATGAATGTGAGGCCGAATTGAGTAATGAAAATGGAAATTCCATTTTTTGAGGTAATGTCGTTAGCCCAGAAGAAACAATTGAATATGGACCCTGTGTGAAATCTGTAGGAAATTTTATAACCACAGATAAACCCATAAATGTGCCTTCACCCAACCAAATCTCTTGATCAGGTTCCTTGCCAGTGTGATTAGAACCAACATTAGCACCATAAGAAATATTACCTTTTCCTTCTGGCCAAAAAGCTGATATTAATAATGCTTGGTGATGAAAACCAACAAAATTCCCAACCAAGCTAGAAGAGACTTCTCCTTCTGCAATAGAAGTATTGGCTCCAATTAATGAATCGAAAACCATCCCTTGTCGTTTAACAGTTGAATATTCTGTAAGAATTGAATTTTCAACCACACTTCCTGTTGTAATGTGACAGCCCCATTGGACAACACTATTAGACACAAACGCCCCATTAGTAATTTTTGCCGGTTCATCTTTTGAACATATCAAAACGGTATTCTCAACATTCAGCACATTATCAATAAAGGCATATTCGCCCAAATAAACATTTTTAATCTTCGGCGAATTTATTATTTTTGAACCCTTACATAATATGCTCCAGCGACTCGTTATTAAAGATACATATTCATCAATTAAATCTGAATACTGTTTTAGTAACTCGAGGTTATCCCTAGAGCTACAAATAATTCGCGCAACATCTAAATTAATTTCAGGAAATATTCGAATTTCTCGACCTCCAATCTCAATCGCTAGTGCTAACTCTTCACCTACTCCAAAGGTTTTCTGATTACCATGCACAACTGATAAACAATTGACTATGGCAGAAGAAGATTCCATGGCAATATCTGAAACCGTCTGGACATTTTTCACCAAACAATTATCACCAATCTGAACATCATATAAGACAGAATTTAAAATTCCTGATTCATGCAAAAAGCCATCTACCTCAATATTTCCAGATAATTTCCCGATTAAAACATTTCCAAGAAAAGTATTATTAATAATATGCTTCGTCGAAAAATCCTGGCTAACTTTAACAAGAGACCAGTCTTTACAAAAATTCTTCTGCAACTCTAATACTTTTATTTCATCTGATCTAAGTTCTCTTGGACCTTGAACAGAGAATAAATTTTGATTCACTCGCTTAACAGTTTTAATGAAATTGGAAGTTTCCAATACTTCTTGCAATTGCTCAATAACATCAATGTCTTTTCCAAATTTCATTTATGTTCCTTATGATTCTGTTTCTTAAAGAATCTATTATACATGATTTATATTTGGTTAGAATTTAATTTTAGCATGACTCATCAATTTATTTAACAGTACAAAGAGAAGCAGATCTAACATACAACTTATGAAAATAATTATTGAATGCGTTTAAGTTCCATATGAGTTTAGGTCCTTATTGTCTTTAGATATTTCTGAATTTGATTCATGTTTTAAATAAAGGAATAATGACCAAGAGATGATTGAAAAAAAGGAGTATAACTTAAATGCTTTTCCACCATCAAGTTTTGGCACTAAATAAGAGGATTCTAAAATTTCATACAACCTACCTGAATGAAAAGGATCTATATCAAAAATATTGCTAATTATCATTAAAGGATTTAATTCTAAACATAACAAATTAATTTTATCCTTAAAATCTCTATTGAAAATCTCCTCATAATGAGCAGAGCCATACTCCATCAATGATGGTAAAATAAAAAGTCCGGCAATTAAAGCAAGAGTTATAAATCCAATGAGCACTTGTGATAAATATGGTTTTAAAATCAAATGACTAATTCGCAGAAGTCCTTTAATAAAATAAATAAAACTAAAAACAATCATCATTGCCCAAAGAATATTTTTAGAATTAAATTGATGATCAATAAAAATCATACATCCTATTAATGTGATAAAATAGGGAGTAAGATCTTCTAATAAAATTCTTATGAGCACACTCCAATTATCCGTATTTCTAAAAATGAAATTAAAGAATAAGGCATGAACAAGAAATGTGATAAAAATGAAAGCAGGAATTATTTGGTTTTGACCGGTTGTAAAAATTACTAGAAAACCAGAGCACATTAAAGAGATCACAAAGTGTCCCAAAAATATTTTCAGATTGAAGAATCTAGTATACATTTTTTACTCTCAAATAAGAATTAATGATTCTAAGGTATACTTTATAATTTCCAATGATTTAAATTTGATAAAAGCCTAATATTCTATACCAGGATTTTGCTTAAATAGAATTTTTACTATAATTCGATTTACATTCAATACCAAAAAAATGAGCGAAAATTAAGAAATAAATTTTACCTGGAGAATTATAAAATGAATAAAAAAGCATTGATCACATGGGGTGGTTGGGATGGTCACGAACCCGATTCATGTGCCAAAATAGTTAAGGAAATTCTTGAAAAAGAAAACTATTCTGTTGAGGTATATGATACCCTAGAAGTTTATGAAGATTCTGAAAATTTAAAAAGTTTAGACCTAATTGTTCCTATATGGACGATGAGTGAAATAAGCAATGAACAAGAAAAAGGATTACTAAATGCTATTCTTTCTGGCACTGGTATAGGAGGGTTTCATGGAGGTATGGGAGATTCCTTTAGAAAAAATACCGAATACCAATGGATGGTAGGTGGACAATGGGTGGTACATCCAGGTGGAATAATCGATTATAGCGTACAAATTTCCTCTGATGACGCTATTGTTGAGGGTATAAAAGATTTTAAAATGCAATCTGAACAATATTTTATGCACACGGATCCGGGCAATGATGTACTGGCAACAACAACTTTTTCAGGTATCGAGGGAAATGCCCCTTGGATCGCTGAAACAGTAATGCCGGTTGTATGGAAAAGACAATATGGTAAAGGCAAAGTTTTTTACTCTTCCTTGGGACATGTTGCAAAAGATTTTGAAGTACCAGAAATGAAAGAAATACTAAGACGCGGATTACTCTGGGCAACCCGTTAATAAATTAATCATGAAACCTCTTATTTTTAAGAGGTTTTCACCTCCTTAAGCAACCTATTTATTTTCTATTTGAAACTAATATTTCCACTTAATTCCAATTATCCTGTAACGTATTCATTTTAACTGCATCTTGTATTTAAACTGACCACCTAAACGGGAGTGCGTTTTATGAATAATATAGGGAAAAAGGCATCATACGAATCCGGCGTTTCACAAGCAATCAAATCTACAAATTACGCAGAATCATCCATTTCTAGCATAAATAAATTCACCGTTAAAGTTGCTGAAACAACTGATGAAAAACGAAATGCTTTTCATCTAGCATATCAATCCTACCTGAAAAAAGGATATACGACAGAATCAGAAAATGGGCTATTGGACGAAGAATACGATAAATGGATGGATACAACCATTTTTATCACCATTGATCAAAAGAATAAGGTCATCGGCACAGCCAGTGTACTTTATAACCACTCCAATAATTTACCCTGTTTTGAATTATTTGACATTGCCAACATCACCCAAGATCTTTCTACCGCAGAAATCACAAGGTTTGCAATAGATGATAAGTGTAAACACGGGTTACAAATTCTTCAAGAAATGTATGTATATTTGTATTTTTTCTCTAAAAGAAATTTTAATATAGAATGTTTTCTAATAGAGGTCAATCCTAGACACGTAATGTTTTATGAAAAAAAGCTGGGGTTTAAAATTATAAGAAATGGTGTACCATGCCCACGAGTTCATGGAGCAATTGCTGTATTACTACAAACAAATTTTGAACTTTTTGACTCAATAAACAAAGGAATATCAATCAAAAATAAAAAGTTAAAATACATTTATAATTATTATAGAAATTTTGAATTCACCAATACTACAAAAGTAAGAAGTAATAAAGAACAATTTGTTTTAAGCAAATAATCATTATGACTAATTCAAAACTAACGATTAATTTCGCACATCTTCTTAAAAAATATATCGAAGATCAATCTGAACAAGATATTGCTATTTTTTTTAAAGAGATTCATGGGTTGTTATATCGAGTTGCTTGGTCATTTCTTAAAAATAGTGCCGATGCAGAAGATGTCCTTCAAATGGCCTTTATCAAAATCATTCAAAACATCCATCAGTGCAAAGGATTAAAGGAAGAAGATAATGAATCCATTCAAGCATGGTGTGTTTCAATTGTTAGGAATTTATCGCGTATGAAACTTAGATCCCATAAATCCAGAGAACGTAGAAATTCAAAAGTATCAGAAAAAATAAAACCATTTACCATCGATGAAAATGAAATTCAAAAGTCAGAAAATCGGGCGGAAGTAAGTCAAAGATTAGAGACCGTATTAATGGAGCTTCCTGAAAAATACAGAGTAGCCATTCATTTAAAATTTATTGAAGGAATGAATTATAAAGAAATGTCTGCGGCTTTAGCAGTAAATACTGATACACTAAGGGTTCAGGTTAAGCGTGGTTTAGAAAAATTGTCCTTGTCATTGAAAAAGATAGGAATTGTTGCTTCAATTGTTTCTATTACTACTTTATTACCAAAAATGCCTCTTCATGCTTCGCCAAAGAATATTGATTCACTGATTCAAATAAGCTTACAATCAAAATCCCATACTGTCTTAGAGACATCAACGACAATGCAATCTATAAAGATTTATTTAATATTACCAATTTTGTTAGCAACAATCGTAACTATAAGCTCTATCAATTCTTCAAACATTACAAACTTTTTTTCAACATTAATCTCAAATCAGAGCAATGAAATAATCAATCAGCCTAAAAAGGAACAATTTATAAGCTGGAAATGGGATTTCAAAAATGGTGAAGGCAAAGAAGTTGAATTAGTAAGAGGGAAATGGGCATTTAATAACAAAAGAGGAACAATGTCACTTGGTGTTAATAAAGCAATCGTTATTAAATTACCTGTACATTCCATTCAAACAAATTTTGTAATTGAATATGATTTAGCCTTATTCAAGAGAGTAAACGCAGATTTAGCATCTTATGGTAGATACTCAGCAAACGAATTTTTTCTTGAATGCGAATATATAGCGCTAAGTAAAAATAACGTTAAAAGATTAGGAACCTTTAAAGGAAAATCATATTTTTATAAAAACTATATTATCAAAACGTTTGAAGGTAAAATAAATGATATTGTCAAATATCAAAAAAGACCAAAAGACTACGATCTATTTGTTGTTTTAAAAACCTTTGATATTAAAAGGATCCAAGTAAAAGCTATTAAATCAATTCCAGCGTTTGTAAAAAATAAGATAAAGGACTTGGATGAAAGCGAAATGGTTTTTAATCAAACGTATCACGTTGATCGGCTAAAAACTACTTACTAAAGACATTTTAAATCTTTACTGCGTTTATCTTTAACAGTGGTTCCACTGTTTAGCTTACCGTTCATTGCATCATACTTAAAATTCCCGCCGGCATCATAGAAATCTTTTTTAAGATCAATTGTATCGATTAATAAACCCGCTTTATGTTTTATTAGCTTTTTTCTTATTTTACCATCCGGGTCGATAAAGAGAGAAGGCCAACACTGATGTCTTTTGCTGTTATTATTTCCGATCACATACATATGATTGGTAGCTGCACGACACTGTAAATTAGGATGCATAATAATATCATGAATAGATCCATTTATTAAATTTGCATTATAAAAAGAATGCAAAACACAGTCGACATTAAGCTTTAAATACTCTCGATACAATTCAGGAAATCGCACATCGTAACAAATTAGCAATCCAAATTTAACACCATCTACTTTAAATGTAGTAAAGTGATCTCCTGGTGCATAACATTTTAAGTCGCCTCCAGTACAAAAACGCTTGTCATAACGGTCCACAATTTTCCCCTTATCATTGATCACGTACAAACAATTATGGGGTAATTTTTTTTCTGTTAGAGGATGTGAACTACCAAGCACAACCCATATTTTATATTTTTTAGCCATCTCCATTATTTCTATGGTGGCTTCTTTTAATAATATCCAATCAACATCTTTTTTATCATGCCAATCAGATCCACCATAACCAGATAAACATGTTTCTGAAAAATGAATTAGCCTAACTTTCTTTTTTCCTGCCTCTATAACATATTTTAAAATATAAGTTTTATTCTTAGCAATATCTTTAGATATTGGAAACTGACAAGTTGCTATTTTAATTTTTGACATAATTTAATATCCTATTTCAAACTAGTTTTGAACTATAAAATCTATTTTTACTGTCATTTGTCAATAAGCCCATAAATATAACTCAGGTCTCTTTTAAGAGAACATTGCATTTATAGATTTAGAATTAAAGACACAATTAGCAAAAGATTTCTAAGTAGAAGCTATAGCTATTCAACAGAAATAGCGACCTCCAGGCCTTCTTCTTCTGTGGCAGTGTATTGCATTGCATTATCATTAAACAATACTTCCCTAGCTTTAACAACCCCAATAATAGAACTTGGCTCTTCTTCTAAAGATTTAAGTATTTTACCTTCAGCCTTAATATATATTTTTGCTATAGGATTCTTTGCTTTTAATCCTGCGTCTTTCTTAAGTGCCGAAACGATTGGTTTGATTTTCCCCAATAACTCCGTTCGATACATAGCATCTTCATCCATTTTTACTTCAATACTTAATTCGCTCGTTTTATCATCAAATGGATTCTCACACTCACGTTGATAAATAATATTGGCTGTTTTTGTAATGGCTTTAACATCTGCATCAACTTTTCTTAATGCTTTCTCAACATCTTCCGAACAAGCTACTGTTAAGGTATCAACTTGTAATTTCATTGAATAACTATTTTTTGATTTATAAGTTCTAACCAACGTTAAGAGATCCAATAGTAAATCACCAGCTCTTGAGCTTAGCTCATCTTCAAAGTCATCATTCTCCTTAGGGAAAGAAGATACATGAATCGAGATATCACCTTCCGTATCTTTAAATAGCGCTTGATATAATTCTTCCGTAATGTGAGGAATATAAGGTGCAAATAATTTTAATTGACCTAGTAATAATGAATATAATGTCCACTTAGCAGCATAGGCTGATTCCTCGCCTCTTTTTTCTGGATTCCAAAACCGGTCTTTAACCAATTCAAGATAATTATCACAGAATGTACCCCAGAAAAATTTAACCAACTCATTTCTAGCTGGGAAAAAGTCATACTTCTCATAGGACTTATGATATTGCTTGATTACATTATTAAATCTAGATAAGGCCCAAGAATCAATCGCTTCTAATTTAGGCATTTTTTCATTTGGGTTAAAATCTTCAATAAAAGGAATTGCGAATCGACTAGAGTTCCATAATTTATTTAATAATTTATTAGCAGAATCGATTTCTTCTTCATCATAGGCGATATCCATACCCAACGTTCCTGTACATGCCCAATAACGAACTGTATCTGAAGAGAATTCATCAAGAATTTTTAATGGTGAAAACTTATCTCCATCTTTACTTTTAGAAATTTTAGACTTTCGTTCATAAGCCTTTCCTTCTACTTTTTGACTTTCAACTTTCTGATCTTTTTTAATGACATGCCCTGATATTACGGCATCTTGCCAAGGTATTTCATCAAAATGATAATATGCTTTTACAATGGTATAAAAAGCCCAAGTCCGAATAATATCGTGAGCTTGTGGTCTCATAGTCATCGGAAATAATTTTTTATCTTCATTGGGTTCTCCCCAACGTGAATTTAATTGTGGGGTTATAGAAGAAGTTGCCCATGTATCAAGAACATCCCTTTCAGGAATCAAAGATTCTGGATCATAACCTTTACAATCTAACGGTTTATCGACCAATGGATTAACAGGCAATTGGGATTCATCTGCTGTCAGAACAGTCCCATCAGGTGCATACCAAACTGGTATAGGAACACCAAAATAACGCTGTCTAGAAATAGCCCAATCCCAACTTAAATTTTCAACCCAATCCTTATATCTTTTAAACATATAAGAAGGATACCAATTTACTTTTTCACCTTGTTTGATTAAAGCCTCTTTATTCTCCACAACTTTAATGAACCATTGTTTTGTTGGTATATACTCTACCGGTGTTCCACATCTTTCATGTGTATTGACAATTCGACTCTCAGCATCAAGGTCTACTTGTTTAAATATAATTTTTTCATCAAGCATTTTACTGATAATAGCTTCACGAGCCTTGGTCATATATAGGCCTTCAAATTCACCAGCACGTTCATTCATCATGCCACTTTGGGTAAAACAAATTCTCAGATCTAAATTATGCTCACGCCACCACTCTATGTCGGTAACATCCCCAAAGGTACAACACATTACAATTCCTGTTCCTTTTTCTGGATCAGCTTTCTCATCAGCAATAATTTTGACTTTGTGATTGAAAATGGGAACGATTGCATCTTGACCAATCAATTGTTTATACTTTGAATTATCCGGATGTATAAGCATCGCGACACAACCAGGTAATAATTCTGGTCTTGTCGTTGCAATTGGTATGTCTTCCCCGGCTTCAGATTTAAAATTTAAATAATTAAAAACAGATCCTTTATTCACATCATCAATTTCTGCTTGGGCAAAAGAAGTTTGGCATTTTGTACACCACAGCGTTGGATCTTCTTTATATTCTACATGAGATTTTTTTAACAGATCTAGGAATGACCGTTGTGAAATCCTTTGTGAAGATTCACTTATTGTTGTGTAAGCAGATGACCAATCACAAGAAAAACCTAGACGTTGCCACAGTTCTTTAAATTGACCTCTATATTCTTTTGATACTTCTTTACAATATTGATTAAACTCTTCGCGTGGTAGATCAGAACCTTTAATTCCTTTTTCTCTTTCGGTGAGGATTTCAGTAGGCAAGCCATTATCATCAAAGCCAAAAGGATACATCACATTTTCACCGAGCATTCGATGGTAGCGAGCAATAACTTCAGCTTGCGTATAGGAAAATACGTGACCTATATGTAGTTTTCCAGATACCGTTGGTGGTGGTGTATCAATACTGAAAACTTTTTTATCTGATGTTGGATCATATTTATAAATTTCTTTTTCTTCCCAAAATTTTTGCCAACGAACTTCAGATGACTTGGGATCATATCTACTGTCTA
Source organism: Planctomycetota bacterium (assembly GCA_002746535.1). Lineage (GTDB taxonomy): Bacteria > Planctomycetota. Next base: position 61,410 of record NVWA01000016.1, read on the forward strand.
ATTCCATAACTAATTTCACTTGATAAAGGTGTGTATAAAAACGGGAGGATTATAGAAATTTTGCTAATTAATTCAAGACAGCCACGCTTACATTCCAATCTTCTAAGCTTGATTAAACCAACAAAATTATAGTATCTGCAATTAATAAATAATATGTCTACATAGCAGATCTTCTAAATAGGCTTAATATGTTCAAAAAGTTACTTGGGAGGTATAATTAAAAATATTGTATTTCAAAGAAAGGGTTAACGTTGAAAAAATTACACATTGCCATCGGAACACATCAATTCGAAAAATCTATTCAAGAATATAACATTAAACTCAATCAAAAACCAGATCTAATCATTCACGAAACCTATGCATTATGGCGAACTGCGGATTTAAATTTGTCATTGAGAATTCTTGAGGAAGATAAAAACCCGGGCATACGCCATATTGGCTGGGAAGATAATAAGGCAACTAGATTTTGTGAAGAGGCAGATTGCAATGGTATCGTTTGGGAACATTTTAGTGCACAGCAACAAGCTGATGAAATTAATGACCTATGGAAAGATACAAATTATTTACCTAATGATTAAATAAGTAACCTTATTCTTCTTCCGCTGGTGTATCTTCTTTTTTTCTAACAACAATAGGATCAGTGAAAAGTTTTGAATTTGGAATTAATATTTTATCGCCATCATTACTTAATTCGGTATATCTTAAATTAATTTTTTCTACAACCCCTTCGAAACCACCCAATTTAATTCGATCATTAATCAAAAAAGGTTTGTATAAAAATATCAAAACTCCAGCTAATAAATTCGATACAGTATCTTTTAAAGCAAATCCAAGTGCAAAACCCGTAAGACCCAGACTAGCCACTAATGCAGTAACATTAACCTTTAATGTTCCCAGTGCAGTCACGATACCTATTATGACTAAAATGATTCGAGCCGTTCTAGCAACTAGTGATGTGACATGATCATCAATGTCACGACTTTTAAAGGAACGTTGAATTAATCTAAATGCTATTTCGGACAATGTTAAAAAGAGTATAAATGACAAGATTGCCATCAAGATAACTGGTGACCATTCCCAAAAAAATGCTTCCATACTTTCTCCTGTACTAATTAATTATGTTTTTCTGTTTGTTATTTATAATTCCTGACACCCAAAACCCCAAAGGAAGAATAAATAAATTCACAAACAATGCAATCAAAATGGCTGAAAATAAAAGCCATCCGAAATTTGATATCGGTGGAAAATCAATTGCCGCCAAGAACAAAGCAACAGAGCAAATTAAAAAGCTTGTACCTAATACTGCTCGTCCTTTCTGCGCATAACAGATTTTAATCGCTTCAGCATTTGTATGCTTTAAAGCCAATCGCTGAAAACTTTTAATCAGATGTATTGAATCATCAATAGCAATACTGAATGCAATAGAACCCGCCATGACTGTAATACTATTTAAAACAAAATTTAATTTGGTTAATAGACCAAGCATTAATACAATAGAAATTCCATTACAAAAAATTGCCATAAAAGACCAACCAATTGTCCTGAACAAAATGCATAACAGTAAAAAAATGGGTAAAACACTATATAAGTAACTGTCCAAAAGAGACTTTTGAATCTGCTTTTCTTTTATAAGATAATCATTTTTATCTTTCATCAATTTGCTTTTAATTATACCTAAATCTTCTTTTTCAATCACAGCCATAGCTTTGGCCATAAGGACTACAAATTCGGCGGTGGGCATATCTACTGTTCTAATAATTAAAGTACCTTTTTGCCTATTTGTATCAGCCAATAAACTCAATCCTCTCGGATTATACTTTTGCAAAATGGTATTAATAAAAAGGATTCCAATTCCAGAGGGCACAGACATATCATCGACCAACTCTCCACTGCTCAAAGGCTTGCTCAAAAATGAAAATGGTGTTGCATTAATCGCTTTTGTCATCTTTTTGTGCACTTCAGAAATTACACTCGCATATGAATAAACAGCTGAAATCCCCTCAATGTTAATCAACTTCTTATGAAGCCTAGCCATGATAGATAATGTTGAGCTACTATTTAATCCACCTGATCCCCCCGTATCAAGCTCAACTTTAAACACATGAACTCCTCCAAATCTCTCACTCATAGTTTCTAAACCATAGCGAATTTGACTAGATTCGGGTAGATACTGAATAGCTCTTTCATCAGTTTTTATATCTTTGAAAGACGCAATTGAAAAAACAAAACAAAAGATACAAATAACGCCAGAAATTAGACCTACTTTCTTATTCAAAATAAAAGGCCATAAAGAAATTCTTTCTTTAATTGATTTTATTTTTCCAACATGATCAGGAGAAAAGAAAATTAATAATGACACACCGGGGCCATAGCTAATAAAGATTGAAATCAAACTGGCAATGGCACCACATTGACCAAACAAAACCAATTCTTGAATATCTGAAAAAGTAAATGATAGAAATCCTGCGACCGTAGTTAAACATGCCGTTAACGAAGGCTTAATGACTTCATTTAACGCCTGCTCTACAATAATATAAAAACTTTCATCATTGGATTCACGGCTTTTTCTTTGCAGTACAATATAAAAATGAATCAAAAAAGTTAATTGAACGGCCAACACAATTGGTATCAATAGAGCCAAAAAATAATCAAAATGAAGATTGAAGCTATAACACAAAAATAAACAGAAGGCTAAATTCATAACAATACAAATAATTAAATTAAACATTAACCGTATCTTTCGGCAAACAAACCAAAGACAAACTAATACACCTAATAAACCTAGTAACCCTTTCGATAGCAAATTATCTAGCAAACTATCTTGCAATTCTTTTTTAATAATTGGCACACCCACGGTATATATTTTAAATTTATCTGATCTATATTTATCAATTACATTGTTAATTTTGGATACGAATGCATCAAGTTCAAATTTTGTATTAATAGAATCTTCAAAAAGACACAAGGTAACAGAAGACTTCATGTCTTCAGACATTATTAAGTTTTTTATGTAAGAGGTCTCTAAGGCTTTTTCTCTAACTTGTTTCCAATTTATTTTCTCCAACGTAATTTTATCCGGTACCAAAAGTTCAAATCGTGGTTTTAGCTTGCCATTTTCGATCATGGCAGGAACTAAAATATTGGATAATCCGATCATATTATAGTTGTTGGGCATGTTGTATAAATCATCTGCCATTGAACTATAAGTACGATAAGAATCAATGTCAAAAATATCATCACACTCCACTAAAACAACAACCCAGATGTCTTTTTGCAGTGATTTTTTAATGAGAGCATCCGTATCAAAGGTACGGACATCCCCTTTCATGATACTAAGAGTATTATCTTTATATAAAAATTGTGTGCGAGCATTGTATAAAAATAAAATTAATGGAAAAAGTAAACCAATAATTAAAAGAGAGACATACTTTGCATATTTGGTGAAAATAAAAGGCATCTGCTCAACAATAAAAAAACGCAGGGTAGAAGCAATTTCTACCCTTTAATTACGTTTTTAAAATATAGTTTTATTAAAAATCATCCATACTAAGACTACCTTTAGAGTAGTTCGTTACGGTAGCTTCAAAGAAATTTACTTTTTGCTGGTTAAAGTTTGAAAACTTATCCACCCATTTAATAGGATTTTCAACATTATAAAGAGGTTTCATTTGAACCCCCTTCAATCTTAAATCAGCTAAATATTGAACGTACTGCAAAATGATGGCGTCATTAAAGCCCAATATTTTACCGTCCGCAACATGGCATCCCCATTCAGCTTCTAATGAAACGGCCTCCTTGAACATTTCATAAACTTCAGTTTCAAGTTCTTCAGTAAACAGTTCAGGGCGATCTTTTCGAATTGAATTAATCATCTGCTTAAACAATGTTAAATGGGTTAATTCATCTCTTTGAATAAAACGAATCATTTGGGCACTACCTAACATTTTCCCACTTCTTGCCAAAGAATAAATAAAGGCAAATCCTTGATAAAAATATAAGCCTTCTAAAATTTGATTTGCAAATAGCGCTAATAGTTTTGCCTTAGAGGTAGGGTTTGTTTCCAAGCTTTCATATACTTTAGCAATGTAATTATTCTTTTTAAATAATACTTCGTCAGTTCGCCACATATTATAAATACTATCTGTGTTTTCTGAAACAGATTCGACCATAACCGCATAACTAGAACTATGCAACGCTTCTTCAAATGCTTGACGAACTATCAATACATTTACTTCTGGTGCTGTTATATAGGGGTTAATATTATCCGTTGTATTATTTGTTTGAATACTATCCATGAAAATCAATTGTGATAAGATCAAGTCATACATTCTTCTTTCTGCAATAGACAAGGTTTTATAGTCTTTTGCATCTTGAGTCATGTCAACTTCTTTTGGATACCATGAGTTTGCCAACATTGTATCCCACAGAGGTATTGCCCACTGGTATTTAACTTTTGTTAGCTCTATTAAACCTGTAGGATCTCCATCAATAATACCTCGTGCATTTAATGTTTCAGTAGAAGAAGGGTTATAAATTTTCTTTTTTCCAACCATAACTGGTCTTAATTGATCCATCACTGACACCCCACACATTCTACACTTCGATCCATAACATCATCTTTATTTTCAGCCGATTCACTTCTTAAATAATAAGTTGATTTACAGCCTAACTTCCATGCTAACATATAAATATCATTCAAAACTTTACCGCTAGCTTGATTTATTTTTATGAAAATATTTAACGATTGGCCTTGATCAATCCATTTTTGTCTTACAGCAGCCGCTCTCACCAAATCTCTTTGATCTAAGTCGTATGCTGAAATATAATACTCATTAGTTCTTGGTGTGATATTGGGTGCTGTTACAGGTATCAATCCCGATAAGTTTTCTTCAAACCATTTTCGTTTATAAATTGGCTCAATTGTTTGAGTGGTTCCCGTTAATATTGAGATACTTGAAGTCGGAGCAATTGCCATTAAATAGCCATTGCGTATGCCATCTTTTTTTACCTTTTCTCTAAGACTTTCCCAATCATACACATATTCTCTTTTTGTGAGATCTTTCGCACCTTGATTGGCTGAATCAATTGGAAATATCCCTTTACTCCATTTAGAACCTTCGAAGGTTGCGTAATTGCCTTTTTCCAAAGCTAATTCACTTGAAGATAAGATAGCATTATAACTAATGCTTTCCATCAACTCATCAACTAATTCAAAGTGCTCTTGGCTACCCCAATAAATTCTCTTTTCTGCCAACCACTGAGATTCCCCCATCACACCTAAACCAATAGATCTTGATAGCAAATTAGTTTCTTTCACTTTAGAAACAGGATAAAAATTTAAATCAATTACATTGTCTAACATTCTCACCGCAATTGGTGTTACTCTTTCAATATCTTCCTTTGTATTAACACGACTCAAGTTTATCGAAGCCAAATTACATACGGCTGTCAAACCATTAATAGGTTCCTTGTCAACCATGAAAATTTCTTTTCCATCCAGTGAATCCAAAGAGGTTAATTTACTGGCCCTTTTGTTCAATCCACTGTCAGTTGTAATTGCCTCTTCTTCATCAAACAAGATAGTACTACCATCATGAAAGTTCACCTTAACCTTGTATGAATTTGGAGACGTATTTTGGAAAATTTCAGTACACAAATTTGAACTTCTGATAATACCAACATGGTTATTTGGATTTGCGTCATTTGCCGTATCCTTAAAACATAAAAAAGGACTACCAGATTCAAAATAACATAACAAAATTTTCTTCCATAGATCTTTTGCTTTTACAACTCTTTTAGGTACACCATCATCAGCTTCATATTTTTCATACAAGGCTTTAAATTCTTCACCATGTGCTTCTTTAAGACCTTTAGCAACAAATGGATCCATCAAGGACCAATCTTCATTTGCTTCAATTCGCTCCATAAACAAAGAGTTTATCCACAACGATGGAAACAAATCATGTGTTCTTCTTCTTTCTTCACCTGAATTTTTCTTTAGATCAATAAAATCATCTATATCTGAATGCCATGGTTCAATGTAGATTGCGATAGCTCCTTTTCTAGTACCAAGTTGATCAACTGCTACAGCCAAATCATTCGTCATTTTCAAGAATGGAATTATTCCTCCTGCTGCATTTTTATGTCCATCAATAAAAGATCCTTGAGATCTTACCGACGTCCAATCCCATCCAATTCCTCCACCAAATTTAGACAGCAATGCCATTTCTTTGTAACCATCAAATATTCCTTCAATGTTATCAGGGGCAGCGCCAATGAAACAAGAACTTAGCTGATGTCTTGGTGTACGAGCGTTAGATAAAGTTGGAGTTGCACACATAACTTCAAATTTTGAAAGGATATCATAAAACTTTTTTGCCCAAGACTGACGATCTTTTTCGTTTTGAGCTAGAAACATAGCTACTCCCATAAAGAGCTGCTGAGGCAATTCAATTGGGTTGCTGTGTTTATCTTTTAATAAATAGCGGTCGAATAATGTTTTGATTCCCAAATAATTAAATAAGTAATCTCTTTCAGGTTTAATATAGTTGTTTAGATCTTCGATGTCATATTTTTCTTTTAACCCAAGTACAATCCTGCCAGCTTCTTCGCCAACTTCAAAATATTGGCTCAAAGGACAGTAAGGCTGACCTTTGGTACCTTCAATTGTTTTTCCTACTTTATGATAAAGATCAAATAAGAATAATCTTGCAGCGACATATGTCCAATTAGGAAACTCAGTATCGATCTTATCAGCTGCTGTATGTATGATAGTTTCTTGAATCTCTTTTGTGGTAATTCCATTTCTGAATTGTATTCCCGCATCGACTTCCAGTTCAGATTGACTAACACCATCCAAACCTTCACAGGCTTTACTTGTTTTAACTTGTATCTTTTGAATATTTAAAAGTTCCACTTCTCCGTCTCGATTTACGACCTCGATTTCATCTATCACTAATTATCCCCCCTCTTTTTGTTAAAATATTACAATTTTCAACAGAATTTATTAATTTAGTCTAAATATAGTATTTTTTAGTGCCTCTACAACCAAATATTGTGTGTTATTTATAAATATCACAACATCTTGTGGTAGAGACGGATGTTCGATTATAGTTTTCACTGCTGATTAGAAATAGATAAATCTAAAAGATTTAAAAAAGATGTTATTTTGTCAAATTAGTTAAATTAAGGCCACTTTACTTTCCAAAAAGTATAAATTTTATGCCCTTTAATATGCTTTATACTGAAATAATTTACTAAAACTAAATCTTATAATTTTATAGGGAATCAAAAACCTTCATTTTTATCATTTTTAAAGTGATAAAAACATGACACATGATTTTATGATTAAAGTCATAAATAGATCTCAAACATGCTTACAACGCCACCTCAATCAATATATAAATAAAACCGACAGCTAATGATTCTTTATTAATAAGTTAATACTTTTGGCCATACACCTTCCAATAGACACAAGCTATGCATTAAAAGATTAATCCAAATTAAAAAATTATTTTTAGGATAGCGAAATCACTTATTAAGAATAAGAACTGCTTTATGGAGCCCATATCCGGATAAAAATGCCCTTTTACTCTATGGATAATAAAGATACGAAAAATGAACTAGATGAATAATTTAAGAAACACCTATTCGGTAAAAGAAATCTGGAAAATGAAATTGGCCATGAATTTTTATAAGATTCAGCCATAAATAAGAGTCATTTAGTACAAGGAAGTAAAAGAAATAATTTAAAAATATCAGGGAGATCGGGCAGAAAAAAATTCCCCCATAAGGACTTGAACCTCAAACGCTTGTACCAAAAACAAGTGTGTTACCAATTACACCATGGGGGAATTTAAGAGCGCGATTTATATTCTATTCAGTTCTTTTGTCAACCAAGTTTTATCAATTCGAGAGTTTTAAGTCAAAAAACGATCAGACAAAGAAAGCTCTTTTATTACATGCTGAGGGCTATTTGGGTACACTTTACTCATTAATTCATTGATTTCTTTTTGCTCGGATTCCGACACTTTTTTATACCAAACTTTGTTATCAGCATCCCACCTAAATCGGGCTGCCTTCAACATATCTTTGGATGCAAAAGGAGCCTTAACTGCATGTACAAAAAATTCTTTCTTTTGCGCATTATCAAAAAGCTCCTTCAAAAATATTGCCCCGCCTCTATCATTTGATAATAATTTGAGGGTCGCCAAACAGTCAATTTCAGCCCGATGTCCTTCAAAGTAGAATAGGCAATCATTGCATAAATGCTGTAATGTTCGACATCCAAACCCATTTGAGCGCCAGTTAACGTCATCCATCGAGCAGGCCCATAATTTATCGGATGAACTCTTAAATTTCTGATGTATAAACCCTCGGTCAAATCGAGCATTATGGGCAATTATGATATTGGCATTTGAAAAGTGGCTATCAATTTTACCCATATCAAATGATTGATCTTTCAGTATCTCATCTGTCAATCCCGTTAATTTTACTATTTCTGCAGATAAAGGCTGACCCGGATCTTGTAAGAAATTATCGACTTTTAAAACTTCCGTGATTTTTCCCGAAAGACTATCAAACTGAAAAGAGACTAAGCCTATCTCAATGATTTTATCTTTTCTGGAATCCAATCCTGTTGTTTCGACATCCACCATTAAACCTGTCAAAATATCCGCGTCACCATCAGCAGTGGAAATAAAATCTTTTTCACCATCATAATAATTAATAATTCTAGGTTCTTTTTTAACCATTTGATTCTCCATTTTTATCTAATAAAAGAGTCGCCTCTTTGTTCACAAAACTTAATGACTTTTTTTCGTCCGCTTTCTCCAACGCCTATCCAAAAGACATACCAATCACCAACTCGTTGATGTCCGTCTGCTTTTTTAAAATACCATGCTTGCAAAGGATTCGTCTTTTTTGTTCGCCAAAAAAAGGGCTTATCAATTGAACAGATTTCTCGCCATAAACTATTACCCCAACCTTCACTTTGATGTCCGGGATCCACTACAAATTTATCTAGATAGTACATTGACCCCACTTTTTTCAATATTGCAAAAGCGGAGGAATTCTCATTTTTAAAAATAATATCGTTTTTCGCAAATGTATAGTTCTCATTTAATTTAAAACCAAAACTTTTCTCTATAGTTTTTTTTAATTTTAAAACATCAACTTTACTGTAGCCATTATAAAAATGGACTTCGTTCCGAAGATTTAAGTAGGTTCCACTCCCCTGAACAGTAAATAATTCCTTAAGAAGACCTTCAGAAGAGACTAATTGGACATGCACTTTCTTTTCATATGCACGCGCCTGTTCAAGCAATATCTTATATTTTTTAATTTCACTATAAACTTTATGTGTGATTTCTTTATTCTTATTTAATCGCTCTAAATCCGGATCTATTTCTAAATAACTTATTAAAGCATTTGATTTCAATTTTAATCCTCCACTATTGGAAACAACTAAAATTTTTCTAGGATGTAATTGTTCAAGCAATAGTTTTGCTAAGTCTAATGAATTGAATTTAAAGGCAGGACATTTTTTTATTTCCAATATTGGCTGAAAACCAGAAGCGATCGTTTTAATTACTGAATCAGTTAATTTCTTAGTATTCAAAGACTTTTTAAACGTCTCTAGAGGAATTCTTTTCAAACTACCATCACTTTTTTTGACTAAAGCAATCAAACGTTTAATCAAATCCTCCTCATCTTTGTTTTTGATATTCACCAATATAATAGGAAACAACTTCAGTCGAGCTAAAAAAATCAAATCCCATGCGAATAGTTCAAAATTCAATTTGAGGACGTCGGGGTCTAAAAGAAGAACGGCAAAATTTTCCGGTGATTGAGAATGAAAAATATTTAAAAACATTTCTCGTTCTTTTTCAGTGCCTAATATTTTAAAAAGGCCTTCTACTATATTTCTAGGCATTTATGATAATTCATTTAGGTGGGATTCTATTTCTTTTCTAAACTCCATAGCACTACTAAAGCGATCCTCCATACCAAATTCCAACGCTTTATCAACAATATCACAAATCCAAATAGGCAGATCTGGAACTAGAGAATTTAATTTGGGCAAGGGCTCCTCCCCAACCTTCATTAATATTTCTATGGCACCGACACCCTCATAAGGTGGTCGGCCTGTTAACATATGAAAAAGCGTTGCCCCAATGCCATACACATCTGTTTGAACAGTCACATTCTTGGCTGTTTTAATTTGCTCTGGAGCCATATAAGATGGTGTTCCAAGAGTCACCCCAGTCACGGTTGTTAATCCCGTTTGGGATGCTTCTAAATTTTTCATCAATCCAAAGTCAGTTATTCTTACATTAAGCTCCTCATCAACCAAAACATTTTCTGGCTTAATATCTCTATGAATAATGCCTGATCCATGTGCTTGCTCCATAGCTTTAAGAACTTTTAAAATTATGTTAACTGATACAGGTAAAGTCAAGACACCATGAATGCTAATATATTCACCTAAATTAAATTTTCCAAAATACTCCATAACAATATAATTCAAACCATTAAATTGACCCGCATCAAGGTATTGAATAATATGGTCACTATGTAATTGTTTTAAGACATTTTTTTCTTTATTAAATCTATGCTCTACTCCTGGCTCATCTTTACGTGAAGCTCTCAAAACTTTTACAGCTACTTCCTGACCATTCTCGACATTATCTGCGAGATAGACAACACCCATCCCACCTTTTCCGAGGTTTTCTTTAATTAAATATTTACCCATTTCAACACCAATTAACATATCAGTGATGGAAGATTCTCCAATTATATGACTTGAATCGTTATCATATTTTATTTTTACAGATTCAGTTTTCTTTGACATTCCAATAACTATTCGAATATGCTTACCCAATCTAATTGTGTCGCCAGCTTTGATATAAGCTTCAGATATTTTTTTTCCGTTTAAATAAGTACCATTTCGACTTCCTAAATCAATCAACTTATATCGACGGCCAAACATACGAATCACGCAATGCTTTCTCGATAAATCAATATCATCTAAACAAAGTTCACATTGCTTTCTTCTTCCAAAATAAAAATTATCCGTTTTAACAATAAACTTAAGACCGGCGTCTTTAACAAATAGACTTGGAATATATTCATCCCAAAAATAATGGTTTTTAATTTCAACACCACATTCAACACATGTTTTTTCATCAGAATCATGATAATCTACATTAGGAGAGAAATAATATTCTCGGCCACAACAGGAATAAATGCGGGTCTTAGACTCTTCAAGTAAAAGGTCCATTACTTCATTTGGAATTGACAACTCTGTTTCTAAAAACAGTCGATATTCGCTTAAACTATCGAAATAACGTCCTTGAAGCTTCTCAAGGGGGACCATCTTTTTTTCTTCGAGTAAATCAGAAACTGCCTGACATATTAACTGAACGTGCATAAATTAAACCAATACTCTTCGAAATCGTAAAACGATAAATAATAACTCTTTTATTATAGGACATATTCTAGCTAGATTCAAAATCTATAAAGAGAATTTTAGATTTAAGCCAAGGAATCTAAGTGGCCATCACTATTGATACCTTTAATGGCATTTGAAGGTTTGTCAGGAATTTGCGACGAAGCACTGTTAAGAAAAATTAATTGAGAATGAAAGGGGATTTCTTTAAGCTTCTCATCGAGCTCATCTTTATGCTCTTCTGCTAAAGATTTAAAATTATTATCTTCAAATGTTAAAAATATTTGCTTACCGTGCTCTGAAGTTACAAGTCGACCCTTAACCTCTCCCAAGGAACTGAGTTCAACTTCTATATTTACTGAATATGAATTTGTCTTACCAGCTTCTTTTGAAAAATCTTCTTGTGCAACAGAAACATTAGGTGGCTTAATCTCAACATCTGGCTGTAAACTAAAAGTTAGACTTTGAATTTGATCTCTATGTGTAGAAACTCGATCAGCAATATGTTGTATACTTAAGTTTTGTTCTAACTGCCTTGTCAATTGATGCAACCGACGAAGCTGCTGAGTCTGATTATCATTTTCAAATCGTTTAGTTTCAAATAACTCTATCTCAGATATTAATTGCTCAATTTTTTGGGGCAAGAGCAACTCGTATGTACTAACTGGTTTTAATGCATCGAAAGGTTTTGGAAATAATGACTCTTTTGGTGGAACTAATGAAGAAAGTAAATTTTTAAATTCTTGGGTAATTTCGCCTTCTATTACTCCATTTTTTGAATGCAAAAATGATGTTAATATTTCTTCAACATTTAGATCTTCATTTGCTAATTGCGCTAATTCATTTAATAAAAATTCTGGAGATAATTTGTTTTTAATCTTACCATTAAAATCATTTAATAATTTCTGAAATGTATCCACCTCCTTTAAAAGATTTTCCGCTCCTTCAACAGTTTGTTTTTCCAGCGAGACATTAGAGTCAAAATTTATTTTACTAATTTCATTTGAAAGAATTTTAACTAAATATTCAGGAGGATTATCCTTTATAGGTAAAAATTTATTTTGATTTTCTCGACCAATTGATTCTTCTTGGTTTTGATCTTTGTCACCCACTACTATATTTTGATTACTCATGTTCTCTTCAATATTTTTTTCAATCTTCATGGAAGCGGCTAAAGGCTTCTCTAAGTTTTCAAAAATCACCTCTTGAGTATTTTTGGTATTTAAGCTATTGTTAACAATAGATTTAGTTTCGACGATCGCGTTTTCATCCAATGGTTTTCTATTGATTGTTTCAATTGTAGGTTCGCTTATTTTTATATTCACCAGAACCTCTTTTGCTGGTATGGATTCATTGGACTTACCAGCACCCATATTGCTATTAGAATGGGTCGGAGGGGCTTCAGTTTCGACATTTGAAGGATAGGCTATTTTTGCAGCTTTATATAAAAATTCTTTAAAATCAGGTACCTTTTTTTCGTATGAAATATTTTTTTCAATCGGTTCAGGCAATGTTTGATTTTTCTGATCCGATTCAGTTGTCGTAGTATTATTGCTACTCGGAATTTTCGCAATCGTGCCTGGCTTCTTTTCTTCGATATGCAATTCTAGATCGTTTTTTATAGGTAATTCAATAGGCTGATTACCTTCCATTTTAAAAAACAGCTCAAAGGTTTTAATTGTATCTCGAATTAAAGTTGAAACCTTTTTGTGAATTTGAATGTGATCTTTATTTATCTCAGATTTTTTGATTTGTTTCCCATCATCAATAAGGATATTTTTTTTCTTTTCATTAGGAGCGATCGCAGCAGAAATATTCTTATTATCACCTACTAAATGATTCTCTTTAATATTCTTCGTCTCGATATCTGAATGATTTTTTTCAAATTCAATTGTCGTCTCAATCAAATTACTTTTTTGAGTCAGCATTTGAGTTGGATTCCCTATTTCACTTTGGGTAATTTTCTTATAATTAATCAATGAGCTTGATTTTTGTTCACTAGGAATGGCTGGTTGCTTCACGTCATCTGCTTTGACAACTTTATCTTTTTTCCCCATAAATAAATCGCTGGGCTTCAATGGCTCATCGGACTTAGCGGCTTCTGAGAACTGATTATTATCAATTTCCTCAGAATATCCTGCCTCAACTGATTTTGATGTATTAGAAATAAAATCATCCAAAAGTTGTTTAATGACTTTTTTAACATCAAAATTTAATACTTCTTTTTGTTCATTTAATTTATTTACCCCAAACTCAAATTCACGAACTTCATTACTCTTAATTCTATTATCATGGGAATAGGCAGACTTTATTTTATCTCTAGGTAAATCATTTATTTGAATATATTTTTTACTGCTAGTAGCTTTTTCTGGAGATTGCTTAGAAATTCGGCTAATAATATCACTTGCTTCATTAAAGCTTTCAACTGGCTCAACACCTTTACCAGATAAGATCTGAAAAACTTTTTTGGAAAGATCGTCTGTATAATTTGCCAATTTATTAATCTGCAAGACTGTATCAGGCTTCTCATCGCCTTTCAAAGTTTTAGCGGCTCTATTTACTTCTCTATTAATGTCATTTGTTGGTTTTTCAACGGAGCTATTTGGATCAATATTAACCAATTCGGGTAATGATATTTTTTCAGAAACGAAAGGGGTGATTTTCTTATAAGTTACAATGCTCTTATCTTCATTTTTAGTTTTTGAAAATAACGCTTTCTCTTCTATTTTGGGGGACTCTTCATTTTTCTGAGTTTCAGGCACAGCCTTTTCAAAATACTCTACAGCCTTTTTCAAAACGAAACTTAATTCTATTTCAATTGGGGTATTAGTTGATGTATCAACCGATGTTTCAAATTCAAGTTGCTCTTCACTAACAGCTGGAAGTAATTGTTCTATTTTTTTGGCAGAAATAATAATATCAGAAAACTGCTCTTTAATTTCGCTGCTTGAGTTTTCAAGTGTAACCACTAATGCTTCGGTAACTTTATTTTCTGGCTTCGAGTCTATGTTTTCTATTATTTTGTTTTCAACATCATTTTTTAATGCACTAACTTGATTTAGAAACTCTGCTTTGCTTGGCTTAACTTCTGAATCAGGATGAAGATTTGCAAGAGGAATATTATGCTCAGTATGTTTTTCAGTTTCAGAAATATTGCTTTCAGATACCGTCTCCGTTATTTTTTCAAGCAATTCTTCTTTAACAGAAACAGGAATGGGCAATTGATGAATTTCCGTTTTAATTTCCTGAATTAATTTCTCAGCTGGCAAATCATTTGTCTGTTGAATTATACTACTAGCTGTTTTAGAATCTGATATTAAAGAAAGAATCTCAATAGCCTCGTCTCTGGTTATAACATTACTCTCAGGCTTCTGATTGTTTTCGGGGACTTCATTTTCAATGGAAAGAATTAATTCAATATTTTCCTTTGTTGGCACTACATCTTTTTTTATTAATTCATTAACGACCTTGATTGATTCTTCGGTAATTTCAACATCTAACTCTTTTAAAATATGCTTACTCTCAACATTAGATTCTATAGAATCTTCATTGATAATGTTTTCAGCTTTTGCGTCAATTGATTCAGGGTTTTTTTTTGAATTAGATTTGGATTTATCGGGATCTTGAAGATTTATTTGCTTCTTTATTTCAATAGAAAATCCATCATTCATCTTGTTTCTTTTTTATTAAACTGGTTATAAGTTTAACTTCACCTTCTAGCATTTTCAGATGAGAAGCAATTTCTTTTGAACTCAAACCCGCAGTAAACAGTTCATTTACCTTTTGGTATATTTCAGCTTGAGTAGGGTTATTTAAAGGGATATTTTTATTATAAATACCCTTCTCACCCTCAGTAATTTCACGCCCCTCAACATGAACTCTATTAAGCTTTTTATCGGCTTCTTCCACCAATATGTTTAAGGCTGATATTCTATTTCCCATACGAGCGCCAAATTCTCGCTCTAATTCATGAAATTTGATGTCCATTTGATCTTCAAATTTGCGCATTACCAATTCTTCTCTTTTAGTTAACTTTAAAGCTTGAGTAGTGGAAGCTTCAGGACTATTAGGTCTTCTCTTATAGCGAATATAAAACAGCATATAAATTACAAATATGAAATTAACTATTGGAAGAATCCAACCTTTGACTTCATCCATAATTAGACCTTCGGCGACAAAAGGGTTACTTCACTGACACCAAATTCTCTTTGGTTAACAACTTCAAAACCATCAACATCTTCAAAGAGTCTTTTGGGATGTCTAAAGACAATGGCACCATCAACATCAATGAAAGGAAGTAGCTTTTGCATTTCTTTTTGAAGATGAGAATAGGATTTTTTAACCAATGGAAAAGGAGGATCGTAGAAAACTATTTTATATTTTTCATTTGAAAGATTTTTTAAAAACTCAGAAACAGAGCTATTAATTACAGACGTATTTTTAACAAGATTAGTTTTTTCTAAGTTCTTATTAATCACTTCAACACAATCAGGATCCGCATCCACAAAATCACATTGAGTGGCTCCACGGCTTAATGCTTCAATACCCATTGATCCTGTGCCAGAATATAAATCCGCCACAGGCTCTCCAATAAAAAATGGTTGGATCATATCAAAAAGTGATGTTTTAATTCTAGACGTAATCGGTCTTGTGGTACTTTTATTAACATCAAATAATCGTAAACCACGTGCTGACCCAGAAACAACTTTAAGCATTTTGAAAATCAATGCTCCTTACGTTTAATTGAAGATGGTACCCCAAGTTGTTCGCGATATTTAGTGACAGTTCGCCTGGCAAGTTTTAATTCATCTCTTTTTAAAATCTCTACTATAGCTTGATCACTTAATGGTTTCTTTTTATTTTCACCATCTATAATATCTTGAATCTTCTGTAGAACACTTTGAGTAGTTGTGCTTCCATCCTCACTACCACTACTATTAACAAAAAAGTATTTAAGCGGATAAGTTCCTAACGGGGATTCTAAATATTTATTCGCTACTGTTCGGCATATCGTGGATACATGCATACCAACTTTATCGGCAACTTCCTGCATCATCAATGGTTTTAAACCAGAAACGCCTTCTACAAAAAAATCTTTTTGGGTTCTTAATAATTCAGTAGATATTTTATATAACGTTTCTTTTCTCTTACTAATTGATTCAATTATTTTTTGGGCATTGCTAACTTTTTCTTTAATGTATTTTTTAGACTGAGGGTCAACACTTTGATCTAATAGCTCCATATAATAAGAACTAATTCCAAGTCTAGGAATCCCTTCATTTGAAATCTTCAAAATCAACTCACCCTCAACTTCTTCAATAATAACATCAGGCTTAATAATGTCAGCGGATGCAATAGAATATGCCGCCCCCGGTTTTGGATTCAAATGTTTTAAGAGTTTCATTAAGTCCTTCAACTCTGTAATCGTCATATCCAAACCTTTTGCAACCTTGGGCAATCTATTCTGAACGACATCGTGGAAATATTCTTTAATAAGTTTTTCAAGAAGAGGTAATTGCATTTCTTTCAATTTTAGCTGCAACAACAACGAATCTTGCAAACCAAAAGCTCCGATTCCATCAGGCTCTAATGATTGCATAATATCAACGGCACCATGCCATTCTTCTGCAGAAGCTTCAATTGGATTATTCTCAACAATTTCCTCAAAGGATTCCTTAAAGAAACCTTCGGCTGATAAGCGATAAGCCAAATGCTCTACTAACATCTTTTCTCTATCACTCATATCTAAAAATGTTAATTGATTAATAACATGATCTACGAGCGTACCTGTTATCTCAGCAGTATTCTCAATTGCATCCATTTTAGAAAACTTATCATCATTTTGATTTCCATAACTTAATTGTTGCTCTTCATCAAAATTACTATCAAGCTGGCTGGGTTTTTCAAAGTTCTCAAACGTTTCTGTATTTGCTATGGATTCTATATCTGTGGTAAGTTTTTCAGAATCTGGTTTATCGTGAACAATTTCAGCTGCTGGTTCTTCAATTTCCAACACAGGGTTCTCAACTAATTCTTTATCTATTTGGGCATTTAATTCCACAATCGGCATTTGCAACAAATCCAACCCATGAATCATTTGGGCTGTTAATTGCATTCTCTGCTGAAGAGATTGTGTTTGATTAAGACCTAAAGAAAAATCCATAAACTTTACTTTTAAATCAAAATGAATTATGACGAGTGTATTTAGCAATTATTGTACCGCTAAAACAAGCAACTTACAACTCAAAAGAAATAAAAGCTAATAATTTAAATTAACAGGTATGTGTAGCAAATCAAAAAATCAAAAAATTTTCATAAACGTAAAAAATATAATGCAAAATAGAACATTCAAGCAAACATTTGTTTACAAGTAAATAAAAGAAAAATACATTTTAAAAAATAGAATTATGATCCTTGATAGATCAAAAAAGGTCTTGAGAATTTTCCTTCTCTTTAATTTCTTGGTACTTTCGAACAACACTCTTCATATCTTGCCAAACACCTTTTTTGACAGAAGGCTTTGAAATAATTTCATCTAAATCATAAGTGGATATTAATGGTGTACCCAAATAACTTTCCCAGTTTTCTCGCTTAGTATGAATTTTCGGCTCTTCGTTCATTAAGGCTTTATAAGCAATCGGTCCTAAAGTTACAATTATCCTTGGCTCAACAATCTCTATTTGTTTTGTTAAATAAGGTAGACACGCTTTTATTTCTTCTGTTCTTGGCTCTGTACCTTTTGGTGGATGACATTTTAATACCGTCGTAATAAAAAATTCCGAAAGTTTTGTTTTCATTGCACGTATAATTCTATTTAATAAATCACCCTTGTTATCACCATAAATAATTTCAGTAAAATCATCCATCTCAGAAGGGTAACCACCTATAAACATAATGCTTGCTTTTGAATCACCTCTACCAAAGACCACATGCTTTCGGGTATAAAACAATGGACACTTCTGACAACTCTTAGCATAATCTCTTAACTCACATAACTGCTTGGCTTTATCATTCATTCGCAATGGAGATACTTGAGATTTTTCTAGATCTTCAAGAGATATTAACTCTTCTTGAATAGTAAAGGGCATATCTTCCAAGTGAGTATCAAAAGAACTCACGCCTACATTTTCAAAATATTGCATATGCTTTAATACATCTTTTAAGATTTTGTCATGTGATGTCATGATTTTAACCTCCTCGGAAATTCCTGATAATGGTATAATATACCATATATTGTGGTATTTCAAATTTAAAGCACAATTTACGCTTGGTGAAGGAGAAAAAGACATCTTGAAAACTATCGGGCAAATTATTGTAAAATAGTAAATAGAATTCTCTTATAGACAAATATTTACTTCGATAAATAAAAAGATGGCCCATGGCTTTCAAAAAAACTAGGCCATTTTAGATAAGGCTCCTACCATATCATCAATGAATTTTATAAATTTCAATTACGTTTAAATAACTAAATTTATTTTTTATTTTCGTGGACAGTAAATCTAAAAGAAAAAAAGTTTTCTGTGCTCTATCTGGTAAAGATAAACTAAATTCTGGCGCTTGATAAAACTGATCACTTCCTAAAATAAACCGACTCGGATATTTTTTGAAGACAGCCAACCATTCGGTGCTTAATGTTCCATCAGCTTCTATCATTCTATTCTGTATTGCTGTTTCCGTTATTTTAATTGAATGATAAAGATTAGAATGATCTCCCAATAATTTATCACAAAGAGTACTTATTTTATTGCCCATCACAACCCAACCTGTATGAGCCCAAAATATTTTTGCACTTTTACTATGATCAAGTAATCTTTCAAGTAAGGTGATATTCTCTTTCATCTATGTAGGATTTGACGGATTAGATGCAAATTGAGTAGGGGTCGCAATCTCTTCCGTAACGGCCTCCATATGCAAATCTGTGGGCAAATTGTTTTCGCCTGCAATGTCAGCGAGCTTCTTAAATAAAAAATGATTTGGAGGCAAATGTACATAAGGTTCTGTCCCACCAATAATAATATGTTCCGCTGCTAATTCACCAAAGCCGACAATCCCTTTATTTATTAATTCGAGTGCTTTCTCCTCAAATTCCTCTTCTGTTACAACGCCACCATTGACTGACTTTTGAATCAGAACATTCAATGTTCCCCCCACCACCTACAACATAAAAACGATCAGAATAAGTATTATATACAGTTAGCAAGGGATCGACCTCATAGGTATGATCCCAATTTTCAGGAAATGGAGTAGGCATTATTATGGACCGCTTAATTCCCAATGTATCCATTTTTAAAATAACTGCGTCCGCCGCACCCAAATAATTTTTAGTGCTTCCAACAATACCTGAAAGATGAACATGCGTATCAGACCAATGGTTTCATACTTACTTGTATCAACTGTTGTTTCACTTATTGTACTACTAGAGGTACTATCATTAGTACCTTCGTTAACAGATAAAGAAGAACTACAATCACAAACACCAAGAAAAAAAAGGCCAATAAAACGAGCCATTTAATAGAACAGACTTTCAAAATTATTTTTAGCAACAAGCGCACCTCATTTCAATTAATCACCCGAATCAATGCAGCATATCCTTAGTAATACCGCGGTTTAATTAAATTTCATTTAGAAAACTACAGCCAACTTATAATTTATTATGCATATTACGCATTGTTTATTAATTAATAATGCATATTATGCATTATTATGATTTAACTTCAATTTGATAAGTAGAGATAATTATGAATGAAAAAGAACCACCCGATGGGGCAAAAGCATTAACTCTAGGATTAACTATTTTACGATTGCTGATTCAATCTGAAAAGGCGATGACATCCACAGAAATTGCTCAACTGGTGAATGTTCATCAAAGTACTGCCTCAAGAATTCTGAGGGCATTAATTGCTGAAGGGTATGTTCGAAAATCAAACTACCGCTCCTTTGTTCCTGATTTAGGTGTTTTAGCTATGGGAGGTAAAGTCATACAACATTTTCCCTTAATCAAAAAGTTCATAGAACCTATGCAAGCTATCGCGCAAGATATAAATGGTCTTTCAGTTACCCTCGCAACTTTATGGCAAGGGTCTCTGTTATATTTAATTCGGTGCCATCAAGACCAAGAACCCGTTTTGGGATACACAATTGAATTTCCTCTACACCTATCATCAATAGGACTAAAGCTTTGCCTCGATCTTCCTCAAAACGAAGCCGAGAAATTACTTGAGAATTCAAAAGAAAAATATGGTTGGTCCAGACCTACTCAAAATGTTCCAACAACATTAAAAAAATGTCTACCAGAAATAAGAAATTTTTTAATACAAGATATCCTGGTTCTAAAAGATTATCAAAAATCAGACTTTATTAACATGGCTACCGATATAGGTGATTTTTTTGATGAAAACAATCATCCAATGGCTTTAGCCATATTTGGATCCGCATCATTAATGGAACAAGATAATGTACACCTTCTACTACAAAAGGCAAAAAAACTGCTACAAAATGCAATGTATCCATCATCCCCTCTCAACAGGAATGTTTCATGAATAATAAAAAAAAAATAGAAGAACACACGTTTGATTTTGTAGTCGTTGGTGGAGGCACAGCCGGTTTAGCGACAGCAATTGCTGCTGCTAGACATGGTACAAAGACGGCAATCATTCAAGATCGTCCTGTTTTTGGCGGAAACTCATCTAGTGAAATTCGTGTCAGCCCTCTTGGCTCCTCAACATTCAATGCATGGAGCCGAGAAACTGGCATAATAGAAGAATGGATACTTGATGAAAGAGCAAGAAATCACGCTGATGTCTATGATGGAATGGGAAATAGTAATTATGATTTGACCTTACACGAATCAGCGAAAAAGGAAAAAGATTTAACTCTTTTTATGAACACAACCATAAGGGATGTCAATACTGTTGATCTTCATAATCGTCCATCAGAATATTCAAAAAAAATAATCTCAATTCATGGTTCACAATTAGCCAGTGAAAAAGAGTTTCTTATCAACGCCACCCAATTTGCTGATTGCACTGGCGATGCAACATTAGGAGCTTTGGCTGGAGCTGAATTTCGATATGGCCGTGAGTCTCGATCTGAATTCAACGAACCTATGGCACCAATAAAATCAGACAAACAAACCATGGGTAGCAGCATCACTATGCGCGCAAGAAACATTGGTCGACATGTAAAATATCAAGCTCCAGACTGGTCAGAGAAGTACTATACTCTAGAAGACATTGGACCCTTTAGAAAACCAAGTCCATTTAATAAAATTGATTATGGTGGTTTTTGGTGGATGGAAATCGGAACACCATTTCATCAAATCGACGACAACCAGGCTATCACAGACGAACTACTAAAGCATGTTTTTGGGGTTTGGAATTTTATTAAGAATCATAGTGAAGATAAAACAAAAGCAGAAAACTATGCCATAGAATGGGTTGGGATGGTTCCTGGGAAAAGAGAAAGTCGTCGCCTCGTCGGTGATATCATTTTAACAGAGGACGACACGCACAATGATAAAGCATGGCCCGATAGAATATGTCATGCGGGATGGTTTATTGATTTACATACGATGGGTGCACTTCTAAACAAAAATGAACCCGGCGAGCCAGCCCACGCAGATCTCTATTACAGAAACTGGACACGTGTATCCCCTTTTAGCATTCCGCTAAGATCGCTGTATAGCAAAAATATAGAAAATCTTTGGATGGCAGGAAGAAATATAAGTGTAAGTCATGTAGCATTGGGAAGCACAAGAGTTATGATGACACATGCTGAACAAGGTCAAGCCATAGGAACCGCAGCTGCCATTGCTATTGCCAAACAAATTAATCCTCGCCAAGTCTCAAATCCAGATAATACCTTTATAAAAGATGTTCAACAAACATTAATAAAAGATGATGCGCAAATTCTAAATTGCCAAAATGAAGATATAAATGATTTGGCTTTGCAAGCGCAAGCAGAAAGTAGCAGTGATAGTGTTTTAGATTTTGGTGATCCTATAACAGATAACTTTTACCCATTAGATATTTCTCGTGGTGTCATTTTTCCACAAAGCGAAAAATTTATAGAAACAATAGAAGTTTACATTAAAAATTTAAAAGAAACTAAAGTAAATTTAAAGATAGAATTACAGGAACTAAATCGAATTTGGGATAGAGACAATGGCATCATTATCCAAAAAATGGAAATTACTGTAGAGCCTAATTTTGAAGGTTGGTTGCCACTTCCATTTAATACAAAAACTACTCCTGAAAAACCAATGCGATTAGTGTTACATAAAATCGATGGTATTTTCTGGGCCGAATCCACATTCTTTCCTACTGGGACAAACATACAAGACCTCGCCATATCGCCAGGAGGATGTGAATCTAAAAATAAACACATGAATACGTTGCAACACCACGAAACAGCCATACCAGCCTTTGAATTATGGACATCCGTCAGATCAAGAATGCCTTTATCCATTCAATTAACACCCATGTCGAAACCTTATTCATCCACAAATGTAAATAATGGATTCGCATGGCCTATTTCCATGCCCAATTTATGGGTGTCTGATCCAAATCAAAAATTCCCTCAATCTTTAACTTTAAAACTGAACGAAGAAGTAGAAATTAATACTCTTTATATCTCATTCGATACCCATCTAGATTATTCATACCAAAAAATGAAAGCATTTTGGAAACCAAGTGCCGCCGTAAAAGACTGGCATTTACATGCAATGATAGATGGGAAATGGGTAGTAATTTATTCTGAAAAAGGAAATCACAAGCGAAGAAGAAAAATAACTTTTAATTCTATAAAAACAGAAAAAATTAAAATTAAAATTGATTCAACCAATAAACCTGAAGAACCTAATTCATCTGATAATATCAGAGAATTAGCCGAGCAATCGCAAGGGAATTCAGCAAGAATTTATGAAATAAGAATTTATAAAAATTAATTAAAGATATTATCCAATAATTCCATTGAACGTTTCGCTTGGGCGCATAGCTTTAGATACAAGTGAAGCATCAGGTAAATAATAGCCTCCTATATCCATAGGCTTTCCCTGAACAGCATTAAGTTCATCAACAATTTTTGATTCGTTTTCTTTTAGATCTTTGTACAAAGAAGAAAATTCTGATTGAAGTTCCGCATCTTTGTCTTGTTGAGCTATCGCTTCGGACCAATAAAGTGCTAAATAAAAATGACTTCCACGATTGTCTAACTCATTTACTTTTCTAGAGGGCGACTTTCTATTTTCTAGTAGCTTACAGGTACCTTTATCAAGTGTATCTGAAAGTATCTGTGCTCTTTCATTTTTAAAGGTGTCTGCTAAATGTTCTAATGAAACCGTTATTGCTAAAAACTCACCGAGAGAATCCCATCTTAAATGATTCTCTTGTTCAAATTGCTGAACATGCTTTGGCGCAGAACCACCTGCACCCGTTTCAAATAATCCACCACCCTTCATTAAGGGTACAATTGAAAGCATTTTGGCACTTGTACCAACTTCAAGAATTGGAAATAGATCTGTTAAATAATCTCTGAGAACATTTCCTGTAACTGAAATAGTATCTTTACCTTCAATTATTCGGCCCATAGAAAACTTAGTTGCTTCAACCGGTGATTGTATAAGAATTTCTAAACCTTCAACATCATGATCTTTAAGGTAAAGATTTACCTTTTCAATAATTTGAGCATCATGAGCACGATTTTCATCTAACCAAAATACTGCTGGTGTCGAAGAAGCTCTTGCCCGCTTAACAGCTAACTTAACCCAATCTTGAATTGGAGCATCCTTCACCTGGCACATTCTCCAGATATCTCCTTCTTCAACTTTATGCTCCATCAATGTACTGCCAGAATTATCAATCACTTTTATAGATCCATTCATTGGAACTTCAAACGTTTTATCATGAGATCCATATTCTTCAGCCTTTTGTGCCATTAGACCTACATTAGATACACTACCCATAGTCACAGGATCAAAAGCACCATTCTTTTTACAAAAGTCGATGGCTTCTTGATAAACACCGGCATAGGATCGGTCTGGAATAACCGCTAACATATCTTGTAAATTTCCGTCCTTATTCCACATACCACCTGAAGTACGAATAGCCGCTGGCATAGAGGCATCAATAATCACATCACTAGGTACATGTAAATTTGTTATCCCTTTATCAGAATTAACCATTGCAAGATCAGGCTGACTTTCGTAACATGCTTTTATATCTGCCTCGATAGTTTCTTGTTCGCTAGCAGGTAATTCTTTAATTTTTGTGTAAACATCACCTAAACCATTATTAACATCCACGCCAATTTTATCAAACGTAGCCGAATATTTTTCAAAGACATCTTTAAAGAATATTTTAACGACATGTCCAAAAATAATGGGATCAGAAACCTTCATCATTGTTGCTTTTAAATGTACAGAAAAGAGTACACCTTCCTCTTTAGCCCGCGTTATGGCTTTTTCTAAAAATGAACACAAAGCCTTTTTACTCATTACTGTTGTATCAATAATTTCACCTTCAAGAATAGACGTTTTATCTTTGAGTATTGTCACCGTTCCATCATCACCCGTTAACTCAATTTTAACACTACCTGCATTCGAAATGGTAACTGATTTTTCACTACCATAAAAATCACCCTCTTCCATACTAGCTACATTTGTTTTTGAGTCACTTTTCCATTCACCCATGGAATGCGGATTATTTCGAGCATATTGTTTAACAGCTGCCGGTGCCCGCCGATCAGAATTTCCTTCTCGTAAAACAGGATTTACGGCGCTACCTTTAATTTTATTGTAACGAGCATTTATTTCCTTCTCGGAATCATCCTTAGGTTCTTCTGGAAAGTCAGGAATATCAAAGCCTTGTGATTGCAATTCTTTAATCGTTGCTACTAACTGAGGAACAGATGCACTAATATTAGGAAGTTTGATAATATTTGTTTCGGGATAGTTAGTTAGTTCACCTAATTCTGAAAGAGCATCTGAAATTTTCTGATCATCTTTTAGTTTTTCGGGAAAATTTGCAATGATTCTTCCGGCCAAAGAAATATCTTTCGTTTCAAGTTCTATACCTGACGTCTTAAAAAATCTTTTAATTATAGGTAACAAAGAACTTGTCGCTAAGGCTGGCGCTTCATCTGTATGCGTATAAATTATTTTGGCTGTCTTTAACATTACTTATTCCTGACATATTAAAATGGAGTAGGTTTAAGCCGTGTATGATATCCTACATATCCTTTTGTCAAGGCAGAACAATTGCCTGAACGACATGTTCATCGAACAAAAATTTATTGCATATTTAAATTATAACAAAGGGGAAATAGAGAAATTGAATCAGGCCAAATAGACCTGATTCAATAAGAAAAAAAATTACTGAGCAGTAATAGTTATTGAGAACTCACCATCAGTTAATGTAGATGTCGCGCTAGCAGAAGAATCTGTTGCAACAATATTAACAGTACCTTTAACAACTGTACTTGTAATTTCAGTAATCACAACGGAACCAGAGCCAAATGAACCATTAGCTGATAAAGTCGTTGTGGTAAAACCTGAAGTGCCGCCCACAACAATCGAAATGATATTTGCAACACTTGAACTTGTAAACGTATGCGAGCCAACTTCAGCTGGAACTGTAACAGAAATAGAAACTGAAGAACCAGTTGAACCTACAGCATGTCCTGTAGTTATTGTAATAACACCAGAAGAAGTTACAGCTGCCAAACTTGACGTTGTAACAGTACTACCAGCCTGATTATCAAAGGCAACACTGTCTAACGAGCCTTTGAAAAAACCTGATGTATCAGTCGTAGTAGTATCAGTCGTGGTTGTATCTGTAACTGGAGTACCAGAAACTGAATCAAGACTTGATGTCAAAGAAACACCTACTGCTGATGTGTATTCAGTACCGCTGGTACCTTCTTTTACGAATGTCTTGATTGTTATATCACCTCTTACAACAGCAGTAGCAGTAATCTTTAAAGTACGTCCTGATGTTGATGCTGGTATTAAACCCGCAGTTGTATTCAATTTTTCAGCAATTAGTTTTGCTTTTACTTCTGCCAAAGCAACTGCCAAATCAATTGTACCTGCAGTAGCATTAATGGCATTTGTGCTTAATTTAATTACTAAGTCACCAGTATAAAGACTGACATCACCATCAACTTCAAGGCCAATTGCACCTTTTTTAAGATCAACTTTAATTGAAATTGGCTCTGAGCCACCAAGCACTTCAGCACTTAAAGTATGCTTATCACCTTCTAAAGCATTTGTGGCAGAATAAGTAATAGTATCATCACCCGTACCACTTCTTGTAACTGTTATTGTAATTACTGAAGGAGCTGCTGCAACATCAGTTACAGTTGTACTAATAGTTGTATCAGTAGTAGAATCAAGAACTAAAGCGGTAACTAGTGCATCAATTTCTTTCACTAGATCAGCCGTTTTAACAGCGTCT
The DNA here is from genome assembly GCA_002746535.1 of Planctomycetota bacterium. Taxonomy (GTDB): domain Bacteria; phylum Planctomycetota. Next base: position 88,311 of record NVWA01000016.1, read on the forward strand.
TTAATAGTGTTTGAAGTTACAACATCATTTATTAGGTTTTCGTAAGAAATAGATTTACCTTCAGCTTCTTTTGTTGCTAAAACATTACTAATTGAAGCATAGAATTTAGGATCATTAAGTACTGACCCACCATCACTACCAACCGTGGAAGCATTTACTCTAGCTGAAATGAATGCCAATGGATCTACTCCATCACCAACAAAATTTGCTAACGCTTGCAACATAATGATTTCTGACGAATCAGCTTTAAGCCCATCATTTAAAAAATCTCCTGCAGAAACAGCAGGGTTACCTGAGGCATCAACACCAAAAATAGAGACCAAAACAACATTTGCACTCGTTTCAATTTCTTCTTTTGTTATATTTAATTCTCTAGCTAATGAATCCAATAGAGAGGTGTTTGTTACAGCTCCACCTGCAACCGCATTTGCAATTACAGAGGTAATATCAATGTCTAAACCAAGTGCATTTAATGCTGCAACCGTGATAATATTAATATTTACTTTATCTTGACCATCACCAACAAGAGCCGTTAGTGCATTAGCACCAGTTCCCACTTGAATTATTACCGAACCTTTTACCTCTTTGCCTTTTTTACCTGAACTAGCTGTACCTGCTAATAATAGAGAAAATGCACCATCAGCACCAACTTTACCTGATGCTGTGTTTCCATTTGCATCAACTAATGAAACAACAGTACCAGTCGCAAAAGCAATTCCTGCTGCATCAATCGCAACACCTTGAATCGTTTTTTCACTAACCAAGTCACCAACACTTGTACCACCACCACTACTTCCACATCCAGCAAACCCAATTGCCAAGATAGCTAAAGAAAGTATTGATAGAGTCCGTTTGAAATTTTTGAAATCAAACATTTAAAACCTCCAGAAAAATGAGGGGATTATTTACCCCAATGATTAATTTAATTATTACAGAACTAAGTTTTCAAATTGAAAATAAATAGGCGTTAGCCTCCTATTTAAGTCGGGACATTATACAAAGATAACAGCAATAGAAAGCAAGAGTTCAGCCAGTAATGGCAATTTATGAGGTAATTTCAGGCGAAAATCGAATGAGACTTAAATACTTTAGGAAGGTTTAACCAGAAGGAAATAAGATTAGCGAGGGAAAACCCTCGCTAACCTATTAAAGAAAAAAACTTAATTAAAGCTTAACGCCACCTGAAGAGGCTACAGTTGTAGATCCAGAAGTGATAAAAGTGTCTACATTATCAACACCACTTCTTTCAATAGCAGTTCCAGACATTTGAACATCATAGTTAACTGATGAAGAAGGGATTTTATCTGCCAAGGTTGTCTGACCGGCAGCAATAAGAGCAGCCTTAGCCTCTGAGAGGAAAGTTGCTAAATTTATAGTTCCACTACTAATTGCTTGTGTATTTTTAATTGTAACAGAGACATCCCCTGAAGTAACAACAGCTGAAGCATCACCTGCCGAGAGAGATCCTGAACCAGCGGAAGTTAAAGTTACAGAAACAGTCGCTTTAATTTCAGTTCCTGAACTAATGACGAAAGCTGCATTTGTTTTGTCACCACTTTTGTCATTGGCAACAGAATAAGTAAGTGTATCACCAGATCTACTAACAGTAATTGTGACTGTAGGGGCACTTTCAGAAATTGAAGTCACGCTAGATGTAACAGATGTCGCAAATGCATCAGCAGCTGTTGAACCAGCTTCAATAGCAGTTACCACTGCATCCAACTCAGTTGCTAAAGCAGCCAATTCCGCTTCTAATTCAGAACTCTCAACAACGTCTTTCAACAAATCACTTAGTTTCTTATCTCCAGTATCAGTCGCTACTTCTTCAGCTAATTCTGTGTAGAAACTACTACTATTTAAAAGAGAGCCATCTGTAGTAACACCTGCTGATGGATTATTTACAGCTGCAACAGCCGATGCAGCAACATCTGTTAAAACATCCGCAGCAGCTTTCAACAATACAGCTTCATCAGAATCAGCATTACCATTTAAGAAACCTGATATGTTAACAGCCGCTTTACCAGTGCTATCAAAACCAAACAGTGCGCCTACGACTGAAGTCACAGCACTTTCAAAAATATCTTGAGAAATTTCTGCTACTTTTCCAAGCTCAGCAGAAGTGATTACAACATTTCCATCTGCATCGGCAGTAATCGCTATATCAGCTGCTGAAAAAACACTACTTAAATCTATGCCGCTAGATTGAAGCAAAATAGCAACCGCAGCTACTGTAACAGCATTAACATTTACACTACTTTTTCCGTTAGGAACAATAGCTTGAACTTGATTACCAGATGTGTCTTTAATTCTCAAATAAGTGTTTCCACTTACTAACTTACCTTTTTTAGAACTAGAAGTACCCTTTAAGACAACTTTAAAGTTACCTTTATCATCAGTAACCGTTCCTGCTGCAGCATTACCATTTTCATCAACAGCAATAACAGTTGAACCTTTAGCAAATACATCACCTGCAGCAGTTAAAGCAATACCTGTGATTGTTTTCTCCGTAGTATTATCACTACTTCCACCACCTGAACTACCACAACTAACAATACCAACTGCCAAAATAGACATGAAACAAAGACTTAGTAATTTTTTTAATGAAAATTTCATTTTTTCACTTCTCCAAATAATAATTAAAGTTTAACTTCTTCTAATAACAATAGTACACCAATACTGGTGTACTCTGATTTTCAATATACGAATCCTTTAATCTTGGTCACCCAAGATATTAATGCGCAGTAATATACCCGTTTTATTGACGCTTTCCATAATTAAACTCAATATAATGTTATGAAGCATAATGATTATTATCTAAGTGCAAACAAGTTCGCTGGGAACAAACTTACTGTATTCTGAATAAAATATAGTCAACTTAAAAAGGATAGGAACCAAAGTGAAACCTTTTGGATATCAAATTCCTAAAATAAGCCAAGACCTTCTAGATTGTAATCTAACGATCATATCGTTGCGATAAAACCGGAATCATTTGTAACAAAAGTGCCTTGTGTTCATCTAATATTTCAGGAACTTTTTTAACAACTGATGTAATGGGAGATAAATTAACTATTTCACGTTTTAAAAAGCCACTTTCCTCCAACTCTTTTAATTCTCCTAAAATGGATGTAATGTGTTGAAATCTAGGAAAATCTAAACCTACTCTTGAATTCATCAGATGTGCTAAATCATCAAGGTATTCTACATTTCTAAACAAATCACCATTTAAAACAACCATCCCTTTCCAATTTTTGATTCTGCGATGAATTATAAATTTTAACCATGCCCCACTACCACTTGCAGGTAATGGGTTTTCCACTAAGCGTTCTAACATCATCATTGCTTCAGGAGCTTCTTCACCTTCATTTGGACGAGCTCTTATCACCTGAAAACCATTACCAACTTTTCTCACAAACAATTGTTTTAATAAAAATAAGGCATCTAACTCCTTACATACTTCTTTAAAATGCTCTAATTTAAAAATAGAAAAAACGTCGGAATAACCAATGACATCAAATTCGCCTGAAATATTCCATCGATGACGTAGCGCATTTTCCTTGAGGTCGCCCCACTCTAATATTAATTTATAAATAGTTTTATCCACATCATCCTCAAAGGTATCAATCATCCCACCTTGAAAATACACCCAACCTTTTGAAATCCAAATGATGTGTTTTGTAGATAGCTCTCGTATAAACCCCATAATCTTTTGGCTAACTTCTATAAGAGCATCGTGATTCACGTCGTCAGTTTTATGGCTCAAAAACAATATCGATATTTCTCGTGCTAACTCACGACTTCTTAATTCTTTTTCAGCTAAATCAAAAGCTGGAAACAAAGTAAGAGTGGCAACACTAACCGATTTTTCTTTATCTTCATCCTTTTTATTGCCTTTAAATATTGACTTAATTCGATGAAAACGACCTTCATTTTCACCTTCCGCAGACTTATTTTGAGCCACATCATATTTGTATAATATTTTCTGAAGTGCTAATTTGAAATCATTAATTTCTACCTCAGAATTTGTTTTATATAGGTTTGAATGAGAAATAACATGAATTGATTTATATAAATCATCATTAGCTTTATCCTCAACTAATCCAATAAATAACTGCTCTTCCTCACCATAAAATCTTTCTAAATCAATCTCTTTTAAACGATCCTTTATTAAGTCATCACCATACTCATCTAAAACCCAGATGATTAAATTAATAGGAACAAATCTAGGCGTTCCAATCATCAAAAATATCAAATAAGCCAAATCTAAACCTTCTAGACCGAAAGACCCTGTTTCATCATTGTAGAGAAAAGATTTCTCTACGCCGATATTTCCATCACCTTTAACAATATTTTTAAGGACATTATTTTGGTGCCCATCAAGAATTTTTTGCAATGAATCTTCATCTTCAAGCAATACATCAATGACACCACTCTCGGAAAGAGCATTTAAAAATTTAGAGATATTATTTGCAAATGATTTAGATGGAATCTTAATACACTCTTTACCGTCAAAGGTAAATGTTCGCACACATAAATACTGAATGTATCTTAAAAATAAAAAATAATAAAGGCGCCTAGCCCCTCTACTAAAAATAAAATAAGGATGAAGCTCTTCTCGATATCGATCACCTTCTATTACAAGTTCTATACGCACTAATGCTTTATTATTATCAATGGAAAAAGGCTCAATCAATTCAGCGCTTTTAAATTTCATAGGATTTTTTTTAGGACCAGACAAAATAACTCTGATTCGATTCTCTAACTCATCACCCAAATGGTTGATAATTTCCCAGAATATACGAGCAAAATTTTTAGGTACCTTGTTCTTCTTGCCTTGAATTATTACGATTTCTGTTTCATTGGAAGTAACCAACTCTTCTTCCAATAAAGAATGTGTATAAACAGTAACGCCTGCATAACCTATTGAAGGCTCTTCTGAGTTGACCTTTACACCATAACCAATAAGAACCTGTTTTTCTTGTTCAAAATAACCTGCTTTTACAATGTATATGGAACCTTTAACTTGCTTTAACAAGCCCAGTAAAATATTTATACCCTTTTTCTTAAACAACCGAATCACTCATTTTAAAGAAGCTAAAACACACTAAGTCTATATATCGAAAGTACCTAACTAATTATCAAGTCACTTTCTACAGTTCTTAATTTTATCAAGTAATCTCATGATGTGTTCGAAACATGTCAGGAACATTTTTAGCTTGATTTGTACTTTACCAAAAATAGACTATGCCATCATATATGCTCAAAGATACAACACCTTGTATACAAACTAATTATGACTCAAAATATTGAAAATCTCTCCATTGAAGAACAGGCAATTAATCTTCAAACAGAGATCGAATTGCATAACGAAAACTATTATAAAAATAATAAACCCGAAATCACAGATTACGAATATGACCAATTAATCAATAAACTTAAGAAACTTGAAGAAGCCCATCCTGAGATTCGTAATTCAATTTCGCCGACCTTAAAAGTAGGTGACGATACTAGCGGAAAATTTCCAACGGTAGAACACAAACTACCTATGCTAAGTATAGAAAACACCTATAACTTTGAAGAGATAAGAGACTTCGATAAAAAAGTTACCAAAGCTCTGGGCCAACAAACCAAAGGATATGTTTGTGAATTAAAAATCGATGGCCTAGCAGCATCCCTCTGGTATGAAAATGGTCATCTAACAAAAGCTGCAACCCGAGGCAATGGAGTTACTGGCGAAGAAGTAACAGATAACATTAAAACGATCACCGTAATTCCCCATAAAACAACTGATGCCAAAATCAAGACAACCAATTTTATGGAAGTACGTGGTGAAGTTTATTTACCAAAATCCATTTTTCAAAAAATCAATAAAAATAGAATCGAAAAAGAGCAGCAACCATTTGCAAATCCGAGAAATGCCGCCGCTGGTACTTTGAAAATGCTTGATGCCGAAATTGTCAAATCAAGAGAGCTTAGTTTTTTTTCTTACTCTTTGGGCTACCATGAAAACATTTCTGATAAAATAAAAAGTCACTGGGATTTCACGCAACACATCAAAAAAGAAAAATTTCCGGTGAACCCTAACACAACCCTTTGTATTACTATAGATGACGTTATTGCATTTTGCGAAAAGTGGTCAACAGGCAGAGATGAACTCGACTATGAAACAGATGGCATTGTTATTAAAGTAAATGATTTCAAAGAGCAAGAGTTTATGGGAGCAACAAGCAAGGCACCTCGCTGGTTAGTTGCTTACAAATTTCCTGCAGAACAAAAAATGACCAAATTAATTGATGTTATTCTTCAAGTAGGAAAAACTGGCATAATAACACCCGTTGCAATATTAGAACCTGTTCATCTAGCAGGGACAACCGTCTCAAGAGCAACCTTGCATAATTTTACGGAAATCGAAAAGAAAGGATTGAAAATTGGTGATACCGTTCTAGTTCAAAAGGCCGGCGAAATTATTCCCCAAGTATTAAGATCAATCCCTGAAAAAAGAAAAGGCAATGAAATAGACATTCACCCCCCAAAAGAATGCCCCGTTTGTCATTCAAAAGCTATTAAAGAAGGCGAAATCGAATTCAAATGTTCCAACACAAATTGTTCGGCTGTCCTTAGAAATAAACTGGTATTTTTTGCCTCCAAAGACGGGCTTGATATTGAAGGATTAGGGCCAGCCGTCATCGACCTGTTACTTGAAACTGACCAAATAAAAAATGCTTCAGACTTATATCATCTAGAAAAAGATAATTTAAGAGATTTAGAGCGTATGGGCGAAAAATCCGTTAATAACTTATTAAAACAAATCGAAATCTCAAAAGAAAAACCCTTAAGCAAAATATTATCCGCACTCAATATACCACAAGTAGGAAAACAAACAGCCAGACATTTAGCAAAACACTTTGGAAACATCGATGATTTAATTTCTTGCCCACTAGATGATTTAATAACTCTTGAAGATATTGGTGAGACCACAGCCCAACTCATGCTAGATTACTTCGCAAATGAAGAGAATATGACTTTAATCAATAATCTTAGAAATGCAGGATTAAACTTCACTGAAGAAAAAGATTCCTTTGATGAAGAAAATTTCTTTTTTAATAAAACCTTTGTTATAACAGGTACTATGGAAGCAATGGGAAGAACTCAAGCCAAAGAAAAAGTACAAAGCCTAGGCGGAAAGGTTGCTGGCAGTGTTTCTAAAAATACAGATTATTTAATTGCTGGAGAAAAAGCCGGCTCTAAATTAAAAAAAGCCGAAGATCTTGGCGTTCCTGTTTTAAATGAACAAGAATTCTTGGAAAAATTAAATTAAATACAGTAAAAATATAAATTGAGAATCCAAATTAAATCATGAAGTTATTGGAAGACATCTTTAAACAAGACGGCACCCTATCAAAAAATTTATCAACTTACGAATTTAGACCTGAACAACTTGAAATGGCAAATGAAGTTTTTGATGCCATGCTTGATAAAGAACATTTAGTCGTTGAAGCTGGAACCGGGATTGGGAAATCTTTTGGTTATTTAATACCCGCAATTCTCTCTATCGATAAAACAAACGATCCAATCGTCATCTCTACCAACACAATCAATCTTCAAGAACAACTAATTAATAAAGACTTACCTTTTATAAGACGATTCTTAGGAATTCCTTTTATCTATAAATTAGGTAAGGGTCGAAATAATTTCATTAGTATAAGAAGAATGCAAATTGCTCTTGAAAAGCACACAACACTTTTCGAAGATGCCGAGCAATTCCATGAACTAAGTGAAATTTATCAATGGTCTAAAGTCACTAAAGATGGTTCAAAATCAAGTTTGGTAACGAGACCATCACCGGCTGTTTGGTCAGAAGTTCAATCGGATAAAGACAATTGCCTAGGCAAGCGTTGCCCTTTCTACAGTAAGTGCTTTTACTTCCAATCAAGATTAGCTCTTCAAAAAGCAAATATTATTGTTGTAAATCATGCCCTACTATTTACAGACCTACAATTGAAACCAATGAACAAAGGAATCCTTCCCAAATATCAAAAATTAGTAATTGATGAAGCTCACAAAGTCGAACCTGTTGCTTCTGAACATTTTGGTATCACCGTTTCAAGGCGAGGCTTTCAAATCCTTTTTTCAAAAATTTTGAATCCTTCCAAAAATAAAGGCTTTTTTGCGAACCATGAATTTCGCCATGCCATCGAAGATTTGATGATCAAAATGCCAGAATTCCTAGACGAATTTTATGGTGACATTTTCACCTACTTCAATAGCCAAACGAAATTTAACGAAAAAATATTACGCATTAGAGAAAGCGGTTTTGTAGATACGACAGCGCTGACCCATTTAAGGGATCTCTATGATAAATTAAAAGAAGCCCTCGCAATTTGCCAAGATGATAATGAAGAAGTACAAATAAATTCCTTCATGGAGAGTATCGTAACGTTATCGCAAAGCTTAACCTTCATATTATTCAGAGAAGGGAACGAAGAATATGTTTATTGGATTCAACTAAGCGGAAAATCAAATCACAATATTACACTAAATGCAGCCCCCATTGATATCGCAAATCAACTGAATAATTTATTGTTCAAGAATGTTAATTCCGTTACCCTGACAAGTGCTACCCTCATCATTAATAATACCAAAAATGGCTTTGACTATTTTAATAAGCGAGTTGGCTTACAAGAATCAAGAACGCTTCAAGCTGGCTCACCTTTTGATTATCAAAAAAATGTTTCAATTCATATCCCACTTAGAATTGATGCGCCTAACACAGATAATTATGATTCTCAAATGATCGAATGCGTACGCTACTATGTACATGCCACTCAAGGTGGAGCCTTTATCTTATTCACTAGTTACTCTGCTCTTCAAAAAGCATTTTTAGCACTACAACATGAATTTAAAAAAGCTGGTTATCAGATTCAATGCCAAGGCAACAACCAATCCAGATCTCAAATGCTTGATGATTTTAAAGAGTCAAATAATAGTGTTCTTTTCGGAACAGATAGTTTTTGGGAAGGTGTTGATGTTCAGGGAGAAAAACTGCGCAACGTAATCATCACAAAATTACCCTTCTCTGTCCCCACTCACCCTGTCAATCAAGCAAAGTATGAATTAATAGAGAATCAAGGCAAGAATTCATTTAAAGAATTATCACTACCTCAAGCGGTACTAAAATTCAAACAAGGCTTCGGACGATTAATTCGCTCCAAAGAAGATAAAGGTATCGTCTGCATATTAGACACTCGCATAATAAATAAATTTTATGGCATGCAGTTTTTATCGGCAATTCCAAAATGTGAAATTATTCGAGATGAAATTCTATACAATTGATTTGTAATAATAAATTTTGCATCCGTAATAAATGATCAAATCAATTGAAAGCTGAAACCATCGAAGACATTATTGAAATCGCTGCGGAACTCTAAAGCAATCTGAGTTTACAAATTGAAAGTTTTTGAAAATAATTAATTTTTCTGTTAAATAAATCTAGTGCTGCGTGTTAACCTATTTAAAAGGATATTTCACCAAGAATTCATATGAAACAATTAATTGAAGACATCATCAAAACAAATGACCAATCCAAGTGGAGTCAGCTAATTGATACAATTCATAATGACCTTCTAGCCCAATCTTATCGACTAATCCCTCATGGCGATTTGCATCAAGATGCTCTGCAAGAAAGCTGTATAAGTATCTATAAAAATCTCAATGCGTTTTACATAAAAAATAAAAAATATGACGATTACGAATTCACCATCAACTTTTCTAAGTGGTCCAGAACAATCGTTCGCAACACATCTTTCAATACTTTAAGACATAGAAAAAACCAAAATAAATTACTTGAACTCAATCCAAATTATCAAGAAAAATTAAACGAACAGATAAAAGAAAGTAAAAAAGATTCTTTTGAATTAAAAGAATATCTTAGCCAAATGCTTTGTAGCTTGAAACAAAAAGAACACAAGCTTTTGGTACTTAAATATTTTGAAGGGATGACCAATTTGGAAATCTCTACTGAAACTGGTTATCAGATTAATTCTATTCCAGTTTTAATTAACCGAGCATTAGGTCAGCTAAGAAAGCGCTTTGAACACGTTGGCCTAACAATCGCAGCTGCAACACTTACAGAAGTTTTAGCACAACAAAATGTAACCACTTCTGTAATTACTACAATTCCTCCGGAGGTATTTCATTCAATCAAATCAATCCCATTAAAAATTGGGATTTTAACGTCATCATTGAAAGGACTACTTATGAAAAGTTTATTAATTTTAATCACCGCAACGGTGCTGAGCACTTCCATTCTGTATCTACAAACAAATGCAGAATCGGAAAAAAAAACAATCACTACTAAAAAAGAATCAACTATTACTACTAATAAAGAGGCTCTTACCAAGAGTAAAACTACTGACCAAAAGTCTAACTCTGAAGAAATAATAATTCCTGAACAAACAAGTGGGAACACTACCTCTATAAACAAACAGACTAAAATTTATGGACTTAAAAAACCATTAGTTAGTCATATCCTACCAAATATCCAACAGTTCAGCCAATTTTTTAAAGATACCGCCTACGGGAAAATATGGGCTGATAAAAAAATAAAAGAACAACTATCAAAAGTGAATTGGGAATTAATAGCTCCGGAACTGTTTAATATGGTCGATATCGACAGTACTTTTTGCACAATTGACGAGTACTTATTTCTAAAAACATTACTTTCAAATACAGATGAAATAACTATTGAAGCCAACAAAAGGGAGTTTTCAGCAAGATTAAAAATCAAAAATGAAGTAGAAGAGAACTCTTTAAAAATTAAATCTGCGATAGATCTCTTAAAAAAAAGCTACAAGCTTAAACACGATAAACTTGCTGAAGTGAAACATAACATTACATCATCCGATGGAGCTGTTTCAGTAAGCACTACTAGTATTTATCAAGATAATATTAAAAGCCTGAATAACTTAAAATACAAAACAGAAAATAATTACTTTTATATTTACATTGGTAACTTAGTCGAAATCCAAAATAAAAGCAATGAGAATAATAAAGAACTAATCTTTCGAGGTAAAACGAGACCATCAAAATCTTTTGATATTGGTAACAATGATCTTATTAGACACCCTTTTATGTATACAGATACCTCAGAAGTAACTTTTGAAACAAAATTTCAAAACAACCAATTTCATGAGCGTTCCATATCAACTAATTTGGATAAAAAATGCCTTCTCAAACCATTTATAAAATCAATTAGTGAAGAAGGTTTTACAAGTGACCAAGAAAAAAATATTTATGCTGCCGCAAATTTCAACCTAGATGAATTTATTCTTTGGGCAAAGCCTGTTTTAAAAATCGCTCTTTCAATTTCACCATTTATGGTGGAACAAATTTCTTCCCAAATAAAAGAAAACTTAAGTGGTGAAGTCTTCATGTCATTAGGTAAAGATGGAGATATTACATTCATTAAAGCCAAATCACCCGAAAAGGCACAAGCCATGATGACAGCCTATTCATTATTCGCTACTCCCTATGGAATTATAGTTGAAAAAGGTCCAAACAACTGGATTAAAATTAAAACTTCTGACAAGTCATTTACAACAATAGAAGCTAATCTAAAAATAAAGGGATTCCTTGCCATAGCTAACTATAGTAATAAAGGACTCATCAATGGCATCTCAAAGTTTTTATATCCTATTGCTGTCAAATACCAGCATGCAAAAGATTATAAAGAAATGGTTAAACCATGTCTGCCTATATTGACACAAAAACATTATCTAAAATATTTTGGTCAATCAAAAATTTCAATTACAAAAAAGAACAATGTAATTATTGTAGATCAAACAACAGATATTCCCTTTCTCAGCATCACAAGCTTTTTTAATTATTTTGAAACGTTAAATCAAAAAACACCTTCTAAAAAAATATTTAAAAATGAAGGACAAATAACAATTACCAACGCGAAGTTTAAACAAGAACTAAACTATGAAAATGGGAAAAAACAAGGTCTATGGAAAACAACTGATTTAAATGGTGCCCTTTACAGAGAAACAAATTACGATCAGGGAAAAAAATCCGGAATTCGTAAAATATTTTTTAATAATGGCACCCTCTCACATGCAATCAACTTTAAAAGTGATTCAAAGCATGGTAACTACAAACGATTTTATGGTACAGGGAAATTAAAGGAGCACGGACAGTTTAAAAATGGTAAGAAAACTGGTTCTTGGAAATATTACCATTTAAATACATTTGTCAGCTCATCAGGAATATTCTCAGATGGACATAAAACAGGAACATGGGAACATTTTGATGAAAATCAAAAAAAAGTGATGACATTGAACTACTCTAAAGATTCAAGCATTCCAATGCAATCTATCGTTTATCACCTCAATGGTTCTCCTAAAATCAGTATCGATCTAAAAGACCAAATTCATACCATTGAACAATACAACCAACAATCAACCTTAATAAGAATAAGCCATTATTACAATGGCAAAAAAGTAGGTCATTGGAAGGAATTTAACCACAATGAAAAGTTAATAAACGAGTGGAAATATAAGATGGAGTTTATACAAAATAGAAGATCATACTACGATAACGGAAATCTAAAGAGCATCATCAATTACGAGAATTCAATGTATGACGGAAAGCAACTTTTATATTATCCTAATGGAAACATTAAATCATCCATTTCATTTTCTCTAAACTCACCGATTCCGGTATGGAAAAGATATTCACTAGATGGCGTTCTCAAAGGAGAGTGGAACATAGACGGCAAGTTCTCTGGGACTTTAAACGAACAGTATGTTTCAAAACAACTCTCAATATTCAATATTTTTGAAACTTTCGAAGATCAATTGATACTAATATCACTCAGTGGTGATGTAAGTATCAACAGTTCAAAAGTTATCTCAGCAACCAAACTGTTCAGAGGTCAAACGATTAGTTCGATTTCAAAAAATTATGGAAGTCTACTTGACTCCGATACATTAAAAGAATCTATTCTCTACCAAGAATATCATCTTAATAACCCATCAATAAATACATTTATAAAAGAAAAAATGGGTGGTGAAAAAAATTACTTTTTAATGAATAAGAAAGTTCTGGTAAAACTTTCAACCAAAGGGAAAGTGGTAACAGAACAGGATTATTTAGAAATAAAAAATCACCCTCTAGAATAATATATTTTATTTTAACCCAAAGCACTCCTTTCTATCAATGTAAATTATTATTTTTGTCAGGAGTGCTCACAACTACATTCTATACCAAAGCTTACAAAATTTCTAAATACTAGTATCATTATGGCCCTTGATGGCTTTACAATCTCAACTTGATATTATCCTTGAAAACCCTATACTAGTTTCTAATCAACTTGAACAATTACCTTCTCTGTGGTAAATCAAGTTACATTCACACCCTCTCTATAAATTATTTATACGCTAAGGAGTAATCATGAAATATCTTTTTTTATCAATAGGCATTTTCTTTATCCTTTTTTGCAACACTATTGTTTTAGCTAGCGACTGGGATGAGTTTAAAGTAAAAAGGGAAAACAACTTTGAATTTGTGACTAAACCCACTATCACAAAAAAAGAGAATAGTTTTGTAATCTCCTTTGAAACTAAAAGTTTTTGTGACGTTACCATAGCTATCGAGAATAAAAGTAATGGTAAAATTTTACGCCATTTAGTATCTGGCGTTTTAGGGAAAAACGCACCTACCCCCTTGAAACCAAATTCTAAAAAACAATCTATAGCTTTTGATGGCAAAGACGATGCCGGAAAATACATCAAAGAATTTTCGGATGTCCAAGTCAGAGTATCACTTGGGCTTAAACCAGTTTTTGACAAAAGCCTTTTTGATGAACCTAAAAGAAGACACTCTATAGCAAGAATTCAAATGGCCACTCATCAAGATGGTGTCTATGTATATGATGGAGGTAATGGTATCGACTTTGTTAAGCTTTATGATTTTGACGGAAATTATAAAAAGACCATTTACCCATTCCCTGCCAATAAAATTAAAGAAATTAAAAATTTAAAACACAAAGAGCTACCCAGCAAAGATGGAAAATATCCTGCAAAAGTAAATTTTCTCGGGACATCCTTTTTAAGAACTGGATCAAACTATGCACTGAATCTTGTCACACCTACAATCTTTGGAAGTAAACACTATGGTATGTATGGCAAAGCTGCGTCATTCATAGCCGTAAGCAAAAAAAATATCACGATTGGAATGGGGCATCTAGCAAGACTTGACAATACCGGTGGCTCCGGGGGTTTAGATTTTCATGGTCCACAAGTTGGCCCAATAATAAGTTATGGTAAAGATAGAACAAAAGCTATTGTTCCTCCAACAAGTGTAGCATTTAGTCCAAATGGAAAAAAACTTTATCTTGCAGGATACCACTATTGTGTATATGGGAAAGCTTCTGGTGATATCATCACAAGTGGTAATTGGAAAACCCAACATATGGTCTATGAATTAGACTATAACAGCAATGAAAAACCAAAAGTATTTTTGGGCAACCCTAATAAACCAGGTAATGATAATAAGAGTTTTAATTTGCCCATTAGTGTTACAACGGATGAAAAAGGTAACGTCTATGTCTGCGATTATTTTAATGATCGGGTGCAAGTTTTTAGTGCTGAGAAAAAAATTCTAAAATCTATTCCAGTCAAACGCCCCACCTATATTACTATTCTTCCAAATACAAAAGAAACAATTGTAATTTCATATACTATAGCCACTCAAAAAAATGTAACAAAAAACAATCCAACGACATTAACTAAACTTGGAAAATTCCCCAATCTCAAAGCAGGTAAACCAATTCTATTGCCAAAAGAGTACGGAACAAAGGGCGAAGGGTATTTATATTCAGGAACAGGTTTCCCCATAAGCACAGTCCTTTCAGACAATAATGGAAAGATTCGTCTTTGGGTATCAAAAGAATTAACTAGAGCCAATAGATTAACGAGAACAAAAGGAATCCGAAGGACAAATATAAAAATTTGGGAGTTAACAGGAACTAAATTTAAATTAATAAATGACTTTTCAAAAACAACAAAAGAAAAATTCATTGACTCAAAACCTGTTTATTACAGTCGCGAAAGAATTCAATACAACCCAAAAGACAAACACCTCTATTGCACAAAAACAATTCATGGCTTCAACGGAAAATCTTTTAAACATTTGTATAAAATAAATGTCAGTACAGGGAAAATATCTATTATTGACTTACCCTTTGATGCAGAAGATTTCTGTTTTGACAACTCGGGCTATCTATATTTGAAATCAATTGATATTGTGGCAAGATATGACCCCTCTAATATGAGAGAAGTTCCTTGGGACTATGGCATAGAAATCAAAACAGCGACAAGTTCTTCATCTGATAGAAAATTAGGTAGCGTTATATCTGGCATTAAAACACCTGTAAATAGTGGTTGGCACTCAGGAGGAATTTACGTAAATGCAAAAGGAGACTTTGTAATTTCTGGAGCAACTTATGCAGACAATAAAGAAGATAATCTCTCTAGTTCATTTAATATTTATAAAGGCAGGGCTAAGAACTCAAAAACGGTCAACTTAATTCACATATACGATAAATATGGAAAATTGATAAAATCAGATGTTGTTCCAGGGCTTAGAGAAAACTATGGTGTTGCAATTGATTCGAATAAAAATATTTACATGATGAACGCTTCTACAAGAGTATTGGACGGAAAAGCATACCCCGATTCATTAACGGGTACAATAATAAAATTCCCTGCAACTGGTGGACGTATTATTAAAAAAGGTACAAAACAAGTTTCGGTCCCTTTAGACCCTAGCGAAGAACCAAAAAGACCCGTAGATTTAAAAGGCGCTTGGGCTGAAAATGCTTCTTGGTTCTACGGTGGTGTCGGCTTTTCTGGTAAGAATGGTACAAGAAACTTATTAAGTGGTACAGGATGCGCCTGTTGGAATGCAAGAATGACTTTTGATTATTTCAACAGAACATTTGCACCAGAATTAAATAGGTTTAAAGTCGCTGTTTTAGATTCCAATGGTAACTTGATTCTCAACATTGGGCGATATGGCAACAGAGATACTGCCGGTGATAAAGGTTCCGTTAAAGTAGGAGGCGATGGCGTTACCTTAATGCACGGTGCCTATTTAGCAACTCACTCAGATAAAAGATTATTTATTGCCGACCCTGGCAATGATCGAATAGTAGTTGTTAAATTAAATTATCATCAAAATGAAATCTTAAGTTTGCCTGAAAAATAAGATTGATTAAGCCTGTTAACTATTTAAGCGAGAACAATTTCTCGATTAAACAATTCAACTGATACAACTCATGAAATTCCTACTTGATATTTACTATAAATTGCAGATAACATTCAATTAATATTATGTAATGATGATTAAAAATAATGGCGCTTATTTCCATTCACAAAAAAGGACTTTCCATGAAAAAAATATTACTCCTTAACTTCTTAATACTTATGTTTGTAAATATACAATCCCAAGAAATAAAAAAAGATTCTAATAAGAAAGTTAAAACAGTCATCAAAAGCAAAGCACCAAAAGAAGACAAGAGCAACACCTATAAAGTAAAGAAAGAAAAGTTTAAAATTACTTTCAAATCAAAAGGCCAACTCGTACCAACAAAATTTCAAACGATTTCATTAAATCCTAAAAAATGGAACCTCTTTAAAATTACTAAATTAAAAAAACATGGCGACATGATAAAAAAAGGTGAATCGATAATTGAATTTGACCAAAAGCCATTAGATAAAAACATAAAACAACAAGAACACCTTTTAATTGTTTCCCAACTCACATTAAAAGAGTCTTTATTGAAACTAGAAGAAATGAAATCAAGCCAAGAAATTAATCTTGAAACAGTAAATAAAAAATCAAAACGATTAAATGAAGATATAAAAGAATATTTTAAAAACGGTCAGAAATGGGATAAAAAATTTAACGAAGACTATCGAAAACGTGTCGCCGAATACCTTTTATACAATATGGAAGAACTCAGACAATTAGAAAAGATGTATAAAGAAGATGACTTAACTGAAGAGACCGAAGAAATTATATTAACCCGCCAAAAAAATTCTGTTAACCACATGAAGTTGTGGGCTAGTCATTCTGATTATCGTAGCAAACAATTCAACATAAAATATCTTCCACGTATGAGTGAAGATCAAAAATCTCTCTTAAAACAGGACAAAATCTCTCTTAAAACCTTAAAAGAAAGTATACCTTTAGCGATTGGTATACTTGAAAAAGGCATTGAAAAACAAAAAGAAACCATTTTAGATTTAAAAATAAATCTAAAGAAATTAAGTGCTGATAAACAATTGTTCAACATTAAAGCTACTATGAACGGTATCGTTTATTACGGTCAATTAAATGGTGAAGGATGGCTCAATGCTCAAAACTCAGCAAATTCATTGAAGATACACTTAAATGCGCGTTTATTTACAACCATGATGACAATTGTCTCCTCAGATAAATTAATTGTTTATTCCCAAATCTTAGAAAACCAATTGCGATGGATGAACGAAAATCTAAAAGGGAAAATGAATCCTATTGCCTATCCCAATCAAAAATACAGCTGCAAGCTTTTAAAAATTAAAAAAATACCCTCGAGCAAGTTAAAATTCAACACACACTTTTCTATCAAACCTCTCTCAAAAACCCCAAGTGACTTATATCCAGGTTACAATGTAAATTTAAAATTTACTCCCGTAGACCTAAATGATGTTATCAGCATTCCGCTTCCATTTTTGCATGAAGAAGATGAACTTAAATTTGTCTACTTGAAAAGCGATAACGAACTTAAGTTTATTAAAAGAGAAATTACAACTGGATTGAAAAATAAAAAAACTATCCTGGTAACAAATGGTTTAACGCTTGATGATATATTATTAAAAAAGAAGCCAAAAAAGGAGGCTGCGAAAAAGACTAAAAAAGCCGAAAGTAATCAAAAAGATGAGAAGTAAAATAAATTATTGTTTTATTTTTATTCTGGCTGAACTGCTTATATCGTGTACAAAAATTTCGGTTCAATCTCCATTAGATTCTTGTTCTAAAGCCATCGAAAAGGGCACCACCTATTTAATTGAAAATCAACACCCTTCAGGAAATTGGGGATCAGCTACAAGAACTAAAGGTTTAAATATTTATGCTCCAATACCAGGAGCACATCATGGTTTTAAAATGGCCTCAACGGCCTTATGCCTTTCAGCTTTGCTTAAATTAGACTCCAAAAATAAAAAAGTTGGACAAGCAATTATAAAAGCTACCCATTGGATAATAAAGGAGATACCAAAGGTTAAAAGGGCTACTCCAGATGTGATCTATAATATATGGGCGCATGCCTATACAATAGAAACACTTATTCAGCTGCATCAATATTACAAATCTTTGAAAATCGATAGCTATCAATTAAAAATTGAAAAACTAATCAACCATCAAATAGCGATGCTTTACAAATACGAGGTTGTCGACGGCGGCTGGGCCTACTATGATTTTAATATTGGTTCAAAGAAACCGGCGGGGTCTAGTTCAAGCTTTACCACTGCAGCAACACTTATATCATTAAAATATGCTGAAAAAAATGGCTACAAAATAAATCAAAAAATAATTAACCGAGCAATTAAAGCATTAGTAAGAATGCAAAAACCAGATAAATCATATCTATATGGCGAATATTTAAAGTGGCGTCCCATGCACCCTGTTAACCGACCTCCAGGAAGTTTAGGCCGAACCCAATCCTGCAATCTAGCACTTTATTTATGGAGCCATGAAAGTATTCAAGAACAACATTTATTAACCGGCACTGACAAGCTCGCCCGTAAACACTACTGGCTAGATGCTGGAAGAAAAACAGTCGTACCACATGAATCTTTTTTTGCTATTGCAGGATATTTTTATTATCATGCCCTTTATTATGGAAGTAAAAATCTATCCCACCTACCTAATCTACATAAAAAAAGATTATCAGAAACATTTATAAAGTATTTATGCAAACGCCAAGAAAAAAATGGCTCTTGGTGGGATTTCCCCTTATATAACTATCATCAATTTTATGGTACAGGCTATGCTCTATCAGCATTGATCGATTGCCGAAAAGCTCAAATTAACAATCCCTAGACTTTAGCAAGCATACGATCATACTCGTCTTGTGAAATTCTTTTAAGATGAAATAAGGTTAACAAATAAGCTACCCCAAATTTTTTCTTGTTGCTCGAAAATTTCTGTAAATCTTCATCTAGTTTAACTCTAGAAAATATGTCTTGAACAAATGTATCTTTAAAATCCAATTCTAACATTACCGTTGCAGCTTTTACCGCTTCCTTAACAGCATCATTAATGTCACTATCAGGGTTATAAGATCTGTAAATATCTTCAATCGATATCATAAAATAGTTCCTAAAGGAATATAATTAAGACGTATAAGAATATTATACCCCATAAAATTGTAATTAATTCAACGGATCACACATCAATTTAAAATAATGTGTGTCCACAATTCACTCATTATAAATTAAAATATCTATTTACTTTTCAAGACTTCGTTTAAAAAACCTGTGAATCTAGCCCATGATTTTTCATCAGCATCTTTTCGATAACGCTCAGAACCAAAAACTGAAAAGGCGTGGGGAGCGCCACTATAAGTTACCATTTCATGAATGATTTTTTTGCTCTCAAGCTCAACAGCAAGTTTTGAAAAATGTTCCATCGTTACATGTTTATCAGCGGTACCATGCAGTATCAACAATTTCCCTTTTGTTTTTGTGTAATCTTTGCCCTCTGGAATACTGAGCCCGCCATGAAACGTCACAAAACCTTTTAAAGTTTTTCCCGAACGAGCGTATTCAAGTACGCAAGTTCCACCAAAACAATACCCCATAATAATAGCATTGGCAATATTACCGCCGGCAGATTTGGCAGCATTCAGACCACCATTTAACAATGCAATCATTTTTGGTCTGTCTTTATAAAGAGCGCCCGTTAAAGCCTTCTTGTCTTTAAATTCTTTTGGCCGAATTCCTTTGCCAAACATATCAAGGGCAAATACAGCATAACCTTCTTTGACTAACATTTCAGCTCTTTTTATTTCATAATCAGTCAAACCATCCCAATCATGCACCAACAGAATTAAAGGTGCCTTTTTATCAGGGCTAACATAATAACCTTCGTAATCGTTACCGTCAACTTGGTAAACAACTAATTTACCCGCCGCACCTAGCGAACCCATAAGAAATGAAACTAATAAAACAATAAGGACTTTTTTCATATTAATCATACCTTTTAAATTTGAATTTCTTTTGAACAGTAATCATGACCACTCATGATCATTTTATATAAATCTTCTCGAATTACTTGTGTTGCATATGTATTATCTAATGTAGAGCTAGACAAAGAATCCCCTTTCAAAAGTTCCACAAAAGCCTTATGTTCATTTAGAATACCACCTAAACCAGATGAGTCATCCTCATCGATGCCAAAGTCAACAGCACTTTTATGCTGAGTCACTTGATTATTTTCATGTAACTCTACAAAACCAGGAGTATCATACATACCCACTTGCGGGAAAGAAATAAGAACGGATTTATCAGTACCTTTCAATACATATTTTTCCTCAGCTGAACCTGTATTAGGTGTAATCAGTATATCAAAACGAATATTAGATTTAGACCAACCGTTAATATAAAAATTAGCCACACCCCCTTTGCGAATTAATTCCATTTTTCCTTTTTCAAATTCTTCGCCACTCAAAAATTGAGTCGTATCTATGGGATGGACAGCCGTAGAAGAAAATTCTTCATCCATTCTTTTAAAACGACTGAATTGTGCCGTTACGCTCAATAACTCTACGCCTTCCATCCATTTTCTAGCTTGTTGAATATAAGGTGAAAAACGACGGTTATATGCAATCAGGTGTTTAAGTCCATTCGCTTTAAGTGCCAATTTTTTATGTAATGCTGATTCTTTAACCGGAGGCTTTTCACACATAAAAGGTATTTTATATTCTAATGCTGTTTCAATCAATTGGTGAGAAACTCCCGGCGGAACCAGTATAACCAAACCTTCAGCCTTCTTTTCGCCAAGCATTTTATTCACATCAGTATAAATATTTTCACAATTAAGTTCTTTAGCATATTCCTGTGCTTGGGCTTCTTGTAAATCGCATACTCCAACGACATCTATTCGTTCTTCATTAAGCATACATTTAAATGCAGGCAAATGCATCGCACGTGACCAGTGCCCTGTACCTACTATGCAAATTTTCAGACCACTCATATCAGATTATCCTTAACATTCTAGAAGACCAATTGAAATTTTTGACTTGAATCTCAGTAAGCCTCCAGTTTATATTTTCTTCACCAAAATCCAATTTTTCAGAAGAACTTTTAAAAAATGTAATAAAAACTACTTTGCATTGATTCAGTGCTGATTCTTTAAATATATAATCTTTCATAAACTCATTTATACTCGTAATTTACAATATTAATTTTCATATTTTTATAATGAATTATTGAATAAAAACAATTAACAATCATTTCAAATATTCACATTAAAGCTCTAAGATACTCTCGTCTTCTTCACTTTCTCAATAAAAAGAATTATTCAGCTCTTTACTTTTTTGGTAATTACAGAGCAAATGTTCATATCGGCTCTTTATATAATATCTCAAAATACATTCAACTTATTTACAAATCAAACATTTTGCCCTTGCACTTATCAAAATATAGTTATGATACGAATTATTTGATAGCGAAGTATTATTATGAAATATAGAGAAACTGATGTGTATAAGTTCTTATTAAAGCTTTTAAAGACTTCTCACAATTTACAGGTAAAAGCGGGTGATTTCTTAAGCCAATACAATTTAACTCAAGTTCAATTTAACGCTTTGATGATTCTGAAGCATGAAGAGAAAAAAGGATGCTCTCAAAAAGTCCTAGGAGACCATTTGTCTGTAAAAGGTCCAAATATATCGACCTTAATTAAAAGACTTTTAAAACTAGAGGTTATCACGCGTACTCCAAACGAAAATGATGATCGAGAAAAGTTAATCAAACTTACCAATAAAGGTTTAAAGATAATTACAAAAATAGAACCATCGTACTACAAGAAGGTGCAGACAATTTTTTCAGAAATCAATCATAAAAGATTAAAAGAAGCCATGGCTATCCTGAATCTTATTGATGAAAATAGTAAGAAAGCCCAATAGATTAATTGGTTAAGAATAAAATTTACGGAGAAAACATGTGACTGAATTAAAAAACTTGAGCATTCAGTTAGCCAAAAAATATTCAGATCGCCCCGATCTTCATGGGCCTTTAATTAAGTTAATTACTAAATATTCTTTTCCACAATTAGATTCAAAGGATAAGCCCTCTATCCTTGAAATGGCCGAATCGATAACAACTATAATTAAAACAATACAAGATTACGACACAAAACATCAATTAACCTTTTTCTTAAATGAAGTTAGCAAAGAGGCAAAGGGGATAGTAGCACAAGTTCTACAATCTAGTGATCAAAAACCAATTGATCTAAATTTTCAAAATAATGCTTTAAATATTCATCCCTCTTATTTGGAATCAGCCGCTGATTTTAAATCTCAAAAGGTATTTGAAAATCTATCACAGATCAATCAAGAAATATTATTTATTAAAAAACAAGATCGTCCTCAATTAAACAATTTATTAAACCAGCTTGAAAAAGAAAAATCAAATTTATTAGCTAAGAATTCTTGGCTGATAGACAATCTTCTATATTGCATCACCAATTCGCCCCTGCTGGATGAATTACCCAATTCCTCCGAGTTAAAAAATAAAATCTTTGATCGAATAAATTCAAAATCAAAACAATCCAAAGATGCCGTAAAAGAAATTCTCAGCGACCTTGACTTTACACCATCAAGAATTTGCGATGGCTTTAAACATCTGGATGAATTAAAAAATAATCAAGGTGTCTATTTTATAAAATCAATTAGCGAATTATTTAATGAGTACGAACACGAAATCGTAAATTACCTCGTATACTCAAATTCAGTACAAAGCTACCAAATATTATCCAGCAAATCCCTTAATTGGAACAATCACACAGCTGCATTAACAATGCTGAATTTAAAATTCCCCGAAAGTTTAAACCAAACCCCCCAAAAAGTAATTGGTGAAAGATTTAATCAACATAAAAAATTGGTGAATAGCATAGAGGAATATATTCAACAATTTCCCCTTTTCAGCATAGTCGACATTATATTAAATCTAAACCTCGATGATGGTACTACTAAAATAGAGAACATTATTCCTGCACCTAAAACTTTAACCGCTCATGAGTTTCTAGGCCAAAGAAATGTAACACCAGAAGAAAAATCATTAATACTGAATACCCCCGAAAACTCAGATAACATCGAATCAATAGATGCTTTGGAAACAAAAGAAGGCACGATTAGCAAAGCAGCTAAATTTGCCGCCGACATCCTACTTGACAAACCGGACATCTCAGCAATTGAGAAAATACCCCTCGCAAGTGTTAAAGTGCAATCAGAAGAATTCTCGAGAAGACAAAAAGATTTTATCCAAAACACAAACACCATTTGGCATAAACATGTTCAGCCTTTTATAAAACAAAATATTTTTCCACTGGTGGCATCCATTTGTATTTTTATTGGAGTACTATCTTTGATTGTTGCCTTTTGGGATAAATCCCCCTTCATTAGATACCTGGCGACACCCCTATCTATATTATTAGCCGGGCTGGGTTTACATAAAATAGGTAACTGGCTATATCAGCTAGATGAAAAAAGTAAGACCCCAGCAAGTATACTTAAAGCATTGTCTCTCTTCTTGGCACCACTAAGCTTTATTATGGTTTCAATACTAAGCACAGATCCCGAGATTTCATTAATGGTAAAATTTGTTGCGACACCTCTATTAGCGATTGGATTATTAGTTGGTTGGAGAATTGTATTCAAAAGCAGTATGAATCTCATCAACCCAATAATGCAAAAACCACACACTATTTCATTATTAATATTGAACGGGCTGCTTTTACTACTGCCAATATATTATTATGCTGATAATCATATTACCGATAATCTTATTTTAAGTAAATCTATATTAGTACTTGGATTTTATTTAGGATTTGGATTTCTATTCTTAAAAGTTAAAGGCATCTTAAAAGAATTTTATAAAGACGAAGCCATTACTAGCCAATTGGCTCCACTATTCTTTATTATCACTACAATAGGCACCTATATAACGGTATGGGGTATAACCCATATTCGACTAAATGAATTACCTGAAGCATTCACCTATTCAATCCTCGTATGCTTCTTTGGTTTAATGACCTATGTAATTGAATTTTACATAAGACGTAAAAACCGACTTACCACACTTTCATATGTGGGCACCTCATTTCTAATATTAGGAAATTTGCTGGCTATTTTTAACCCAACAATACGACCAATTGTTCTTCTTGTCACTGCCAGCATTTGGTTCTATCAAGCTCATCACCGAAAAGATGAAAGGCACTATACCATAAGTATAATTCTAGTATTATGCGGAATTACTTCATTTGCCTTTTATAAAGATTTCCCAACCTTTCTTTTTCCTTATTTGATAGCTCTTCAAGCTTTATCACTAATATTCACATCTAAGAAATTTAAAATCTTCAAAAACATCATTCCAATAATTTTTTATCCGTTTGTAATTATAGGAACATTGATCTCTCTATACTTCACATGGACACAGCCAACACTTCAAATAATTAGTGCTCTTGGACTAATACTACTAAGTGGATTAATTATTTATAAAGCAAACCAAGACAAACAAATTGAACAAATCCACACGGGTCTTCTGATTTCAATAACGGCACTCCCATTCTTAGGTCTAGCTGATACGATCAACAAAATTTACCTCGGGAATATACTACTTTTTGGCTTTAGCATGTTAGGGTTTTTATGGATCGGTCTTTGTTATCATTATAAAGAATCGTTCCTAGTAAAGGCAAGATCAACAGGATTATTTATTATCGCCATCATAGCCTTTTGTGTACTTCTGGTGAACTTATCTTTTGGTCCAGATCCTTTAAATTCAGACATTCGCCAATATTTAGTAATGGCAGGCCCTATATTGCTAAGCGTGATCTTTTTTATCAATGGATTTAAAACAAGATCTCAAATACCCGTGTACCTAGGTCTGTTTACCCTTGTTTTTATATTCCCTGAAATAAAAAATCATTATAACATTGTCATGAAATCAGGACTAGGTAGCGCAGTCTCAATGGCTTTTATGCTGGCAATTGCCTATGGATTAAAACATATTAAGCAACTTAAAGATCTCGATGATGGCGATATGATTCTAGATAAAACACCATTCCCTCTTCATAAAAAGGATCACCGACTTTTCACAGAACCACTTATATTGGCAGCCCTTGTTTTAATAGCAAGGACAGTATTTAAATCATATCCTGTCAATATTTATCATGGTTACTTTGATAATTCAATTGAATCAGCAGATCCTTTTGAGATCAAGACACTTTTCGCATTAGCAATTCAGAGTGTTGGATTATTATTCTATACTTTATGGTATAAGAAAAGTATTTTCACTTATATTGGCTTAGCACTTTCATTCATTACCGCTATTCATTTTTCTCATTTTATAAACATTGAACTTATAGCGATATATATGCTAGTACTCTTTTTCTGCTGGGAAGGCCTTTCTTATATATCCCAACGAAAAAATATTTCCGATAATTTAATTCAAAGCCCTATTCGAAATGCATTTCTACTGGCAATGATTGCCTTCACTTTCATCTTATATCCCCTTTATACTTTAAATGATTTTCAACTCCCTCATTTATTTGCCGTACCACTATATTTATTTTTTATTTTCAAATCTTATCGATTTAATATCTCCAAACCCTGTCTTCCTCATATTACGATACTTTTTCTGTTGTGTTGGCAAACATTTATTTTAGTGTCTACCAATGGCATGTCCATTTTAAGTTTGATGAAACCAGACTCACCCTTTTATCTTTTTTCATTTATATTCATCTCTCTCTGGGCACTACCAACTTATTATTTCGAATTTAAAAAACAAGAATCTTTATTTCGCTATTTCTACCAAAGCCTTTTTCTGCCACTAATTATTTGTTTAATAATCACTGTCCATTATATAAAAATGATGTATCTACCAGGATATGTACAACTTGAACTGGTCACAGCGCCATTCACCTTAGTCGTAGCAACAATAGCATTAATTCTACTAGCGAGATTAATCAGAATATCATTTAATTGGCTTTGGATTACTTTAATCGTCTATGCACTATTTATAAGCTTTATATTTCCAGACATTTCTACCGCAATGATTTACCATCCCATTGCACTAACAGTATTGATTATCAGCACAAATATCTTTAGCTTTCTCATTACTAAGTTTGACCATTATTTTATTCCTAAAATTAAAGCACCACTCATCATACAAAAATTGCCTAGCACACAATTAGTACTGACCATCTTTGGCCAATTGATAAAACTAAGCATCGTTTTCTATTTAATATGGGTTGCTCCTTTCAAATTCACACCATTTACAACGGTTGCACTATACCTCATTGCCATTACTTCAATACAAGATGCTAAATTCCTTAAAATCAGTAAAGCATTTTATTTCTGGCTATTCTTCACATTCACAAATATATATTTAGTACTCGCATTAAACAATAGCTTCCCTGATTTTAGATTTTTTAAACATCTCCATATCAATCATTTGATTGCCATAGGATTGTTCATTTCGTTGTTGATAGCCGTTGTTTTTGATAAGCTAAAATTCTTCAAAGATAATACAAATAAATCCAGCTTCTATTTAATAAAATACGTTGCTGCAGCCTCTATTCCCTTTTTAATTTTTATTCAATATTGTCTGATCAGAAATATAAATATCCCATGGGAAAGAAGTGTCGTTTCTGCCGCATTAGCTCTTGGATCTGCCTTATATTTAAGGTATATGGTCCCAGACCAAGATAAGCAAAAAAGCTATGGGTTATTTACCTTCAGCCTATCTATCAGTATTTTTTGTATAGGTTTATTGATACTTGAAAAAGTCATGAAAATTGAAATGACACCTATGATTGCCTTTGCCATTCTAGCTCTTTCGCCATTTTGGTTTGCAATCAAAGCCGAATTAAATTTTAAAAATAACAACATACACAATAGCGCAAGAGATGCCGCACAAATTTTATTGACTCTCTTGATGGGTTTTTATGTATATCAAAACATCTTTGATATTTTCTTCTTGCCTGGTACTGAAACCAGCATGACCTATTATTTTCAAAATGCATTTGTTTGTTTCATTGCATCTGTCTTAATGTGGCGTACTCATAAAATGAAAGGGCATTCCGCGATACCCTATCTCAGTATATCTATGATGCTCATTTCTTTATTTTTTATGTTTAATAATTTCACGCCAATAAACCTAACCATAAATCCAGCCATGTCATGTTATACAGCAATAATACTAGGGGTCATCATTTGGTTAAATATTGAAAATGATCAACCACTCTATAATCTACTTAAGAATTCTGCTAAACTGAGTGATGAAGAATGGGTTAATATCAAATCAATAATACACACAATTGTGATTATTGGGTCACATATACTTTTCTTATTAGCCCTATTCGAAGGAACTGAAGATAACAATGCCGCCCTAATTCTAGTTGGCTTGGCTAGCTTATGGAGCTATTTGGGGATCTCTAAAAGAAAAACTCGTTTCTTGCACTTAGCCTTCTTTTATTTATTACTCGTCTGTTTAATAATTCCTCATACTTCAAAATTCATTCCAGATCATCTGACTGTTTTGCTATTAACATCTATGCTAGCCGGATTACTAATAACATATCAAATCTTCTTAAAAAATCATTTCATCGAACAGTCACATAAAATCGTAAAAGTTATTGTTACTTGGTCTACTTTATTATTTACAATAATTTTCTTTATTTCATTCCTGGAAATAGGAAACCACAAAAACATCATCCTTACATTATTAGCAACATCTTGGCTTCTAGTCTTATGCTCTCCATTTATAAATAAAAATACTTCTAATGTTTTTGAAAAAATGTTAGTTTTAAGTTTTATGAATTTGCCCTGTTTAATATTAGCTCAAATATTTCATACAGGTCTTTTTTATAATGTAATTGTATTGCTACTCTCAATCACATCGATCAATTTAGGGGTTTACCTTTTGGATCATAAAAAGAAATCTGACTGGAGCGCTAAACATAAAAGTATCAATAGATTTGGCAGTTATATCATCGTTCATTATTTCCAACCAACTACGCGTTATGCCAGAATCTCTTTATATATGGCCAGTACAATTTCTCTTGCAATTCAACTAATTTATTTTGCAACAAGCTATTCTTCTTTTCAAAATTCTCACATCATTTACATGCTTTTTTTACATGCGCTAACACAATTGTTATTAATCGCCTTTTTATTTCTTGAAGCTAAAAGAAGTCAAAAAGTTATTTTTATGGTTATTGCAGAATTAATATACTTCTCATTTTATATGCAGATGAGATTAGCATTACCTGTAGCATTCAACATTATATGGGATTCCGCATATGATGTTTACTTTTTAATGATTCAATCTTTTATTGTTGTTTCTCTACATTCAATAATTCAAAAACAAGAGTCCTATATTCAAAAACCTATCAACTTCTCAATTTTAGGGTTTCCAATCTTAACCATTATGCTTTGCATGTATTTTAATATCGATCAAAATCTTATGATGCATACGCTACTCTTTTATTCCGGAATATTTATCTGGCAATCGTACAACGAAAGAAGTAGGTTCATACTCTCATACGCTTTTTTAGGTTTAAATGCTTATGTCTTACTACAGTTATTTCACAATCATATTCATTCAGTACAAGCCTATGTGGCTCCACTGTGCATAACTTTATTAATTTATTCTCAAATGTTTCGAGATCGTACTTCAAAAACTACTGCTAATATATTGCGAACTATATCGCTGATAGCTATTTTGGGGACATCAGGGTGGGAAATAATTGCTAAAAATTTAACATCCCCTTCTCATCATGCCATCCTAATTATCTTATGTAGTGCCGCCATATATTTTGCTGCTGTTTTTAAAGCGAAAATTTATGCCGTCATAGGCTCAACTGTTTTTCTTTTAGACATCGGAACTATCATTTATCTGTTAGTAAAAAATCAGGATAAAAATATGATTATAATTAGTCTTGGATTATTACTAACTATTGGGGGCAGCATTCTTCTCGGAGGGTATATTTATTATCGCAAAAACGAAAAAGCTATCGACGAAAAAATAGAAAAATTAAAATCTTTGATTAAGAGATGGGATTAATTTTATTATTCTATCTTTAAAAGCCCTTCTACTCTTTTTATAAATTGATTAACCGCAGGCCTTGGGGACATTTCTTTTTTTGGTATCGCTTTTTGTAACCAAACTCGAAAATCATTAATTCTTTTCCCAGGCGGGAAGTGGTCGCCTTTATATTCAACATATACATGCTCATACTTCAATCGTTTTAATTCTTTTACCATTTTCCTAGGACCAGAAACGGGAATATGATCTTTATCTCCATGTAAAATATAAATCGGAACAAATTTGAATTTTTTTACAGCGGCAACAGGTATCGCTGGCATTCCAGAAAAGCTTCCTGCTCTGGAAAATAACATCGGGTGATTAGCAACAATTGACCAAGTACCCATACCACCTCCTGATCCTCCACACAAAATAATTCTTCTTGGATCAATTCTGTAATTCATTGAAATATAGGCAATTAAATTATAAAGGTTTTCTATCTCAACAGGGTCCTGCCAGAATCTGCGACCAGTTGTCCGAGGAGCCAAATGAAAACAGCCGTTTTTAGTTACATGATGCATATGAGATGACATGGCGACAGGATTATCATCGGTGCCATGCAAGCTGATGACTATTGGGTATGATTGTTTTTTAGGATCATAATTTTTTGGGATCTTAAACATAAAAATTGCTCTAGCGTTATCCTTTAACCAAGGCGTATGCACCGTAACAACTTTTTTATTGGCCTTAGGGTGCTTAAGTGGTCTTAGCCACTGCTCCATTACACTAAGTGATGGTAAATATTCCTTAATATCTTGGCTTGCAGATTCATAAATAAGCTTTCTCTTATCGCTGGTATTTAATAAAAGAATTTTATTTTCTAAAACTACAATTTCCTCATCCACCTCGATTGTTATCGTAGGCAGAGGTTTCTTCATGGTAAAAAAAACATCGCTTTCTTTTTGTTTATTCAAAGCCTGTCTGGATTTATAAATTCCATGAACCATGCGAGCTGGAAACCGATAGAGATTTCGCCCCTTTTTAACGGTAATTAGATTACCTTTTTTAGAAACCTTACCAACATATTCTTTTCCATTTCTTAATACAACTATATCTGCTATTAAGTTATTTAATGACATTATTAGTAGAAATAAAAATGAACTGTATTTAATCATAGGAACTCTCCAAAATCTATAATTATAAATTAATATACAATTAGATTAATTCAATCTCAAGTTCATAATTTCAGAAAACTGTCTGCAATATGAATTATTAAAAATAAAATTAGAAATAATTAATAAATTCTGACAGGAGACACTCCTTCTATGTTTTGCGAGTATTTTTCCATTGCAAAGCTCTTTGGATTAAGTCTTTTATCAAAGCATCTTTCCCTCGCATGTATCCAATATTATCATATTCATTTTCTGCAGCAATTTTAATTTTATGATCGCCATATTCTTTTACATCATTAGGGTGTTTTCTTAAATAATCCCGAAATATTAAATAGGCATCATTATCAGGATGGCCGTCATGACAAACATTAACATGCGTAACATGTTTAGTCTCAATAATTCTAGGAAAATAAAATCGACCTGCCGTACCTGGAATTATAGCATCAAGACATTCACCTCTGCATTCAAATCCAGCATGAAGCATTTGATCATAATACTCAGGTATCATGGTTCCTTTTGAAACAACACACAACATATCAATTGTTGGCTTTGCGGTCATCCCAGGAATAGAGGTGCTTCCTATATGATAAATAGACAAAACGGTATCACCAAAAATTGTCGTTATTTCTTTTTTGGCTATTTCAAAATTAATGGGCCAGCTTTTATCATACTCTTGAACCACCATTCGTCTTTTCATTTTTTAATTCAAACATTCAGGGCAAGAATTTGTATCGACATAAAGAGTACCTTCATATTCTAATAATATAGATGCTGGTAATTCATTTGTAATTGCAGCAGTTTTAAAAAGTTTTTCAAGAATGGGTCTCTTAAGACCTAGAGGTACAATGGTATATATATTTGCCGCTGAAAATAACGCTGGTATGGTCATTGTAATTCCTTTTAAAGGTATATAACCTAGGTCCTTAAAATTAGGGTCATCCATTAATTGGATCTTAGATTGTTTTGCTAAATCAACAACTTTAACCCATTCCTCATCTTTGAAATCCGTATCAAAAGGTTCATTTAGTGCTAAATGCCCCGATGTACCTATACCTTGACAAAGGATATCAAGATCTTCTTCCCGCAAAAGTTTTTCAAACCTTTCAGCTTCTTCTTGTGGATCAGAGGCATTATATTTTACAAGATACACCTGCTTTGGCTTAACTTTGTTATATAATTGCTGACTGGTTTGAAACCCACAAGTAAATTTTTCAGGCATGTTAACATCGTGAAAATCATCCAAGTTAAAACACACAATTCGTTGCCAATCGATATTTTTTTCCTCTGCCAATGCATTTAAAAAAGTCATTTGACTTTCACCTGCTGCAAAGACTATTCTCAATTCATTTTTTACTTCGAGCAGTTCTCTGATTTTTATAGCCACATCTAAAGCCACTTTTGAACCTAATTCGAATTCATCTTTACTGATCAAAACGTTGGTTTTTCCATAATTCATTATTAATTCCAATCTCATAAATACCAAAAAAATATCTCATAATTTTAATCATATGAAATAGATGTCAAAGATGTAACCTTCTGATATTTAAAGATTTACAACACATAAGAACACGTAACAACACATAGAGGAAACTCACTTAAAACTTGCAAATAAGGTTATCCTAGATAATATACTAGTATTATAATCTACCTTAGGAAAAAATATGAAACCACATGTATTAATCGTATCTGTTCTTTTAAGTCTATTTATTAGTCTGTCCGTTTCAGCTGAAAAAAAGAAAAAAACGAAACCAATTCGCCTTCGCGGTCTCCATGTTAGAGGTTCTAAAATTCAATGGGGTAGTACCTGTCAAAAACCAACAGGCAAAGGATTATTATTCGGTGGTTCTGAAAATAATGATGATGGAAGACCACACACGCAAATTTTTAAAGGCGGTAAATGGACTTCAATAGTAAAAACTTTAAGAAAAAAGAATCCATTACAAACCCACTACACCAAAACATGGTTAATAAGAAATCAAACCAAAGATCTACTTGCCATCATAAGGAAAATTTATTTCAAAGGTCTAACGCCTAAAGATGAAAAAAAACAATTAGGATTAGTGATAACACCTGTGCAAAATAAATTAAAAGGTGATTTAGCAAAATTAAAAGCAGCCATAGAGAAATCAAGTGCCACAGATTATAATAAGGAGGTTACGGCATTCGCATTAAATAAAATAAAGATAGCAGAGAAAATAATTAGCCGTGACATCAGTAGCGTTTCTGCAAAATTAATTATGTCTTGGCATACATCACAAATTAATTTAGAAAAAGCGGCCATTGTCTTGGATGCCGAACCACCCGCTCGTACTTTATCACCCCTAGCATATGACTCTAAAACAGGTCTATACGTACTTTTTGGTGGAGATCATTTTGATTATCTAACAAATGATACTTGGATCTTTGATCCAAAAAAGAAAAAATGGATGATTAAATTTATAGAAAATTCACCTTCACCAAGAGCCAATCATAAATTAGTGGCCAGCAACGGAAAAGTTAAACTGTCTGGTGGGTATAAATATTATTCAAATATGGATTATTGCGGAGGTCAATACGTTAATATTGATGATGAAGGTTGGACTTATGATATTGAAAAAAATACTTGGATAGGAGGAATATTAACATCAAAAGCTGGCACAAGACAATACCGCGAAAAACAATTTCATCCCAACTTTTATTTACAAGGTGAGAAGCCAAATGCTAAAATTTGGGAAGAGAAATTAAAGAATCTTCCAGTTAACGAATGGATCTTAGCTAATCCTCCCTATCGACCAAAATTAAATAGAGACTGGGGCTTTGCAGCCTATGACCCCAATCAAGACGTCATGTTACGATGGAGTGGTGGACATTCTGCCCATGGTGGTTCTGATGTCCCCCATTATCATTTCTCTACAAATCGATGGGAATTGTCTTTCCCCGTCGAGTTCCCACTAGATTGTCTTTATAGCAATACTACTTACCCAGATGGATTTAATTTCAATCTAAGACCATGGATAACGGGGCATACCTATCAAAATTATAATTACGACCTAGCCAGTAAATTAATGGTTTTTACTCCGCGTGGGAAATTATATTTCTACGACACAGTTAAAGGTGATTGGTTAACCAAACGAAGCGATAAACCTAAAGAAATGAAATACAATAGCTCTTTCTACACACTTACGGCAATAACAACCCCGAAGAAAATATTTTGCTGGACAGCCCAAGGTCGAATGCTTGGTATGGATTATAGTAATTTAACCTTCAAGGCTATAAAAACAGGTGGTGAAAAACTTGGAAACGTCAAAGTTGATCGCACTACATTTTGTTATGATGCTAAAAGAAAACGAATCTTAATGATGATAGGCTCTAAAAATTATTCTGGGCAGTTACAAAGTATGGACATTAAAACTAATGTTATATCAAATATAAATCCAAAGAATTCTAAATTTGCATTCGGAATTAAACAATATGATCGAGCTTGTTATGATAGTAAAAATGATCTTTTTTTTATCGCTGCCAACTTAAAGAACTTTGGAAAAAACACACCAACCCCTGTATATGATTGTAAAAATAATCGCTGGGCCATGATCGACATTAAATATAAAATCAGTAAACATTGGAGTGGTCGCACAACTAGGCATTTCCCTCACGGTCATAGTGGTGGCATCATGTATGATACCAAGCGAAATTTATATTGGGGAACAGATACCAATAGTCAGGTATATATTCTTAGACTAGATCTAACTAAGTCACCACTAAAAGATTTGGAAGCTGGAAATATAATGCCTCCGCCTAAAAAGAAAAAATAAACGGGAGATTTAACATGAATAACATTTCATCTATTATTCTCAGTATCTTTTTACTGTTCATAAGCACATTTCTTTTTGCAGGTAATAAAAAGTCGGTTTTAAGCAAAACGATAAAATCAATGAAAGCAGGTGAATGGAAGAAGTTTGAATCAAAAGGTTTCAGCAAAGAATTGCTCTACTCAAGTAATAAAACAATCTTACCTTATGCAAATAAGGCCGGGTGGGATGCAAAAACCCAAACCATTCATTTTATTGGCATGTGTCACATGACTCCACCCATGAAACATATTACTTATTCTTCAAAATCAAATTCATGGAAAGCACAACCACCTGAAGATTTTTATAAAACTAGCAAATGGTTTCATGCCTACGATAACAGCACCGCCGGTAAAGGAATTTATTATCATAATTTTTGGGGAAGTAGTGTTTGGCAATTCGATATTGCAAAAAAAACTTGGGCACAACTACCTAAAGTAATTAAAAAAGGTAGTCACGGTGCTTCATTAAGTTTTTTCCCAGAGATGGGAACTAAAGGCTCTCTCATTCATTTGTTTGGAAGAAATGGCATCCAAATTTTTGATTTAACCACTAAGAAATGGAGACTCAGCAAATCAAATCCAACAACTATAGGACCTTACCACAATGTATCTATGTACAATGCCAAAAGAAAAACGGTTATTCTTGGTGGCGGAAATGGATGTAATTTTTTATATGAACTAAACCCAAAAGGACAATTAACACAAACAAAAGAAGCTCCCTTCCCAATTGGTGTTAACAGCTCAACATTTGTGATTGACCCAGCTAGTGGTGATCTTTTAATCTTTAGCAAGAAATTAGGTTTTTATTATTTAAACCTCACCAAAATAGATTCTGATTGGAAAAAAATCGAAGGCAAAAAAGGTTTAAGCGGAGTAGTCATTTCACTAGAAAATCTTGGGGCAACTATGTGGTTTAATCTGAGCGGAACATTTCTTTATAAACATAAGTAGATATATATACAAACATACTTAAAAAAGAAAGTGAGACTTCCTGGCTTGCACAATACGATAAATCTTTTTTCGACTTAGGCCGGCAAGATGCCGGCGCACCCAGCAAAAACTTATTTTTTTGATTGGCTTCTATCGCCCCACTCTGGATTTTTACGGCCAGTAATAACCGCACCAATATCAGGGGCTTTTCCAGTGAACCCATCTGTTACGGCAGGAATTGCTACACCTGCACCAAGAGCCTTACTTTTCTTTGAAAGTTTTGGAATATATTGCTTTTTTATTTCTGTTAAAAAATCTGGACCTAGTTTTATTTCTTCAGCAAATTGATTTGCACCAATAATAATATCATTTTCATGCCTCTTAGTACTTTTACCAAAAACAGGTTTTGTTGCTGGAAGTTTTTTTCTAACGGCATCCATACTACGAGCAGAACCGCCAGTACCTGTCCACCAAAAACTTTTATCCGGATACCAACCATTATTAGTAAAATCTAATGGGTTTTGCCCTCTAGATTCCATAGCAAAAGTATTTCCTTTACCGTGCCAGATTAATAAATTATTACAATAGCCCCAAGCCACTAAAGGACCATTATTAAATTGAACCCAACCCCAACTCTTGCCAGATCCAAAACCATTGGTTCTCACAACAGTATTATTATAAATAAATAAGCCAGTATTTTTATTATTTAATTTATAAGGTCCGCGACCAGTATTGATTGAAATGTTTCTAAAACAAAAAACAGGCCCACCTAACATAGGGTCCATTGAAATAAACGTCTGAGAATTTTGAATACGGTTATCATAAAAAGTGATATTCCGATGACCATAATCACCTTCAAAAGCATCATCACCCGTCATTAGAATATCATTTCTAAAAAAATGAACACCAACATTAAATACTCGATCATTCATCGCCAAGCAATCACCAAATCCATAAAAAGTATTGTTAAAACAAGAATTTCCTTGCCCAGGAATTCGAATACCATCGTCATTCCAAGTGCTATTGGTTGTAATAATCTCCCTTTTCCAAAGGTTGTTACCATTAAATGTATTATCATAAATCAGAACACCTCTAATAGCTTTGGAAGCCATAATTCCCATGTCCACACCACGAATGTTCAAATTACGAAAAGTAAAATTTACTTGCGGTTGTGATGCCGTCCAAAAGCTTACCGCTTTTGAGGCTGATTTTGTTCCAGAATCTTTACCTGAACCTTCCAACGTTAAATTTTCAAGTGTTATGTAAGAGCACTCTAAGACTTGTATAATATTTCCCTTTACATCTTTGAGAATAACGCCTTCTCGACTTTCACCTCTGATAACTATAGGCTTATCAATTGAACCACTTGTTTTGAACTGAAGTCTATCTACATTATAGGTTCCATTAGCAAACTCAATTATATCACCTGGCTTAGCGGCATTCCAAATCGATTGAATTTGTGCTGAAGTTGAACTTGCTGCAATCTTTGTCGTTGCCTTGCCAGTAACCGGTGGAAGTGTTCTGGTTTTTAAAGATATTTTTTTAACCGATGAAATGTCACCTTTTTTTAAGGTGACCTCAATATTGTAAGTTGTACCTGAAGTTAAATCCCAAAGAACTCCTGCGTATGCTTTTTTCGGAGCTTTCCGACCAGTTGCTGCAGGACGAATACGATGCAAAGGATGACCTATCAACCATTTTGAAGTACCATCTTTTTTATATTTCACATGAGCAATAATAGACTCATCCAATTCTCCTGTTACTGGCAAATATAATGAGATTTGCTCAGGAGTGGCTGGACCATCTTGAATTAATTTCCCTAAAGGAAAATCCTCCGCTGAAAGAGATAACACAAAAATAAATAATAAAAAACATAAATAGAGATTACGTAACATAACACTTCCTTTACATGAAAAGAGTCTGATTAATTTTATGGTGAGCCCAAGGAGATTTTTGGGAATATAAGGTGATAAAACTTAATTGATAATACTTTTTTTATTACCGTCTTCGTCAACACTAACAAAAGTAATATTTGTTTGAAACAATGGATTTGTTTGATTTTCAGATCCTTTTTCACCGAAAACATCTACGTGATATTCAACAGATGTATTACCCATCTTACTTTCATTAACAGCAAATCGCAGTATTTGTCCACAGGCAATGGGCTTCTTAAAAACAACATTTTCTAATGCTATTGTCAAAAAATTTCTATTTGGATAATCGATGTTAACCATAATATAAGCATACTCATCAAGCCACTTTAAAAGGTAACCGCCAAATAAAGCACCTTGGTCGTTCATGTGCTCTGGCAAAACTAATTTATGATGATCCATATAAATTCCAAAAGAAATTAAGATGGATTATAAACAAGTTTTAAAACTATTCAGTGATTTAAAATTTCAGGATAAAAATTATGAGGCGTATTGCTGCAGAAATCCAAGAAACTCAATCGCTTCTTTTTCAGTACTACAGATTTGGACGTTAATACCAATTTTCCTTAATAAAGGCAACATGAATTCAGTAATTTCTTTGGCGCGTTGGTTATCCGCCCAAAATACAGATAAAGAGTGACCTTTTATCTGCCACAATTCAACCAAAGCTGCTAAATGAACCGAATCAGAATATTTCAACTCTAGATCCTCAACAAAGCTCATATCTACTATTTCGGAAAAATGACCCTGAATGTCACGTTCTTCAGATACATCTCTTAAATGATCAATAATTTCGGTTCCACTGAGTAAGCCTCGTGCTTCGGATCTGACTAAATCTTCTTTTTGGTCAAATTGAAAGTTTATAGGCATATACAATATCTCTCCAAATATTATTACTTAGTTAGAGTATCACCCATAAACCAAACAGAATCTAAATAAAAGATCAAAATAAATAAATTTAAATAAATATAGACATACAGTAAAAAATGAGGGTACTTATGAACGATACTTATCGCTTTACTAGGTATTATCTGGGATCAATTGCTCATATAACTTGTAGTTGGTTTCAGCCATACCTAGTTTCTTATAGGTACTTTGCGCCTTCATATTATCTTGTTCCACATACAACCGGAAACCACAAACATTATCTTCTTTTTGGGCAAGTAGTTGCACGTGATTATATAGCTGTCGATAAACCCCTCGACCTCTAAAATCAGCCATAACATAAACACTTTGAATCCACCAAAAAAGACCATTTCTCCAATCACTCCATTCTTTGGTAATCATCAAACAACCGATTATTTTTTCCTCAATCGTTGCTACCAAATAAAAACCATGCGATGGATTGGCAAGCATATTTTTAACACCAGCAGTGATCACAGCCGGTATTAATTTTAATTCTTCTGTCTCGAAAGCCATATCGATATTAAATTGGGCAATGATTTCACAATCTGCTTCACTAGCAAATCTAATTTCAATGATATCACTCATCAGAACCTACTGACTCATTTTGTTTTCCACTTCTAGTAGAATTAGCCCAATCAATACCATCTTGGAGACTATTAAAAATTTTAAATTCAATTTTTGGATGGCTATTCAATGAAAAAAACATTCTAGCAAAACCATGCTGCTCATCGTTAGAAACAATAAAGGCAGATTTAACTTTATCGGGCAAATAAGCCATCATTCTCTTTTTAGCGAGACCAGACACTTCATTATAATCCAGCTCGATGCTGGTTGTTTCTCTCAAATCCGTAACCCGATTAAAGAAAGGCGGGTTGTTTTTTTCCATTATTTCAAATTCTTTGAGGGCCAACAATAGTCCAGAAAAGTCTATATCACCTGAGAAATGAGTGAGATACCAACCTTCATTAACTTCAAATCTGAATTGCATCAATAGTGCCTCAATATACAAATTCAAACAATTTTAATAAATAATTCTTCATTACAATGAAATCATATCAATTGTGAAATTATTTAGGATTCTTTTAAAACAGTCTTATTATTGACAATTTCAAATACACTTTTAGCAACTTCAAGAGCCGATTCTGTTTTAAACATGATCTTTTCAACATGAGTTTCTCTTAATTTCTGAAGGATATGATGATCTTTATCTAAGCCAGAATAAACAATGATTTTGACCTCTTTATAATTTTCCTCTTTAAAAATAAACTCAACAAAATCAGAGCCATCCATTTGCGGCATTCGCAAATCAGTGACAACAACATCAGGGACATTCTCACCAAGTTTTGCACAAGCCTTATACCCATTATCGGCTTCATCAACGATGACATTTTTGAAAACAGTGTGCAAAGATTTAACAATAATTTTTCGAATTTTTTCTTCATCTTCAACCACCAAAACTCGAGGAACCTTATCTATAGAACGTTTGCTTGGCAATACTCCGGGTGTCCCATTTAGGGCATGCTTTTCAATCGTTGTGACTATTTCAATTTTTTTAACTGGTTTAGATAAGAAATCCACCATACCCGCATCAAAACAAGCTTCTTTATCTGTTTCAAAAGCATTTGCCGTCATGGCAACAATTGGAATTTTTTCATCGCGTTTTTTTATTACACGTGACGCTTCTAGACCATCCATAACAGGCATTTGCATATCCATAAATATTAAATCAAACTCTTCATCGAGACTTTTAGCTACGGCTTCCTCACCATTTTTTGCTAGAGAAACAGTATGGCCAAGATTTTTCAAAACTCTCATGATTAGTTTTTGATTCACAAGGTTATCTTCGGCTACCAAAATCTTGTGTGAGGTGCCCAAGGCCAATGCTTCTTTTTTAGATTCTTTTTTACCTAGCTGCCATGAACGATCTAACGTTGATCGAAGACTATCTAACCAAAGAGGTCTAGCAATATAGTAAGTTATTTTCAACTTTTTCAATTCAAGCAATATCTTTTCATTCAAGTAGGGAAGAATCACAATCAAGCTGATTCTTTTTTTATCAATAAAATGACATAACTCCTTGAGCTTATCGTTCTTACCAAATTTCATGCGTTTGATTTCTTCATACTCAATAAAAACTGTTGGTATTGCGGAATCCTTTTTATTAATTAAAAGAGATGATAAATCATTAAATATTTTGGCACTCACATTCAGTGAATGCAAGTTATCAACAATGTTTAATGTATTCTGAGCAACATCTTCTGAAAGAAAACATTCTTTTTGCTCTTGATACCTATAGTTAATTTCAATTGCTGGCCCCTTACCCATGAAAGTATCAAATGAAAAAGTAGATCCTTTATCTATGGTAGTATCAAGAGCTATTTCATCTCCCATTAAAGCAACTAAACTTTTACAGATTGACATCCCTAAACCAGTACCGCCATATTTTCTTGTTGTTGATTGATCGGCTTGTTTAAAAGCATCAAAAATTACTTCCGATTGGTCTCCTGTCATTCCTATGCCGGTATCTTGAACAGAGAACTTTAACTTATATTCAGCCACATTGTCTAGCAAAATTTCTAATTTTAATCGAATGAAACCAACCTCTGTAAATTTTGCTGCATTTGTTAAAAAATTAATCATTACCTGTTTCAATCTCAACGGATCACCAATGACATCACATAAGATCAAAGGTTGCTCTATCTCTAGTCTAATATTTTTATTAACTATTTTATTCTGCACTAAAACGAAAGCTTCAACCAATAATTTATTAATATTAAAAGGTATATTCTCAAGAGTGATCTCTTGAGCTTCAATTTTTGAAATATCCAACACATCATTTATCAAGCTTAACAAACCATCCGAACACAACCGGATAGTATTGACCATTTCTAATTGATCCTGCTCCAGATTAGTTTCAGATACCATTTCGGAAAATCCAATAATACCATTTAATGGCGTACGAAATTCATGACTCATATTGGCAAGAAAAACACTTTTCGACAGGGAAGATTGTTCTGCTTTTAAGGTGGCGTCAATTAAACTAGACTCTTGCTCCATGATAATTTCAAGCATTTTATTGATCTCAGAACTAAGCCGTCCTATTTCATCACCGCTTGTATTCGTTATGTACAAGCCCTTTTGACCACTGGCACGCTTGGAAACAACTGACAAAATCTTTTTGTGAGGTTTTAAAATAAAATGATCGATTAAAAAATAAAATAAGAAATAAATAGCGATACCAAAAATTAATGTTGCAAAGGCACTAAGCCTAGCAATCGTGTCAAAAAATAAATTTATCTCTCCAGTATCTAATGAAAAAATAATGATAGCCGGCATGATAGTTTTGGCCTGGTATTCCTTGAAATCTAAGTATACCGGCATATAAACCAAAAGTAACTGATGAGATCCATCTTCATAGGCCATGACAATCTCTTTGGTATCATAAGCTTTTTGAATATTCTTTTGATTAAATAACTCAATATTTGCTGACGGTTTTTCTCCTATATACTCATATCGATTAGAAACAATAATTTTATTCGAACTTTTCTCTAACACCATGATCGACTGAATATCATTTTCAGCACTTATGGCACTTACAAATCGTAATAATTCTGACTTTTCCTGAACTGACTCTGCCAAATAAGCCATAGTCTTAGCGAGATCACTCGCTTTAGACTCAACTTGATCATTAATACTGTCTTTTATTTTATTAAAAAAGAAGGTGGATTGTAGCATGACGAAAATAACAATACATACAACCAAAGGGAAAAATATTTTAAGCCGCAATGAATTAATTTTCATTTTTCATTTTTCCGATTAATTTATTTTTTAGTGTAAATAACATCACTAGGTTGAAATTCTTTATTCTTTAAAATGCCTGAATTTTTAAGCACCTTATGAGTTTGCAAAACCAGGTCGGATAACAAACCAGAATCATAAAATCCCTTTTGATCTTTCTGTGTCACAATTTGTATTTCCTCTTCAAAGATTCCTTTAAAATCTTCGACAGAAAGCTGCTCACGTTTTGCCATTATT
Source organism: Planctomycetota bacterium (assembly GCA_002746535.1). Classification (GTDB taxonomy): domain Bacteria; phylum Planctomycetota. The sequence goes on from NVWA01000016.1 coordinate 130,465, forward strand.
CCATAACTCTCATCTTTTTCTTTGCCACAATAATCAACAGCCATGTAGAAACCCTCAAGGATCTTTTTTATTTTATCAGGATGTTCTTTTAGAACCTTGTCAGTAAAAGCGATTACATCAACAACTTCTTTAGGAATCTCTTTGGTTGAAAATATTTTTTTAAACCTTTTATCCTTTAATAAGGCAATCGATACCGGCGGGTAAGTAACAACAGCATCCAATTCATTTTTTTCTATGGCGTTTTCCATAGAACCTTGAACTACTGATATTAATTCTACATCCTTTAAGCTAAGACCATTTTTTTCCAAGGCCCTAGACAACACCATTATATTCAATGTCCCCTTTTCAATACCAATCTTTTTTCCTTTTAAATCCGCAACACTTTTAATCGAATTATTTGAAATAATAACATCACCACCATTACTGTAATCAGTAATCGCACAAATTTTTGGTTTCCTATTAGAATATTCAGATGCAATTAAAACTTCAATAATCGTTGCTCCCATGCCATCAATGTTTCCTCTTTCAAATGCTCTACGGCAATCCCCCAAAGAACCAAACTCAACAATTTTTACATCTACTCCACATTTTTTATAAAACCCCTTTTTGCTGGCTAGATACAAACATTCGTAACCAGCCCAAATGTTGATTCCGATTTTAATCGTTTTTGATTTTTTTATTGGTTTCGTAGCATCATTCCCACAACCACAAAACAGATAAAAGGACATCATTAATGTAATAAAAACTCTCATAAACTTACACCCCAATTTCAATTTTCAAAAATGATTTTCTATACCTAAAATTTAGCTCATAAGCCTCATTATTTCCATTAAATCGAGGAAGACTTTACCAATGGAGAATATAATATTGATATTTAACCCATTTATTTAGACTAAATAAAATCAACAGCACATAAGGTATAAAATTGATATGTCGAGCCCACTTCTGTAACACAATAAACCTAATTTAAGCATTAATTTAAGGGGTATTTAGTGGTAAATGTTGATGATTTTGTCAGCCTCACGGACACCAGAATCCATGGCTCCATTAACTGTTGCTCGGTAAGATAAACTAGTCGCCTCACCAGCAAAAAATATTTTGTCTAAGTAGGATTCGGCCATGATATCATAATCAGTTTCGCTATTACCAGTCGCAACAAAAGAATAGCTACCATATGTCCAAGGATCATCGCCCCAATTTGTTCTAATTATTTTTTCTAACTTAGGTAGGTTTTCAAAAGAATGACTAAGGTAGCTAATGACTCTATCGCCAACTTCTTCATCTGATAATTTCTCCATTTCAACAGCTTGATTGCCATAACTAAAAAAGCACAATAAGTTTTTTTCTGCGATTGGCTTTAGATTTAAGACATAAGGGAAATTTTGGTAGTCCGGTCCGGCAACACCAAATCCTTCGACATCCTCAGACCAAAAAGATGATTCAAAAAAACAAAATGTTTTATTCAAAACACCCATTTCTAATCGCTGGATTGCATTGGTTTTATCTGTTGGCAAAGGTGGAAAAAATTCTATCTTTTTCTTTTTCAATACGCCCAGTGGTACCGTAAGAATAACGGCATCACAAATGTATTTTTTGTCCGCAAGAGTTTTAATTTTCACATCTTGCCCACACTCTATTGTTGATACAGCTTCATCTAGTCTAATGTCAAGTCCGTCTAGAAATGGGTTTAATATTTGTCTATACCCACCAACAACTAAATCATCACCACCTTTTTGATATTCATCAGTAAAATAAGCTCTAGCATCAATCTCATCTAGTGCGGCGCCAGTTGCAGCCATGTATTCGTGTTTATACCAGCTCAATAAATCATCCTGATAACTTAAGTCTGAAATATGCTCTTCAAAAGCTTGGGCTAAAGAATGATTTTCTTTTATTTTTTCTACAAAGTCTTTTTCAAAGGAGTTAATTATTTTTTTTGTTTCGCCATCATCATTTATGGGAATACCCTTTTTACCATATAAAAAATGTTTACTTTCACGAGCCTTGATCGTTTCAATATTTTCACTTGATATAATCTCTGACAATGGGTTTCCAAACACACCGTGCACCCAAGAAGCGCCATGATCTAACAAACAATCTTCTGATGAAAGTGTCTTAATTCGACCACCAATACGATCCTGAGCTTCTAATATAAAACATTCGATTCCATTTTGTTTTAAATGCTTTGCCGCAGCTAAACCGGCAATTCCTGCACCAATAATAATAACAAGTGGGCTCATATGGTTTTCCAATAATCTAAACTGCAGTTGTTATTATAACCATCGATAAAAACTCTAACAACAATGAAGATGGAAAATTAACTTTTATGCTGGCTATTAGTGAGATATAGCCTCCAAGAGCTGGAGGCTATAATCAAGAAAAATTATTTTGCTAAAATAGTCAGTATTTTATTAGATCGAGCAATAAAGGTCGACATCCTTTTAGGATCAAAATTTCGTTGGCTAATTAGTGCTAAATCCAAGATATGATTAACAACTAATTCTAAATCATCTTGGCGATCGGCTTTTTTAAGCTCCACTACCTTTTGAACAACAGGGCTTTCTTTATTTACAACAAAAGTGAAGGTATCAATAGTTGGTGCCTCTGTTTGATTTTGTAAAATTTGCATTTCATTCATTCTACGCATGAATTCCGGCAGAATAACCATGGCTGATAAATCACTCGAGGCAAGCTTTTTCGCTTCAACAGTAATCCTATCATCTTTAATAATGCTTTTAAAGATTTCAGCAACTTCACTTTTATCTTCTTCTTTATCTTCACCTTCTTTGTCTGGCTCACCATCAACAACCGAATCAAATACTTCAGAGTCAATTCGAACAAATTTCAATTTCATCATTTGTTTCATTTCAATCCATTGTACAAAATGCGAATCAATGGATGAATCTAGAATTAAAACTTCTTTATTATTTTTTTTGAACATTTCGATATGGCTAGACTGCGCATCAACATCAGAAGCATAATAAATCGTCTTCGCTTCTGGCATAGGAGGCATTACATCTTCGGCTTTCTCATCTTTGTCGTCTTTTTTAGCTTCCTCTTCTTCTTTTGCTTTAGCTTTAGCTTTTTCAGCTTCTTCATCTACAGGGTAATTACGCTCTAAATAATCATCAATGTTTGTAAACTTCACATCGTCAGTGCTTTTGAAGATGACATGTTTTTCCATACGTTCGCCAAACTTATCATCATTCATACAACCATATTTGATAAACGGGTGAATGTCTTCCCAAATGTTTTCATACAAGTCTTTTTCATTGTTATGTATACCATGCAGTTTGTCCGCAACTTTCTTTATGATTTGTGCTCCAATTTTTTTCAAATCAGGATGCCCTTGCAATGCCGAACGACTAACATTAAGAGGCATATCAGGCCAATCGATCACACCTTGTAACAATGATAAAAATTCTGGTAAAAAAGCCTGCGTTTCATCGGTTACAAAAACCTTATTACAGAATAATTTGATTTTACTAGAATTGGCTTCAAACTGACTTTTCTTAGGGAAATATAAAACACCTCTTATTGGTACAGGGATTTCAAAATTTAAATGGATCCAGAAAAGGGGCTCTTGCTCCATTGGATAAAGCTCTTTATAAAAAGCTTTGTAATCATCATCGGAAATTTCACTTGGACTTCTTGTGAATATAGGATTTTCAGTATTAAGCTGATCTTCGCCTAATTGAATTTTGTAAGGGAAGAACTGACAATATTTTTTAATCGTTTCTTTAATAGTGTAATCATTTAAAAACTCTTTTGAATCGTCCGCAATGTGTAGAATAATTTCAGTTCCTAAATCTTCTTTATCACAATCTTCTAAAGTAAATTCAACCGAGCCATCACAATACCACTTTACTGCTTGAGAATCTTTTTTATAAGATTTTGAACGAATTTCTACTTTATCTGCCACCATAAACGAAGAATAAAAACCAAGACCAAAATGACCTATAATTTGTTTGCCTTCATCATCACCAAATAATTCAGCAAAATCTTGCGCACTTGAAAAGGCGACTTCATTGATATACTTTTTAATTTCATCGGCCGTCATACCCAAGCCATTATCTTTAATCGTGAGCGTATTGGCTTTTTCATCTACGATCAAAGAGATAAGTGGCTCTTCATCTTTATGATCACTTTCACCTGTCAAAGCTAATTTTTTATGTTTGGTTATGGCATCCGCAGCGTTTGAAATTAACTCACGCATAAAAATGTCATGCTCTGAATAAAGAGCCTTTTTAATAATCGGAAAAATATTTTCCGCTGATACCGAAATAGTGCCTGATTCAGCCATTTTAAATCCTTCTAGATAAACGGGGTTTAATAATATTCATTCATTTTTAAAGGGCGGTATCCTATAATTTCCTCCTTCAAAGTCAATTCTAACCCCCCCGAGCAAGTCCTCTCAATCGTATGCTGACAACATGCAAACTTAGAATTAAAATATCTATACGAAAATTTACAAATATTAGGTATAATGCTCGGTTTTGACGAATGATATTTACATGAAGAACGACCTAAGGAACAAAATTCCAGTGTTACCCATCAATGCAGTTCATCAACACTTTTCTATGTTGATTTATGGTGATGATTTTACCGTTATTAAAAACCAAGCCGATTCCTTATTTAACTCATCAATCATGTTCAAAATCATATTAATTCACACAAAAAAAATACCTAAAGAACTACAACCTTTTGAAGCAAATACACAAATCATCCAAAAAAATGACAAAGAAACATTTGAAGAATATCATTTAATTTATCTAGCAATAAAAAATGAAGAAGATTCAGAAAAACTAAAAGATCAATTGATCAATTCTTCAAAATTAATTGCCGTTATCAATCATGATAGTCATCATGGTAATATCACAGTACCAACATCCTTTACCAACGATGATTTTGAAATTGCAATACATTCTAAAGGCCGTGTCGATCGACGAGCCAGAAGTTTAAAAAATTACCTAGAAAGACATACCGAAGAATTTTTTAACACGACTCTTGTCGTAATAGGTACTGATCATAATTATTTAACATTGGATGAAAGGGAACCTTTCCATCTAAATGATTTAAAATATGAAACAGTTGATGAAGAGTTAGCCTTAGTCGCTGGCGTTCAAGAATATTTTTTATTAAACACTTGCAATCGTGTCGAAATTTATGCTATCTGTAATCAATCCCCGCATGTAATTGGTTTATTAAAAAAAATCATCAACTTTGATCATATGGATTCAGATAGTTATTTTATAAAATACGATAAAGAAGCCTTTACCCATTTGACAATGGTCATGAGCGGATTACTTGCCCAGATCCCTGGTGAAGGTCACATTGTTAAACAATTAAAACTAGCACTCGAAAAGTCTATTCAAAACAAAAAAGCCGGAGGCCTACTTCAACAAATTTTTGATAACAGCTTATTCATTTCAAAAAATGTTCGCCTTAAAACAAATTCCATTACATCTAAATTTGAAATTGAAGATATTGCCATTCGATATGCCCAAGAGCAATCAAATCATATAACAGACAAGACCGTTATGATCATTGGTACAGGAGTCGTTGGCAAAGGATTTCTAGACCGAATCTTACTTCACTCACCTAAAAAAATAATTATCTGTTACAGAAACAAGAAATTAGACCTCGAAAAATATACCGATCACAACATCGAACAAATACAAATAAAAAAAATAAAGAATCATTTAACAGAAGCCGATCTTATCTTGTCAGCTGTCTCAACTAGCCGATTTGTCATCCACTCAACACATATAGACGCAATTAAAAAAGATACGCCGGTTATATTCATTGATATATGTGTACCTCGCAGCATTGATCCTTTTATAAACGAAAATGTGAGCAACATTCAAATTGTCGACCTCGAAACCCTTAAACAATGGCATTTAAAATCATTTCAAGATATTAATCATTTTAAAAATATCGGGCTAGAAGAAATCAATAAAAAGATAGGAAGATATGAAAAAGTTTTTGATAAAGAGTGGTTGCAGGAACAGCCCATTATCGCTGATTCAGACCAACAATTCGCTCAATAAAATCAAAGAAGACCTTCCTTCCATTGAATTTGAGATCATCGGTTTAAAAACTTTTGGCGATATCAATAAAGATTTAGCCCTGGATGATAAAAAAACTCCTCTAGATCTATTCACAAAAGAACTAGATGATGGAATACTTCGCGGTGATTATGAAATCGCCATCCATAGTGCAAAAGATCTACCCCCCAAATTACCTAATGAAATGGAATACTTTTGGTTACCGTGGCAAGAAGTACCTGGCGATGTAGTCATACTTAGGAAGGGCGACACTATTGATTCTTTAAAAGAAAATCCAATTGCAGGCACAAGCAGTGAAAGAAGAACAGATTACTTAAAAAAGAAATTTCCAGATGCAAAATTAGTAGCAATCAGAGGCACTATTGATGAACGGATTCAACAGCTAGATGATGGAAAAGTAGATTTACTCCTCATGGCTGAAGCAGCTTTAAATAGGTTAAATATACAAGATCGAATAACTTACAAAATACCCTTGTCAGAACTACCTCCACCTGAAGGCCAAGGGAAAATCGCCATCACGTATCTTAAAGACAACCCCATCGGCAAAACCCTTAAAAAATTATACACACATCCTGTTATATTTGTCGGTGCCGGAACCGGCGACCCTGAATTGATTACAATAAAAGGACAAAAAGCTATCAAGGCCGCTGACTGCATTCTATATGACGCTTTAGCAAACCCAGATCTTCTCAATTACTCAAGTGCAAATTGTCAAAATATTTTTGTTGGCAAGCGTGAAGGTCAACACAGCATGCAACAAGATTTAATCACCAATTTGATCCTTCAAAAGGTTCGCCAAGGCAACAAGGTTGTGCGTTTAAAAGGCGGCGACCCATCCATCTTTGGCCGACTGACCGAAGAAACCTCTTCTTTGCAACAAGCCGATTTACCTTACCAAATTATCCCCGGCATCAGCTCTCTAAATGGCGTAACACTTTCAGGTGGCATATCTTTAACTTCCAGAAATATAAATCAAAGCTTTCTAACTGCCACAGCAACTACTCAAAACGCTTCAGACAATAAAATTGATGAATATGCCGCACTAAAACAACCAACCGTATTTTTTATGGGCTTTAAACAATTACCCACAATTCAAAAAATATTCTTAAATCATCAATGGGAACCATCAACTCCAATTGCCTTGATTTCACAAAAATTTGAAACGTATACCTTGCGAGGGACACTAGAAAATATTGTCGATAAAGTAAAAGAGGCTAACTTCTCATCGCCTGCATTAATTTTAATTGGTGATTTTGCACATTTAGAAAATGATATCTCATCACCAACTTTAATTCTAAACAAATCAAGAATTCTATTAACCGGCGTTAAAGAAAGTATTGCATCCTTAAAATCATCTATTGAAAATGCCGGCGGAATCCCCATTTCATGGCCCTTACTCCAACTCATACCTCAAAAAAATATTCATGAACACTTATCAAAAATGAATGACTATTCATTGATAATCTTAACATCACCTTCTGCCGTGAGAATATTTTTTCAAGCAATTAAAAAACATCAAATCCTAATTCCTAAAGACATTGAATTTGGTGTTACTGGCCCCTCAACTGCTGAGGAATTAATGCTAAATGGTGTTTACCCAAATTATATTCCCAATACTGATTTCAGTAGTGTTGGCCTAATCAATGAGTTGAAAAAGGTTTCATGGAAAAACAAACCGGTCTTATTGCCACGGTCAGATATTGGTGGCAAAGCATTAGAAGAGTTTTTTCAAAAACAAACAGAAACATTTGCATTTACTTTATATGAAAACAAATCAAAAGCCCAACCTCCAGAACTACCAAGTTTTGGCACAATTCTTTTTACCAGTCCTTCTTGCATTGAAAGATATCTAGAACAATACAGACCCTCAACACTAGCAAATAAAATCATTGGATGCATCGGAAAAGTTACTGAAAAAAAAGCGCTTGAAAAGAACCTAAACGTCAGCTTTGTCTCATCTGAAAGTACAACCGAAGGTTTAGTGAAAAGCCTTATCAACTTCACGACAAACGATAAATTAAATTCGATCCTTTAGCAAAATAATTTCGCTGGGCGCGCTGGCATCTTGCCGGACTTTCCGTCTAAAGCAAAACATGTAGGTTGGCGGTGAGGCACGAACCCCAACATTTTCATGTAAATATTGAAACAATTCTAAATTGTTCAGCAATTATTAGCATCACTAAAATTTAAACTGTGCTACAAAAGCACCTGGCTAGGGATCAATT
>NVWA01000017.1 GCA_002746535.1 Planctomycetota bacterium
TATAGTAATTAAAATCTAAATAATCAGATTTTCTAAATAGAGTACATTTTTAAATGAATGCAGTTGTGTATGTGAGATTTATAGGGTTGTTTAAAACTCTTTTGAAAAAAATGGTTAATTGAATGAGCCCTAGAAATAAGATAAAGAATAATGTATATAAAACTTAAGGAACCTTTTTTAAAAGAGAATTTATGAAATTAATCTCAAAATCTATCTTTATCTTTCTGGGAATCATTTTCACCTTAGAGCTTTTCGCTGTAGAGACAGAGCCACCCTGGGTAACTGAAATTCGAAAAAGAGCCCATTTAAGAAAAGTCACGATGAAGGGACTTCAGTTTTTGCCACCAATTGAAACACGCTATCCGGAAACTCAATTTTCTCGTAAAATTTATAGATTTAATTCTGCCGGGGCAAAAGTCATATGGGATGCTTTTAACAAAGAAGCCCATCTAATTTGCGGAGCCAATGGTGGAGAAGAATTTGGAAGTATTGGAAGCTGGACAACAAAAGATGGTAAAAATTGGCAGAAACAAAAAGACCCTTCTAATCTGTTACCTCCCTTGAGAAAAGCCATCCTGACCGCCCGCCTACTAGCCAGAAATGCTGAAAATTCAGCGCGTAATATCTATTTTTCCAGCAAAAAAGAGACAGACAAGAAAGAGGCCTTAAAAAAAACAGCCCTCCTTTTAAAAGAGGCGGTAAAGCAAGGCATCGCTATTCAGGAAAAACTAAATAAAACAACAAGCAAAACCTGGGAAAAAGAAGCTGTTCAACATGCACTCCCTCTTTTTAATGAAGGTCTCAATAAGCTTATGTCTGTTCTTAAAATGTTCTCCATGAATAAGTTAAATGCTACATCTCTGGGATTATGTTTTGACGGACAATGGAAATGGGATGAAGCCGCCGGATCTTTGCAAAGTATTCCTGTTGAAAAATCTTATGCTTTTGGCGGATATGATCCAGCCAACAAATGCATATTTCTTTTCGGTGGAAGTCATGGGGATTATGTTACAAACGAGACTTGGATTTATGATTGTAAGCAAAAAAAATGGAAACAGATCTGGCCTAAAGACTCCCCTGAACCACGTAGTGCCTGGGCAACTGATTCCATGGTTAGAAAAAACTTAAAAAAGCCTTATGCCTTGCAATGGAATCAAGCGGGAAAAATTTTTGTTCTAAAAGGTGGCTTAACCGTTATTAATAAAATAGTTCCGCAAACAGGTTATGTGAGATTAAAAGATGAGACAGAATGGTCTTTTGATTTAAAGACACTAATTTGGTCAGGTAATGGAAAGACATTTCCATCTGGGACACGGACATACAGAAGCATTTGCCCTGAACACAATCCCAAATGGTTTGATTCTGAAAGTAAAGGTAGTATTAATCAAGCAGAGAAATGGCAAAAAGCACTAAAACAGAATACCTGGTTGCGCGTCCCTCTACCAAAGAGACTAGGAAGCAAGCAAGACTGGGGAACGGCTCTTATAGACCCAGGTCGAGATCAGATTTACCACTGGTCAGGCGGGCATGGAGCTGATGTTTCCACCTCAATTAATACATATCACATTGGAGTAAATCGCTGGAGCATTGGTTTTATTCCAGAGGTTCTAAGCAAGGGAATGACCTTTAATGGCAGGCCTGATTGTGAAAATCACACCTATTTAACTTACGCTTTCGATCCTATTTCGAAAAAAGTAATCAGCGTTGCTTATGGAGGAACCTGTGTGTATGATCCTGATAAAGCGGATTATGACTATAGCATTCCGACACCGTTTCAAGCCTTTTCTTATATCTCACCAATGATCGGAACACCAAAGGGTGTTTATCTTTGGAAAAATAAAAAAATGTGGAATTTTTTAGAAAAAGAGAGGAAATGGGAGGGTATTAAAACTATAGGAGAAATCCCTGCCCCTCAAACAGACGGTAACGGACTTTCTTACGATTCAAAACGTGATTGCATCTGGCTTTACAAAACAGTTAGATATTTAAAACCCCTAGAAGATCTCTGGAAATTTGATATTAAAACGAACACCGTAACTAAAATGTCTATTCCAAATACAGCGAATTATTTCCCTGCAAGAACGCGTGTTCGCGAAAGCGTCTACCTTCCGAAGCTGGATCTCGTTCTATTCAATAATTTTTACGAAGAAAAACAAATTGCTTACGATCCTAATAAAAACGCCTGGGTCCTTCTTAATCTAGATTCTACCTTAGGTAGAAAAAGAAAATCTTTGGGTTGGGTATCAAACGTTTTGCTCTATGACTCCAAAAGAAACCTTGTTTGGTCCCCCAGCCGTGATCAAGAGCTTTGGGTTCTTAAAATAAACCTTGATACATTAAAAATAGACTAACTGTAGACAGTAAGGCGAAATATCAATTTATGAATCTAATCACAAATTGCCGAGAAATAACAGATTCAAGGTGCAAAAGAGCCAGCGCAAAGCTGTCTCCTATTGACCACCAACTATTTATTTAGTCAAACTGCAAAGCTTGGTATAATGCTCACTAATCCTTTTAGAGAGTTGGCTTGGTTAACATATTCCCTCACAGCCTAATTTAAAACAAAATAGAATAGTGCCGTATCTTATTAGATTACACCAAAAATTTGTTCCTAAATATATTCTGGAAATTACATGTTTATCTTTGGTTGTTTTATTGTCAGCCATTTTTTATTATTTGTAAGGTAAAAATAATTACATAATATAATATTAACAATAAATCTCAAGCTATTCAAGACCTCAGACGCTGGGATGAAGGTTAGTAATTTATTTATATGGGGTGGAATGATTGGTAGGTGGGATACTATTAATTGATAGCGGGACTAGATAAGTCCAGAGGATTGCTATCTATAGTAGGGTGGGTGATTATATATATTATTTTATTCTGATGTTTAAAAGTGTCTGTTGCATCGCTCGTATAGTTTCCTTAATTTTAATAATTAATGCGAAAGGGGCTATTCTCCTTGTTAGTTTTTCCCGTAAGGTCACAATATTAATCTAACTCGATTTTCACGTTAAATCGTCTTAGATAGTGCCACATTTCCGAAAAAATAGAAAGGATTTCTGAAATCCTATACAAGCAACTTGCCAAAGCATATTGAGTAAGCTTTTCAAAATAGAGACATAGAATAATATTTAGCTAATTGTTTTTTTTGGTGGTGGTGGTAGTAGAATCATTCAACTAGTATTCGAGTGTTATTAAATTAAATTGTTTATTCATCATTTAAGGCTTTGGAGCAAAAATGTTATCTGATAAATCTGAATGGCCACTTACACCAATAAGAACTAGTTGGGATGATTTACTCAATGGGATAGAATCAATCTCATCATGGGAATCTAAACGTAAAGAAATAAAGGCTCGATTCCTAGAGCTTATCAAAAACGAATCAGCACCAGAATGCACTGTAGCTTTGGAAATTAAAATTGAAAGTGAATGGGATTTTGAAGATTATCATATTCAATATGTTAGTTATTGGGTAGAGGAAGATGAGAGAGCACATGCTTACATGGCCATTCCTAATACTAATGCGCCTGAAGACGGCTTTCCTGCAGTTGTTTGTCTGCACGGAACTATTAATTGGGGTGCACGTCAAACATTAGGGTTACTGCCTGAAGCAGATGATCCTCATGCAAGTAATCCCGAAATTGCCGGAAAAGATTTTGCTCGCCAACTTGTTCGTCGTGGTTATGTGACTATTTCTCCAGAGCATTTCTGTTCAGGGGCACGAACTCCTAAAGAAGGTAGTTTTGATACGTCTTCTTTTTATCGCAAACACCCAAACTGGACAGCAGTAGGAAAATATATTTATGACAGTTATATAGCTTGTTCGATAGTTGCTGAACGTTCAGATGTTAATGATAAACTAATAGGAGTGACGGGACATTCGTTAGGAGGTTCTGGAAGTGTTTGGTTGGCAGCTTTTGATGATCGCATTAGTTGCGTAGTGCCAAGCTGTACTGCACCAACTTTTCGGGAAAATCCAGGTCCACTTCACTGGTCTCGAGATAGTTGGTATGTATATTTTCCTCAACTAAGAAAAGAGTTTCTAGCAGGGAACCAAGTACAATGTGATCTACATGAAATGATGGCACTTATTGCTCCACGAGCTTTACTTGATCGTTTTGCGTTAAATGATGGGAATGGGGTATGCCAAAGTCATAGAGTAATGTTACATTTGAAACTTCATGATTTATATAAACTGCTCAACAAGGAACAGGCTCATTCTTTTCTTGTATTTGGCGATGGTCACTCAATTCCTGAAATTTCACAGAAATCTATGTTAAGCTGGTTGGATTGTTGGTTGAAACGAAATGGAAATCCTTTAGATTGTTAGATCAGATTTCTAAACATAACAACTTCCAAAAGAAAGAGCTGATTGAAAAGGGGAGGTTGGTTAAGACTGAGACTGAAGAATAGTTTTTGGTGATTTGTTTAGGTGATAAGGTAAATAAAATTACTAGAATAAATTTTCATCGACAAATTAACCTTTTATAAATTGAAAATGGTAAAAAATATAATATAGGTGCAATAATATTCCATCGTTTAGTAATATACACGACTCTTCTTTTTTTGTTAATTGCTTTTATTATTTGATTAACTGCCTTTTTTGTAGAAGACATCCAGAAAACTCCATCACCAAGTGCCATTTTAGTATCAACGAATCCCGGTCTAACATCTGTAATAAATACATTTTTATTTCGTGAATATAATCTACAAGAAAGACCTTCTAAATAAGTAGAAACAAATGCTTTTGATGCGTTATAAGAAACAGCTTGAGCACCTCTTAATCCTGCAATTGATGAGATTCCAACAATATGTCCTTTATTTCTTTGTGAAAAATAATGATAGGATAAATTGGCAATAATTGTAAACCCAACAACATTAACTCCTATTGTTTCTAATTCACCTGAAATTGATTCTTCTGGGTCATTGGATAAAGTACCGGAATTAATTATGACTATGTCTACACCATCCATTTTTTCTAATAATTTGATAAAATCAATTTTTGTTTTTGATACATTCAAAAGATCCATTTGTAATTTGTAGCAGTTGGTTTGTAATTCAACCTCTAAGGTATCTAGTAATTCGCTCCTGCGACCAGTTATTCCTAATTCAACACCTTGCTCTGATAATTGTTTTGCTAATTCTCTACCAATTCCTGAAGTTGCTCCAATTATTATTGCTTTCATCTTTTTCTCAATTTAACATTTTAATATTGCATGTTATTAATTGAATAAATCATGTCAACTCGTAAGGTAAAATAAAGATCGGAGACTAAACTCAGACACGGGAATGATGTTTGTGATTTGTTTGGTAGGTGGGGTGCTGTTAATCGATAGCGGGACTAGATAAGTCCAGAGGATTGCTATCTATAGTAGGGTGGGTGATTATATATATTATTTTATTCTGATGACTTAAAAGTGTCCGACTGTATCGACTTGTTAGGCTAAATTTATCTTAACTTCGCAATCTCTAATATTGGCTGGAATTGGCTTGTCATAGCCATGGCACTCTAAGGTGAATTCACTGTTTTCAACAAATATAACAAAACCTAATTCTAGATCTTCAAATTTTCCAGCCACAAGGGGCTCACTGTAAACGATACGAGACTCTGAAAGTTTTGGGTGTTTAAAATCTAGAAAATACCCATGACCTGTCGACTTCACTTTGATTTTATTATCTGTAGAAAGAATAGTTTCTAAATATTGAGCGGGAACCAAGTGTTTAATGACTTCAATTTCAAATGGTTTCAGCGACATTTATCAAGCCTAATGATAGAAATAACCGGCACTTTGTGACAACCGTTGTTGCGTAGTACAGATTAAAAAGTTAATTTTTGTTTGTTGTGTAAATCGGGTGCTTAATTAGTGTTTGCGTTCATAGATTACATAGGCTAAAAAGGATAAAAAGCATTTCTCTATTTTTATTAAATGCCTGTGACAAACCATTTGCCATCAACTCTTATTAAATCGACATCCTCTTTTTGACGACCTGGTTTTTCTTTCAGAAATAAAATATAAACACGGGCCTTATCATTTGTTATTTTTATATCCGTTACTTTGTACTTAATTGAAGCTATTTTCACACTAACTTTAGTGAACATCGGATCCCAGAGTGATTTTTTGCCAATTACAATTTTTGAAAATGCTTTTCTATTTCCATCGCGAATAAGTTTAAAGAATAAACTCACCGTTTTTTCTGGACTTAGCACTTTTTCGGGTTTTTTCTTGATTGATATTTTGCCAAAAGTAAAAAATACAAGAGTTGTTCCGGCTGGTCCACGATAAGCACCTTGTGCATCAGCAAGCTTAACTGCTAGTGCCGTATACTTCCAAGCGTCATTTTCAGTACATTTTATTTTTACTGTTGTTAATTTTGAAATATTATTTTTTAGACCATATTTTTTTACAAGTTCGGCATGTTTTGAGAGTTTTTTCGATACGGATGGATGGTTCCATCCCCATAAGAGAGTTTTATTTTTTGTGCTATAAGTTGCTATAACTTGAATTGGGGCTTCAACTATTTTATCTGAAAACGTCCACCATATAAGGCCTTTTTTAAGATCAGCATTCCATGATTCATCTTTACCCAATCCCCATATTTTAGAATGACTGACTGTCAGCAATCTTAAATGCTCCATGCTTTGATCTAACATTTCCTTATAAGATAATTCCTTACTATTTACAACTGATGAAAGTAGTAAAAACGATATGATCATGTAAGTTTTCATAATATTCTTAACCTTAAAGAAGGGTTTAGTTGAATTATGTATTCTCGTTATATAAAACAATATGTAAGCATTTAGACTAGCCTTATTTTTACGAGGACTACCCTGCGTATGCGAACTGATGATTTGTTTTATTTTGTTCAAGTGTTACATTTAGCTTAATATTTTGAGAGTTTTTTGGCATTTTAGGGACAAGTAAATTAAAACTATATTTGCCAGGTACTAATTTTACATCTTCACTATTACATATTAAATAAGTTGAAAATGAAAACAAAAGTAATGCTATGTAATTTTTCATGAGTTTACCTTTAATGTGTTATAACGACTGCATCACCTATAAGAATATTTTTGACAGTTCGTTGTATGTATTCCTAACTGAGCCCACGAGTATCCATGTTTTAACTGAAATACATTTTTTTGTGTTAACATTTATTGATATTGCTGTTTGAAAAATAATATCTTTAGTGTTTGTTAAGGTTTCTGTAAGAGATGAATTAGAGGCGTTTGGGTCTCTGTTAGCATGCATGTCAATATATGGTTTCAAGTAATTTATTGAATATTCATTAGTTGTCAAGAGTACGACATTAAAACCAATCTGTGCAATTGGAATTCGGCGATTTACATTTTGCTTCACCCATTCAAATGATTTTTGTATGCTTTGATTAAGGCCTTTGTCATCTACCTTGATGACAGAAAATATATAGGTTGACCAAAGCCAACCATTTCTTGAATAAATGTTAAAATTCTCATTATCGTGGATTGAGGTAAATCCATTTTTTGTAAGTATTGTATGAATAGGTTCGAGGCTCATTGAGTGTAACGATCGAAATCAGTGGCACTTTACGAGGACTGCCCTGCGTAGAGTTAGCTGATGATTTATTTTATTTTGTTGCGTAAAGCTGATGACTTAAAAGTGTCCGTTGCAACGCTTATTAGTTATTTTTCACTTGATGCCCATTATCATTAAATGGTTATATAGTTTTATCGTAGTTTCTACATTCTTAAACCCTGCTTTACTAAATGCTCTTAGTAAGTTTGCTTCAGTATGCCTGATATGGTTTGTTTTAAAACCAAATTTCTCTCCCGACTTAATTAATTTCAAATACTCTCTTTCATACTCCAATATTTTTTTATCTTTTGTCTTTTGTGATTCATAATATAAATTACTCCCAGAACTATAATACTCTTCAAACCCCTCTTCTATTTGTGTGATCTGCTTAGGGATAAATACACCTTTCTTATTCAGTAATTTATACACTCCTTTAACTAATTTAAGCAGATCCTCTTGAGAAATAAAATGAAAAACATTAAATGCCGCAACAACATCAAACTTGCCGATTTTTGGCCATTTGTTAATGCCTTCAAATGAATTTGTAACATATTTCACTCTTTTTGAATATCTTGATAAATTATTTTTTGTTATTTTCATATGTGAATCCATTCCTTCTACGCACACAGCGTTACTTTTTGGGAATTTCTTTAAAAACATTTTTACATACTCACCATTTCCACAACCAATATCGAGTAGACGTATTTCTTGGTTTTTCTCATATTTTGATAACATATTAAGTGAAGCATCAAAAAATAATTGGTTCAACCAATTCAAATGGCCTGTTTTAAGAAAAACCTTTTCTCGCAAAAAGCAGGCCCTTTTACTTTGATACCGTGCTTCAATATTTTTAGGTTTTATTATAAATTCTCCTTGTGTAAAATAATGATAGAGATAACTGGCACTTTGCGACAACCGTTGTTGTGCAGAGAGGGTTCTTGATTGTTTTTTGTGTAAGATGATGGCTCAAAAGTATCCTATTGCCATATTTGTTATAAGTGTTTATGGGACTAACCATTCAGTAATTTAAGTGTTCTATTTTGGAAAACATCATCTTCAACAAGTATGGATACACTGCCCGGCGTAAAACGATAGGAAATATAACCCATATTACTTATTTCCAATTTTTGAAAAGTTGCTACAACAAATGTTGCTGCAAAGCCATGAGTGACGATTAGCACATCTCCTTTTTCATTCATAATCTCATCTACAAATGATTTGATACGTTCGGCAAGTTCTCTACGTGATTCTGCACCAGAACAAATTCTATGATCGAGTCTGTTACTTGTGGAGCAAGTAGGTTGCATTACCTTTTCATGTTCTTTCTGATCTATTCCTTCATTATTACCAAAACACATTTCTCTCAATCTGGCGTCAAAAATTATATTAGAAACGTTCTCTGCCATAATAATTTCTGTCGTTTGTTTACATCTTAGCAAATCAGATGAATACACTGCAAGATCACCAATTTTTGCTCCGAAACTTTCTATCTTCTCTGTTAATGTTTTGGCTTTCTCAACTCCAAGTTTAGTTAAATGGCTGTCATACCAACCACCAACTTTATTCTCCACTGAATGGCTTGCCTCAGCGTGAGTAATCAAATATATTTTTTTCATTATAATTTTTTCAATAGGTTCGTCTGAGGTAAGTCTAGGTTCCTGATAGATGGAGCCCTCTTTTGTATCCTAAGACCGAATAAGATAGTATTCCCTCATTCGGTTCAAGTATTTGTGACCAGCACTACAATGCAACGACTACAGTTAATTTTTAACAGACTCCGTCCATGTCATTAATAATTTCGTTCAATCAGCTTTTAATAAAATAATATTCTACTAAATTAGCAATATCATGGAAGAGTAATATCGTTATTTCTAACCTAGTAGATGATGAAATGCAGTAGTTTCCAGAAAAGGGGATTAAGTGAAAAGTACTTAATGGATGTTGTGTTTATTGAATATTAATCCCAGCACTAATTCAAACTTGCTTTTGAATTTATCCAATCAACTACAGGCACTACTAACGCCAAAGGGTACATCTTCCTTATATTTGGCTTATTAGTGGGAGGGCATCTTTATGTAATTCTGCCTAACATTTTTTCGTTATCGCTATTTTTAATTCTCTAAGGGCTTATGTTTGTAAAGCCAGACGCCTTTACCACTAAACCAGAGCGTGACACCCAATCCTTCTAGGGCACAGACAATCGATCTCTTTAATTTGGCGTCAGGAATTTGTTTCCATTCTGGATTTTGAGCCGAAAGATTATAGGCATAGAGTGTGTTATTTATTTTGGGACTGACCAAAAGGTCACCACTAGCCGGATCAATCACAAAAACGCTCATGCTGCCCTTGGATCCGATCATGACGGGACATTCTTTAACTGCAGATATGTTTTCCTTTGCGTCTAACTCAAATAAGAATTTGGAACCATTTCCACCTCCAAAGATTACTGTCTTTCGTTTTGGATTATACATGGATACATTGTGATAGGTCCCAATCCTTCCTGCTCCTTTAGCTTTCTTAATTATAGCTCTCCAGGATTTTGTTTCGAGATCAAGAATCTGTAATTTATTGCCATGAAGATGCACTAGGCTTCCTGCATTACCCATATCAGGAAAGAAGGTTAATGAAGCACCGTGGCTTCCTGCCTTGGGTGGCTTAGGAAGCTCAGCCCATTTTTTGGTATCAATGGTGTAGGCCCAAACCTGTTGACCCCAGAAGTTATGGTAAAATATGCCATTCCCTGCGGTGCTGTTGTCATAGGCATGAAACCATTTATTTGTTTTATACCAATCTTCTCCAGATAGACCTTCCCAAGTATTCGTTTTTGCCGAAAATTGAATATGTTTCGCTGGAGGAGTCAAATGATACATGCCGATATAATGTACCGTTTGGGTTTTGATATCCCAAGCGGCCTTGTTACAGTAGGCCATGATACTCTTACCCCCAGACATCAATAGCTCGCGGTTAAAGCCTTTAGATTCAAACCTCTTCCATTGACCTGGCTTCATAGCGGCGGTGGTTTTAGCAAGCGTATGCTTAGACACGCCGAGACTTTCATTTTTATCAGCTTCGATTGTTCCTAACAATAAAAATACCAACAGGCACGATAGAAAAAATTCTGTTTTCATAGATTTCTTTTCCTTAACTCAAGTTCTATTATTTAACATGTTACATCACAGGTACATATAATTGTGTCAGCTTTTATTCTTGTGTTACTCCTTGGCTCTCTTGGTCATTTGATGAAAATGGCGCACCGTTTTTACCCAAGACTATCGCAACTCCAATTGGAAAACTGATACAAAGTGCTTGTGAAAGCAATATGAGTATAGCTTTGATAATTAGTATCATTTCCGTTGACCGTATTAGTAGCCAAGAGTACCCTGAAATAAAACCTCCAAGACAACCACCAATTACGCCGAACAAAAGAGAGCGTTTTGAGTTGGAGCCAAAACCACCAATTAAACCTATAGTTCCTCCGAGAATAATTAGGGTTATTTGCTTGCGATATTCAAAGTGTATAGAAGTTGTGTTCATTATGAAGAAGGATGCTGTGGATATAAACACTCCAATTAGTATTGCAATAATCCCAAATTTTAATGATTTTCTTAATAATGCTTCAGGTATGCTAATGTACAATCCCATTAAGGGAGGGAATATCCATACTTCCCATTCTTGTGGCACAATAGGGAAAAGAACAAATCCTGCAATAATAGCGGACACAATAGATACGATAATATTCCAGAAAAATCGACTTCCTATTTCATGCATAGGTTCAAGCGCATGAGAATCAAGGGGGATATATCTATGTAACACGGGCTTTACCAATTTTTTCTGTAATCATGGTCAGAGACAAAGTCTGAATAATTCACTTCTTTTGTATTCTCATTCTAGTGAGAAGCGCCATTTGAGCAAACATAACTACAAGGCGTAACGCTAAATATAAATCTGATCATAATTTAGTGAATAATATTTGATTGACGACATCAAAGATATAATCCACAATCAAACCTTGGTATAATGCTCATATTCCTTTTAGAGAGTCGCCTTGATTAAGAAATTATTAAATCCAAAACATGATTTGGTTGATATGACTTTAGTTCTCTTCTACGAGCTCTACCAAGATATCTCTTTGTGAAATTTAGTTGAATCTTTCGGATGTTAAATGCTAAAAAGAATAAAACCAGTCATAATAATATTCTTACAATTTGTTCTTCCTACGATATTAATTGCGCAATGGACCATCAATGAGCCAGGATTCAGAATAATAGCGATAATATCGGTTGTATTATTATTAATAATATATGGCAATATGGTTCATGAATTAAGCCATGCTTTAGCGTTGAAATATTATGGTGCAGAAATCAAAAGAGTAGCTTGGTTGCCGAATATATTTAAAGGAGAATTTGACGGGAGAGTAGAAGTAGGCGATATTGAGGAAGAAGATATTAATCTATTCATAGTATATTTGGCTCCATATATTACGAATACATTTCTATGTGCGATTTCATTATACATAATTTATGCAATAGATAGATCCGTTATTGAAACCATTATATGGGGATTTATCATTGCAAAAAGTATCCCTGAATTTTTAAATAACTGGGTAGGAAGCAAAAACAATAAAAACACTGATTTTGCATTTTTAATGAAACGAAATGCTAAGAAGTATAATATTCTTTTAAGTTTCTGGTTAATGTATTTTGTTTTTATAGCTATAGTTAGTGTAAACTATATTGTTTAGAGAGTAAGCTTGATCACGAAATTATTAAATCCTATTGTTGTTTGGAATTCAAGGATTAGATAATCAGCTTTAAAACCATTTCTTTAACGCTTCTAAAACAATTGACTTCTATTTCTATTTGTAAATTTTAAAATAATTATAAATTTTCAACAGATTCTCCAATAAACTGACAATACTGATATTAATGAAAGCAATAAGGAAATTATCTAGTGAGTGAAAATAATATAACTAACTTTGAAAAGGAGGTTTACTTCAAATACTTCTCACTGGTAGAGTCAGTTTGTAATAAAAGGTTAATTGATAAATCTCAATTGAATGATGCCGTTCAATCTACATTTTTATTATATGTGCAAAAGCAAAATATTATTAAGTCAGAACTCAGCTCATGGTTTTATTGGTCATCTCATAATATTTGCATGGCAATAAATAAAAGGGTTAAAAAAGAACTGAGCAATGTTGATATTGATGAAGTTAATATTATCGATAAGGATTCAGAATCGAATATTGAATTTCAAAAAGTGTTTGAATCAATTTCAAAATCTAAAAAAGAATTATTATTAATGAGATATTATGACCAATTATCATATAAGGAAATAGGGGATAGAGTCAAGTGCACAGAAAATGCAGCTTGTCAAAAAGTTGAAAGGATTATTTCTTATATTCAAAATAAATTAACTAAAAAAGATATTTTGATTTCCCTATTATTTACAACGATGATACCAAATAAAGAACTTATTTCTTCAGAGTTAAATTCAAATGTATTTATATTGCAAAATACGGTCATTCAACAATCAATTGTTAAAGGAGTTTTAAAGATGTATTTAATTACAACGCTACAGAAATCTATTTTACTTGTTTTGCTTATTTTATTATCTGGATTGATAATCGTAATCGGTCAAGAACAAGTTAAGAAAAATAATTTATCAACTTCAAAGACTAAGGAAGGCGAACATTCAGTTCAAAAAAAGAAACCTGAAAACATAACAAAATATAAAATTTCTGAAGGCGAATTCATCCTTGTCTATTCCTATACCGTCGGCCAGAGGACGATACAAAACCTTAAGAAGGGGGAATTGAAATTAGAAGGAAGTAAAATTAAATTTACAGTTAAAAAATCAAAAGATGTTAAACAACATCAGTATAATGGCACAGTAGTAGATGGGAAGTATATATTTAAGTTAGACGATACTAAAAAGTTAATAGGAAAATTAATAAAAAATAATGTAATTTCTGGTTCAGTATACATGGATGAAAATAAAGATGGTGATATTAGAAAATATGGCTTTTTTAAGATTTTACCTGAAAAGACTAGGAAATAAATGAATTGAACAATAGCCTTATCAAAGAGTAGAGTACGATTATTGAGCTCTACTCATTATTTTTAAGGAGCTTACATTCCCCTTACCCCAAATCCAAACCTTGGTATAATGGCTTCTTTGCTTTTAGAGAGTTGGCTTGGTTAAGAAGCTTTTTTTTAGTGTGAAAATTTATCACTTATTTAATTATTTTTGAGTAATAATATGTCCAATGACCAATCAATATCAGGGATAAATAGCAATAACACCTATACTGTAAATTTTTGCGTCAATACAAAACTATCTTCTGAAAAATTCCCATTACTTTGTGGGAATAAAAAATGGGATGATTCAGATGTTATTGATTTAATAAGTAATCATAATATGGGTCTAAGTTTGGCTTCAGGCCAATATGAAGGATGGAGTCTCTTTGTGCAACCAAATGGTGCATGGGGTTGGAATATAGGAGATGGAGAAAATAGATTAGATTACCTTCCAACAGCATTGCAAATAATTAATGATGGGAAATGGCATGAAATAGCCATCTCTTTTCATTTCAATGATAAAACCGTTTGGTTATATTACGACAATCGTCATGTGGCGATTTATAGTTTGAGTGAAATTAATTTTTCTGATGACCTTGTTACTAAGAATATTTTTTTTATCAACAATAGTCAGATAAATATTAAAGATATAAAATCAGATGTATCTGCGCATCCTCCTGTAAAAAATAAATCAGTAGATTTTCCCAAAAATAACAAAGCTGATTCTGAGATATTAACTGTTATGAGTTGGAATATTTGGCATGGGGGTCGACATAATGGAATTGAAAAAGGGATAGAACAAGTAATATCTACCCTTAAAAATATAGATACGAATATTATTTGTATGCAAGAAACCTACGGCTCAGGTCCTTTTATTTCAGATGCATTGGGAACAATTTTTTATTATCGTAGCAGTAATCTATCTATACATTCTAAATATGAAATTGCAATTACACATGAATTGTTTAATCCTTTTAGATTCGGTGGTATAAGAATTATAATCAACGGTAAATTTCTCGATGTATTTGTCCTTTGGATAAATTATTTACCTGAAATTTCAAAACTATATGAAGCCGATTCAGTTGATAAAATTATCTCTGATGAGAATGAAACAAGAGGAAGTGAAATTAAAGAGATATTAGGTCATATCCAAAATATTTCAGTTTCAGAACCAAAAATTCCAATGATCATTGGGGGTGATTTTAACAGTCCATCTCATTTGGATTGGGGGAATGAGATGAAGCCAATACATCAGAATTTAGTTATAGAATGGCCTGTTAGTAAATCTATGATTGACTTTGGTTTCAAAGATTCTTTTAGAGAGCGATCACCACTACCATATAATAACATTGGCAATACCTTTTCCTCACTTAATCCCGATAGTCTACAGCATCGAATTGATTATTTGTATTACAAGGGGAATCTCAAATGTGTGAATTGTTTTGTAAAAGGCTATGAAGATTTAGAGTGGCCTAGTGATCATGCTGCCGTAGTAGGGGAATATCGATTTCCTTAAATCTGTTTCAATTTTCACTTTTTATTGATTATCGTTATTGGTTTTATTAAAAAGAATACTACGAACCAAAGGCAACTTCCAAAAGAGAGAGCTCTTTGAAAAGGGGAGTTGGTTATTCTTCATCCAATGGCAAAGCAGGTAGCAAATCACCTAATTTATTCTTAAAATCTAAATCCCTATAGCCAGCCATCTTAATTGTTTTGCCATGTGCTATATTGTATTTAAAAGTTGACCCATCATCATATTTATAAGTTATTGTTCGGTCACCACTACACATGCAACCCAATAAATTAAATGAGAATACAGATGGTTTGATGCCAGAAACAAAGGTCTCAATGTCATCCTTATTTGTGATGCTTTTTAAAATTGAGCGTTTATAAGCCTCCTCATACCTATCTTTGATTGATGTGATTTTCCCTTCATCTATAATATTACCCAGCTCTGAACGAAGTTTATGTGGGCTGTGAATATCGATTTTCTTTACACCTTCAGCATCTTTTTCAAATGCTATATATCCGTTAATTGAAAACCAAATGAAACTTATACCCATTACCGAAACTATCCAGAGCAGTATTATAATGGATCTCTTCTTGGGTTTCTTGTTTTCAAATATTTCGGTCAATGAATATTATCTTTTCTATTAAAATAATTAAATTATATTATATCCAACCTGCCACAATATCAAAAACCTTATTTCTTTGGTGATTAGCTTGTTGGGTGGTAGAATCTTGGAAACATGTTATATGGTAGACAATCAATGAAATTAAGTGAAATAATATTAGGTCTAGCTGGTTGTTTAATATTTTATTTTAGTGGTACGATTGTTAATAGATATGCATACTTTGTTGGAATTGAAAACTACGTAGACATAAAGTATATACATTATCTAGGTGATTATTTTATATATACTGGACATGGTGCTTTAATTAGAAGGCATCTTTTGGTTGCATTAATTGGATTGATACTTATTTTAGCAACAATTATTATAGTTGTCGCCAGACGTAATAAAGAAAAAATATTAAAGCGGAAGAATGAAAAAAATTCTTAATCCTTAAATAGTATCAGCCTTCATCCTAACCTTGCTCCTTGGCTATCTTGCATCATCTGATGCATGGGAGTTATCAGACGAGCAGGTGGCATTATATTTGTCAAGAGTAATTGATAGCCAAAATATTTGCCTAAATCGGTGGTTATGGATGTACCACATATCTAAAAACGATTTAGAGTTAATTGTAAAAAACAGAAATTAAAATGAAAAGTAAGGCAGAAAGTGTTTATATATATATTTATAAAGTTAAACCATCGTGATTAAGTTAATTAAAAGACAGACCTTTAATAAATATTGTTATAAAGTCGGATTTGCGGAAATATTGACTGTCTAAGAAATTATATTATTGATAAATTGGGTATCCTAGAATTCCGTTTATCACAGTAAATACAATAAAATTAATTTAAAATAACTCTTTGAGTTATACAAGAGCCAGCGGCTCTCGCTCCCAGAGGCTGACGCCTATAAATTAAATCTAAGATAAACACCAGCTAACGCCGATCAATCAATTAATTAAAGAACAATTACAAGATAGAATAAAGAATAAGGACATGCTTATATAGGGTGCTGAGACACTTGAGGAAATATATTCAAGTGCCTCATATGAGATTTAAAAATTCTTAATAGGCAGATAGTTGTTTTTTTAGTTCCATGATTTCTGAGTTCATTTTATGATATTTTTTATTGTTTTCTTCGGTTTTTTGGGGTTTTGATTTTAACCAGAGTTGCAAAGCTGTTGTGGTTTTTTTTAATTCGTCTTTGATTTTTTGATACTTTTTAATTTCATCAGGGCCTATTTGTGCCACACGAAATTCCTGCGCAGTCGATTGTAATTTGATAATATCTTTGCCTAGATTTAAAACTTTTTTCTCTAATGCTGTTATCGCTGTTGAATGAGTCGCTTTTTTAGTACTACTTTCTGATAATTTACTGACGATCTCAAGATATGCTTTTTGATCTATTGGTTTCAACTTCTTTATATACTTTTGAACATTTGAATCTGTATATTGGCAAAAAGATGATAATTCCCCTATGAATGTTGAAGGCGTTTTTTCTTTACCAGCACTAGTTCTGCCCAAAATGGTTTCACCGTTTATATCAAGAACAATATAAGTTGGGTAACCTTTAACACCATATTTATTTTTAAGTGAATCATTTCTTTCAACATATTTTTCTGGAACTAGTTTTTTATCCTTTGGGAAATCTATATAAACCATCAATAGGTTTTCTTTAGAATATTTTTTCCAATCCTCTTTGCCAAATACATTGTCATCCATCAGCTTGCACCAGCCACACCAATCGGAACCAGTAAAGTTTAGGATGATAGGTATTTTTTTTTCTTTAGCGATTTTTTTAGCGGCATCTAAATCCATCGTCCATTTCCCTGGCACAGCACCATCAGTATCTACTTCTCCGGCACGTATTCCATTTAAACCTATGAGTACCAAAATACTTAGTGCTATTAATAAGTTCTTTTTCATGTTCTTTCCTTATATTAAGATGTTAATTTTTGTCTTAGCATTCTTTCACAAAATGAAACGGGGATTCTAAGATTTAATTTTAATTTAAATAGATTGAATCATAAATGTACATGAGTTTTTCTTATAATTTGGAATCGTTTTTATACATTAAGTAATAATACTCTACCGTATGTATATCTAAAATGTAAATTTTCTGATTTTCAGGAATCCCCTAGCTAAAATAACGATAATGAATTTGGAATAACAAGGATAGGTGAAGTATAGTCATTTAACCCACAACCTAACTTTTGTATAATGCCGTTTGGTCAAAATAAAGATCAAAGCCTATGCTTACATGTAGGAATAATATGTGGTGATTTGTTTGGGGTGGGGTGGAAGATTGGTAGGTGGGATACTGTTAATCGATAGCGGGACTAAGGCTAGCCCTGAGGATTTCTATCAATAGCTTGTAGAATCTTTCTAGTATATAACGTTGCAATTATTTATTCTGACTTAAACATCTTATAGTATATGTCAAGCACACGCTGCTTCCATAGGGTTATGGAGTGCTTTGCTCGAAGTGTTCCGCTTTCATCAACAAAAACATTTAGATTCTCGCGGAAGGAGTGGACGTATTGGGCCCAATGACCACCCTTAGAATCATTTAATAAAAAATAAAAACCAGGATCTCCATATTTTTTTCCCGAAGACATAAGAAAAAGTTCACCATTCGGTCCAACTGTAGGCGACATGATGATTGTCGCATTTCCTCTTGGCAATGGGAAGATGACTTTGATGCACACTTTACCTGATGGAATTCTACAGGTGGTATATATGCCAGAATATAAAACGCGGCCATTTGATTTAAGTGTTCGATACCAGATCGTATATTTAATATTCCCTGTCTTAGGCTCAGAAAGTGTGATAACTTCACTATTGATGCCAGCTGATACTTCTGACTGGTCCAGTGGTAAATTGAGTTGTTTAAGTCGGTTGCTGTAGAGGTAGTTAATTAGCCCACCAAATATTCGATAAAAAGGATTCCACTTAATCGATAGGTCTAGGTCATAAAGTGAGGTGTTCTCATAGAAGCTGCTGATATTGGGGCTGAGGCGTTTATATTCTGGGTCCGAAAGTTCTAAATCATTTATGGATGATAGTATGCCACCGTCTTTTACATTTCTTTTAATTTCTAAATTTTCATCTAAGGCTAGCTTGCTGAAGAAATCGTCTGCAATTGAATCTGTATTGCCAAAAGGCCCCATAAGCCAATCTGTTTGATCGGGGTCAATTTTCTTTCCACGCCATATGCACCACTGCTGACTTATCCAGTCTTGAAACCGTTGTGATGGATAGGCGAAGTTCATGAGTTAAGGCTTGGAACATAATCAGATCGACCATCCCATTGCCCATGTTCTGAAAGCGCTTTGAATCTAAGTGTGGTGAATTGGCTATGAAAATCTTTACGCTGCCGTTCTTTCATTGCCATGTCGTGACGTTTAGGTTTAGAAATTGAGCTGTTACCCCAAACCATCTCAAGCATTTCGCGCTGGGTTTTCCACACTGAAAAGGTAGATACGGTACGCGGCAGTCTAATGGATGCAGTAGCCAAAGTAATGCCAGGATGATCACGAACGAGCTCTTCAACGGGTTTACCCCAGCGAATGAAGCGTGGTACCTGCAGAAGTTTTAATCTAGCAAGTGTTACAGCAACTACGGGTGCATCCAAATTCGCCTCACCAACACAATCCGCGAGTCCGTCAAATTCATCAACATGTCCCCAACGGCGTTGAAACACAAGGCGTACATACCATCCTCCTGCTAATACGCGTCCAAGTTTTGTGTTTTCTAAATAGTCATCAATAGCATTTTGGTTTTCCCACTTTGCAAAAACGGCCAATTGATGAATCTTCATTCTCGAAGGCGATACAATTGAAGAACCAAGTGTCATGCTTGTCATGCATTCTGCATGTATTAGACCATGAACATCAGATGCCTTAGGTGGTGATAAAAGTGCACTCATCGCTGTATGAACAGTAGTCTTTGCGAGGTGGTAAGTAAATACATTCATAAGTACACTGATATCTCAATTTTCTTTTGGTGACTTAAAAGGTTCCATCTGCATCGCCAAGTTATACCCATTGGATTAAACCTGATACTTTTGGAGTGAACACAAACTTGGTAATCATATTTGTTTAAATTTTTAATGTTTATTGTAATTTTTATGCATCTGATTCAACTCTCTTGTTAAATGAGTTGTTTTGAAAGTTATTACTTTCGATCATTTTAAGGTCTTGGAAATTAAGAGATTATTAACCCGATTTTCCAAGGGCAATTCATGGACTTCGCCTACATACTTTTTATTTTGCCAACTCAAGCTAGTCTAATTTTCTTGCCAGTGCTTGCAGGTCCGTGATCCCGTGTTTGTCTGCGTAACTATCAACCGTTCATTATCGCTTACATAGAATACCGTCAAAGCACTCGAACATTAATCACATTATCCACTTGGCGTAATTTGTCTATTAACGCTACTGATGGCTCTTGCTCCAAGTCGAGAATATTATATGCTACATTCTCGCGACTATTATTTAACATAACAATGACGTTGATTTTCTCGGTGGCCAAAATGGAGAGTACATTACCCAAAACGCCTGAGACGTTTTCGTTGCAAAAAGTAATACGATAGCCAGTTGTTCGCTGCATCTTGGCCGTTGGGAAATTGACCGAATTGCTAATCTCGCCATTTTCTAAAAAAGCTACCAGTTGTTCCCCAGCCATGACCGCGCAGTTTTCCTCGGCCTCGCGCGTACTCGCACCAATATGAGGCATCAATATGACATCCTTTCGACCCAACAAATTAGTCGTTGGAAAATCGGTTACGTAACGGCTTAATAGACCTGAATTCAGAGCTACGATCACGGCATCTGTATTAACAATTTCTTCGCGTGCAAAATTCAACAAGCATAGCCCTTGCTTGGCGCTTGCCAGACTTTCCTTATTGATTAGATGGTGAGTGGCAACAATTGCTGGTACATGCAAAGACACAAAATCGGATTGGGACAACAAGGAAGAAAGATTTTCCATTTTTTCGACTTTGCTTGATAAACGCCAAGCAGCTTCGACTGATAGCGCTGGGTCATACCCCACAACTTTCATACCAAGTGCCAATGCCATGTTAGCGACCATCGAACCAATTGCACCTAAACCCATAACACCCAATGTTTTACCGGCAATTTCGCAGCCTTTAAAGCGTTTTTTCTCTGCTTCTATATATTTGGAAAGGTCGCTAGCAGGCATATCAGAAGCGATATTTTGTGCAAATTCAATACCTTCCCGAATCCCACGGCTACTAAGTAGCAAAGCAGATAACACCAGCTCTTTCACGGCATTTGCATTTGCCCCAGGAGTATTAAAGACCACAATACCTTTTTTGGAACACTCCTCTACCGGCACGTTATTGGTACCGGCACCCGCACGCGCAATTGCCAAGGTGCTTTCAGGGATGACTTCATCATACAGATTTTGGCTGCGCAACATAATTGCATCAGGGCGAATTATTTCACTCGCTACTTCATAGTGATCACGGGAAAATTTCTCTAGTCCAATCGTCGCGATCGTATTATAAGTTTTAATCTTTTTCATAATGTCCTTTTTCTTTTATGTTACAGACTGTCTAGCAGTCCCTATTTATTTGAGCCTGGGGAACTTTACGAGGACTGTCCTGCGTAGAGTAGGCTCATGATTCATTATATTTTGTTGCGTAAAGGAAGACTTAAAAGTGTCCGAGTTTATCGTTATGTTAGTATATCAGAGGCCCATACGCCAAGAATCACCTTCTGGATTCATGCATGTACAGTCAGATTGAATATAGATTTTATTTGAAAAAAAGAGCTCCTCAATAATTATTGCTGGGTGATATATAACGGTCACATAGGTGTCGGATTTTAAGTTTAAATTTAAAAATAAAACATTTTCGTTTCGACGATTGTTTGAAAAATAAATATATGTTAAGAAATAGCATGTAATTAACAACACGCATGCGAGTGAATATTTATACTTATTCTTGAAAATGATATATGAGAAAGCGATAAGAAATACACTTATTAATATTATTACTAAAAATGAGATGACTGTTACATAAATAGGCCAGTTCACATTAAAGACAAATAAGCCTGTAAGAGCATTTGTTAAACTGCAAAATAATAACATAATTGCAAAAAGATTAAGGATAAGTGAGCGATAATTCATTTTTTTAATACTAATGACTGAATTCAGCGGCACTTTACGAAAACTTAGTGAATGGTTAATTAGACACTTTTTCCTTTAACAATAACTTAATTGCTTCTTCAACTTTTGAGTTTTTACAATCCTTAATTCTCAATTTACCATTCCTATCAATAATGAAATAGTCGGGATACCCATTTACTTTGTAATTTTTAATTGTTTTTTTATCTATATCCTTAACTACTGGATATTGAATTTTATATTTTTTTACTGTTTCAGCCATTTTTTCTGCGCCCTGAGTATGGCATACCCCTATAAATACTAATCCATCTTTTTTGTATTTATTATACAATTTGTTATTATGAGGAATGCTGGTTATACAAGGTGGGCACCATGTTGCCCAAAAATCTAAAACAACAACTTTTCCTTTTAAGTCATTCAAGTCCAATTTTTTAGTATTGATCCACCCAGTTCCATCTATAGCAGGTGGTTTATCTGACATTTTACTCAATTCTTTTCGATGCTCTTCATTGCCTTCAAGCCATTCACTTGGTATTTTTGCATCCGATGCAAATACGACACAGAACATTATTAATACAATTAAACTCACAACAGAAATTTTCATATTCTCTACCTCTAAAATATTATTTAAATCTTAACAGACTCCGTCCACGTCAATAACAACTTCATTCAATCAGTTTTTAATAAAATAATATTCTACTAATTTAGCAATATCATGGAAGAGTAATATCGTTATTTAGAACCTAGTAGATGATGAAATGCAGTAGTTTCCAGAAAAGAAGAATTAGTGATAAGTACTTAATGGAATTGGGTCTTTAAACGTGTGGTTATTATTGGTGTATCCCAGATCCAATAAAAGCTGTTTCTAACTTTATATGTTTTTTGATTGCTCTTTGTTTGAATAGGTTCATATTGAATGTTATCTAGGGCTTCTGTTTGATTCTGGATATTCTGCTAATATTCTTGTATAATGTTTAAATTTGAGCTTGCCACGTGATCAATCGTATTCTTATTATTCTCATTCTCAGTTTGTCATTGCAAGGACTGAAATCTTCTGACGTTAAGATGGTTCCTAGTAGTGGATTTAAAGAACCTCTTATTGTATCTTTTATTGATAAAGGTGAACTATGAAGCATTCTATTGATCAGTCTATTAGCGCTTTGGATGACAGATTTGTTATATGGTGTTTTGATGATGTTGAAGATGCTTATGTCCCTGATGAATTAAGTGATTCAGCTGATGATATGTTTGATGTCTTGGAAGTATTAACTGCTGAAGATATTAAAAATGATCTGAAGTTTACTGTTGACGCCGATTACCCTGAGTATAATATTTTTCCTGATAGTTTAGGAAACACGGAATGTGTTATTCCAATTTCTCCAAAATTAAAAGAATTTCTTGAGCGTAAGAATATACCCAATCTTTTATTTATCCCTGTAGAGCTATTGAATCATAATGAAAGAGTCATAAAAAATTATTTCTTGTTACATTCAATTGAAGAGATTGATGTTATAGATAAAGAAAAAACGACTATCCTAAGGGTTGATAGTTTGAATGAGGATATGTATGACAAAGTTCAAGATTTAGTTCTCTTGAATCATAGAGTATCATCTGATATTCAAATCTTTAGAGTAAAAGGCTTATATGATGTTACTTGTGTTACAAGAGAATTAGCTAATGAGATCAAGGAATGTGGGTTTTCAGGTATCTATTGGAAGGATATTTCTACTTATCGTTATTGATGAATATAAATAGCAATACGCTTTTGAATTTTATCGTTGTATAGTTGTAGTATCTGTTTTTAAGATCATCAAAATTCTACAAATGTCATCCGGCGAATTGACACCAAATAATATTTCCCCTGACCCCACCAGCAAACCTTGGTATAATGCTCCTAATCCTTTGAGAGAGTAGTCTTGAATAAAAAATTATTAAATCCTGGTTTCTTCTAACAATGTTTAAGCTATAATATCAAGTTTATCAGGACTCCACTATATGCAGAGTAGTCCTCATAAAGTGTTGCTGAACTAAAATAGTAAGTAGAGAAATATATGAGTAAAATTAGTTTGCCATTTCATATTAAAGAAGTGTTTAATGGCATGGCCGAAACAGGTGGGTTATTTTGTCTAAATGATGATAAGTTTTCCGTTGAATTTCAAACGAAAGACAGTCTTGTTGGTTTAATTAAATCTAAGATTAACACAATTTTGATTTCACTTGGTGATATTGCAGAAGTACATTTTAAAAATGGATTTTTTCGCAAAACATTAACAATTCGTTTCTCGAATTTGAAAGTTGCCGACCAACTTCCAAATCAAAGTTCAGGTGAATTAAAAGTTTCAATTGAAAGAAGAAATGCCGATATCGCATTAGAATTTGTGTCAGTATTGGAACTTAAAGCGTCTGAATTTGTGCTTAAATATCCAGATAAGTAATTTTTAACATAACTGAAGATTACTTATTTAAAATCTCAGAATATAAACTTTTCAAAACTCAGACGCTGGGGTGATGGTTGTGGTTAAAAAATTATCAAATACTATAAGAACCAATTTTGACAAAGGAAGCTTGTGTACATGGCTAAGAAAAAGATAAAAGATATTTCAAAATCTGAAATCAAGAAAATTTTAAAATCACATGAGAAGTGGATTGAATCTGGCGAAAGATCTGGAGAGAAAGCCGATTTCAGTTATACAGATTTGAACGATGCGAATCTTAACAAAGCCAATTTATATGGTGCAAAACTTACTGGGGCACAACTAAAAAATGCAGATTTGAGAGATGCGATGTTGTATAAGGCGGACCTCAAGGGTGCAGATCTGAGCAATGCCAAACTCAACAATGCCAATCTTGATCAAAGCGTTTTGAATAATGCAAATCTAAGCGGTGCCAATCTCAGTAAGGCGAGTTTTACTGCTGCTAAATTGAGACGAGCAAATCTCAGCAAGGCGAATTTAAAGGGCGCCAGCTTCTTTTGTGCTAAATTTCACGGAGCAAATCTGACAGATGTCCAGTTGCAAAAAGCCTATCTGCACAATGTGAATCTCTTCGAAGCAAATATATCAGGTTGGAATATTCAGGATGTGAAATGTGATTGTTATTATAACGATAAAGATGGTGATTTAAGGATACCCCTAAAGGGAGATTTAAAACCTGGCGCTTTGAAAGATATAAAAAACTATGCAGACGGTCAAGGTCAAGAGGTAGATATTTTTCTCGAGACAACAAATAAATTAGATTTGAAAGTGCCGAAAGCGAAAAGGGAAATTATCGCACGTGGCATTAAGAAGATTGAGCGTATACGTTATTTCTGGGGTGCACCAGATTCTCCGATGTCGGTAATTCTTAAGCTGCAAGTAGTAAATGAAATAATATTATCAGAATTATTGAACAAATCCTATTTAAAATCAGACTATAAAAATTATTATCCTGTGGCGCTTATTAACAATGAGTCCAGTAATGTGATTTTAACCGAACAGGTACTGTGTTTGTCGATTAAAGATCCAGATAAGGTATATATATGGACAAAAAAGTCAAAAGAATGGAAGTTATTCACTGATAGCGTTGATTGTTTTTTGAAATTAGAAGTTACAAACTTAAGTAAGAAAACTGTGGGACTTGTCTATCGCGAGCATGATGCAAAAGCTAAGGAATATTACGACAAGAAAAAATATAAAAAATCGATTGAACATTATCTTGCGGCTTATGAAATTTCAGAGTCCTTAGATGGGATTCATATTGGGGGCTGGTTCAGGGCTGCTGCTAGGGGCAAATTATGTAATATGATAGGCGCAAACTACGACGAACTTTCACAAGAAGAATTATCACAGCACTATTATTTCAAAGCGTACAAACTGGGATCGTTCTCAGGCGTACTGAATTGGCTAGAGGGTCAGATAGATGGCGATAAATTCACAGAAGCTTTAAGCGCCTTTCCTGGAATCGAAGAGTGTTTAAGGAATCCGGAAAACAATACACAATACAATAATAAGTATATTTATTTATATAAATGTGTCATTTTATTGCATACAAAAGATTATGCCGGAGTTAAGTCTTGCATTAAAAAGTATACGAAGTTTGCTGCACATGAGGATTGGCAGGCCTTGCTAGAGCGAATTGAGAAAATGTACGAAGATGATTCGACGGATTCAGTTCAAGATGTAATTGACCAGGTAAAAAACAAAATGAATTCTGTGAAAAAGGAGTCGAAAAAGACCAAGAAGGCGGTCAAGCCAAAGCTAAAAGAAAAAGTAAAATTGAAGGAGGCAAAAATTGTATCAGAAGCTGAGGCGCGGGAAATTATTCAGCATATTAAAGGAACCTTGGAGTTAAAAGTACCTAAAGAGAAGGAACAATTGATCGTTGAAAATTATTTACGAATTGGGTCGGTCGGTCATTTTTGGGGTCAAGGTAATTTCATTTATTCTACCATTTTACGTATTCAATTGATAAACAAGGATATTTTAGAGGAGATATTAGAACTTGATTATGTAGAAACCTATGACTACGAAGAATTTATGCCAATTGCCATAGTTGATAATCATAAGAGTGAAGATCAAGAGTATGGCATTGTTATTTGCCTTTCACTTAAGGATCCAAATAAAGTGTATATTTGGGAAATCGAGCAAAGTATTGATGAGTGGACATTTATTGCAGATAGTATCGAGGATTTCACAAAATTAAAACTCACATATTCAGATGAGAAGTCGCCCGAGCATTTATGTGCTGAATATAATTCCTCAATGCGGAAATATAACAATGAACGCGAATTTGACAAAGCAGTTGAATGTGGTCTATTGGTGCATGATCTCACCCAATCCATTTCTGGAGTGCATATTTATGGTTTTAATGATGACTCGAGTCGTGCCACATTATGTAATAAAATAGGTATTTTATATTGTGAACTGAATCAAAGGGATTTGGCCCTGCCGTATTATTTCGAGTCCTATGAACTTGGAGATAATCACGGTATATTAAATTGGATTTTAGCAAAGATACTTTTAGGCGGTTATGCTGAAGTATTGAAAATGGTGACTGTTGTTGAGAAAGCTTCTGAGGTGGGTGGTTATTCAATTAATAATATAAGATTCATTCACATATATAAGTGTATAACTTATCTATGTATGGAAGACTATGCTGCCGTTAAGTTATGTTTTAAGCACGGTATGTCGTTTGATGCGGAGCATGATTGGTTTGAATTGTTAATTCACATGGAGCTAGTTTATGAAAACGAATCGATACCAGATGCGGCGCAAAAGTACTTTGATGAGGCAAAGAGTCACTTTAATAGAAGAAAAAAGATTCAAATCGAGTATCATCAATAACAATAATACATTTGTTTACTTTCAAAGTAAATATTGAATGTCTTATCACCGACATTTTATATGTTTTCTTTTTGATAGATATTGTGATATTATGTCTTTTTATTCTTTATTTCATTGGGAAAGCTCTAGATCAATGTTTGTTTTAAAATTGAATCTTATTATAAGAAATAAATACCGGTCAGTTTTATCCAAAATTATGAAAATTTCGCTCAATTGAATGAATTTGTTTGATGCATATAATACAGGAACTTATAAAAAAAATACATAGAAAGTTAATCGGTAGTGAACAAGTTCGATTCAATGAAACTTCTGGGAAATCTAGCTATAGAAAAAGGCTGGATGACAATGGAACAGTTACAGCTTGTTATTAGTGACCAAAAAATATCCTATGCACAAATAGGTGAGATTTTAGTTAATAAAAAAATACTTAAGCAAAACCAATTAGACGAACTATTGGATATTCATGAGGCAAGAGTGTTTTATATTGATGAAATACTATTTGGTAAAATTGCTGTACATAATAATTTTATTGATCAAAAAATAATTGATTCAGCTCTCTCTAAACAAAAAAAAATCAATGAATCAGAAAAGATCAAAAAAACTATCGGTGAGATTTTATTAGAAGCAGGACAATTAACTCAACAGCAGTGTGATGCAATTTTAAAAGCACAGAATCGATTGGCACAAAAAAAAGAAGGACAGGAAAATGTTATCGTAAAATGTCCCAAATGTTCAGAAAGTTATCCCGTACAGGATCCCGATAGAAATAGAAAACTTCGTTGTGGAGCCTGTAGATTTGTCTTTGAAATTCGTCCATTAGAAGTATCCTTATTATCAGAAAAAAATATACCAACAATATTAAGTGATTCTTCAAAATCTGATACTCAATCAGACCAGTTGTCGGCTAGCGAGAATGAAACGATAGAATCCTCAAGATCTTCAACTTGGAATCAATCAAAAGAACCTACCATTGCTTCTGGCTCAGAAAAAACTCTTGATCCGCCACCCACAATATATGGCGATAAAATTATTCATAGTTCAGAACATTTAGCAAAGACGACTTCTGATGAGGATGTGGCAATAGATTCTATAAAGTCTGACGACAGTGAACAGTCCAGCGAGCCTACAATTGATTCTAGCACATGGAAGACAACTTCAAACGATAACGAAACATTAGATTCTTTGAATTCTAGTAACAGGGATCATTATGAACTTTCAACTAAAGGATATGATTCTGATGTCACTCAGGATTCACCTTCTGAACCCAAAATTCGCGCGGCAAAATTTAATATTAATCACGGAGTTTCTTTGTATGATTTTCTTAAAAAAGAAAAAATAGTCCCCAATGCAGATCTCTCAGGATCGACCTCTGAGATACTTGCATCCAGTTATTCTGCTCGATATTATGTGGGAGACGAAATCGCAAGAGGAGGCATGGGTGCTATTCTCAAAACAAGAGATTTAAATATTCGTCGTAATATAGTGACTAAAGTTCTTTTGAATAAACGTTCATCATCTTCAGTTGTACGTTTCTTGGAAGAAGGACAAATCACAGGACAACTTCAACATCCAAATATTCCTCCCATTTATGATCTGGGAATTAATGAAGAAGACAAAATATTTTTTACCATGAAACTTATCAAAGGTGATACATTACACAGAATACTCTATGGGCTAAAAGAAAAAGATCCTGAATATGTTCAAAAGTACCCCGTGACAGCTTTGATTGATATTATAATAAAAGTGTGTGATGCTCTTTCTTATTCTCACAGTAAGAGGGTGATTCACCGAGATATAAAGCCAGATAATATAATGGTCGGAGAATTTGGTGAAGTTCTTTTAATGGATTGGGGTCTTGCTAAGATTCTAGGAAGAAAAGAAGAAGAGATCGAAGATTTGGTCGATCCTGTTTCTAGTGTTCGATCTATTAGTGAAACTTTGCAAACCATTCAGGGTACCGCTGCCGGCACTCCCTCTTTTATGGCACCGGAACAAGCTCAGGGTAAAATTGATCATCTCGATCAGACTACCGATGTCTATGGTATCGGAGCCGTTCTTTATTGTTGTTTAGCTTTTCACCCTCCTGTAGAAGGGGAAAATGTGCAAATAAAACTATTGAAAACAGCACAGGGCAAGACGACACCTTTAGCCGAAAATATTCCATCAGAATTAAGAGCCATCGTTCAAAAAGCGATTGCCTTAAAGCAGGAAAATCGTTTTCAGAGTATTAGTGAATTTGCAAAGGATCTTTTCAATTATCAAAAAGGTTTTTCGGTATCAGCAAAAACAGATTCACTTTTAGAGTTATTTTCAAAATTGATCAAAAGAAACAAAGCTTTGAGTTCTGGTATTTTAATTGCCGTAATGGCTTTGATCACAGGATTTGCCATGACTGCCTGGCAATTTGCTGAATTAAAAAAAGAGCAGGTGGCAAGGAATGAAGATAATAGAATTTCAGCTCCCAAAGTTTTAGCCGTTGCCCAACGTGCTATTCTAAATAAAGATTTTGAGGCAGCTCTGTTAAATGCTAATATTGCCATTGACTATGATCCAGAATTATCGGCAGCTTATTTATTAAAAGCTCAATTATTAATTCATAGCAGGAAGTTCCAGAAGGCAATATCTCCCTTAAAAAGCAGATTAAAAATTAAAGAAGATAACAATACTGAAAAGCTTTTGGAATTATGTCAAAAAACATTAGCAAGCAAATTGAGTCCTGAATTTTCTGTTTCCTTTGCAGAAATTTTTGAAATACAAAATATGCATTTAATTGCGATTTCATTTACCGTTTCAAGTAAAAAACAATTTCAAATTTATAAAAAAAGAATCGAAGTTAATTTTCCCGGTAGTACTTTTAGCAAGTATCAAAATGGAAAATTGACGTTGAATTTTAATCTTAGATCAACCCATAATGTTGATGATCTTTCTGCCTTGAGAGGAATTCCTTTAAACGAGATTACTTTTATGAATTGTAAAAATTTACGAGATCTGTCTCCATTAGACTCTCTACCTTTGTATAAATTGAACTTTTCGATATGTCCCGCTTTAAAAGACATCTCTCCATTAAAAAATTTGAAACTAAAATGGCTTGATTTAACAGGTACTAAGGTCGTAGATATTTCTCCTTTAAAAGGCATGTTGCTGGAGAATTTACATATAAATAGCTCGCCTGTCAGTGACATTACTCCGTTAAAAGGGATGCCACTAAAATCCTTAACCTTGTATGGAACCAAAATTACAACTTTGGAAGCAATAAAAGGGATGCCTCTCGAGTTTCTTCAAGTTACTGGACCTTCTGATAATGTAACTCCCATTGATCTTTCTCCCTTAAAAGGAATGCTTTTGAAAACTCTAGTTCTTTATGGGTTTCACCCTCGTGACATTTCTGTTTTAAAAGGTATGCCGTTAACGCAAGTTGAATTAACAGGATCGTTTAGAGATCTTACCCCTTTAAAAGGTATGAAATTATGGCGAGTGAGAATAAGCTACTCTTTGGTAACTGATATTTCTATCCTCAAAGGCATGCCTATTAGATATTTAATTTTAAGCAAAAATAAAATTAAAAATATTTCTCCTTTAAAAGGTATGATGTTAACGTCTTTAGAATTAAATGATACTCTCATCACAGATATATCACCTTTGGCAGGTATGCCTTTAATACGACTTGATATTGGGCATTGCAATATGCTAAAGAAATTGAAACCTTTATCGACATTGATAAAACTGGAAGATTTGTGTCTACCAGAACATATGCGTAAAAGTGATCTTAGCTTTTTGAAAAAGCTACCTTCATTAAAAAAAATTGGGTTTGGTCAAATACATGAAACTCAAAAGGTATCTATTTTTTGGAAAAATAGAAATAAGCCCGCAGAGCCATAATAAAAATCTTACCCGATTTTCACGTTATATTGCCTTAGATAGTGTCAGGTTTCTAAAGAACTATAAAGAACTTTTGAAATTTCATCTAATCAATTTATCAAACACTTAGTATAAACTTTTCAATACTCAGACGCGAGGGCGATGGTTGTGGAGTGAATAAGCTATTTATTTTGTGCTCCTTTTAATTTTGATATTTGTTTAGTTAGAGCTTTGTTCTTTTTCTTTTCATCTTTTAATAGATCGTGTGAGAGTCTCAACTCATGTTTAAGTTGATCTCTTTCTTTGGTTGTTATTGACAGACGTGATGCCATTGCATCTGCCTTAATTTGGAGTTCTTCTTCTCGATTATAGCAACCAGTAAATTGAATTGAGATGATAAATAGTATAATTATTGAAATGAATTTATTACTTCGCATTAATATTTCCCATTTAATAAAACTATAAGCTTAGTGTGTAGATTGTTTTAAGATATTACAATTAATTCAATAAATTATAATTTAGATCGCTTTGTATTAATCTCAGCCCTTATGTAAGCTACTAACTGCATGAATTTTCTAGCCCTATTTTAAAGGGCAACTGAATTCAATTTGTAGTGAGACTAATTACTTCTTTTTTTCTTCTTTTGGTTTCAAACATTTGTCGCATTTAAAAACATTTTTTTCGGCTTTAAATCCTAATGATTTAATTTTCGCTATTACTTTATCTGTTGAATCTTTTTCCTTTTTAAATTCAATAAAAGCGGTTCCCTTTTTAAAAGAGACTGAGACTTCTTTAACGTTTTTAACTTCTTTTAATGCTTTCGTTACATTAGAAGCGCAACCTCCACATGTCATGCCTGTTACTTTAAGATTGAGTTTATTTTTTGATGCTTTTTTGCAACACTCTTTAGTCTCTGAAATTTTGCTCTTGTTAGGTTTTTTCGATAGAGGCTTGGAAGATTCACTACTAAAGGCCGACATTGTCGAAAAGATAAATGTAATTAGAATAGTATAGATCACCATAGAAGTTGTCAGTTTTGATTTATTAATTGTTTTCATTTATTTCTCCTAAATTAGTTAATTGATTATTATAGACTTTACAAGACTGATGTTAATTTTTAATAACCTCGTAAAATCAAAATATCATCTTACTCGAATTTTGCATTAAATCGCCTTAGAAACCACCACATTCTGAAAAGCTAAAAAGAATTTTTGAAATCTCATCTAATCATTTTACCAAACACCAATAGAATCTATTCAAAACTCAGACGAGTGGATGATTTTTGAGTGGGGTAATAGTAGGGGAGTGAAGTGATTATTCTGATTGATCACCAGGACAAGTAAACCATTCTGGATATCCTGTACAATTATCAAATGTATTGATTTAAGGTTCACCATATTGATCGCAACACCAATCATGAAATGATGCGTATTCATCACTTGGTAATATAAATTGTTTCCAATTTGAAGTTTCTTCTGATTCAATATCATCTCTACCACATTGAAAGAAGTCATTTAGAATATCTATTGGTGGGAAGCAATTAAAGTTTCTGATAATTTCAAATGACATGCCTTCAGATGCTATCTGTTTGGTCCCTTGGCGAGGGGCTGAGAATATTATTGAAATATTATTTTTTATCTGACTTAGACAAATTTAATCTATGGGTAATAATTACACTTTTAAAGTGTGTAAAGTATTCTTATTATCGGAAAACGGTTAACTAATATAGTCGGCATGTATTATGCTGTAGGCGATTGAATCTAAATATATTTGAATTAAATATTAATATCCAAGGGGTTGCAATTAATGTACTTTAAAATCAATCAAACATTTTCAATTTCATCAATAGCTTTAAAATTATTTAGAGAAAAAATTGTTGTAGGAAAAATAATATCCTTAATAATAATTCTGACACTTTTTATTAATAGTACACAATCGTTGTATGCTGAAAGAAAATCAAAATCGAAACATGAAAGCAAAACACAAATTTCTAAAGTATTGGAAGATATTCTAAATAAAAAGGTTTCTTTTGATTTTAAAAATGCGTCGATTAAAGAGGGGATATTAAGCTTCTCTAAGCAAGCTGATATTCCTATTATTTTTAATAATAGCTTCTTAAAAAATAAAAGGATCGTTGCTAATTGTGCAAATTTAAAACTCACAAAAATGAAATTAATTAATGCATTGAAATATTTATTAAAAAGTTCCAACCAATGTTTTAAAATTAAGAAAAAAACTATTTTACTTACAACTAAATATTCAAGTCAGAATTTATTTATAACCCTTTATTCTTTGAATGAGCTAATTAATATATCAAATAAAAGTATGGAGAAATGGAGTAAAGGTGCTAACAAGGAAGGGTTTGATTTAGATAATATTAAAGAATTAATTCAAGAGAATATAGCGAAAGATTCTTGGGATACGGCACAGGGAACATCCATTGAAATTCTGAAAAATAAACTATTAATAATTCATAATTCTGATGTTCATGATGAAATTAATTCATTTCTAGAAAGTATGTTAAAGGTAGCTAAAGATTCACATGAAAATAAAATTAATGTTAAAGTTAGAAAATCAGTCCTTTATTCAGAAGAGGATAAGATATTAGAAAAAAAATTAGATATTAAGAAATCTTTTAATTGGAAGAATGAAACACTGGAAAAGATCCTGGCGGATATTCAACATTCAGCTAAAATTTCAAATTTTATTATTGACCAAAACACTATTAAAAATTTGGGACCAACTAATATAAGCTTAAAGGTATCTGATTTATCCTTAAAACACACATTGAATATAGCATTGAATAAGTTAAGCTTAAATTATTCGATTGCTAATGGTGCCATTTATATAGGCAATCTACATCTGCTAACATTAGAGCAATATAACGTTAGAGACATATGTGTCTATGAAGACACAGAAGACGCGAATGGTCTCACACAAGATTATTTGAAAAATTTAATAATATCTAAATTAAACCGATCTTCATGGGAAAACAATAAAGGCACATCTATATATGAGTTTAATGGTCATTTGTTAATTACACAAACATTAGAAATGCATCAGCTCATTTTTAAATTTATTGAATTATTTAGAAAAGGAAAAGGTAGTCTTCCCGTAGAAAATAAATGACTAGACGTTAGACTAGATTTTTACTATATAAATACTGTGAAAGAAGTTCAATTATCTACTCGAAAAATAATAATCTAACTCAATATTTACGATATATCGCCTTAGATTGCGTCACATTTACGAAAAGCTAGATAGGGTTTCTGAAATCTTGTCAGGTTAACTTGCCTAAAGATTTTGGTTGCTGATGACCAATGTGCTTTCTACCTAGCAAGTAAAATTCTGTTTACAGCACTTGTTGTTTTCAACCAGAAACTATTTTAAAATAATTTTAACTTTTTATATTTTCCTGTCACAGCAGTACGTTTAAATGTAATCTTGTTATAGGAAGGAAATTTATTGGTAGGACTATGTCTGTAAAAAGTGGAACAACATTTGAAATTGAGATTTACAAGAAGTACTACAACCTTGTTTATTCAACTTGTATGAGATGTTTATATAACAAAGATTTAATTGACGATGCTGCTCAATCAACTTTTCTGCTTTTTATTAAGCGTGAAGAAAAAATTAAAAATGATTTGAGCACTTGGTTTTATTGGGCATCAAGAAATATTTGTATTGTTATAAACAGAAAAGAGAAAAAACATTTCATTCTTGATGTCGAATTGGTTGAAAATGAAGAATACCAAGATGACATTTGTCTTGGTAAATTAATAGACTCGTTACCGAAAAAGAAAAGAGAGCTGCTTTTAATGAGATTTTATGATAATTTAAGTTATCAAGAAATTTCAGAGAGAACAAATTCAAAAGAAGTGAATATACGTAAAATAATTGAGCGAACAATTACTTTATTACAATCTAAATTCAAAAAGAAAGATGTTCTAGTTACTACTTTATTGTCTCAGTTTTTTTATTACAACAAAGCATCAGCTGCGACTTTAAATCCTAATATTTTTATTCTTCAAAATAGTTTAATTCAACAATCAATTGTAAAAGGAGTTGTGAACATGTATTTAATTTCAAAATTAAAGATAGCTGTGTTATGTATGATGATTAGCTTAATGCCAGTGGGATTAGTTTTATACGCTGATGGTAATAAAAAAGAGATAGTAACAAATGAACCTATAATTGATGGGGGGCATTTGAGTAATAATCTACTAGAAAAGAAACGGATAAAATTGATAAAGGACTTTTTTTTTACTGTATTCAGTAAAGATAGTGAAATATCGAATGCAGTTGAGTATTGTCACTTTCCAATTAATTGGAATGGGATACTTACAACAAAAAGCAAGTTTAATTTAGATTTAAAAGCTATTGAAAATAATAAGAAACAAAAGGAATCAATGGAGAACTTTATTAATTATGAAGATAGATTTTCTGGAATTGAAAAATATACAGCTATAAATTTTTATAAAAGATTAATAAAACTTGGAAAATTGAAGAGTGAAGAAGTGAGTTTAAAAGAGTATACAAAAAAATATTTTTTAAAAGAAAAAATGATTTCTACTTTAAAAGCCAAAGGCGTTAAAGATTTTGAAATCTACAAAATTTGGTTGAAAGATAAATTTGAAAAACAATATTTAACAAAAGGGGAGGAATTCTCTGGTCTTTATTATGTTTTTATTTCAAAAAACAAAGATCCCAAAATACTAGGAATGACAATTAGACCCAGGCTTATGTTTAGATAAAT
This sequence comes from Planctomycetota bacterium, assembly GCA_002746535.1. Taxonomy (GTDB): domain Bacteria; phylum Planctomycetota. The sequence goes on from NVWA01000017.1 coordinate 35,841, forward strand.
TAATTTGTTGCTGTCGATGGCTCTAATTTGAGTTGCCGACAGCTATCCGTAAGAGTAAAAAATCCGCCCTCAAGAACAAATCCTCTTAACCGACCGGCAAACCTTGGTATTATGCTTTAATACTTTATTGAGAGATAGCTTGGTTAAAAAAATGTTATATCCTATTGTTGTTTGTAGTTTTATTTCAGAATTAGAATAATAAAATTGCCCTTCGATGATATCGAGTAAAGTAAAAAGGGATTTAAATGAATAAAAATTTAACAAAAGTGAGCCTATCAGTAGAAGAAATTGAACAATATAATAGAAATGGATTTTTGTTAATTTCAAATTTAATTTCGTTGGGTTTTTTAGAAAATATAAAAATTAATATAAAAAAAGTAATGAGTCAAATGGGCAGAGGTATTCGGGAGAATAGTTATTACAAAGATTCTCATTTAAGTGAATTGATATCTGACATGACCTTACATCATATGGCGGGACAATTATTAGATGGAAAGTCTTCAAGATATAGTTCGCTGTTGCAATTAAAAAAAGCTAAAACGGGCAAATTTATTTTTCACCGCGACAATCAGTATATAAAATTTGATGGTCCAGGTTTAAATTTTTGGTTTGCGATTACTTCCACAACCTCTGAAAACGGTTGTTTGAAGGTCATTCCGTGGTCACATGTTAGCATTGAAAAGGACGTTGATGACTATGAAGAGAGTGAAATAATTTCAGTTCCAATGAATGCTGGAGACTGCTTAGTTTTTAATCGTCTAACATTACATGGATCTGGAATTAATGAAACTGAATATGATCGACTGGGGTACTCGATTGAGTTTCACAGAAATGATGTTAACGCATTTAATGGGAAGGGATGGGATCTCTTGGTTGATAAAAAACCAATTGAGGATAAGCTGAATTGTTGAAATTAGTCCCCGTTAGTCTGAAATTAAGATTGACGACTAATTTTACCAGTCAACTATCCAAAATAGTTCCCCTTACCCCGATAGTTCAAAATCATCCTCTGCCTCGAATTTCACTTTAATTCGCTTTAGAATGAGTCAAATTTCTAAATTATCACTAGTTACCAATTTGCGACACCACCAAAACTCACACCTAAGAATTCTGCTTGGTGAGTTAAAGGAATGGTGAACCAAGCAAATAAATTATTCCTCCTAGTGTTTTCAACCAGAAACATTTTTGATATAATTTAAAATTATTTTATTTTGTTGCCACATTTTACGCATTCAAATGTCATCTTAGATAATGAGATAAAACTTAATCAGGTATTTTATGTCAGAAAAAATAAACACAGCTTTTGAAAAGGAAATATATAAAAAGTATTACACTCTTGTGAGTTTAACCTGTTCAAGAAGATTGATTCAGAAAGATTTAATTGATGATGCCGTTCAATCAACTTTTTTGCTTTATATTAAAGAACAAAATAAGATCAAATCTAACTTGAGTACTTGGTTTTATTGGGCTTCTAAAAATGTATGTATTGTTATGAATCGACGAGTTAAAGATCATGTTGAAATCAACGATAATATGGTTGAGAAACAAGAAAATCAAAATGATGTTTGTCTAGATAAATTGATTTCCTCATTACCAAAGAAGAAGAGGGACTTGCTTCTAATGAAGTATTATGAGAATATGAGTAATAAAGAAATTGCTGAAAAAACAAGTGGCAAAGAATCAAGTATTAAAAGTACCATAGAGCGAACAATATCTCTTCTACAAACTAAATTCAAAAAGAAAGATGTTTTGGTTACAGCTTTACTTGCTCAATTATTTCATGTAAACAAAGCTTCAGCATCGACATTAAGTTCCAGTAGTTTTATCCTTCAAAATAGTTTAATTCAACAATCAATTGTTAAAGGAGTTTCAACAATGTTACTTATTTCTAAAATTAATTTTTCCCTTATTCTTTGCACAGCGATGTTATTTACAATGTCTGTTTTTGTTATTGCAACAAATGATAGCCCTAAAGAAAACAAATTAGACGAAAGAACTATAAGCGACCCTAATCATGAAAAAAAGAATTCTGAAAATTGGGGGAAAATTGTAAAGGGGCTGCAATTGTCAATCAAATTTGAAAAGTTAACAGCTGACAAGTCTAAAGGGGAATCACTTGTTGGAATTGTTAAAGTAAAAAATTCAGGAAAAAAAACAATAATGTTAGATAAAGGGATGGCGCCATGGGGCAAGCTTTTCAAGGTAACAGTAAAGTCTAAAACAGGAATAACAAAAAAAATTCCAAGTTTTGGTAGGGGAGTGAGAGCTTCTGAGGAAGAAAGAAATAAAGACTTTGTTGAATTGAAACCTAATGAAATATGTACCATATTTGAATTTTATAGAAGCGGTTCAGTAAGGCCCCCTCCAAAAGCTTTAAATGCCTATCTTCAAGGCCGACAACATTCATGGGATTTGAAGCCCGGCTCACATAAAATAACCGTAGAATATAAAAATACTAAAACAGCACCTGCGGGTTATAAAGGTAAGATTAAGTTTTGGACAGGAACAATATCGACTTCATCTATAAAAATAGATATCTTGAAATAGCCGAACTATTTCAATGGCATAGAAATATAAAAGGACAATTTAATTTTAATAATTTAAATGGTTTGGAATGTCGTAAGGTCAGTTAACTGAGCTCGGTTCATTATTGTAGGTTGATGTGCAATTAATCGACAGCCATTAAGAAATAGTTAATCCAGAAAAAAGAAGAACAGCCATTAGCATATAGATGTATTTGCTTTTCATTTGATAGTTTTGTTATATTTTCTGAACTGTTTGCAAGACCGTGTATTCAATGCCTTGTGAAGTAAATGAAGAGACTACCATTGTTCTATTGAACTGCTGAACAATGTCTTCATTGATATTGAAATTTAGATTGTTAATTTTAATCAGATACCGTGTGCTAATAGAAACATGTTGGCCATCTAATTGGTGCGTCCAAAAGGACTTCCTATCATTATCGGTCATTTTTATTGGTTCCCCTAATCGGCTAATGATATCATGACGTTTGATTTCGAACCAACGACCACCTTCTCTTTTCATGACTTGAAGGGTGAGTACAATTTTTTGGGCATCGTCAGCGCGTTTTCCAGCATATAGTGTTTTACCTGCTTGAATATTCAGCTTGCCGTTTTCATAGGATAGCCATTGAATACCTTCTGGGAAAACAAGGTCAATCTCTGAGGCTATTTCTTTGATCTCTTGAATGCTCGGCCTTTGATGGTTTTCTTTTTGGTGACCGACGGAGGTCTGTATTGCGTCAAAGTGATCACTTTGATTAATACCCCATATAAAATTTATCGTCAATAAGATAATTGCGGCACATAATAAGCCTCTAGTGAAATACAACTTTTTGGTAGCGACATGTAGATTCAATTCAAGAAGGTGATTTGAGTTGCTAGACATTTTGGCAATTATTTTTTGAATTAGCTTCTCTTCATTCTTATCGGATAAAGTCGATTGCTTTGACCATGCCATTAATTTTTGATCGAGATGTTCCTTGTTTTTCATTTTAATTGTTTCCAATCTTTTCGTTTAATATTTTTCGAGCCTGGTGTATTCTCCAGTAAACCGTTGCTTTCTGGCATCCTAGTATTCTTGCAATTTCGTTAATATCTTTATTTTCAATAGTTGATAGTAATAGGGCTACGCGTAATTTATCAGGGAGTGCTTGTATGTGTTGATTGATTTCTTTCAGCTCTTCTTGCTCTAAATGAAATTCTTCAGGGGATGGTGCTGTTGATTGCTCATCAAGGATTGCAATATCAATCATTTGATAGCGTGTATTTTTTTTCTTATAGTTCAACGCCATGTTGATTCCAATTTGACAGAGCCATGTCGAAAAAGTGCTTCTGCCTTTAAATGAATCGATTTTTTCATAAACTTTTAAAAAGGTATCTTGAACAATATCATCGGCCGTTTCTACGTCATAAACAATGCGGTAAATGAGGTTACGTAATTTAGAAATATGTCGACGAACCAGCTCTTCAAAAATAGCAGGATCTTTTTTTTCAAGATACAGTTGGATCAGCTGCTCTTCACTTAGTTTTTGTACCAAAGAGGACTTCCTGAATACTTTATGAATTGGTTGATTTCATCTTATTATACCTATGACAATAGAATTGAAGGAAGCTTTGATCTTTTTTAGATTTTTTAAGAAATACTCAGAAATATCGACAAAGGGATCGAAAAGCACAGATGCTAACTATTATTTAGATGATTTTCACCATTTATTAAAATAAATCAAATATTTCAGCATCAATTTTGTCAAAGGCTTAATGATAGAAATTAAGGAAATGACCATGGTAAAAATGATATCAATTGTAGTAATGATCCTGATCGTTTGTAGTTGTCTAAATATTTTGGCAAAAGAAAAGGTTCCTTTTCTTCTTTTAGATAAGGCTCCCCATGCTTATTTTTCTGAGAAAGAAGTGTCGCTCGTTTGGGTGAAGCAATCCAACTTTCCAAAAAAATACTCATCCCTTGAAATTCGATTGGTGTATGCTGGCCGTACTATAAAAATGAAACGCATAGCGTCTGGCGATCCAATAGAGTTTAAATTTAAACTGGCCGGTTTAAAAGAAGGCATTGTAGCAAAGACAAAAATATCCTTATCAATTCTTGATGAAGATGATCAGCAACTTAGGACCATGACGGAAACAATTTATCTATTTGCATCAACCATGAGCTCCGAGTATCAAGCAAGATTAAAAAAGATCAATGTTGGTGTATATGCTGAAAAAGATGGTGATATTAAAATGTTCTTAGAGGCCAGTGGCATACCATTTCAGAAAGTTGATGAGATTAGTGATTTCAAAGGCAAATGGCTGCTTGTTGCTGGGATTGATTTTGAAGACATGGAGGGTTTCGATAAAGAGCTTCTTACTTTAATGGATAAAGGTGTTTCTGTACTAATCTTAGCGACTGAGATGAAAGGTCTTTTCACCATCCCTGATGCCTCGGGACGTTTAGAATTTCTTGGTCGTGATTGTATAAAACGCTATGAGAAATTATTAAATGATCTTTATTGGGCAAAAAATAAAAAAATGGTTAAGTCCAAAGGCCTTTTGAAGCCCTTAGATGATACCGTTGGTATCGAATTTTCTAGTACTAATAAGGGATGGAGTTGGATAGAATATCGTAAGAAAAAGGCTCGCTTGATTTTTTGTGGATGGGACTTATTAGGCACCTATCAGGAAAGTCCACTTGCGAGTTATTTTTTATTAAAAGTATTAACAAATAAATCAAAATAAAATTTAAAATTGGAGTTAATTATGAGATCGATCAATGTTATTTTAAAAAAATATAAGCTGGGTTATATATTATTCAGCTTGATGTTCATGGCATTTATGATGCCGACGCCAGCACGTAGTGCACCAAAGAAAAAGACAAAAAAATATCCTGTCGCCATAATGACTTTTTCAGAGAGAGGTAGTGGGATGAAAGGTAAAGGCGCTAATGTAAGCGATTTGCTTTTTGCTGGTATGGTGGAAAATCCATTTCTTTATCTTGTTGAAAGAGCCGAATTGTCCAAAATTATTAAAGAGCAAGAGTTAAACTTATCGGGCTTAGTTTCTCAAGAGACAGCTATTAAAGTTGGGCGCTTAGTAGGTGCTAAGATTCTTATTACTGGTTCAGTTTTTAAGGTCGGTAAAAAAATATATATTGTGGCCAAAATTATTAGTACTGAAACAGGCAAGGTCTTAGGGAAAAGTGCCAATGGTACAGATGAAATCGATGTATTAGCATTGAAGTTAGCTAAATCGCTTGGGAAAGTAATCAAAGACTCAGCGGCTGATTTGTTTGGTCCGGTAGTCACCAAAAAAGAACGTATTACTACTTTGAAGACTGCCACTAAAGGTAAAAAATTACCCACAGCGATGATTAGTATAGTGGAGAAGCATATTGGCAAATCAGTTATCGATCCAGCTGCTGAAACTGAAATGATTTTTATTTACAAAGCCATCGGTGGTGTCACATTAGATGCTAAAGAAGGTAAGAAGGAAGATGCCGAGATATTTATCAAAGGTGAGGGCTTTAGTGAATTTGCCCGAAAAACCGGCAAACTTATTAGCGTGAAAGCGAGACTTGAAGTGAAAGTCCTCGATAAAAACGGTAAAATTATCGCCATCGATAGAGAGACAGTCTGGGCCGTTGATTTAACCGAAACAATTGCAGGCAAAACAGCCTTGCAAGAAGCCGCAGCAATCATTGCTTCGCGGTTATTAATTAAATTAGCTAAATAATATGTTTAGATTTATAGAAGCTTATTTAGTTTTTTTATCACTTGGTGTACTTTCTTTTTCTCTTTGCTTGGCTGATGAGAATCAGAAACGCCCTGTTGTGATAGCTGTAATTCAATTAGATATAAAAGAAATAGGTATTCGAACAGCATTGCTAGAAGAGCAGTTGTCAAATAATAAAAGACTTCAGTTGGTTGATCGGGAGCATATTGATAAAGTTATGAGAGAACAAGAGATAGCTGCTATATCAAGTGCGCTTTCTGGGTCTAGGCGCATGGCCTTAGGGAAACTTCTCAAAGCAGATTTACTTGTTTTTTATTTAGATGTTAAAGAGCCTAGCCCCCATTGTAGCATCGTTATTAGTGAAACAACTCGTGGTTTGCGACTGCATAAGTCTAAAATAGTGTACTCAGATAAAATTGAAGATGATGTATTAATAATTAATCTTGATATAGAAAAAGCCATTAAAAAAAGCCAAGAGGATTTAAGAGTCATCTGTGCCGTTCCGCCACTAGTTAGTCGTGATCTTTCAAAAACCCATGAGCATTTGCAAGGTGCTTTTGCGGTACTGCTTGAAAATATGCTGTTAGATATTCCGGGTGTTTTCGTTGTGGAATTGGCAGAAGCACGTGCGATTGCAAAAGAATTGAATTTAACTGGTGGAAATATTAAAAGGTCATTGCCTTTGTATTTGATGGGTGAGTATCGTTTTGATCATCTTAATGAAAAGGTGTCACCTTTTATAAAAATTTTTGCACAACAAGGAGTTGATGTTATTGGAAGCTGTCAAGCCGATAAAATACCTATTAAGGGCGCCCTTGACTATTTACGAAAATCATGTTTAGAGCTTTTAGGTGTTTATTTAAAAAATAATTTGAAGCTTATTAATAATAAAGATGAGTATCGCGGATTGACTAAAAGAGCTAATACTCACTTTTTATTGGGCAATTATATTGAAGCGGCCCAATTATTTGAAGCCAGTTTCTTATTAAAGTACCATCAACCGGAAGCACACTTCTTGGCAATGTCAGCTTATGGCCGAACAATATACCATAAGAATGTACCTATCTTGGAAGCAATAATTATTTACGATCAGGCGCGTGTTCATTTGGAAGCATTTCTTAAGCAGCATAAAGTAATGCAGAAATATTCAACCTATAATAATTCAATACTAAGAGCATTTTCCAATGTCATGTATTTGCAAAATAATAACAAAGATAAAAAGCTAAGAGAAGCCGTTTATGGCTTTAGAAAAAGATTAAGAGCGACTTACTTAATGGCGTTAGACTATAAATTTAAACGAGGGGAGCTGAATTACCCCTTGATGGTTTTAAATCTCAGAAAATGGTTTAATAGTACCACGTATTACAACGAGTCCTTAAAAGAAAACCTATCAATTAGGCTTGGTGTTCTGCGTGTTCTGGTGAAGATTCAAAACCATTTTTTTGGATATCACATGATGGAAGATATCGTTTGTGATCGATTAACTGAAGATCAATTGCAATCAGATGACTATAAAACATTTTATAATAGTATCGGGAGCAATAACCAAGATGCCCTTTCATGGGTATTTAGACCTAAGTTTAAAGGAGAATCCTTTAAGAGCAGTCTTCAACAACGGCTTGATGTGATTCCTTTTGTTCTAGCATCGAATTATAATAAATATATAAAATCATGCATTTTGCACCTTGTGATAGATAAGGGTATATCCGAAATTGATTATAAAAGAGATGGCTTCGAATGGTTTTCAGATGAATTGTCAAAGTTTAATCACTCAACAATACAATCATGGGTGAAATCAAGGAGAAAATATTTACTTGAGAAAAAGGGTCCTCAAAAAGTCAAGATAGCTGTTACTAAATCCGTTGTTATACATGACAAGACAAAAGTTGAGTTTTTAGAAATTGAAAAGATGATCCCCGTTGATGGTAAACCTAAAAAGAAGATAGGGTTTTCTCAGATGCTAAAAGTCAGTGATAAGGTTGACTTGATTTATAATGGATCCCTGTGTTTATTGAAAAATAAAAGAAAACTTAAAACTATTTTTCATAGTCGAAAATTTAATGTCTATTATAGCCAACCAACTTTTGATGGAAAATATGCTTGGGTACCATTGGGTGGTAAGGCGCCTGTTGTAGTAGTAGTTAATTCAAGTGATTTATCTGTCGTTACATTTACTATTGCAGATGGCCTACCTTTGTTTGTTCTGTCAGCTTGTGTGGGTATTGGTGAAGGTCGATTGTGTCTCTCAGGCTCTACAAAAAAAGGTGCCTTTATCGCGATATTAGAAATAACTGAAAATGGTGCTAAGAGTATTCGAGTCATACATGAGGCACTAAAACAACGTTTGCCGAATGTGTCTAACTCGCTTCAAAATAAGGATCTAGAGGTTGTCTTTTCTCCAAAGTTTATGATGGGGGAATACTCATCAGATTCTAAGTCGTGGAAAGTTCTGCTTAATCGTGGTAATGATGGCAAACGATATCTATTAATACATATTAAGACCAATGTAATCGAATTAACAGAGACATACGCCTATCTTCGTTCAGTAAATGATATTTGGATTGATAAAAGCACAGCCTATTGGGTGACAGGAGATGGCTTGCAAGCAATAAATTTTGAAAGTAAGCGGGATAAACCTATCTGTAAATTACCTGAAAAAGATGGTTTTTTTATGTACTATAAAGGTCAGTATCATTTAGTTGGGGAGCAATGGTGGGTGACAGAAGATTTAAAATTACCATTTCGTCTTTTAGATGGTGATGTCCCTTCTCACAAAATTAATTTAGATACAAATAAACTCTTCCTTAGTGCCAATTATGGATTGGTTTTTAAAACTAGCAACGATGGTAAATTGAAATATTATCAGGTTGTATTTAAAAAGAAAACTGACGGTGAATAGTGATAGTATATGAAGTTTATATGAATGATTGTTGGGATAAATAATGTTTATATACTATTAACATCAAGAGTTATGGTAACTTTGGATGTATTTCATATTTGAAATAGCGCTTGAGATATCAAATTATATAAATTAAATATACTTAGCATGTCTTTTTCTGCTGCTGGGAAAAGTTCAATGTGTAATCCATCTATTGCTAATATATAGTAAACGAATAACATTAGAAAGATAATGATGAAATCAGTTTTTATTTTGAATTTTAAAACCTGTCTGTTTATGATTTGTCTTGTTCTAGGTTTTGTAGGTTGGTCTGAAAGTTTTGCTGAAGAAAAGCGCAAACCATCGGTACTAGCAATTATTCATAAAAGCCCTAGAGGGGTTAGCTTACGGGCCGCATTGCTTGAAGAGCGTTTATCTAAGAATAAAAACTTTGTGCTCGTTGACCGACAACATATAGATGATATTTTTAAAGAGCAGTCTTTAATCAAGCTGTCAGGTTATGCTTCAGGTGCTGGTAGAATTAGCTTATGTAAGCTACTGGGTGCCGACCTGCTCATTTTCATAACGGAAGAGAAGGGCCCTGTAGAGCATAGCAATATTGTTATCAGTGAATTGACTTATGGGCTTCGATTGTGTGTCACTAAAATAATTCATACCGAAAAAATTAATGATGATCTTTTATTATTTGAGGCTGAGGTTAATAAGGCCGCTAATAAGAATCGTCAAAAGGTAAAAGCTATTTGTGCTGTACCACCATTTCTGAACAAAGATCTCTCGAGTCAGAATAATCATCTGCAAGGTGCGTATGCGCATTTGCTTGAAAATGATTTGTTAGTAATTCCTGGGGTCTTTGTGGTTGAGTTGGCTGAAGCACAAGAATTATCGAAGGAGTTCTCTCTCAATGGTACAGAAATTAGTTCAAGAGGATTAGTCTTTTATTTGCTAGGGGAATTTCGTTTTGACTCGCATAATTCTCAGAAGCCCCCGTATGTTAAGTTGTTGATAAAGCAAAGTAATCAATTAATTGGTGAGCGCATTAAACGGGGATTGTCAATTAAGACAGGTGTTACTTTTTTTAGGGATGCTGTTAAAGAGCTATTGGCTGTACAATTGAAAAATCACGTGGCTTTTTTAAAAACCAAAGATGAGCATCTTTCTATTACTAGTCGGGCAAAAGTTCATTATTTGCTTGGTAATTTTGAGGAGGCCGTTCAGCTTTTTGAAGCAAGTTTTTTATTGCAGAATCATCAGCCGGAAGCGCATTTCTTAGCAATGTCGGCTATTGGGAGAGGTTATCGTAAGCGAAAGGTCTCTGCCATGCGCAGCCGAAAATCATTAGATTTATTGGATTCTCTTAAGCGCTTTGATAATGCTCAGCGCCACCTTGGATTCTATTTGGAGCAATCTGAATTGAATAATAATAGCTCAGGTGTTTATAATTCTATTTCAGAAACCTTTGGCGATATTAATTATTTTGCTAATAGTTCTGCAAGCTTGGAATTAAAAGGTGAGGTATATGCATTTCGTAAACGGATGAGAAATATGTATATTGCAAAGGCAGATATAAGATTATCCGCCGGTGATCTGAATAGCGTCTATTACAGATTAACGTTGGTTCGTTGGCATCGACACCATTCTTATTTTCGGGAAACTTTGAAAGAAAATTTTCGAGCAAGAATTCGTGGTTTGGAGACTCTTGCTAGAGTCGAAGAGCCATACGCAGATTCATTAATTCGTGATTTAATATTAAATGTTGTGAAAAGTAAATATTTTTTATCAGATGAATATTCTTGGTTTTTGAGTGAGCTGGATAGGCTTGATCATCCCCAAGTCAAAAAAACGATTAATTCTCTTAGAAAATCATTTGCTAGAGAAAAGAGCACTAGCAAGACCATTGTTAGGCCTAAACTTAAAAAGAAGATCACACCTAATAAGCTTCCTGAATATAAGCTTGAGAAAAATGATGTGACTTTTTCTTCAATTGCATTAATAAGAGACGATGGGAAGAGGATTCCCAATGGTCCTATGAAGTCTTGGCATGTATTAAAGTGTAGTGAGAAGTTGGACTTCATTTGGGTGGACATTGGAATTAAAACTTTGTACTTGATGAAAGAGAAGGGGAAGTTGAGATTCTTAAAAAAGTTTAAATTTTTGAAGAATGTGCGTTTAGGTAGAGCACAATTTGATGGTGAGAAGATATGGATATCTGTGGGGGGACATCAGCCTCGGGTATTTGTGATTAATCCTAAGACAGAAGTCATTATTGAGTTTACTAGTAAAGATGGTCTTCCAGCATTTGAAGGTTCTGTTTCAGCTAGTATGGGTATAGGCCGTGTATGCTTTTCTGGGTTTAATGAAAAAGGTTCATTTGTAGCAATCTTGACATTATCAAAAAGTGGTAAAAAGAAAGTCAAAGTTATTCATGAGGCGATTAAGTCGTTTGATCCTTTAAAAGATAAAAGTGTTCAAAAAAGTGATCTTGGCATTAGGTTTTACCCATACCTTATGATGGCTGACCACGTTAGAATTAACGATTCGTGGCTCATATTTATTTCTTGTCGGCTTCCAAGTGGTTTGGGTCGAAGGATGCTTCTAATAAATATTAAAACATCTGAGATAAGTATTTTGCCTACAATAATTGAGAGTCATATTTCTTATCACGATATTGGCAAGCATAAAGAATCCATGTATTGGATTACTAGGGAAGGACTTCGTGAGTTTAATTTTTCGAGTAAAAATAATAAGACGATTAAGAAGGTGCCTCAAGTTGGTCCGATTGTTTTCTATAATGGATATTGGCACATTGCTAGTAAAAGTTGGTGGATTTCAGAAGATGTTCGAAAGCCATTTCAAAAATTAAATGGTGAAATACCTGGTTCTCGACCACATCTTTATAAGTTTTATAAGAGTGCCTTTTATGGTCTGATTTTAAAAGCTGTAGGTGATGATGGTTGGCAAAACTTTCAAGTGAATTTTATTAAAAATGAGTAAGTTGGTAGACAAGGTCGATTGTATATGGCCTAGACCTTTATAAGAGACTTAGAATAGTATTTGTCCAAGTTTAATCCCAAGAAATAATTGACAGAACTTAAAAAAACATTTATAGTATGTCATGATGGAATCATAAGTGGAATTTTTGGGACAGACCTTTATTTATTATTATACCCAACCTTAGCTTTGTAAAGATTCTCTTTAGACAAGAACCTCGTTGATTGAATAGAGAAACGGCAAGAAGGTGGGGTGGTTGCCTATTAGGGATGGTGGGGTAGAATGGGTGGGGGTTTAAGAGTTATCTAAATTGAAATGATCTTAGTAAGGGTAGAGTAATATGAATATGATTTTGCGAAGTAACGGTAGAAACTTGTTATTTATTTTTATTATAATATTGATTGGTTGTGGTGATGGGAAGAGCTCTTCTAAAGTTGCAATGAAATATAAGATTGATGGGTCTTTTGCAGATTGGAAGGAAAATTCACTGTTAACCAAAGAAATTGGTGCTGTGGGTTATGGCACATTTAAAAAAGATACCGATATTAAACAAATGTATGTCGATAGTGATAAAGACTTCCTTTATATTTTTTTGAAATGTGATGAAGATTTGGTCAGCCGATTTAAACATAATAAATCGTCTGGTATCCTTGGATACTTATATATTGATAATGATCGTAATGTGAAGTCTGGGGCTTCTAAAGTAGATTCATCCGGCAATAAAGCAATGCTAGGTGTTGAATCTCTAATTTGGTTGGCTATTGGTTCGATGTCCAGTTCGACAAGCGGGCAAGAAAATTTTATTTCCTATAATATTTCTCATTGGGATGCTACTAAAAATATATTTGGTAACTATGTCGCGAGTGAAATGTCTGTCGATGATAATAAAAGAATAAGATTTACTGCTGATGGGGCTGAGATTGCGATAGAATTGAAACACTTGAATTTAAAAGCGGGCCAAGAAGTGGATCTTGTTTTTGTGGAATGGGCACATAACGAGTTTAAACGTGTAAAAAGATTAAAATTCCAATTATCAAAATAAACTTTTAGTATTGGCCAACGTTTCACCATCTTTTACACTCATTTATCTTTTAAAGGCTTTATAAGGATACATATCAAGATATCGGTATAATATAAACTTATACCGATATTTAACTAAATGCAGTCTAAATACTATATAGAGGCATTATAGTGATTATTGCGTATTCTGTTTGGCATATGTTTGGCAGTTCATGTCTTTAAAGCATCTATTGAACATTGAACCGCTACTGATTACGGAAGCCAATGTGTCTTCAGTTTTAACGTTAATGTAGAACTTTTCAGTGACTGTGATTGAGCTATGCCCAGCATATTAGAATTGAGTAAGATGATTATTTTGACTCTACGGGGTGTCTTTACTTATTTGAGGTTGAGGTATTTTAAATGGTCTTGGATTTACTTCTTATTCTTTTCTTTGTCTGGTTTTTTTTTACGTTCTGTCCATTATTTATTTCTTATCATTATTAAGTATCGGCCAGGTAAATTCGAATTTAGATCCTTGGCCTAAATCACTATTGATACTAATACGGCCACCTTCCTCCTCTATGATTTTTTTAATCATTGATAACCCAAGCCCACTGCCTTCTACTGTATCACGAGACTTCAGCGATTCAAACATGATAAAAATCTTTTCATGAAATCTTGGCTCAACACCTGGCCCATTATCTGAAAATGAAAAATGATAAAAGTCCCCTGAGACTTGATATTCAATACTTAATAAACCGCTTTCAGGATGATCATGGTGCTTAATACTATTTGAAATAAGATTACAGATGACATGGTAGAAAAGTTGTTTTTTTCCTTCAAAGACAGGCAATACTTCTGAATATTCGACTTTAAATCCATTGGGAATATTTAAAATATCCACACAATCTTTAATCATGTCAGCTACATTAATGCTTTCAACTCTATAGTTGTGCTTCCCAACTTTGACATATTCATATAAATCATTTATCAAAGCCTTCAGTCGATTAACACGACTATTAATCATTATTAAATGGTCAGCAGATTCTTCGCTTAAATGAGTCCCCGTGTCTTCCAAAATCCAACTTATAAGAGATATGATGTTTTCTAGCGGTGATTTCAAATCATGAGATGAAATATAGGCAAATCGTTCCAATTCATTATTTAATGAAACGAGAGCTTTATTCTGCTCCTTGATTTCCTTTAAAAGATTCTCCTTTTCAAGCTCTAGCCGTTTTGTTTCCCAAAGCCTTTCAACAGCACCAGTAATGACCTTTGGCAACAAAGGCTTTTCCAACAAATCGTGCGCACCTTCTTTCAAAGCCTCCATGGCATATTTTTTATTGGCAAAACCGGTCAATACGATAGCTGAAATAGTAGGTCTGATCGACTTAGCATTATGAATTAAATTTATACCATTCATTTCATCCATCATTATATCAGTTAATAAGATATGAAAATTGGTTCTGGCAATTTCTTTTAATGCTTTTAATGGAGATGTAGTGGCAACCACATCGTATCGTTTTAAAGCATACTTAATGGATGCTAAAACATCTTCATCATCATCAACAATAATTAATTTTGGCAATTCGGGGATATCAAAAGCATCTTGAACGTTATGAGGGATAAGTAAACAATCGTTCAAGACTTCTGTGACATCATCAGGACTGATAGGCTTATACAACGTGGAATATGCCCCAAGCCTCAAACTATTCCGTTCACTTTTATCCGATATCTCTAAAGAAAGAATAATGATCAAAGGATTAAAATGTTCACGGGCACTTTTTACTAATATATCAATATCAGCGCCTAAAAATTGATCCTGAATAAAAAGTAATTCAAATGGTTCTTGAACTTTGATTAGTGCATCAACCATCGTTCCGGCATATTCAGCCTGATGGCCAGATCTTTTAACGATAGCACTTATTACGTCACCAATCAAAGATTCCGAATCAATGATTAGAGCATTTAATTTTTTTTCATTCATGATTCTGAAAACCTAGATTTAGAAATAAATAAGGGAATACTAATTATAAAAGTAGTCCCTTTGCCCAAAGTAGACTCCACTTCAACTTTTCCATTATGCTCTTTAAGAATGCCATGAACAATCGACAAACCAAGACCTGTACCTTCGCCAATAGACTTTGTTGTAAAGAAAGGGTCAAATAATTTTGACATATTTTCTTGAGGTATCCCTTCACCTGAATCAGCTATCGAAATGACACACATCGTATTTTTAACGGTGGCAATAATTTTCAATGATCCTTGTTCATGAGTTGCCTGAACAGCATTAAGAATTATATTGGTAAAAACCTGTTGTAGCTGACTACTATTGCCATTAATAGAAGGAAGGTTTTCTGCAATATCTTTTTCCAAATTAATTGATTTTTGACGTATCTGAACACCAATTAGTTGCAATGTATTCTCTATAATTTCTTGTACAAAGACTTCGCACATCTCCCCTTCAGACTGTCTAGAGAAGGAAAGTAAATTGTCGGTAATCTTTTTACACCGCACGGCCGCCTTTTTAATACTTTCTAATGGATCACTGATGTTCTCAATAAATTCCGTCCTCTCATTATCTGGGATAGCATCACATTCATCTTTTACCATGATTGAAAAAGTAAGAACGGCTGATAGAGGATTGTTTAATTCATGGGCAACACCGGCAGCCAATTCACCTACAGCATTTAATTTACCACTTTGAACAAGCTGAGCCTGGGTTTGCCTAAGTTCTAAAATACTTTCATTGAGCTCATTCATTAATCGATTCGTTTCTCGCATATCTCGCGCTACAAATAGAATTGAGATCAAATTTTCTTGCTCATCATACATAGGTGAACCAGAAACAGACATGTTAACCAGGTTATCACTTTTGGTACGAAAATTTATATTCTCATTTATGATGGCTCCTTTTTCAATAATAATCTCAATTTGTTTATCATGAAAAGACATTTGGCTAGAAGAAGAAGAAGAAGAAGAAGAAGAAGAAGAAGAAGAAGAAGAAGAAGAAGAAGAAGAAGAAGAAGCAATAATCATTCCAATAGACTGATCTAGAAGCTCTTCTTCACTGTATCCAAGAATATTACTTAAAGCAGGGTTTACAGTTTGAATTTTCCCATTGGGGGAAATAACAATAATCGTATCTAACATATAATTGATAATTCGATCTACGTATTTTTTAGAATCAAACAGATCATCTCTAGATACTTGAAGGGCTTTTGCCATTTTTTGTAGGGCGAAGGTAAGATCATCCTTTTCACCTTTTGATTCAATGACAATATTAAAATCACCTTCAGCAATCTGATTGGTTTGAATCAATAAATCTTTTAACCTGTTAATTAATTCCTGAAAACTATTTGATAATTCACCAATCTCATCTTTTCTATTAATTTTTTCAAACTTTAGGTTCAAGTCACCTGTACTAGAAATGACTCTAGCCAATGCTGAAACCTTATTGATCGGCCTTGTGATCATTTTAGCCACAAGAAATGAAATTATCAAAACTATCACGATAATAATAACCGTTGAAACCAGCAAATAATAAGTAAGAACGTCCACAGACTCGGTAATCACATCAACAGGAGCAACAGCGATGATACTCCAGTCGAGTGCTTTATTAACACCAAATTCTGCCATATCAGCAAAGCCGGCCATTACGAGAGTACCTGTATGGTCCGTATAAACAACATTACCAACTTCACCTTGATTTTCAAAATTATCTAAAAGCTTTGGATTTACTTTTAGGTCTGGAAAAGCATCTAATGGTTTTATTTTGGGGTCTGCTGTAATAATGACCTTTCCATCATTATCAACTAGGTAGACATATTTTTCACCGATAATTCTGCTATCAAAATCCTCTACGATTTTTTTCACAATTTTCAGATTCACTTCAATGATGAGCACCTTAATTACTTTCGTGTTCGAGTCATCGGTTATTGGCGTTAAAATACCAATACCCAAACCCGTATCCATGTAAAAGGCATTTGACACAAAGACATCCCCTTGATTTGCTTTTAATGTGTCATTGAACAGCGGAACCAACAGTGGAAAAATCTCTTGAATAGATTTTCCTTTTTCATTTTGCTCCCCTGAACTAGCGATAAAGATCCCATCTTTGTCAACCACATCAATATCAACCAGGTATTCACTTTCCTTGGTAATCTCTGTTAAATATTGAACAAGTTTATCGATATCATCAGATTCTAAAACATCTGCTTGCGATAGAATTTTAATGTCGGTCACTCTTTGGGTAAAAAACCGATCAATACTATGCCCGACTAAGAACGATTTCTCTTCAAGCTCATTTGTAATCAGACTTAAAACAGATTCCCTGTATTGTTGTGTAGCGATGAAAAATAAGACTAATAGCGGTATGAGAGCGATAAAAACCGAGTATAAAAGAATTTGTCCCGTTAATCGTAACTTATTGAATATATTCATTTAACAAAATCTCAATAGATGCATGAAATATAGTAAGTTACTTTAACTATATGTTTAGAATTTCATCAAGTCAATTTTTATCAAAAAAAATATCATTTAATCATGAAATAAATAGTAAAGTTCTTTTTGTATATAGATAATAATACAAATTATATAGGACAGATTATAGAATAAGAGAGGAGACTAGCCGATGGTGTGATATACAGGCATTCTATGACATACCAAAAAAAACCTTTAATTGCATAAAGGTTTGTCCTTTATGATCTTATGCCCTAACCCCTTGAAATCATGATTGTTACAAATGTACTCTGACGTAATATAACATTATACCGATATAAGGTAATATAGGCAGCTGTGAAGTCTAAGTAAGGATATAAGAAACTTTTACAGATAGCATTTCAAAACAATTCGTGATAAATAATTCAATCTATAGATTCAATACAATTTAAAATATTTGTCCAAAGTCCCAGGTTAATAATTACTGCTCAGGTACTTTATACTAACGTAACTTTATATTTAGCATAAATTAACCTATATGGTCTAAGAGCATGTCAATAATTTTATGAGTGTCGATCCCTTCAGCTTCAGCAGAAAAGTTTACTGAAATTCGGTGTCCCATAACTGAATGGGCCACTTGTTTGACATCTTCCAATTTTACCTTGTGACGTCCATCCATGGCTGCGATAGCTTTAGCACTAAATACTAAGTTTTGACAGGCACGTGGACCAGCACCCCAAGAAACATACTGTTTCACAAAATCAGGCGCATCTTTTTCAGAACAACGGCTATTACGTACCAATTTGATTACAAAGGTAACAACATCATAGGGTACATTAACCTTCCTAACTAATTTCTGCAACTCAAGGATTTCTTTTTTGTCTAGTACAGGCTTAATATCAGGTTTGTAACCCGATGTCGTCATACTCAAAATAAGCCTTTCCTCTTCTTCCTGAGGATAACTAACGCGAATAAGAAACATGAATCTGTCTAATTGAGCTTCGGGTAATGAGTAAGTCCCTTCTTGCTCAATCGGGTTTTGTGTCGCTAGAACAAAAAAGGGAGGATCAAGTGGACGACGTTCTCCACCAACGGTTACCTGCTTTTCCTCCATAGCTTCTAATAGTGAAGCCTGTGTCTTCGGTGGCGTACGGTTTATTTCATCAGCCAGTAGAATATTCGTGAAAATGGGACCTTCGAGAAAACGAAACTGACGATCACCGGTACTTTTATTCTCTTCAATGACTTCGGTTCCTGTGATATCAGAAGGCATCAAGTCTGGTGTGAATTGAACACGCTTAAAATTTAATGAAAGACTAGAAGCGATCGTACGCACTAATAGAGTTTTCCCTAGACCAGGCACACCCATGAGCAAACTATGACCTTGTGCAAACAGCGAAATCATCAATAACTTTACTACATCCTCTTGCCCTACTACCGCTTTTCTAACCTGCTCATCAATCCTTTTAATGGCATCTCTCAAGTGTTCAATCTTATCTATCTCATCTTGTGTCCATTCAATGGTATCAGGAGCTATAAAATCAGTAACCGCTACGTCGGATTCTTTCATTTTTGAATCAGTATCGTCAGGAGATTGTATTGTAAAGACATGACTGCATCCTTTACATTTAATCTTTTTACCAACTTTATCTTCTCCAATATTCATTTCTTTATCGCATTTTTCGCATGTTATTTTCATTCAGATTTTCCTTTTAAAATTTGATTGGTCCACTTTGAAACGGAAGGGAGTGAACGCTCCCATGCCGCTTTACAAACAGCTTTTAAAACATCTTCAATATCATAACCAAAAGCTTGAGCTCTATAGTCTAATAAAAGACGGTGATTTAATACCGGCCCCATTAGAAATTCAATATCTTGACGGGTTACATATTGACGGCCTCGCGCCAATGCTAGCACTTTTGAACCACGAATCAATGATTGTACAGCCCGCGTAGAGGCACCCAAACGAACCGTGCGTTTGACTTCAGCTGGGCATTCGGCCTCTTCAGGGCGTGTGAGACGCACTATTGACATGGCAAACTTCTGAACTGATGGGATAACAGGCACGCTTTTAGCCAATTGCTGCATGGCTAACACCGTTTCTGGATCTGTCACAGCTTTAACCTTGTGTCTTCCAAACCCGGTCGTTTTCTCAATTATTTCTCTTTCCTCATCTTCATCAGGATACTCCAACGGTATGGACATCATAAATCTATCCGCCTGTGCTTCCCCTAAATCCCAAACACCTTCAGTATCAAGACTATTAAGAGTAGCAATAAGAGAAAATGGTTTTGGTAAATAATATGTCTTGCCACCCACAGTGACCTGGTGCTCTTGCATTACTTCTAATAGTGCTGATTGAGTACGAGCCGGTGAACGATTGAGCTCATCAGCCAAAACTAAATTGGCAAAGATGGGCCCTTTGTAAAATTTAAAGCTGCGGTCTCCCCCAAATTTATCTGAAACCAAAATTTCAGATCCAATAATATCAGTAGGTAGTAGATCAGGCGTAAACTGAAGTCTATTGTAATCAAGATTCATGATTTCGGCCAAAGTTTTTACAATTAGCGTACGTCCCAAACCTGGTAAACCAGTTAGCAAAAGATGGCCTTCAGCAAAAAAACCCGCCAAAAGTTGTTCAATGGCTACCTCTTGACCTACTACAACCTTAGCAATTTCTTCGCGAATAAGGTTAAAATTTTCATAAAACTTTTCAGGAGTCATATCTTTATATTCAAAAAGGTTTAATTGGCAAAACTCAGAATGAGCTTATGGTTTGGCTATACATCTAAAGAACAGTTTGTAGCTATTGTGAAATATAACTTATTCAGCCGATTGAGAATCCAGATTCTCAAATTCATGTTGAATAATACTTATCCCCCTCTACCGAATTCTATTACATCAAAGTAAAAAGGAACATTTAGTACATATCTTATTTATAAGAATACAGCCAATAGTATATGTGTCGAAACTATTAAATCAAGTTCAAATTCTTATATTGTTTAATATGTATCCTTTTATCTGGCAATTCTTTCATGACTTCATTCTCCTCTATTAATAATCTAAAATTGCTTATTTATTAAGTTTCATTCAAATGCTCCATCAAATAGAATATCAGAGACCTCTCCTTAATCAGATTTAATATCAACACTATTTTTGATTTTCATTTTTTAGTGCCAGCAATTCTCTTGAGTGAAACTTTGACCGATTTATGATAATCTAGTGTTGCTGAGAAAACTCTTCCATTGCCATTGTCAGCTATAAAAAGACGTTTATCAGTATGCCCTTGCAAGTATTGGGCATCGAATAAGCCAATCCCTTTATCATCGACATTGCCATAGCCACCAATGCGAGTGATTACTCTCCCGTTTGGATCCAAAACAGCAATCGTGAAGCGTTGTTGTTCACTAACAAAAACTCGCCCGTAATAATCGACATAAAATTGTGCGTGTCGACACCAACAAGTCGTATTGTTTCCAGTGGAGGCTTCGCCATAGAGCCATTCAGCTCCCTCTATCCATCCTTTCGAAACATCTTTCTGTCGGTCTGGTTTACTATCATTTAAGGGAACGATTGCACTGTTCTTCATTGAAGTGATTAGACGCCCCTTGCCTGGACTAAATTTGGCTAGAGTACCTGTACCACTGTTGCCATAAGGCTTGCCGTCAAGTATTCGTGTCTGACGAATCACAGCGTAAACATTACCCTTGAGATCCATCTGCAAACCTCCATTGAATACCCCACCTCCTTTGATGATGTCTTCTTGTTTTAAATTGCCATATTTATCGTACACATGCACAAAAAGACTTCCAGGCCTGCCTGGATAAACTTCAGGAGTCCATTTTTTAGATTTAGAAACCGTCTTTTCTACTGAAGCTCGATTGATATCAGCGCCCTTCCATTTACAAGCTACGACAACGTCACCTTGCGGAGAAACTCCAAAAGAGCCATATTTATGAGAAGATGCACCCCCGCCAATGGTGGAAAGAAGTGAGGCGTGCTTGTATTTTTCTTCGCCATAGTCATAAGGAATTTCATCGAGGCCAACTCCTTTGTATCTCGAAATAGTTGAACCTGCACGATTGTAGAATTGCCCTTGGGCATCGAATCCAGCATCTGCGATTGGGCGGTTTAGACGTCGATTTTTAATGGAATTATTTTCCACATCGATCTCGATTACATTTTGATAATTCTTTCCACTATTAATGTCCATTTCTCCAACGTAAAGCTTTTCACGTACTGGATCATAATGTAAATAACGACGTTGAAAAAATGGGACCTGATTGGTGTAGCCCGATTTGATCACTTCTGTAGAAAAATTTCGTTTGATAACAAGCTGATTCTTTTGCAACTCTAGTAGGTAGATCAGATCTGTTCTTGTATCCTTTTGAGAGTACAGCCAAACACGAAGGGGCTTAGAGTAAAAGTCTACCTTAACCCTCGGAGCATATCCAGACAAATTATAAACTAGATCACTTGCACCCTTTCTTTTTCTACTTTTCTTGACTTTTATACCCTTCTTTTTAATTTCGAGACTCCAGCGATTAAGAACCTTCGACTTACGTTTCGTTCCTAGTGCTGAAAAATGTAATAGCTCAGGTCGACAACGCTTGTTGAATGCTTTAGCACCAGGACTTGAAGCACCGACATACTTTGATCTTAATTGCCATGTGGACACATAGATCTCATCGTTCTTCGGATCAATGTTTATTTCAATAGGACCGGTTATCGGACCAATGCTAGTGTAAAATTTGCCGTCGGGACTGAAGACTTGCACACGATCATTGCCCCAATCAGTAACGTAGATTCGCCCTTTACTATCCACACTTAGTCCAGATGGAAGATCAAATTGAGTATTGCTTTCCCCCATTTTGTAGGCTCCTAGAAAAATTTCAGGACCTCTACTGCCATCGGTCGGCATACGGGTCACAAAGTGCGGAAGCCCTGTGTATCTAATAAGACTTCCTTGCCCATTTTGTGAAGACCAGTAATATTGCGTCATGTAATACCACTTACCATCAGGAGAAACAGTAACTTTGTGAGGGAGCACTTTACGCATATTCTTATGCTTTTTTTGACCTATAATATTCTCAGGGCCGTAAAAAGAGCGCCCACGAGTTGTACCGTCTGTTCCTATATAACAAACCCCTTGATTGCTAAAGAGATGCAATAGCCCTTTCCGTAGAACCATATCACCCATCGCGTAAACAGCTCCTTTATACTGCTCTGATTTGATCGAGAGCAAAGATACTGTACGCTCCCCCATACCAAAACCTCTAACTTTGTCAGGAACGGAATCGCCATCAGGAACGGATCTCATCTTAAGGTTTTTTATCTTTTTTAACTTATCGGCCGAAAAAGGGTATAAGGTGCGAAGGTAGTTACCCTCGTGGTCGAATTGTCTTACATAATTATTCATATTGGACTGATAAATATATACGCCATCTTTATCGATTGAAAAAGCGGTATCATCACCATGAGTACGTAAAGGATTATAATGCAGATTTTTCTCAAAGCTGGCTTTGACTCCCAAAGAGACTCTCACCACGCAGCTATTGATGTCCTTCACATATACACCCATGTCATTTTTGCTATCCCAAATAATTCGTTGTGATAGACCTTTTTGAAAAGGCGCAGGTGCTCCGTCACCCAGAATTCCAGCGCCTAAGTGGCGAAGGATCTTACCCTGAGCATCTTCGATGGCCACCGCAACATCACAGGCAGCTTTAACGGCGAAGGTAATGATCACTTCATCCCCCTTACGAGTCAATTGTGGCTCTTGAGTAAACTCAAAGACCTCGACTCTCTTTACTTTAAATTCATTTATTGCCTCTGGGCCATAAGTCTGAGCACACAGAGACATAGTCGTGGACCATATTACTAGAATAGGTATTAAGAATTTAGATAAAGTTAATTTCATGACTAATCGCCTTTCACATTTCCTCTATAATTTTATGGAATGTGTTAATTTAAGTTTATTTATTTTCATCTAATTCACATTGACTGAAACTATTTAGATAATCCTAGAGCAACAACCACATGAATGTTCTATATCAAGGTGAAACACTCAACTCTCTACTTGTCATTAATAATAATTTTCCATTTTGAACAGAAGCAGAAGCCCTACCATGCATGCCCCATGGCCCTTGTCCTTTTCGACGTAGCGCGCCACTTTTCTTTTTCTTTTTGGTATCCACACTGAACATTTCAAAGGTTTGCCCCTCATTTACTTGTACAACCAATCCTGTACCATAAATATTTGGCAGTAATTTCACTTCAGGTTGTTCTCCATAAGCGGATGACCTAACTTTTAATTTTCTCACCCCTGTTTTCTTATCTATTCCTAATAACGTAAAAGTTCGACCAGATGAGTTTTGTAATCCGTATACACTGTCGCCTTCTACTAAAAGTGAATACATGGCTTGAGGTGATTTTTTATCTTTTGGATTGGTTTGCCATCTAATCTCACCGGTCTTGGCATCAATTCCATATAAACGAGGCTGTTCGTAATCGAGTTTAAGGATTGCTAACAAATTATTATCTGCCGCCATACGCATATTAGGGTCCGCCCTAGGATCATTATTATCAATAAAGCGTTTCCAGACCATTTTGCAAGTGGATACATCAAGTTTCATATAATACCATCCATCTGTCAGATAGAGGTCATTGCCGCTCACAGTATGTGATGGAGATTTAGGACCATCTTTTACAATAGGATGATCATAATATCGAGATAGATCCGGTAATTGTAATTGCCCTAAATTGTGTCCTGTACCTAGAGATCTCACAACCAATGTTGATGGCGAATGGCGTACTAGCACTAATCTTTCTCCAGCAACATAAGGAGCAATATAATTTTGGCCTAAGTCACTAGCTTCCCATACTGTTTCGCCACTATTAATTAAAAGTGTCAATGTTTGAGATTTCCCCGAAAGAACTAGAAGCTCTCCTGCTTTTACTACATGAAGAATTTCAAAATCAAAAGGTGCCTTATATCTCCAACGAATAGAACCATCTTTGAGATCAAAAGCGATGACGTCATAAAAGCCATGAGTGATGACCATGTCACCATGCACAAACGCTTCAGTAAATCCTGGCTCTTGTCCGCGACCACGCAAACGAATATTTTCTTTTATCCATATTTTCTTTTCTGTATTTGTATCCACGGCAGCCAATTGAAATTTATTATCCAAACGTTTCTTGGCTCTACCTCCAATAAAAGCAAGTTCAGGTCGTACATGTCGATGACCTCGACGCTCTAATATCAACTGATAAACTTCAGCCGAATCGTCAAAGTTAATTTTACGTTCGCCAATAGGTAGACTTAAGGGTACTTTTTTAGGAATAATATCTGTAAAAGTTACCAGATCTTTTACTGAAGCAGGAATCGACATACCAGACATGCGAGCAATTTCTGCTAGATGCCATAATGTTCGACGACCGGTTGAGGTTTTTGATTTACTGAATTTTGTAAAAAGAGTGTTTAATTTTGATTGCAGCGCTTTTGCACCTGGAAATTGCAATAAATATTCCAAAGGTAGATCTTTTTCTTTTAACTGTTTGCTAGCTTCTTTTTCTAACATCGAGGCAAAACTACTATCTTTACTTAATTCTATCAATCGAATGCATGCCATTTCTCCGGCTTCTAATGTAATTTCCTTTGGTAAAGGCGATATAGCACTTGTATAAAGGTTTGCACTAGAAAGACTATTGGCAACTATCTTTTCAAAAGGAGAGTGATAAAACTTTTCATGAATATTTGTTCCATGACGTTTAATCATGGATTTGATGCCACTTGCTGCCAGCTCTCGATTACCAGCAACTAATAGAGGGACGGGATATGGACGATGAGCATAATATTGAACGATAGATCGTAAACTTTGAAAGGCTCCCTTCGTATTCCCCTTTCGCATATAGGCATCTGACAAAGCAAAAAGAGCTGTAATTTCTTCTCCAATAGTTCCCGCTGACTTCCAGAGTCGTAATGAACTATTTAATTCTAAGTCGGCATTTTTCCCAATAATTCCTAGTCGTGACACTTCTAATTGCACACGGTATCGCAATTGATTTAGCATTTTTCGAAAAGAGATTTCATCAGGAGAAGAATTCTTTAAACTTTTTTCTAGCAAAGTAGCTGATGTCTTAAAGTCACTTCGTATCAAGGCAAGTTCTGCTTTAGCCAATTCTGATTTTGGTAAATTATTTGTAGCAAGATATTTTTCGACGGCTATGGGGTCATACTTTATTGAAATTTCATGTGAGCTCAAACGTAATTCGAATTCAGTACCAAATCGTTTAACTACCATTCTCAACATAGGTCGAAAAGGTGCTTCCTTGTTTTCTGGCAAGGGTTCAGCCATTATTTTTTCTAGCTTCTTTCGTACATTTGGCGACTTTGCTTGGTCTTTGATTTGTTTTGGCAATTGAAATTCCTTGATCCATCGTGCGGTACTTATTGTTCCTGAATCATAGTATTTACGTTGATTTAAAATTTTTCGCGTATTCAAATCCAATTCTGTTAAATGATAAATTTTACTTCGAAACCCTCCATAAGGTCCTGCATAAATATAATCAAATGTATTAATATACAACTTGTCTTCGATAGTATGTAAAGGTGGAGAACCTAAACAAAAATGGTATTTTGGAATATTAAGAGCTCCGAAGATAACTTTGTCACTGGTAGAAGTAATTTTAGTTTTTTCCGGTAGTATCAAATCACCCGATTGCCATACTACTTTGCCCGTTTTAATATTCAGTAGTTCAACAGGCTTAACTCGACCACCGTAAACAATTGCCAACTCACCCTTTTTTGTAGGGCCCACAATATAAGAAAATGTATCGCCCGTTCGGCGATTATGCATCCAGTTAATCTTTCCTGTTTGTCTATCCACACTAAAAAGAAAAGGGCAATCCATAGGAGTCATCAGAATTTTCTCTCCTACAATGATAGGAGGCTGGTTATACCAAAGAGCAGGACTCATAGTAAAATGCGTCCCTTTACGCTTCCAATTTGAATTTCCAAATCGCCTAGTCGCATCATGGATGGCAGACCAATAAGGGTATCGCATTATCCATTTGATACCACCTGAACGTGCATTAACTGATGCAATCGCTCCAGCATTTGTAACATAATACAAGGTACCTTGGTAGAGCACAGGGGAACTCATAAAACTTCTAATTCGATTCCGTATCTTATAGGCATGCCCAGCGGTGAATTTACCGGGGGCCAAACGGCAAATTTTTGTGTCCCATACGAGTTGACCAGTAAGACTATCAAAAGCCCGAATACCATAAATGCTGTCGAAATGAGTATCGCCCTCTATATTATCCTGAACATAACCAATGTAGATGGTTTGAGGTCCAGCGATAGGTGCAGATTCGTAGCGCATTTTGGTATCACGTATATTTGTGGGAGCCATCGGACCAGTAGCCCATTTAAGTTCACCAGTTACCAAATCTAAAGCGACTAAGGAAGCACCATTCTTATAAATATTTGTAAAAACTAAACCATCAGAAATAACAAGACTCTCTGATGGATACGTTGATTCATTTCGCACTTGCCAAACCAAACGTCCACCCAGATCATATTTCCAACGCAAAGTTCCAGAAAGAATGGAACGGCAGTAAACAATATTCTTATATCTATAAAGCACACTTTCAGGTGTAAAAACAGGTTTAGAGTAAATATAATGATCTTTACTTGTTGCTTTTAATTTTTTCTTCCAAGTGGGTTCTTCTAAAGCCATTTTATCTATAGGGACGGCTTGAGGTTTAATATCTTCAGAGTGCTCAAAGGGTGAGCTTTTAAGCTGCACCCATGGTTTTAATTTATTTTGTTTCGATTGTTCAGCAATAGCCTTAAGCTTTTTTATATTTTTCGGCGCTAAGGTACCTTTGGATTGTTTACCAACCTTTAAGATTTTTTTGTTATGACGACCTGTAGCATTTTGGGCTAATCGTATTTTTTCAAGTAGCTCTGGAGTGTCACTATCACTTCCGGGAAAAAGATCTCGAATCAAATGGAATCGCTCTAAAGCCTCTTCATAATTACCATTATCCAAAGCACTATTTCCTAATGCAAAAAGAGCATTGTCACCATAGGAGGTTGCTAACATGCCATCAACAATTTCTTGGTAACCAATGAGAGAGAATTGTTCCTTTGCTTGCTGAAAAACTTCACGTGCCGCAGCATCATATAGTGTACGATAAAAAGAGAGATCTTTCTTAGGTAGCTTTAATATTCGAGCTTGACAATAGCGAGCAATAGGAATAAAAACTCCATGTTCAGAAACGCGATACATCACCTTCGGAAACTTCTCCAGAGCCATTTGGTAAATTTTCATAGCTTCACGAGTCTCTCCACTACGCTCTTTTTTTCGTGCCGTATCAATTGTTGAATAAGCCTGATCCATTTCATCAAGAAAGCACAAACTATAAAAATGTTTTTCCATTGTGAGTTTTTTTCTTGCAGCAGTTATTATAAAGTCACCCCATATACCTGGATATCTAGACTTAGATTCAGTTATTTTTAAATACGGGGGCTGATACCCTTTATAAGGCAATATAAGACCATCAATTTTTTTATTCTTTGTTTTACTCTTTGCTTTTTGTTGAGCATCAATATTGGGCAAAGACAACATGCTGATTAAAAGGATAAGGAAAAATCTCATGGGGCATCTCCCTTATTTAAAACGTCTTTAAGAGAAACTCGGGCTGTTTTATGATAATTTAGAGTCGCAGAGAAAACTCTTCCGTTTCCATTGTCGGCTACAAAGATTCTCTTATCCGTATGACCTTGAATAAATTGGGCATCGAACATGGTGATACCTGGATCATCCACATTACCAAAATGACCAATCCTATCTATGACTCTACCCTTTGGGTCCAGCACGGCAATGCTATAACGTTCCTGTTCACATACAAAAGCACGTCCATAATAGTCCACAAAAAATTGGCCATGTCGACACCAACAATGTGAGTTCGACCCAATGGCTGATTCCCCATACAAATATTCAGCCCCCTCTATCCAGGCACCAGAAACATCTTGAGGTCTACTTGGCTTCGTATCTAGCGGTGTTCTACTTCTAGTACTGATTAAACGACCTTTCCCTGGTTTAAATTTAGCCAATGTACCAGTACCACTATTGCCATAAACTTTACCATCCAAGATCCGATTCTTTCGTATGACGGCATAAACATTTCCTTGCATATCCATCTGCAAACCACCTGTAAACGTCCCACCACCCTTAACAACATCCTCTTGTTTCAGATTTCCGTAGGTATCGTATACATGTACATATAGACCACCTGGTCGTCCAGGATAAACTTTAGCTGTCCATCTTCCTTTAAAATCTTGTCGTTTTTTCTCCTTAGATCCTCGACTTGTATCAGATCCTTTCCATACACAGGCCACAACAGTATCCCCTAAAGGTGATACACCGAAACCACCATACTTGTCGGAGGATGCTCCTCCCCCAATTGTAGGGATGAGCGAAATCACTTTTTTACGACTCTCACCATAATCATAGGGTATCTCTTTCCAAGTAGTTGGGTTATAACGTATAATGGTAGAACCTGATCGCATGTAATAACGCCCTTTGGCATCAAAACCTGAATCAGCGACAGTGTGTGGTAGACGCATTAGTTTTACTGCGCCGCTTTTAACATCGATGGAAAAAACTTGGTTGTAGTGCTTTACCTCTTTTTGATTCATCTCAGCTACATAAAGTTTTTCTCTAACGGGATCATAATGCAAATAGCGACGTTGAAAATAAGGTATTGATTTAGAATAGCCTTCCTTTTCAATCTCTTTATTAAAATTACGTTTGAGGATCATTTTATCCCCTTGAAGCTCTAACAAGTAGAGTTTATCTAACATACCTGGCTGAGAAACCCAAGCCCGTAAGGGTTTAGAGTGAAAATCAATTACAAATCGTGATTGCATTCCTGATAACTTGAAAGTATGAACAAGTCGATTTGCATGCCCTCTTTTTTTGTTATAGATATCAAAGGACCATTTTTTTATAATTTTACAGACCTTACCCGATTTAAGTGCGGAATATTTAAGTAAAGTCTGCTTACAACGCTTGTTAAAAGCTCGATTGGCCTTTCCTCCATAGGGATCTTTGGTAGAGACTTGCCATGTTGCCACATAAATTTCATCCGTTTTGGGATCTAACATTACCTTTGCTGGCCCCGTAATAGGCTTAATTGAAGTGAAATAAACGCCATCTGCGGAGAATACTTGCACACGGTCATTGTACCAATCACTGATATAAATGCGTCCTTTACGATCTACAGCCACTGATGTAGGGTTATTAAGTTGCTCGTTACTATTACCTTTATCGTGCTTACCAATAAAGATTTCAGGAGGCTTCGAACCATCGCTGGGTTGCCGAGTGAGATAATGAGGCCACTTAGAATAAGGCGCCCAACCACCCATCCAGAAATATTGAGTCCCATAGATCCATTTATCATCAGAAGAATAAGCCGCTTCATAGGGAGGGCAACTCTGTTTCTTTTTTTTACCTTTTCCTATTGCCATCAATGAACTTGGTCCATGAAAAGGCTGTCCTTTAGTAGTACCATCTGTGCCCAACCGAGAAATACCCTGATTACCATGTAAACTAAGCAAACCATCTCGTAGTACCATTGCACCGACTTGATATGCTTTCTTATATAATAATGGTTTGGTAGAAAGTAGTGTTACCGTAGATGTTTCCTCGCCTTTAGCTCGTGTTTTATTCGGAACAGGCTTACCCCCGGGGACAGCTCTCATTTTAAGATTCTTAATACTTTTAAGCTTACTAGCAGAAAAAGGATATATCGTCTTAACATAATTCCCTTCATGATCAAAATGTCTTACATAATCGTTCATATTAGACTGGTAAATGTAAACGCCATCTTTATCACAAGCTATAGAAGTATCATTTCCCAAAGATCTGAGAGGATTGTAATGAAGATTTTTTTCAAAAGCCGCCTTGAGACCCAAACTTACTCTCACTGTACAAGTAGCTAAATCCTTCACATATTTACCAAAATTATCTTTGCCATCCCAAATGATTTTCTGCGAGAGTCCTTTTTGAAATGGCTCTGGAGGGTCTTCACCTAGGATACCTGCTCCCAGGTGCCTAAGGATCTTTCCTTGAGAATCCTCGATGGCCACCGCCACATCACATGCAGCTTTTACGGCAAAAGAAATTGTCACGTCATCGCCTTTACGAGTGAGCTTAAGTTTTTGTGTGAACTCAAATATCTGCGCGCGCTTTATTTTGAATTCATTTATAGCTTCAGGGCCAAAAGTCTCAGCACACAAAAATACAGCTGTTGAGCATGTGAGTAGAATAGAAAATAAGACTTTAGTTAATATTAATTTCATGATTATTTGCCTTTCACAATTCCATTATAATTTTATGGAAAAGTGTTAATTAAAATTTATTTATTTTTCACATCTCCACCCTGAGATTCAGGCTTACCTTTAAAGAACTTCTCAAATTGTTGCTTTGTTGGTTTTAAGAGTCTCCTAATAAAAGAATAAGAAGGACCCTTATAATGAAAATAAGGTAATTCAGCCTTACCCGTGAAACTTTTATGCCGATTGCTAATCTGCACAGCTGCTATCCCTTTGCCCTTGAAATCCCCTCGGGCCACATCAAGCATGTATTCCTGGTTATTAAAGATGCTTCTGCCGTCCCAATCTAAGTTTTTGTCAGAAACATCAAAAAGTACCCAAATTGGAGTTGATTCTTGTGTTCCACGCTTTTTGATAAAATTTGGAACGCCTAAGTACGTATTCCAGCCATTCGTAAAATCACTATAACCTTCTAAAGTAATACGTAGTTGTAAACCTTTCCACATATCTTGTAATACCGGCCGTAACAAATGAAACTTTTGCAATTCTAAAGGGCTGAGTTCCTTCTTGGCCGTTGCTTTTTTATCAGGAGTCAATCCTTCATTGCCAAGAATCAGAACCATCCAGCCGGGCACATCTGGAGAGGCCCATCGTTTCTTGTAGACCGGCATAAAATCTAATTTCATTTGTGCTTTAACACTCGATTTCAATCCTAAATAAGGTCCAGGGAAACGCACTTCTTTCAAATTAGTAAATCGATAAGTGACACGAGCTTCTGAGCTACCATTTTTTAAGTCGACCATTTCATGTTTTGCGACACTTACTCCTTTACCAAAATGTCCTGCTCGCTCAATTGCTGCTTCTTTACTTAAGTGCCACTTTAACCCTTTGCCATTTACATCTTTAGATTTTGTAGCCAACATTTTGAGAGAAAATCTTAATCGTTCATTAATCTCGCCTGTTTCATCTGGGTTAATTTTGATATTCACGTCTAACTGCATACAGCCAATTAATGATAGGCTATAAAAGATAATTATTATTAATTGCCATATTTTCATCTTATTACCCTCACGCTTCCCCAGTTTGCCATATCTCCTAGATCTAAATCACCGGCATTTTCAGCGATTATTTCCAATCGCTTGACACCCTTGATATCTACCTCTATAGGATGGGGGGCAATCCCTCCTTTAAGAATAGGACTTTTATAAAGTTCTCGACCATCACCTTTTACTTTAAAAACAACACTTCCTCTTTTTTTCATACTTGAAGCAATGCCAATATCAGCTTTCAGCTTTTTATAGGTACCACCTATATCAAAAGATAATTTGGCATTAGCATGCATACCAATACCCCTAGGATAAACACGATTATTAATAGACAGAAGGCCTCCTTTACATGATGTGTTATAGCGATAAGGCTGAGGAGGTGTTAGTATAGTCTTTTCAACTACATCAACCGGTTCGATGAGAGTGAGGTCCTGTACACGGCCACCTAAAACTTGCAACAAAGTGATTTCATCTCTGGAAATAATCAAATCGGAATCAGGCTCCCAATCTGGAGCCAATGTGAAGCGTCCGTTATTCACAGATTTCAATTTACCATCAATACGGCTACCATCACGAGTGTTTAAACGCACACGAATATTTTTTCCTTTTTGAGAAACAGCTTTACGCTCAGCATTAGCTAAACGAACACCCGCAAGATAATGAATAGGTATGGTAACATTTTGTAATCGGCTATCCAAATCCACCACGAGACTCTGACGCTTTAATTGACTTAGTGCACCTAGATAAACCGAACCACGTTTATCATAAACCCAATCAACAAAAGAACTGTGTGAAACCTTTTTACGCTTGATCATATCAGAGGCATTTCTTCCCGCAAATCCTACTTTAGGTAAGGAGATGAAGCCCTGTAAAGCATCCAATCCAATTACTATTTGACCAGCAGCGTGGCATTTAATTTCTAATTTATCACCTCGATTGCGAATAATTTCGCCCCTTAATCGGCTACCTGTCAGAAAAATAAACTCCTGGGTACCACTTTGAATAAGTGTAGGAATTCGACCACGAAAAGAAGCTTCCACAATTTCTTCCAAAGGCAACTCTTTTAATTCACCATTAGGCAAACGAACTTTAAGGGTATTGTTGGAAAAACTTTCTATCATTCCAAAAACGCGGCTATTATCATAAAGTCTAATATCTTCAGATTTTAGAGAATCAAATGAAGAAACAAAAAAAGAAATAAATATAAAACTACAAGTTAGAAGATTCCAGTGGAATGTTAAACTATTTTTTTTCATGGTTTTGGCTCCTCAAGACAAGATATAATATAAGCTGTAAGCACATCGCGATACTTCTCCGGAAAAGGCTGATCCAATGCAATCAATAAACGATCTCTGAGATTTGCAGGTAAATGAGAGGCCTTAGACAATTTCTTTTTGAGTTCAGCCGGGGAATTCATTTTGGCATACTCCTCTTCACTCATTTCTGCAATCTCCTCATTAGCTACGACTTCTTCTTTTGTTCCTTCTTCCTCCGGTACTTCTCCACGGGCATCCATGAGGTCACGTAAAGCAGTAATTGCTGTTTCTAAAAATGCTAGCTGATTCTTAAATAATTTTTTATTTGTTTCATCTTTTGATTGATCTGCTAATGATAACTTAAGCTCTTTTATACTTTCCGTATCTTGCAGAACCCCCTTTACGGCCGGTCGCTGTTTATCTTCAATTTTTTTAACTAATGATTGAATGGAATTGGTTATTTCTTTAACTCTATTTTCACGCTTTGCTAATATTCCGCGACGTAATCTCGAAATCTTTTTTAATTCAGCAGGAGCGGATTTCACAAGAACTGACCGTTCAACTAATCGAAACGCTTCCCGCCGTATCAATACAATCTCATCTAAATTTCGAAGTATAACAACTACATTTTCTAGGTTTTTATCATGTAAGACATAGGGTCGACCAAAGGGATCAATTCCTTTTTGTTCTACATGTTCATTTTGCTTATCACTTATAGCTGTTTGACGAGCGATGTACTGCAATATATCCTTCAATGTCGCAACAACGTCTTCTTGCCAGCCCAAAGCTAAACCTACAATATGACCCGCTGATAAAATTTTCTTAAGAACCTGCAATTCACCCTTCAACCTCTCCAATCTTTCTTTAACAGGTAGGTGCTTTTCAAGTTGAGCCTTCATAGCGAGTGATTTTTCCAAGATGGCGAAACCCTGCGAACTTCGCTCTGCAGATCGACCAAGCTTGAGTCGAAGGTGACGAGGCATATTTTCTTTTTTTACTTTACCTAAATAACGAGTACGAGATAGGACTTCCTCAAAAACAGTTAATAATTGACGAATAGATTGAGACAAAGGATCGTCATTCTCCATATCCATGATTTTCATTTTTGTAGGATCAGCCATAACGATCTCTTCATCGTCCTCTTCATCCCCTTCTTTCTTTTCTAATTTTTCTGGTTCAGGTTCTTTAAGGAGATCTGATATTTTGATTGGGGGTAATTTTTCTAATTTTTGTCCGGCAGCTTCTAAGCCTAGCTTAACAGTCTCAAGCACCGCGGTAGCTTCTTTCTGATCTTTAATAATGCTATCGGCCTGATTGTTATCGATCAGATTAGCCGCCTTTTGCAAGCGAAAGCCTACCCTTTTGTCCCGCAGGTAGGAAAAAGCTGAAGCAAGTGGAGCCAAAACACTCTTTCGACCTTGTATCTCCGCTTTAAACCACAATACTCTAAGTTGCTTTTCTAGTGCGGATTCTGCGTCATATATTGAACGCTGTTGTTTACCTATAAAAAGTACGTATTTTTGATCTTTATCATTCAAGTCGTAAATTTTCTTCCCGATAAACTTATCTGCAATCTTATCCGTTAAGCCAGTAACCTCTTTTTGCCTTTCGAAAATTCTAACACTTGATAAGGCTGCACTCTGTAAATCTTGCCAGTCATATAATTGACGAAGCATACGTTGTAAACAAAGAGCTGCCATTTTCATTCCATTTTTGGTATTTTGAATTCGGCCTAGAACTTCCATACGTTTTTTCTTCAATGTTGCATTGATTGCCTGTTCTGCCGTTCGGGGAATTGTCTCCTTTAATCCTGTATTTATGTTGGGGTGCATATCTACTTTCACCTTAGTGAGCAGACTACCAACTTGAGCCAATCGAGCTGACATAAATTCACGGGACATACGGTTTCGAGTATAAGAAGATACAAATTCTTCTAATCTAATACTTAAAGCTTCAACAGCTCTAATACTACTTTCTTGAAGACGAAACATTTCATTCCATACGCCATCATCTTCTTTTCCAGTACCTGATTTTTTCCATTTTCGAGAAGCAAAATAAGCCAACCGCTGATTCTTCTCTGCTAATATTGCTTCTGTGAGTATCGTTTTTGCCGTATAGAGTAATTGTTGTTGGTATTCTGCAGGTGATAGTATTTTAACCTTATAATGTTCAGACTCCGTTACTCCTCGACCTGTGGGATTTAGATCTTTTGCAAGTATATAATATTCTAGTATGCCTTTTTTCGCACCAAAATCCATGCGAGAGAGATCCCAATCAAAAGTAGCCTCACACCTTTTGCCTTTAATAGTAATAGGTCCAGTGATGAGATCTGAAAGGACTTTAAAATCCCCCTTGCCAAAGCGGTAAAAAAATTCAACCTTCTCTAAACCGTAATCGTCTAATACTTCTAAGCGAATCTTGATAGAAATACGTGATGTTCCTTCCACGTTTTGTCCTGGTTCTAATATACGAGGTTTAGGCGGATCATCTGGAGACACCTTAACAGTATAACGTTCTGCTTTATTTTCTCGGTATCCATCAGAGCTGTGTAATTCAATGACATATTCACCTTCATCAGCTAAGAGAAACTCTTTCTGAAAACGGTCAGGTTTATTGAGTACAAGTTCCTCACGCTGAGGCTTTGATTCACCCTCTTTATAATAAAGAAAAAATGCTTTAGATAATTCCATATTGGCCAAAAATTCCAAACGCACTTTTGTTCCCTCGATACCAGATAAATCTCCCGATCTTTCAGACTTCTTAGGTAAACCGGCATAAGGTGGAAATTCATAATGGGCCATTATTTCCTTCAATCGTGGCCGTCGAGTTATGTCAATGGTATATTCTAAAGTTTCATAATCACCGCCCGTCAACCAAAAGCTAACTTTTGAATTTACTTCATCGAAAGTATAAGTGACAAATCCTTTTTCATCAATTTGTAATCGTTGTTTGATTTTATGTCCTGCATCTTCAGTTTTATAGGTAATCACGATATTAGGTGGCATTTCCCCAATGATCTTTGCACGTATGGTAAAGGTTTCACCTTGAGGAATTTTTGGCGTAAAAGCATCACCACGTTCAATAAGTACCTTACTTTGTGGGTTTTCTAATTTAATGGTAGTATGATGAGGCCATGGTTTAGTTGAAAAAGGATTTAATAATCGAATAGATCCTATTTTTAAATAATCTAATAAAGGTATTGTTAATAGAATGAAAAATAGACAACAAAATGCTGCAGCACCAAACCAGCGAGTCATGGCAGGTCCACCAAATACTTGCCCAACCTCTTTGTTTAAATTCTGGCTCAAGGCCTCTTTCGAAGCACTTATCATGGCTAAACCATTCTCGTTATCCGTTTCTTGAATGGATTCTCCTTTTTCGAGCTCCATAAGGTCTAACAAGCCACTTTCTGAACGTTGTCTATCCAAATAATTCAGTACATCCTGATCATCCCAATGTTCTTTTAAGGGCCTTAGGATTGTAAAGTAGAATAAAGAAAATATAGAACTCCAGAAAATAAGAGCTGGAACAAGACGTATACCTGCAGGAAAATGAAGCCACCAATCTAAACTAAATAAAACCAACAACAATAATATGACCAAGACCAACAGTCGAGATATGCCAAGTAGCAAAATACCTTTTTTTATACGTCTACGAAAGGATTTGATAACCCCCTTAAGCATATTGTTCGACGACTCGTTTGTTTTCTCAGTTTTCATCAATTTATCTTTCGTAAATAGGCAGGTAACCTAAAGGAGCTTGGAGAGTAATGACAGCAAAAGCTGTTGGATATATTGTATTCTGAAAGTCATCAAAAAATTCCCCGTTCTTGCGCTGTAAGCTTTTCAAAACGGCAGTACTTTTTTTGAACCATGGCACCCAATATTCATCACCACATGGATACATACCTACAGAAGCAGAAAAAATATTATGCACTGCATAACGCCTAGCACCAAGATCTTTTACAGAATACCTTTTAAAATCGAAAGCAATCTCATCACGAGTTATAGCAATAAGTGGATGATCAAGTCGCCCAGAGCTCATCAACGAAACGATACATTTACCTGCAAGAGCTGGAGAAATTAATCTACCTCCCATGCGATAATGAAATTTGCCATCAGGTTTCGCACATTGATCTATAAGTTTTGTAGCACTTGCTATCGCTTTTTTCGGTACATGAAACCCACACTTTTTGGCTGATCGCAAAACCCAAATTGCTGTGGTAGTCACCGAAACATCACTACGACCTTCCTTGGAAGCTAAATATCTCCATCCACCATCTCGACGTTGAGATTGAAATATGACTTGTAATGCCTTGGAGATAACCTTACGGAGATGTGGATACCAGGGTGCCTCACCATAAGCATAAATTAAAGCCATACTAGCATAAAGGTGTTCATAGATAGGACTAAATTTTGAAGAGCCAGCACCTGCTATAAGGCCACCACTCTTTGCTGATTGTAATAGAAAGCCAATACCTTTATCTAAATTTTTTCCATATTTACCTATACGAGGCCTATCACCTGCGGCCATAAAGGCCAAACACGCGAGGGAACTCACACCTGTATTATTAGGAAATTGTTTGTCAGACCAACTACCATCCGGTGATTGATTATCAGCTAAATAAGATAGCGACATCTGAATCATTTTCTTTACTTCATCCGTCAGGAGATCACGTGATACGTTCGTTCGCTCTAATGGTCGAGGCATCACTAAATAAGCAGGATCAGGCCCAACAAATACAGCCCCCTTTTCTTTCTCTTTTTCTGCCATCATTTTATTTACGGCATCATCTTCTGCTCCTAGAGAAAATAAGGAGATAAAAAAAATTGTAAGAATAAGAAAGTTTTTCATAACAGTCTCCATTTTTTTCTTAATGCCCATTCAAAGGATGCTAATAATAAAAACAAAATTAAAATCGTAATACTATCCCAAACCTCTTCGATACGTTCTTTTCGGATTATTTGTGGTTCTGTGGAAATTTTTGAAGGTAATTCATTTAGCGTCGACATCTCTCTGTAAGAATAGAATTCCCCTCCGGTACTTTCTGCTAAGGCCTTCATTCCTTCCAAATCAGCACGAGTATCTACCTGTTCTAAAGAACGCATATTAACGGTAAAGCTGTGCTTAATTTCAAATAGAGGTTTCGCCTCAGAGTCTGAATTAGGAGCTATTTGTCGTACTTTTGTCAATATCTGACCAACATTACGGGCAACGGTGAAACCCTCGAACAAAGGTGCCTTGCCTGATTGTCGCAAGGTGACCATCAAGGAATCACCTTTAGCCCCTGCCACAGAAGCGAAGATCGGCTGCCCTTTTAGTTGGACAAGTAAAGCCGGATCAAGAATACGTAACATAAGCCTAATTCTTTCTCCAGGAGCATAGAGCTGTTTGTCTGAGGAGAGAGATACTTGTTTTTGCATACCCTTAAGACGCGTTTCACCCAAATAGCGGATTGCACGAGTCCATAATCGGTCATAGTCATAACTACCATAGGGGAAACGCCAACGCCAAAGACTAGAGATACCAAGATAAAGTACAGCTCCTTCACCATATCGATGTATGGCCATTGCAGTTTGGGGTTCATTTTCATTTTTATTTTCTAATAATGAAACGGCTCCGGGTTTTAGATTGAGTACTGGGTGAATCCAATAAAATTTTGGAAGCGTATCCCAGATTTTTGCATTTAATTTAGGGTCTGTTGCCAAGAAGAGAATAGGGTGTGCCATTCCTGATGGTGTGAGGCTTAATGTTATAGGTTTATTTAATATTTTATCATAATCAGGAAAACGAGTTTTCTCTATTTCTACTGGTAGAAGTTGACGCATTTTAGCCGAATGAACTTGTAGTAACCGAGATAGGCCAAAATTTCGCCCAGCAATAACCATCAATCCCCCACCTTTATTGACCAAGTGTTCCAAACCTGACTCTTGTTGAGGAGTAAACTTTGTGGGATCTATATCAGATAATAAAACGACATCATAGGCTTCCCACTCCTTAGTTGTTTTAGGTAATCTTTCAATGGAATGATTCCCTTGTTGAACATAGTTGATATCAGAGTTTTGTAAAAAAGTACTCATATCAATAATAGGGTCCCTTAGTAAGGCTGGAACCAAATAGTGATACTCCCGATTTGGTTCCCCTGCAATCAGTAAAACCCTAAGGGTACGCTTGACTACTTTAACTACTATTTCAGCTTCATTATTTGTTTCATCAATTTCATCTTCTAGTATAGGTAAAATCACTTTGTAACGACGTTCACCTTCCACAGTTGGAATGGTATGTAAGGGGATACTGTTTTCCCCCCTCTTCAATTTTACTTTTCGCTTTAATATTGTTTTCCCTTCTTCCTGAAGCTCAATCTCTATTCTTAAAGGATCTTCGATTTGATTAATGATGCGCAAATGTAAAGATAAAACATCACCAAGACTGGCATCAGGCGGTGCATTAACTTCCTCTAAAGATAGATCTCGCAAGGGGAATTCAGAACCAAAAGTAAGGGTGTGAATTTTCACATCTCCTTGAAGCGCAATTTTTTGGATTTCTTCCAATTTACGTCCACCTGTCTGACGGCCATCGGAAAGTATGCAGATACTAGCAATGCGACGTTGTTGTAAATCACTCATTAGATCTCCCAAAGCATCTCCAATATGAGTATAGGTGCCCTCCGTTGGTATAGAATCTCCAAGTGTCTCCCCTTCTGCTATGTCTTTCTTATATTGAAGCATATCAGAAAAGGTATAAAGCTTAAGGTCGTGAGTCTTGCTGATGGAAGGGGCTAATAATTTAATGGCTGATTCTGCCGCATCAATACGTCTGCGAGTTGCCTTAGGTCGACCATTGATAAGAGGATTTGTACGCTCTGCTGGGTAGTTCATGCTTGTCGAATTATCTATTAAAAAAGCCACAACTGGTTGCTTTTCTTCTATAAGTACTATTTTAACTGCCGGACGGGCAATCATTGCTAAAACTAATAAAATCAAAAAGACACGTATGGAATTAAGAATGAGCCTCTGACGAAAAGTAATCAGACGGCCTTCTATTCGATAGACCCATGTAAGAAAAAAGAAAAGACCCACAGCCAAGGTAAAAAGAAGAGCAACCATTAGGTCCCCAGCTATAAATCTTGGTATATTCATCAAGGAAAACATTATGAATTCTCCTTAGAAATAGTCGTTTTAATACCAGAAGAGGAGTTAGTTAGTGTTTGTAATCCTTGGCCACGGCGAAGACCAAAACGAGCTGCTAGGAAAGATTCTGTAATAAGCAGAATAACTAATCCCCATAAGATGCCGAAAGCCAAATCAGTTAGAGCTTTCCCTTCTGATTTTCTGAAAAGTGTATCATCATCAGGGGCAATCCAAGTTAAAGAAGCACCACCTAGGGAACCTCGAATTTCATCTTCCGATAATCGTGCAAGATCTGATTCTTCATCAGATGCATTGACCACAAATCGTCGTCGTTTCATTACCTCTGGTATGGTATCAATGACATATTCACCATTTCTTGAAGTATTTTCAAAACGAACTTTCAGTGGTGAATCAATTTCAGATGAATATTTTTTTGGTGTAAGTCGTTCTCGCATTCTTCCTGGTCCGTTCAAAAGTAAGTGTTGAGCGGAAACAAGAACAGGTTCTTCGAAACGTTCCCCAATGTTTAAGTTAACTCCCTTATCAGGATTCCCAATGAGATAACGCAAAAGATCTTGAAAAAATGTCACGTAAACGGGATCACCTGCAAAAAGATTCCAATTTATACCCGCAGTCGTACCAATATAGACACAACTTCCTCTACCAGTTTTCTTGGCAATGATCAATGGCATCATTTCTTCTCCTACTTGAGCGTGAGCCAGTACATCTACACCTTCCATTAAAGATTCGCCTTTTTTTAGTGCTATAGGCCATATTCGTCCTAATGGTATAGCATTGGTTAGTGTCGTAAAACTTGCAGCCAAAGGATGGCTAGAGGCGGTAAAACTAATACTACCTTTTGTTAAGTCTCGAGATTTAGAATCTAACTTATAGGGTAAAACTCCATTCCCGTCCTTATATAAATGCTGATTGTAGTGATAAGCGTTGATGTCTCCTCCAAAAACGATAAGTCCTCCTCCGTCACGAACAAAGTTGTTTAGCTTAGCTGCAAGAGATTTATCTAGATCCTCTGTTGCTGAGAGTGCGATAATAGAGTACTCATGAAAGTTTTCATAAACGGCACGACTTGTATTTACGACCTTTACTCCAAAAGGTGAAAGTCTATCTTGACCTTTCTTTACAGGAGGATCAATAGCCCGTTGAAAAAACCAGCCATCATGTATACCTTCTTTTTTATCAAGAAGGAGAACCCGCACATCTTCTGAAACCTTACATAAATAGGAACGTTTATTGTCAGTGGCAAAATTATCCCCTTCTATTTCTATGGTGACTAAGTATTCGCCAGCTTTAGGAAATCGAAACTCAAAATCTACCCGTCCTGGACCAGTGATTTCACGAGCATTTTTCTTTATCCCATTAACGACAAAATTAACAGGGATCTTTAAATCGCCAGGAGGTTTACCTACGATATCCACAGTGCCTTTGAATGATACAAGTCGTCCAACAGCTAAAACTGGATCTATGGGAGCAAATTCTTTCAGGACTAAGTTGTACTCACCTCCTCCTCCCATATCTATCAGATTCAGTGTTCCTTTATTTGCCAAATCATTCATGGCTGTAGCCGCATCACTGATGGATTTCTCTGATCGGGCCCATGTTATTTTTTGGAAATCTGAAAATATAT
Source organism: Planctomycetota bacterium (assembly GCA_002746535.1). Classification (GTDB taxonomy): domain Bacteria; phylum Planctomycetota. Next base: position 77,846 of record NVWA01000017.1, read on the forward strand.
AGATTTCAGGATTTTCCAATTTATTCTCCTCAATATACTTCTGTAAAAAAGTTAACCCTACCCCTATTGGAGCAGAGCCCGAACTGGATTCCAGAGGTCTTAAACGACCTGCTACGATAGATAAATCAATTTCATTTTCAATTATAGTTTCAACTCGATGAGTCAGAACAAATAGACTAACTTTTGATCCTTTAGGCAGTGAGCTGATATAATCTGAAGTTTGTCGAGTAGCCGTTTTGAAAGCTGTTGTAACGCCAACTTGCTGACCCATTGAGGCTGTTCCATCAATAAGAAAAATCATATCTTTGTTCGTACTTACTCCAGTAGTTTCATTATGCAAAACAGGTCTTGCTACAGATAAAGCAATTAGCAAACAACCCAAAGCCCTAATAAGTAGAAGGATGCGATTCTGACGACGCATATCTTTCTGCTCTTTTCGTAGAAGCAAATAACGTAATGTAGGTAAAGAAACTTGTCGTGGGCGACGTCGAAAAAGCCATTCTATGATGAATGGTATAAAGACACCACTAAGACCAATAAGTAATAAAGGGTTTTGAAAGAGTCCCAAATTTACACAACCTTTCCCATTCTGGCAACTAAAAATCCTGCGAGAACGTCTTCTAAAGGTTGGTCCGTGGGTAAAATCTCTAAGGGGTATGCAAAAATGCGACCTATGTCTCTTACTCCTTGGTGGTGCGCTGAACGTTCCTCTAGATATATGTCACGCAAATCGCTAGCGTCACATAATAATTTTTCATCGCCTTCAACTTCTAAAAATCGAGTTTGACCACTGAAAGGGAAATCACGTTCTGCAGGGTCTTCTACTAACATCAAGATGACATCTTGACCTGAAAAATTCAATTGAGATAAACCCTGAGCTAATTTTTGAACATCCATAATAAAATCAGAAATGACAATCGCTATGCCTTTCTTTTTGAACTGACTACCACTTTTAAGCAAGACAGCATTAAGGTCTGAGTTTTTTCCGGGAGTAATATTCTCCATGGTTTCTACCATATTTAGAAAATGAGAATGAGAACTACGAGGCGGCATGATAGTACGCACTTTATCATCAAAGAGGATCAAGCCACAACTGTCTTTCTCTTTTAATAGCATGAATGATAAGGTGGTTGCAAGGGTAGCAGCATAATCATACTTAGATATGGATGCATACTCACTTTGATAGAACATCGATTCACTACAATCTAAAAAGATACGACACTCTAGATTTGTCTCAGCTTCAAATTCACGTATAAAGTATTTGTCTGTTTTAGCGAAGACTTTCCAGTCTAAATGACGTAAATCATCTCCATGAACATATTGGCGGTGTTGCGAAAAGGTAGTGCTCATTCCCCGCATACGACTTTTGTGCAGGCCAGCTCGCGAACCTTCAACAATCTTTTGACTTTTAAGAGCCATTTGCCGCACACGGCCGCATATCGCTGGATCGAAATATTTTTTGCTCATATTTTTTATATTATCCAATCTTAAAAAAAGGCACAAATAACTACTGTTAAATGAAGATAAATTTATGAGTTAAGATACTCACATTCAAGAAAAACGATGTGAGCTTAAAAGGAAACAAAAGAGCCATTTCCTGAGTTCATCTTGAGTATATATGCCTTATCTGTTAATGCAACCCTAATTTTAAAATGTTCATTAAGTATCCTAAATTAAATATTACTTTTCCAATCTCAAATTTTGGCTCATCAGAGAATCACCTGTTTTACTTGTCAAAGCATCATTACATTTATATAAATGATAGGCATTTCGAGCCTGAGTCTCTGGTCGAAATACATTAGAATTGTTAAAGCTTTATATTCACTGACTATTGCGACTCTTATTATTAACAACTGCTACCTTCAAATTATCACTATATGGCAGTATGATTAACTATGTTTTATATGCAACCAGATGAAAATATTTGAATCTTTACCATAATGCTTTAAATTCAATTTAAAGCACTTTTACTAGTATACATGTTACCTTTAATTAGTTTTTTATTAAATGGTGATATAGGATATTTATTTTATATTATGAATAAAACAAAAACTTAAGGTTTATGTAACGGAGTTTACTGCTTTATGAAACACACTGATTGGTGGATGTCCTTTGATATGAAATACGTCATAGAAAAAATTAAGGGAAGGAAGTCAAAAATTAAATCAATGATCGGCGAAGCAACTGAAGATCAAATAAGCGAATTGAAAAAACTTACATCAATAACTTTACCAGATGATTATGTAGCGTTTCTCAAATATTTTGGGAATCAGAAGACAGACCAGATTTCAAAAGATGATGAAAAGGAGTTCTATTTATTTGACTTCTCATTAGGCGCATTAATAAAAGAGTATTCAAGTAAAAAGAGCACGACAGACTTGGAAGTAATTAAAGATCCTAAAAATAAATCATTGATATTAATTGGAATTCGGCAATTTGGTGAGGAGGTATATCATTTGTATTTAAATTGCCTTAATCAAAGTGAAGCGGAAGTTGTACAAATATGTAATTGTGGTGAAAAATGCCGTGAAGATTTAGGAATTAGCTTAAAAGAATATGTCGCAACTAATTCATAATGAACAAATAGCCTATTAAGAATTCGATGCACTAGTTAAAAGAATGATTCCGCTGATATTAATCTTTATATTAAAAGAAAAAGAATCGAAATATGCTCACGTTAACATTGCTGCTGTATCTCGGCACATTTTAGAAAAGAGCATATGTATTTTGGATGGTCATTTTATTATGATATATTTTACAAAACAAGATGAATTTGTACAAACGCTTGAATATATCAGAAAATGTTCACCCGAATTTAAAAATTAAGAAGTAATTTTAAGGGACAGACCTTTACTTCTTCATCGCCATTACCAAGGATACATTTTGCCTCGCATAAGTTTCCAATTTACGTTTAGCTGCTGTAAGGCCTTGACCTCATTGTCTTTAATATGAAATATTAATATGTCTGGTCTGACTTTGAAATATATACCCGTGTTCACCATAGCTGATTTGCGATCAAATGCTTTTATATTTTTCGCAGACATCATCCAGACCCGTCTATTATGTGCCTTGGGATTGCGTGTGATGATCCAATAGCCATATTCATTCAAGTCGTATTCCTTATTGCTTACTTTTATTTTATTTTCATTCTCCTTAAGTGGCCATTCGAGACTTGTCAGTTTTTTACTCAGTTTATTTCTTTGCGGTCCACCGACAAGAATTATATTATGAGAGGCGATCTCTTTTTCAGTCACCTCGGTATCAAGTTTTACGGGTATTTTAATAAAACGAGAGTTAGATTGTTTCATATCACGAGTGGCCACATATTTAGCAAACTCCATTAGTTCAACAGGCGCAACCACCAAAACAGGACCATTCCAATAGATATTCTCGACACCACCTGCTTGATATTTTGTCAGATCAATTTTCGGCTCCTTTTGCAAACCTTCGAGTAGCCAAAGCTTACCGTTATAGCTCAACCGGCAAAAGTCCGTCAGAGGAAGTGGTAATTCATATTTATTATTAATCTTAATATTCTCGACCTTATATCCAGCATTTCTCAGATCAATTAAATTGATGGCAAATTCGATCGTATTGGCTGTTCTAACATCCAAACTTTTTTTATTAACTTTAGCAACAATCGCAGCCTGGTTATGAATTTCATCCAAACCCAAAAGTGTAACCCAGTAATTTTTCAGTAAACGTGGATCATTTTTTTCAGTTTTACAGATTATTTTTTTTGGTACACGCACCCTCTTATGTTGCAATAACCAGTCTTCATCGCCTGCATGAGGCACACCGTGACCTGTCGCGGGAATTAAATTAACTGTAATGGGTACGCCTGCTTCTTGCATCTTTATCACATTAATGCTAGTGTTTCGATTATATTTTATGACGGAATCATTTTCACCATGCACGACAAGAATAGGCAAGTTTATTAGATTCTCAAGATTATCACCTTTACTCCAACCTGCCAAACAGGCAAGACCTGCCCACATATGCGAATAAAGTGGACCAAGCTTAAGTGTCGCTTCACCACCCCGACTATAACCATAAAGGTAAATACGATTGTTATCTATGCGATAATGTTTTTTAACATTTGCAATCGCTTCCATGATGTCTCGAGTCGCTATCGGCCCATACTTCCCAGCTTTACGACAATTGACTTTGATTTTAATATAGCGATTCTCATGTTCAAAATTACGTTCAAATAATGTTCCAGCCCCATAATGAGGATTTCCTGAACCATGCAAATATACCATTAGAGGATAAGCTTTTGATGCATCATGATTACGAGGTTTGTAAAAGGTATAGGGTTGTGCAGTACCATCTATACTTGAAAAGAAAGCTTTCTCTTCCCAATTGCTTGGCATCATTGGACCGGGGTTTTCAACAGAATACTTGACCAATGACTTTGTAAAACCTATTATTCGATCAGACGACGATAATGTTTTATCTACTTTAATGAATGCCAGATACGTTTGATATAAGACAGTTGCCAATTGAGATTTTCGACCCCAAGGATCTTTTTTTGCTCGTTTAAGGAACCATTGCAACCGTCTATAGCGGATATCCATTAGGCCCCAGTTGTTATCTTTTTTAAATTGGTCTTTTATCTTATCCCACTCACTAATAATTATCTTAGCCAATACTGGCAGATTTACTTTAGATTGAAAAAGTGGTTTATAAGCTGATGTTGGCAATCGTTCTGTGGCGTTGCCAGTTAGATCTACTGTCCAGAATTGATGAGCTTTTTGTGATTGCCCAACAATACCAACAAGAGACTGTTCTCTTCTCCATTGATAAAAGGCACTTCTAGTAATATTCAGTCCTATGCGTTCAAGATTTGGTTTTTCAATTTGGTCCAATTTATCCAGATCAATTTTAATTTCAGCTGTATAGCCCATTTCATATTTATCATAAGCGTACTCAACAGCTTTTAATTCTTTGGGTACACCAGGAATTGAAAGCCCCCAACGCATATCAATCTCTATTTGATGAAAGGTCCGACAAGTCCATCCATTGTCAATGAAGATCTCAAAATATTCCTTGCTATAAGCATTTTTTACAACCATTCCATTTTTGTCTAATGGAATATCACACTTCATTCCAATCCACAGAGTGCGTCCTTCAAGTAAGATGCGACAAGTTGTTGGAAAGTCCGAAAGTCCCTCACCACCATCACTGGTTAAATCAGAATACACGCGGGCTTTTTTCCAGGAAGCTTCACCTAACTTCCCGTCTAGCTTCATATCTTTGCAGACGTTTGCTCTTACGAGAGGTACTTCAGGGAAATTCATTTGGTCTACAATACGGTATTTTGAAGGAGCATAAGAACTTGTATTAGTTTTTTGAACGACACATCCAACCAGCAAAAGGAACATTAAACTCACTATAAAATAACAGCACATTACCAATACTTTTCCCTTACTTAATGTAACCATATTTCCTCTTTCCCTAATTGTTGTATACCACGATTTCAATAATTACTTATACATTGCCTATGTTAAGGCAAGAATAATTTCAAAAAATATTTTTATTAAATTAATTGCGGGAGGAATTGTACAGAAATTAATCGAAACGTTTCATGAATAATTAGAATTAAAAATCCTAATAAAGATAGAAACTAATGATTTATTAATTCTCACCTAGTATGCCAGACCCTAGGCGAATGACCTAGTTCTTTCTCTGATCATTTTTTGATGATTGATAGTGTTCTACGAAAATATTTTTGTCGCTGATCAATTAAAGTCCCTATTAATTTCTAGGACACCCTGAAAAAGAAAAAAGTAAAAAAATAGAAAAGGACAGACCATAAAATGCACATTAATCAAAAAAGTACTTTTTAAGGTCTGTCATTTACTTCCCTATTGAATAATCAATATATAAGGTGTTTGTATTTTTCTTCAAAAGCAAAGCAATTAGTCAAATCAAAATTAAATTTTTTTCGAGTGTCTTCTAATATTTTGATCTGATCGTTTGTTGATTTTAAATTCTTATTTGCTTTTTTAATTTCATCTATGTAATATTTTTGGTCACGTTTGTATTCATTCAGATATTCTTTTAAAGTTATAAGTCGGTTTTCATAAGCATTCTTCTGAATGCTTAGTTTTACTTGGCAAACATCTATGGTGGCATTTTTAAAAGCAATTAATTCTGGACTAGCTTTTCTTTCTAAGCTTAAATCTTTTTGAATAGAATTAAGTAATATGATTTTAAGATATTCTTTTTGCAATATTTTTTCGTAGAATAATTTATCGAGCTTATTCCTAATAACACTTTTTGAGATAGCGTCTTTCACGACGACACTATTTACCACGTCTTGCTCTTTTAATCGTGCTTCATCTCCTTTGATTTGGCTTTCTAAAAGAATAGGTCTGAATTTTAGTTTATGAATATTAGCGTTGGTATCATCCATTAATATTTGTAGTCTCATCTTTTTAGCATCCTCTTTTTCACCTTTTTGAATGAGTAAAAACTCTTTTAATTTATTGACATGACTTTCATAAATATACCTTTTCTCTTCCGACACACATTTTATTAATTCTATTGAAAATATTTTAAACTCGCAATACGCCTGACTTTTTTTATCCATATGCTTTTCTATTACTTGGAGCTCAACTTGTAACATCAAGTAATATAAATAGTGAATTTTGTTTAGCAGAATTTGTGAATTTAATTCAATTTTCTTAAATTCTGTAATTAATTTAGCCTGATCTTCCATTGATATCTTTGGATCACTGCCCGATTTAATAACTGCAAACATCTGATTTCTAATTTCATGAATAAATTTATATTTCAATTGATCTATGTCTTTAGCTAAACTTATATTTTGGTTTAATAATCCTTCGTCTTTAGGGTATCGTTTTATATTCATAGCTACAATTTGAGACTCAGACACTGGTTGCATTATGATAATTCCCTTTTTTTTATTCAAATCATTTAAAGGCTTCAATAATGTTACAAATTTATCGGCAATAATATATTCCGGCTCCCCTACTTCTAAAAAATTGATTGGGTTTAATAATAATATAGATGAATTGCTTTTCCTATCCTTATTTTCTAATGAAATTTCAATATTATCAGGTGGTAATACTCTTCCATCTTTCGTAACCATTTCGCCTTTAAAAGTCCAGCCACGTATCATCATAGGTACTTGAGCTGACTCATAAGAAAGCAAATCTTCAATAAAAACAGCTTCTGATTCTTCTTGACCATCCCAGTATACTTTCATAATTACTTTATTGCCAAGACTTAAATCAAAACCAGTAATACCGGATTTAACTGGAAGCTGCCATTTGGTAGCATCATTTAGTCCAATAGATATTAATCCGCGATAAAGCTTTTTGCCAATAGGAGGAATTAAAAAAACGGATTCATGGATTGGCCCTCGCCTTGTACAGGCCAATACTTCCAGCATTCTTTTACTTGATATTAAATCAGCAGCAAAATAAAATTTTTTACTAAGCCGATCTATTTTGATTTCATCTTTACTTTTTGTAGATAGTGGGTCTTTTTTAGGTTCTTCAGCAAATGTAATAAAATTAAAAAATAAAATTACATTTAAAAATATTATGAAAAATTTATACATATTATAAATCCGATAGTAAATGCATAAAATTAAACACTTTGTATGACCCTCGATTCTCTAAATTTACGCCACCCCTAATAGAAATAAAACTTAAGAATTCTCACGCTTATGAAAATAATCAATCCCTTTGAAATAAATTAAAAATCGAATTAGAAATAATCATTTTTTAATTGGGTAAATTTTAAATTTACCTTTAATTAACCAACTGCCGTCAGGACTGATAGATTTCACATTACCTTCAATAGTATTATTACCTTTAAAGATGCCAATATAGGTTGTATTTAAAATTTTTGAATTATTTTTAGCGATAAACATTCCCTCTTCCACCTTACCAATAACCTTATTAAGCCCACCTGTGGGCAATATAAGAAATAAAACAATTTTCCCAGCCTGGTTTTTTATCTTAATTTTAGCTTTATGTTTCATTTTCTTGCTTTTCCCATCTATAATCTCAGTAAGATTAGCAACAATCCAGTAATCTCCATTAGCAATGTAAATAGATCTATTCCCATTTTCGACAGAATTCAAATTACTAAACATACAAATCATTAGAGAAAAAAATAAAGTTACATTTTTCATATAGATCTCCAAATTAAACTGCTCCATCCGCTTACAAGCGGACTTAACTCCACAATGTTCAGTAGAATTAAACAATAATTAAAAAATATATATAAAGCCGATAACAAACAGCTTTTGAAAGTAGCCTCAGCCCCACAACCATTATACCCGCGTATTAGAAATCACCGAAACTTTCAATCCTCTTAACAATGCCTACTTGAGATTAATTCATATACCTTAAATATGACTATTCTGCTAGTGCATATAACTTCTCTTTAAATTTTTCTTTCCAAGCGATAGATTTTGGGAAATCTTCAAAGCTGTTTAATTGTTTAATAATGGGATCATTTCTATTTATTTTTAATGCTTGAAGGATGTCATAGTCTTGTAAGGATTCTCCAAAAATTTCCCAGCGAATAGAATCTATAGGACCATCTTTGCCGGGATATACAACAAAGGGATCTCCATATGGCCATGCTGGCCAAACATCTGCGTCAGAAGTTGTGTATGTGTCTGCTAGAGTTCTTGAAGATCTTTTGTACCAGTAATTATAACCCCAATGTAGAAAACCTTTAAAAGGCCATTTATAAAACAATGTGCCTGACATTGATATTTTTGGTAAAGGTGTATCCAACAGACGATTTAAATATTGACCTCGTGGGCCACAACAAAAATAACACCAAGTCTCAAAGCCTCTATCAATAAATTTTATTGAATTTTTTAAGGCGGCAATAGGCATATCAACAACACCATTTTCTGCATATTTTATTTCGCTAACAGCATCCATAAAAGATAACCATGGAGCAATTACTTTTATTTTATTTTTAAAGCTCATATAGTTTTTAAGTTGTTCTTCACCATGAGGTTCATCAGACAAATGAAAAAAGGAATTTTTAAATATTTTTTCTTTATCAAGAAATGATTTTAATTTTTTTAAGTATTGACTCATAAACTCTAAGTATATATTAGATGTAGCCAATGTGTTTGGCTTCCATAGTAGCTCTTCAGTTTCTCCGTTACCTTTATATATCCGTAAGGCGTTTTTAGCTCCCCATTGAGTAACTAAATGAGACCATTCAAAATGTCTGAAACCGCACTTCTTAGCCAGTTGAATGTATTTCTTAAGGAATTTGAAATCAAATTTATATGTTTGATTTGATGTCATCATTACGTTTACTAATTGACTAGGTCTCTTGATTCCATCCAGCGGTGGTGTAAAAGCCGGTACAAAAATGGTGTCTGTTCCATGTTCAACAAGATTGATCATGTATTTTTCTATCATTTTCCAAAAATCATTATTGAAATTGTCGAATTTATAGAAATCCATGATGGCATCAATGTAAAACCAATGAGTAACAGGGAAGTTTTTTCTAGGAGGTATTTTGAAATTTAAAGTATTGAGTTGTATCTTAAATTGTTTTATCTTCTTTTCATCGCACAATAGATTCAGAGATATTTTTTTGATACCTGGCTTTAGTTTTCTTTTGTAATTTACGGTTATCCAAAATGATCTTGTTTCGTAGGCTCCTAATAATATTTCTGTTTGATCTAACAACGGATCTGGCACAAAACCGGGATAGCTTAGTTGCAGGTCAACGTCCCCTTTTTTATCACTCATCTCAGTGTTTCTATGAGCCATGGGAACCATTCCAACACTTCTTATTCTAATGTTATTGGGATCATTTGAATTAAGATGCAAACTAATATTGTGACTTCTCTTATTTCTTACTACGATCTGAAATGAACGAACTTCGTTTTTCATTACTTTGATTGCCAACGGTTTGTTTAATTTCGATTTAGATAAATTGGTTGCTCTTATTAATGAGCTTTCTATCCATGCTTCTATCATTTTAATTCCCCTGAAGTTTTAATAACAATTGTCAGCACTCTAATAAATATTAAAGAGTAATAATGGATTAAAAAGGATACTAATGTATAACATATATATATCAGCGCATAATTGCATGAGAATATATATTGATCAATTCATGCCATATTAGTGCTAAAATGAGATTAATAGAGCATTATAAAAAAAAGGAACCAACAACTAGAGGATAATAATGATTCGTAATGTGCAAGGTAACTACTGGAAATGCAAAGAGTGGTTACTCAAGGAACCTTCTCAGCTGTCTCAGAAAGCAAAATCCATATATCTCCATAAATTAGGAGAAATGAAATGTGAAAATGGTTTTTTGAATCAACAAATATCCTCTCTTTTTGCAGCACATATTGTTACTTCAGGTCAGGGCTATTTTAAATCAAACGAAAGAACTTATGACGTAAAGACAGGTGATATCTTCTTCTTTTTTCCTAATAAATTTTATCAATATGGTATGGGTAAAAGTCCGCATTGGAACTTCACATGGTTAAATATGATTGGCCCAGAATTAATAAATATTCTCACGAATTTTAAAATTGATTATCAAAATCCGATTATTTATGGTGCTAATATGGAACTCATAAATCCTATATTGAAAAAATGTCAAATGAGCTTGGGATATACGATTCCGCTTCAATCATCGCCTATCCAACTGGCATGGTCATTTATCGAATATTTAGAAAAAAATCACTCTACATCTATTGATCAATTAGACATAGCCGAACAAACCAAATGGTTGATCGATAATGATTCGCATAATTTTCTTACTGTCCAAGGATTGGCAGAACAATTGGAATATACAAGAGCGAGTATTTTTAGATTATTCAAGGATAAATACAATATAAGTCCAAAAGATTATATGGATAAAATAAGAATTGAAAAAGCATCTGCAATGTTAGTCTCGACCAAATGCTCCATCAAAGAAATCTCATCAAGTTTAGGCTTTACAAATCCTAATTATTTCGCCAGAGCCTTCAGGAAATACACAATGATTAATCCAATGGAATTCAGAAAAAAGCATCTTCAATTATAAATCAAATCGTTTGAATGATTGGTGATTTATCATTGTTTCTTATATCAACACATCAACAACCTATTTTTTTTCAAGTAGCATTTTCAAGAGACTCTTTGTGTTGATCTTTGCAAAACGTGAGCCGACATCTGAATAAGCGTATGGAATGAACAGATATTCATTGTGGATAACCGCCCCACAGGAGTAGACGACATTAGGCACATAGCCTTCACGCTCTTCCGCAATGGGCTTAATAAGAGGTTCACGTAATCGACCAATAATCTTAGTTGGATCTTCTAAATCTAATAGAAAAGCTCCGATGCAGTATGTTCGTAAAGGGCCGACGCCATGACTTAGTACCAGCCAACCTTCTTTAGTCTCAATAGGAGATCCGCAATTACCTAATTGGACAAATTGCCATGGATAAGTTGGTTGCAATATTCTTTTTTCTTCATGCCAGAAATGAATATTATCTGAAGACATTAAAAAAATATTTTCATTGTCTTGACGAGATAACATATAATATTTTTTATTAATTTTTCGAGGAAATAGAGCCATCCCTTTATTTTGTACTGCTTTCCCATTCAGTGTGATGATATGAAAATCCTGGAAGTCAGTTGTTTCCAATAATTCAGGAAGAACAACTCGTCCGTCATAGGCTGTGAATGTTGCATAATAAGTAACACTGTTGTCGTCATCAACAAAACGAACAAATCGTGCATCTTCAATACCTTTGCGTTGACTTGGAGAATGTGGAAATAAAACTTTTTCAGATAACGCCAATGAGGAATCAAATGTAACTCTAAAATTTGATCGAGCTAGTACTCTTATTCCTTCAGCACTTTCAAGATACCGATTGTTAGTGCCCCTTCTTTTAATGACTTCGTCATCAAGAGCCAAATCAAGTTCTTTTCTGATAAAATCATGTCCTAAATGACTGAGAACATCGTTAGTAAAATCACCGGTGAGTCCTAATTCAAATAATTTCATTGAAAATGTTTTTTTGTTATAGTGCTGATCTTCAATTGGTTCAGGACACTGAACGATCTTTGAAGCTGGAATAAGTTCAATATTGGCATCTTCATCCAAAATACATTCTCTAAATGAGATTGAGGAAATATGACCTTCTCCTGTACTTCTTAAACTTATAATATATCGGGAGCTTCCCTTCGGCAAATCATTTTGATCCGGGTGCAAAATCATAGAAGGATTAAAAATAGCAGCAGCTTCAAGAGAGTATTCACTTAAAAAATAAGAGCCAATAAGTAGCTTATGCTTATCAGAGGGTTCTTCATCAGTAAGAGAAAATGGCTTTAATTCTTCGTATCGATCTAATATTTTTTTTTCAAGTTTAAAATGACGTGATGAAAAACTTTTTAAAATATCTTCCAATAAAACTTCCACTTCACTAATAGAAAGCAACATCACCCGGGACATTATTTTGGTGATTCTTTCATTATTCGAGAAATCAAAAGGGCGTAATAATACTCTGGATAACTCAGGCTTAATAATTATGGGCAAACGCTCGAGAGCTGCTTCATTTTCTATCATAAATCTCTTTCTTATAAGTCATTTAATATTTCTTTGATTGAGCCTGTTGCTAAACAACATGTTTCGTCTGAGGCACCATAATACATCATGATTTCATCACCTTTCACAACCATACCATTTGTAAAAACAACATTGCCAAAAAAACCTTCCGTTTCATATGGTTCTTCTGGCTGCAGCAAAGGTAATACTGCTTGTTTAATTACTCTCCAAGGTTCTTCCAAGTCCAATAGTAGCGCAAATAGACTGTACCGCTGGTTATCCCCCTTGCTATGATAAATAGTCAACCACCCTTTGTCTGTCTTTATTGGAGCAGATCCACCACCAATTTTCATTGACTCATAAGAAGTGTCACGAGGTCGCAACATGCATTTATGATTACCCCAACAAATCAAATCTGGTGACTCGGCATACCAAATAGAAGCTTTACCAAAACCTCCATTATTGGGACGGTGAAAAGCAATATATTTTCCATTTACCTTTTCTGGAAACAAACAAACATCTTTATTCTCAGGTGGAAATATAATGCCGAGACGTTCTACAGAAACAAAATCATCAGTAACAGCTAATGCTGTGCACCAACTATCTGGTGAAACGATTGTGTAATTTATATAATAACGACCTTCAATTTTAGTTACACGTGCATCTTCAATTCCAAAACATTCGTTTTCAGAAGTAGGTGCTAAAAATGGCTTTGGGTCAACCGTAAAATTTACACCATCTGAACTTCGTGCAATCCTAATATGACTCATAGTTGAAAGATATTCCATACCTTTTACTTTGACACCACGCGTATCTTTTAATTCTACATCAGGATCATTTAAATCGAAAGTCTGCACTTGGGGGGTTCCAGTACCATTTTCGAATACATATGTCGGAACACTGATAGACCCTTCTTTTTGTTCACATGATTCTGCCACTCGAATTAATAATAAAATTTCGCCATTAAAACTTGTTGCTCCGGGATTAAAAGCTCCTAAAACTTGAAAGCCTTCTGCAGAAGGAGAGACATCCTTAGGAGAAATCAGTGGGTTTTGTATCGCACGTTTCAATATACATACTCCTAGAAAAATTAATTAACCAAAATATACATAACGGGTAGAACATTTATGACCTGGATTAAAGCTTGAATAGATTTCTAATGTTTTATTCGCAATCACATCCCATGAAATAGTGTTTTTAACATAATTTAAAGCATTTAAAGTATATTTTTGAAAACACTCATCGTCCGTTAATAATTTAACTATAGCATCAACATATTCATCATCTGTTGTGGCAGAAAATCCGATATCGGCTTTTTCTACAATATTATGAAATGCTGGTAGCTGAGAAGTCACAACTGGTTTCCCAAAAGTCATTGCATGCGCCATCACACCACTTTGCGCTCCGGCTGTGTATGGGAAAAGCATAATATCCGATGAACTTAATATCGTGTCAAAAGTGTGTTGCGGAAATTGACCTCGTAGAACTTCAATATTATCTTTAACAGGTGAATTGCTAATTAACTCAAATAATTGATTTCTATATTCACCATATTCTAATAATCGCATTTTCCCTGATAAAACTAATAATGCCTCGGGTACTTTTTCAACAACTCTTGGAAATAATTCTACCATTCTATCAAAACCTTTTGTTGGTCTAAAATAACCCGCAAGTAAAACAACTTTTTTTCCTTTGAATCCCAGCTTTTCTTTTGCATCAGGCACTAAAGGCATTTCACGTGCCCCATGTGGAATTAAATTAATTTTAGATTTGTCGGCTCCATAGACATCAATCAAATATTGAAAGTGACTTTGTTCATGCACAATAACCGCACTTAATTCCTTACACATGACTGACATAATCATAAGTTGCACATGATTGGGGTCAGGTAGTACAGTATGAAAAGTGGCCACTACTGGAGTATTACTTGCTCGATAACGATAAATTAAATCAAGAACACTAATTCCACATGTAGCGCCGAAAAGTCCAAATTCATGCTGAATATGAACTACGTCAGGAGTAACTTTAACGGACATATCAAAGATATCTTTAGATAAACTCCCTGATTCTTTTGTATAAGCAGGATAGACATTATGACCCTGGGCACCATCTTCACTAACGATATGGATTTCATTATCCTGACGTGCCATGGCTTCTGATAGAAATTGTGTATATGTGGCTATGCCACATTCAATTGGCGGAAATGTAGATACGTAAGCAATCCTCATAATTTTCTCCTAAAAATACGTTATTTTGAGTATGTAATACTCAATATCATAGAATGTTTATATTAAATTAAACTAGATAGATACATAATAGTAACTTTTGACATCATGCTTTCCTAATACATCAATTCTGCTTCTGTGAGACATAAAATCCCAATTTAATGTTTTCTTAATTTATTATTTGTATTTTCATTGACGCAATAACAACTTAAGTGTAAAATATTAAAGTGCACTTTAATATTATTAGTGCACTTTAAATAAAATTTTGCTTATGATTGGCTGTTTATATGAATGAGACATTACTTTCAGAATTTACAGGCCCAAAATACGAACAAGTAAAGTCTTGGATTCGCAAACAAATAACTGAAGGAGCTTTTCCAGTTGACTCTCAACTTCCAAGTCAAGAAGAACTTCCAGGTATTTTGAATGTAGGAAGCACTGCGGTTAGGCGTGCCCTAGACGATCTAAAAAAAGAAGGTTTGATTATTCGAAAAAAAAAAGCTGGGTCATTTGTCGCACAGAACCCAAAGCCTTTAATCTTTGAAAATAGAAATGTCAATATTGGTATCATTTGGCCACAATCTGTAATACCTGACTTTTTACATGGAAATTACTATTCTACAATCACACATAAAATTCTCAGTGCGTTGGATTTAGAGCTCAATGATACAGACTGGACTCCAAGGATGGAATCCCAAAGTACTCAATGTAGTTGGCAAAATAATTCGGGTAATATACAAGTGACATGTATGGGAGACCCCTTACACAGCCATGTTTGTCACCCTAGAATAGAAGATGTTAAAGGTGCCAATTTTGATGTCATTATTAGTATATGTATTGAAAACGATCTTTGGCTTAAAGAGCTTATTGATACTGGAATTCCAGTTATCTTAGTTGATTTCGCAAAAGAAATTTTTAGGACTAAAGCGGATCAAATATTCTTTGATCCGGTTCCTGGCTACTCAGATGCCGTCCATTATTTTGCCAGTAAAGGATTCACTCGAATTCATTTTATAGGAGCCAAAACTCCTTGCCCTGCTCCAACAGATGAAATGGGTCGTGATGAATGGCATGAATATCGATTAAAAAAATATAATATCAATCCAGATAGTGTTCTCAGACTCAGTGCTTTCCGTCATGCTATGCATGAATGCGGCTTACCACCTATCAAAGACTGTGTACATCATGAATTTCATCGAGTTAAATCTCTGACGAATTTGGCAAATCAATTAGTATCTCTTCCTAAAAATAAACGCCCTGAAGTCGTTATTTGTCACTCAGATTATCATGCAGAAGTAATTTCTAATGTCTTTACTGAATCTGGAATTAGTTTAAATTCTATTGGCGCATTTTATGATTCAATGGAAGGTGTTGAATATTGTATATATGCGGATCTTAATATTATGGCTCAAGCTACAGCAGAGCTTGTAATTTCAAGATTGAATCGCCCTAAACGTGTGCCCTTTCGTCTTGCTGTACCCATGTTCTTTAAAAACAATAAGGAGCAGATTTCTTGATAAAAACATCTACCTTCAAATTAGTAAATAAATTGGATCAAAAACAAATAATTTTAATAGGAGTTAACATGAACTTGATAAGAACTTGTCTAATTACAATGTTGATAGTTTTAAATACTATAGTCATAACAGCGCAAGAGAAACAGTTACCATATAAAAATGACCCCGTGATTCTTGAGAAAATTAAAAACCTTGGGGATCGTCAAGGGCTTCGTTTACCTAATCCAAAAATAATGTCTAGTGGGAAAATTCTGAAAACTCCATATCGCGGAGGTCCCTATTCTCGCGACTATACGAATAAGATGGTTCATGCTCCTGAACGTGAGTCGGCACTTTACTGTGGTGGTAATCACGGTTCTGGAAGAACCAATGATGTTTGGGAATATCATCTTGGTTCAAATACTTGGCATCGCCTTCATGCACCTATCGGTGGCGATCATGCCAAACACAAATTAATGCTTCAATTTATGCGTAGACAATGGAAAAAAAATCTCAACAAAAAATTCAATGAAAAAGAACAAAAACAGTTCGATGCTGCAAAGTCCTTTTGGAAAAAGTATGTGGTATTCAAGGACGGTCACTGTGTCACTAAAATTGGCGAGGCTCCTTTAATGGTTGGTCACACGTGGGATACACTTGTATATGAACCAAATGTCGGTCTACTCATTCAAGGAACGGGCGCTCACTGCGGTGGCGGAGCATTAAATCAACATAAATTTGGTGATATGCCACTAGATGTAATAAAAAAGACTATTGGAAAAAACTCTAAAGGCATCCCCTACAAATCTATGTGGACTTTTGATCCCATAAAAAAGAAATGGGGACATTATGCCAGCAATGACAAACTTGCTAGACTCCGTGGTATGGGTGCGGCCATGTGTTATATACCAGAATGGAAAAAAATTATTTTTTATGTGTCTGCTCAAAACGTTACACCTCAGGCACATATGATGATCACTTATGATGCAATAAATGACAAATGGGCAAACCTCAGGCCTAATAATGGTCGGAGCATTAGAGATCTTGTCCACAAAGATAAAGTTGCACCATCTTCGGAGCAGCAAACGGCATATAGCTCGAAACACAAAAAAATGTACGCTATTCTAAAGAGTGATCTTTTCTGTTATGATATTCTAAGCAACAAGTGGACTAAATTATGCACAGATAAACGTATCTATGGTCATGATGCTAAAACTATCTTTGCCTATGATAGTGTTGGTGATGTGCTTATTCTAGCTGGACCAAGACAAAAAACTCAGTTTGCAATATATGATATAAAAAGCAACAAGTGGGAAGTGTTTAAACCAACAGGATCCAAAATGACTCGCGAACCATGGGGAGAAGGTAAGGGTTATTATGATCCTAAGCATAATGTTTTTGTATTGCACAATAAAGGTCTTTGGCTCTATCGACATAAGAAAAAATAAGAAGTTGGTCAATCACCTAACACCTTACTCTTATTAGCACCTATGTTTTCATTTATATTTTAGTTTTCACCATACTATAATTGCTGACTAATAAAATCCCTGTTGTAGTGCGACCTACTTATGAAAGATAACATGACCAATAAAAATGAATCCATACCTAATATTTCACTGTCTTTAGATGGTGTCACTGTGCTTCCTGCTGAAAATGCTCTATTAAATCTTCAGCGATCTGAGATTGTTAATCAAAGCTCATTTGAAGAAAAGAAAGGTGTTTCGCTTCAAAGAGAGACTACTACAAACATTGGCTCCTTATCAACAAGTGCTGATTTGACCTTTAAAGTAAAAGCTATTCAATCTGGTCGTTTTGAAATCCATACTCATTCTGCTACGGATAAAATAGGCACCAAGGTCATGAAAGAAGCAAAAAATAAATTTGAGTCCCTATTTTTAATGATTGCGATTGGTAGTAGCCGACCTACAAGACGGGTTCTATTTACCCCGTGGAGTAAATCTGAAAGTTGTAAGGAAACATTAGGGAAATTTAATTTCACTGGAGAAGATCAGGAGATCAAGGTATGGTTACCAGAAGGTGTTCGTCTAGATTTTCTAAAAATTAATTTATTCATTCCACCAGTAGTTCCTGATGCAGCCTATTCTTATCAACCAAAAGTTGTTCCTCCTGATTCGCATCCTAGGATATGGGTAAATAAAGAAACTCTGCCTACGGTTCGATCAAATCTCGTAAAACTTGAAAATGCGCCACTTTGGAATAACGTTCAAGAGATGGCAATGAAACCATTCAGTTTTGAATTTAAAGAAGATGGCGAAGTTGATTTTAATCCAGAACTTGAAAATGCTGCCATCACAAAAGCTTTTGTTAGTTTAATGATTGATGATTTCAAGCTAGGTAATGAAGCTATTGTTCTAATTAGAGATTATCTTAATTCTGTCGAGTTTGGTAATATTCTTGATATCACTCGAGAAATTGGATTGGCTCTTTATTCGGCATCGCTGGTTTATGATTGGTGTTATGATTTGATGTCTGTCGAAGATCGAAATAGTATTAAAAGTAATTTACTTCGTATCGCTGATGACATGGAAATTGGATGGCCACCATTCAATCAAAAAATAGTAAATGGCCATGGTAACGAAGCCCAAGTTACCCGTGATTTACTTTGCATGTCTATCGCCATATATGATGAAGATCCAGTCCCTTATCAATATTGCTCTTACCGCCTACTAGAGGAGCTGGCTCCTATGCGTAAGTTCGAATACCAATCACCTCGCCACAATCAAGGTAATAGCTATGGGCCTTATCGATTCGGATGGGATATGCACGCTGCCACTTTATTTTTCCGTATGTCTGGCGAACAGGGCTTTGATGAAAACATCACGGGAATTTATAAATCTTGGTTGTACATACAACTTCCAGATGATTGTAGCTTGAAAGATGGTGATGATTCATATAACAGTAAAATACCTCATCTTGGCCTTACCTCCCTTTTAAGTTATTCCTATGCAAAGGATCCCTTATTAAAGTATGAATTTGAAAGACTAGGAGGCCTTCCGAATAATCCCGTGCTATTTCTTTTGTTAAACGATCCTGAGTTAAAAGGAGAAAATAATTTGGCTTCACTACCATTAACCCTTGATGGTGGACCTATTCTTGGTTCGATGATTACACGTACTGGTTGGTCGACAGGTTTAGAAGAGAGTGATGTCGTAGTAGAAATTAAAGGTGGTGGGTATCACTTTGGAAATCATCAGCATTCAGATGCAGGAAGCTTTCAAATCTATTATCGTGGAATGCAAGTTGTTGATCTAGGACAGTATCTTTTTTATGGCACACCTTATGATTTCAATTTTTGTAAGCGATCTGTTTCACATAGCATGATGCTTGTTTATGATCCGGATGAAAATTTTTCTAGGAACGTATGGAATGATGGAGGGACACGTTTTAACCAAGTAAACCCTACAACGCCAGAGCAAGTATGTGAGGATTCTACCTTCGCCAATGGCACTGTTTTGTTTTCAGATTTTGGTCCATCAAGTCATACACCTTCCTATAACATTTTTTCAGTTGACCTTGCCTCTGCCTATAGCGATAAAATTAAGAGCTATGTACGAACTTTTTGTTTCTTAAATTTAGAGAGTTCTTCTCATCCAGGTGTCTTGATCATTTTTGATAATATATCTACATTTAAGCCTGAATTTAAAAAGTACTGGCAAGTCAATACTTTTAAAGAGCCTGAAATTACAGAAGAGGGCGTGATATTAAGAAATGACGACCTTGGAATGTCAGGAAAGATTCGCTTAGAAATGCTTCTTCCTAAAGCAAAGGAGAGAAAATTAGAGATCTTGTCAGGTGAAGAAGCTAGTACCGTATTTGGTAAGACATTCTCGCCACCATTGATGGAAGAACCAGAAGCTAGTGGTCATCGGGTTATGTTTTCCCCCATAAATGAAAATAGTAATGACGTTTTTCTTACGGTCATGTCGATTTCTCCAGAGGACTCTTGTGACCTACCTACTAATCACACCGAATTAGCTGAGGTGCATATCATTACCATAGCTAATCGAGTGGTAGTATTGAATAAGACAGATGAATTGCTAAACAAGGTGCAAAAATTAGAAATTAAATGTGAAGATGAAAATCAATACCAATTACTTTTAATAGGTTTAGAGCCCGGCCAGTGGACACTTCGCAATTTGAGTGAAGATAGTTTGTTTAATTACCAGGTAGTAGGTAATAAGAATTGCGCCTTCTTTGAAATTCCATGTGGCGTGTACACAGCTCAGCTTGAGTGAGTCAAATTGATCTCATCTTTTAATAAATATATGAATACTCAATCATCAACAAAAGGTGCTTAAAGTCGATTTAACGTGAAAATCGAGTTAGATTTTTATTTTAACCTTAGGAGTTATGATTGTCCGCCCCCCCACCACTGATTTTATAATTTTACTACCTGACCCTAAGTATTTTCTATTTGTCCTTCTTCGGTAAATTTGTATTTTCCGGACTGAACGGTGTTAGCGTCAGAGATGCCGGCACCAGACGCATGAGATTCACTCCGACAGACCTACTGTCATTATATATGCGAACAATGATTTTTAGCTCAGGGTCATAGATAGGTGAGTTGTTCTTGCTGGTATAGTTTCCTCTGGCGGCTTTGTCTCCTTTGTAGGGGGCTGTATACCATTTTCTTTCCTTGCATTTATAAAAATACATGGTCTCGTCTCCCTTACCAAAGATCAGCAAAACTGCATCCATCTCCGGAATGTAGGCCGCATCACCAAGGGTCAGAGAAGGTGAATTTCCGACCGGCGATTCCTTGGCCCATACCTTTGACTTGAAGTCAAAGGTATTGAGCACTCCACCCTTGCGCCTAAAGTGAATTAAACGATCACGTTTGGAGTCGAAAACCAGGAAGTCATATTCGGTATGCCCCGTTGGACCTGTTTTGTCAACGACGTCCCACTTGCCTGCTGCGACATTGGCTCTGCATAGCCACCCCCTCGGTGTTTTGCTATGTTCCGATACAAAAGCATACAGGCCGTGGGAAGCTGTTACATAAGACTCCTGATATGACTGGCCGCGCCCGTGCATCGGCAAATCACCTATATGTGTATTGATACTGTGATGTTTAGGATCATAGATATCACCTGCATAAGTGATAACTGTATTTGAAATAGGATCAAAACCATAGCTTTTACGGGCATGATTGGGTAAAAGACTCCAGCCGCCGAAACTCAATCCGGGAGGACCGCCAGCCATGCCGAACAGCCATTTGGGAAGGTAATTTGTCGGTTGGGCCATGCTGCGCCAACGATCGGTGATAACATCATATTCACTGATTTCAGAGCCGGGGTAAGCACCGTGGCCGCCGCCCCAGGCAAAGCCTTTGTGGCTTTTAATGTCGTAGATAAATGATCCCCATCCACGTGGGGGAACGATTGCCGGCGGTTTGCGTTTTACCCACCTGTTGGCAGGTAGTTTGGTTAATTCAGCCCTACCCTTGGACCTTTCTCCGGGTTTTCTGTCACCGGATTCCCATTCATCGGGGAGTAAGGATTTCCAATTCTGCTTCACGTATGCCTTGCAGTGATAAGCCAGCATGGGATCGAATTGTGTTGGTTTGATTTCAACTATTTTGTTGATATCGAACTTCATGGAAATGACGGGCACGGGCTTCTTTCTATATCGTTTAGAATAGCAAGCTAAAACCACTTCTTTCATTTCCTGTACCCAGAAACCCGAACAATAGTTGGCCCTAAAAGGCAGGACCAAACCTTCTGGGGTGTATTTGGTCGATCTACCTTTGCCTTTAACTCTATAGTCACCGAGACAGATCCATTCGTTTTTGTCTATTTTATATAACCAGACATCGCCAAGGGCCTGCCACCCCCCTGAGTAACCGCCTGCCATCAGGATAGCATTAGCCTCTGGAATATAAACCATTGCTTGGCCAGCACGAGCACGCGGATTTATTGCCGGCTTTAACTCTGACCAGCTTCTTGTTTTGCAGTCATAGACCCAGGTATCATTATTGCATTTAGCGAGATCATCACCACCGAACAGGAAGATCTTCTTCCCTTTAGAATCATAAACCATCCCTGGCAAAATACGACCTGAGGGCTGGGCATGCATTGCTTGTTCAATTGACTTCCACATCTTCTCTTCTTCGGAGAAGGTCCAGGTTCCACAGTGCCCAGGGAACCAGCGTCGTGCTTGGTTAACCTTTCCTTTATCCTCTTCGGTCAGACGACGGCAACGCTTGATTGCCTCATCATAGATCCAGTCACCTGGTACAACCTTGCTTTTGACTTTATCCACTCGACCCCAAACCCCGCCGCCGCCAAAGGACACGGCCTCCTTATTATAGGCGTCATAACAAAGAGAGCCCCAAATCGGCATCAATCTGCCATCCTTGCCTCCACCTGGTTCAAAATCAGCAGATTTGTCGCTCATGGAAACAGGTGTTCTAATTTGCTCCCAACTATTTGTGGTTGGGTCAATCAGCCAACCGTAGATTGGGAATTTTTGACCATATTGTTTTTGCTGCTGCATAGTAAGAATCTTTTTTAGATTGGGGAGATAACAAACTGAAGCAGGACTCACCCATTTGTCAGGATGACTGTTGTCAGTTGATGTTCCATGGATTACATTCCAGTCTCCTGTATCTATACTGAATTTATCAACCCTGAGAGCGACTGTGACAATAACACCTGATTTGATGTGTTGGACCCATAACATCTTAGGCCCATACTTGTCCTTCTTGGATAGACTGTCCATTTTAGTTACCTTGCCACTATTCAATTTGCGCCATTGATTTACCAGCGAGTCTTCACTCGCCTTCTCACCCTTCGAATTATTATCTGGTTTCAACTCTTGACTTATACCGGAAACCGTGAACACAACTGTGAACATTAATACAACCACTATTTTTAACTTTGTGAATAAATACATTTTTATAACCTCTTTAACAATTGGTTGTTGAATTAAATTTTTATGACGGTTTTTTTTAAATAAAATCACTGGATTCAAAATTATATCCTCATTTGGTGGTGTTGAGTGATAAGGTTATTAGGAAGTTGAATACCTCCTAGGTTGATTCGAGACAAATACCTAAGTAAAACTAAAGGTTTTAAAGTGTTATATCGCTAGGAAAAAATATTACTAGTATTATTCATATCAATATCTAAAAAAAATGAACATATTTTGTAATTTTTAATGGTATTGATTCATAAAACCCAAATCTCAAAGGCCATTTAAGCTCGGATAAAATGCTTAGAATAATTATTTGAGTGTACTAAAGCTGTTTCGAAAAATTGAACCTAATGCATCGCCTCCCACCCATTATTTTAAACTAACAGAGCAACCTTAGATGAGAAAGAATGAAATGGATATTATTCTTAAATTTATGTTTTGATGCTGCTTATGCGTATTTTGTGGTGGTTACCTTTATTCTACTAATATAAAATAATGGGTTCTTGGAGATTTCGTTGGTTCTACTTTTTTGATAAAACCTTCTTCGCGCAGTCTCTTTAAGTCTTTGCCGATGGTTATATTAGCAGCGCCAATGATCTGATAAATCTCTTTTCTGGTAATTGTTTTATTTTCTTTAAACAACTGTTTAATAGCCTCTACCCTTCTAATATATGAGCCATTACTTTTAAAGATCTTCTTTTCAGATTTACCTACAGTTATTTCATGACTAATAAATTCTTTTTTTTCAGGAATTTTGTCTATGCTAACTACAATGGATTTTTTTTCATCTAAAGAGAGAAAATTAACATCTTCAAGCACGTAATAAGATTTTTCAGAATGAAGCAACCTCATTTTCTCAATCTCATTTTTTAATTCTCGAATATTGCCTGGCCAGTTGTAATTCTGAAAAGCCTCTTCAAGCTCAGGGCTTAAAATAGCCTTATCACCTGAGTCTTTATTGAAATTTAAAAAGTAATCTGATAAATATTTTATATCTTTGGGTCTTTCTCGAAGTGGCGGTAGCTTTATAACCAGACGTTTCAGACGAAATAATAAATCTTTACGAAAGAAACCTTCATCAACCCGAGTTTCAAGTAGCGCATTCGTTGCCGCGATTATTCGGCAATGTATCGGTCTTGGTTTCGCACTACCTACTGGACGATACTCGCCTGATTCTAAAACTCTTAGCAGAGCTACCTGCATACCTCTACTAATGTCACCTATTTCATCTAAAAAAACAGTTCCTTTGCCAGCTTCTTCAAAAATTCCTTTGTGAGCTTTTGTCGCGCCGGAGTATGCACCAGCCTCATGACCAAATAGTTCTGATTGCAGTAGACTTTCAGTGATGGCGCTACAATTAATAGCAATAAAACTATGGCCTTTTCTTTTAGATTCTTC
This sequence comes from Planctomycetota bacterium, assembly GCA_002746535.1. Classification (GTDB taxonomy): domain Bacteria; phylum Planctomycetota. The sequence goes on from NVWA01000017.1 coordinate 102,471, forward strand.
GTGAATGGCGTTGGCAATGACATCTTTACCTACACCTGTTTCTCCCAATATTAAAATTGGAATATCAAAAGCCGCATATTTGACAACCTCTTCTTTAACTGATATTATTGATAAACTAGTTCCTTTAATTTTATTAACACCTACTTCTACTTTATTCTCTAAACTTAAAGGTATTAATTCTACACTTTTTAGCTTTCCCTTTTTTGTAGAGGTCAAAGCACTTTCCACTAGAAACCTTATTTGCTTTGGTTTTAATTCCAAAGCGAGTTCAAGTTCAAAATCAAGCCGACCCATAGCATCATAATCACGGCAAGTTTTCATAACTATTTTAAAATGCTCCGAAGCTTTTGTAGGATTATTGTTCAGAAGCTCCATTCGGGCATAAAAAAAATCCATGAAATTGTAATTCCAATTTCGTTTTTCATAATCAGCTAAAAGCCATTTAGCAGCCGCTAGATTTTTATTTGATAATTCTGCTCGTAATAGAGTGAAACGATCAAAAGAAGTTATTACTACAGAATTTTCAATATAACTGTCGTAATTTTCTTTAGCAGCATTCAAAGCTAAAGTAGAATCCTTATTCAATAAAGCCCAAGTTGATAGCAACCAGCTCTTAAGCTCATCTTTATTCTCAGAGCCTAAATATAAGTTGATCATTTTTTTTAAATTTTTTAAACGTAATTTAAATGGAATAGGTAGCAATTCTTTATGATCAAACACAAACTTTTCATGTTTCAATGCTTCTTCAATTTTACCATTTTCTATATCATCAATAAATGAAAATATATGTACAAAAGCATTTGACATGTCATGCATATATTTTTTATTTAAATCTCGCAACCTACCTTTTTGACTATACTCATCCAATAATGTTTTCACATTGCCTAAATAATTATTCGTGCCTGGCTTAAGAAGTGATAATCCTTTTTTAAATATTACTTCAGCCTTTTCATTTTGATAACAACCCGCTTTTTTAAATAAGTACTCAGCTTCTAATAAAGGTTCTTTGTTATCAACAAGGCATGCTTCCATTTTGCTCAAAACAACTCTTGCTTCTTCCATTCTAAAAACCTGGAAGTCAAATGTACACCAATGATGATAAAAAAAGAATAAAGCAATTGGCGAATGATTATCCGCTGAGACATTGTTAATAACTGCTAAAACTTCCCGTGCATTCTTATGATTCTTATAATAATCAACAATTCGGATGACCGCCGTATAAAGGTCATTTCTATTGGATTTCAAAAATACTCGTAGAGCATTATAAAATTTGGCAGGACTTTCCGAATACAAACTAATCAGCTTTTTATCTTTAATCATTTTATATAGCTTATTTTTAATGATATTTTAATGATATTTTTATCATAACAAATTTGATATTTTTAGACAGCAAAAGCTTCTTATTAACATCCAAACCCATAAGTCTATATAGATCAACGTATTACAAAAAAAAATCCTCTTGGCATCAAATTTCCTATAGATTATGCATATCAAGAATGAAAAATTACAGGAGACCAAGATGATTGAGTCCAAATCAAGAAATGAAATGTGGTTTACAGCAATTAAACTATGGGAAGAAACTATTGGATCCACTTCAATTCTCCTCAAAAAGGAAGCAATTGCCCCTTATACAAAAAACACCATTGGAATACGTCGAAATATCAAAGGAATTCTAATTCCTAAATCAACACAAGAAGTTCAAGAAATAGTTCGCATTGCAAGAAAATACAAAACACCATTATATCCTATCAGTGGAGGCAAAAACTGGGGTTATGGAAGTAGCAGTCCAGTTGAAAAGACATCCTTTATCGTGGATCTTTCCAAGATGAATAAAATCAGAAACTTTGATGCAGAACTAGGTGTCGTCACAGTCGAGCCAGGTGTTACCCAACAAGATCTTTATGAATTTTTTAAAAAAAATGGAGATCAATTTATGGTGCCAACAACTGGTGCTGGACCTTCAGCTAGTATCCTAGGAAATGCCCTTGAAAGAGGTTACGGATTAACACCCCACAGTGATCATTTTGAAGCAATAACCTCTTTCAATGCCGTTTTACCAAATGGAGATTTATACAAACCTGCATTAGAGGAGCTAGGCGGTAAAAAAATAAATAAATTATTTAAGTGGGGTTTAGGCCCATACCTTGATGGTCTTTTTACTCAGGGCAATTTTGGAATTGTGACAGAGGGAACCATACTAATTGCTCGCAGGCCAGAATCAATATCAACTTTTTTCTTTAGCTTAAAAGACGATGCCTCGCTGGAAGGTGCCATTAAAGCCATTCGAACTATTAAGGAAGAACTAGGACAAAACACTGGCGCCATCAACTTAATGAATGCAAGAAGAGTTCTATCAATGATTGAGCCTTTTCCTAAAAACGAGATGAATGATCAGAATGTAATCAGTGATGAGATAATTAAACAATTATCCAAAAAACATCTAATAACGGAATGGACTGGTTTTGGAGCCATCTACGGCAAAAAAGAAATGACTAAAGTTATTAGAAAAATAATCAAAAAAACATTGAAGCCATATATTAAAAGAATTAATTTTATTTCAGAAAGCACTATTAAGACGGCGCGATATTCAAGATTCATCTTTCCTGGTTATTATAAAAATACACTAAAACAAAAATTAGATTTTTTAGCTTCAGCATTGCAAAATGTTTCAGGCGTCCCCAGTCAAGTCGCCTTACCATTAGCCTATTTGAGATCAAGCAAGAATCCAAATATGAATACTATTGTTAATCCCGCTTTTGACAATTGCGGTTTAATCTGGCATGCGCCTTTAGTTCCGCTAACACCCATTGATGTGCGTAAACATGTTGAGATTATAAATGACATTTGCCCGAAGCATAATATCAATCCTTTAATCACATTAACTATTTTTTCAGAACAATGTTGCGATAGCACCATACCGCTCCTATTTGATAAAGAAGACTCTCAAGATGAGCTTACTGCTAAAGCTTGTCACAATGAATTGCTTAAAGTAGAAGGTCGAGAAGGCTATTTACCATACCGTCTAGGTGTAGATAAAATGAAAGAAATTATAGATCCCGAATTACCTTGTTGGAAATTTTCAAAAGCATTGAAAGAATCCATAGATCCCGATCAAATCATTGCACCAGGACGATACACCCCTTATCAAGAAGATGAAATAGCTGAAGTACCCATTGGTATAAATAATTTAACAGCCTCAGAAACGATTATTTTATAAACGAATTACCAGGAGAACAACGATGAATAAATCAAACCTCACACAAGTATTACGAAGATTCTCGACAGATCATTATGAAGACACTTCCATCAATAAATATGAGGTTGTAGATAACTCTGTGTTATTTTGTGATAGAAAAAATAATCTTGAATTTGGTATTGCCAACAATGCGGCTGATCGAATACAAGCCTATCGTCTTGTTTACAATTTATATGTTGAAAAAGAATTTGCTAAGCCAGACAAAATAAAAATGTGGAAATCCCTATTTGATGCCCATAAAGACACTGTCACATTTATTGCCAAACAAAAGAGTAAAGTTGTCGGAGCTATTACAATTGTTATTGATTCTAAAATGGGATTACCCGCAGACAATCTTTTTCAAGAAGACATTCAAAGCTTAAGAAATTCAAAAAAGAATCCAGCAGAAATTATTTCTTTGGCTATCGACAATAGTATAAAAGGAGCTCAAAATATTTTAATAAAACTATTTAACTATGTTTATATTTCTGGCAGAAGTCTATATGGAGCTAGTAATTTAATCATCACCATTAACCCTAGACATGTTTTCTATTACAAAAAAAAGTTACTATTCAACCAAATGGGTGCGATAAAAACCTATGATAAAGTCGGTGGTGCTGATGCCGTATTACTGACATTAGATTATAGCAAAACAGATCTCATATTAAATAAAACCAGAAAGGAAGAATTTAAAACAAATACAGTTTATCCTTTTTTTATTAATCATGAGGAGGAAATAAGCGCTTTAGAAAAAATAAAATCAGAAATCAAACCAATGAGTTCCGCCGAATTTATTTATTTATTCAAAGATCTGCTAGGAAACAAAAATAATTCACAGGATGAACATCTTGAATATTTAAAAGATATTTTCTATAACGCTGTAAGCATTTAAAGCAATCAAGGCTTCTATATACTTGAATTTAAAATGATGTACCACATGATGTACCTTTGGAAATCTGATTATGACCAATATGATCACTTAATTACAAATTCATGTGAATATTTTCATGACAACAATATTAATCATTTTTCTTAGAAGATTTTAAAGCTGTCTTATATTTTGCGAGGTGTTCAGTGTAGACTTTTTTTTGTTTTGCTGGAGTATAGGCAGGTAGTAAACGCAAAGCTTTTTCTCCATACTCAATGGCTTTTTTTAGTTTACCATTTTTAAAATTAGCCATGGCTAACGTATCAAGAATACCTGGTTTTAAAAATTCAGATAATTCCGAAGCTTTTAAGGCAATTTTTAAAGCCAATACAATATCCTGTATTTTTTTATCAGGGGATAATAAGAGTTCACTAGCATAATTATTATGAATATTTGCATCATTCGGCTTGGCAGCTGCCCATTCTTGAAATATTTGTAATTTCTTTAGGAAATCTTTATTTAAATCTGCAATATCAATTAATCCTTGAAATGCACCCTTAGGACCAAAAGAAGCATCTAATTCAACGGCCTTTGTGAAATCAGCTTGAGCTTCTTTTAGCTTTTTTTTGAATATGAAATATTCACCTCTCTTATTATACTCAGAAGCAGTGACAAGATTTTTATTTACTAATTTTGCCCCTTCTACTTGCCTACGAATCTTTTCACCTTCTTTAATAATCCATTCTTTAACATCTCTACTAGGATTTAAATGTTTCATTTTTGCAAGAGCCTCAAGAAACAACTGATCCTTTTTTAAACCATAAACCACAACAGCCTTATAGCCCCATGCACCCCACATCTTTGGGTTCAGCTCTAGACCTTTATTATAATCGGCAAGAGCTCCCAAAAAGTCACCTAGACCTTTTTTTTCAAATCCTAGATTAATATATGTTAAGGCATTTTTAGGATCTAGTTCTAGCGATTTATTAAAATCTGCAATAGCTCCTGCAACATCTCCTTGTTTTGTTTTGGCTAATCCTCGGTTATTAATAGCAGTTGGATCTCTTGGATTTAGTTCTATCGATTTATTATAATCGGTAATTGCTCCGGAATAATTACCTAGATAACTTTTTGCTATTCCTCGTAAATTATAAGTCTTTGTATCTTTCGGGTTTAGTTCTATCGTCTTATTGAAGTCGGTAATAGCGCCGGAATAATCGGCGAGGGCATTTTTTGCTTTACCTCGGGATCCCCATATTCTCCACAATTTAGGATTTAGCTCTATGGCTTTCGTATATTCTACAATAGCTCTTGGAATATCTCCTTGGATTTCTATGACACTTCCTCGGTAATGATAAGCTTGTGCATTTTTCGGATTCATTTCTATCGACTTATTGAAATCGGATAGAGCTCCGGAAAAGTCTCCTTGTATTTTTTTTATTATTCCTCGATTAGTATAAGTCATTGGATCATTCGGTAGCAATTCTATCGACTTATTGTAATCGGATAGCGCTCCGGAAAAATCTCCTTGGGCTTGTTTTCCATTTCCTCTGCCATTATAAGCACTTGCTTCATTTGGATTTAGTTCTATTGACTTATTAAAATCGGATAGAGCTCCAGTGAAATCCTTTATAATATTTTTTACATTTCCTCGGCTAATATAAACATTTGCATACTTCGGATCATGTTCTATCGATTTATTGTAATCTTCTAGCGCACCGGAAAAATCTCTTAAGAATTTTTTTGCATTCCCTCGGTTATTATAAGTAATGGCATCTTCAGGATTTAGTTCTAAAGCTTTATTGTAATCTGCAATAGCTTCTTTGATATTACCCAGTTCAAATTTTGAAATACCTCTACTGATATAAGCCGAAGTATACATTTGATTTAGATCTATAGCTTTTGTAAAACTGCTAATGGCTTTTTCATATTCCTCGGATTCAACATATTTTAGGCCCTGTACGTGCCATTTAGCCGCTATATTACTTTTGCCCAACGATATTTCAGACTCGGTTGCCATCATCTTTGCATAATTGGCGTAAAATCTTTTAACCTTATGAAAAAGCAGGCTGGATAAATTCTCAGATTCTTTCCAGATTCTTTCTCTGACTTGTTCATAGATTTTACGGTCTTTTGGTTTTAGAATTGATATAGCGAGTAGTGCAGCCACTTGAATTTTTTCAGAATTTTTTGTTCCATCAGGTTTTTTCTTTTGGATATAGGGCAAAATATCTATTGCTACTGCTGGATCATTCATCCAGGCTAGGCTCTCAATGGCAAGCTCTTGACAATTTTCTATGTTTGATTTAATGTAGTGCCTTAATAACTCAACTGTGATTTTATCTCTTAAGGATATTAGTTCTTTACTACCCGCTTCAAGAAGAATTTCTCGCTTCAGCTTTTTGGCATCTGCCATAAGATGTTCTACAGTGGCTTTAATCGATTTTCTTTTTTCTTCTCGACTTATTTTAAGATCATTTTTAAAATCAATTAATTCTTTTAATTCTGCCCCTGAAATATTTAGGTCAGACAAGATAGCATCCGCCTGCTCGAAGGCTTTCAAGTACAAAGAAAGCTCAAAATGAATCTTGCTGGATTCATACAAACCACTGCTGGCCTTTTCATTTTCATTGTTTTGAATTAAGGCTTGCCTGAAAGCATTACTGGCACTAAATAACTCGCGGCTTTTTGCAGTGGCACTTTTCTGATTGACTTTGTGGTCAATTAGTTTGGCTTTATTTAAATAGGCTTGACCTTTGTTAACAGATTCTTGCGACAGCGCTCTCTTGCGATCTAACTGAGCTTGCTTTTGAGCTGTTAACTTCTTTCTTCCAATGGCCTTTTCCAGGTGAATTTTTCGTTCATTCTCAATCGCTAATGCAGCATTTTTTTCAGCTAAGTTCTTTTGCGCAATTGCTTCTTTTTTATTTGCGATAGCTTTTTCTTCACTTTTAACGGCCTCGCCCCATTGCCACAAAGAAACACCAAACCCAATCGTTAATGCCAACAAGGCTACTGAAGCCCCTAAGCTTAATGCTTTATTTCGTTTGATTAATTTTGCCAATGCCTCCAAAAAAGAATCTTGCTTGGCACTCACGGCGTAGCCATTTTGAAAGGCTGTTACATCAGCCGACATCTCTTTGATATCCTGGTATCGATCAATACTTTTAAGCGCCATCGCCTTGTTGACAATGGCAATTAACTCAGGGGCTACGTCGGAAGACAGAGGATCAACCCTACCCTTAGTAACTTTAGATAAAATATGTTTCATTGAATTGCCGGTGATGGGCGCCTTTAAAGAAATACAGGCATATAAAACTCCCCCAAGACCGTAAATATCGGTACGGGTATCCATCGCTTTCACATCGCCCTTCGCCTGCTCTGGAGACATATACTGCGGGGTACCAACCGCCGAACCGACAACTGTTTTTACCAAGTCAGCTTTTGAATCAATGGTGACCTTTTCGTCTAACTCTTCAAGCTTACTCTCATCTTGCCCTAGAACTTTAGCAAGCCCCCAGTCCATCAACTGCACTTCACCGAATTCGCCTACCATGATATTTTCAGGTTTTAAATCCCGGTGAATGACACTTTTATGATGAGAATAAGCTAAGGCCTCACTAACTTTTTGAATGATCTCAAGTAGCGCTGGCAATGAATATTTTGCCCGATATTCTTCATCACCTTCTTTGAGCTTTTGAATGATCTCTTTAAGGGTATGGCCATTAACCCATTTCATGGTGAAATAGATTTGCCCTTTTTTATTCATACCTAAATCATGAACAGGCACAATATTAGGGTGTTCTAACTGACCATTTATTTGCGCTTCTCGAATAAATCGCAGCACAAGCCCCTTGGACTTTTTATTCAAGAGAACTTTCGTCACGATGTTTCGGCGTATGTTAAGATCTTTGGTCGCTAGAATAGCGCCCATACCGCCACGAGCAATCTCCTTACCAATGTCATATCGACCTTCACCTGATACGCCAAACGAACTGCCGCTGCCAATTTGAACCGGTTGATTCAAGGCATTGTCTTTTAGAAATGTTTTAAGTGAATTGAAATCGCTTTTTGGAGCAGACAATATGGTATCGGCTTCATCTTGGCTAATGTTGGAAGGCTTTGATACGACGGTTTCTACTCCAAAATCATCTTGAACAGATTTTTTAGGCGCCACCGTTTCTTGAGATTGAATTGTTAACGCATCTGAATCACTTTTTAGAGAATTATCATCCTTCACAATTGTTCTTGAATCTACAGCAAGCTCAAAAATCATGCCACATTTATGGCATCTCAATTCTCTAGGGCGATCGGGGTCTTTGATTTTATAGGCCGATTTGCATTCAGGGCAAGATATAAAAGCATCTGAACTTTCAACCTCTTCTTTTAAGAGAAGTCTTTTTTGTATTTTGAAAATCGCATTAGATTTTTGAAGCGTCATCAAACCATTTGCAACCAGTATTTCACCAAGTAGTTTTTTAGATTTTTTCTGTTGCTTAAGCGCAAAGTCAACATCTTCGGCACTAACAAATTTATTTCTGACAGCCAATTGACCAAAGTGAATTTCATCTTGTCGAAACGATTTCTGCTCATGAATTTTTAGCAGCTCATCTAATTGTTCTGGTTTTAATAAATTCGATTTTAATAAAATTTCACCCAGTTTTTTAAGCGAATCAACCTGCTCACCCAAGGCATCATCAATTTGATCCTGCGTCAGCCACCCTTTTTCAATAATCAAGGTGCCTAATAATTTTAAACTATTTTCTGGTTTCATTATTGATTTAAAGCCTTTTTTAATTTTGCGAGGTTATTACTGTAGATTTTCTTCTGGCCTAAAGGATCGAACAAGCCTTTTACACCTTCAGTTTAGTGCAAGGAGCGAATAAATTCAATTTATTTGGTAAAAAGTATCTTTATTGGTGGGATTTATCATAAATCGACAATTGGAAGTCTATTTAATATTACCAAACTTGTCCGTGGTGTTATATATTTATGCGGGGTAATGAAATAGAAAATACGTTTTAAAATGACGTACCAAATGACGTTACTTGGTGCCTAAATTAGTCCTATTTTCGCAAATTATGCGATTTTAGACAACGATAAAAAATAGGCTTTAGGTGGTTCAAGTACACTAAATTAAAGGACGGACCTTAAATTTTTATTATTCCCTTAGAATGAATTTTTATAGGGTAAAATCAAACCTAACCCCCATTTTCAACACATTTTATCGTAGAGACAACGCATGCGTTGTCTAAAAACAAACAATAGAAATTACCTGCTAAACTCACAGAATATGTATAAAATTTGCCAAAACCTATATATTTCATCAATATATGCATAGAAAATCTAATTTTCTATATATATACGCCTCTACATATATAAAATATTAAAAATTCTATATATATGAAAGTCTTAACATGAATTACAAACCGGCATTACTACCATTATCAATTGAAAAGAATCTAGAGAATAACCTCGTATTAAAAAAAACAATTTCTGCTCATCGTTATTTGGCTGAACTAAAAGGGATCGTCTCAACAATCCCAAATGAAACTATTTTAATCAACACTCTCTCCTTACAAGAAGCAAAAGATAGCTCTGCCATTGAAAACATTGTCACAACCCACGATGAAATTTTTAAACGAGAACTGTTCACTGAAAAAGTAAGTGCTGAAGCGAAAGAAGTTAAAAACTATGCAACCGCATTACAGCATGGATTTAAATTAATTAAAATAAATAAAATTATTAGACTAAATGATATTTTAGAAATTCAAGAATTATTAGAAAACAATAAAGCAGGTCTTCGCAAAATACCGGGCACGGCTTTAAAAAACCAACAGACGGGCGCAACTGTTTACACCCCACCTCAAGATGGAAAAGAGGTTGCTAAATTAATAGGCAATTTATTAGAATATATCAACGATGATGAAATTTCTGAATTAGACCCATTAGTAAAAATGGCTATTATTCATTTTCAATTCGAAAGTATCCATCCTTTTTATGATGGTAATGGTCGCACAGGCCGTATTTTAAATATTCTATATTTAGTATTACAAGATTTGTTAGAACTTCCGGTCTTATACTTAAGTAACCATATTATTAAACATAAAGCAGCCTATTACAAATTGCTACAAACTGTACGCGAAAAAAATGATTGGCAAAGCTGGATTTTATTTATCTTAGATGGCATCGAAAAAACGGCTCAAGACAACATTCTATTGATCAAGTCAATAACAGAACTTATGCAAAATCACAAACAATTAATTCGCAATGACCTTCCTAAAATTTATAGCCAAGACTTAATTAATAGTCTTTTTAAACATCCCTATACCAAGGTACAGTTTTTTATAAACGATTTAAATGTCTCTAGAATTACAGCTACAAAATATCTAAATCTTTTAACTGAAAAGAAACTACTACAAAAGCATAAGGTCGGCAAAAACAATTATTATATAAACAGCCAACTATGCGATCTCTTTTTAAGTAAATAGCAAGAGCACCTTAAAGCAAAGAAAGCTTACAGCTTGTTTTTTTATTTTACAAACAGGAAATTAAGGGACTGTCCTTAAAATTTCCATCAGGATAGCATTCGCCTCCGAAACCTTGTTAGCAGAATCATCCCATGGGTAGCCATAAGCCTTAGATATTGCCTTAAACATGCAGTCTAAGCCTTCCTAAGAAAGTCAGTCCAGTTTTACGGAACGTAGAATTAGGTCGCTTCCAACGCACTTATTATAGCCTTCAAAGCTTCAGGTGTTGCGGACCTAAGTTTCTCAACTAATGCAGATAACATACTATTCTTCACCTACTTGCTATATATGTGAACGAAGCCCTCATCTTTCCAAATTTTGCTTATAATAGAAGGTGCAAGCTCATAGGTAAACTCTCCCCCTTAAGATACTTCCCTAAAACTTGCTAATTATGCCATTATTTGCAAATGAAGTGATCAGTAGACTACTGGAATTCACTCTTGAAATGGCATACCTACTCATGGCATTTTGTGTCTAAAATAGCCCTTTTGTTAATAATCTTAGACTTTTAGTTGAGATTTTAAAATAGAGGTTACTTTGTTAAACTATCTAATATTTTTCCGTAAACCACTGTAATTAAACAGCTTATGAAACTAGATGTTTGAGAATGAAGAGAGAAAAAGATCGGGGCGATAGGATTCGAACCTACGGCCTCTACGTCCCAAACGTAGCGCTCTAGCCAAGCTGAGCTACGCCCCGAATCTGAAAGGACGGAAGTATAGCTAAATGAAAACTTAAAACAAGAATTAATTCAATCTGGATTCTCTGATAATGGATTAATCTTTACTATTTTAGCTAATTTATTACAATTCCGCCTCTCAAAAATTGAGATGAGTAACAACGAATTTAACGTAAACAAAAAGGGAGACTTAGTTTAATGTCGATTACAAAAGAAAAAACAGCTGAATTCATCAAGGAATTTGGCAAATCAGAAAAAGACAGCGGTAGCATATCAGCACAACTCGCAATTTTAACTCACAGAATTAAAACATTAACGGAACATCTAAAAGAAAATCATAAAGATCTACACTCTAAAAGAGGTCTGATTGCATTGGTTAATAAAAGAAAAACATATTTGAAATATTTAAAAAGAAAAGATCTGGAAGAACATACAAAGATCGTTTCTGAACTTAAATTAAGAGCATAATTAGCTTATCTAAATATTAGTTATTATATTGAATACTACAAAGTTAGAAATTGAACATTTCAATTTCTCTATATTTATAAACAGATACATTAAATGAAAGACAGGAATTTATGAAACTCGGAGAAACAATTAGTAAAAGCATTTCGCTAAACAATTTAGAAATATCAGTAGAAACAGGAAAAATTGCTAAGCAAGCAAATACGGCCATATTAAGATGTGGCGATTTAGTAATATTAGCATCAGCTGTTGGAACAACTAAACCAAAAGAAGGATTAGACTTCTTTCCACTTTTGATTGATTATAGAGAAAAATATTATTCATCTGGCAAAATTGCTGGCGGTTATATTAAAAGAGAAGGACGACCTTCTGATAATGAAATTATTACAGCAAGAACTATTGACCGCCCTATTCGTCCGTTATTTCCTCAAGGATACAAAAACGAAACATCTGTTAATATTTTATTATTATCAAACGCAGAAGAATATGATGCTGACGTATTTGCTTTAAACGCGGCTTCTTGTGCTTTAGCAATATCAGACATTCCTTTTAAAGGTCCCGTAGGTTGCGTTAGAGTTGGTAAAATTGATGGTGAATTGATTTTGTTCCCTACTAAATCACAACTTGAAGTTTCAAAATTAAACATCGTTGTTGCCGGTACATCTAAAGCAGTAACAATGGTTGAATCTATTGCTTATGAATTAAGTGAAGATGAAATGCTTGAAGCAATAGAATTTGCACATGAAAATGTCAAAAAACTAGTGGCACTACAAGAAGAACTTGTCGCTGTTGCCGGTAAAAAGAAATTTGAATATACTTTTGAAAGAAATGAAAATTTATATAACGCTATTTCTGAAAAATATACATCAGAATTAGCTGAAGCTTTGAATACTGCTTTAAAAGATGAACGTGGCGCAAATGTAAAAGCTGTAAAAACAAAAGCTAAAGAAGAGTTTGCTTCAAGTGACTTGTCAACTGAAGGTTCATTTAAAGGTGACTTTGCTGATGGCTGGGAAAGATTACAAGAAAAATTAATGCGGGCAATGATTTTAGATAATAAGAGAGTTGATGGCCGTGCTACAGATGAAATTAGAGATATTCTAGTTGATGTTGACTTTTTACCTAGAACTCATGGCTCTTGTGTATTCACTAGAGGCGAAACACAATCATTAGTGACATCTACTTTGGGTACAGTTGATGATGGCCAAAGAGTAGAAACAGTTACTGCCTCTACTGTTGAAAATTTCATGCTACACTACAATTTCCCTCCTTATTGTGTTGGTGAAGTTGGTGCACCTCGAGGAACAGGCCGTAGAGAATTAGGTCATGGAAATCTTGCTAAAAAAGCGTTAATTCCAGTTATGCCTAAACTTGATGATTTCCCTTATACGATCAGAATTGTTTCAGAAATCATGGAATCAAATGGTTCATCTTCTATGGCATCAATTTGTGGAGGCACAATGTCTTTGATGGATGCAGGAGTTCCGATTAGTAATCCAGTTGCGGGCATTGCTATGGGTCTAATTAAAGAAGAAGATAAATACACTATTCTAAGTGATATTTTGGGTGATGAAGATCATTATGGCGATTTAGATTTTAAAGTTGCTGGAACTCAAAATGGCATTACAGCCTTACAAATGGATATCAAAATTGAAGGTTTAACATTTGATATTATGAAAGATGCATTAGCTCAAGCAAAAGTTGGCAGAATTCATATTTTAAAAGAAATGATGAAGCCATTATCTGCACCAAGAGCAGAAATAGCAGAAGATGCACCACGAGTGGTCAAAATGAAAATCAATCCTGATAAAATCGGAAAATTGATTGGTCCAGGTGGAAAAACAATTAGAGAACTTCAAGAGACTAACAAATGTGAAATCAGTATTGCTGATGATGGCGTTATTACTTTGAGCGCTGGAAATCAAGAAGATATTGAACAATCAGTTCAAGCAATTGAAGATTTAGTATGTGAGCCGGTAGTTGGCAAGATTTATCAATCAACTGTTAAAGCGATAAAAGATTTTGGTATATTCGTAGAGTTCATGCCTAAAAATGAAGGTCTAGTTCATATTAGTGAATTACCAAATGATATGATTAAAGACATGAAAATTGGTGATAGCATTGCCGTAAAACTAAATGGTTTTGATTTTCACGGTAGAGCTAAACTAGTTCATAAAGAACTACTTGAAGCAGCAGAAGAAGAAGTAGCTGTAAAAGAATAAAATCAGCAATTGATTTTTTATATTAACAGTTTACTTTACAGAGGCGGAGCTAAATCAGCTCTGCCTTTTAATTTTAGCTTATGACAGATACCCAATTTCACGAAGCAAGAGAATCCGCTCGCCTACCTCAGCAGAGATCTATTGAAGAAGATAATATTTTAGGCATGCTGGCAGTTATGTCTGGTTATATAGATTCCAAATCTCCAGCGTTTATGGATGCAATAGCAACAAATCGTCAAATGAGCATTCTGGACAGGTTTATACACAAGAATTTACTGGAACCATATCAAGCCCAAGCAATTCAATTGGCGTTAGATGAATCTGAATTCAAAGATGCAGAGATGTTTGGGGAGGTGTTTATCAAATTATATGGCAGTGATAAAAAAGCCATCCTTGAAAAAGCCTATGAAATGCAGAAAAAAGCTGCGGATGGTGAACGAGAATATATTGGCCAAATATTACTTAGATGTGGGCATGCAAATGTCAATCAGATCATGGATGTGTTAAAACATCAAGAAATTGAGCGAAATGAATTCAATTCTGATTTACTTACTCAAATAAAAATATTAGAAAAACATTTTAAACCACCCTTTATAAAATTATTTAAAGAGAAAAACCCAGAATTATTTTGGGTGTCTATTTCTTTTTCAATCGTTATTGCATCTCTAATATTATTTTCAGTATTCATTTGATACAACAATAGCTATTTAATGCTTAAGACCACAACAATCAATTTCTTATAATTGTTGCCCTACTTAAAGCCTACAAATTCATTTATTCAAATAAGCTATCAATTAAAAGCCATAAAGAGCTCTATAATTGTGTTCTTGGGTCAAGTGAGCTTTGTTCAATATCCTTAAAATACTTGGCGGTTCTCACCTTCAGCTCTTGAGTTGAGTCTTCATCACACACAATAATTCCTTTTGGATGATTCTGCAGTGAGCTTGCCGTCCACATATGATTAATACCTTCCTCTACAACCATTTTTAGTGCTCGGCTCTTCTTATCTCCAGAAACTAAAACAATGGCTTCTCTTGCATCCATAAATGTGCCTACACCAATCGTTAAAGCGAATCGAGGAACTTGCGAAAGATCATAATCGAAGAAACGACTATTGACCATTCTAGTTTCCTGGGTCAAAGCTTTTTTTCTAGTTCGACTAGCAAATGATGAACCGGGTTCGTTAAAAGCAATATGCCCATCTTCACCAATGCCACCTAGAAATAGGTCAATTCCTCCACATGATTTGATCTTTTTTTCATAATTTTCGCACTCTTTGGTTAAGTCTTTGGCCATCCCATTTAATATATTGATATTTTTCTTTTGTATATCGATATATTTGAAAAAATTCTGATTCATAAAATAATGGTAGCTTTGTGTGTGCGTCTTACTCAATCCGACATATTCATCCATATTAAAAGTAATTACATTTTTGAAGGATACCACTCCATCTTTTAATAATTTAATTAATTCTTTATAGGTACCTAATGGAGTTGATCCAGTTGGTAAACCTAATACAAAAGGCTTTTTAGCAGTAGGTTTTTTAGAATTAATTCTTCCAGCAATTCTATAGGCAGCCCATTTGGACATTTTCACATAATTTTGTTCAATAATAACTCTCAAAGCTATCCCCTAAATAATTTATCTTACGTTTTCTGAATGATCTGGATTATAGATTTATTTTGATTATCAGGTATCATAATTTAAGATTTTTTAATAACTTATATAGAATAATATTATGATAGTAATTGCTGCCGGGGGAACTGGGGGTCATCTATATCCAGCAATTGCTTTAGCTCAAGAATTAAAAAAAATAGATCCTAATTCACGCGTACTATTAACGGGTTCGCTCACCCCCATTGACGAAGAGATATATAATTCCTCTGGAATCCCTTTTGTGATTTTACCGTTCAGCAGACCAAAAATATCTTTGCTTGGTCTCCCAAAAACTTTGTTGATGATATTCCACTCGACGATTAAAGCCTTGAGTCTATTTAAAAAAGAGAAAATAAAAGTCGCTGTAGTATGTGGTGGCTTTGCCTGTATACCTATAGCATTAGCTTCGCGTTTAAAGAAAATCCCACTAATTCTTTTAGAGCAAAATGCTATTCCTGGGCGCACTAATAGATTTCTAGCGTCGAAAGCACATACCATTTATATTGAGTTCGATGAATCAAAAAAATATTTTTCAAATAATAATGTTATTAGAGCTGGTAATCCTATTCGAGAAAATCTAAAAAATATTACTAATGATTTAAATAATAATACATTAGTTTTCATGGGAGGTAGTCTAGGTGCTTCCAAAATAAATCAAATAGCATCGGATATTATTCCGACCCTAGCAACTTTATATCCAACATATAATATCATTCATTTAACAGGCAAAAATGACTTCATCAAAATAAAAGATTTATATACAAATTATACTAATATTGAGGTTTTTGAATTTTTATTTGATATGAAAACTGTCTATACAAAGGCAACTTTAATCATTGGGAGAAGTGGTGCAACTAGCATTGCTGAGTTAGCTTGTATTGGAATCCCAGCAATATTTATTCCTTATCCATATGCTAAAGATGATCATCAAAAGCTAAATGCTATGGCACTTGTAAAGGTTGGTGCAGGTATAATGATAGAAGAAGATGAATTAAATTCAGAGGTATTATTAAGTAATATTAAATACCTGCTAGATAATAAAGAAAACCTAACCAATATGAGAAATTCATTGCTTAATTGGTCAACACCTGATGCAGGCAAGGTTATTGCTGAGAAAATATTAAATATAACTACTCAATGAGATTTTATAACAGTTCTATAGTGAATTTTTCCTATTAAACAGTGATAAATTTAAAACAATTAGAACCTAGATATGTTAAAAAAAGAGATGAATAGGTAGTTTATTGTGATTTTTTTTTTGATAATTTATTAACTTTTTATTAAAAAAATCATTTTTATTAAAGTTTTAAAAAAATATATTTAAAAAAATTATGTGCATTTAGGTAAAAATGAATGAATATTTTATCTGTTTTCTTCGATTACAAAAATTTATAATTAAGACTACAAGTTCGCGTGTTATTTATGTTTTACGATTGTTTTGAAATTATTTTTTTGAATACCTTAAATAACGCTTAAATGATTAAATCATAAACTATTGTTAAATGTTGACTTGATATAATTAAATGTCTTCGAAAATTCAGCATATAGGATAAATAAAGTTTATTTCACATCATTCACTACGATAAATGATTTGAATCTAGGATTCAATTTAATTGTAAGCCTCTTATTTGTATGCAGTTAGGCATATATAACTAAAGTCATTAAAAAATATCCTTTTCTAAATGGCTGAATGATTTTTTGGAAGAATTTTGTAATAATTAAATCATAAAACTAGCTTTTTATATTACTTCCAATACTCCGTTCACACTTTTCTAAAATCATTTTTAAAATCAATATTATGTTCAATAATAGATTAAAAAGTGAACTCTTACGAAATGGCAATCTATTAGATTATTCCATAAAACCAACGATTTGAGGGCAATAATTGATGTTAGAATGTGGTGACCTTGATAGGTAGTAAGGTTGTTACCTGATCAAAAAAAATAATAATAAAATTAAAAATTCTTTGTTTTTTAATTATTTATACTTTATAATGGTTTCAAAGCTTGTCGTATGGATGTGACATGCTTTTCAAATTTTTAATAACTTTTTTATAGGGAGAGTTCATGGCTACAGCAAATCAGCTAGCCTTGAGGCTAAAACACAAAGCAAATGCAGTTAAAAAACTTACAGTGGATATTGCAAGTGCAAAAAAAGCTGTATCAGCATTAAATTCTGCAATTGCTAAAGCAAAAGCTGCAGAATCTAAAAAGAAACCTGCTGCTAAGAAAAAGCCTGCCGCAAAGAAAAAACCAGCTGCTAAGAAAAAAGCTGCTGCAAAGAAGAAGCCTGCTGCTAAGAAAAAACCAGCAAAAAAAGCTAAAAAGAAATAAATTAGTTTTATTAGAGGCTAATTGAATTATTTCAATTAGCCTTTTCAACCCTTCTTTCGTTCTCTATTATGAAAGAACTGCTCTACAATTCCTAAAATCAAAATAATTATAATAATTAAACTTGAAAAATTAAATTGATGTCTCTTTACCTCAATTTTATTTTGAAAAACTTTATGAGGCTTGTAATTCAAATTTTGATAAATATTTGATTCATCATTACTTAGTAGGTTTACACAAATCTTTTTATTACCATATGAAAAAAGCCCCGTATGTTCTAAAAGAATTGCCTCATTATTTTCTTCAATTTTAAGAGAGTTCAAAGACCCTGGTCTAATATTTTGAAAATCAGCAAACCCCTTTACGTACTTTGATCCATTTAAATACTTCCCCGTTTGCCAATGTTGAAATTCTGATTTAGAGAACTGTTCAAAAATTTTAGAAATAATAAAAGGAAAAATAGGCAATTGAGTTATTTGTTTTTTATCGATAGCAAAATTTAAAGCAATTTGCTGGAACTCCCCATGCTCCCATATTACCAATATGGGGTCCTTTGTTTTAGGATCTATCAATTTAATCTGACCATTTTTGAAAATTGTCATTTTTCTAATATCTTCAAATATTACAGAATTACTTATCTCTACCTCTTCAGACGAAAAAAAATTTATTGACTCTGCACCTGAATTATGCAATCCATTATCAACATGAAACAGCTCATTAGATTTTTCTGGTGAAACAATAATTTGATTTATTGAAGCCTCAGGTATAAATTCATTTGACACAATCACATCAAATTTTTTCAATTGCTCTTTTGATCTAATCAGATTAAGAGCTTTTCTTATATTATTACCGCCAAGTGATTCTAATGCCTTTACAATTGAATTGTGGCCCTTCAACATAAACAATACTTCATTCACATCGGTTTTCATTCGATAGGAAGCAACTTTGTTATCGATGCTCAAAGCATCTCCCACGCAATTTAAATCTAATTCAATCAGATTTACCTCTTTAAAAATCTCCGGTGAGATTTCTTCAACAAATAAAAAAGAACCTTTTGCTTCAATAGCAGGAAACTGTTGTTTTAAAGTTATAAACTTACCATCAAGTTTTAATTCAATGTTGATATTGATAGGAAAATTAGAATAGTTCTTCAGAACTGCTGATATCTTATTCTCAGTAATCCAAAAATGTTTCCAGCCTACATTAATATGAGAGTCATCTTTAATATGAATGTATATTAAATCTTTAAAGTTTTTTATTATATCTTGATTAATTGAATCACTGATATAGATAATATTTTTGCCTTCATTGGCACTCAAAGAAGAATATAGTAATTGCTGATTCACACCCATGTCAACAGGATCACTTTCATTTTCATTCAAGATAAAGCTAATATTTTTAACCGTTGTTTTCCTATTATTATTTTTCAATCTAGGATGAAATTTGATATTAATGACATCATCCTGTTTTAAGCCTACATTTATTAACGATTCATTTATTTGGCTTTTTAACCTTTCCCATCTACTTCCAAAAGGTGATGAAGTAGCTTTCATACTAACCGATCGATCAATAACAATCGTGAATTCAGGTCGTGTTTTTATTTCAGATTCCCAATTTGGTTTTAATGAAATAAACAAAAGAAAAATCAGAATAATGATTTGAAAAATTAATGACTTTGATAAAAATTTTTGTTTGGCGGGATTAACAGCTGTTTTGCGAACTTTCTTCCATACATAAAGTGATGGTATTTTTTGAACAATTGATCGTTTATTCCAAATATGTAAAATTATTAAAACTGGTATACCAATACCTAAAAATAATATTAAATATTGTATTAATAATCCACTGGATAGGATTAGCATCAGATAGAAATTTTATCAAAGTATTCTAGCATCATTTGACATTCTGGACCTTCACGCAAAACCTCCAATTGATTGTCATTTACTTTGAACACACTTGAGGACTCATTATATTCACAATTCCCTCCATCAATCAATAAGGAGACTTTGTCAATAAAATAGCGACTAGCCATCAGGAAGGTAGTGGCATCTTCATCATTAGAATAATTAGCACTGGTCACATACATTGGACCAACTTCTTCAAGCAGACTTAAAACGAATCCATTATTTGGAATTCGAACTCCTTGAGTACCGCCGTCTTCTTTATCAAATATTAAAGTGACGGGTCCTGGCCAGCATTTTTCCATAAAAGGTAACAAAGATGAATCAAAGGATAAGTTTAATTCTTGGAGTGCTTCAACATTGTGTACCATCATTGAAATTTGTTTTTTAAAATCTCGGCCTTTTAATCGATATATTTTGTTTAATGCTTCTTCATCATTAATTTTACAAGCAATTCCATAAACAGTTTCTGTAGGAATAATAATAATTTCACCTAAAGCTAAAGATTCGACACAAGATTTAATAGCATCAGGATGACTAAAAGAATATATTTTAGACCTATTAGCCATTATCTCTAATCCAACTTTCAATACTACTTCTTAACTTTTGATCTTCGGCATAATAAAAGTTAATCTTACTGCCATCTATTTTTATAAGTCCCAACATTTCAAAAGAACCCAATATTTTTGTCAATTCACTTTCTTCACAATCAAGCTCACCAATAGCTTCACTTACTTCCATATCAAAACCAATTTCTCTAAAATATATCTTTAAAAGATTTTTGCTTATTTCATTTACAATTAAAATATCAAACCCTTGCTCTTCAGTTGGAACATTACTTTGAGCAACTTCAAATTCACCTATGGAAAGACCTTTTTCTTCTAGTCTTTTACTAATGTATTCAAGAATACTTTTTTTATCTAGGGTAGATATACGTATGAATTTTATTCCCATTCCTTTATTTTCTCTTTTACTAGACCAGGTAACCATTCCTTTAGCATGTACTTGACTATCAGATGCTGGCAATGTAAATTCAAATTCAAAAAATGTACCTGTAGGTAGAGGACTATCAGTCTCAACAAAAATTCCACCCATGCCAATATTTAGAATTTTATTTTCCAATTCCTCTTGAAATTGGGGGGAAATTGTTTTTGTTTTAATATTACTTAAGGCTTCTAAATCAACTCGAATAAATTTTCGATCACTTGTCATCATTGTCCTACATAGGGATTTCTAAATTATTTTTCATATTTTATATCAGAAAGAACATTCTACCACAGATAAAAGGGCTTTATCTTGACACAATTACAGTAGATTCTAAAGAAACCTACAACCAATTATTTACCTAAGCCCTTGCTACCAATATCCTTACGGTAATAAGCACCATCAAAAGACAAATGATCTACTATATCATAAGTATTGCTGATTGCTTCTTCAAGGTTAGCGCCCATTCCAGTAACACCGAGTACCCTTCCTCCATTTGTTAGATATTGTTCACCAGATTTTCTAATACCTGAATGAAAAACTACGCCTTTTTCATAATTTTTATCGAGTCCAGTTATAGTCTTATTTTTACTATAACTTCCAGGATATCCCTCACTAGACATAACAACGCAAACAGCAGATTCAGGATGCCATTCAATCATTTGACGATGTAAATTATTGTTGCAGCAAGATAATAGCACAGGAACAATATCAGTTTTCATCCGCATTAATACTGGTTGAGCCTCAGGATCGCCAAAGCGACAATTAAACTCAACTACTTTTGGACCTTTTGGTGTCATCATAAGCCCAGCATATAACAAACCTTTGTAAGTAGAATCATCAGAATTCATAGCGTGTACAGTAGGAACAATTATTCTCTCTAACACATCATTGAGCAAATTCTCAGTTAATATAGGTGCAGGAGAATATGCCCCCATTCCACCAGTGTTAGGACCTTTATCATCATCAAAAATTGGTTTATGATCTTGAGCAGATTCTAAAGGATATATATTATGTCCATCTGTAAATACAAATAAGGAAGCTTCTTCGCCTGGCATAAAATCTTCGATGATAATATTACTTCCTGATTCTCCATGTACTTTATCAATCATTGTTTCTTGGATAGCTTTTTCAGCTTCTTCAAGAGTTTTACATACATAGGCCCCTTTCCCAGCTGCTAAACCATCTGTTTTTATCACTAAAGGTGCACCTACTGACTCAATGTGTAATAATGCCGCTTTATAATCATTAAATGCTACAAATTCTGCCGTTGGTATATTATGCTTTCTTAAAAGCTTTTTCATGTAAATTTTACTGCCTTCTATTCTGGCAGCACGTTGCGAGGGACCAAAAGCCTTCAAACCATTTTGTTCAAACAAATCGACGACACCATTTACTAGTGGGATTTCTGGTCCAATGACGGTAAGTCCTATGTCATTCTTTAAGGCAAAATCTAGCATTCCTTTTAAATCATCGCCATCAACATTCACGCTTTCAGCGAACTCTTCGATGCCTGGGCTACCTGGAATACAATAAAGTTTATTCAATAAAGGTGATTGATGAATTTTCCATGCCAACGCATGTTCTCGGCCTCCATTACCAATCAGTAAAATATTGATTTTCTTATCTTCCATTTATTTCTCTCCCCTTTTTTGAAAAACTCTAATTCGATGATGTATTGTCAATGGACTTAATTCCGGTTTGAAGTCTGCTATTTCTATTAATTTTTTCTTTTCAGAAAAAGGTAATTCTATAGCAGATGGACCACATAGTTGAATTAAGATTCCATTATCAGATAGCAGATTATAGACTTCATTAAGAATTTTATTATCTAATTTAATAGCTCTCGCCGTAATAATTCCTGTATTCCCTATCAATTCTTTATTTTTTTTACTCATTTCTTCAGCGCGACCATGATAAGGTATAAATTGATCTAATTTAAGATCTGACAAAGCTGTTTTCAGAAACTGAATCTTTTTATTTCTGGCATCCACCAAAAACCATTTTTTATCGCTAAAGTATAGACCTAATGGAACTCCAGGAAATCCTCCTCCAGTTCCGATATCAACGCAATATTCATATTTTTTTGAAAGCTCTATTCCCATTTCTTTCATAAAGAAGATGGGTGAGAAGGAATCCAAGAAGTGCTTCGCTAAAATCTCATCTTTATCTTTAGTGATTTTAGTCAAATCCTGAAACTTAGAAGCCACTTCTACTTTATTCCAAAATTTTTCTAAGAGAGTCATGGCTACATTATCGAAATTGATTTCATATTTAACAAAATAAGAATTTAGCTCTTGAAACATATTTACAGATCTATCCAAAAATGATTTTTAGTTTATTCGATCACCATTCTTAGAGTTAGTTAATGGACTTAGGATATGAATATCTTTGCCCCCAGGACCTGCTGCTAAAATCATTCCTTCACTGACGCCAAACTTCATCTTTCTAGGTTTTAAATTAGCTACTAGTGAAACTTGCTTACCGATTAGATCTTTAGGGTCATAGGCTTCTTTTATTCCAGCCAAAACATTTCTGGTTTCAAAACCAATATCGACGGTCAGTTGCAATAATTTATCGGCACCTTTAACTAGATTTGCTTCTGTTATGGTTCCTACCCTTAAATCTATTTTGCTGAAGTCATCAATTGTAATTTCGGATTCTAGAGACTCATAATTGCATTTGGATTTTTCCTCAACTTCTTTTGGTATTGAGGGTTTGCTTTTTTCTAATAATGATTCAACATCTTTCATTTCAACTCGTTTCGACAAATGTTTGAATTTTCCAATTTTATGGTTTATCAAGACATTCTCTGTTGATGACCACTGAAATGGTTTTTCATTAAATAATTCTGAAACTAAAGCTGAATATTCAGGTAATACAGGGCTTAAGTAAATACTGATTATCCTAAAGACATTTAATCCTACCGTTATTATGTTTCTAGTTTCATCAAGATCTGTTTTAATTAGCTTCCAAGGTTCTTTTTTATCGATATATTTATTTGCTTCATCTGCAATTTCTCTAATAGAGATCATAGCTCTTGAAAATCGTCTGTTTTCAAAATGATCGCTGATTTCATTTGATTTATCTTGAGCGAACTTAATTAATTCAGCGCCATCTTCAGGAATAATACCCAATTTACTATCTAGCTTTTTATTTAACATTGGTGCTAAGCGACTAGCTAAGTTAGTGATTTTACCTACTAGATCAGAATTGACTCTATTGGCATAATCTTCAAAGTTTAAATCAATGTCATCAAATTGAGGATTCATTTTGCATGCGTAATAAAAACGCAGACTAGTAGGATCTAAAAACTCTAAATAATCTCGCGCATTTATAAATGTTCCGCGAGTCTTACTCATCTTTTCACCATTAATAGTTAAAAATCCATGAACAAAAACACCATTCGGTTTTTTGTACTCAGCGGTCTCTAACATAGCAGGCCAGAACAATGTGTGGAAATACAAAATATCCTTCCCTATGAAGTGATATAGCTCGGCATCATCATTTTTCCAGAATTCTTCGTAATTACGATTGTTCTTATCACACCAATTCTTCGTACTAGCGATATAGCCAATTGGTGCATCAACCCATACATAAAAATATTTTTCATCTGTTCCAGGAATCTGAAAACCAAAATAAGGTGCATCCCTCGAAATATCCCAATCTCGCAATTCCCCTTCTAACCATTCATTTAATTTATTCTGAATTTCCGGACTTAAATGATCTTTTACCCAGCCTTTGAGAAATTCTTGAAAATGACTTAGTTGAAAAAAAAGATGTTCACTACTTTTGTAAATTGGTTTACTTCCACAAACAGTACATTTAGGGTCTATAACATCCTTGGTACTATATGTTGCTAAACATTTCTCACAACAATCACCATATTGATCTTCGGCTTTACACTTGGGGCATATACCTTTGATAAATCTATCTGGTAAAAATATATTATCTTTTTCACAAAACAACTGCTCAATTTCTTTGGTTTCAATGTGCCCTTTGGACTTCATCTTTTCATAGAATTCACAGGAAAAAGCTTTGTTTTCAGGCGAGTTAGTTGTGTAATAATTATCAAAAGCCACTTGAAAATCACAAAAATCTCTCGCATGCCTTTCTTGCATACTAGCAACTAAAACATCCGGACTAATATTTTGCTCCTGAGCTTTTAACATGATTGCTGTACCATGTGTATCATCGGCACATATATAAATACATTCATGCCCCCTGAGTTTTTGAAATCTCACCCATATATCCGTTTGAATGTATTCAACCAAATGGCCCATGTGTATATCACCATTTGCATATGGTAAAGCTGCTGTTACTAAAATTTTTCGTTTTTCAACCATTGTGAATCCAAAATTTATTTCGTTTCATTCTTATTTAAACGGCGAGATTATATATAAAAATATGTATTTAGAATGTCCTAAATAAGATTTAAAATAAAAGTTCAGTCTTATATTGACTCAGTTTTCACTAATCGTGTAAGTTTTGATTAATTTTATATAAATAATAAGCAAATGAATAAATAATCGTTAATTCATGGTGGGCTTTAGCTTGTTAGAATTCATATCTTTTCAATTAATTCTCCTATAATCCATCTAATTTATTTCAGGTCGTGTGAAAAGTTTTGCTTATTCATAAAGAATTAATTTCAAAATTATATAAATATCGACTGCTGTTTATTGCAGGTTCATTCGCCTCAATCGTATCCACTTTTTTAAATTTAGCGCCGGCTTATTTTGTTAAAAATATGGTCGAATTGTTAGAAGCTGAACAGCTTACAATGAAAGAATTAAGTTTCTCTATTGGTGGTTGGGCTCTAGCAATCATTTTATCTTCAATTGCCTTGTTTTTTCAACGGTATTGGGTCATCTCAGGCTCAAGGCATGTAGAGTATGATATAAGAGGTGAATTTTTTAGTTTATTACAAAAACAACCGCGTAGTGTGTTTAATAAAACAGATAGTGGAGAAATAGTAGCGTTATTTTCAAATGATATGGATCGAATTAGAGAACTGGTTGGCCCCACCATATTACATGGTATTCGAGGAATTTTCCTGATCATCTTTACTGTTGGTTATATGTTTTACATATCACCTGAAATAACCATTTATATTTTAGCCCCCACTCTTGCTGTACCAGTAATAACGCCCATTCTTTTAAAATCGATAAGAAAGGTATATACCAAAATTAGGGAACAATTAGCAGAACTAACTAAAATAACAAAGGAAAGTGTTTCGGGAATATCCATTATAAAAAATTATGCCATTGAAGAAGATCATATCTCAAAATTCGATCATAAAGCAGATGAATTAAAAAAAACCGCCATAAAATCTACTGCTATCGTTGGAATGCAATGGCCTTTTCTCAATTTTATTTCCGGGTTAAGCATTATAGTTCTCTTGTATGTAGGTGGTCAGCTTATTGTAGAAAAAAAATCTACGATTGCTGAACTAATTGCTCTCTCGATTTTGCTATTTCGAATCAGAATGCCTCTTTTAATTCTAGGGTGGGTTTTTAGCATGATCCAAAGCGGTAGAGCATCTATGCTGCGGTTCTTTGAAGTTTTTGATAGTATGAAAAAAACAGCGGTTTTCGATTCTTCAGAGGAAGAACTAACTCTGCCAGAATTAAAATCACTTAATATTAAACAATTGGATTTTAATTATGAAGAAGAAAAACAATTTATTACAAATATTTCTCTTGAATTAAAAAAAGGAACAACACTTGGTATTGTAGGGCCTGTTGGGTCAGGGAAATCTACTTTAATTCATCTGCTATCAGGTATTTATCCGACGAAAGATAATAGCATCTTTTTCAATGACATTGATCTGAATGATATACCTTTGCATCAGAGAATTCGATTATTCAGTATTGTTCCTCAAGATAATTTTTTATTTTCAGGTAGCATAGCGCATAATATCCAATTGGGCGGAGAAGCTAGTAATCAAGAAATTGAAGAATTAGGGAAAATCGCAGGCATTCATAATGAAGTAGAAAATTTTACAGATGGTTATAAAAGTATTCTTGGGGAAAAAGGAATTAATTTATCGGGTGGCCAAAAACAACGCGTTTCAATTGCAAGAGGATTATTATCCAAAGCTCCCATTTTAATTTTTGATGACTCTTTTAGTAGTCTTGATGCCTCAACCGAACATAACATTCTAGAAAATATTGCTTCCTTTAAAAAAGATAAAATCATCATCATCTTATCACATAAACTAAGTACATTAAAAAATGCAGAAAAAATCATTGTATTAAAAAATGGTTCTATTACAGAAAATGGAAACCATGAAGAATTAATGTCCCAAAAAGGCTATTATCAAAAAACCTATGAAGCTCAACAATTAGCAATGGAGCTTGATTAATGGGAAAATACCTCCTCGAAGATGTTGAAAATCAGCAACAAGATATTCAATTAACAAAAAAAGCCCTGGTCTATTTATCACCACATTCTTTTTTGATTACAGTTGTGATTATCATCACTTTGATTGCAGAGATACTTCCCTTGTTTGCCCCAGTAATCATGAAAGACATGATTGATGGACCTATCAGATCAAGCCTACACTCAGATGCTTCTGGTGAAGACTTAAAGAGTGCCATTAAAATGGGAGCCATATGGATTTTAATGATCATGTTTATGTCTGGTGTTTTAAATTACGTAAAAGCGATATTGACCCAATATATTGGACAAACAATTGTGCATGAATTAAGGAATAAAGTTTTCAGTCATTTATTACACCTTCATTTAGATTTTTTTAAAAGGACGCCATTAGGTCGTTTAATGACTCGCCTCACCTACGACATGGATACTTTGAATACATTATTCTCAGAAGGTTTAACAGGATTATTAGGTAGCTTAATCATGGTAGTTTTTACTGTGATTTTTATGTTTTACACAAATGTTACATTAACGTTAATATCACTGGCCTTTATTCCTTTCATGTTATTGTCCTCATGGATTTTTTCAAAAAAGATGAGAGTAGTTAGCCGCGAAGTCACGACAGCAATGTCTAAAATGAATTCATATCTTCAAGAATCTATTGGAGGAATGAATTTAATTCAAATGTATGGCAAGCAAAAACAGAATTATGAAATGTTTGATAAAGATAATAATTGGTACAAGACACAGTATATTAAATATGCTTACTACTTTGCAATCTTTATGCCTTCATTAATTATCATCATAGAATTTGCGATCATATCAGTCGTGTTTTATGGCTGTCATCATATTATGACCGGAGGTCAGGATATACAGATTGGTGAGATTGCTGCTTTCCCATGGTTCTTATTATTACTATTTAATCCATTTAGAGAGATAACAGATCGATATACTCAACTTCAAAAATCATTTGCTGCAGGTGAAAGAGTTTTTCATTTACTGGAAGTAGAAAAACAATTCGAGGATGGTCATGTCTCTGAATTGGAGAGCCCCATCAAAATTTCTGTAAATAATATTTCTTTTAGTTACGATGAAAATAAAACTATTTTAAACAATATTTCTCTTGAGATTCAACCGTCTGAAACTCTAGCTATTGTTGGGCAAACAGGTAGCGGTAAAACCACCTTAGTCTCTTTATTAAAAAAACATTATGTTGCTCAAAGTGGAACAATTAAAATTAATGGAATTCCCATACAAGATATAAAAGATCAACTTTTGCATAAAGTAATCACATTTGTCCCTCAAGATATTTTTGTTTTTTCAGATACACTGGCAAAAAATATTGCTTTAGATAAGGAAATTAATCAAGAAAAAATGAACAAAATATGTGAGATGACAAATGCTAAAGATTTCATAGACCAACTTCCCAACAAATATGACACTGTATTAACTGAAAATGGAGCGAGTTTATCTACAGGGCAAAGACAGTTGCTAGCTTTCGCAAGAGCACTTTATCAAGAACCATCAATATTAATTTTAGATGAAGCGACTTCCAATATTGACACTGAGTCAGAAAATTTAATCCAAGATGCCTTGAAGAAAATGATGAAGAATACCACCATGATTATTATTGCGCATCGTTTATCTACAATTCAATATGCTGATAAAATTTTGGTTATGCATCAGGGTGAAATTAAAGAACGAGGAAATCATCATGAACTCATAAATCAAAAAGGTATTTATTATAAATTATGCAAAATGCAATTTGAAGATTACTAATTATTAATTAAGGCAAGAACTTAATATAACGTTTGCTTATTTTAAAATTTATAGCCTAGCAAGTAAAAAGTTAATACTTACCAATATATTTAATCTGTTTCATAAACAAAATAATTTGGTTAGATTCCCAATTTTGAAAAATTAACCTACTTTTTCATAGGACATTATACAATTAGCCAAGAAGGTAGTTCATCTACCTATGTAATCAGTACAGCTGCTGAATATGAGGTGACCTTTGTTTCTGATTTAAGCACAATTACTTTTACAGGCGAAACACTAATCAGTACCGTTATTCAATCTGAACAAGGTAATGTTACAGCACAAGGTAAAACAATCCTTACTAATGGTGCTGGCACAAAGAATTAATCATCATTTAACGCTTCAACAGGATCCAGCTTGGAGGCTTTCCAGGCTGGGTAAGTTCCAAAGATACAAGCATCAAATACTGATATAAATATCGCTAAGGCGG
The DNA here is from genome assembly GCA_002746535.1 of Planctomycetota bacterium. Classification (GTDB taxonomy): domain Bacteria; phylum Planctomycetota. Next base: position 131,970 of record NVWA01000017.1, read on the forward strand.
CTCCCCAATAAGAGAAATATGTCGGCATACCACTCTGCATTTTTATAATTTCTGTAAGCAATATTCCAAGAATTAAACCTAAGAAACCTCCCAAAACACCTAGTCCGGCTGATTCAAAAACAAATTGAAATAAGATATCTTTTTGAGTAGCACCAATGGATAATCTTACGCCAATCTCTCTTTTACGTTCAGAGACATTGGCAAGCATAATATTCATAATTCCAATTCCGCCAACCAATAATGATATCCCAGCACTACACCCAAGAACCCAATTGAATATGTTCTGAGTACTTTCAAAATTTTTCACTAAATCCACGGCTATCAAAATATTAAAATCTTTTTCTTTAGAGTCTTCTTTCAGGTGATGATTTTTTTTTAATATTTGATCGGCTTCTAAAGATATTTTTTTTAAGTCAGGTACATTTTTTACCTTTAAAGTAATCCCATCAATTTCCGGATCGAGAAAACTCCTTGATATAAATCTTAATGATGTTTCCAATGGAATATATACCTTTTGATTATTGGATTGCAGATCTTTAATTTCTGAGTTATCATCTCCAAAGTCTTTACTTTTTATGATACCTACGATCAAATAATAATCGTGATCAATGCTAATAAACTCATTTATACTGATTTTATCTTTTAATTTTTTTATTAAATTCTCTTCAATTACACAAACTTTTGAATGTGAAAAATTATCGAATTCTGAAATGAAACGCCCTTCTTTTAAATTAAAATTTAAGGTTTTTTTATAGTCTCCAGTAACACCATAGGTATTTACTTGCATAGGATTATCATTAATTAATATATTTGCTCTTGCCAAAGTATAGGGCGCGACAACATCTAGGCCTTTGATCTTATTTTTTAAATCTTCAGCATCACGCAAAGATAGACCGCTTGTAATTCGTCTTAATTCTTTTTGACGGTCGACCTTCTCTTCCCAATCCTTTTTACTAATAATTATGTTATTCGTCCCGAGAGCTTCCATTTTCCTCAGAACCTCTTTTCTAGCACCACCAACAATAGACAATACTGCAGCGACTGAAGCGACTCCAAAAATAATCCCAAGTATTGATAACATGCTTCGTACTTTGTGAACGAGCAAGCCTTCGATTCCAATTTTAATTAATTCTAAAATATTCATTTATGATCAATAATCCTTTTACCATCTGACATCCATATGATTTCATTCGCATATTTCCCCATTTCTTCACTATGGGTTACATAAATTATGGTGGAACCTTCATCATGCAATTGAACCATAAGCTCCATGATTTCAATACTAGTTGCTGAATCCAGATTCCCTGTCATTTCGTCACCAAGTATAATTGCTGGATTTGTTACCAGAGCTCTTGCTATGGCAACTCGCTGAACTTGGCCACCAGATAATTCAGATGGTTTATGTTTAAGTCTGTCTTTTAAACCTACTTTTTCTAAAATTTTAATCGCTCTTTCTTTTCTTTCTGCTTTCTCAATACCCATATACTGCAATGGTAGCTCAACATTTTTTACAATATTATACCCATTCAATAAGTTGAATTTTTGAAATATAAACCCGATCTTGCTATTTCTAATTCCAGATAGTTGATTATCATTTAATGAACTGACATTAATCCCATCAAGTTTATAAACACCACTACTAGGTTTATGAAGACAACCTAAAACATGCAATAAGGTTGTCTTGCCAGAACCAGATTGTCCCATGATAGCCATAAAGGATTTGCTTTTAATCTTCAAATCCATTTCATCAATTGCAGTGACAAGGATTTCATTATTGCCATAAGTTTTCGTAATACGATATCTCCAAGGAACATAAAAAATGCTGGATCCAGATAATTTATGTAGTCCAGATTGGCTAACAATGAGGATGCTGGATAGAGCGATGCCTCACCCCCATCAGGAGATCCATATATATGTCCAGCCAAAAGAAAGGAATACGTATTACCTATTTTTTCAGGAAAGAGTTTATTTCCATTAAGTGGTGAAACGATTGTATCCAGAAGCGGTTGTTTTGCTATTGAGTTGGAGCAAACTAAAATTAGCATAACGATCAATACCTTATACAACCAAACACAGATAGTGCTAAAACTGAGATTCCGAACTCTGAGAATTATCACAATATTATTAGTAAGTAAGTGCCTTATTTTTCACGTCAAGTTAAAACAAAAGGGGCATTGAGATGACAATATACGATAAGGTTTAATTAGTGTACATCCATTAAGTCATAATACAAGGTTGATGACACCATTTCACTTAAGAAAGCTTAAAAAGAGATTGTTAAATAAGAAAAAGGCAAGATTATCATATCTTGACGAAAATTAAATACAATGACAGAAGCAATATTTACCAGTGATCCCGTCGTAT
>NVWA01000018.1 GCA_002746535.1 Planctomycetota bacterium
TTAAAATCAATTTGGCAATTTCTTACTTCGATATAACCTAGGAGAATAGCTCCTTTAACATTAATTATTAAAATTAAGGAAACTATACGAGCGATGCAACGAACACTTTTTAGTCATCCTTTTACGCAACAAAATAAATCATCAGTTCACTCTACATAGGAATGTCCTCGTAACGTGCCGCTCTACCTTCGCCAAGACTTCGGAAGATAAATAAACTTAAACGTTAGTATTTAAATGAAAATATTATTCACAATACATTTTTTTCTTTTAATATTAGTTATCAGTAATTCAACGTTGATAACAGTTTGGTTTGATGATTATTTATCATTTTCAATTATTGAGATTTCTCAAAAAGACTCAATTGGTAGATCTTATGAGTTTGAATATAGCTTTCTACAGGTCATGGTAAATATTGTATGTTATGCCTCTGGTTTATACTTCTATTTGAAAGTACCAAAAATTAAATTAAATCTCTTTTTAAAAATTACGACTCTTATATGCTTATTAGGTTTGTCATCATTTTTGTTTGAATTGTCACACTGGGTAATCAATTTTAATTTATCTCTTATTATATCACTGCCAATCGTATTGGTCTTCTCATCAGTATTTATTGGCATTGGCTTCTGCAAAAATAATCAGGCACTTAACTAATAAGGTAGACATTTGTGCGTAGAAACAAAATAAAGTATATCAACAATCACTCTACAGGATGGTTCTTGTTAAGAGATGTTGGTCTAAACGTCAGGAACATGCAATGAAAGGTTTAAACATTTAATATGTGGCTAACTGCACAAATTATAGCATATCTTATTTTAGCAATTCACATAACTATTTGGCTATATCTAGCTTATAGGCTCATGAAAATAAAATCTGATAAATTCACATCAACTCAAAAACGTATTTATTTATTTTCATGTTTTTTTATCCCTATATTTGGGCCATATTTCATGGTTAAAAATCTTGAACATTCATATGAACACTGAGCCACCTATCACCTAAGTAGGCGATCCTGTCAATTATTTTTAAATCATCGCCTATCCCGCCTTCAGCCGAAAGTCGGATCCACCAACATAACAAGTGTTGGGCAGGCAGGCCCTCGTAAAGTGCCACTCCCCTTCGCCATGGCTTCGGAGGATAAATAATCTTAAACGCTAGAGCCCAAAAATTGAAAATAGGAATAATATAATGACAATTAAATTTATTGATTTCGCACCTGAAGCAACAAAGAAAACAACTTTTATTTTTACAACAACAGACGTGAAAAGTTTTCAGTCTGCAGTAGATCAATCAAACGAATGGGTATCAAACAATGATGTCGAGGTTATAAATATAGAGACTGTAGTACTTCCACAGATACATTCTGAAGAAGGTACGACAGATTCAATGCTAACGACAAGTGGTGAAATGATGAGTAATTGGTATCAATTTATTAGAGTATGGTACAAATAATAAAAATGGTCTAAAAAATCGCTGCAGAGGATTGTATCTTCGCTTCACAAAAGCTACTGGGCTCAACCATTATGTGCGGAAAATTAAATAATAAATAGACCAAAAGTTACAACTGCGCATGGTCTTATCGTAAAAATTGATAAAATACCAATGGCAAGGGTTATGTTGGGTATAGTGGCCTTCATTACAGACTTGCTGGTAATATTGTACAATGTCAAATACTTGTTGACGGAATTTAAGGAATACTTATGAAGGCAGTTGAATACTATAAATATGGGCCACCGGATGTGCTTCAGCTCAACGAAGTAGAAAAGCCTACTCCCAAGGATAATGAAATTTTGATAAAAGTTCATGCAGCTGAGGCGACGAAGTCTGATTGTGAATTGCGAAGTTTCAAATTTGCAGTGAATTGGTTTTGGCTACCTCTGCGAATTGCGCTGGGGCTTAGAAAACCAAAGAAACACATATTGGGAGGATATTTTGCAGGGGAAGTTGAATCTGTTGGTAAAAAGGTTTCAAAGTTTAATAAGGGTGATCAAGTCTTCGGTAGCGCCGGACTTCGGATGGGTGCTTATGGCGAATACATGGCTCTACCGGGAAATTACACGATTGTCGCGAAACCGTCTAATATGACATTTGAGGAAGCAGCAGCAGTACCTTTAGGTGGTCTGAATGCACTTCACTTTTTGCAAAAAGCGAATATCCAGAATGGGGAGAAGGTATTGATCAATGGTGCGGGCGGAAGTATCGGTACTTTTGGAGTGATGATTGCTAAATCAATGGGAGCCATGGTAACGGCAGTTGATAGCACCATCAAGGAAGAAATGCTTCGCCGCATTGGGGCGGATCATTTCTTCGACTATACCAAAGAAGACTTTACAAAAAGCGGTCAAACCTATGACGTGATTTTTGACATGGTTGCCGGAAGTTCCTATTCTAAATGCGTTAAAACACTCTCCCCCAAGGGGCGTTATCTGATGGCGAATCCGCGACTAGTCGACATGGTGCGGTCTATCATGTCTTCTACATTTACGGATAAGACAGCCGTTTTTGCTTTTGCAGGCGAAAAAGAAGAAGAACTACTCGCACTTAAGGAAATGATTGAGGGTGGGAAAATAGAATCAATCATTGACAAAATCTATCCGATTGAGCAAGCTGCCGAAGCGCATAGAAGAGTTGAAACGGAACAAAGATTGGGACCTGTCGTACTCTCTTTTAAAAATATATGAAACCTAATAAAATCATTGCAGCCCGCCTTCTAAAAAATTACGATGCGACATATCTGACACTATTGAGTCATTGCATTTTCTGCTTTCCGCCTAAAGTCGACTCCACCAATTTAAAAATTGGTGAACGGACTGGCAGTCTCCGTAAAGAGCCGCTCCTCTTGCCCCAAGGATTGAGAGGATAAATAAACTAAATCGTTATGAGTATAATGAAACAAATTATAATTTCAGGAGAACAAAATGGCTATGACATTTACAGACTGTATTTTATTTGATTTTAATGATATTCAACAGCGCCTATTACCTGTAATTGAGACATTCAATGAAGAAAATGCCTTTATTCGCCCATCGAAAAACATGAATCATGCTGCCTGGCTTCTTGGACACATTTTATGGGTTGAAGATTATCTAGCAGCAGAGGTACCAGATGGCAAAGTTAATCGGCGTATTGAGTGGGATGTTCATTTCGGAGATGGTAGTCCCTGTGAAGAGAAAAATAAACTTCCTCTATTTTCAGATATTGTTGATCACTATCATGAAGTTCACGGCGCAGTTCTTACCCATATTAAAAGTTTTGAAGGCAAAGATCTAAATGTAGCTCCAAAAAAGGATCAATTTTTCAAAAGTAAAACAATGTCACTTATTCATCTGATTGAAGAAATCTCATATCACTTTGGGCAGATGCAGTACTTAAGTAAGATACTAAACTCATAACGTCAAGTATTATCGAAGCACATATAAAGAGCCGCTCCCCTTTTGCCAAAACTTGGGAGTGTAAATAAACTAAATCGTTAACCCAACAGTACTACATTAGGAGAGTATATGAATCACCAAGAATTTCTAGATCTTATAAGTGAGTCTACAGAAGCTAGATCCTTAGAAGCATTAGAAAATGAACATGGCTTAGCTATGGCAATATGCACCCAAGATGGTCCCCTTGAAGGTGCTACGTCTTTGCATTGGTCAGGCCATCGGAATTATTCTGAATTGACAAAACGATTAATTAATCTTGGCGTAGATATTAACACAAATGAATGCAAATGGGGTAATCATTCAACACCATTGCAGTGGGCTGCAGATGCCGGTAAACCTGAGACATGTCAAATACTTGTCGACAATGGTGCTAAAATCGATTATCATGAGGGCAATGGCTTTACTGCTCTTCATAGCTGTGCATGGGGTGGTAGCTCGGGTGGCTCACGAGATCCTGAAGGATATGCAAAAACTGCAAAAGTATTACTAGAAGCTGGTTTTGATAAGAATGGCCCAGGTCCTAGCTTTAGCGCACTCACCATGGCACTTCATGTTAAAAACCAATCTGTTGTTAAAGTTCTTGAAAATGTAGGTGCGATACATGTGTATGATGACCCTAAGATTAGAGAGACAATGAAAGAATGGAAATAGAATGGCAATTAAAACGATGCCGTTGAATACTTTTATTTAACTCAAAAGATTGATGAAATAACTGAATGAATCAATACTTAAATCCGATTTTACTTTTGAGCTTTATGATTTTATATCTTAATAAATTTAAATTCTTTAGGAAGTTCGAGGTGATATGAAAAATTTCATTTTAATCTATAGATCTGGTATTACTTTTAAAAAACATTTTACAGATGCGCAACAAGGAGATATATCCAAGCAGTGGCATGACTGGGTTGCTTCACTAGGAACATCTTACATTGATAGTTCCTCCATTATTAAAGGTGGCTGGCTTGTGAGTGAAAATGATATCGCAGAAGTTGAAGTAAATGAAAATATGATCAATGGCTATATATTAGTCCAGGCAATTAGCAAAGATGAAGTCGTTGATATGTGCAAACGATGTCCTTTATTTCAAGTGGGTAAAACATTCGAAATTAGAGAGTTACCTAATAAATAATTTAATCAATTGATATTACATTAATAAATTTAATATCCAGCTTACAATTTAATAAGGCTAAAAAAGATGATCGATATATTATTAACAACTGGTACTTGTGGCGTTGGAAAAAGCACAACTACTTTAGCATGGGCAAACTTAAGAAAAGGAGTTTGCCTAGAAGTCGATGAGTTGAGATGTTCTATTCGAGATAAAGAATTTAGAAGAAGTAATAATTATCAAGAAGACTTTATGTTAGAATTAGTAAAATCAAATATCAAATTATATTCCAAGCTAAACAAAGCTATCGCGATAGATTATGTATGGACTCCTCGTAGTTTAGATGCATTGCATCATTACTCATCTTCATTTGGCAATGTAAAATCAATATGGCTAAAGTGTGAATCAAAAGAAAATATGAATAGAGATAACTTACGACCAGAGTCGAGAAGAATGGGAGCAAGAGTAGCAGAGTTGAGAGTAGAGTTGGAAAACTATGAATGGCCTGATTACTTAAATCATATTGACACAACAAATTTATCATTGGAATCTGTTATAAATAAAATCAATGAGCTTTTTTAGAATTTTAAGGGACAGACCTTAAATGCAGGTTAATAGCAGAATTATTGTTCATCATAGTAAAATGATCATTATCTTTTTATGGTTATTTTCCTCTTCTTTTTGGATCGCTTATTTTCCAATGATCCTCTTGATGTTAAGTGGACTAGTCAACACCTGTTGGCAGAAGAGACGGCATCAGAGTCTGTGGAGACTAAGTAGTACGATTTGGTTTGGAATAACATTGGTCGTGAGTTATTACAGTACCATTTTTGTTTATCAAGACAGTAATGTTTATTTATTTAAAAGTTTTACACAAGGCCTATACATGACATTTTTTACTGGCATTGGAATGTTGCCATTGGCTGTTGCATCATATATTGATACCCAAAGAAGCAAAAGTTAATAAAAAATCAGGATCAGAATACAAAATGAAATCAGACAGTAATTTAAAAATTGGACTAATTGGTTGTGGCTCATTGGGATTGCAGCATGCTAAAAATATAGAGCAGATGAAAACAGCAGAGCTAGTTTCTGTAAGTTCCCATCGACTCTCGTCGGCGGAATCTTTGTCGAGGGAAATATCATCTGCCCCTAAAGCTTATGATGATCATCGAAAAATGATGGCTAACAATGAACTTGATGCTGTATTGGTCGTTACGCCTAATCACACTCACTCCGAGATAGTTAATGATGCAGCGGAAGTTGGTATTCATATTTTTTGTGAAAAACCTATGGCTCTGACACTTGAAGATTGCGATGCAATGATTAAAGCGACCGATAAAGCAGGTGTATATTTAATGATTGGTTATCTGCGACGTTTCGAGAATAAATACCGAGCCATGAAACAGTGGGTTGATGAAGGCAAGATAGGTGATGTGCTCATGGGACATATTTCATTGCTTTACTCGAGGCCCCAAGGTAATCCTAATAGTTGGGTAAATGCGCGTGATCTATATGGTGGCCTTTACTCATTCTACAGTCATGAGCTGGATCAACTAACTTCGATGGCCGGTGATATTGGAGCCGTCCAATGCATGATGAAATATGGCGATCTCCAAAGCAATGAAGTTGAAGAAAGTATCAGTATGAATTTTGAATTTAAGTCGGGAGCAATAGGTTCGTTGAATTGTTGCCGAGTTTATCCAGGAGGAAGCTCAGAATTGGGCATCTCAGGAACCAAAGGAACCATTAAAATATCCGATGGTATTTTATCATATACTCCGATTGATGGAGAACAGCAAGTTCTCAAGCATGAATACAACAATGCTTATCTAGCTGAACTAGAGTATTTTTTTGATTGCATACGTCACAGTACTCCCCCAGTACCCAATGGTATAGATGGGCGCAGAACAATTGCCATTGCCATGGCTGCTCATGAGTCAGCAAGAACAGGAAGTAAAATTAAAATCTATTATTAGCACAACCATCTATAAACTTTTTATAATAAAGACTTTTAAAAAATTTGTTGGCCCTCTTCGAGGACCTGTTTGTTTTTTCATCTACCCCAGGTTCCATTCAACACTCAGGCTTACGCTCTTCGGTTTCATTGCACCAGGGGCTATTAGAAACTTACCCCCTTCGGGGAATTAGACATCTTTGTAAGAATCTCTTCAATTGAGAAAACTTTTCGATCTCTTATTCACCTGCCCAACATTTATGGTGGCAAAACAAATAGAATAATGACCTAAGTTTCTTTCGATTATTCGTTTATCAATGACGGGTGCGTCGGAATTTCGCTGGGCGCGCCGGCATCTTGCCAGCCTAACGTACAAGCTATATGCGATAAAAACACAACATAACTTTTGATAAAAATCTAACTACTAATTTTTTATCTATGTGAACAAAAAGTTTAGGCCGGCAAGATACCGGCGCGCCCAGCTAAATCATTTGGGTCGCTTTTCGCATTCGCTTTGCTACATCGAATAGGCGGATATATAATAATAGAGTAAATTAAAATAATACTTTTAATTACCAGTAGGCTATTTAAAATGATAATGAAAAGGCAATGAGCCAGATTTACTTTATTAAACACTTTGGAATCTAAATCCAACTAATCCTATAATTTCCGATTAGGATATTTTGAGATAAACAACTAAGGTGTTCAAGAATTAGGAATTAAATGAAAAAAGATTTATTAATCATGGGGCTCTTTGCGGTTCTGTTTAACTTAGGTGGAATAGCTTTAACGATATGGGGATTTATGTTTTACGGCGAATCTTCAAAATTCGTTGCTGGGGCAACATCTACCAAAGGTAAAGTTATTGGGTTTGAAAAATTTGATGGCCCAGGTACGAGCATGAGCGAAGATATTCACTATGCAATAGTACTTTATAAGTCACATGACAATCAAGAGATCCGATTTCGAGGTCCTTCTAAACACGGATTGGTCAAACTTAAACATGGCCAAGAGGTAAAGGTTCTATATCACAAAAATAAGCCGAAGGATGCTAGAGTAGATTCTTTTATGGGTCTTTGGTTTATACCAACTATGCTTTGGCTAGTAGGTGGTGGTGCCATATTGGTTCCCTCTTTCACCATGTATCGGGCATGGAAATCGATAAGAAATCAATAACAATATGATTTAACGCAGAAGTTTAAGGTTTGGAATCTTCAGTTTCGTTTGGTTTAGAGATATCAATATTTCTGCTAACTTCATCTATCTCTTCGCTAGCATCATGATAGTCTTCAAGTACTTTTGATTTATAAGGTTCTATTTCACCTTTTATATTATCCTTAAATTCATTTATCTCAGGTTCAATTTCTCTTTCATAAATATCCAAAATTTCTCGCTTAACATTAAACGACATCACCCTGAAATTTTGAACTTGCTTTACAACTGATCGAATGATGGCTGGTAATTCAGAAGGTTTAATAAATAACAAAGCAATCATCGCTATGACAAAGAATTCTGTTATGCCTATACCAAAAAATTCCATGTTGGTTTAAGTTCTCGTTTTAAAAGTTAATGAATCATTACGCATATTATACCTATTCTTTATGGGAGATTTACTTCAACTTCTGTTTTTTTACTGGTTTGGTATCAATTGATTTTTTGGGAGATAAAAAGTTATAAAGAGACCCAATTTTATCAAAATCACTAGCAATACCTGCTTTTTTAAGTGTCTTGATTTTCTTTAAAACTAAGACATGTTTTGCAATAGCTTCAGGTAAACAAATTTCTTTTAAATTTTTCATTTCTTTTAGTAAATACAGGTCTTTGATTTTTTCACATCCGAAAATATTCAACAATTCAATGGGGAGATGAATGATAGGTTTGATGCTAGTTATATTGGTATTACTTACATTTAAAGTCTTAAGGTTTTTTGTATTTCTCAAACTACTTAAATCTTTGATGCTGGTAGAACTTATATCAAGAAACACTAAAGGGAAATTCTTTAATGCAGTAAAATCCTTCACACTTGTAGTACCTAAATATAAATTCGTTATCGGTATCCCTTTTAATGGATCAATAGTAGTAATCTCTTTTCTACGAGAACCAAACTTAATTGTAATGAGGTTACCTTCTTTAACATGCCTAAAAGACCAACCATATGGTTTATAGTTTAAATTAATCTGTCCTTTATAAATATTAAGTAAATCTTTTGAATTGCTAGCCAGCTTAATAGCTAGGGCAAATTGTTCTTGATGGTAAAAAATATTTTGGAATTCACTTGATTGCTCTAATGTTGCATTGTCATTTTTAATTTTTTTACACAATTCTAAAAGTATTTTTCCATTTGTTTTTTCAATATGACCAACTGAAGGGCTCTTAATATATTTTTCTAAATTCACGATGGCAACAGTATAGTTTTTCTTGCAGATTTCTAATTGGCTTTTGAGCAATAGCGCATTATATAATTTGCTGTCGTATTCTAAGGCTGTGTTGACATTTTTAATAGCCTCTTCTATATAATTCTTGTCTACTAGCGCTTGAGCTTTTGCTAAAAATTGTGGGGCAGATTTTTTTCTGTCAGCAAGACGGCGATCTCTTTCTACTTCAAACTTTTCGAGAGCTAATTGTGCAATCTTTTTTTCTCTTAAGGCTATTTCCTCATTTTCTTTAGAAAACTTCAAGTGTTTTTGTGCAGTCACATAATTAAGATCAGACTCCTCTTTGTTTTTAACTGCTTTTAAATACATAAAACTAGTGAAAACAACTCCGAGGATAAGAGAACTAGCCACGGCTAAAACGGAAAGTGCCAAACCTTTGTTTCTTTTAATGAATTTTTTCGCGGCTTCAATGGGTGTATCACGTTTAGCAGAAACTGAATATCCATGTATAAAATTCTCGAGTTCATCTGAAAAGGCAGCAACATTTTTATAACGCTTTGACTGCTCTATACTCATCGCTTTTTTTGCTACGGCAATTAGTTCTTTAGGAGCATCTTCGTTCGCAGGCTTTACTTTACCACGAGTAACATTCGATAGGATTTCAACGACCGTGTCACCTTCAAAAGGATTACCTTTTGAAATAAATAAATGCAACAATACCCCTAATGAATAAATGTCTGTTCGTGCATCCGTTTCATTATTTTTACCTTTAGCCTGTTCAGGCGCCATGTATTGTGGCGTACCTCTAATTCGCCCTTGAATGGTCATTAGGCTAGTAGTGCCAGACTTAATGCTAGTAATGGCTACTTCAGATTCATTTATTTCTTCAGCGTCTTCTTCAGCATGACCTAAAATTTTTGCAAGCCCCCAATCCATGACAAGCACTTCTCCAAATTCACCAACCATAATATTGTGTGGTTTTAAATCACGATGAATAACTTTGTGATTATGAGCATAGTCAATAGCATCACATACCTTTTGCAAAATTTCTAAAAGGTGATTAAGTGAGTATTTTTGTTGGATTTCAGGATCACCACTGGCTAATTTCTCTAGAATCTCATGCAAGGTTAATCCTTTTACGAGTTTCATCGTAAAAAATATTTGCCCTTTATCATTGATGCCAAGATCATGTACAGGCACAATATTAGGATGTTCCAGTTGTCCACATATTTGAGCTTCCTCTATAAACTGATAAATATCTCGAATGTTTTTTGTTACTTTTAAAACCTTGGTGACAATCGTTCTTTTGATATTGAGATCTTTAGTGCTATAAATCTTGCCCATGCCACCTTCAGCAATGGCTTCACCAACATTATATCTATCCTCAAGATTATGACTGAGGTCTTCAGAAAAATCATGCTGGTTATCAATATTTAAATCAGAATGGATAGTTAGTTTATTAGATTTTAAAAAATCATTTAAGGTTTGATTTTTTTTTGACTTAGCAGGCAACACATTTTCAGAGAAATCAATTTGACCGCAATCGAATACTAAAGTACATTTTTTACATTTAAGTTTTTTATTACTTTGTGATATCCTAATTTTATATTTAGTTTGGCAACCTGGACAATCAATATAAACACGTCCTTCATCCTTTGGTTGGGTATTTTTTTCTGACATAAATTTCGCATGCAAATTTGTATTTGTGTTTACTATGATACTAAACATTAATTATAGAGGGTAAATTAAAAAGAAGCCATATTAGTTGATTCTATGTATGAATTAGACATTATTTAAAGAGGCTTTGATCATTCACCATGATCTTGGCAGATATCTAATCAGAATTACTCTAAAGAACACTAAAATTACAATGCCCTTGTAAATATTCAGAGCCAAAGAAAAAAAAATTATTCGATCTATTTTGCCAATTTACAATTGAATCTTTATGATTTTTGTAATCGAGAAGATTCATTGAGCAATGTAAATGATTAGATTTGACAAGACGTCCTGTAGTTGATAAATTATCATCTCTAATTTATTATTATTTTATAATATCACGGAAGAATTTAATGAGCGATCTCCACAAAAAACCAAACGATGATTTTATCAAAGAAGCCGGTTCACTAATAGATTCACCATTGGTCGGGGAAGGATGGTCAGAAGTAGAACCGGGTAATGACCCTGTCTTATATGGACATGTTACTATTGATACAAAAGGAAACTTTGAAGTTCGAAGTTACCAAACGATTACATTGACTTACACGGTGGGAAGATTTGGCTTAGATGATAGCGGTGCTATTCGAATAGTTTTCAGATCAATGAGTGATGAGGGTAAATTGCAAACTCATATTCCTAGTGCTTCAAATTATGTTACTGCAAAGGCAAGCAATGGAGTAACCTTAAATATTGATTATAGGAAAAGAGGCGCTAGTGCACGCCCGCGTTGGAAATCTTTATCCATTTCTGTAACAGGAGGTTATTTAAGTGAAGGTGATACGATAATTATTATTTTTGGTGATACAAGCAAAGGTTCACCTGGCATGCAAATGCCAACTTTTGTAGAATCTCATTTTGAATTTAAATTTTTGGCGGATGTATGTGCCGTCGGTCAATTCACACCAATTTTAAATACTCCAAGCGTTGCAATTGTACCTGGTGAACCAGTTGTATGGCAGGCGGTTTTATCAAGTTTGCGTCGACCAAAAGAAAAGTTTATTTTTGGACTAAAGGCTGAAGACCGTTGGGGTAATCCAACAGATCGAGCATATGGAAATTTTTTAATTGAATCCACGTTACCTGTAAATAATTTACCTGAAAAAATTGAATACTCAAAGGGTATGTTCTCCAAAACATTTGAAGACTTAAGTGTAGATCAAACAGGTGAGTTACGAATTACTATTAAGGATGAAAATAGTGGCGAAATAATTACAGAATCTCATCCAATGAGAATAGAAGAAAATCAATACGGTGGCTACTGGGGTGACATTCACGGTCAAAGTGGAGAATCAATTGGAATTAGCACATCTGCATCATATTTTGAATTTGCAAGAAACAAAGCATTTTTAGATTTAACTAGCCATCAAGCAAACTGCTTTCAAATAAACAATGCCTTCTGGAAACACATTAATAATTTAACAGCCTATCATCATCAAGATCATCGCTTTGTAACTTTTCCAGGTTATGAATGGTCCGGGAATACAGCTGTCGGTGGAGACAGAAATATATTTTTTCGTAATGAAGGTCAACAGATTCACAGATCATCCCATGCACTTCTAACTGAACGTCATGACATAGATACGGATGCAATTAATGCAAATCTTCTTTTCGAAGTATTAGCAGATAAAGATTGTGTAGTGTATGCCCATGTAGGTGGTCGTTATGCAGATATTAAATATGCCCATGATCCCAAACTTGAAATGTCCATGGAAATTCATAGTGCATGGGGTACTTTTGAGTGGTTATTAACTGATGGATTTAAGCTAGGTCATCGTAGTGGAGTGGTATGTAACAGTGACGGACATAAAGGAAGACCAGGGGCCAGTTATCCTGGAGCTTCCACTTTTGGAGCTTATGGGGGATTAACCTGTTTTTATGCCGAAGAATTAACACGTGATGGGATTTTTAATTGTATGCGTAAACGTCATCATTATGGTACGACGGGTACCAGAATGCACTTATCAGTAAAAGCATTTTTTTCAACTTCCGCCCAATTATTTGACAAAGATCCGAATGCATTTGATGATGCATCATCTCAAAGTACCAAAGAAGTCATGATGGGTGATATTGTTCAAACTGATGACTCAACTGTAATGCTAAAAGTAGAAGTGGCAACTCAGTCACCAATAGAAAGAGTCGATATTATGAATGGGTTTGATTTACTCAAAACTATTCGCCCATACACAAAAGAAGAACTAGGTGATAGAATTCGAGTCATTTGGAGCGGAGCAGAATATCGCGGACGAGGTCGTGAAACAAATTGGATTGGTAAAGCAAAATTTAATGGAGCTACAATTAATAATATTAAAAAAATAAATGCTTTTAATCTTGAACGTAAGCTAGAACAACATGGTGCCGATATGGTTGTATTTGATGCCATAACTACGGGGAATTTTGGTGGCTTTGATGCTTGGATTTCGCCTCATAATAATCCAAATGAAATCAACGAATTAAAAATTTCAACAAATCTTGGAGAATTAAATGTCCCCCTATCTGAAATCGGTTATGAAGATACTGCATTAGACTTAGGTGGACTAGACAGAAAACTTAAAGTACTACGCCTACCAGAAAAGAACCCTTATAAATCTATTGAATCAGAACTATCCATTAATTTAAAATCGACGGGTGATAATCCACTATGGGTTAGGATCACCACCGAAGATGGATTTCAAGCTTGGAGCAGTCCTATTTATGTATTTAATAATAAATAACTCTGTGAACGAAAAGAAATGGCCGGCAAGATGCCGGCGCGCCCAGCGAAATTTTTTATAAATAAAATACTATTTAGTTATTATTTTGATTCCAAAATACTGATAGCTCTTCTTTGATAGTCCGATTGTTTGAACTTAACATAGTGGTATCCCAATATTTAGGCAAATGCTTAAGATAAGATGATTGTTTATATCTATTATCGATTAAGCAAATCACACCAACATCATTTTCTGATCGAATAACCCTTCCTGAAGTTTGTAATATTTTTTGGATACCAGGCAGCTGATAAGCATATTCAAAGCCCTTGTGATATTGCTCATCAAAATAATCTTTCAATAAATTATTTTCGACACAAACCATCGGTAATCCAACACCCACCACCCCCACTCCAATCAATCGATTGCCCACCAAATCTATCCCTTCCCCAAAACTACCCCCCATCACAGCCAACCCAATTATTTCTGAAGTATCATGAAATGAATTTAAAAAATCATTTCTATCTACGACTGTCATTTCCCTTGATTGAGATAATAAATTTATCTCAGAATATTGCTCCTCAAAGATTTCTTTAATTTTCTCTAGGTAGGCAAATGAAGGAAAATATAAAATATAATTACCTTTCTTGACTGAAATGAACTCCACAATCTTCTGTGCGGCTACTCCATAAAACTCATCTCTTTCTTTGTATTTGGTTGAGACTTCAGTATTCACTACAACTTTAAGATTTTTTTGGTTAAAAGGTGAATCAAATTCAACATCATAACTTTCACAATCACCTTCAATAGTTTTTTTAAAATAATCAAAAGGTTTCAATGTTGCGGAAAAATATACTGCTAAACTAGACGCATCGGCCTTTTCTTTTATCCACTGTGAAGGATCTAAGCACATCAAATTTATCGCCCAATTCTTTTTACTAAAATCAAAAATAAAACGATATTTATCATTAAAAAAATCTCTCATTTTTAAAAATCGATTTACTTCGAAATAAAATTCTTTCAATTCAGAATAGGCTTCAAAACTATTTTCATCAGCCAACCAATTATCGACTGCGGCTATGAATGAATTAAATGGCGTCACCAGACCACGTGGTATTACTTTATCAACATATACTTTTTCAAATTTAATTGATTTTGAAAATCGTTTTTTAAAACTTTTAAATTGCTGATCAATTTTTTCTAATGACTCCATCATCACATTATGATTTTCAGGCAAATTTAATTTTATTTTTTTTATCCAATCACGATTGACAGCTGCACTATAGGAACTTCGAGCACGATCAACTAAATTATGAGATTCATCAACCAACAAAGAGTATTTGAGTTTATTGTCATCAAAGAATCGACGCAAATAAACAATTGGGTCATACACATAATTATAATCACAGATGATAACATCCACCCAGTTTGATAAGTCCAATGATAATTCAAAAGGACATAATTCATATTCTCGCCCCAATTTTTCAATCGTCTGCTGATTAAATAAATTATTTTCCCATAATTTTGGCAAGACATCTTTCAATTTCTTATAATAATCTTTGGCATAAGAGCAACTATCTGGTTCGCAGGCCTTATCTAAATTAAAACACGTTTTGTCTTTTGCTGTGATTACGACTGCTTTAATCTCAGCGGATTCCAAAACAATTTTTATTGTTTCTTCAGCAACCACTCTACCCATATTTTTAGCTGTTAGGTAAAATATCTTATCAAGTTTATTTTCCGCTAAGGCTTTTAAATTAGGAAATAATACTCCAATTGTTTTACCCAAACCAGTTGGCGCCTGCAAAAATAAATTTTTCTCTTCCAATAAAGAACGATAAACGCTGACAGATAATTCTCTTTGACCTTTTCTGTAATTCTTAAAAGGAAATTCAAGGTCATTGAGGGATTTGTTTCTTTTCTTTTCCCACTCAAATAATTTATTTTGCCACGCGCAATATTCTTCCAGGCATAAATGATAAAATTCTGATAATTGAATAAGATCAAAATGATTGAGATATGATTCTTCATGAAAACCCATTAAGTTAACATAGGTCATTTGTACATCAATAAACGATAAGTCTTTTTGTGTAGCATATAAATAGGCGTATATTTTTGCCTGTGCTAAGTGGGTGAATTTATCTGATTCTTTAATCTCATCCATGGCCAAATAACTAGATTTGATTTCTTCGACAACAGGAATTTCTTTGTCTAAAAAAACACCATCAATTCTGCCTTTGATACTAAAAATATAATCGTCGGTTTCATAAATACCTTCAACAGTAACTTCAGCTAAATAATCATTGGGTCTTCTTTTTTGAATTGTTTGGTGAGCTCGAATACCTTCTATTGCTGTTGCTGATTTGCGGTATCGATAATCAATGTCACCATGGTTTATAACAAATTCGGCCAAGTCTTTAACTGAAACATGGTAGAGCCTTTTTTTGATTGTTTCTTCAGTCATTATTCCACTTTACATGTACAACTTTAGCGGAAATATTTTTCTCTTGAAAATATTTCATCCATCTAGTCTGATTTGGCTGTAACTTATCGCCGGGGCCTTTCACTTCAATTAATTGATAACTATTATTATCAAAAGAAATCAAATCTGGGAAACCTGATTTATTCTCTTTAATACTTTTTAATAATCTCGTAAAAATAATTTTAATATCTTTCATAGGAATATACTTACAAGCCAATTTTATTAATGCTTCATCAATAATTTTCCAATCAATAAAGTAATTAGCAATCCCATTTTTTTGTTTATGAACCTCACAGCATTTCAACGTGAATTCTTCTTCGCTTTGTAATTCCTTTAATCTAGCAGTAATCGCCGAGCTACGATTTAGAATAAAGTCTTCGCTAAACATATCCATAGGACCTCTTTGAAAGGGATTGATAAAGGCACCTGAAATAGTACCAAAGATGATATCCCAAAACCATAAACCAAATAAAGCATTGAATAATTTATTCTCAACAAAATACACTTCCCGCTCAGGTGATACATTTAGTTCATTTGCTACTAATATCTCAACCGATTTGCCTGATTCTTTATTTAGCCACAGCTCTTCTTTATTTACTTCAAACTTTGATTTCTTTGCGCCCTTTAATTTATTTAAAAATAGTTCCGCAAAATCTATTTCATTTTGATTAATCGAATGTTTAAGAATCTTCTGGCATATTTCTTTTGATTTATCAATCTCATTTAACCTATGATAAATACGTGCCAGTCTTTCTTGACTTGGGTGCCTTTGACTCAATTCATACATACTTATCGCATCTTCATAATTTTTGTTTTGCTCAGAATATTTTGCGATTTTATTTATTACCTTATACTTTTTATTATTATTTATTTTTGTAAATTCTGACATAATTAATGTTTTACTTATTTCATTTATTTTTTGTGAATCCTTCAATTCAATACATTCTTGAACTGATTCAGATATCAGGTTCAAGGCTAAATAGCCATTGATCTCAGCCATATTTTGAAATAGAAAGTGATCGAAATTTAATTCATACTGTTCATATTTAATATGACCAAGCTTACTAATGACAAATTCCGATAAATCTTGATAAGAGTTTCCAAAAAACAATAGTTTGATCACCGAACACTCATATTCCACATTTACTTTTATCACACTATCGAATTCAAATATCTTTTTTAATAGAATCGCTTCATCGTACGCATCCAGTAAGTGTTCAACAATATCATCTTTCTTAAGATTCTTTATCTCCAATGAATTCTCGCAAAATACTGCTAGTTCTGGCTTGGTAAACATGTTTAATAAATTCGTTATTGAATTTAAATCATTAATAATGATTAGATTATTTTCGCTTAAGATATTTAAGGCATCGCTAACATTTAATATTTCTTGATAATTTAATTTAGAACGGCGTACACCTTCTTTTTTTCGAGATAAAATCCGTACGAATAACTGCTGGGCATTTTCCGGCATCTTCTGAAAAGACTTTATAAATGCCAAAACATCCTTGTTTAATATTTGTTTGTAGTGCTGTTCAATAAAATCAATTAATATGTTAAAATTTTCTAAATAATATAAATTCGAAATCTCCTTAATCATATTATCATAATTCTAAAATATTATTTTCTGATTTCATAACTATATCTCAAAAATGGTGAGTCATCAAAATCAAATGCGGATGTATTTTTTGTCACGTCTTTGATATTATTAGAATTGAGCAAGGTTTCATTTAATTTAAACTTTCTAAAATTTGTTGAAAAGAAAATAAATCCATCGTCATTTAGAATGCTCAAGGCATTGTTGATCAATTCCACATGATCTCGTTTAATTTCGAAACTTTTTTTTCGGCTTTTTGAGTTTGAAAATGTTGGAGGATCAATTATTATGATATCGAACGTTTCTTTTTTGTGCTTAGCGAACTCTTCAAGGTAAAGAATGGCATCTTTTTTAATAAAGCTATGCTTCTCTAGAGCAATACGATTTAAAGTAAAATTTTCTTTCGCCCATTCCAAATAGGTATTAGAAGTATCTACAGTCACTATTCGCGATGCACCTTTTTTACCGGCGTATACCGAAAATGAACCTGTATAAGCAAATAAATTTAGTACGGATTTTTTTCTTGAATCTTTACCGATACTCAATCGTGCCTCTCTATGATCTAAAAAAAGGCCTGTGTCAAAATAATCTAATAAATTAATATAAAAGAGGTTTCCATATTCATTGACTACAAATTTTTTATTTCTTGAACCAACCTTTTGATATTGGCTTTTACCTTTTTGCTGTTTTCTATTTTTCACATAAATATTATTTAACTCAAAGCCAAACTCACTATGAAACATCTTCATTAAAGAGTCTGAAGAAACATTATTCCCATCATTGCTTTCACTGATTTGAATGTGTAATCTGTCGAGGTAAACTTCAGCAACGAATGAATACTCTTCTAATTGATGATCATACAATCGATATGCTTCAATTTTATTCTTTTCTAACCATGGATGCAGTTGTTCAAGACGAGATTGAATATGTTCTACTAATTTATTCACAAATTTTTCTCTTTTTATTAATGCAATAATTCTTAGTGAATTAAAAATTATTTAGTTTGCCAAGCATCTTGCGAATCAAATTCGATTGACCATTATGGTAACTAGCATGTATGGGGGCTACTTCAATAATTCTACCCCTTGTATTCCACAAGGCTGCAAACGCCGGATGTACTTCTATTTGGGGCAATAAATCGATTTCATCAGCCGTTATTTCCGATATGATTTCTTTATCTCTTGCCCATACTTTTTCGAATAATTCATGTAACGATTCCATGGTTGGGTAATCTTTAGCTATTGGATCAGGAATGGCACCAAAACCAAACATATCATGCATTTCCTTAGAAATAAAAGGTTCATCGCCTCTAATAACAGGCCCTAAATCAATCGCCACAATTATATGAGCAAAATTAAACCACATATGATTAATATTTTTTGCTGGTTGAAATAAATAATCCTGATCTTCTAAACCTCTATGAGTTCTTCGAATCCATTTTATAATTATTTTCCACTGACTTAAATAGGCCACATTTAAGGTTCTCGTCACTTAGAAACCTCGTGATTCGTCTTGATTGAATGCTGGAAATATATCACAGAGTTTATTCCAAACCGACTCCAAACATTCTTCCGTATAACCATTATCAGTATTAACTTCTATGTAGGTACCATAAGAATGTTCTTTGATTTTATTTGATATAAAACTGACTTTATCTTCTTTGGTCCATTGGGTTTTCATTCTATTTTCGGCATCTTCTTTTGAAAAACCGGCTTTAAGCAAGCGGTCCATTCTAGTTTCTTTACTAGCATCAACTAAAATCACATTGTTATTAGATCTAAATAATAAATTTTTCTCAACAATTAAAGCTGCTGTTACAAAAACTAGACCTTGAATATTACGCGTTTGCCGATTCAACTCAATTCTAATTGGATCGTAAATAATAGATTCTAACTTGCTAAGTTTATCAGCATCTTTAAAAACTAATTTACCTAATTTTTCTCTATTGATTGAAGAATCCTCATTTTGTAAATCCTTGCCAAAGGTATCGGCTATTTCATCTCGAATTAAGCGATAATATGGATCATCATTTTCTGATAATATGATATGTCCTAATTTATCCATTTCTATGTTATGAGCTTCGATGCCTTTTTTGCGGGCATAATGATTAAACTCATGACTGAAAGTTGATTTACCGGCCGAAATGGCACCTGTGATTGAAACAAAATATTGACGAGATAATTTCTCTTCAAGCTTAGCTTTCACATAATAGGGCACAAAATCTGTGATTAAACCATGATCTTTCTGTATTGTTTTTACAACAGATGAACTGACATGTATATACTTAGGATCTGAAGGAATAAAAATTGTCTGCAAATTTGTTTTTTGAGATAAATTCATTTGGGCAAAAATTAATTCATAATCTAAATCAGCTGATGTACGTACACCTCGAATAATCACATTGGCTTTATGCTGCAATGCAAAATCTACGGTTAAACCTTTACTAATTTTAATTTCAATATTTTCTATATTCTTTAGACATTCCTTGACCATATCAAGACGTTCATTGAGGGAAAACAAATAATTCTTTTCTTGGTTATTAGCAATACCAATTACTAATTTTTCAAACATTCCTGAGGCTTTAGTAATGAGATCTATATGACCTAAGGTAATGGGATCACCTGAAAATACGAAAATGGCACAAGACATAAACTTCCTATTCAACTCTATTTAAAAACGATTCTAAAAGAATCTCTAAACGACTATTAATATTAGCAAATTTGATCATAAAGTCGTTAAAAACTTACATTTAAAAGATTAGAATTATTAAATATAGGATCATTAAATTAAGTACTGATTTATAAAAGCCCCTCATTACATTACATTTCATCTATCTACATTCCTAATCTATCGTAAACAAAGAGATTTGGATTTGGCTAATTACTCATCATTGATATAATCCCGACTTTTAAAAATGCCCTTATTTTGTATTTAAAACATGTCCATAATTAGATCAATCATTCAATTACAAATCATACTCTTACTTTTTATTTCTTGCTCTGATGATATTAATAAACAATCCGAGACAATTAAAGTAAAAAAATATTCGTTCGAAAAGCGTTCTGATGCTGAGAGATTCAAAGACCCCAATGCAAATTTAGGCAAACCAATTCACACAAAAACAATTAAAAAGTCTGATCAATTTTCATATACCCTTCCAAACAATTGGATACTGAAAGAACCAAAACAATTCCGAACAATTAATATTGGTTTTAAAGAAGATGAAAATGCCGCTTGTTATCTTACGGTCTTAATGAAAAACGGAGGCGGCATATTACTAAACGTAAATCGTTGGAGAGGTCAGTTTGATTTAAACGAAACGAATGAAGATGATTTAATTAAGAGTGACAAAATCACATTCTTTGAAGAGCAAGTGCCCTTTATAATTTTAAAAGGGAAATTCCAAAATAAGAATAATGATTGGGCAATGTTAGCTTGTTTTTTCACCGATGATTCAAAAGCATTTTCCTTAAAGTTTATTGGTCCTAAAAAATTGGTTGCCGATCAAAAAGAAAAATTTATTAACTTCGCAAAAAGCATTAAAGAAAATATAAAATGAAATCTGCATTCAATACATTCGTTAATATTTTCGCCTCCTTTCGGTTATCTTGTCTAATTTTTTTATTTTTATTTATTTCAACCTTATTGGGAACAATTGAACAAAAGGATATTGGGATTTTTCAAGCCCAAGACAAATATTTTAATTCATCATGGTTTCTACATGACTTCAAATATTTTTCTATTCCACTCCCTGGCGTGTACTTATTATTAGTCATTCTTTTTATAAATAATATCGTGGGCTCAATCAAAAGGATCCCATGGAAATTTAAAAAATTAGGCGTATGGATTACACATGCTGGCATCATAATTCTACTTCTTGGAAGTTTGATTACCTCTGAGTATTCTAGCGAAGGACACTTGACTGTTCTTGAAGGGGAAACATCAAATGAGATTATTAGTTTTCATAATTGGGAATTAGCGATCATTGATACCAGTGATACAAACCATGATATAGAATATGTTTTTCCCCTTTCTAAAAACTCTTTGCCTGAAAACTATATTATTAAAAAGAAAGAAATACCCTTTTCAATAACAATAAATGACTATTACACAAATGCGCTTGTAAAGAGGTTTGCCCCTATGTTTCCTACGAAACAAAAAGCGATAAACGGGTATTATATTTCTCCACAACCTACTGACTCGCAAAGTGAAGCTAATTTTTCGGGAGCTTATGTCACAATAGCCGACAATGAAAAGTTAAACAAAGAATTCATTCTTTGGGGACGCCCCAACAATACAACTGGCATCGTAGATAGGCAAAATGCTGTTTTAATGAATCATAAAAACAAAGTTTGGGCGATCTATTTACGAAAAATAACACGCATTGCGCCATTTCACATACAGCTAGATAAATTTACTAAAGAAGTCTATCCTGGTACGAATAAAGCAAAATCTTATAAAAGTCATATTACAAAAATCAGTGGTGACTTTAAATCCAAACATGAAATTTTTATGAATACACCTTTGAGGGATCAAGGTTATATCATGTTTCAAACAAGTTTTATTGAAGTTCCTAAATTAAAAAAATATTACTCTACGTTCACCATGGTTCAGAACCCTACAGACCATGTTCCATTGATTGCATGTATAATCATTTCAGTTGGCATGCTTTTTCATTTCATATTCATGCTAATAACATTCATGAAAAAGGAGAATAAAAGAGAACAGATCACCAAGCCTTCCCAGACAATAAATAATATTGGAATTGCAATAGCCTTATTACTTTTGGCCCTACCACTAAAATCCTATTTTAAAAAATCTAAATCAGATTGGGATACTAAAACAATCAACACCTTTAAATCTTTGCCAATCCAAGTTAATGGTAGAGTAAAACCTTTGGGAACTTATGCGGATTTCTTATTATTAAAATTGAATGGGAAAAGAAAAATTACCATTTCAGAAGATAAAAATCTAACTTCAATGGAATGGTTATTAACAACCATGTTTTATCCTGAAGTTTCAAAGACTTATGAATTATTTTTAATCGATGACACGTCTTTTCTCGAAACCTTTGGTTTGAACAATTCAAAGAAAAGAAAGCGATATTCATACAATGACCTAAATGAAATTCTAGAGAAATTAACTTTTGCGGCTATGAATATTTATCAGAAGAATAAGAAAGATCGATTACCCATCGAATCTAAAATTATGCAATTGGCATTTGACTTACAAAAGTTTGAAAAGATATGTGGCACATTTAACTTTACAAGGACTTTGAATTACAAATTAAATAACATTGGAATTGATATACAAGGAGACCCTCAAACAATATTTTTTAAGCTAAAACAATATGAAGAACTTGTACAATCTGATAAAGCATTTAAAGATTTAAATAAAAAACAAGTCGAACTATTTCACAATGAATTAAATAATGTGGGGAAAGAAGTATTGAAAAATATTGAATACTCTCAGTGGCTCACTATTTTTCCATCAAATCTTGATATTTGGCTTTCTCCACCACATGTATTATTAGGCACTGAAAACGAAATAGAACCGGATAAAACCCATGGCGATATATACGAAAAGATATTTCATCAAATTAAATTACTAATAAATAAAATTGAATTAAAAACCGAGAAACCTGCTGACTTCCAAGTACTTTCTTCTCAATTAGACGCCCTAATTTATTCATTGCCTGAAGCATCAGACAATCTTCTAAAAATTAATTTAGAAACATCCTATTACAAACTAGACCTGATATACAATGGTCTCCTTTTATATTTGCTGATTTTCATTTTAATTTCATTCAACTTAGTCAAAAATAATAAATCTTGGAGTCGTATTAATTACATACTGACTCTCTCACCGACCTTCATGTTAGCAATGGCCATCCTTATTCGTTGTATCATTATGAGTAGACCCCCGATCACTTCTCTTTATGAAACTATTATATTCATCACGCTGTTCATAACATTGATGGCTTTATTTATAGAAACTATATTTAAAAACCATATCGCCTTGTACGCTTGCAACGCACTTGGTGCTATTGGACTCTTTATGTCATATAAGTATGAGCTGGGTGATGCTGTAGATACAATGGGACAACTTGAGGCCGTCTTAAATTCTAACTTCTGGTTAGCCACACATGTAACGGCTATCAATATTGGTTATGCTTCAGGATTATTGGCAGCAGGACTAGCTCATTTATATTTATTCATCAAGGTTTTTAAACTTAGTGAAGATAAAAAGCTTTTTGCCTCTATTTACAAAATAATCTATGGAGTCGTATGCTTCAGTATTATTTTTTCTTTGGTTGGTACTGTTTTGGGTGGAATTTGGGCTAATTACAGTTGGGGTAGATTTTGGGGTTGGGATCCAAAAGAAAATGGTGCCTTGGGTATTTGTCTTTGGATTTTAATGATGTTGCATGGTCGGCTTGGCGGTATCTTCAAAGAATTCGGCATGGCTATTATGACTGTTTGCCTTGGTATGGTTATTGTTGCTTCTTGGTTTGGAGTCAATTTATTAAACACAGGATTGCACAGTTATGGATTTACAGAAGGCGTCGAATTTACCCTATATCTATTTTGGATTTTCGAAGCTTCTCTTATCGTAGCTTGTTTGACACATAATCATTTTGAAAAAATGATCAAGAAACTAGAGACACAAAAGAACAACGAATCTTCTTAAATTTATAATTCCTTCAAGAATGAAAAGGCATTTGGAAAAGATATATTAATATAATATGTCATGCACAATATTAGCAGAATCATTCCTTTCCAGCGTCCTATATATGACTTATGTATAGAGAACATTAATAATAAAAAAGCGAAGACAAACATTACGACAAAGTCAAAAGTAATCAAAGAATGATTAGTAATTGAAATTGGCTTAAGCATAGGTGTTACCCCACACACAACTAAGATATTTAGGATGTTGCTACCTACTATATTTCCAACAAGAATATCAGATTCTTTTTTTAGTGAAGCAACAATCGAAGCGGCTAATTCAGGACATGATGTTCCAAAAGCTACAAATAATAAACCAACAACTTTTTTATCAAGCCCTAACGATTCGCAAACTGCTTTCGAGCTACTAACTATAAAGTAACCTCCAACAGCAAGCAACAAAGACCCAGCAACTATAAATAAAATAGATTGATAGACGGGAGTATTTTTATCAACATCAATCTCTTCAATTGCAACTTCATTTCTATGTTTCCTTGCAACTTGAATGAGCATATAAGTGTAAAAAAGAAAACAAGCTAACAGTATCAAGCCTTCTATCAAAGTTAACACATCATCATAAATAAAAACAAGTAGGACTAAGCAAACACCCAACATAATAGGCATCTCTCGGGTGATAAAAGCACGTGCCACGGGGACACCAACAATGATCGTATTAACGCCTAAAATCAAACCGATATTGCAAATATTACTCCCTAAGACATTTCCTATGGCTATATTTCCGCCTTCTATAGCATCTGAGAATTGAGCTGATATAGCGGCACAAATTTCTGGAGTGGATGTACCAAAGGCAACTATTGTTAAGCCAACTATTGCAGAAGGGATATTGAATCTAAAGGCGATTTGGCAACTTCCGGCAACTAAACGTTCTGCCCCTAGAAATAATGCGAAGATACTACCGATGAGTATGCAATACTCTGTTACCAAAACTATCCTTAATAAAAATTTTGCATTATAGTAAATTTTAATTCTTACCATAATGAAATTTAATCAAACAGTAGCGATTCAAATTTTATAAACGGAAATATTAAGCTACTAGTACCATTACTTGAAATTATGAAATGGATCAATTTAAAAAATTGAATTTATTAATTGGTGAGACTGTCTTTTAGAATTAATTAGGTATTTAAATTATTGGGAAAAAGGTAGACATCTGTTGAATTTTATAATCCGCTATGAACAGCGACATGATAATGAAAATTCAACAGATTTAAAATAAGTCTTCTAAAAGATTGTCCAATGCTTTATCTAGATTATCGTCTGAAACATACGAGCCATTGTCGATAGCTTGTTTAATTTCAGCAATTTTTGCTTCTCTAACATCTGGTACTTTGCTCAA
This sequence comes from Planctomycetota bacterium, assembly GCA_002746535.1. Lineage (GTDB taxonomy): Bacteria > Planctomycetota. The sequence goes on from NVWA01000018.1 coordinate 25,436, forward strand.
AGCATTTAAAAATTGTGCTTCAGATGAAACAGAAACTGAATCAGATTTTGTCTTATCACTAGATGTAGCATCAGCCGTCTGATTTCCGTAAGCTTTACTAGCCCCCTTAACTTGCTGTGGAGGCAAATTTGGTGGTATTTTCATGGTATCTCCTCCTATAAATTATAGCGCTTCCAGACGCTAAAAAATCAATATTAAAAGTCTATGTATTTATCTTCGGTAAAACTATTAATATTCTTAAGCAGTAATCTAAATTATCGGTAACTTTTCTTCTTTATTTTTGACGATATGTGTAAAATTTCAATAATAAAACTATTTTTCGAGGAAAATTATTAAAATCAAGTTACTAAATGAAAATTAAAGTTTAACTATTATTTATAATATTATCGGTAAATATGGATCAATAGATAAAGATAATTGATAATAAATGCATAGAAATGTGAATTTAAAAACTAATTTTTAATAACCCTTTTTAGGATTAATGATGACGACCAACAATATTCAAATAGCAAATAAAACTGCCCTATTTACGACCCAAGTATTTTTATTAATTTTCATGGTTTCATGCGGAAGTGGTGGAGGTGGATCGACGACGACTCCAATTCCAACCACGACTACAACTATTACCGTTGGCCAACTTCCCACTAAAAGTAGTTCGACATTTTCATATGTCAGTGGTGGACAGCAATTTTCGGTTGAAAGCGTTCCAGCAGGAAGTTCGGTTGGAGTAGCTGTATTTCGGAATTCTGCTACAACAAATGAAAGTAGTGATCTAACAATAGGAAATCAGCAATTTTCGAAAAAAGAAATTTCGGCAAAAATATTAAAATATTCTAAACCTTTGAGAGGTCAAAAGGTTAAAGACAAGATGTTTAAATTTTCATTTACACCAAATGATAGAGTAAAAAAATCATCAAAAAAGAGTACTAGAGTTGATGATCCAATTGGCACTAGAGACAGCTTTTATCATAGTGAAACAAAACACCCCACTACTGGTGAAAGAGTTGAAGAACTACAAGCATTTGAATTGATGTACAAAAGTTCAAAATGTTTAATTTACTCTGAAGTAAATGATGATACAGACACAACCTATATTACCCTTTCTAGATCTCAATTTATTGGAGATGCATTTTCTACAAGCAATTCCTTTAATAGTACAAGTGAACCCATTTTTGACGTCGTCACCAAAACCTTTGGTAGCCCTTGGGGAATTGATTCAGATGGCAATAAAGTTGGCGATGGTGGTAGAGACGGCGAAGCACCAGTCATTATATTGATCTACAACGGCAGTTTTGATCAATCAACCTTAGGGTACTTTTATCCTGTTGATGAAAAAGAAAAAGGTTTTATTAATCCAAGTGATAACTACGTCTCAAACGGAGCTGAAATTGTCTACATAAATCGATTTGTCGCTGATGACGATATTGACGTTCTTGGAACTTTAGCGCATGAATTTCAACATCTATGTGAATTTAATCAAAAGGAAGGTGTTAATGGAACTTTCCCTGTAATTGAATTTAACAGTGACACAACCAATCAATTAATATCCGTCTTATTTAATGAAGGTAAATCTGTTTTATGCGAAGAGTTAAATGGATTTTCGTTAGAGATCACATCTTCTTCTACTGAAATAGGAAACGGATTCATTTTCAATGCAGTAAACTCTTACTTTAATTTAATTTCCTTTAAAAAAACGTCTTCATTACCTAATTTTTTTGCTTTTGAAGGTGGTGGTGATGATTATGGGAAAGGATATCTTTTCTGGCGGTTTATTTATGACACCTATGGTGCTGCAGTAGTAACTAGTGCTTCAAAAAGTTCTGACTATGCACCCAAAAGCATAGAAACCGCAACGGGAAAAGATATTGATGTTTTGATCCAACAATTCCAGATGGCCTTGATGCAATTAAATTCAGGTTCCCCTTCTGACGCATCGAATAAAATTTCATCAATAGATGTCACCAAAACATATTTTAGCACAAAAGGGGTTTCATTAGGTAAATTTGACGGATTAACATATGAAACAGGATTTCCAGGATCTGTCATAAAAAATGATGACACCTACTTGTTCAAATTTTATAAAATAAACCCTGTAGATGGTAAAGTTTCATTTACTGCTGATAATTTAGAAAGCGCATCAAGTTTTTCAATTTTTACGACTATCATTAACAAATAAACGATAATTTAGAGCTATTTTAGCTCTAAATTATTAATCAATATAATGTTTAATAAATCTAACATTTTATGGTTATTAATTATTCATATTTCGCCGAATACTATAAGTGATTAAGATACGAAATAAATTAAGCAATGTTTTTAGTTTCAATGAAAAATGATGAATTCAATTAAGCAAACATACAAATACTCCACACTATTAATTATCTCATTTGTATTATTCTCTTGTGGAAGTGGAGGCAGCGATTCAAGTGACAATGGATCTAATCCCATACCTCCCACTAATGGCGAGCCCACTTCTGGGAATAATAAAACTTTAGCACCAGAAATTCTACCAACTTTTCAAAATGGGACGTTTTTATATACAGAAAATAACCAAAAATTTGAATCCGAGAACCTGACTACGTCAAACTCAATTTTTACGGCTGTATTTAGAAATTCTGCTAGTACAAACGAGACTGAAGATTTAAATATAGCAGATGAAAACTTTAATGACTCGACGACTAGCACTGAAACCACATCAGCTAAACAACTAAAAACCTATATAGAAAAAAATCATAGATGCGGTTCCTATAAAAAAGATAATTTAAAAGCACCTTATTTATATTCAAAACGAAATGGAAAATCAAAAAATAAACATAAGAAGAAAAACAGAATAGATGATGCCATTGGTACACGCGACACGTTCTTTCATGATGAAGGGCCAGATAATGGAAAGGTTCTTGATTTTGAGTTACTTTATAAAAGCTCAAAATGCCTCATATACTCTGAAATAAATACTTCAACCAACTTACCCTATGTTTCTCAATCTAGAGGTTCAGAGATCGGTGTGGTATTTAGTACAAACAATCCATATCACAAAGATGGAGAGCCCATTTTTGATACTGTTACAAAAACCTTTGGCAACCCTTGGGGGATTGATTCTTCTGGCAATAAGATCAATAATGGCGGCAGAGATGAGGAAGCACCCGTACTAATTATTTTATTTAATAGTGGTAGTTCAACCAATTTATTCGGATATTTCTACTGGGTCGATGAAGAAGAAAAAGGTTATGTAAACTCTGATGGTTATATCTCTAATGGTGCAGAAATAATTTTTTTAAATCAACATTATGCTGATGATGATATTAACCTCTTCAGTACCTTATCACATGAGTTTCAACATTTGTGTGATTACAATCAAAAGTTTGTACTAAACGGCGATTTCACAACAACAATTACCTATCAAGCAAGCTACGATGAAGACACCCCCACGATGTTTAATGAAGGGAAATCAATGCTATGCGAAGACTTATGCGGATTTTCTTTAGACGTAACTGAAAATGGTGGCGGAAAAGGAAATAAATTTATGTTTAATATGATTAATACATACAGAAATACACTATCAATTAATTCTAAAAGTTTTCTAAATTGGAATGGAGGCAGTGATTATGGTAAGGGATATTTATTCTGGAGATATATATATGATTCTTATGGCAGCGACATTCTAAAGAAAGCAGCAACAGATAAGTCTCTTCCCCCAGAAAGTCTTGAGGTCGCTACAAGTAAAAACTTTGATATCTTATTACAAGAATTTTTAATAGCATTAATTCAAACTGAATCAAAAAATTCAAGTAGTGTGTATAAAATAACTTCCCTTGATATCACCAAAGATTATAAAGACACAAATGGAAATAGTTTAGGAAAGCTCCTACCTTTGAGCTTCATAGATGGCATACCAAATTCAAAAATTTCCAACAAAAACCCCTATGAAATTCGTTTATATAAGTTGCTTCCTAAAAATGGAAAAGTAAACTTCACCATTGATAATATTAAGGAAGAGTCAAGTTTTTCTATCTTCACAACCGTTATCGATGAATAATTTTAGTGATCAAAATTAGATCTTTTTTATTTTTTTGCCTTCTATTACCAACAGCCCTATTAAATGTTTTTTTTTGTTATTTCTCTTTATTAGTCACAGGTAAAAGACCCTACTGGGTTTTAAAAACATACGGAAAAATCATTAATTTTTTTCTTAGGGTCATAGGTAATATTTCCATTAATATTACAGGTTCGACGGATGTGAGATTAGAACCATCTGGAATCATCATAGGAAATCATGTCAGTGCCATGGATACGATTTCTCTTCCTCCATTTTTAAAAAACATTGAATTTACTTTTGTCATCAAACAAAGTTTAATCGAATGGAAATCTTTCCCTTTTAATTTAGGTTGCCGAGCCTTAGGATGCATACCTGTATCTAGAGAAGCAAATTCAGGCGACATGAATTTCATGATGGAAGAATTCAAAAAACGATTTGATAACAATGCAAGTGTCATGATTTACCCAAAAGGATCTAGAGAAAATGAATTAGAACCTTCAACTCTCATCCCACCTACAGCATTGTTAATGGCAAAAAGATTAAAGGTCTCAGTATTGCCCGTATTTTTTGACACGGTAAATTGGAGCAATGGTAAAATAATTAAAGATGCCGGAAATCTTTATCCTGGAATTGCACAAATACATATTGGTGAAGTTATTCCGCCAGAAGAAGTTAAAAATCTAAAGAAGACACATCAAAAAATATTAGATTTTTATCAAGAATGTTATCAGAAATCTCATAACATTAAAAAGATCTCAGAAACCAATTAAGATTAATAAAAATTATTGTTCATGTTTCAATTGGATTTAATTTTTCTAAAATCATTTGCACTGTTATATCGACAATATCACTAGCATCACTTTTAATAACCCCTGGCAATTCATCAGGTACACTAACAATAGTCACGGCTTTTTTCCCAATGGGATGCCATCTACCTGGATGTATTGGTCGCATTGTAGAAAAAAGCCCAATCGATTGAATGCCTGAGGCGGCAGCCATATGCAAAGGTCCAGTGCTACAAGCAATCAAAGCATGACTATTTTGAATTAGAGACAACAGTTCTTCTAAAGTTAATTGACCACAAATATTTTCAATATAATCCGTTTTCTCTATAAAAGGCTCAATTAATTCCTTCTCCTCACTAGATCCAGTAAAAAGAACTTTAAAACCTAACGCCTGTAATTCATGAGATAAATTCACAAATTTCGCTATCCCCCACTCAACAGCACTTCCTTTTGATTTTGCATGAAGTAAAACAATAGGCTTAGAACCCAAAAAACTATTCACTTTTTCTGTTGGCTTTATTTCATTAATTTTTGTCCAAGTTATAAGATTCTCGATAGTTGGAGTGTTAAATTTAAAAGAAGATTTAAACAATTCACAATTTAATTGAGCTTCATGAAGATCAGAGCCTTTGCGTGTAAAAGAAATTCTTTCATTACAATAAAATAAATGAAAAAATCGATGTGATGTTCCAACCCTATGAGGCACTTGAGCTTTCTTAACAATTTTTGCAATACTTTTCTTAGGAAAAACATGATAGAAATAATCGAGATTCAATTCTTTAATAAAATTTACGGCTTCTTCAAAAGATTTATTTTCTAATTCATCCCAGCTGATAAATCTATCTACAAAAGAAGCATTTTCTACAATGGGTTTGGTATAATTTTTTCCTAAAAATATTATTGTTGCATTTGGATCTTTTTCTTTAAGAAATCCAGCAAGAGGTAGCGTTAAAACGACATCGCCAATACTATCCGTTCGACTAATACAATAATTTGTCATAAAGTATGATTTCGCAATTCTAGACTAGCAATCATCTCATCAGCCTTTTTTATTACAAACTCTGGTGAAATTAAGTTCATATATTCTTGTGCATTTTCCTTATTGACGTCAGATAATTTATCAATAATTTCTTCATCATTTAGTCCCAAAGCATCTTGTATATCAACAGCAACGTATCTTTCATCATCGTGGGGGTTCCAGCTCCATTTCGAAATATCGGGGCTAAATATTGAGAGCGTTGGCACACCAAGACATTGAGCCATATGCCTTGGCCCACTATCATTACCAATCATAAAATCACATTGATAAAATAAACACGCCATATTTCTGATGCTTTCAATGGGCCAATCTAAATATATCGATGAAGTGTATTCAGATTCTTGCTGTAGCCTGACACATTCATCCCTTTCTTTATCTGTATGAAAAAAAATGATTTTTGCATCATACTTTTCAATACAATGAGAAATAACTTTTAAAAAATTATCTTTAGGCCACTCTTTATAAACCCTACGGCTATTAACACCAAAAATGATTTTAAAATCAGTTTCCTTAATACCTCGGTCTTCTAGAATCGGTTTGAATTTACTTTTTTCGTCTTCACTTAAATGAATCTTGGCATGTTGAGATGATTCTATTTCCAACCCTGCCGCACGTACTAAATCCATGCGCATATCAATCGTATGCCTTTTGCCTTCACTGATCAAAGGAATTAACTTTTTATAGAACAAGCCTCTACCTTTAAAATTAAAACTTATTGTGTTCGAGGCACCTGAAAGCAAGGCTATTAAACCCGTTCTAGGTTTACACAAAGCATCAAGCACTATGTCATATTTTTTCTTTCTGACATAACGAATGACAGACAAATAATGTAAAAATCCTTTTGATTTATCCAATGCAATCACCTCATTAATAGCAGGATGACCATCAACGACATCCCTTGTGAAACTTGCTACTAGATAATCGACTACATATTCAGGATAACTTTTCTTTATCGCAACACATAATTCTGATGAGATTAAGACATCACCTACTTGTTGAAATTGTATAACTAATATCTTCTTCATTAAAAAAATCTTTCAAATGCTATATAAAAATCATCAAAATTAAACGGCTTCTATTTATTTTTTTTATTTTTTTTATTTTCATAAAGTTCCCATAAATATACATTTTTTAAAAATGAATATACACCTGCTGATGCTGAAGCAATCAGCCCTCTCAACCCATCAAAAATGGCTCTTTTAAAAATATATTCTTTGAAAAAAGCAAAAGGAGGAGCAAATAACAATTTCAAAAGAAAAAATTTCTTTCCTGCTTTAAATCGATCCGAAGCTACATCATGAGCATATTTAAGTGTTCTTGAAAAATGATCGTTAATGTCTTCGTAGGAATAATGATCCAAATAACCATTCAAGCTACCAACTTCACCATCAATTAAAAGCAATTCATGAACATTACTGCCATCCCATTTAGGATTTGCTGATGATTTAGCAAGACGCAGACGAGCATCTGGCATCCATGCATAATTCATAAATTTCCCGATATAAAATGTTCGCCGGCTTAAGAAATACCCCTCTTTATCACCCAATTGAACAGCTTGTAATATTTCTGATTTTAATTGTTCTGTGACGACTTCATCACTATCTAAACTAAGTATCCAGTCCCCAGTACATCGGCTTAAAGCTTCATTTTTTTGATTTGAATATCCGCGCCATTCTTCTTGAAAAACATTTGTTGTATACTCCTTGGCTATTTCAATGGTTCTATCTTTAGAATTATGATCAACGATTACAATGATTTCAAAAGCGAGATCTTTAATACTTTCAAGTACTTTTGTAATAGTGCCCTCATTATTACTACAAATAATGGGTACAGATATTTTAGGTAAATTTGACATATCTAAATTCAATTTTTATTCTGCATTATACAATGAACAATATAAAATTCGCCTGTTTATCAAGTCCTAAAATAGTATCTTGTCCTCGTGAAGTTAGTAATTTATATCAGAACAAAATAGTCAACGCATTACCTATAAAATATTCATGAGACAGCTTCTAATGTATCCCCAAGTATGTTCAGAGGGAACAATCAAAACACCTTTTATCATCAAAGTTACTTAATCTTTTTAGAACTATTGAATATCTAGCTTCAAAACAATACCTTTTTCATTGATATTTTTCTTGGCTTTTTCTTTGTCTAAATAAAGCCCTTCGAAATGCTGAACTTCATGACTTTCATCGAAATTGTGTGAAACATATAATTCATCTTCAAATTTAAAATCAAAGTTTGTCTCATATTCTATAATACAGCCCATTGAAACAAATGGTCCATTCATAAACTTTGCAGCATCTTCTTTACCAAGATATAATCCAACAGCATCTTTACTATTCATCATTTGAGAAACAACTACATAACAAATCATCTCGCCCGCCTACTTAAAATTTGAATTTACTCTAATGTAATGTCCAACAATTCTGTTTTCACATCTTTAGATATAAGATCTTGACCCGTATCATAGAAATCACTCTTATTGTTAATATCTTTTTCAACATGTACCGATTGAGGGATATCTAAATCACCCACGACTACTTCTTTTTCTTTATATAAAGATTCAATGCTAATTGCATAATCCCCTCTTAATTGATATGGTTGAATTCCATTTAATTTTTTATCAATGTAATTCATTTTCCAGAATATATTAAAGGGACCTTTTCCTAAATTTGAAAAATTACCACCTCTTAACAGCGTAGAGTTTGTGGCCGTTTTATCAAGAAAATCAAAATTATCTTTCAACGATTGGGACGTCAAAATAATATTGCCCGGCAAATACTCATTTACTAATGGTCTAAATAAGTTCTCTTCACCTGTATCTGTTTTATATTGGATTGGAGCAAAGCTTACAAATATATCTACCGATTGCTTAAATAACCCAATTAAATAATTTTTGGCATCTTCACCGCCGGCATAATATTCATTATCTTGAAATTGAATCGGCACACTTTCATTTATTGAATTTAATCCACCAATGCCCAAAATTTTAAAGCCATCTAGACTACATGTTTCTACATTTAAATAAAATTCTCTGATTTCAGGATTAAGCTTTGATAACAAATCAACATTTTCATTTTGCCCAGGGATAATTCTCACTGGTACTTCACAAGCTTTTAATAATCTCAATGTAGAATCTACTTGGTCTTTTAATTTTTTTGAGCTTTCATCGATAATTTCAATGATTCTATTGGCACTTTTGCCATAAATATGATCCGACTCATCAGATTTAAATGTATTAATATATTGTTTAATATCCTGAAAATCATCTTGAGCAGAAAAGCCTCTTTTAATAAATTGAATAGCATGTTGATAGCTTGAGTTATCAGCATCAGAAATTTGTGGTGTTATCACATTTGTTAATAATACACAAGATGCTTTACACTTGACGGCATAAATTAATAAATTTTTTAGGCTTTTTAAATCATCCTGAATATTAGATGCATAAAAAATAGACTTCTCTTCAGGCATGATCATTCTCAATATAATATGATATTAATCTACTCTTAAAATAAAATGAAATCAAAATATTATGCACGCTCTTGAAAAATATCTTTTAAGCGAATAGAGAAAGATGGAATTCGATTCATAATATCAAAGAATGCTTCGTGACTTATTTTTAATAACACACAAGGTTCTAAAGTAATCACATCAGCAKTTCTAATATCACTTTTACCACTAGCGACATTTTCACCAACACAACTAAATTGTTCAATGACTACAGGAGAATCCGTTTTACCAACATTCACACCTAAACTTCCCGACTGAACAATATACATATGACCATCATCATGATCACCCTTCTTAAACAAATATTTTCCCTTGCGATAGAATTTCTCTTCGATTTTATTTACAAAATCTTTAAAAACTCGTGTAGGGATATTTAGCTTACTTGCAAGTATTGAAAGTTGTATCACATGAATGTATCTCATTTCATCAATCAACTTACCTTGTAATTCACCCCCAAGGCTGACATTTTCATTTAACAAAGCTTTCATCATAGAAGCAGGTAATCGGTAATACGAAACTGGACTTAAAGATCTAATTGATACATTCCAAACAGAATCAACGTCATGAGGCAGAAAACTTTGCTCACCAAAACTATCTCCAGATATCAATTTGCCACAATCTGTACCATTAACTTGAATTTCACAATTACCAGAAGATATTAGATAAAACTCTTCACCAATTTTTCTTTCTTCTTCAAATATCATTGTGTTAGCAGGCACATGAACTAATTCCATTTCAGAACTAAGAGCTAAAGACCAATCTGATAAATGCTGATGAGGATGTAAAGATAATGAAGATAAATAGGCCGTAATTAAAGCTGTACCGCGCGCAAGAGAAACACCTGTTTTAATTTTATAAACACTTAGTGGCTCAGATAGTCGGGCAGGCAATTTTTCACCAGGCAATCTTCTTTCCCGATGGCACATAACTATTTTGTCTTTTTTATTAAAGTATTTTAAATAACCTTCTATCTTACCATGAATAAATCCATCTCCGCCACAATCCAATAAAATCCAACAATCAGGATGGCCTTCATTACTAAGACGTTCCATAATTAAATCAGTTCGAGCTTCAGAAACCACACCGTCATCTTTAAGTCGATGCATAGTTTCGAAATCACACATATCCGATGAAAAGGCAACCAGCTTCTTACCACCCTTCCACAAATTCATACCGATGGTTGGGATAGAATGAATTGAGTAATGAAATCTTAATTCTAAATCATCAATGAATTTTGATTCACCAACTATTTCTCCCTTTTTATTAGGATAGGAAGCGTTGATTGGAACATAAGTGAAATGACTAGTAAAATCCTCATGATTAATATTTGCTTTTGCACATGTGATTAGTTTGGCCATTTCATAAATTTCAGTTGTTGTCCATATTTCTAGTTTACAACTTCGATTCATATAGGCTGTTAAATCAATGTGATCACCATGACCATGTGTAATAATAATTCCACGCAATTGGGAAAGATCGCCCCCATTAGCTTCAAAACATTGCCATGTTAAAAATCCACAATCAATTAAAAAGTGACCTTCACCTCTAATTTGAAGCCAATAGCTAGTCGAAGGTTCATCAGGATTAAATGGACTAGCTGTACCTAAAGGGATCAAAGAAATTCCGCTTAAGTCAACAGCTTTCTTTTTGACAGGAATTTTCCAAGCCGGATCTATTCTTCCTTCAAAATGAATATCAAAAGAATCTATCAATGAACCTTGTTCGTCTTTTATTGCTAGTTGAGTACCTTGCATAGAATACTGCAAGCCATCTAAGGTTATATTTCCATTTTCGTCATAAGTATAAACATCAACCAAGTCTTCTACTGTTATTTCTTTGCCTTTATCTTTTATATACCAATGCTCTTGCTCTCTCGCTAAAATATCAATCAGGTCTTCATCAATCTTGCAAACGTCTTGCATAAATTTACGTCTTGCACCAAATAAAGTATATTCTACTTGATCATAAATATTTTTTTCTCTGCCTTTAGGAACGATAACCCTAAACTTTTTAAATATTTCACCTTTGGTAAAATTATACAACATACTGCACGGCTGATTATTTGGAAAATCCATTCCCAAAAACATGGCAGTAAAAAAGATAAACTCAATGTCTTGTTGTGACGTATGAGATTGAACCGTCAGATCAGATAAAAAAACGGTATCTACTAAAAGTTCGCGTTTATCTTTACAATCTTCAACTTTTAATAAATGCTGTACTAGTCCAGAGGGTGACCCAAAAACCATATTTGAATCTTTATAAGAAAATGCTGTAGCACCTTTAAAAATCCTCTTGTTTGAAAGCTGTATAGCCAATATATTGACAGTTATCCTAATCTTCTGAATGTAAAAATAATTTTCAAATTATAGTAAATATGCAGTGAATTGCCTATAGAATATTAACCCAATTCTGTATCGTATTCAATATTTTAACTATATAATATGTCACATATTCCTGTAATTTAGGACTATTTGATTAACGTTTATTAAAAGTATCTCAAAATGATTCAAACTAACAAACCCATGATGTTTTCATTTTGCAAAGATACGAATGCTACGAAGTATTATGAAGTAATAATCAAATACAAAAACTTCGATTTTATATCGTTTTATGAATTCATCTCAATTCAAAAAGGGCCCCTTTTTGATAGCAGTATGGGTAGTTCTACCTACTCAAACTGGTCATTTTTTGGGATTCAACCTAGTAAAAAGTTAAGCTCATCAATTAATAATAAAACGGATTTTCTAGAACAAATTCAAGCAGAAATTTTCAATCATAAGGAAATTCCCAAAGAAATTAATGATCTTCCATTTATAGCTGGGTACATGGGTTTTATTTCTTATGAAAAATCATTTGAAAATTTAAACCCAAAGAAACCCACGTCCTCTACATTTCCCGAATATCAATTTGAGCATTATGATGGTTCAATTACCTTAAATCATAAGACAAATGAAATTATCGTAGTTACCAGTGACCTACAAACATATGAGTCTATTTTAGATCAGTATCAAAAATATATTTTTTGTAAATCAAAAACAACTAAAAAGCCGGTATCTATATCTAAAGCAAAACCACAATTAATGAAGGCCGATTATCTTCAAAAAATAAAACAAATTCTAGAAAATATAAAATGTGGCAATATTTATCAAGCAAATTTCACCCATAAGTTAATTGCTGAATTTCATGGAAATCCAATCGAACTTTATAAATCATTGAGACGCTTTAATCCTTCTCCCTACTCTTGTTACTACCAAGTATCCGAAGATCTATTTATTTTATCAAGCTCTCCTGAAAGATTATTTAAAATTGAGCAAAATATAATCACATCAAATCCAATCAAAGGAACCATTAAACGAGATGCCAATCCTGCGCGAGATAAAACTCAAAAAAAAATTCTTCTAAATAGTCCAAAAGATCGAGCCGAATTAACCATGATTGTAGATCTTATCAGAAATGATTTAGGAAGAATTTGTGAATTCGGATCAATTACTGTCAATCAATGGCCAACATTGGAAACATTTCAGAAAGTTCATCATCTGGTAGGGGAAATTCAAGGCAAACTCAATCCAAAAACTACACTAAATCAAATATTTTCTAGCATTTTTCCAGGTGGCTCAATCACTGGTGCTCCTAAGATCAGAAGCATGGAGATAATCGATAAAATAGAAGATTCCAGTCGAGGTCCCTATACCGGTAGCATAGGATATATAGATTTAAGAGGCAACATGGAATTTAATATTTTAATACGCACCATTTTAATAGAAAAAAATAAGCTAACTCTTCAAGTTGGTGGTGGAATAGTCGCAGATTCAGACCCAAAAAAAGAATACGAAGAAACAATGCATAAAGCAGAAGCAATTTTAGATGCGCTTAATCATTTTGAGCTTGAAAAATAATCGCAGTTACTTCTTTAAGGCTGCAATGATCGCTGCTGGCTCCATTCTTTTTTTATAATCGGTATGGGCAAAAGATCCGACAACAATTCCAGCTTTATTGACCACGACAATTCCCGGTGATGGCAAATTAGTTCTCCCCTTACCATTAAATTTATCGACATCAATTTTAAATGTATTTTTATACAAACTAATCAAGTCCTTAGGGATTTCATTGAATAATTTATATTCTTTAATCACTTTATAATCTGCGTCGAAAAGAACAGGAAATGAAAACGGGTTTTTAAGTTTTTGTGCTTTTGTTTGTTCTGGTTTTTGAGGGCATATCGAAATAATCTGAGCATTGTATTTTTTAAAAAGTGGTAAACTTTTTTCTAATGTTTGTAATTCAATATTGCAAAAAGAACACCAACCACCTCTATAAAAATTTATTATTACGGGGCCTTTCTTAAGTTCTTTCTCTAAGGAAATCTCTTTACCATTCTCATCCTTAAGCACAAAATTTGGGGCCTTATCACCAATTTTTAATCCCAATACAGGATACTTATTTTTTAATTCTTTTGCTGATGCCTCCATGATCTTGACTGCCCCTTCAGGCATTTTCATTGATTTGAACCTAGCATTTAATTTATCTGCTGCTTCTTGATAGCTGGGCACTTTAGGGGCCTTTTTATCTGAACAATAAATATTGATGGATAGTAAGAGGGTAAAGCATAAAAATAAATAATTTTTCATTAATGACACTTTCATAAAATAGTTTTTAATTTTGTCGCACAATTGTTATCAAGCTTACAATTAGTTTTAATTATTCTATTAACCAAGAGAATGCAATCAAGAACTTAAATCAAACCATGCATTTCGAGAATGTGTGTTCTTTTATCACATAAATCTTTTACGTTAAGCCGGCGAGCGCTCCCAGAGAAATTCAATATCAAATCCCTAGCACACCCTTTCCAGGATATTCTAACGTGGGTAGAATAAATACTTAAATTTGTCAGATTCAGTGAATTGGATTGAATCTATTAAAGGGAATTTAATAATTTTTTAAATTCAGTATATGATTGAGAAATTTTATTACCTCGTTTCATGGGGAATTTTATTTTCTTCATATAGGGTTTAACTTTTTCTTCCAGTTTTTTTTCTTTGGCGATCTCAACACATATTTTCACAAGAGGAAGAAGCAACCCTCCTTCTTTCCCATTATCAATACATGTTTGAATAGCGAGTGTTAAACCTTTCAAGGCTTTGTCGGCATCTGCTAACTCACGACATTGAAGACATCTTAATTGAATTTGAAGATCAGGCCTATTCTTATACATTGTAAATAAAATATTGTAATACCTGGAGCGCGTTTTAACTTCTTCTTTAGGAATACACCTCATAAAAGAATTAAAACATAAAATTGTCAAATCGGGATGTGCTTTTAATTTTTTAGTCATCAAATTAAACCATTTAACGCCAACTTTTCTATCGGCAGTACCCTTATAGACATGATCCATTAATAGAACCCATGCCGGACCACAATAATAATTTAAGGCCAAGGCTTCTTTGGTTATGTTTACTGACAGCTTCGGATCAGAAACTTTTATTTTTTGAGCGATTTTAGCTAAAGCTAAAGAGTCAATATATTTTGAATAATTCAAAGAAGCACCATCGTACATTAAGGCAACAAACCTTTCCATTCCCAATGTCCTTGTTTGAGGATTAAAAACATCTCCCGTATAATAAAAGTCACCCCGATAACGTCCTGTAAACTCAAGTGCTGGTCGACCTTTTTTGCCAATTAAATATCCTGCCCAAGCATGTCCACTGCCACCATGACGTCCCATACCACTTACTTTCATGGAAGGTATACCAAAACACTTCGCTATTCTTGAAGCAAAATGTGATTGATCCCCGCAAATTCCTCCTAAGCGGAGTAAATTTTGTAATGTATATTCACCCCTTACAATTGGACTGCGTGTCTGCAATTTTTGATAATCATATTTCACATCTTTATATGTTGTTTGAATTTTTCTTTTCTTTGAATTATAATTTTTTAAAGACCAGATATATTCTTTTTTACTAAGATCAAAATCAACTAAGTGGGTCATCAAAGGCCAACGTAGTTTATCTGGTTTAAATACAAATAATCTTTGATATTTAGGATTCGTGAAATAATCAAAGACTTCTTCGTATTTAAGTAAAGGAAGAAATTGATTTACTTGATATCCCCAAATACAAGACCAGCGAGAACTGCTAACCGCATCTGGTGAATCCCACACAACAGCAATTGCAACTGCCAAGTGATAATATTTTATTATTTTATCAGGGTTTTTCTTTCTCAATGTATCAAAAATATTAATAGCAACTGCAATATCATCATACTGCTCATCTAGTGCCAACCAAAAAGCTTCGCGTGCTTTCAGGTTATTTTCAAACCATCTGATTAATTCTTCAGAGGCTTTGAACTGATTTATACATTTTTTTTCAATACGTGTAACATAACCTTTTATGAGACCTTTGACATCAGCAGCGCTAAAAGAATCATTAAATTCTTTTTTTTCACCTGGCCCAAAGGCATCGAAGATTTTTTTCTCTGTAGTTACCGGGTAGGTTCTATAGCGTCCTGAATTAACGTATTTATAGGTACTATTTAACTTAGGTTTTGCGTGCTGAGAGAATATATTTAAACTTAATAAACAGAATGCTGCCAGAATGCAAAACTTTTTTTTATTTATCAACACGGAGAACTCCTGAAATTCATTTAATTATATTTATTGATAATAGCTAATTCAAGTGAATTCCCCCATCTGGATACTCAAATTCAACAGAGCGAGTCATGTATATTTTCAATATAGTGATTTACACCACCGGTCTTGGTTATTCTAGTTTTAAAAAGTGGTATAGTAATTAATCATCTGGCGTCAGCCGGCGTTTATCTTTTACTTATAATTTGGCGAACGCCCCTGGGAGCGAGAGCCGCCGGCTCTTGTAAAACTGCTCCAAGCAATTACTATAAAATTTAATCACTAAATCTCATGAGGCTTTACTTTAAAAAAATAACTCTTCGAGTTATACAAGAGCCGGCGGATCTCGCTCCCAGGGGCTGGCGCCGATAAATAGATTCTAAGATAAACACCAGCTAACGCTGATCATATATTTATAAGCGCATGTATTCATTATAATTCTATTTTGCCATAGACTCTTTTGGGTCTGAGGTAACATTCTCAATAGTTCCAACGCTCATATCAATTTCAGGTCGTTTTTGAATCATATTAAATGGTTTTTTACCCCCTAAAAGTGATCGTATGACTTCCCTTGTTCCTTCAAGATTTTCAGTATCAACCTTTACTTCGACGGTACCTGCATCTTCGGCATAAAGTCTTACCGTCTTACCTTCATAACTTGCAAATGAAGCTATGGCTTGTCTGAATTGATTTCTAGTTAAATTATTTTTCTTCAGCGCCATCAACAACATATCTGTATCTTGTTGCGCCCGTCGATAAGCTTTTAATCGAATAGAAGGTATAACAATACGATCTTTTCTTGCCTGAGAATATTTTGATTGTGTATTGTATAAGATCGTAGCTGTGTCATTAGAATTATGCAGCTTTTGTTCCTTCCAACCAGATTTCATAAAAGCAATTAACCATGGTAAGTGACCATCTGCCCCTTTTAAAAAATCCATTATTCTTGCATTAGGATAACTAACATTTTTTTTGCCAATATCTGAGACACCTCCATAACTCCACAAAATTTGTTCACCTTTTCGAAAGGGAGCGCCATTATATCGATCACCGTTTCTTCTTAAAATATGTTCGTGTTCTGGAAACCCACCGGCCACCATTAAATCAAGATTACTGTCAAACAATGTTTCTTGATATTGTGGCCTTGAAATATCTGCTCGGAAGACAACATCAATCTCACCACGATTTTTAAACGCATCACGATAAAGAGACCCTAAATAAGCAAGGGTCTCATAACCATTGTGATAACGAGGCTCATCAAAAAGCCAATAATTCCCTTGGATTAAATCTTTTTTAAAATTCGCTTTATTATTTAAAAATAATTGAAGCTGAACTTTATTCCAACCTTTTTCTTTAAAATGATTTATAAAATCGGAACCAATTGCCAATACTTGATTTCTATATTTTTCAGAAAATAAAGGATCAAAGCTGGGGTTTTTCTTTATATCATGTTCAAACATTCCTGGCTTGAACATATTAGCAGGCCATAATTCAAAGAATGGAAGCGTCTGATGGCTAATGGCTTGTTCCGATCGATGATTATTTTTAAAAATACTTCCGGAAAAGATACCTTCATATGTTTTATCAAAGGCTTCCCAACTAACAATTTTAGCATTCTTGCCCTCGCCTTCAACAACGGGTACGGGTCTTTTTAAAGTGCCATATTGAGTGTATGGGACACCATTGAACGTGCAGCGGTTTTGATGCGCCATGGCTGTAATCCTGTTATTCACTTTAATGAATTCATCTGAACCTGATCTAGCCTTATTAAAGTTCTTCTCCCAGAAGGAATAATGATTAAATTCTATAATGGTGGAAACTTTTCTGGGCATATTTATATTGGCAACATCTACTTCTACATTAATGACAACTGATTTTTGACCTGGTACAGTAATAGATATCTTCGCTTGTTGAATTCCAGCGGGACAGTCTTTATCTATCAGCATATCTATATAGATAGATTGAACCGTTTGATTTTTGATGCCATTTTGATAATCCGGTATGGATATTTTATATTCAAGATCTTCAAGAGGCACCAATGCATCAGGATAAACAGAATTTTCATACTTGATATACCACTCACGATAAAGGTTTGTTTTAATTTTACGACTACCCGACCATTTTATTTCAATATCTTTTAAGGCGCTTTTTGAAATGTTTTCAATACCTATTTGAAAGGCAATCCACTCATCTTTTATGGCAGCTAATTTTACAGTATGAGTTTTCCCATCCCACACATTATTACCATTACGATAGCCACCAGTCTTTTTTAGAAAATAAGTATTGCTAGCAAGTAGGTTTCCCGTAACTGGATTAGCCTTTTGAAGATCAGGATAAGCCCAAACTTGAATAGCCTTATTTCCAGAAGGTTTTCCATTTCCATGAGTATATCTTACTCTGACTTCAGGTAGCTTTAGTTTGGCAATTGACTTTGCTTTCAATTTAAACTCTGGACCTCGATTACCCCCTCCATCAACAGCTCTAATTGAAAATGAAATTTCTTTACCCGGTTCACAATCTGAGATTCTAAGCAATTGCTTTTTTCCTGACTCAACAGGTGCACTTAACATCCATGCAGGAACTTTTCTTCCATCGGCTAATATCTCATAAAATAAAGCTTTCCCACTACTTCCGTCATTTCCAGTTGCTATAATCTCTAAAAGTACTTCTCCAACGACCAAATTATCTTTCCATATTGCCTTTGCAGATAAAACTCCTGGCGCTTGAGTATCTTTCCCTTTAACTGTGATGAAAAGTGTTGGCGCCTTACCATTTTGCTCCTTCAGATAAATCCATGGATTATGAATGCTGTCAGGTGTCTTGTATAAAATTTTATTAACCCACGGCTGCCTTCTCCATCCGTCATGTTCCGAAATGGCAAATCCCTTATGATGCCCACTAGCGACCACCTCAATGATTTCTGGGTTCACATCAAATTCGTAATAATTCCCTATTTTTTTAACAGTACCAAAACACGAGCGTGATCCTCCAAGTTCGTTAATTACATGAGCAAGAGTAGAATTTCCTTTCCATGCCCAAGATTTCCCAGACGTAGGGGATAACCAAGTGGCTCCTGCCCCATCATTCATTTCAAAATTATTTCTTTCACCAGCGGTCCATTTTGTAGCTATAGATGAGAAACCTATTTTATTTAAGATTGCATTGGCATTGTAAATTCTTAATTTTGCTTTTGTGACGGTTTTATTTTTAATCTTAGATAAATCAAAATTTACCAACACAAATTCTTCAGGGCCTTTAAGTTTACCTCGAGTGGCTTTATTGCCTGCATTGAAATTAACCTCCTTACCAACATTACCTACATGGCAATTTTCATTTGCTTTTAAAACAAAATCTTCAGCAAAACAAAAAGAAGGATTTAAACAGAAAACAAAAGAAATTAAAATTCCTAATTTTTTAATCGTCAAAAATGAAAACATAGGGCTTCTCCTAATTAAAGTTTATATAAAAATGAATATGAGGAAATATTGACAGGATCTTATCAACACTAAATGTATGACACAAATAGTATTTTAACATTGGCGGAGGATCTAACCTTCTCTCAGCTAAAGCTGTGAAGAGAAAGTCGCTTTTAGACTATTGTTTTAATGTATCACAACAATAGTTCCATCACCACCAATTTAACCCTATTATTAAAACTTATAGATCTTTGTCTTTAGCACGATATATTATTATGTATCATAAACGCTTATTTTGACTTTATTCCATAGGGAAGTTTTGAGATGGATTTAGAAGCAACTTACTCGATAAAACCATTTGTACGCATGTCTAGAACAGATAAGAGGCCAAAATGGCTAATTCAAGAACGTCGCTTAATGGATTTCTTAATCATTTATATCATTAACGGGGAAGGTGTTTTCACATGCAATCAAAAAAGTATCTATGTAAAAGGAGGAAGCCTTGTTTGGTTTTCACCCAATAGTATTATAAGACTGGAAGGTCTAAGCACGACTATGGAACAAATCTACATTCACTTCGATTTGCTTTATGATAAAAGATTAAGTCCGAAAAGGTTTATACCTACAGAAGGTCAAGTTGATTTTAAGGATCTCAACTACTTAATACACCCTAAACTAAAGCACCCTATTATAAAAAATTGGGGTGGCCTCTTAAAAATAAATAATATAAAAATTGCTCAATCGCTTATGAGCCAAATAAGTCTGGAGCACCTAAGAGGCCAAAACCCTTGCCGCTCGACGGGGCTCATGTATCAGCTAATCGCAGAAATCCAAGAAGGTTTAGAACAAGGCAACGATCAAATAGCAGATCATTGGCACCCCATACACCTTATTGCCAATAAAATATTAACAAACCCCGAAAAAGAATTAGACGTGAAAGAATTGGCAGCCGAATGCAAACTAAGTGAATCGCATTTCAGAAAGCTATTCAAAGAAACACAAGGCAAAAGCCCTCGTGAACTTCATCAACATGCAAAGATTCAAAAAGCTTGTGAATGGTTACTATATTCTACTTGGAACATTACGGAAATAGCCCTACATTTATCTTATAGCAATGTTCACAATTTTTCTAGAGCCTTTAAACATATGATAGGCATATCCCCTTTGGACTATCGTAAACGCGGTGGGGAAAATTAATATTTAGGGATAGACTTCAGAAGTTTAAGATAACACAATCATTTTCTTAGATTTCCATCCATTTATTTTTTTAATGCTGGGAATAACCTGTGCTGCAAATATTTTTTGCAACCAACAATATTTCTACTATTTGATTAATAGATTTTTTAATGAACTTGTAATTGTTGTAAATTTAAATTGAAAACCGTGTTTGAGTAATTTTTGAGGAATAACTTTAGCGCTATTTAAAAATAACTCTTGCCCCATTTTATTGGGTAAACTTTTTAGAATAAAACGAGGCACAGGAAATAAAGCTGGACGATTTAAAACTTTCGCAAGGCATTTAGTGAATTCAGAATTAATGACTGGCTCCGGTGATACCATATTTACGGGACCAATAATATTTTCATTTAATATACAAAATGAAAGTGCATTCACCCAATCGACAATATGAATCCAGCTCATATACTGATCACCACTTCCTACTTTACCACCAACAAAGAACTTAAACGGTAAGGTCATTTTTTTTAAAGGGCCATCATTCGCATCTAATACAATGCCTGTCCTTAAACATATGACTCTAGTAGAATCAGATTCAGCAGATTGGGCGATGCCTTCCCATTCATCACATAAATCAGAAAAAAAACCTGCTCCTTTTCCAGCCTGCTCATCAAGCTCCACGTCACCGCGTCCACCATAGAAACCTATTGCTGAAGAACATAAGAACAACTCTGGCAACTTTTCCCATTTTCTTAATGAATCAACAATTAATTGAGTCCCCTTGATTCGGCTCTCTCGCAGTCGCAAAACTTTTTTTTTCGTCCATAAGCCGTCACCAACATTTTCGCCAGCTAGATGCAATACGATATCAATATTCAAATCACTTAAATCATCTATAATTCCCTGCTTAGGATCCCAATGAAAAATATTATTAATTGTATCAGCTGGTTTTCTTGATAAACAAATTATGCTGAAACCCTTTTCTTTTAATAAGACAGAAACCTTTGAGCCTAGAAATCCACTACCACCGGTAATTAATACTGTTTTATTCATAATAATTTTCGGACATCTTTACCATTCGCGTGAACCCCATATTATTAAAAAACAGGGAAGATTTGCTCTTGTTAATCTTCCTATATTTTAAGTTTTTCACGGACCAGTCACTTTTAATATTAGATTTTAGAGTTACTAATTCTTTAGAAAGTAAGTATTCGTCTTTGCTACACTTCAGTCTATTTTTTAGACTTTCTAATCCGCGTATTTTCGATGAATTTAAAAGATCAGAGTTTTTGATTATCTTTAAAATAGGTATGTTCAATTTTAAAATTTCAATCGCCGTTTTTTCGCCAACACCCTTTAGGCCAGGAACATTATCAATGGCATCCCCAGTTAAAGCTTGAAAGTCAATGACTTGATGTGGATAAACACCCATCTTTTGATAAATCTCATTTACACCTAAGATTACTTCATTTTTAAAATCTAAAATTTTAATATTTTCATTCACAAGTTGCCTTAAATCTTTGTCAACTGAAACAATGATGACATTAAAACCTTTTTTTTCATACAGAGTTGCCATCGATGCAATTAAGTCATCTGCTTCAAATTCTTTTCTCAATTCATAATGAAATCCCATTATATCAGCAGCTTTTTGGCATAATTTAAATTGGGGTTTCAAATCTTCAGGAGGCAAACCTCTATTAGCTTTATAATCAGGGTAAATTTTATTTCTAAATGTTTTTAAACCCGCATCAAATAATACGCTAACATGAGTAGGCTGATATAACCGCAAAAATTTGAACGCAATCATGCACCAGCCAAATACAGCATTGTTTGGAACACCTTTAATAGACTCTCGATAGTCAACGGCAAAGTAACCTTTAAACAGCCAAGATGTACCATCAATTAAGTATATAGTTTTTTTACTCTGAGCAGCCATCAGATCTTTTGCATTTTATTTTTACAAATCATTTAAATGCTGAATTCTTTTTTTAATTATTTCTACCAACCATTTTTGTTTTACAAAATATGCCATAGCATTTTTATAATATTTTAAAATTAATTTTTTATCCCCATTAGCAGTTCGATCTAAAAAGAAAGCATCTAGTAAATCATGATATCCAGATTTCTTCAAGTACTTAACCTTAAACTCATTATGTGACATCATATCATTCAAAACTTTAAATATATCAACATTTAAATTTCTAGTATTTGAATTAAATTTCTCATCAATCACATTCAATATCTGGGGAGAGAGATCCTCAAAAGGTATTTTCTTCTTCGTGAACTCGTGGGCTATCACGTACTCAAATAACAGTTCAGGTACATAATTCGTGCTTGATGCTTTAAAATATTTATTTAAATTACTATTAAATTGCAACAAATCGCCCGCCTGTTTATACAAGATTGCCTTTTCTCTTAAATTATTACTTGTATCCGGCAACTCGATAAATGATTCTAACACTTCATCTGAAACTTTTTTATTTTTAAAATTGATAACATGTATCCATTGATCAAACCAATTATAATATTCATTTATCAGGATCTCATCTTGATTATCTTTGAATAAATAAGATCTATAATTCTTCACTTCTTTCACTAAAGCATTTTCTCTTTTCAAAACTGTATTCTTAATTGTAATATTTTTCAATTTTATTCTCAATGCTTCAAGACCAGCTTCTAGCATTGGTCTTTTATATTTTGCTGAAATACTTGGGTAATCTTTAATTGAAAAAAATAGTTTAAGATTTTCAAATATATTAAATTTCTTAATTTTATTTAATCTTTTTGATGATACTTTTGACCTATGAATAAAATTCTGCATTGCATTATCGACGACGTTCTCAGGACCAAGCGGATGAAAATATTTCAAATCAAATAGGTGACACATTAGATGATGAAATAAAATTTTATCATCATTTTCGTTTCCAAGAATCTTACCATCAATACGACTGACAAGTCTAAAATTCTTATCGAGAATTTTTGGTAATTTAACATTATGAAATGGACCTAATTCATAGTTTAAAACCTTTTTTTCATTTTCGAATAAATGCTTAAACTCATATTTGTCCTTTTCAATTATTTTTGATTTGTTTATATTGCCATTCATAAAACTTATATCGACTTTTAATTTTTCGACCAAATTCAATGTCGCATTAAAAGCAAAGTACTTAATGGTATTGCTTCCAATGAGCTTAAATATCTCATCATGTGGAATTAAAAAACTTATTTCATGTCTTAATAGCATATAATCAGCAACGCTTACATCTATATTATTTTCATTGATGATGATTGATTTGTTTTCTACAGAATTGATTGTTAGTATTTTATTTCCTGCTTTCGGATTATATTCAATTTCAAATCGACCCTTTCCTCTATGCGGTGATAAAAACTGAATTCCTTGCCTAAAATCAAAAAATAAAGTCCATAAATTATGTTCATTTTCTTTTTTGATTTGTGTAGTTAATCGAATCTTCAGACCATCATTATTAAAAGCCATGTGCACTATGCCATCTTGTACGATACCAATTTTCAAATCTAAAGGAAAAACTTCTCCAACGGCCTCACTAAACTTCTCTTTTAAAGGAACAACTTTTTCAACGGTCTCACTCAATTTTTCAGGAGAACGTAGAATGCAATCTTGATATAATGATAAAATACTTGTTCTTACAAGTTCATCTTCATTTAAATTATTCAAAGCATCTAAGGTGAAATTAAAATCAGGATCTAAATAATTTTCTAATTCAGGTAGCAATTCGAAAAAAGATTGCACTTGTGGATCGGATAATTTATCATTTAAATAATGATTTATTTTTCTTATTTTCGCCCCATCCTTATTGCAAACTCTCCAAGAATAAAAGATATCATTGTTAACAATAGAAACTTCAGGAATATTATATATTTCGCTACCGTACACGAGAGCCTTTACGAATGATTCTCCATTCAATTTAGCGCCGGTATTATCTAATATAAAAGTTTGTAAATCTTTGAGACTAGAATCATCTCCATTCAGATCATGAAACTTTCTCATGAGCTCAAAATTATCAGCAAATAATGCTGATTTAGTTAATTCATTTAAATATTCATGAAAATAAGTTTTCTCTTTTTCATAGATTGGGAATCTAAAAAGTTTTAATGCATCATGTATATTTGAAAGTTTTTTGGTAAATAATTCATTTTTATTAAATGATTTTTCAACCTTATGTGTAGAAATATATTCATTTAACTTTTCAGGCATCAACCAAAACCAATCATAAAATGGCGTTGAATTATTTGTTTGATCCTGATACTCATTAATAAATTCCTTTGACTTTTTCAAGTCGCCTTTTGACAAATGATGATTAGACAACTGATATATATTTGATAAATAAAGATTGTGATAATTTTTATACTCAGTAGTGCTTTTATTTCGACCCCGATTAAAATACGACTTAGTAATTAAATAAGACCGTTCATATAACTTAATTATTTCTTCATGAGGCTTCAATTTCCTAATTCTCGCTGTTCGCTTTTCTGAAGAGATCCCCATTAAAAAAAGAGATTTTGCAATTTGATATTCCAAAGATACTCTTTCATCTTCTGTAGTGGCATAAGTCAAAGCTAAAGCCAGTGGTTTATGATGTTTTTGAAATCGATAAAAAAGCTTTTGATAATCATCATTCCAACCAATATCTAATAATCTACCGATTTCTGAGTTATCACCACCAGGCACCCATTTATCAATTCGAAATAAACTCACCGGAATTTCTTGGTTGTTTTCTTTAAACACAACTAATCCGCAAGAAATATTTTGAGATGTTAAAAATGAAGTATTGGATACTCGAAATTTCTGTTCATACTCTTTAGACCTTATCAACAATTCGATATCAGTTTCATTTTTCTTCACTTTTAAAGTAATTAATTTATCATCTGACTCAGGTAATTTAAATCTTCTAATAGCGATCGGCTTATTTAATTTTAAAGTCGCTAATTCTTTAGCCGTATATGACAAATATATAATTTTTTTGTGAGGTTTTCTTTTTATAGATAAACCATCTGTTTTTTTATAAAAAGAGATCTTTATATATTGTGTCCATTCTCCCATGGCATAATTTTCATCAATTTCTTCTTCAACTTCGTAAACTATGAGAATTGGATCATTTATTAATTTATTATTTTTTTGATTGATACTACCAAGGTAGATGCCAATGGGATTATTTTTTTCTAACAAAACATCAGCCATAATCACTAAAGATGCCGAAAATTTATTTTCAATTGGATGAAGGATATAATCATTTTTTGCAGGCAGATAAACAAAGCCATTTTTAATTTTTAATTTTTTGTTATATGTATTCCAGCGTTTATTAATGTTTTCGGGCTTGTCAAAAATTTCTGAAAACTGAAGACT
This sequence comes from Planctomycetota bacterium, assembly GCA_002746535.1. Lineage (GTDB taxonomy): Bacteria > Planctomycetota. Next base: position 51,409 of record NVWA01000018.1, read on the forward strand.
TGTCGAACCCAATTTTAGTTCTTCACCACGCGAAACAAGCATATCCTTTTCTTTGGAAATTTTATCTTTATCTCGCCTAACTTTACTAGTTTCATACCTAGATTTTCTTTTTAAGGCATCTAATTCTTTTTGACTCTCTATTGAAGATCTCTCTTTTACATGAATCAAATACCCTATCAAAATAATTGTTAAAACTGACAAGACAATTGACAATTTGTTTCGCCACATATGCCTGGTACATTTTCTATACATACCTGATTTAGAGATAGTTACGACTTCACCACGCATAAATCTTTCACAATCTTCAAGCATATCATCTGCACAACGATACCGGTCTTCTTTTTCTTTTTCCAAAGATTTCTTGAGAATATTTTCAACATCCTTCGACAACTTCTTTTTAATTGATCGAGGTCTAGAATATTTTCCTTCGATTACTAAAAGAATTGTCTTCATATAAGAGTTACCCTTAAAAGGCAACTTGCCAATGACCATCTCATATAACAAGACTCCGACACTAAAGATATCTGATCTCTGATCAAGATTTGGATCTCCTGATGCTTGCTCTGGACTCATAAAACAAGGAGTACCTAACATTGATCCCGTCATTGTTAATTTTTCTTCGTTTTCTAATAATTTTGCTAAACCAAAATCCATGATCATAGGATTATTATTATTAGCCATAATAATATTCGCGGGTTTGATATCGCGATGGACAATATTTTTATGATGCGCTTCCTTTAATCCATCTAATATTCCATGAATTATTTCTATTGCTTTAGATGCAGTAATCTCTTCTTTTAATATAAATTCTTCTAATGTTGGACCTTCAATGTATTCCATTGCAAAAAACTGGCAACCCTCATATGAATCGACTTCAAACACAGGTACAATATTCGGATGCCTCAATTTCGCGACACTTTGTGCTTCTCGCATAAATCGAATAGTTTGATCATCTGTAGGTACCATACCAGGCATAGTTAAAATTACTTTTAGTGCAACATCTCTTAGTAGTTTTTCATCCCTAGCTAAGTAAACGACACCCATAGCTCCATGGGCAATTTTCTTTATGATTTTATAATGTGAGAAAGTGTTTCCTGCAGATATAACCGGATGAGGGTTTTTGGCAGGTACAATTACTTCTTCCTCTCCGTCAGCTTTCAAATTTACCGTGACGGCAGCCATAGATGTAGAAGATGAAATTTCTTTTGTAGTACGACCTTCGACCATTATTTTCGCTTTAACTGTATAAATAAGAAATGAGAATATTTTAGGTGATAGAGGGAATGAAACAACAAATTACACAAAAAGGCACCATTAGAATTGGAAATATCTAAATCCTATTAGAAATGCTCAATTTAACTTTATTATTTTCATAATGAAAATACTATTAGATCGAAAATTAGCTAACTATACAATGTTAAGAACCTCTCTGATTACAAGTATGGAAAGAAAAAATAGTTAGGTAGAATACCGCGCTTTTAGAAGATCTAATTTATTGGCTTTAAATGAAAATCGAAAACATAAGAAATTTTTGCATTATCGCACACATAGACCATGGTAAATCTACCTTAGCAGACAGAATTTTAGAATTCACAAAAACTGTTTCTGATAGAGATATGACAAATCAAATTCTAGATGATATGGAACTAGAAAGAGAACGTGGAATTACCATCAAGTCAAAAGCAGTAACCCTTAAATACGAAAAAGATGGTGTGCAATACCAAATGAATCTGATTGATACTCCAGGTCACGTCGATTTTGCCTATGAAGTTTCACGAAGTATGGCTTCATGCGAGGGAGCTCTTTTATTGATTGATGCTGCTCAAGGTGTTGAAGCACAAACTGTCGCCAATGCTTACCATGCAATTGAAAATAATTTAGAAATAATTCCTATCATTAATAAAATTGATTTGCCATCTGCCAGACCTGAAGAAGTTGCCGAAGAAGCCGAAGAGGCATTTGGCATAGATGCTGCCGATGCAATAATGGTCAGCGCAAAAACAGGAGAAAATATTAAACAAGTTTTAGATAGAGTTGTTGAAGTTGTACCACCACCGGTAGGAAATCCAGATGGAAAATTCAGAGCATTACTTTTCGATGCTGAATATGATAACTACAGAGGTGTAATCATTTATGTAAAAGTAATTGATGGAGAAATAAAACAAGGGCAAACAATTCAGTTCTTTTCTTCACAACAATTTTATGATATCACTGAAATTGGTCATTTTGAACCAACCATGAAAAAAAGCAAGTCTCTTAAAGCTGGTGAAGTTGGTTATGTTATTGCAGCAATTAAACAATTAGCTGATGTAAAAATCGGAGATACTATTTTTCTTAGAAATACCACCATTGAACCCTTTCCAGGATTCAAAGAAATTAAACCTATGGTTTACTGTGGTTTCTACCCAACTGGAGAAACTACTTTTGAAATGATGACGGAAGCCTTGGAGAAATTATCGTTAAATGACTGCTCCTTTACTAGCCAACCAGATGTTTCACCAGCATTAGGCTATGGCTATAGATGTGGCTTTCTTGGTTTGTTGCACATGGATATTATCAGAGAAAGAATTGAGCGAGAAAACGATCTAGAGATCATTCAAACCGCACCAAACGTGACATATCAAGTATTGAGAACAAATAAAGAAATAGTAACAATAGACAATCCTGTAGACTTGCCAAATGCCAATGACATAACTGAATTTCGTGAACCAATTGCAAAAGTTGAAGTGATAATACCCAAAGAATATATTGGCGATGTAATGCAACTTTGCCAAGAACGTCGAGGAATTTATCTAAAAACAGATTACATTAGAGCCGACCGGGTTTTAATAATTTATGAATTACCTTTTGCCGAAATAATTTACGACTTTTTTGATAAATTAAAAAGTGCCACCAAAGGTTATGGAACGTTAAATTACGATTTCTTAAAATATAAATCAGATGATTTAGTGAAGATGGATATTCTTGTCAATGGTACGCCTGTTGATGCCCTCTCTGCCATTACTCACCGTGATAAGGCGACCTTTTTGGGTAGAAAGATTATTACTAAGCTCAAGAAAGAAATCAGTCGACATTTATTTCAAATTCCACTACAAGCTGCTATTGGCGCCAAGGTTGTCGCTCGTGAAAATATTTCTGCCATGAGAAAAGATGTTACAGCCAAATGTTACGGAGGTGATGTTACCAGAAAAAGAAAACTCTTGGAAAAGCAAAAAAAGGGAAAGAAACGTATGAAAAGTATTGGAAACGTTGAAATTCCTCAAGAAGCATTCTTAGCTATTTTCAGTGAAGATTAAAATTGTCAGATAATGATATTTTATTTCACATAGTTCTAGTCCATCCAGACATACCCAATAATACCGGAAATATTGGACGACTATGTGTGGCAACAAAATGCAAATTACATTTGATTCACCCTTTGGGATTTAGTCTTGATGAAAAAGCCGTTCGTAGAGCCGGTATTGATTGGTGGAAGGATGTTTCGGTTAATGAATATGATGACTGGGATTCATTTGAAAAAATCAATCAACAAGGAAGCTATTATTTCTTTTCAAAATTTTCATCACAATCATATTTTTCGATAAATTATAAACAAGGCGATTATCTAATATTTGGGTCCGAAACATCAGGCTTACCTGAAGCTATTAAAAATAAATATCAAGATAGCTTATTTCGGATTCCTATGCCCGGAGAAGCTCGTTCCTTAAATTTAGCAAATAGTGCTTCAATTGGCATCTATGAAGGTATTCGACAACTAAATATAGAATAATTTAAATTTAGTTGCCATCTTAAAGATATTTAGTGGAATTATAAAGAGAGCGGGTGAAGAGATTCGAACTCTCGACCTTCTCGTTGGCAACGAGACGCTCTAGCCACTGAGCTACACCCGCGTGTTAAGGGGCGAAATTATAAATTTCTCTTTTACGAAATCAAGATTTTATTATAATTATTCGAATTTTATGAAGATTTCGATGCTCAAAATACTATTGATAGATGACGATCTTAGCAATTTAAAGATTTTCAAAGAATTTCTTTTAGAAGAGGGTCATCAAATTGATTCTTTCTCATCGCCAGTAGAAGCCTTAAACCACTTTGAAAAAGATAAATATGATATTGTCTTTAGTGATTTAAAAATGCCAGAAATGGATGGCACACAAGTTTTTCAAAAAGTAATCGCAATTGACCCTAACATAACCTTTTTACTGATAACCGCTTTCGCATCAATTCAAACCGCGGTAGAATTAATTAAAAATGGCGCCTACGATTATATTACAAAACCAATAGACCTATCATATATCCAAGAACTACTAATGAATATTTCGAATTTTCGAGAATATAAATTCTCTCATTTTATTTCTATAAATAACAATGAAAAAATTATTGGCACCCATAAAAAGATAATTCATATTAAAAAAATCATCAAACAAATCGCACCTTCAAATGCAACTGTTTTAATAACAGGCGAAAGTGGTACTGGAAAAGAATTAATCGCCAGAGAAATCCATTCTAAAAGCCAGAGACAAGGTGAATTTATCGCAATCAATTGTGGTGCAATTCCAAAAAACCTAATTGAAAGTACCTTATTTGGTCATGAAGCAGGTGCTTTTACTGGAGCAGAACAAAAACAAATTGGAAAAATTGAAGCCGCAAATAATGGAACTTTATTTCTAGATGAAATTGGTGAACTACCAATTGACATTCAAGTTAAATTATTAAGAACTCTATCACAAAAGGAGTATGAACGTGTTGGCGGAGACGAAACAATAACTCATAGCTGTAGAATACTTGCAGCTACAAATAGAGATTTAAAAGAAATGGTAGAAGAAGATACCTTTCGACAAGACCTATTATACCGATTAAATGTTATCGAGTTAGAGACACCTCCTATACGAGAAAGGTTGGATGATTTACCGGCTTTATTTTCTTTTTTTCAATCACAAATAATAACCAATACTATTTGGAAATTCAAAGGAATCGATCAATCAGTTATTGAAAAACTAGAAAGATATCCATGGCCTGGCAATATTAGAGAATTAAGAAATTGCATTGAATCAATGATTGTCATGAATAAAGATGGTTTATTAGCAGAGAATGATATGCCAACTTATTTACAAGCATACTTCAAAGAAATTGATGGTGTCGATCAACCAACATTGACCATGATGGAAATGGAATTAAAAGCTATCATGTTTACATTAAAAACTGTTGGCAATAACAGACGAAGAGCAGCAGATATTCTTGGTATAAGTGAAAGAACCATCTACCGTAAATTAGGCGAAACTCAAAATGAATAAACTTAATTCATATCAAATAAAAAGGGAAATTAAATGAAGGTAATTCTTTGGATCATAGGCATCATTGGGCTTTTAATTGTTTTATCAATAGGCAGTTGTATTGGACTCATCTATTTTGCGAGTTCTGGTGTACCTGAATATGTCACTATAGAAAACATCAATAAAATTCATGGGAATGATATTGCTATTGTGCAAAAAGAATTAGAAACAAATAAAGAAATCACAATGAAATCATTTAAAACTAACAAGCTAAAGAATATATATGCAATTATGATAAAAGTTAAAATAAAGGGTAAGATGAGCAAATATAAAACTCTTTACCCAAACAATAATATTTCATTAAAAAACTACATGGTAGCCAATGGTTCAGGGTATGGCACATTAAATAAAGATGGTCAAAAAATACCTGTCGTTATATATGAGTTCAATAAGGGCGATGACAGATATCGCCTATTATTAAAAGACTGGGGACCTGGTAATAAAAAATAAAATTATTTTAATAACTCACCAACTACTGAAGAGAAACTAGCTGAATCATATTTCAGTTTTATTATCAATTTATTTTTAATATTTTTTATGGTAATGGCCTCAACCATCTTATTGAAATTATTACCATGTTTGTTCTCTAATTTAATTATTGACTTTAGACCATCAAAAAAGTCTTTTAATTTTCTAAAATGAGACTTAGTTTTAGCATTTGCTTCAATTTCAAGTACAAAATCATTACCATCAATTTTCAAATCGCCTTTTGTGAAATCAATGAATTTTAAGACTTTTTCAAACTCAGGGTCTGCTTTTTTCAGGACTACAGGGCCTTTATAATAAAACATTATCATACTATCTAGTATAGATTCTATTTTAATAGTTTTATTAGAATCAAGAGTACGAGTTGATTTACCCAAAGCTTTTAATTGATATCGCATTAAGCTGATGTCTTCGGTTAATATTAATTTGTCGCCCAATGAAATTAAATAACTAAAAACGCCCTCTTTATTTGCACGATATACTTCGTGGCCGTCTATTTTTATTATTTTTGATTTAGAATGATCCCCTAAAATCCCAATAGATTTTAAATCATATAGGTTTTTAATAGATTCTGCCGGACCTTTTAGCAAATATAACACGTTTCCTGTTTTAGGATTATCGCCATATACTGTAATGGAATTTAGCGTTTTAATAGCCTTTAAAATATAATTATTTTTTGAGTTTCCATTAAATTTTTTAAATATGGTATCTCCCAAAGTTGTAATATTAAGACTTTCTATATCTAAATGGACAAGCCAACGAACTCGTGATGGTAAATCTTTTGTTTGTAAAGGGTTAGCATATGCACTGAGCAATGAAAATAATATGATTGTCGTTAATAAAAATTTCTTCATTAAAATTCCTTAATAAGCAATGATAGATGCTTATACACATCATAATTAATTAGGTTACAACAAAAAAAAATACACATCAATTTAGGCAAATTTTATGATTCGCTTCTACTTATTTATTCACATAAAGCTTTATGAAGCGCTTTAATAGCAATATTAAACGATTCACGCTGAATAACAAATTGCATATTAGTTTGTCGTGTAGTTTGCATAATTGCCACAATATTTACTTTGGCATCAGCCAAAGCACCAGCCGCTTTAGCCAATACTCCAGGCTTCGCTATATTAGAACCGATGGCACAAACCATCGCTAGTGGTTCAGCAGTCACAACTTCATATTTATCAGATAACTCTTTAATAAGATCATCATTAATAACAGATGTAACGATACAAATGCTATTTGCATTTGTTGATTTTCCAATATAAGATATTCCATATTTTGCAAAAATCTGCATAATATTTAAGTCAAAACCAACTTCACCGACCATACCTGCATCATGAACTTCAACTGCATAAACCTCATTGGAACCGGCTATTATCTCCGTTTTTTGATATGGACAAATATAATCTTTTGTTATCAAAGTACCCTCATGATCAGGCTCAAAAGCATTTCTAACACGGAGCTGGATACCATCACGCTCCAAAGGCTTAGCTGCTTTAGGATGAATAGCTTCCATACCTACATCGGCTAATTGATCAGCAACATCATAATTTGTTTTACCGACAGGCGAAACAACATCTTTACCGACAATATTTGGATCTGCCGAACATAGATGATATTCCTTATGAATAATGGCCTCTTTTGCTTTAACTTCTACAGCAATTTTTGAGAAAGTTACCTCTGAATAACCTCTGTCGAATTCTCTCATAATACCTTCGACGCCCTTTGTATATCCGGTGGCAAAAATAATATTTTCAGAATATTTAATGTCTTTAAAACAATCTTTAACTCTTTCATTAATGGTTAGATTTCGATGATCACCCCAACCACTTAAATCCACGCATAAAGATTTATATCCGTTAGCCTTTAAAATTTCACAAGAATTAAAGGCACTATGCGATTCTCCAATTGAAGCCAATAACTCTCGAGCTGCCAATAATATATCCGTAAGCTTTAAATAGCCAGATGCTAAAACGTCTTCCATACTACTCAGGTAATCAGAAGCCTTATTAATCTTTTCTTCAATAAATTGATTCGCTAATTCAACATCTAATTTAATATTTTTAAAACCATGATTTATTTCAAATAGCTTCTTTTTCAATTCTTCAAGAGAAGGTCTAAAGTTTTTTTGTTGTGCGAAAATAGTGTAAACTCCGGGTTTATCAGATTTCTTGTGCTCTAACAATTCATTGGTTATTCCACCATAAGCAGATACAACAATAATTCGGTCTGTAACATCTGATTTATCTTTTAAAATGACATTTTTCAATATATCATCAAATTTAGTCATGGATGTTCCGCCAATTTTTTCGACTCGAATAGTTCTGATACTCATTAAATCAACCTGAATAAAAATCCTGAAATTAATGGGCGATATTGTAGCAATTCACAATAAATTTCCATAAATTATACTTTATCTTCGATAAGAAATACGAAGACTACACGGATTGTAAAATTGAATCTAACAGAGTGAAGATCAGTTACTCAAACTATATAAGAAAGAGTAACTGATATATCATTGTAATTCTTGTGCAATCTTTTTGAAATTGCCATAATTTAATTCAGGATGTTCAAAATAGCCTTTTAGCTGATCCTTTGTATCTTTTGGCAATGAATCCCATATTAATTTGGCTTCTTCTTCATTACCAGACAAAATGAGTTTAGATAATACTCTTAGAATTGAATCAATAAATCCTGCAATTTTTAAGCGAACCTTAAACTTTTTCGCTCTATTATAGTCATCATTCACACCTGCAAACATTATATCTCTTAAAACAGATTCCCAAAGAGCATCAACTTTTTCAGATTCACTGCTAACTAAAATTTGATTAATCCTAGTTTTAAACTCAGGCATTACATAAGAATCCATTACAGAGATATCAAACGGACGCTGATGAATTTCTTTGGCCTCAAATTTAAATCTTTCAACAATTCCACGTAACCATTCAAAATAGGACGCTGTTACACCACCACTATTGGCTAGGAAATCATAAACTACTCTAGTCCCTTTTTCATATAAGACTTCCGCTGCCTTTGGTGTCACAGGACCATTAGCGCCACTAACAACTATCTTCGCTTTTAATTTTTTTACATTTTTAAAAGAGATGGCACTCTCTAATGCACAAGGCAATAAAATATCACATTCTTCAATTAAAATGCCGCCACCTTCTACAACACCTTTCAATACTTTCTTAACGCCTTTTTTCAAACTGATCACGCCGCCATTATTAACAACAGCATCAATCAAATCTTCACTTTTAATTTTTTCACCAATTACACCACCGCTAGCATCGGCAACAGCAATTACATTGACATCAAATTTTTCAAGTTCTTGTAAAATAGAAATACCTACTTTACCGGCTCCTTGCAACACTACTTTTTTATCTCTGAGAAGTTTAGGATATACAATATAAATCAGCTGATCCCACTCCATATTTGAAATCAACGGGTCTGGACTATCTTTGACCAGTACCGTTTCATTTACTTCAGCAATTTTTTTCAACAACGTTATATCGCTTTCCTCTAGCTTTTCTGAAGCCTCCCAGATCCCTTCTAAATACATTTGGCCAATCATCGCCAAAGTACAATAACAAACACCTCTACCAGTAGCCCCATTACGAACGTTAACGCCCATCTTTGGTTTACCTGTAATATGAGAAGCTAACACCAAACTTAAATAGTGATCACTTGTCATCAACAATTTAAGCTGGGCATCATCATAAGGATCTATCTTGAAACTTTCTTCAAGTGTTGTTCGGGCTTGTTTTACATGAACTAATTTTTTACCTACTCTAGCTGCACCAAACTTACTTGCAAAAACCAATGAAACTAAATCTCTCATGGCAGCCTTAAAGCCTGCAGAAATTCGGCCAATTTCATAGGCACCACAATTCACATCTCCGGCTGGTACATCAAGGAATGGTCCTGTTGCTAAGAATAAACTTTTTCCAAATCCAGAAATAGCCATATCATAATCAATAGACTCACCAAACTCTTTTGGAGTCATTGTTGCTCCACCTTTCCCACCACCAAATAATATTTTGGATTTAGCACATTTCCATGTCATCATAAAAGATAAGGCGCCAACTTCAGATAACTCTGCTGAAGGGTGTAATCTCAACCCACCTTTTGCGGGGCCTCTAACGGAAGAGTGACGTAATCGATAACCTTTTTTATGCACAGGTCTTCCATCAATGGAGGCCGTAACAAAAAACTCTTCTACATTCTCGTAATTAAGTAATTTTCTTAAGAGACTCCAGTTTTCTCCGATGCCTATATATTCGCAAGATTTAAAAAATTCACTTAACACATTTAAATAAAAATTACCTAGCTCGCCTTCTTCTTTAATATTAATGTTTTTCATACCTAATTCTTTTAATTTTATGATGATTGGCATACAATCATCTAACGTTCTTTTTTTATCTGACAACGCTCTTATACACAATCCCATTTCTTGCTCTAAACCTTCTTCAGAAAGTTCATCCGCATGATACGTATTAAATTTAATATTTTTTATGGCTTCAATTAATTCATCAAAATTGCTGATTTCTTTTAAATAAACAGAAAGGATCTTTATAGTCCCATGATTATCTGGCAAATGGAATTGATCATAATAACTCCTTACCATATTAATCCCGAATGACTGGATTACCTTTAACATAGAAGAAATAACTTTGTCATCTGCATTCATAACACAAGCGCTTATCCTGACGTCTCCCATAGTATCACCTTGCTCTTCTACTTTAGATGTAAAGACATGTATACCACTTTTTTCAATGGCCAATGAAAATAATTCTAAGTGTCTTAAAATTCGAGGGGATGATCTATGTGAACAAATTTCTTCAATCAAATATGTTTTAGGTAAGCTTTCTATAAATAATTCTGTATTTTTATTGCGCGTATTCTTAACCATTTGAAGAATAATTCTAGATTGAATTTTTGCTTCTTCATCAAAATAGGGCAGCTCATGAAGTCGTTTATGAAATGTAATAATTCTATAACCAGCTGTTGTGAAAATAGAATCAAAGCCATTAATATCCATGTCCATATTTTCAGTGTATAATTTCAATAGAATTCCAGGAATATCTGCACCAACATTGCAAAAATAAGTGATCATTCGACCATCTTTACTTTCAACTGAAACCGTATCGTTATTACTATCTAGAAATTGAGTAACCATCATCAAATGCCTAGCGATTACATGGGGTGAGTGGGCATAAAAATAAGGAACGGGTAAAAAACCTTCCGTGAAAAAGAGATTAACTCGCTTAGTTGAATCATTGTGGTTTAAACAAAATTCTTCTTCTAAAGTTTGCACAACTCTTTGTCTTTGCCATCTGATTAATGATCCAACATCTTTGTATAAACTAGGCTCCATATCCATTTGCATAATGACTCCCCTCTTTAAGAAAAACGACTAGTAAACATTTATAAATAGTAAAGTATCCCTAAGTTAAAAGGAACTTAAAGAAATAGTTTATCTTTACTTTGTATTTCCTCGAAATTAAACATAATACTCCGATTTTTAATATAGTATCACGTAAGATTTCACGTTAAACAAAGTAATTATCAGTAATATAAGGAAAGTAATGAAAAAATTTAAATTCGCTAAAAGAAATAAAAATAAGTTACAAAAAAACCTAGGCCCCGAAAAGGCCTTTAGAAATTGGAATAAAGAAAAAGAAACTTGGTTAATAGTGATACCACATGACGATGATGCCGTTATTGGAATGGGATTAACTATTCTGGCTGGGTTGGAAGCTGGTGTCGATATACATGTACGCGTAACAACAGACGGCTCCATGGGTTATTGTAGTAAAGAAGAAAAAAGAACTATTGCAAATGTAAGACACGAAGAAACAAAACATTCATTTGAAATTCTTGGCGTAAATCCTAAACAAGTTAAATGGCTTCAATTTAAAGATAGTTGCTTGAATACACAAACAGGTCGCTACTTTTCAAAAGAGAAAGGAAAGTCTGTCATACATGGTGCTGATGGAATGCAAAATGCTTTTACTTTTTGCCTAAGAGAAGTTCGTCCTACACGAGTTTTCGTAGCCACGATTGCCGATTTACATCCTGATCATCGTATCGTCAATTCAGAATTACAAATAAGTTTATTTCATGCATCGGGCACTATTTGGCCGGAATTAGGTGAACCGATAGAAGTTCCAGAAGTTCTTGAATTTGCTGTTTATTGCGATTTTCCAGATAAACCAAATATACAATTAAAATCAACCAAGCCCATGTTAGAAAAAAAACTAGAAAGCATATCAGCTTATGTATCTCAAACACAAATACAGGGCTTAATTGACAGTACTCGAAAAAATGGTCCTGAAGAATATTTAAAAGAAATTGATTTTGAATTTTATGATCCGAAAGCCTATCGTAATTTATTTCACTAAACCATCACTTTTCTCAACATACTAAAAGGATCTAATAAGATGTCAGAAATACTTTTTTGTGGCGATACAGATTTAAAGGCTGCTGCTGCCTATTTAGCAGGAGTGATAAATTTAGCAAAATATAAATTTAATTATTTAAATTCAGACACCAAATTCCCTGAAATTAAAACCGCGCCAAAACTTTTAATTCTGAGTGATTATCCCTCAAAAAATATATCAAAAAAAAATCAAAAAAAAATAATAGAGTGGGTTAATGAAGGCATGTCACTATGGATGATTGGTGGCTGGGAAAGTTATTATGGCCTTAATGGTGAATATAAAAACGACAACTCGATTATGAAGATTCTACCCGTCAAAGTTAAAAATAAAGACGATCGAATAAATTCTTTTCACCCATATGTATTATGTCCACAATTTAAACACCCCATTTTAAAGGGATTACCATGGCATCAAGCACCTTCTGTTGGTGGTTTAAATGAGGTCACTTTAAAAAATAAGGGCGAAATATTATTAACTGCACAAAAATTGATCATAAAAAATAAAGCGAATAAAATCACTTCCAAAACAAGTAAAACAGTGCCTATGCTAGTTAGTGGCATACATGGAAAAGGCAAAACACTTTGTTTAATGACAGATCTTGCTCCCCATTGGGTCGGAGGATTTGTTGACTGGGGGAACAAAAGAGTACAAGCCAAAGCACCAAAAGCTAATGATGTTGAAGTCGGCAACCACTATGCAAAATTTATTCAGCAAATACTAAAATGGCTAATTTAAACTGATTTGGGAAAACCGCTCCTACCATTCCGTTACACTTTTATTTCCCATTTTATTTTCCCGTTTTTCTCCGGGTTAATAAATTGTGTTGAAATAAGATTAATAAAATACGGTGGTTCGAAATATTCTTTTTCAAACAAAGGGCCATAAGACTGAAGCTGCCTAATACCAGTTCTAATTCTTGTTTCACCATATTCTGGAATTGAAACTGTTATGATTGGTTTCTGATCATTATTTAGGATTTTGATAGATTCAATTTTATCTGTTAGACCGGGATCACGACCATCTATATTTTTTTTATTGATAGACAAACTTTGATCTCTCCATAAAACTAACGGTAATTGAAGGTATAGTTTTTGAATATTTAACAATTCCCATTCAACTGAAAATTCAAAATGATTATCATCAATCGCTTTATTAACCCAATGGAAAGTACCATTTCCAAATATTTGTGTAAGTTCACTTGCACCATCTTTAAACTCTGAAGAAACCGCCCTACAAATATAAAGCGATTTTGCTTTACGACCACCTCTAGCCCTTGAAGGTTCAACGTATCCAAATTCACACTCGATATCTTCATTAACGGTATGCACAACATTTGCCAATGGAGTACTCAACCCACCCACATTATGCCCACCACCAATAATGACCCCATATTCTTTATGCCATAATTCTAACCTTGATTGGCGTTCTAATCTAAAAACACTATGAGCGGCTCTTGGGATATCAGTATTTTGAGAACTCGTTGCTAATACCCAATCATTATCTCGAATTAACATTCCATTAAATTCTGTTGAATGATTTATCAATTTAACCTGAGGTTCATCGATAGGTAACGAACTATTTTCTATATTTTCAAGGCCATACTTAGAAAAATAGATTAGGCTATCAGCGATATTAAAAGAGGAGAAGAAAGCATACCAATTACTATTACCTAAATATTTTTTATTACTAAGATGGCCATGATCATTCCATAGATCAATTCCACGTTGATTTAAAGTTGCTCCTTGAGGATGCAATTCCAATCCAGGTATAACTGGTGAAAACATCATTAATGAAGTGCTTTGGCGACCATCAAAAGCTCCAACAGTTGTACCATCAGGGAAGGTCCAAGTTGACATAAACTCCGAAAGATTTTTAGCAGCCTCTTCAATTAAGGGATCATTGGACATTTTTGACAGCCAAGCCATGGGCATTAACATCAATTGATTATATTTCATGGATGGACCATGATGTGTGGATTCTTCCCAAAAGTTTTCTTTTGTTTTACACTTTAACAATTGATGCATTAAAAATAGAGATGCTTCTTTCCAATCTTCTCTTCCATAAGTTTCACCTGCTAGGTATAGATACATACAACGCCAGGATTCATGATTAAAGGCGGTGAAAAACATAGGCTCATGCATTCCATGGTCAGCGTATATCTCAACATATGCTTTTGCCCGTTCTTTTAAATCATCTGAGATAAAGTCCTTTAGAATAGTCGTCACCCTAATAACTGTATATGGCAACCATTCTGAGTTTATCTCTGTTAGCTCCCATTCACCTTGTTCATTCTTTTTTAATTGATCAAGGAACATTTCGATTAAAGTAATGGCATCGTCTTTAACCCACTCCTGACCTTTCAAAATATTTTTTGGATGATCCAATGTATATAAAAGGGCAAAGCAGGTAGCTGGTAATTTATAATTTGTTTCAGAAAAGTCATTTACTCCCAAACTTGGGTTCTCTGACTTAGTAGATGTTATAATTTCCGGTAAAAGTTCATGAACTATGTTCACAAAATTAATTTGGTGTTCAATTAAACCTTCAATTATATCCAAAATACTCTCCTTATTAAAAAAGTGGATTCTAACACTTATTAATTGGAATTTATTTATTTAAGAAAAGACATTTTCATTAAAGGTTTATTTTCACTTTTGAGACACGCAACGGATACTTTTAAATTTATTCACAAATCCGAACACTTATTGATATAGACTTTAAATATAAAAGGGTAGTGCTAAGAGATTACTAATTAGGTTTCTCTGGAAATTTGCCGTTCAAAGCATTCTTGATAATACGAATCAAAACTGGGTGAAAATTATTTTTTGTTACCCAAAATAAAAACCCATGGTCTTCTTTAACAATTTCTTTTAAAAGACGTCCTTTATGTTTACCCGAATTCAAGATGACTTCACCAAATTGCCATTTTAAAAATCGTTCTGGATCAACATAAGGTGAACCTGCATTAACACAATAATCGGCAATTTCGTCAAATGAATCGGGAATATCTTCATGTTTTTTCATTTGGGATAAAAACACTTCTATCGTAGCAATATTATCCGCCCTTGCCCCATGTGCATCTGTTAATTCTTTGTCACAATAATGTTGGTAAGCAGTTGATAAATTTCTTTTATTATTTTTGATATATATTTGAAATGGATCTATAACTTTTACTCGACCCAGGTCAAATTTTATATCAATCTTTTTAAATTCATTAAACAGAATTCTCAAATCAAAGCGAGCAACGTTATAACCACCAAAATCGGCACCCTCAAAAAATGAAAATAAATCTTTGGCAATTTTTTTAAAACTAGGTGCTTGACTTAAATCATTATTAGTAAAACCATGAATTAAAGTTGATTCAGGCGGAATTTTTTCAGTTGGATTTACTTGTGCATAAAAGCTATCTTTTTCTTTATTTGGCAAAAATTTTAAACAGTGGATTTCTATAATTCGATCAATTTGAGGATCAGGACCTGTAGCTTCAATATCGAGAAAAATTAAAGGATTTTTTAATTCAAAAGGTAATTCTAGTGAGTTTTCAATCTCGTTGATTTCATTTGATCTAATCAAATGGAAATTCCAAAATAATAATTATTTAGATAAAGGGTCTATTATTTTACGATCATGAGAAATAAAGTCATTAGATTTGGCAAATTGAATTTTAAAATCTCTTAATGCTATTTCATAATAACGTGTCGCACTAGCGATATATCTATTTATATTTTGGATAGAAGCATCTTTCTTTTTGGATAACTTAATAACTTCTCCCAATTCTAACTTAGCTTTCTCAAGTAAAGTGGCTGTTTTAAAATCTTTAAACACCGTATTAATATATTTTTCAAATCTAATAATTGTTTTGATCGTTTTTTTTATATTTTGCTCTTTTTCTCGCATCGGAGCGTTTTTTATACATTCAATATTTTCCGAAAATTCGTTAAAGTAAACTGACATATCAAGACTGGATAGTTGTACCATAAAAGCCTTTCTAAATTAGAAGTTTATTATTCTGTTTATCATGTAATAAAAAAGATCGGGATTCTACATTTCTTTGAAATATGTCAAAATTAATTTTTGCTAGAGTGCTATGAAACTATCATTTCGCTACATTTTTATGGTTTTTTAATTAAATTACTCGATCCAGTTTTCAAATAATAAAGTATTTTATTAATTAAAAAAAGACAAAACATTCCAATTTTACAAAGTAATTAAGGACTCTTTTAATCTTAAAACAATACTTTCCACTTATAATAATTATTTCCTCTCAAGAGCATATTTTGCTTAGAATTCAAATTTGAGACTATTTGAATAAAAGACTGAGATTCTTGATTCTTAATGACCTGGATATAAGTTAATGTTCAATTTTTATCTAATTTGAAAGATCTTATTGTCTAAACATGAAACTTTATCTGCCATTCAGCGAGAAAAAGGACAGACATACGCCATTTTAACAAATCTATTTGGCCGATTTAATAATTACATAATCCTCGGTGCCATTTTAATGCTATTTTGCAATGATGTATTGAAATTTAATTCTAAGGAAATCGGGAAAATTTTAGCCATATTACCGTTGATCGGAGTCGTTAAATTTTTATTTTTAAAACAAATCGAATCATTTGGGAAAACAAAAACTCTAACAGCTTCAATAATTTTATCTTTCTTACCATTGGTCATATTATTTCTGACACCAGTCTCTTCTTTAACATTCTGGATTTTTATTCTTTTAATTAGTGCCTATAAATTATTTCTTGAACTAGGGCCATCTACGGTTTGGCAACCAATTATGAGAGAAATAACAACCGTCAATGATCGAGGTGTTTTTTTCTCAAAAATGAGGTTCACATTTACGTTTTTTGGTTCCATCACAGTTGCCATCGTATCATTTTGGATTGGTGAAACCATAACAGAAAGACAATATAAAATATTAATTTTCATAGTCCTATTAGGAACAACCAATAAGTTATTCTGGGCTTTAAAATTATCTAAATTAACAATTAAAAATAATATAACCTCCCAAAGTGAAAATGGCAACTCATGGGATGGATTGAAAAATGCCATTAAAACCTCTTCACTTTTAAGACGTCCACTCTTAATCAATAGCTTACTTCAATTAGCCAGCTTCCCACTATTCATTTTATATATGAAAAACATGTTGTTATTTCCTTCAAATTTAATTTCCTTTTATATATTCATTACTCTATTGGGAAGCTCCATCACCTTTTTGATTTGGGGAAAAATTGCTGATGCCATTGGATTCAGACCAATGCTTACAGGCTTACTACTCATAAATATAATCGCCACACCATTAATTATTTTTGTAAATCCGTTATCAAATACATTTGATTCTATATGGAATTTAAACAGAGGAGATCTTTTATCAATATCTATATTGTTTTCATCTGCATTAATTCAAGGTGCACTAGCGGCGGGTACAGGAATCGCTATGACTTCTATTCAACATTTTTATGTAAAACAAAAAGAGTCCCTATATGCAATGAACGTACAAGCTTTTGTCAGCATGGTGCTCATCTCAATTACCTTTTATTTGTCCGGTTGGTATTTACAAGAATGGGCAATACCGATGGGATCTTGGCCCGTTTTTAATGAACTAATTCATTTAGACTATATCAAAATTTTTCATCTAATTATTATTATTCCATTACTAATAATCATCTTAATTCAGGTTCAAAAAATTGTAAACACAAAACCATATTACAGTGTCACAGACTTTTTTTCATCTATCAAAGATCTACCCTATCAAAACTTATTGAATCAAAGAAAACTATATCATCTTGATGAAATAAGTAGACGCGATACAGCGCAATGGTTTGGGCAACACCCATCGCCCCTTTCAGTTGGCCCATTAATAGAATTTTTAACTGACCCTTCTTATGAAGTTAGAATTGAAGCTATCAGAAGTTTAGCAAAAACAAATTCAGAACAAGCTGCAGAATTTTTACTAGAACAATTTTCACAAGAAGAAAAAAGACAATTATGGGGAATTATGGCTTGGGCTCTTGGAGAATTAAACTATCAAAAAGCTATCCCAATGTTGATGCAGCGCATAAAGCCCCAAGCTCCCGTGCGAGTACGAGCGATGGCAGCTCGTGCCCTGGGAAAATTAAAAGCTTTTGAATCAAAAAAAGTTTTGCACAATGAATTATTAAACTTGGATGAGCCAAGTCTTCATATCGTTGCTTCACTAACAAAAGCTCTCATAGATCTTGATGCTAAGGAATATGCAAAAGATATTCTTTACTCAATCTATAGATTAAGAGAACGTGAAGAAAGATATGAAATTATTTATAATATATGTGATTGGCTAGAGATTAACAACGAATGGATATTAAGGTCTAAACCTGAGTCAACATCAAGTGATTCTTTAAAAGAATTTATTGAAAGAATGTCGGATGGCTGGAAGAATAAATTCAAATCTGAAATTCAAATACTAAATAATCGCGATAAAACCCAATTATTGGAGCTTCTCAAAGAAGAAATGAAATTAATTAATCCCGAAAACCCAAGCTACCAATTATTCAAGATACTAGAGGGTGAAAATGATTGGTCGCCACTATGCATCATAGCCATTGCTTGGTTATTACTTCATTAACTAGATGAAGCACAAAAATAAATATCCTATTTTTTTATAAATGATAAGAAGCTTTTCTAATAAATCAGGACATTTTTCGTTATTGTGTATCAACTAAGGCTGGCTATAATTCTGCCCTTTTAATGTAACTGAGAAATATTAAACATGACTCATATTAAACTGGAAAGTATTTCAAAATCTTTCGGTTCAAATCAAATATTATCAGATATTAAATTAGATATTAATGCCGGTGAGTGCTTCGCAATTGTGGGCTCAAATGGAAAAGGCAAAACAACTCTATTAAGAATTATTGCAGGGATAGTTAATCCAAATCAAGGAGATGTTTTATTTGATGGAATTTCCCTAAAAAAAAATAAAGCAAAAATCCAAAAAAAAATAGGTTATTTTCCTGAAAAACCAAATCTATACGACAACATGAATATCAAAGAGAATCTACATTTTTTTGCAAGTTTAAAAAACCTACCAAAGAAACAAGTTGAAGAAGAAATTAATACTTGGACACATCAATTGCAATTACTTAGTGATGTCGATAAAAAAGTATCTACCTTATCTCAAGGAGCTCAATACAAAGTCTCCTTTATCAGATGTTTACTTGGCTCCCCAGATGTTATTTTATTAGATGAACCAAATGCCACGATTGACAACGACACTCTTTTGGGATTAAAAAAAGAGCTAGTCAATTTAAAAAAAAATGGCAAAACAATTGTTGTGATTTCACACCAACTTTCTTTCATTGACAAATTGGCCGATAGAATTGGTTTTCTACAAAATCAACTTAGAACAATTTTATCCAGTGATGAATTATACAATTTAAACAAAAGGCCATTACTTGAAATCGATTGCGAGATGATTGCAGACGATTGTTTAGAAGAGCTGATTAAATTTCACCCAGATTTACAATTAAACAAAGACAAGACCCACCTAAGAATTGAACTCAAAGAAAACAATTCGAATCACAATGATTTTATCACCAAGATGATTCAAATGGGCGTTAAAGTAAAACAATTCCATGAAGTTCCAATTACACCAGAACAACTTTATAAAAAAGTACTTACGAAAGCATAAATCATAATGTTGCAAATAGCTCTACAAAGTATCAAATATTTATTTAAAAATAAATTATTAACTCTTTTGATTATTCTATTTCCACTAATATGTAGTGCGGGATTATCTTTTGGCCTTCAAGCTAGCCTTTTACCTTCCATTAAAAATTTGATTGAAAATAAGGGGAAGGATCAAGTTGAAAGCATCTCAAAATATGCTAAAGAATTGGCTTTAGAATTTAAAACTAATAATCCCAAAATGCATAAAGAACTTAAGATAAATCTCGAAGATAAATTCATCAAAAAAGATACACATAAAGTTGCACAAACTATTGCTTTTCAATTTTCACAAACATTAATACCGACCTACCATCAACTTGTGGGCCGTAAATTAGCCAAAATAATGCAACGAACTAACAGCATTGTTCTGATCCTATTATCCATTTCTATATTACCAGCTCTTATCAGTGTTTTTCTAATTTCTCAAGAAAAACAAACGGGCACTTTGGAAGCCGTATTGGCACAAGGCGTATCAAGTCAGAAATTTTTACTTGGTAAAATAGTAGCGGCTTTACTAATTAATTTATTAATTCTCTCAATAATTATCATCGGTTATGCCCTCGGGTCTTATCTATCAACTTCTGACCCAATATATTTTCAAGTGGTTTTTAATAAAATCACCATTCAATCAATACTCACAATTGGAATAACGGGCTCTTTAGCAACATTAAGTTTTATGTTTTTAATTTGCACTTTGATTACAGAATTTAAAACACAAATATTCATAGCTTTTTTGGTTCCATTCATCAGCATAGGTTCATTTTTTGCATTGACCTCTTTAGAATTAGGCCATAGCTCTTTAGATGATTTAAATCAAAGCACACAGAAAATAAAAGCAAAAAGACCAACTTTGACTAAAGATCAATCTGGATACCGATCCGAAAAACAAATGTACTTACAAACGTCAATGAAAGCAAAAATGATTGCCGAAAGAGAAATTCCAGACATTATTTTATCCTTTGCATTTACCGAAGGATTTAAAGCCAGGTCTCTAATTAAAACTAAAATAATGACTTTAAATAATCAAATTAGAACCCTAAAAAGAAAAAATAATTCTGGTGGAAGAAACCCCGATTATGCAAAAAATGAAAAAAGGATGGAAGAAATTGCAGTTCTAATTCAAAAAAAAGAAGAACTTTCTAAACGAGTAATACGAGAAGACCCCAAAGCAAAAAGTTTTATCGAAATAATTCAATCAGCAGCACTTTGCTTTTTCATAGCAGCGCTTGCTTTCATATCTGCAACACTTTTATTTTCATTCCGAATTAGAATCTAAAACATGTACCAAACAACGTTGTATAGAGTTGGTAAAAATGAATTAGATCAAGATGACCTGCAATCTTTATCTAAAATTGAAGCCTATGATAGAGGCATACTATATGGCGATGGCATCTTCGAAACTATTTTAATCAAGAACAGAAAGCTCATTTTTTTTGATGCCCACATTAGAAGATTAAACATGGGATTAAGAAGATTGAATATTACATTTAATATCCCAATACCTAGAATTAAAGAGTTTTTACTGGACGATATTCTTGACGCTGGTGAAAAAGCAGGAACCCTCAGATTAACAATTACAAGAGGTCCCAATAAAGGCCCTTTAACATTTTTCAAAACAGACAACCCTACCATAATTGTAGAAGTGAGGCCTATTTTAGAAACTCATCCTGATGAAGTTGTTCTAATTACTGCCGCAGAAAGAAGAAATGAACGTTCACTTTTAGCAAGTCTTAAAACAATTAATTTTCTAGGAAATATAGCTGCAAAAGATGAAGCCTTGAGCGCAAAAGCTGATGAAGCACTACTATTAAATACCGTCGGGGAAGTTGCTGAATGCGCCTCTAGCAATTTATTTGCAGTCATAAATAATTCTTTGATTACACCTCCGCTAGAATCAGGAATCCTACCTGGAATTACAAGAAATATAGTTTTTAGTCTAGCCAGTAAATTGTCTTTAAAAGAACAATCGAGGAAATTATTACCCAATGAATTAAAAATGGCATCTGAGATATTTATAACCAACTCTTCCCAAGGTATAACACCTGTAAAAGAATGGGATGGACAAAAGTTTCCTGGCAAAGAGGGCCCCATAGTCAAACAATTAATAAAAGCCTATGATCAGGAAATAGAAATGGAATCAAGATGAAAAAAAAACTTACAATCAAAGAAATTTTAAACGATTGTAAAATAATAGCTCCATTAGATTTACAAGAAAATTGGGACAATTCTGGAGAACAAATAACATTTCCAGAAACAAAAGTTTCCAGCGTATTAATTGCTATGGATGTTACAAGTGCAGTATTAAAAGAAGCGATTCAGAAAAAATGCCAATTAATCATTCTACATCACCCACCCCTATTTAGACCATTAAAAAATATCAACAGTTCACATCCGCAACAAAAATTATTAATTGAAGCCATTCAAAAAAAAATATCTCTTTACGCCATGCATACAAATTATGACTCAACAATAAATGGAATGAATGACTTCTTTTTAAAAAAATTAGGAATCAAAAAAATAGAACCGTTAATGATGGCACCAGGAAATTATTTAAAGCTGATAACTTTCGTACCTCAATCTCATATTGAAACGGTAAGAGATGCTTTATGTAAAGCTGGCGCTGGTCATATTGGAAAATATTCTGATTGCTCGTTTATAAGTTCAGGTATTGGTTCATTCAAACCGCTAGCTGGAACAAATCCCTTTATTGGAAATACCAATAAGATTACCTATTTAGAAGAAGATAAACTAGAAGTCGTCATAAATAAAAATCAATTATCCAAAATATTAACCTCGCTAAATCAACATCATCCATATGAAGAAATTGCTTACGATTTGGTCCCTCTTTCTAATTTAAAAGCTGGCTTAGGAAGAATTGGCTATTTACCAAGAAAATTAAAGCCTAAGGAATTAGTCAACCAAATTGAAAAAGTCTTTAATGTTAAAGATATTCGCTTCTCCAAAAGAAAGTCATCTGTGCAGAAAATTGGAGTGATTACTGGAGGAGCAGGATCCTATTATCCAGAAGCATTAAAAATGGGATGTGATGCGTATATTAGCGGAGACATCAAACACAATGAATGGCATGAAGCCAATGAAGCAAATCTTCTTTTGATTGATGCCACTCATTTTGCAAGTGAAAACATATTTGCCAACAGTGTCATTGAAAACTTAAAACCAAGAATACCCCACATAAAACTAATAAAATCTTTGGCAGATACTTGCCCATATATAGCAAATTAGTTTCAAATAGAAATTATTTGGTTAAATTCAGTGATGAAATTTCACGTGGATTTTGACCATTATATTGCTAAACTTTCGTCAAAATTAGTGTACAAATCTGTTCACTATTAAGCCAGTTTTGGGTAATCATCAGGAGTTTCAAATGAAGTTTTTTCTAAAATTAAGCATCCTTATTCTTCTTTCATTCTCAGTAACCTTTCAA
Source organism: Planctomycetota bacterium (assembly GCA_002746535.1). Taxonomy (GTDB): domain Bacteria; phylum Planctomycetota. Next base: position 74,841 of record NVWA01000018.1, read on the forward strand.
CCAACATTTTCAGAAGATACCGTTGATGAAAGTAACTTAACTCGAAAAGAAAAACGAGCATTGAAAAGAAAGCTGAGAAAAGAAAAGCAAGAACGAGAAAAAAGGGAAAAGGCAGCTAGAGAAAAAGAATTATCAAAAGAAACACCGCAGCAAAAAAAAGAAAGACTAGCCTTAGAAAAAGAAGAGGGAGATCGCAAAAGAGAACATGACAACAATGAAAAGATTCGTGAACAAGCTAGAAAGAAACAAGAACTAGAACGAATTAAACAAGAAGCTGCGATACTCAAAAATAAAGAAAAGGCTGATAAAAAAGCTGAAGAAAAAAGAAAAAAAGATGACCTTGAATCTAGAAGATTAACAGAAAAGATTAGGGCATCGGCAAAAAATGAAAAGAAAAGGTTAGCACTTGAAAAGAAACTTAAAGCAAGACAAGAAAAATTAAAGAAAGAAGAGAATGAGCGAATGCTTGTTGAAAAAGCTGCCAAAGAAAAGGCCGATAGAGAAAAACAAGCCGTAGCTAGAAAAATTAGAAAAGAAGAAAGAGCAGAACTTGATAAATTTTTTACAAATCAAAGAGCAAGAGATTTAAAAAGAAGACAATTCAATGACAATTACCTTCAGAAATTAAATAAAATTATTGATTCTTCTCGGGATGAAACACTTAACCTAGATAAAAAAATTCAAATCGCCCAACAAAAAGCCAGAAACCCTGATACCGAAAAAAGTGCTAATAAGGCCATTGTAAAACTAACCAAACAAATTGAAGATGTTCAAGAAGCAAAAGATAGAAAGCTAACAAGATTAAAAGATAGTGAAGCTAGAAGTATTGAAAAACTAGAGAAAAAATTAGAAAAAGAAGAAAACACCGATCTAAGAAGATTGGCCTCAAAAGGTATTAGAGATCCGCGCATTCAACGCATAGTCCACCGAAAAAGTCAACACGCAACTGGTATGATTAAACTTACCAAAATCCCATTTGTTGAATTAAACTCTAATCCTACATTTGTTGAAATTGTGGGTCTGATAACACTTAAAAAACATCAAAAGAAATCCATCACCATTACTAGTGAAAAAAGAGAGAAAATTGATTTCTTTGACACAGTCTCAATGGGAGAAGATGGCTACAGTGTCATTCATGTTTCGGAAGGTATTACCATCGCATCTGACCTAGATACCGAGATCGTATTCTACCCTTCCTTTCAAATAAAAGATTTTCATGTTGCTCATATTAGAGTATTAACTGGCCGAGTAAACGTGATGGTTAAAAACCCAAACAAGAAATTAAAAGTTTTACTCGAAACTTCCTCAGGCCGTTTTTTAACTAATAAAGACGACTCAAACGTTATCCTAGATTACTACAACAAAAATGAAACTCGCTACACAGTCATAAAGGGTAAAGCATTAATTGTTGATAATTCCAACGATACTATAAAAGAATTAAAAGAAGGTAGCGAAGCAAGAGTTTCAAAATCTTCAATAGAAATCAAAGAAGCTAAACAAATCAGCAAGGATCACACAGAAAGAATATTCAGAAACCATGATAAAACCAAAGTTACATCTGACACAAAGGGTGTCGAGGTTTTAAACCTTGAAGAGCGCCCTTTATTACAGTTAGTTTCCTACCAATATCCAGCAAGTAGCACCACTATGGCAAACTTAAAAAAGAATGAGAAATTAGAAGAAAAAATTAAGGTGGCATCAAATAGTTCACGAGGAGATTACATTCGCCTAAGAAGAAAGCTCAAAAAGAAAACGACTAGACAAACTAAAGTTGCCAAGCGAAAAGAGAATCGTGAACAAAAGAGTGCTCTGCGTAAAATTGCACAGGAAGAAAAAAAGAAAAAAGATGCAGAAAAGAAAAAGGAAAAAGAAGAAGCAAGATTAATCGCCAAGCAAAAGAAGGAAGAAGAAGACGAGCTTAAAAGAGATAAGAAACGACAAGAGAAAACCGAAAAAATCACCATTAAATCGAAACAAAAGAAAGCTAACACCGTAAAAGCTGAAGAGGAGAAAGCCAAAAAGAAAGCTGAAGAACAAACAGCCAAAGATTTGGAAGCTAAAAAGCTCAAAGAACAAGAAATTGAAAAAGAGAAAATGCTCGCCAATGAAAAGAAGGCGGTCAAAGAGAAGGAATCAAATCAAAAGACGCCGACCAGCAAAAAAATGGATGTAAGCAAATTATCAAATGAGTCAGCAGCTTTAATTCAAGCTATTGAAGCTCAATCAGATGCAAAAATTAAAGAGATTGACGAAAAGAATAAAAAGAAAATTGCTAAAGTTGAGAATAAGAATATAGAGAAAACCAATTCTACAAATAAAAAAATAATAGCTCTAGAAGAGAAGATTAAAAATAATTCGGGCAATAAAGAAAAAAATCAAAAGAAAATCAACTCGCTTAAAAATGACTTAAAAAAAGACACAACAAAACAACAATTAGCATTAGCAAAACTAATTAAAAAGATTGACGCAAGCAGAACCAAGGATGTTAAAAAAGTTAAAGAAAATGAAACGAAAGAGATCGATAAAATATTAAAATCAGCTGAGAAAGAAGATGTTAAAAGAAAAGAATTAGAAAAGAAAAAAATGTTGGCTAAGGAAAAAGCTGATAAGGAAGAGGCTGATAAAGCCATCAAGGAAAATGAGAAAAAAAGAAAACTAGAAGAAGAAAAAAAGATTCAAGTAGCCAAAGAAAAGGAAGAAAAAGAGAAACAAGAGAAAAAGAAAAAAGAAGATATTGCCACAAAAGAAGAAAAAGCTACTGCTGAGAATAAACCGAAAAATAAAGCTACTACTTCAGGCGGAGATGGCACTGATACAAGTAAACTTTCAACTGAAACAGCTGCCCTTGTTCAAGCAATTGAATCAGGTACAAAAGTAAAAATTGATGAACTAGACTCCAATAACCTTAATAAGCTAGCTAGTGAAAAAGCAGATAATGATAAAGACATAAATAAGATAAAAGAAAAAATTGCTTCATTGGAAGAAAATATTAAATCTGGCAAAGGTAAAAAAGAGAAGAACCAAAAGAAAATTAATAAACTGCAAAATGATTTAACAAAAGAAACAGAAAAGCAAAATGCCACTTTAGTTAAAATGGCAAAGAAATTAGAAGCAAGTCGCATCAAAGAAATTAAAAAAATAAAAGATAAAGAAACTAAAGAAATAAATAAAATATTAAAATCAGCACAGAAGGAAGATGCTAAAAGAAAAGAAATAGCAGATAAGAAACGAATAAAAGAAGAAAAGTCGAATAAAGAAAAAGCTGATAAGCTAGCAAAAGAAGAATCAAAGAAAAAGAAAGCTGACGAAAAAATTACTAAAGAAAACGAAGAGAAAGCTGCTAAAGAAAAAGACAAACTAAGGAAAATAGAAGAAAAGAAAAAGAAAGCTGACGAAAAAATTCAAAAAGAAAATGAAGAAAAAGCTGCTAAAGAAAAAGATAAACAAAAGAAAATAGAAGAAAAGAAAAAGAAAGCTGACGAAAAAATTCAAAAAGAAAATGAAGAAAAGGTAGCTAAAGAAAAAGAAATAGAAGAAAAATCAACCAAAGAAAAAATGGTTGCAAAAGAAAAAGAAACAATAAAAGATCAAGACAAGAAAGAAGTTGATACTGAGAAAAAAGAATCAAACATTTATGCTAATTTGTCCAGTGAGATAAAATCTTATTTTAAAGCACTAGACACAAAAGCTAGACTACAGCTAGAAGACATCAATACCAAATATGATGCTAAAATCAAAAAAGCTAAAATGAAAGAAGATAAATCACTCGCCAAAACATTGAAAAAGCTTGATTCACTTAAAGCAGACATATCAAATGGCAAAGGAAACAAAGTGAAAAATGAAAAGAAATTAGCGCGATTACAAAAAGAATTTGATGATGAAAAAATAAAATCAAAAGAAAAAATGGATAAGATCACATCTAAAAATAACAAACCAAGAAATGCTGAAATCAAAAAAATAAAAGATGCTACCCAAGCAGAAAAAAATGAATTTCTTGAGCAAGAAATTGAACTTAAAAAACTGAAAGAGGAATAGAAATCCTGTAAGATAATGCTTCGTGCGCTTATACTAATTAAACAACATGAAGTATCGTTCAAATCCATTATTTAACAGGTGAAAAAAATGGCCTCTTCTAAAGAACTTTTCGACATTAGCAAAAAACTAATTCCCGGCGGTGTCAACTCCCCTGTCAGATCCTTTTCGTCTGTTGGCGGAGAACCTATTTACATCGAGTCAGGTAAAGGCCCAATAATTACCGATGTGGAAGATAAAGAATATATTGATTTTTGCGCATCGTGGGGTCCTTTAATTTTAGGACATGCACATCCAGAAGTAGTAAATGCCATAAAAGAATCGTCAGAAAAAGGTATTACATTCGGGACAAATTGCCCAAATGAACCGATAATGGCGGAGCTAATAGTAAATGCTATACCTTCCATCGAAAAAGTTAGACTAACAACTTCAGGAACAGAAGCAACTATGACAGCTCTTAGACTAGCAAGGGGCTACACAAAAAGAAATAAAATGGTTAAATTTGAAGGATGTTATCATGGTCATGCTGATGCATTTTTAGTAAATGCTGGTAGTGGATTATTAACCAATTCAATTTCATCATCTGAAGGGATACCTGAAAATGCTATCAACGATACCATTGTTGTGCCTTTTAATGACATAGAGTCTTTAAAGGAGGTATTTAATCAATACAAAGAAGAAATCGCATGTGTTATTGTTGAACCTATTGCTGGAAATATGGGCATCATAAAGCCAAATGACGGCTATTTAGAATCTATTAGAGAGATTACCAAAGATAATAAGTCATTGTTGATTTTCGATGAGGTTATTACAGGCTTTAGATTGTGCTATGGTGGCTATCAAAATTTATGTAAAATAACTCCAGATTTGACTACTTTAGGAAAAATTATTGGCGGTGGATTGCCAATAGGTGCAATAGGTGGACGAAAAGATATTATGGATTTTTTATCACCAATTGGAAATGTATACCAGGCCGGAACCTTATCAGGAAACCCTGTCGCCTTAGCCGCTGGAATTCAGACGTTGGAAATTTTAAAAGATTCCTCAATTTATGACAAATTAAATATTGCGATTAATGTTTTTATCGACTCTATAAAAGACGACATCCTAAAAGCAGGCTACAACTATCAAGCAATAGGATCAATGTTTTGCATTTATTTTCAGGAAAATGTTCCCAAGAACTTAACTGATATGCAAAATTGTAATATCGACCGATTCAATAAATATTTTCATTATCTTCTAGAAAATGGAATTTATTGTTCGCCATCTCAGTACGAAACAAACTTTATCTCAATCGCGCATTCAAATACGACACTTGAAAAAGCATCCTCCATTATAAGAAAATGTTTAAGCCAAATATGAGCAAAAATCCAGAAGACCAACCAAAATCCATAATAGAAAAAAACGTCAAAAGGCTATATTCCATATTCTTAAACACCTCTGAATTTATTGGGAAAAACAATGAAGTTGATTTAGCTTCTCATGAAGAAGCACTTTTAACGCTTATTGCAGCAATAATTAAAGCAGACGGAAAAGCAGATCCAGAAGAAATTAAATTAGCTTCTACATTTTTTCGAAATAATGCTCCCGTCGAAAGAGCAAATAAATTACTTTCGCAACTAGACCATATTCTCAAAGAAGAATCTTCAATTTCTTTAGAAAAAGCTGGTGAAATACTTTTAGAAAAATTTGAGGAAAAAAAACAAAAAATCAATTTATTAAAAGCGCTGATTCAATACTCCATTGATAATTCCCCTACCAAAGAAAAAGAAGAAGTATTATTATCAATAGGAAAAGCACTTGATGTCCCTCAGGGCGATACAGAAAAAATTATTCAAGAGATAAAAAACTATCAACATCAATCTCAAAAATATGGACGAATTGGAGCCATAATATCTGTGCTAGTTGTATTTATAGGCTTTATTCTGTTAGCAGGATTTCTCAGGCCCATCTTTTTGGGATTAGCATTTGCATATTTAATGGACCCAATATTGAGTTTTTTTGAAAAGAAAACAAGATTTTCAAGAAGCAGTATCTGTATTGCATCTATTGTTTTTTTTATTGGAATAACAATTCTTATCAGTTTAAAGATTGCCTCAAGTATCAACGTTCAAGAAATCAAAACATTTACAAAAAAGGCTCCTACTCAATTAGTTGAAGGCGTAAGTAAATTTAGAAAATTCCTTGAAAGCAAAAATATTCCAAAACAAATTCTTGATCCATTGGACCAAATCATTTATGGCCCAATCAACTACACTCCTCAAACATTATTTACAAGTGATAAGGAATTATTAAATTCAGATAATACTATTGATGAAATCCTTAAAAATTCAATTCAGAACGCTGATTCCATTTTACAACTCTTCCCTCTTCAAGAAGCATTGCTCAACAAAAGAGGAAAAAATAAAGTTAATTCATTTTGTGACTTTTTAAATTCCGTAATTGAAACATCAGATCACAGAATAAAATTAATTAGTAATTTCAAAAATGTACTTTGGTTAGATCATAGGATTTCTGAGAATATCTTTGAATATGACAGCTTAGAAGAAATCAAAAAGAAAATTATCGTTAGAAGAATTCTATCGGAAGCTTATTCATTGACACCTTTTCTTTCAACTCAGGAAAATGTTACTATTCATGGAAAGGATTTTATCTTAAAAGGATTTCTAAATTACAGTCCATTTACAAAAGGTGTTTTAAGTCAATTTTCTTATTTCATAGGGCTTTTGATGGATATTATCCTTGCCATAGGCTTCTATTTCTTTTTCGCAAAACAATTTTACAAAATTGGGAATGGTATTTTAGAAGCAATCCCAACAGCATACCGCTATAATACAGATCAAATTTTTAGAAAAATAAATTGGATTTTTGAAGGTTATATGAGAGGCCAATTCTCTATGATTTTCATTGAAACCATCACATATTCCATCATATTTTATTTCATGGGTATACCATATGCATTTCTCTTAGGATTAATCTCAGGTGTTGCTATTTTAATTCCATATGTGGGATTACTCTTTGCCTTTATTGCAACGTTCTCAGTTGCTGTTGCTGGTGGAATGCCTATCACCACTGCCCTCCTAATTTTATTAATCGTTTTTGGAATTATAAATCTAATCGAAAATTTCTACCTTTCCCCAAAATTAGTTGGTGACAGAGTTGGATTGAGTGACCTTGAAACATTAATAGCAATTGTAGCTGGGGGTTCTTTAGGTGGTTTTATTGGAATCATTTCTGCCATTCCTGCAGCAGCAATCTTAAAAATATTTGTCACAATGCTTTACGCCAGATATAAAGATAGTGCTCTATATAAACAAACATTTCCCTCTGAAGAGAGCGAAATTTAATTAATCCGTCAATAATTAATTGTTTATTTTTTATTCCAATTCAAGAGAGAACTTTTATAATGAGATTTAAAAGATGGATTCATTTGAATAAAATATTCATCCTTTGATTTAATTCCTATCTTACGGATTTTACGCATGACTTTTGTACTATTTATTTTAAGAGTTATCTTTGTAGCTCTATGTGTTTTCATTGGATATGAACTTAAAGAAGTCTTTCAGGATTCTCCAACAATGAGCAGTCCGATTGTTGGACCTACAATTGGATTTGCCATCAGCATCCTTATCATCATCGTTGAAACACAATTAAAGCCTATATTTAAAAAAACGACCTTTGCAATTATTATAGGCTTAATCATTGGCCTAAGTGCAAGTTATTTATTAAATGAAATAATCTTAGCGCTAATCAATGAAAAGAATATGAGTCAAGATAATATAAAGACTCTTAGATTAATAATAACATTTACCCTAACCTATTTATCAATTTCTACCGTTATACAAACTAAAGACAAATTCAAATTTGCGATCCCTTATGTTGAATTCAGAGGTACGCAATTAGGTAAAAACATAACCATTATAGATAAATCTACGTTATTAGATAACCGTTTATTACCATTGATAAAGTCAGGTATCATGGAAAGTAAGATTGGTCTTTTAAAAATCATTTTACATGAACTTGAAGAAGAGTGTAACAATGAAGACCCTGCAATTCGAGCAATCGCAAATCTAGGAATTAAACAGTATCATCAAATAAAAGAACTTGAAATTGTTTATGTTGAAGAACTTGAAGAAGATTTTCAAACGGAAGATTTAGCAAGCCAAATCATGAGAGTAGCAGAAATGCTACAAGGCAGAATTCTGACAAATGATTCTGTCATACTTGAAGAGTCTCACATACGAAATATTAAAACCATTAATTTAAATGCTCTCGCAAAATCATTAAATCCACCTTTAATTCCAGGCCAAAAAATCAACATAGAAGTTATTAAAAAAGGGGATACCAAAAATCAAGGACTAGGGTATTTGGATGATGCAACGCTAGTTATTATTGAAGATGCTGCTGACCTAGTAGGGCAAACTATAAAGATTGAAATTAAATCATTTTTGCAAAGAAGCAGTGGAAATATGTATTTCGCCTTCCCTATCAGTAGCTAACTGAATTAAAATTAATTAGGAAACAAATGAAATCACTATGGATTTCCAGGTGCTTTTTATGCCTATTTATTATTTTTCTGTTTTCAGGTATAAGCTACACAAACAACAACTTATGGATAATTTCTGCTCTTACTAAGACTTCGCAACAAAATCAAGCAGAAATCCTTATCGAAAAAATAAATTCCAAGTACAAATACAAACACCTTATTGAATGGCAACTAAATGCCAAACCCCCAGTTAGAATTCCTCAAAAAATTAAAATCAAAACAAACAATAACATAAAAAAAATAATCATATCATCCTCTTTAAGTGGTGAACTTACTTTAAAATTACCAATATCTCTTGCTAAATCGAACCACAATGAAGAAGCACTTATTATAGAAAATTTTTATTCCAAGATCCTCTCCAATAATAAACACATAAAGAAATATTATGAGTTAACAAACAATTACTTTTCACCGTTACAAAAAAATTACTCAAAAATATTCAATAAAACAATTCACTACCCACTTGTTTCTGGAATCTTGGCTGATTATTTTAATGAAGAAAACTATACATTGTCAGGATCTACCCATAAAAGTAACGATACACATGCACAAGGTATACGAACAATAAAATCATTTTATTATTATTCATACCTAATGTTATACCTCACATCATTCTTTTTTTTCTTACTATTAATTTTGCTTCTCACAAGAAGATCTTTCATAACACCTCTTTTAGTGGAAATGGATAAAGCAAAAATTCCAATAAATGAATCTTCAAATCTTATATGGAGGATGACGCCCTATTTACTTTTCCCTGGTAAAAGCTTCCAGCAAATATGCCAGTCTATATGCATCAGATATAAAACTTCATTAGAGAAAAAAATATCAAAAAAAGAATTTCAAATATTCAAGGAACAGTCAATTAAATTAGCGACAAATATTAAAAGCAAATGCGATAATTCTGGTATTAAAGCATATGCACATCAATTTTGTCAAATCCCATCTGGATCGTATTCTCAACAACAATTTCAAGACAGACTTTTTCAATTAAAACGAATTGAAAAATCCATTGAATTCATAACTTCGCAATTTAGTAGTGAGATCTCATTCAAAGATCAACAAAAGGTCTGGGAACTAGCTTTACTACAACTGCATAATTTTAAAAAAGAATTATTTAAAGCAGCAATACAAAAATTATTTAAAAGTATTGAAAAATCAAACTCAAAAGTTCTATCATCCGTTTCAACTCCAACTCAAAAACAAATAAAAGCTCCAGAAATATCCTCCGCAACACAAATAGCAGAAGCAAAAGCAGAGAATAAGGAATCTCTTTTAAACTCACTGAGAAAACAATTAAAGCAAAAATATTATTATCAATTAGAAATCGTTTCTTTGAAGGAATTAGAAATCGTTAGTGATTTAATACAATTTCTTTCCATTTCTAAAGTAGAACGTTTTTTACAACAAAATTTAAAAGAATTGCTTTCCAATAATGACTTTTTAATCGCAGCTAAAACTAGAAATATACACAAAATTGATAGCATATTAAAAGGAAATGTTCAAGACCGTCTCCCAAAAAATGAAGACACAGAAAAGGATTTAACCTTTCTTCCGCTAAAAGATAAACGAATATTAATGGCTGGAGGAGATAAAGACCAAATTCAAAACTATACTGAATCATTGAAAAAATTAGGTGCTTTGGATGTGAAAATCATTTTAGAGAATACAAATCAATCACGAAGCACCATTCAAGGAAAGTATGATATTTATATATATATCGCTACAAGAATTTCCCATTCTCTTAGGTTCCAAATTTCCAATTTAACCAAAAAAAATGGAGGCGAATTAATCGTTTTAAATTTGCATAGAAGTGCCTTTTTTGAAGAGTTAAAAGGTAAACTTCAATATTGGTAATAAATTCCACTATTTAATCGAATATCTATCATATGGTTGATTTAATCTTGCTGTAAGATTATTGTATTTGTATTGAGTTTTTTGAGATTAAAAATAAAATTTCCCGCCCTTTTCATAAGAGAATTATTCGGTCTTTTTAAGTATTAAACTTTAATACGGAGACCTAAAATTTATTAACCCTTTTTTTCTGGTCCTATCATGTCAACAAAAGATTTATTAAAAAGAATTAAATTCGACAATGATGTCGAACGTGAAATTGCCGATACCCTTGGTGATTTTACAGATGAAAACATTGATGAAATATGTATCAATGTTTCAAAAACTTATTCAATAGACACAATTGTTACAGGCAAAGTTGTCAACATCACAGATAAAGATGCCATCATTAATATCGGATATAAATCCGAAGGAATAATATCACTAACTGAATTCGATGAAGTCACTGAAATTAATATTGGAGACGAAATAGAAGTTTTATTGGAAGCTTTTGAAGATAACGATGGAATTGTACAATTAAGCAAAAGAAAAGCTGACCGTATTAGAGGATGGGAAAACCTTGTCAAATCTAGAAATGAAGGTGACGTAGTTTCCGGAAAAGTTATTAAAAAGATTAAAGGTGGACTACTTGTTGATATTGGAATTCCAGTATTCTTGCCTGCCTCACAAGTTGATGTAAGAAGATTAGTAGACATTGCGGATTTTATTGATCAAACGATTGAATGTAAAATTATCAAGATTGATCATGAAAGAAAAAATATTGTCGTATCTAGAAGAAAACTTCTTGAAGAAGAACGCGAAGCTCAAAAGAAAGAATTGATCGGCAACATTGAAGTCGGTTCATTGGTAATGGGTATTGTAAAAAACATTACAGATTTCGGTGCTTTTGTAGATTTAGGCGCTATGGACGGATTACTTCATATCACAGATATAACTTGGGGCCGCGTCTCACATCCATCAGAAATATTAAAATTAAATCAGGAAATCGAATGTGTGGTACTTGATTTTGATAAAGAAAGAGAACGCATATCTTTAGGTCTTAAACAAAAAACTAAAAACCCATGGATTAATGCTGAAGAAAAATATCCTCCTGGAAAGCAAACAGTAGGCACTATTGTAAACATAGTTCCATACGGAGCATTTGTTAAATTAGATTCTGGAATTGAAGGATTAGTACACATTTCTGAAATGTCATGGACGAAAAAAATAAATCATCCTTCTGAGATTCTCGAATTAAACCAAGAAGTTAATGTTATTATCCTGGATGTCAAAGCTGATAAGCAACAAATCTCATTGGGTATTAAACAACTTGATGATGACCCATGGGCAAATATCGAAGAAAGATATGCACCTCAAACTACTTTAAAAGGAACCGTAAGGAATTTAACTACATACGGAGCATTTATACAGCTAGAAGAAGGTATTGATGGCTTATTACACGTTTCAGATATTTCATGGACAAAAAAGATTACTCACCCAAATATGGTATTGAAAAAAGGTGATGAAGTAGACGTTATTGTTCTTTTAATTGAGAAAGAGAAAAAAAGAATTGCTCTTGGAATGAAACAATTGGAAGAAGATCCATGGGAGCATGAAATAGTAGATAAATTTCAAGTCAATAGCATTATCGAAGGTGTCATAACTAAAATAACAAACTTTGGCGTGTTTATCGAATTGCAAGATAGCATTGAAGGCCTTATGCATATTTCTGAATTAGCATCTGAACCAATTGCAAGCTCAGAAGAAGTATTAGAAGTTGGTCAAAAAGTTAAAGTCAGTATTTTAAATGTTGATCAGAAAAACAGAAAAATTGGACTTTCGATGAAAGCATTAGAAGGCACTCCAGATGAAAATGATATTCAAGCATTCAGAGCTGCCATTAAAGAAAAAAATGGTGAATCATCTAGCTCAGAATCGGAAGAAACGACATCTACTGAAGTAAAAGCATCAGAAGAAAATGTTTCTGAAGAATCATCACCTTCTAAAGAAGAATCTACAGACGATTCTCCTGCTGAATAAAAATTAAATCTTAAAAGGGCATTATTAATAAATGATGTCCTTTTAAACAATTTTTTCATTTCTAAGTAAACAATTTCTTATTTCCATATTACATTTTACTCCTAAGTTCAACCAAGGAATCATGTCTCGTTTAATTTGAATTAACTCACAATAAAATGACAATGAATCATATCATCAAGCACTTTTAAAAAATATGACAAGCATAAATTTAAAAAAACGTCGGATTAATAGTGGTGAATTTTGCAGAGCCATGGAAAGAGGTAAATGCTGCTTTAATTTTTCCTACCAAAATAATTTATGTGATTTTCATTTCAAATTATTTAATTTATTAGCTAATGATGATGAAATAATAGAAAATAAAATTTATAAAATTGACTACACATTAAATCTGTCGGCACCAGAAAGCAAATGCAGAATCATAGAGCCAGTCAAATTAAAAACGGAATTAATTCAAGAAGCGTGTTTACAATCAACGTTCAAAAAGGGGATTTGCAAAAGACACTTTAAAATATTAGAATTAATTGATCAGGTTGACAAATTTTCTATTTTAAAAATTTCAGATTTAAGAAAACATAATTTAAGATAATTATGATTTATCTTGATGGTCTTTTAAGCAATTATCTAAGAATTTCTGAATCGTAGATAAATCAAACGGCTTTTTAATATGAGGCTTGTCATAATTAAGAATATTTGAAGGTCCTGCGACAAAGACAATCTTTTCTGCTAAAGCGGGATATTTTTTATTCAACACTTCCATTATTTCAGAACCATTCATCATAGGCATTACTTCATCAAGTAGAACTAAATCAAACTTATCATCTTTAATAAGAAATTTTTCAGCCTCAGACCATGTCGAAAAGCCCAAAATCTCAACGTCTTCATATAGTGATTCGATTAAATCCTCAAGATAATTTCTAATTAACTCCTCATCGTCAATATGTAAAATTCTAAACATTTCGAATTACCATTTATAAAGTTAAATTGATTGTAAATGAGTCGTTAAATTGATTCCTTTTCTTGCTATCCCTAATTTTTTACGAATATTATTTCTATGGGTATGGATTGTTCTCTCAGATAAAGACAAAGAATTTGAAATACCTCTCGATGACATTCCATTTCTAATTAGATGGCATATTTCAATTTCTTTGGGTGATAAATTACTTAATTCATGAGTGAATTTATGAGTAAAAGAATTGCTTAACTCGTTTAATGTATTAATTATCATTTCACAATATTTTTTATTACCAGGACTAATCGCTTCCATTCGCTCCAAAATAGGAACTAAAAGTTTAGTTGAATTTGTCTTAATTCTTTCTTCAATTTCAAAATATTTTAATTCTGCTTTTTGATGCAATTCATTTAAAGTAATATTCTTTTTCTCAAGTTCCATCTTTTGATGATAAAGCTCATCTTCAGACTCTTTTAATTTAATTTGCACTTCTCTCTTCTCAGTTACATCCAATGCCAAGCATAAAACGGTTTCTTTGCTATTAGTTGAGCTTTTAAGTGGCACAATATTAATATCTACCCACTTAATATTTTTCTGTGAACTCAGTATTTTATATTGATTATAAGCACCTATGCCATCAAATGCAGAATCCAAATCCTTTAGGAAATTAGTTTCATCTTCATTTTCAATGAAATCTAAAAAATTTAAGCCCAACACATCTTCTAAATTCTCCTCGTCCAACAAGCATAATCCTGCGGGATTCATCTCATTTATCATTCCTTTTCTTGTCAAAGCACACACACATTCAGGAACACCATCAAATAACGATTGTAATTTAGATTCTGTTTGGATACGTTGCAGAACCTCAAGCTCAAGGGCTTTAGTTTGTTTATACAGCTCTAAAAAAACACGTATTTTGCTCATCAAAATATTATTATCAAATGGCTTTAAAATATAATCTACAGCTCCTGAGGAATAACCCTTAATAGCATTTGACCCACTCAAATCTTTACCCGTAATAAAAATAATTGGGAGCGTTATAGGTAAATTCAGCTTCTTTATGTTTTCTGCGACTTCAAAACCATTCATTCCTGGCATATCAACATCTAATAATATTAAGGCAAATTCTTTTTCTTCTAGAGCTTTTAAAGCATCGATGCCATTATTAAAGATTGTAGTTTCCACGCCATTTATGGAGGAAACTATATCCCTTATCATAATCAGGTTTTCCATGAAATCATCGACGATTAGAACTTGCGGAACAACCAATTTACTTTGCATGAAAAATCCTGTAAATACTTAATCAATTAAGCAGATTCTACGCATTTATTTGTTTGTTAGAACTAATTAAGTTGACCTAGATTAGATTCATCAGAAAAAGATTAAGTTGTTGCTAAAAATAGGAAATTATAATATCTATAAAAAGCATTAGTTTCTAATGGGAAATTAAGCCTTATTAGCTACTTGATAGATCCTTTTTTAAGCAAGACCATCAAGATAGAAATATCAACAGGATTAACACCTGATATTCGTGATGCTTGTCCTAATGTTGCTGGTTTAAATTTATTCAATTTTTGTCTGGATTCAATTCTCAACTCATTGAACTGACTATAATCATTCAATGGCGATAATGTTTTGCCTTCAACTCTTTTATGTTTTACTATTTCGTCTTCTTGACGTTTTAAATAGCCTTCATATTTTGTATCAATATCAAATTGTTGGAGTGTTTCCTCATTAGGCAAATCATTTCTATTTAATTCACCGATACGAATCACATCATTTATTGTATTAGAATTAACTCTAAGATGATGTCTTAAAGACTTTCCATCCACATGTTTCTTATCAAACCTTAACTTTAAAGAGGCGATGTTGTCTATTTTATTTTTAACTTGTTCATACTGTTCATTTGTAATTAAATTATATTTATAAGCATAATCATATAAACGTCTATCGGCGTTATCATGTCTTAGTAATAATCGATACTCTGCTCTTGATGTAAACATACGATAAGGCTCATCTAGTTCTTTTGTAGTTAAGTCGTCCAATAATACACCTATCAAAGAGTCAGATCGGCTCATGATAAAAGGCTCTTTGTTCTTTACATATAAAGCTGCATTTACACCTGCTACTAAGCCTTGGCTAGCAGCCTCCTCATATCCTGATGTGCCATTTATTTGTCCAGCAAAAAATAAACCTGGAATATGTTTAGACATCAAGGTCACACTTGTCTGGTATGGAGGAATAAAATCATATTCAATTGCATAACCAAAACGCATTATTTGAACTTTCTCCATACCCGGAACAGTTTTCAGGAATTTATCTTGAACTTCAGGTGGCAAACTAGTAGAGATTCCGTTCACATATACTTCTTCAGTATTGATTCCCTCTGGTTCAAAAAATAATTGGTGTCGATTTTTATCTTTAAACCGATTAACTTTATCTTCAATTGAAGGGCAATAGCGAGGTCCAACGCCTTGTATTTGTCCAGAATACATTGGCGATAACTCTAGGTTGTTAAGAATAATATCATGTGTATCAGTGTTTGTATAACCAATATGACAATCAACCAAAGGCCTTTCGATTTTACTATTCCAATAGGAAAATGGTTGAGGAGTCTCGCTAGGTTGCGCTGTCAATTTCGAATAATCTAAGGAACTAGATAAAACTCTCGGAGGTGTGCCTGTCTTTAGGCGACCAGTTTTAAGACCAAGTTTATGAAAACAGTCTGGCAAATTAGAGGATGGTTCACCAGCACGACCAGCACCAATCATAGTTGTACCTAAGTGCATCAATCCTTTTAAAAAAGTACCTGTTGTTAAAATTGTAGTCGACGACCTATATTCAACACCTTCTTTAACTCTAACACCTATTACTTTATTATCATCAACAAGAATTTCATCTACTTGACCTTGAGCCAATACTAAACCCGGTGTTTTCTCAATTTCATGTTTAACTAGCAATTGATATAACTTTTTATCTGCTTGTGCTCTAGGAGCCTGGACAGCAGCACCTTTCGATCTATTTAACATTCGAAAATGAATCATACTTCTATCGATTACTTTGCCCATTAACCCACCAAGGGCATCAATCTCTCGAGCGATTTGACCTTTAGCAAGGCCACCAATAGATGGATTACATGACATGACTCCTACAGAGTCTAAAGACATAGACAACAATAGGGTCTTGCACCCCATTTTGGCAGCAGCATGTGCAGCTTCGCAACCACCATGACCACCCCCAACTACAATTACATCGAAGGTATACACTAACATAAGACTATTTAACTAAATAATTAATTCTAGCTCTTCTTCTATAAAGCTAGTATTAAATTGTAATAATTTATGGGCTGAATAACCTTTGACAAATTCCTGTTTAACAACAACCCAACCACTATAGTCGAGACATTCCATAACTTTGGTAATCAAAGGTAAATTTATTAGGCCTTCACCAATACGGCAAGGAAAGACTTTCTTAACTTCTGGGTCTTTTTTCAATCGTCCAATTTTAATGTCGGATAAAATGAATACACCGATTCGATTTACAATATGAGGTAAAAAAGTTTGAGGTCGAATTCCCATCATTGTGAGAGTAGCAGGTTCAAATGCCATAAAAACATTGTCCTCTCTTGTATTCTCTACCATTTCGAATATTAATTTTTTATTCTTAATTATAGACTCTTCAGTTGGCTTAAAACAAAGCTTAATCCCCTTTTTCCGGGCAACACCACCTATTTCATTTAAAAAAGAATATAGCTTATTTCTGTCTTCAATCGTTGAAGAAGTAATCCCCTCATTATCATCAGTTACAACAATCGTATTGGCTTTACATTTTTGAAGGAAGTTTAATCGATAATCCAAATTTTGGATACTATCTTCAATTTTATCATTATTTAGAACATTCAAGACACCCTCTGAACCAGCAACACCTATTTCATTTCCTGAAATTATTTCTGTAAAAATTTCCTGACGATCAATATAAGACTCAAGCAATTCGCCTCTTGCAAATACGCCTTTATATCCAAATTTTACTATTTCTGTTAATGCGTGGGGGAAACCTGAGGTATCCCATGTTGCCTCTGCATAAGCAACTTCAATATCATCCATTAATGGACTCCGATCTTATTATTCGATTAAGTTGGATTCTGTAAAAAAGTAACTCGTTGTAAAATTGTTCTATTAATTAAATAATAATTAATTTTTTTTACGTTGAGATCTTCTTATCGCTGCTTTTTTTTTGTGACGTTCAATGTCAGATTTTTTTTCGTAATATTGATTCTTTTTTAAATCAATTAATACACCTTCTTTACGACATAATCTTTTAAATCTTCGAATCATGCTATCTAATGATTCATTGTCTCTACCTACAATTTTTATCATACAATCTCTCTAAACCTTTCGTTAAGAAATGACGATTTCTACCATTTTTGGGCGTGAGAGTATATCAAAATACTATTTCAAGTCGAAGGGAAATCCTTTATATTAAAATTCACGGAATCAACTTAGTTTCATATTGAAAATACAGGAGAGTGTATGTTGAAAGGCAGTTTATGGAGAATAATTTTTAAATATAACTTACTTTTGAATCTTCCCAAAGGTGTCTTCAGCGCTCTTTTTAGGCAATTCTTTAATGTCTTCCAATTTGATTGAAAATGTTTCACAGACGTAGTTTAATGCCTTAGATAAAAAGGTCATTTGATCACTACTTTGAGCGTCACTGCCTAAATTAATGTGCTTATCATCTTTAAATACTCCTATAAACACCTCTTCTGATATTGAAGATTTCTCGGCCGTATAATAAAGAACTGGGATCTTATTTTCAAAAACACCAAATATAAAAGAATATTGAATTGAGCCAACACTCTTTATATGTCCCAATAAAAACCCTTCGTAATCACCAAAGGAAAACATTTTTTCAGGAACACAGGATTTGAGCAAAGGTTTCAGTTGCATTACTTTTTAATTTGGCCCTCTTGAGCCGAAGACATACGAATGAGGTTTAATTTTCCATTTCTCCATTTCATTTAATACTGGAGTCACAATATTCCAACTAGCTGTTAATTCATCAGCCCTAATAAAAAGGCTTTTTTCACCTCTCAAGACATCAAGCAATAAACGCTCATAAGCATCATGTAATTTAGCTTGAAATTCAGATTCATAATGTAAGTTTAAAGAGGCATTCTCAAACCGCATTGCAAGACCTGGATACTTGTTAACTATCTCAAAACTAATTGCTTCTTCGGGTTGAATTCGAATAACCAAAGTGTTTGGAGTCATTGCTTTTAAACTTGGATAAATAAATCCGGGAACTTGTTTAAAGTTTATTCGAATTTCTGTGGCAGCTTTATCATATGCTTTTGCACTTAACAGATGAAAAGGAACACCATCCCATCTAAAATTATTTATTTTTAACGTCGCTTTTGCATAGGTTGGAGTTATAGAATCATTGGGTACGCCAGGATCTTCAAGGTACCCAGGTACTCCTTTTTCATTATTCCGTACATATTGCCCAACCACCAACTGATCAAGACTTATGGGTTCAACACATTTAAGCAATTTCACTTTTTCGTCACGAATACTTTCTGCATCCAAATTAATTGGCGGCTCCATACCAACAAGCGACAATATTTGCATTAAATGATTTTGCATAACATCTCTTATAATTCCATAGTTGTCAAAATATCCAGCACGTCCACTAACACCTATTTTTTCACTCCATGAAATAACAACATCATTAATATAATTTCGATTCCAAATTGGCTCAAAAATAAGATTAGCAAATCTTAGAACCATTAAATTTTGAATCACCTCTTTACCAAGATAGTGGTCAATTCGGTATGTTTGATCCTCTCGAATAACTTTAGATAAATTCTTGTTTAATTCTTCATAAGATTTACTATCTCGGCCAAAAGGTTTTTCTAACACGACTCTTGCCCAAAAGTCATCACAATCATTATTTAATAGGCCTGATTCATAAAGTGAGTTTGAAGTATCTAAAAATACACTTGGAGGTATCGCCATATAAAAAAGACGACAAAAATTTTCAATTTTTAATTCTTTTAGTTTTGAGAAAACTGAATTAAACCCATCAACCGAATCATATTGACCTCGAACATAAAAACACTTTTGCAAAAATTCAGGGACTTTTTTTAAAATTTCCTGCTCATCACTAAACTTATTTTGCAAACACTCCCCAGCCAATTCTCGGAATTGATCATCGTTCATTTCACTTCGGGCATACCCTATAACATTATAATCCCTAGGCAAAAAACCGTTTACATAAAGTGAAAAAAGGGCTGGAATAATTTTTTTCCGAGACAGATCTCCTGATGCTCCAATAATAAAAAAATTACAACCATTCTTATAATCAATTTCACCACTCATATTAACTCTCCATCAATTTAGGACGTCAGAAATTATACACTACAGTTAATAAAATACTATTGCTACGACTCAACGGAATTTTCAATATGGATTAAATATTATATAAAGAAAACATAATCAAATTTATTTAATCAAGATAATCATTTTTTAAAATCCAATTCAAAAGATTAGCATCGGATTTTGCCTGATTATAATGAAATGAAAACCCTCGAAAGAATGCTTGCTGCATAGACCTAAATGGTTCCGTTCGAATTAATTTTGCACGACATTTTCCATAAAAAAGTTCCATGCCAATATTAAGTTTATTATAAAGGCCTAAATATTTTTTTTCCCTAATCAAAGAATAAGAATACGAAATCCCCTGCATATAAGATCTCTTTTTTAAATAATCTACTGTTAACCGACTTTCATCCACCCTATGATATAAACTAGCTTCAGGAATAAAAAAAGCTTTTCCATTACTTTTTTGTATTTCATTGGAAAGGTAACTTTCACCGTCACCTCTAAATCTCAGATCTTCTGAAGGAAAGCCATCTGGATGAAATCCACCCAATGCTACAAGAGTCGCTTTTCGAATTGAAAAATTACAACCAAACACCATATGAGGTGAAATTTCTTTTATTTCATCACCCATTTCAAGTAAACTATATTCAGATAAATATTTTCCATCTAAATTTATTTTCCATAAAAGCTCGACCCATTCAGGTAAGTCAGCCTCAAATTTTGGATGTGCATTCCCACCAACCAAAACAACATCACTCCCTTGAGAGAAGCCCATAGCAATTCCATCTAACCATGTAGGCTCAACCAAAACATCATCATCAATAAATGAAAGAATTTCGCCCTTAGATTTTTTTAAACCACAATGTCTTGCATTGTGGAGGCCTAAATTAGCTTCTTTGTAATAAAAGCAATTTACATGATTATTAATATAATCTCTAGAAACAAGTTCCGTATCATCACTTGAATTATTATCTACTACAATAATTTCGAAATCTTCAGAGGGATAATTCAAATCACTTAAACTATCTAGAGCATCTTTCAAAATAGTTGAACGATTATAGGTCGGAATAATTACACTAATAAACAGCTGAATTCCTCAAATATAAACCCATTGACTCCAATTATTATAATACATTATCAAAAGATTTTCTTTACAATACTAAATTCATCAGATTTTATAACATAAAGCAATATAATTAACTACTAAGATTTTTTCAACATCACCATCAACTCTAAGATCGGTTTTAAATATTAGTATTATGGATATAAAGAAAAGAAATAAAGCTTTCAACTACAAAGCATTAACGCTAATTTCTATCATGTGTACATTTTGATATTAAATAAAATAAAAGAAATTACTCAGCATCCCGGTGTTCGTAAATATTTTAAAAATAGCTCATGGCTACTAGCAGAAAAAGTATTTAGACTTATCATTGGACTGTTCGTAGGTGTATGGGTAGCAAAATACTTAGGTCCTGAGTCCTATGGCCTTTTCTCTTACGCACAGTCAATTGTTGTCATAATTACTATTGTAGCTTCTTTAGGAGTCGATGGGATACTAGTCAGAGAATTAATTAATCATAAAGACAAAAGGGATGAACTTCTAGGCACGGCATTCACACTTCGACTGATAGGTGCAATAATTGTGATTTTAATAACAATAATTGCTATCAGCTTATTACCTCACGAGAGAGACACAAACATAATAATAATAGTAATCACAGGAGCTGTGTTTTTTCAGTGTTTTAATGTTATTGATTTTTATTTTCAAAGCGAAGTTCTAAGCAAATATATAGTAAGAGCAAACATGATTTCCCTCTTAATATCATCGATAGCAAAAGTCATACTGATTTTATACAATGCACCCTTGCTAGCATTCGCAACTATGATGGTTGTCGATAGTGTCATATTTGGCATAGGATATATTTACATATATTACAAACAAAATTTATCGTTATTCATATGGAAATTCAACTATGCCATGGCAAAAAGACTATTAAAAGACAGCTGGCCATTAATTTTTAGTAGCTTTGTGCTAATGATCCAAGCGCGTATAGATCAAGTGATGATCAAAAACATGCTAGGGAATTCTGAAGTAGGTTATTACAGCGTAGCATTAAAACTGATAGAGTCCGTCGCATTCGTGACAATTATTTTAAAAACATCCCTATCACCATCTGTAATTAAAGCAAAGAGCATCTCAACCGAATTATATGAAAACCGATTGCAAAATTTATATAGAATAAATATGATCGCATTTCTAATCGTTGCCCTTCCTATATACTTTTTAGCCGATCACATAATAAGTATTCTATATGGAGAAAAATATGCAAATACTGGTATTTTACTATCAATAATGGCATCCCGGCTATATTTCGCAAACCTAGGAACAGCTCGCGCAGTTTATTTAATGGTTGAAAATTTATTCAAATACGCTTTATTCACGATGATTTTAGGAACAATCGTAAACATTATATTAAATTACTACTGGATAGCAGAATATGGAACCAAAGGTGCTGTATATGCATCAATCATTTCATTCTTTGTCACTATATTTGTTGTCGATCTCTTCTATACGAAGACAAGAAGAAACTTATGGTTAATGATAAAGAGCACCTTTACTTTTTATCGATTAAATGTTAAATTATAAGCGATATTAACTTCAGGAAATAAAAGCAATGGGAATAGTAAATTTTGGTGTGCCTGAAAAAGAAGTTAGTTTTCTAAAAAACCTCATGAATTTATCCATATTTGTTGAAGGAGGGACTTTCAAAGGAGGTACAGCCAAATTAATGAGTCAAGATTTCAATAAAGTATATACCATTGAGAAATCTGAAAAAATGTATCTGGTAGCTAAAGAAAATTTAACAACTTTAACAAATGTAGTATTGTTAAAAGGCGATACTCGCGATCATTTGAAAGATATCTTAGAGGAAAATGACAACTTATTGTTTTGGCTTGATGCTCATTGGTGTGGATATGAATCGTACGGTGATAGCGATGAATGTCCTCTAATAGAAGAATTAAAAAATATTTTTTCATATGAAAAAAACTACGTTATATTAATAGATGATGCTCGGTTATTTCTATCCCCACCACCACAACCCCATCGAATTTCTCAGTGGCCAGATTTGAAAGAAATCATGGAAGCATTACCAAATAACTGGGGTATTATTGAATATGAAGATGTAATATATTTGTATCCAAATAAGATCAGAGATGATATAAAAAACTTTTTACAAATTGAAGTAACAAAAAAAAATCAACAAGAAAATAAAGAAATCAATAAAGCAAATTCGACATCTTTTCTTCACAAAATTTATAATAAAATCAGACCAAGGGAATAGTATTGTCTAAATTAAAAAAAAATCCTCTTTTAAGAAAATGCTATTATTTTATAAAATCAATAAAACAGTATTTAACCATTAAACCTTTTCATACTTTTAAAGAATACTGTTGGTATATAAATCAGCTAAGTGAACTTAAAAAAAAGACTGACAATCCAAATTTTAATAAAATCATATATTACCCTTGTCTTTTTGATAACCTAAAAACAACACCTCTTGAACCAACATATTTTTATCAAGATAGTTGGGCTGCTAAAAAACTTTTTGAGCTTAAACCAGCAAAACATGTAGATGTAGGTAGCTCCGCAAAAACAATAGGAATTCTTTCTCAATTTACACCAATAACAATGGTTGATATAAGACCTATAGAACTGAGTTTAGATGGCTTAGAATTTAAAAAAGGATCGATTCTTAAACTACCATTTGAAGATAATTCAGTAGAGTCACTATCATCCATGTGCGTAATAGAACATATTGGACTAGGCAGGTATGGTGATGACCTGGATGCATTTGGAAGTGAAAAATCAATTAATGAGCTAAAAAGAATATTAAAACCAGGTGGAACTCTACTAATAAGCGTGCCAATAGATAAGGAAAATATAATTTATTTTAATGCACACAGGGCTTTTTCAAAAAAATATTTATTTGATTTATTATCAGACTTTATAATCATGGAAGAGCGATATCTATATGGAAAAGAAGTGACAGAATCATTTGATCAAGATAAAGGATTTGGAACAGTTTTTTTAATGCTTAAGAAAAAATAAAACTTCACATTAAAGATCGGAGCAATTATTGATATTTTTTTTTTCAAAAGGTAGACTTGGAAATCAAATCTTTCAATACGCATTTTTATGTAGCCAAAAAAAAAAAATGAAATTGTAATAATGTTTGGAGATGGTGCATTATTACATGGATTTGAATTTAAAGAATGCAAATATATTTCAAATAAAAATAAGTGGTGGCGGCGTCTAAGAATTATTTTAGAACCAATAATGAATAAGATGCAAAAATGGAAATTAATTTCAACAATTTCAATAGTCCAAGATCAAATATTAGAAAATTATACTAGAGAAAGCACATTAATAAAAACTTGTAAAGGAGCTATATCAAATATAAGATTCATTGAATTAGGTTTTTTCCAAAGTGAATCTTTTTTTGAAAACACTTTTATTAATAATTTTTCAATAAAATCAAAATACATCAAAGAGGCAACCATTTTTATTAATAAAATTCCTCAAAATACGCACAAAATCTTTATTCATATACGAAGAGATGATTACGAGACCTTTAATATTTACGGCAAAACAACTTTATTACCAATGAAATATTATTTAAATCAAATTGAATGGTTTCAAAAAAACAGAAAAAACTGTTTCTTTATAGTTTTAAGTGATGACCCTGAGTATGTAGAAAAATACTTTTCGGAAATTGAAAATAAAATTATATCAAAAGGAAATAGCCCAATTGTAGATTTATCAATTATGAGTTTATGTAATTCAGGCATTTTAAGTCCAAGCAGTTTTGGCTGGTGGGGATCTTACTTTATGAAAGACCGAGATGTTATATTTGCACCAAAACATTGGGCAGGGTTTAAATCCAATATAGATTGTAACTCCAACCCTTTAGCCAGCTTCATGACGGCAATAGAAATAAATGATGAATAAAAAATAGCCAACTAAAAGTTATAATAACTTATCAGTTGGCTAAAAGGGAAGCCTGGCAACGACCTACTCTCCCGTTACAGTACCATCGGCGCAGAGGGGCTTAACTTCCGTGTTCGAGATGAGAACGGGTGTGACTCCCACGCTATGATCACCAGGCAAATTGGTGTGTTGATTAATGAATCAACAGCGAAATATTATTTGTTTACGATGATAATAAATTGAAATTATTGAATTCAAAAGTAGATACAAGGTAAACCTTGTATCTACTAAAGAAAAGAAAAAAATGTGATTAAGAGTTCGCCAATTAGTACTGGTTAGCTGAAGCGCTTTCACGCCTTACACATCCAGCCTATCAACCTTGTAGTCTTCAAGGAGGCTTCATCCTTACGGAATAGAATTCTAATCTTGGGGTGGGCTTCACGCTTAGATGCTTTCAGCGTTTATCCTTTCCGATCTTAGCTACCCTGCAATGCATCTAGCGACACAACAGGAACACCATTGGATCGTGCTTCCCAATCCTCTCGTACTAAGGAAACATCCCCTCAAAATTCTTACGCCCACGGAAGATAGAGACCAACCTGGCTCACGCCGGTTTAAACCCAGCTCGCGTACCACTTTAATGGGCGAACAGCCCAACCCTTGGGACCTGCTTCAGCCCCAGGATGTGATGAGCCGACATCGAGGTGCCAAACCCTACCGTCGATATGAACTCTTGGGTAGGATCAGCCTGTTATCCCCGGAGTACCTTTTATCTGTTGAGCAACGCCCCTTCCATACAGAAGCGCTGGATCACTAAGTCCTAGTTTCCTATCTGCTCGACCCATAAGTCTCGCAGTTAAGCACCCTTATGCCTTTGCACTCGAAGCATGATTACCGACCATGCTGAGGGTACCTTTGAACTCCTCCGTTACTCTTTGGGAGGAGACCGCCCCAGTCAAACTACCCATCTAACACTGTCCCGATTCCAGATTCATGGAAACCGGTTAGAATCTTATCATAATCAGGGTGGTATTTCACCAACGACTCCACCTTAGCTAGCGCTCCGGCTTCAAAGTCTCCCACCTATCCTACACAAATTATAACAAAACCCAATATTAGACTATAGTAAAGGTTCACGGGGTCTTTTCGTCTTTCCGCGGGTACGTCGCATCTTCACGACGGTTGCAATTTCACCGAGTCTCTCGTTGAGACAGTGCCCAAGTCGTTACACCATTCATGCAGGTCGGAACTTACCCGACAAGGAACTTCGCTACCTTAGGACCGTCATAGTTACGGCCGCCATTCACTGGGGCTTCAGTCGCTAGCGTGAACCAGCTTCTTTAACCTTCCAGCATCGAGCAGGTGTCAGTCTGTATACATCATATTGCTATTTAGCACAGACCTGTGTTTTTAGTAAACAGTCGCTTGGGCCTATTCACTGCGGCCATCAACGCTTTCGAAGTAAATCTTATACGTATCAGGCGATCCTTATCCCGAAGTTACGGATCCAATTTGCCGAGTTCCTTAACGAGAGTTCTCTCGAGCGCCTGAGGATACTCTCCTCACCTACCTGTGTCAGTTTTAGTACGAGCACATTCTTTCGTCCCATAGAAGCTTTTCTTGGAAGCATGGTATCATCAACTTAAAGGTCCGAAGACCTACCACATCACGTCTCAGGCTTAATGACATCCGGATTTACCTAAATGCCACCCTACACGCTTGAACCCACACATCTAACCGTGGGCTTGATTAACCTACTCCGTCACTCCATAGGTAATAACCTCCAGAACATGGTACAGGAATATTAACCTGTTATCCATCGCATACGCTTTTCAGCCTTTGCTTAGGTCCCGACTAACCCCGGGCGGATTTACCTTCCCCGGGAAACCTTAGGTTTACGGCGACAAGGATTCTCACCTTGTTTATCGTTACTTATACCGGCATAATCACTCGTTAAGCCCAACACCACTCCTCACGGTATGGCTCGTATCTGCTTAACGACGCTCTCCTACTCCTTGCAGTAAACTGCAAAGCCGCAATTTCGGTGTTGTGTTTGAGTCCCGCGTATTCTCGGCGCAAAAATGCTCGACTAGTAAGCTATTACGCACTTTTTAAATGGTGGCTGCTTCTAAGCCAACATCCTAGCTGTCTTAGCATCTTCACATCCTTCATTACACTTAACACAATCTTAGGGACCTTAATTGGCGGTCTGGGCTGTTCCCCTCTCGACTACGAAGCTTCTCCCCCGCAGTCTGACTCCCGAGATAATTAACGTAGTATTCGGAGTTTGATAAGGTTTGGTATCCGGGTAAGGACCCTAGCCTAGTCAGTGCTCTACCCCTACGTCATAGTGGCTCGAGGCTATACCTAAATATATTTCGGAGAGAACCAGATATCTCCAGGTTTGATTAGACTTTCACTCCTATTCACAGCTCATCCCCTCAGTTTTCAACCTAAGTGGGTTCGGTCCTCCACAAGATTTTACTCTCGCTTCAACCTGGCCATAAATAGATCACCTGGTTTCAGGTCTACGACATGCTACTCTGACGCCCGTTTAAGACTCGCTTTCGCTTCGGCTTCGGACCGTAAATCCTTAACCTCGCAACATATCAGTAACTCACCGGTTCATTATGCAATAGGCACGCAATCACCCGTGTGCAAGCACATAGGGCTCTTACAGCTTGTAAGTATATGGTTTCAGGTACTATTTCACTCCCCTCACCGGGGTACTTTTCATCGTTCACTCACGCTACTGTTCACTATCGGTCATCAAGGAGTATTTAGCCTTAGGAGATGGTCCTCCCAGATTCACACGGGGTTCCACGTGACCCGCGCTACTCAGGATACTCATAGAGCTAACTCAAATTTCGAATACCGGACTGTCACCGTCTATGGTTGGCCTTTCCATGCCATTCTTCTATCCTCATTAGTCTCACAACTGAGTCCTACTACCCTCACAAGCCGAAGCTCGTAAGTTTGGGCTGTTCCCGTTTCGCTCGCCACTACTAAGGGAATCGATTTTTCTTTCTCTTCCTCCAGCTACTTAGATGTTTCAGTTCGCTGGGTTCGCCTTATGGAGCTATGTATTCACCCCACAATAATTCAGGAATCTCCGGATCAAAGTTCTCTTGCAACTCCCCGAAGCTTATCGCAGCTTAACACGCCCTTCATCGCCTCTTGATGCCAAGACATCCACCATATACCCTTATTATCTTAATCACATTTTTTAAAATTTTGTCGAAAACTTACGTTTCCAACTTGATTCTATTAATGCTTTTTCTCGGAATTTTCTAAACGCTATTAAACATCTAGAAAAACAAAAATTTCAATGAATAAGAATATAATATTTCATATATCTTAACTTATACTTTACAATTATTTGTGTTTTACCACAAATAACGTCTATCTATTTTATCGGCTTAATTTACCTAGGTGGTAAATTAAGCCTCTCATCGTAAACAAATTATCAAAGAACAATCATGATTTATTTAAATCACGAGCAAATACAAAAATACTTTTTCGTTCTTTAAAACAAAAAAGTACTTTTGTATGTGCTCAATACACATTCTAACTCTGTAAGAATAACCAAGTGGAGATAACAGGGGTCGAACCTGCGACCTTCTGCGTGCAAGGCAGACGCTCTCCCAACTGAGCTATATCCCCCAATGTTAGTCATATACGCCCGACTAGATTCGAACTAGTGACCTCATCCTTATCAGGGATGCGCTCTAACCAACTGAGCTACGGGCGTGTCAGCCCATCATGATAAAAAGAATAACTGGGTAAACTCAATTCCTTGAGTCTTGCGTTTTATCGATTCGACTATAACCTGTCGAATAGTCTACGTTATCCGTAGAAAGGAGGTGTTCCAGCCGCAGGTTCCCCTACGGCTACCTTGTTACGACTTAGTCCCCCTCACCAACATCGCCTTAGGCTGCTCCCTCCTGCAAGCAGGTTGGGCCACAGACATCGGGCGCTATCAATTTGGGTGGCTTGACGGGCGGTGTGTACAAGGCTCAGGTACATATTCACCGCGGTGTTGATGACCCGCGATTACTAGCGATTCCAGCTTCATGTGGTCGAGTTTCAGACCACAATCCGAACTAGGCGAAGTTTTTAGAGATTTGCTCCACGTTACCGTATCGCGTCCCGTTGTACTCCGCATTGTAGCACGTTTGTAGCCCCAGACATAAGGGCCATGATGACTTGACGTCATCCCCACCTTCCTCCGGTTTAACACCGGCAGTCTCTCCAGAGTCCCCGCCATAACGCGCTGGTAACAGAAGATAAGGGTTGCGCTCGTTAAAGGACTTAACCTCACATCTCACGACACGAGCTGACGACAGCCATGCAACACCTGTGTATGTTCCACTCAGAATGAGCGTTAGTAGTATCTCTACTACCTAATCCATACATGTCAAGTCTGGGTAAGGTTCTTCGCGTATCTTCGAATTAAACAACATGCTCCACCGCTTGTGTGAGCCCCCGTCAATTCCTTTGAGTTTTAGCCTTGCGACCATACTCCCCAGGCGGTACATTTAATGCATTAGCTACTACAGCGAAAGCGCAAGCTCCCACCATATAATGTACATCGTTTAGGGCTAGGACTACAGGGGTATCTAATCCCTTTCGCTACCCTAGCTTTCGTTTCTCAGCGTCAATAAGTGGCCAGTAAGCTGCCTTCGCCATTGGTATTCTCCATGATATCAACGCATTTCACCGCTACACCATGAATTCTACTTACCTCTCCATTATTCTAGTCAAGCAGTATCAAATGCCATTCCAGGGTTGAGCCCTGGGATTTCACACCTGACTTACTTAACCGCCTACAAACTCTTTATGCCCAGTGATTCCGAACAACGTTTGCCACCTACGTATTACCGCGGCTGCTGGCACGTAGTTAGCCGTGACTTCCTCTCGCTCCTTTGTCAACACAGAAGAGTTACCAACTGTGATTTCTTAAAGCGTGACAGAGGTTTACAACCCGAAGGCCTTCATCCCTCACGCGGCGTCGCTCCGTCAGACTTGCGTCCATTGCGGAAGATTCGCGACTGCAGCCTCCCGTAGGAGTCTGGGCAGTTCTCAGTCCCAGTGTGACCGGTCATCCTCTCAGATCGGCTACCCATCAATGCCTTGGTGAGCCGTTACCTCACCAACAAGCTAATAGGAATTAGACCCCTCCCTTAACGACACCCGAAAGCATCTTTAATCATTAAGCCAGGTGACTCAATGATACCATCCAGTATTAGCATCCCTTTCGGAAAGTTATCCCAGATTAAGGGGTAGGTTGTCTAGTCATTACTCACCCTTTTGCCACTCTAATCGCTCCCCGAAGGGAACTTTCTCGTTCGACTTGCATGCCTAAGCCACGCCGCCAACGTTCGTTCTGAGCCAGGATCAAACCCTTCAATTGATATCTCAGGGATCCTTAACTCATGCCCATAAATTAATATCGGCAGAATTTCAGATTTACTTATTTATACATATATTTGTCTATGCAAATTCATACAACCGGGATTGTAAAAATTCACATAAACACTCAAAGAATTGTGTTTATATAGTTTACCTCAGTTATTCAATTGTCAAAGAGCTGCTAACAATCGTACTCTCTCGAGTACCCTATTAGCGGGGCGAGAATTATGCAATTAATAGATTTATTGTCAAATAGATTTAAATAAATATTTTGATTTTTTTAATGAAATTATACTTTACTTACTTTTTGCGGTAATTTCGCCTGAAAACACGTTACCACAGTGTCAATTCACTGTTTGCTAGTAAAAATATCTATAAAATATCTATAAAAAGACACAACAATACTAAATGCCCTTAGCCAAAAAACCTAGATATATCAGTTACAGTAACAAAAAACATCAGCGAAAGTAATAATACCACACCTAAATTTGATACAACGATTTGGAAATTAGCACTAACGGGACTCCCTTTAATTTTTTCAATAAAAAGGAAAAAAAGAGCGCCTCCATCTAGGGGAGGAAACGGCAAGAAATTAAGAAAACCTATATTGATGCTCATCATAGCTACTAGCCATATAAGCTCTATATACCCACTTTTAGAAAAATGATACATCGCTGTTGAAATACCTATTGGACCTGACATAGTATCTGTACTGATTTTCCCAACAACAAGCTTCCCCAATGTGACTGCCGTCATATCTAAAATAAATACGACTTCATCATAACAAAGGCTAAAAGCTTCTTGAATACTCGAGTACTTAACCAATACCTTTTTATTTGCAAAATACCCTACGCCACTAAATCCTTTATCATGAACAACTATTTCTTTTGATGAAATAGTAGCGGACATCACTTCACCATCACGAATAAATTTTACATCAACAACATGCTTCTTTGGATCAAATACTTTTCCCTTATATTGCTTGCCATATTTATAAATATTTGAGAACTCCTTAAAGTGATCATCTAGACTACTCCACCCCCTATAAATTTTTTCAGCGGGGAAAGTTTTTTTCTTTCCATCTAGAAAGTGGACATAAGAAATTTCTTCTAATCTATCTCCAACTTTAAACCCTGAGGCAGCAGCAATTGAATCTGGCTTAGGTTGAGCCAAAATAAATTTTCGATTAAATTTCACTCCCATGCCGAATCGGTCATATATATAGCCATCACCTGAAACTAATACGTTTGATTTATGATATAATCGTGTAAATATGCCTGGTTTCCCAGGATAACGCAATTGGATTTTTGATTTGAAAATCTTGCCAGAGTCATCATCTTTTTTTAAATAAGATATATCTACACTTTTACCATAATGACCCTCTAATGAATTAACAAGCTGCGGAATAGTTGAGACACTATTTCCTGCGATTGATACAATTTTATCGCCACTACGCAAACCTGCTATATGTAAGGGTCCATTATGCTCAACTTCACGAATGCTTTCTAAATTACCTGAAAAATCAATACTAATACCCAATAAATACTTCTGGGCCTTTTCATCAAAGGTAGGCTTTACGTTCAGGTTAACAAGCTCGCCCTTCCTCATTACTTGCATGTCAACAGCTTGGCCACTGGTACTCTTTAGCGATTCTAATAATTCTTCATAGCTTTTAATTTCAACGCCATTTATAGATTTTATTAAGTCCCATTCTCTAATCATACCCTTCTCAGCAGAAGAACCCGGATGCACACAACTTATCTCAACAGGTGCCTCATTTCTTAAGCCTGATCGATATGTCTTAACTGGCTCAGGTCTAAATGTAAGCATAATTTCTTTATTATCTCGATTAACCGATATTGAAATATCTTTACCTACATTTGCATCGACCTCTTTTTGGAATTCGTAGCTATAATTTATTTTAATTCCATTTATTCTTATGATTTCATCACCTAGTTGCACCCCAGCTTTCAATAATGGAGAATCAAATACCAAGGAAGCAATTATTAAACTATCTTGTGAAGTAACTCCAATAGACGGCATTCCTCTTAAATAATCCATTTTAGGCGTAATTGAGATTATCTTTTCAACACCGCCACGCTCAATTTTCATTATCAAAGGTTTGCCAGGATCGGATAAAACTATTACTTTGTGTATGTCAAGAAAGCGTTTAATTTTTTCACCATCCAACTCCAAGATCTTATCATTTTCTTTTAGTCCAGCTTTTATTGCAGGAGTTCCCCTAACGGTGCCAATTATTGGCACATCATATTCCTTACCAATTCCATACATAATAAAAATTAGCAATACTGCGGAAATGAAATTCATCGCTACACCACCCGCCATAATGCCAAATCTTTCGCTAATTGTTTTGGATTGAAAATGTTCATTCGAAAACTCAGATATTTCCATTTCATGGCCTGGCAACTCTTCCATACCATATAATTTCACATATCCTCCAAATGGGAATACTCCTATTCCATATTCAGTTCCTTTATGATTAAATGAAAATATTTTTAAACCACCAAAATCAAAACCAACATAAAACTTATCAACTTTGACTCCTGCTCGAACAGCCATGATATAATGACCAAGCTCATGAACAAAAATAATGAAACTAAACGCCATAATTGTTAAAATTATATTCCACGTACTTGATAAAAATGAAACTACTGTATCCATTGCGAAACTTCCTGCCTTACATTAAAGTCTAAGTCAATTATATCCGCTATTGTATCAGCTTGGACATCATTAAATTTATTTAAAGATTTTTCCAATATAGTAAATATATCTAAAAACTTAATCTGTTTTTTCAAAAATTTATCAACCGCTATCTCATTTGCTGCATTTAAAACAGCACCTAAGCTTGGATGCGATTTTCCAACCTCATAAGCATAATCTAAAGAACGCTTTAAAAGAGGGTTAGGTTCTCTAAATTCTAACTGATTAACAGAAAACCAATCTATTTTATTGTCACTATTTGGTAATCTCTTTGGATAGGTAAGCGCATATTGGATGGGAATTTCCATACTTGGCAATCCAATTTGTGCTAAAGTTGACCCATCAACAAATTCAACCATAGAATGCACAAGAGAACCTATTTGGACAATCATTTTTATAGATTCAAATGGAATACCAAATAACCAATGGGCCTCAATGATTTCCAGACTCTTATTCATTAATGTTGAAGAATCTATCGTAATTTTTGACCCCATGTCCCAGGTTGGATGATTTAGAGCATCCTCAATTGTCACACACTTCAATTGCTCTTCACTAAAATTTAAAAATGGTCCACCTGAGCCAGTCAACCAAATATTCTGAACATCAGAATTATGATTGTTTAAACATTGAAAAATAGCTGAATGTTCACTATCAACTGGAATGATTTCAGCTTGATGTTTCTTAGCCAGCTCCATCATCAATTGACCTGCCATTACTAGCGGTTCTTTGTTGGCAATTCCAATTCTTTTGCCAGCTTTCACCGCAGCAATAGTGGGTAATAAACCAACTGCTCCAACAATCCCAGTAATCACAATATCAACATCAGGATGAGAAGCCAATTCTTCCGCCCCTTCATTTCCAGATATAATCTGAACATCACTAACTTTATTTTTGAGCTGTAAAGCTGCTTGATCATCTGTCAAACAAACTATTTGTGGTTTAAATTGTTTAATAATATTTTCAGCTTTAGAGACATTCTTGTGAGCAACAAAACCAAATAACCTAAATTGATCGGGGAAACGATTTAAAACTTCTAATGTGCTGTCGCCAATTGAACCTGTACCACCTAATATGACAACATTTTTCATTTTTTCTCAACAAATTCGTCTTTATTTTTAATAAGCTGACTATTTACCAGCCAAACCATTCCTTGAAGCCTAACATCTCCTTTAGCTAAACCTATCGCCTTATCGTAACTTTCATAATCAATTACAGGCAAAGAATCACTCAAAATTTTTGAAGCATTCACTACTAAATCTACTCGTGCTGCCCTTGGGACATCATTTTCAGAACTGGACTCCCAATTAGGTAACCACTCAAGACCATTATAGTACTCAATCTTTAATAGTCGAATTCCTTTGTAAACTGAAAATCCGATTATTTCACTACTGGCTAAAGCAACCTGCGGAACTGCTCTTTCAGAATAATTCATTTTCGCTTCACAAGATGAACGCATAAGATTTAAGCGATCACTCACTTCACTACCATCCGAATCGTAACGTTCTAAATAATAAATTACTTTACTTACTTCTGGGAATCCATTTTTTCTCGGGTCAAATAAGGGAGTTGCTGTATACAATTCTAAGCG
Source organism: Planctomycetota bacterium (assembly GCA_002746535.1). GTDB lineage: Bacteria > Planctomycetota. The sequence continues at coordinate 109,335 of NVWA01000018.1, forward strand.
ACTCCCAACTAATCCACTTAACTCAGCCATTTCACCTTTAAACAAATGCATAGTAAGAGATCTAGTATCTTGACCATTCTTTCTAAGTGTATGTGTTTTTACTTCTGCAGCAGAAATTGGTTGATCAATAATATAAAATTTATGGGCATACTTAATTTCTTTTAGCAAAAGAGACATGATTTGATTTGCAGATTTCGTCGGTGTAAATTGCTCACGAACGTAATGTTGATTTTTCAAAGTTGTAATAAGAATTTTAGAAATGATTATCATCACAAAACCCATAATCATCATCGAAACCATGATCTCAATTAACGTGAATTGTTTTCTCAACATTATTTATTATCTCTTAAGTCTTGGATTTCACTCATTTTTTCAATTTCACCTGATGGAACAGAAACATCCGTCGTTAAGACATAAAAGCCATCCTCAGCACTATCAGAAGGAAAGGTTACTTTTAATAAAATATGAACGAATGCTCCCAACTCATTATTTTCCAACCTTGATTTCATTTCAAACTTCAATGCTTCTGTTTGTTCTGGGGCAAGAAAGCCTTGATCTGTTCCAGGTATTTCAGACCAATTCATCATTTTATACTCAACTAATTTTTTTTCAGCTAAAGGAACACTTTTGATAATACCTTCAGCCATTCTAATTTTGACCATATTGTTATTCATAGTGATCATAATAGTACTGAGTGCAAAGCTTAGAATTACTATGGCACAAATTATTTCAATTAGATTAAATTTTTTATGATTCGACCTTTTCATTGGACGACCTTTTCGAGCGTGTTTACTGGCTCAAAATATCCATCATGAAATATAACTTGCCCAGATAAAAAAGTAACTTCTAACGTTATCTCATTTTCGTCTTCATCAATCAGATGTATTCTATGTGGTGTGATATAACCACTAGGGTCAAAACGCACATCTAAGCTTTCATTATCTCTTGGAACGGATTGTCCAAAATCATCATTAATTTCTTTAAACCTAACACCTTCAGGAAGATATCTCCTACCAAAACGCTCCGCTTCTTCAAAATTATTTTTCTTTTTATCTTCTTCCGAAACTTTCCATAAGAGCTGGACTTCATAATAATTTTCTGAGGTGTTATATCTCAATCCAAATAATTTACCTGTAGTAATAGAATTCTCATATAGATAGCCTATCATTCCTGCAAGTCTGCGAGATTGGGAATTCATTTTAGCCCCTGGCAACATATGATTCAAACCAATAACAACCACAGTCGACATCAAAGCAAGAATTAAAATCACAACCATTAACTCAACTAAAGAAAATGATGATCTATTATTTTTTTTAAACATTTGGATTTTCGTTAAAAAGCATTCGCTACTCTGGTGTAATCGCTCCTAAACCACTATCATCAGAATCGCCAGTAGTAACAGCCCCGGCAGCTTCAGCAGCCAGATCAGAAATATAGACATCATCTTCCGTGCCTTCTTGACCATCTTCACCCATAGAAAAAACTTTATATGGGACATCTTTATCACCAGAATTCAATTGATACACATAAGAATTATACCAAGGATCTTCTGGTATTCCTCTCTCCTTTAAATAAGGGCCACCCCACCCTTTCACGCCTTCAGGTTTTTCAACCAAACCCTTTAAATCAGTTGGATATCTACCTGTATCCATTTTATAACTTGTGATCTCACTATCAAAAGCCTCTAAATTTGCTTTTGCTGTTGCAACTTTTGCTTTTTGAATTTTACCAATAGCAGCAATACCAACAACACCTGCCAACAAACCAATTATCACTACAACAACCATCAACTCAACAAGTGAGAAATTAAAAGTTTTTAATTTTTTCATTATATACCCCTTTATGTTTTTAAATTACTCATTTCCATGATTGGTAATAAAACTGAAACCAAAATCAAACCAACTATTACTGCCATGACGACAATCATAATTGGCTCAATTACAGAAACTATTTTAGAACTCGTAATTTCAATATCCTGATCATAGGATTCTGAAATTTTTTCTAACATATCTTCTAACTGTCCAGATTGCTCACCTACCGACATCATATAACCAACAACAGGTGGAAAAATATCTGATTTTTTTAACACAGAGGACATATCAGAACCTTCAATTACTGCATTTTTAACATCGACAATTACGTTTTCTAATAAGCGATTACCAATCACATCTTTTACCACTACAAGGGCATCTAAAGCCGGAATACCCGTTCTTAATAATGTAGCAAATGTAGTTGTAAATTTAGAAACCGCTGATTTTTTCATCAACTCACCAATGAGAGGAGTTCTTAACTTTACCTTAGAAAACCATAAATCACCTTTTGGAGTTTTAATATATTTCATAAATACAATAAAAAGAAATACTAAAACTATTAATAAAATTAAGCCGTAAATAGATAAACAAAAAGAGGAAATCCCCATAAATATTTGTGTAATAAGCGGCAATGGCATATTATTTTGAACAAAAAATTGTGTGATACGAGGGAGAACAAAAAAGAGCAAAGCACTTACAACCATACAACCTATACATATAAGTACAACTGGATAAGCCAATGTCGCTTTTATTTTTTCTTCCATTATTTTCTTTTTATACATGTAAGTTGCTAGTCGATCAAGGACAGTATCTAACTTACCGGACAATTCTCCTGCACGGACCATAGCGATGTATAGTCCTGAAAACACATCTTTATGTTGAGACAAACAATCTGCTAGACTATCACCTTGCACCACTTGATCTAAAATTTGTCGGAATGTTGTTTCTAAATACACGTTATCGATTTGTTGTATTAATACACTCATCGAATCCGCTAAAGGAATACCGGATTTAAGTAATGTGGCTAATTGCCGCGTAATATTTATCAATTCCATTTTATTAATTCGATTGCCGAAAGATTTTACTCTTTCTAAAATGGAAAAGGAATCATCTGATTTTGAAATTTTGATCTCTGAAACACGAATGCCCATGTTTCTTAATTTTTCTCTGGCGGTATAATCAGAATCAGAAGTTAAAACTCCCTTTTTTTCAAAACCACCACCATCAAATCCTACATAATCAAATACGGGCACAGAGTTCCTTACTTTCAAAAAATTCGAAATTTTACGAAATTCGCAAAAATCGTCAAATCTAAATCAAAAAAGTTAAATTCTACTAGATTCGATAGTTTAGGTCAATTTCAACTTAACTTTCAAACGATTAAATTTCATTGATATTAGGCCGTTTAAAGACAATCGCCAACCTAAATTAAAGAATGAGAGATTGATGGATAAAAATTGGGTATATCAACTCAGAATGTGCCCATAACTATCTAAAACCAATCACCACTTTTATTTCTATATGCAATTTAACAAATCAAATTACAATTTGAAAGAAAACTAATCATTTGATGAAAAAACATATGGTCTCACAATATAAACCAGAAAATGAATTTACAATTGACCTAATTAATGATTCTATTTGTACTACCCATTCCCCTTATACAGGAAAACTCTTTTATTTAGAAGAAAAAAATACTACCTCTGAAAACCCCTATGGTATAAATTTTACAATAAATCCAGATAGTGAAAAACTAAAAACAAATACCAAGAAAGGTTTTGAAAAATTTCAAAATATTTTGTTAGGTTCAGATAAATCAAAAACTTTTGAGGTGCTAAATGATTTATACCTCAATAATGATTTTAGAGAATTAACCTACTGCTTATATCATATAAAAAAAAATGTTAGACATTGTGCCTTTTCTCTCTTATGTTCAAAAATTATTATTGACCAAACGACGGCTCCTTTTTTTAAAGTTTTTTTCCGAAATGGCAACCCCATCTCGACTGTCTTAATTCCTGATGGCTATCAAAATAATTATATAAAATTTTTAGAGAGAGATTTCGTTAGATGGCTCACAGCTATAGAAAAAAATACCGGTCACGATGAACTTTGGAAAAAGTTTTCTGAAGAAGATTTATCTATAGCCAATATTGTTGAAACAATTCAAACAAAGGAAGATTCGGAGGGTGAGAACTCACAAGAAATCATATTCAATCAATCACCCGAAGTAAATTCAATTGTATCATGGTTAGCTACTATACCTGAAGAAAATAGCACTATCATGTCAGATCAATCATCTATGAAAGCAGAAAAAATATATCGTCTACGTGGCAAATGGCTGCATTCTGTATCAAAACTAAAAACTGCCCATAAATTTATTACACGATTAATTGAAAAGTGGGACATGCAAGATGAATCAGAATTTACAAAATCATTCAAAATGTTTTTTAGTGGATTAACCAGATCGGCAAAACAAGTATTTTTTATTTTTGGTGCTTCATCACAAGATGATAAAATTCAGTCACTATCATATCTCTATATCACATCCACAATGCCAATCGTGAATGATGACTTTTTCTCTACAAGAAAAAATGCACAAAATTATGTCAAGGCCATATACCAATCACAACTTTACATAAAAACCGAAACGCAAAACTCTAATGCACAAAGTATCAATAATCATTTCGAAAATTTAATGACTCAATTAAAAGAAGTTGAAGAAATATATATTCCCACCCAAGAAACTCAAGATCCCTCATGGGCAATAGCAACTTTAGAACCCATTAAAAATGCAAAAGCATCCATAATGGTTGAGTACCCTCATCGAAGTCCGACATTTAATAAATATCATTTTGAAATTGAAATTCCCAAGCTACATTATTTAAAATATGCTGGTGAAGAAGGTACCTCTGCACATGAAATTAATGCCATCTCCGGATTGGCCATTGAATATCATAGTGACAAATCAATGATTACGGCTAAACCACTAGAACTGACACCTTTTGACCTTCAATATAAAATGAGTTTCATGGCTTCCAGTAAATTTGACAGACGAGCACATAAAAAAGCCAAAATAATCGTCGTCAAGAAAGTGGTGAAAGAAAAAACACTTGAAGATATCTTCAATCTTGAATCAGATGAAGATCAAAAGCAATCAGAATAATCAGAAATTATTAAGTGACGCGATTAAGTTTTCATTTAGCAACTTAATTTATTGTAGAACCAATGATTATAATTATTCAATTATCCTTATTCAAGAAAATTCAAACTTCTAATGGTCATTTGACGGCAAATAAGAACTTGAGTTCATCGCTACATTAATTCTAAATAATTTATTTTATGAAAATTTATTTTGATTTCATTTTGTAAATAGAGTACTATACAGAACGTTATAAACCTTTAAAACGACTAAAAGATACGTTGCAATTCAACCGAGGAAATAACTATAACTAAAATTCATTTCTGATAAGGGATATCACATGGATAAATCTTTACTGAGCATCATCGAAGAGTCTTCAAAAGATCAAAAAGAAGAAATAATTTCATTTAACGATTACCTTGAACTTGTCAAAAAAGAACCTTGGGTAACAAGAAATTCATCTCAATTATTACATGATATGCTTTTGTCCAGTGGCACCACACACAAAGTAATCACAGGCAAACCAATTAAACATCATTACAACTTTTTTGAAGACGAAAAATTTGTTGGGAAAAACATTGTTTACGGCCAACAAAAAGCCAAAGAAAATTTAGTCGAGAAAATTCACAATGCAAGTAAAGGCGGTGAATCAGCAAAACGATTATGGATTCTTCTGGGTCCACCAGGATCAGCCAAATCTAGATCCATGGATGCAATTAAGCGGGCATTAAAAAAATACTCACAAAGCGAAGAAGGCAAAAACTACACCTTACTATTACCGACACTTGATGAGCGCTTAAAAGATAAAGCACTTTTTGAAGAGGATGGAATATATTACCTCCAAAGTCCATTATTCGAAAAACCTCTACAAATGATACCAGAAGAAAAAAGAGAAGAATTTGCAAATGAATTGAACCAACTTGTCGATAAAAAATCATTAAAGGATTTTTTTAAAAGATCTCCCCATTACGATGATACATTTAATATCAACATCAGTGGTAGACTATCACCTTACTCAGAATTTGTTCTAAAAGACTTCATGAAAACAAAAGACATAAGCTTTACAGAATTAACGGAATATGTAAAAGTTAAAAGAATGATTTTTGATCACAATACTAAAAACGGTATTGGATCCTACACACCTAGAGACGAAAAAAGCCAGGAAGCGGGATCTCTCGTAGGCAATATTGATTATAGTTTATTACCAAAATATGGTAGCGAATCACATCCACTTGTTCATGACTATAAAGGAGAACTATGTGTAGGAGCAAACGGTTTTGTTGAAATTCACGAAATATTAAAATTAACTGACAGATTCCTTTATGAATTGTTATTCGCCACACAAGATAGATTCTTTAAACCGGAAGGCCAACCGCCCATTCCATTTAATGGTGTTATTATTGGCCATACAAATTTTCATGAATTCAACATGTTCAATGAAAAGCCTGCATTTGAAGCACTACGATCTAGAACAACATTCATAGAAATGCCTTTATCTGTTAATTTTAAAGATGAAGAAAAAATATACCACATGACATACGCCAATGAACCTAGACAATGGAAAAAAGATCTAAAAAATATGGCGCACATGGCACCACACAGTATAGTATTTTTAAGTTTAGTCGCATCCATGTCTAGGTTATACCCTTCAAAACAAAACCCAAATTTATCGTTATTGCAAAAAGCATTAATATATGCTGGTCGAGCTGATAGTGGTGTCGATAACAATATGGCAAAAATGATATTAGAAGAATTTGATTATATTAAACCTTCTGAAGGAACTTTTGGTTTAGATCCTAGGTTCATTCAAAACGTAATAGAAAACACCGAACATTTTCAAATAAATGAATACTCAGCTAATCTTGAAAGAATAAAAGAAGAAGGCGAAAGTCATGCTGTATTGACATCCATCGCCCTCCAAAATCCATGCGTGACCCCTTTAGATTTATATGTAAGAATGGAACATTATTTAAAAGAAGTTTTCTCAACTCAAAAATCAAAGCTAAACATTTATGTTGAAAAAATAATGCCCCAAGCAAAAAATTGGATTTTAGGACAAATTTCCAGTGATGTATATAGTGCTATCCTAAGAGACGATAGTGTCATCGAAACAACCTGGAAAAAATATACCGATCATGTCAGAGCATATGTGCACAATACCAAAGTCAAACATGAAGTTACTCAAGCGGAAGTACAGCCTGATGAAAAATTCATGCAAACCATTGAACAATATTTAGGTATCCCAGAGAAGGATGTTTTTAGAAAAGAATTGAGTGATGCCATTAGTAGTGTTAGTTATTCTGTTTTACTATCTGACGAACCATCCTATCAAAGTGCTATTAAGAAATTTGTTTTTGAAAATGAATTCAAATCGGGTGAAAACATGAAGTTGCTAGGATGGATCAAAAGCGGAACAAGTACGGCAAATGTCAACTCCAAGGAACAAGAACAATTGAATGACACAATTAAATATTTGATTGATCAAAAAAGTTACTGCGGTAAATGTGCCTTTCAGGCTATGGTGGTCACAGCAAATGCTTCTAGTATAGCATTATAATTAGGTTGAAACTTACATAGGAATTTAAATGGAAACCAAAATTAACTCCGATGAGTCAGAAGGTGCTTTCAATGAGTTCATTGAAGAGCAACTAGAAGATTTGGTAGATCAAATAATTAATGATGGTAATTTAAATAATATTGGTGATCAAGGTAGTGATATTATTGTTGAGATCGATGGCATAACGCCTCCACAATTTGTCTATGATAACGAAGGTCAAGGAGGTAGTGGTGGAGCCGGTGCAGGACCAGGAGGAAATGGTGGTAAAATGAAATTCAATCTTCCATTCAAAAAATTAATGGAATTAATTTCTTCACGATTAAGGTTACCAAATTTAACTAAAGAAGGCCAAGGCGCAATAAAGGAATTATCATATGAGTTCAGGACATATGCACCCGTGGGAGTCTTGCTAGACAAAAGAAGAACTTTTAAAAGAGCGCTTAGAACTAGTGTTGCCACAAAGGTATATGATCCTGCCAATGGTAAATTTGAATTTGCTATTTCTCGAAAAGACAAACGCTACAAACAACCTGAAATAGTTGAAAAACCAAAATATAAAGCCGTTGTATTCTATATGGGTGATATTTCTTATTCAACATATGGTGAAAGACTTGAGTTAGAAAAAAATCTGGTAAATTTCATTCAAAATTGGCTCGATTTTAATTATGGACCAAAAAATGTTGAACATCGATTTTTTGTTCATGATTCAAGTGCCTATGAGGTTACTAAAGATGACTTTTATAATATTAATAATGCAGGTGGTACAAAAGCTTCAATAGTATTTGAGCTAGTTTCCCAAATAGCAACCAGCGAATATGATGCAAACTCTACAAATTTTTATGGATTTTATTTTGGTGATGGCGAACTATTCGACAAAGATCCAAAAGATATCATGGAAATATTAGAAAATGATATGCGGCCTTGGTTTAATAGAATTGGAATCGTAGAAGTTATACCCAGCAACATCAGCAATCTTATTAAAAATGCACGTTCAAAATATCCAAATGATTCCATTGTACGATTGGCTGAAATAAAAAATAAAAATCAAACTGTAGAAGTTATCAAGAAGCTCTTCGGAGGTGTCTATGCGAAGCATTAGTACCGATCCAGAATTACAATTTATTTGGGAGCGAGTTCAGCATTTCGCTAAAGGGTATAATCGAACTTTACCTGAGATGCGATTTTTTATATTAGAAGCCATGGAATTTGCATCACTATTAGAGAAAAACGTTTATCCCGTTAGCCCAGTAAATATCTGGGAAGGGAAAAGCATGGTCACTAAAAAACACCGCATTGAATCGGGACAAGAATCTTCCATCTATTATGAAGTTGTTCAAACTGGAAATCCATCATATGGCTATTTGAATCATACAAACAATGCGATGATGCAAGCGTCTGTTATGGCACACGTTGTAGGCCATTGTGAATTTTCAGAATTAAATGTGCTGCATGATTCTGATTATGATAGAACCGAAAAAATAATGCATTTAGTCAGAAAGGTCAATCTTGGTAAATATCAAATGGGTGATATTAACTATATGAATTTCTGGAATGCCTGCGAATCAATGGCGCCTCTTATCAACCCACATAGCCAATTTAATATAAAAAATTCAATTCATTTTGAATCACACATCAATACAAATGATGATGATATTGAGCAAAATCAAGAAAAAGAAGTTGCTCTTTTGAACCCCTATTCAGATACACTAAATGAAGTGCTTCAAAAAGGTGACAATAAATATGATTTTGAAAAAGATTTAAAAAAGAAAAGTAAACAGGAATCACTAAGCAGAAAAGGTTATACGATTAAGGCTCCCTGCCAGGATATTTTTGGATTCTTAAAACTATTCTCACCAATGAGTACTGGGGAATCTTCTATTCTCGAATATCAGTATGAAGTACGTAAACACCAGAATTTCGTTGGCTTAACTCAAATCATGAATGAAGGCTGGGCGATGTACTGGGAAAAAAAGATCATGATAGATCTTTTTAAAGAAAAAACAGTTACAGGAATCATTGATTATTCAAAAGTTTTTAGTGGCGTTTGCTATCCAAGACCTTATTTCCAACGTAATCCATATCACCTTGGCTATCACATGTGGCTACACATAGAAGAGCAGTTGCGAGATGGGAAACTTTCTATTGAGTATCATGAAGAAACTTCCTTAGAGAAAAAAGAAAATTGGTCAAAAGGAGGTTCAAAAGATCCCATAAAAGATATGACCCATATCGTCAAATCCTGTACCGATTATGAATTTTTGCGACGTTATCTAACACCGCAACTAACCCAAGAACTTCATTTAAATAGAATCAACAAACAACAAGCGATGCAAATGGGTATCACAAAACAAGATATAATCGCCGAAGATCAACGTTGGGTATGGATCGACCCTGAACCTGTTAAAGAACAAATGTTAAACTTCTTTGTTCATATGTATCGCCCAAGGCTATATATTATCGATTCAGACTTTCAAGATGGCGGACTACTTTTATTCAATAGAAATGATGGTAGAAAACTTAAAAAAGACTGGATTAAGCCAACCATGAAAAATATGCATTTAATTTGGAAAGCACCCATTGGCTTAATAACAGAAAATACTTTATACCAATATTCTGCCAGTAATTTTAAAGAGTCAAAAATAAAAGAATTGACGTTTGAAGAAGTCAAAGAAAGACTAAAAGCAGGAGACAAACCACTAAAAATTTCATAGGTTAAATTCTAAATAGGAGATCTTGATATTCTATTTTGAATGTGGTATAGTCTATTTAAACAGCATCTTACGAAAGAAGATTGAAAGGTTAAGTCATGACTGATCCCTATTTAAAAAGTATCTTAAATTATCATCGTCGAAACAACATGACTTTCACTGAATTTATTGATCGATTTCTTGAAGAGCCTCAAAAACATTTATACACATCATCAACATTAATATCAGAATCAATTCGACATTTTGGTTTTGAAATCGTAGTTAGGGCTGGGCAACCCGTAATATCTTATAATATTTTTAAAGATTTTTTCTCAAATGGAATCAATGCCGTATATGGCCAAGACCACTGCATCAAACATATTGTGGAAGTCATTGATTCAATTGGTAAAGAGTCCGGACCAAATCGAGGTATCGTCCTTGTTGGACCACCAGCATCTGGCAAAACAAATATTATTGATTTAATTTCTCTAGCACTTGAGCAATACACAAAAGAAAATAGCATTAAACTCTATAGCTTTTATTATCGATTTGAAGATAATGAAAACCCTGAAAAAGCAGTTGAAATAAGATCTGCTTTTTACCATAACCCACTTTTATTATTCACCAACTTATTACATCAAGAAGATGGCGTTACAAAACCGAGGCTAGCACTATTTGATTATATAAATAGTAAAAGGAAACCGAAAGACCAAATAATATTTCCTTCTTATTATCAAAATGCCAGTTTAGATAAACGTAATTTAGATATTATTGAAAGCCTAATTCAAAATCCAAACAATCAGGAATACTCTCTATTTGATATTTTTGAAAAATATGTACGCATAGAAGAAATCGAATTCTCAAATGCTCAAGGAAATGGCATAGCCAACATAGATGATTTAACAAAGTTGCGTGTATCAATCAAACCAATGGCAGCGAGAGAAGATGCCATTAGAATCCTAAATCAACATTTACCTACAAAACTACTTTATCAATATCAAGGAGCATTAGTTTCAGCTAGTAGAGGCTTACTTCACATGCATGATGCCTTTACGGAGGTTACTCAAGAAACTGAATATAAACCACTTTTGATGTTACTAGGTAGCGGGAAAATCTCTTTGGATAGCACGCAAGCATCTTTAGATACAACCGTCATAGTCACAACTAATATAGAAGAAATGGTACAGTTAGAAAAACAACTGACCTCCTCAAAATTGTTAGATCGAATTGAAAAAGTTGCTGTTAATTATTTATTAGATGCAAATGCAGAAATAGAAATTCTCAAAAGAGATATGGCCAACATGCAAGATAAATTTGAAGTTGATCCAAATCTTTTGACCATCGCATCATGCTTCTCCGTAATGACGCGATTATCTCCACCAAATCGTAAAAAGTTCCCTGCTGATTGGTCAGATGAAAAGAAGATTCTATATAATAATATTACTCCTGAACAGAAACTTTTTATTTATAGCTGCAAATCTGAAGATCCAGCCAATACAATTAAAAAACTTCCTCATTGGCATCCATTTCGAAATCAAGCCATCAAGATGAAAATAGACATTCATGATACTAAAGTTTTACATGAATTAATTCGTGAATATCCAGATGCCTTTACCTTGGAACAATCAGGCGTGTTTACTACAAAAGAATTAGGTCTCGTTGATGACGATTTTATGCGAGAATTATGGAATGAGCATTTCCCAAGTGAAGGTGAAAAAGGGATTTCAGTTAGGCAATTGCAAAACATCATGAGAAATACAATTTCCTCCTCAGATGGTAGAAGAATAGAAGTAAGCACCTTTATCAATCAACTGCATATTCTAATGGCAGAAGGCTCCACAATTCACCACTGGCTCAATGACGAAGATAAGACCCCTAAAACTAGAAAAGCTATTCGCGGAAGAACCATTGGCAAAACAGAATTGAAAGAAGGCCAAGGAGATTACTATGAGTATAAAGGCTTAATTAAAGTTACAAAAGCTATTTATTCAAACATCATTCGATCAGAGATCACTTAACAACCCAATATTGCTCCTGAAAAGTTTTACCGCTATGGCAAGTAGGATAATTCCAAACACTTTTCGGATAATGGCAATCCCGCCTTTACCAAGTAGTTTTTCGATTTTAGTAGTTAACTTTAAAACGGCATAAACCAATATCATATTTAGCACAATAGCAATTACAATATTGATGGATGCAAATTCTGCTCGGAGAGATAAAATTGAAGTCATAGAACCTGCTCCGGCAATAATTGGAAACGCCAACGGAACAATGGAAGCCGTTTCGGGAATATCATCTTTGTATAATTTAATTCCCAAAATCATTTCGAGTGCCATAAAAAACAAAATGAATGAACCAGCAATGGCAAATGAATTAACGTCAATCCCAATTACACTTAGAATAGATTCACCCAAAAAGAGAAAGGCAATCATAATAAAAAGAGAAACGATTGATGCTTTTTCGGTTTGTAAATGCCCTACTTTCCCTCTTAATTCGATGATCAACGGAATTGACCCGATGATGTCAATTACCGCAAAAAGCACCATAGAAGCGGTTCCTATTTCAACCCAATTTAACCCCATAATCGTTCTATAGTTTTAGGAAAATGTTCGTGTTCTAAATTGTGAATTTTTGCTGCAAGGTCATCAGACGAATCAGTGTTTAAAATATTSCATTTTGCTTGAAAAATAATTTCTCCTTTGTCAAAATTTTCATTTACATAATGAATTGTAATACCCGATTCTCTCTCTTTGTTTTCAATTACAGCTTGATGAACGCGCACCCCATACATTCCTTTTCCTCCATAATTTGGCAACAAAGCAGGATGAATGTTAATTATCTTTTGTGGATAAGCATCGATTAAATTTTGAGGTATCTTTAATAGAAACCCGGCTAAAACAATATAATCAATGTTATTGCTTTTTAATTCCCTTGAAAAAGCTCCTCCAGTAAGCCTTTCTTTATTAAAAACGATTGATTTAATACCAAGTTTTTTTGCTCTTTCTAATACAAAAGCGCCTGCTTTATTTGTAGCAATTAAACTTACACACAACGTAGGATGATTAGCTAGGTATTTAGCAATTGCTTCTGCATTTGTGCCACTTCCCGAAGCCAAAATCGCGATGTTATTCATTTTTATGATAAGTGTTCAATGATAGAATGAGACAAAACTAATACCATTCTATCATTTAAGCATTCAATCATTCAATCATTTTGAAGAAAATACAACGAACAAGAATTTGTTTTTACAATAGAATCACTCATATTTGGACAAAATCGGTTAAATCATGTCCAAATATAAATTTGTTCCGTACAGTATTCCAGAAAAGTCTGCAGACGAAATGGTTAAGGACAGTAAAGAATTTTACCAGTGGATTGATGGGAGACGAAGCGTAAGAGATTTCTCTGACAAACCAGTCCCTAAAGAAGTGTTAGAGAATATTGTAATGGCGGCTTCCACTGCACCAAGTGGCGCACATAAACAACCATGGACATTCTGCTTGGTGTCTTCTTCTGAGATTAAGACCAAAATTCGTGCAGCTGCCGAAAAAGAAGAAAAAGAAAATTATGATGGTCGGATGAGCGACAGATGGCTAAAAGAGTTAGCCCCATTAGGGACTAATGATGTTAAAGAATTTTTAGAGACAGCACCTTGGTTAATTGTTGTTTTTAAACGTGCTTACGAAATAGAAGACGGTGAAAAAAGAAATAATTATTATGTAAACGAATCTGTCGGAATAGCCTGTGGGTTCTTAATTACAGCWATATAYAAYGCWGGATTRGTTACCCTAACACACACACCGAGTCCAATGAATTTTTTAGCCAAAGTGCTCAATCGACCAGAGAACGAAAGAGCATTTTTATTGTTGCCTGTAGGGTATCCTGAAAAGGGAGCTACGGTGCCAGATTTAGATAGAAAATCACTTAAAAAAGTGGCAGAATATTATACTTGATAAAATAATTTTGAATTTATAACCAAAAACACATTTCTTTGCAGCGATTTAAAAACTTAAAAACTAAAAATCATGTCTGATATTAAAACCAGAGTAGTAGCAATTATAGTTGACAAATTAGGAGTTGACGAAGGAGAAGTAACAGAAGCGGCAAGTTTCACAAATGACTTAGGTGCTGATTCACTTGACACTGTTGAGTTGATTATGGAATTCGAAAAAGAATTCAACATCGCTATTCCAGACGATCAAGCTGAAAATATTGCTACTGTTGGAGAAGCTGTAAAATATATTGAAGAGAACGCAAAGTAATTTTCACAATAAGTAAATGATGGAATGCTTCAATGATTGAATGTTTTTTGTGCTGATTAATCCGATTCCGCGCCAAAAACTATATTCAATCATTCTTTCATTATAGCATTTTATACAGTTTTATAAATAGTTATTTGGTTGTCAGGTATTTCGATTCTGAACAATCTAAACATAAACAATTAGATGCAATTAAAACGTGTTGTTGTAACAGGAATTGGTGCGTTGACGCCAATAGGGAATACTGCCGATGAATATTGGCAAGGATTGATTAATGGTGTTTCTGGTGCAGCGCCCATTACCCGTTTTGATGCTTCTAAATTTAAAACTCGTTTTGCTTGCGAAGTAAAGGGATTTAAAACAGAAGATTACTTTGAAAGGAAAGAGGGGCGTAAGCACGATCTTTATTCGAAATTTGCAATGGTTGCCTCAGCCGAAGCTGTCGCAGATTCTGGGCTAAGTGCCGAAAATGCTGACTTAGGTCGTATTGGTGTAATTTGGGGTTCAGGAATTGGTGGATTAGAGACTTTTAGAGATGAAGTCGGAGACTTTATCAGAGGTGACGGCACTCCAAGATTTAATCCATTCTTTATTCCTAAGATGATTGCGGATATTGCTTCAGGTAATATTTCTATTAAACATGGGTTTAGAGGTCCAAATTTCACAACAGTTTCCGCATGCGCTTCCTCAACAAATGCTTTAGCTGATGGATTTAACTATATCCGTTTAGGTAAAGCCGATGCCATAGTAACAGGAGGTTCTGAAGCTGCGGTTAACGAGCCGGGTGTTGGAGGTTTCAACGCCCTTCACGCACTATCTACTCGTAATGATGATCCAACAACAGCTTCTCGTCCGTTCGATTTAGACCGTAATGGATTTGTATTAGGTGAAGGAGCCGGTGCAGTTGTTTTAGAAGAATATGAACATGCCAAGGCTCGTGGGGCTAAAATTTATGCTGAAATGTCTGGCGCTGGATTATCTGGCGATGCACATCATATTACAGCACCCCACCCCGAAGGATTGGGAGCAATAGCGGTGATGATTGATGCGCTAAGCGATAACAATATAGACCCTAGTGAAATTGATTACATTAACGTTCATGGAACATCTACACCGTTAGGTGATTTAGCAGAGAGTAAGGCCATTCTTAAGGTGTTCGGAGAAAGCGCTTACAAGTTAAATATTAGCTCTTCAAAATCAATGACAGGGCATCTACTAGGAGCCACAGGTGTTATTGAAGCAATCGCTTGTATTTTATCAGTTAAAAATGATATCGTTCCTCCAACAATTAATCACTTTACTGACGACCCGGCATTCGACCCCAAATTAAATTTCACTTTCCATAAAGCAGAAAAAAGAACGGTTCGTGCGGCATTGAGTAACACATTTGGTTTTGGTGGCCATAATGCATCGGTAATTTTTAAAAAAATCAGCTAAGGCTTGGGTCTTTTTGATTTTCTATTTCCAAAAAAATATTCAAAACAAAAACTGCCTATTCAACTTCAACAATTAGTTGGATTTCAAAAGGGGGAATTGCATTGGTATAGCCTTGCGTTTACCCATAAATCAGTTTTAAGTAAATCGGAAAGGAACATTCCGGGAAAAAGTAATGAGCGATTAGAATTTTTAGGTGATGCCATTTTAGATTCTGTGGTTGGAGATTATTTATTCAATTCATTTCCAGACGAAGACGAAGGGTTTTTAACCCAAATGCGATCAAAATTCGTAAGTCGTAAACACCTGTCTAAGATAGCATTAGAAATTAAATTAGACATTTTTGTAAAAACTAATTTAGGTAAAAATGACAGCACAGGCACGATATACGGCAATGCGATAGAAGCATTGATTGGCGCAATTTATATTGATAAAGGATATGAAGACACAGCAAGATTTATCAAAAAGATAATGCTTTCAGAAACACAAGTAAAAGAGCTATTAACAACCAATTTTGATTATAAAAGTAAATTATTAGAGTGGTGCCAAAAAGAAAAAAAGAAACTTCGGTTTAATACCGTTGCAAATGCGAATAGGTTGTTTAAGACAGAATTATTGATTGATCAGAAAAGAATAGCAACAGGAACGGCCACAAACAAAAAACAAGCGGAGCAAGAGGCTTCGCAAATTGCTTTTGATTTGATTACAACCAGAGGTAAAGATTAGTTTTTGTAACCTTGCAGTTATGGCAACCCAAAAATTGGTTCTCGACTATGATTACGATTTCTTGTTAATAGGAATTTTATCATCTGCGCCAGACTACAAGCTATGTTGGGGGATAAATAAAGTGCTGCAAATTGCACTAAAAAAAGAGAAAGACCTTCAGCTTCAATTGCACGAAAGTGAAAAAAGGGAAGGGTTAAAACTTACATTCGAAAAGCCAGAAATGACACCTCAATTTTCTATGTATAGTTACTATAATGAGGTTACTCACGAACGATATACCATTGCAGCAAATAAATCGATTAGTGCCCTTTTGATAAAAGAAGAACAAAGTGTCGATTTTTTTTTGATAGTTGATGGGCTTTATGAAGATTGGGAAAAAGAAGAAGCCATAATTAATGGATTGAGAGAACAGCGAGAAATAATTACGGCATATAAGATTGACCCAAATAAGCTTAAATCGAAGCAAAATCTTATTTTTGAATAATGAACAAAACGAAAATAATAGCCACAATCGGTCCAGCAACTTCCTCGAAAGGTATGCTCAAAAAAATTATTTTAGCAGGAACGAGTGTTTGTAGAATCAATTTTTCTCACGGCACCCATGAAGACCACCTTAAGGTTATTAATTCCGTTAGAGAGTTAAACAATGAATTAGGCAGCCATACTGCTATTTTAGCCGACCTACAGGGCCCAAAATTACGCGTTGGTGATGTTGCTGAAGGCAGTAAACTAGTAAAAGGGAAGCAATTAGTTTTCACAACTAAAGAGTGCGAGGGCAATTCAGGACGGGTTTTTATGACCTACAAGTCTTTCCCAAAAGACGTTGCGAAAGGGGATAGAATATTGATTGATGACGGTAAATTAGTATTGAAAGCTATTTCATCAAATAAAAAAGATGAGGTTGTTGCAGAAGTAATTCAAGGAGGACCTTTATCGTCCAAAAAGGGGGTGAACTTACCCAATACCAAAATTTCTWTWSCYTGTTTAACGGAAAAAGATTTAATAGATTTGGATTTTGCATTAGATCATAAAATTGCGTGGATTGGGCTTTCTTTTGTGCGGTCGGCACGAGACATTATCGAGATAAAAGATATTATTGCTGCTCGAGGCGAGAATTCGTTGGTGGTAGCTAAAATAGAAAAGCCAGAAGCAATAGCCGACATTGATGAAATAATTCAAGAGGCCGATGCAATTATGGTTGCCCGTGGCGATTTGGGTGTAGAAGTGCCAATGTATGAGGTTCCGCTACTACAGAAAACGGTAGTAGAAAAAAGCAGAAAAGCTGCTAAGCCAGTAATAATTGCCACTCAAATGATGGAAACCATGATTGAGAGTATGACTCCAACCCGAGCTGAGGTAAACGATGTGGCAAATGCAGTTACCGATGGTGCTGATGCGGTTATGCTAAGTGCCGAAACGTCTGTAGGAAAATACCCCGTTCAAGTAATTAAAATGATGCGAAAAATTGTAAAAAATGCAGAAACGCATCAAGGAATTTACAATAAAGAGCAAAAAGCGGTCAGTAATTCAAATCGGTTTATAACCGATTCTATTTGTTATCAAGCCTGTAGGTTAGCCAAAAATGTTAACGCAAAAGCCATCATTACAAACACCTTTTCGGGGTATACAGCTTTTAAAATTTCGAGTTGTCGACCAAAAGCAGGCATTTTTATTTTTACCAGTAATCATAAAATTTTGAATATGCTCAGCCTTATTTGGGGTGTTCAAGGGTTTTATTACGATAAGTTTGTGAGTACTGACCATACCATTGCCGACATAAAATTCATCCTTAAAAAAGAGAGACTATTGCAGGAAGGTGACTTAGCGATTAACATCGCAAGTATGCCGATAACAGATAAAGGCGGGTCGAATATGGTAAAATTAACTCAAGTATAAGATGTCGATAGACGTTAGCCTATTAAAAGAAATTTGTGAGGTAGCGGGTACTTCAGGTTTTGAGCAACGAATTAGAGAAATTGTTTTACGTGAGGTAACCCCTTTGGTTGATGAGGTTTCTATCGATAATATGGGAAATGTTGTTGCGTTAAAAAAAGGGAAAGGTGCTAAAAAAGTAATGATTGGCGCCCATATGGACGAAATCGGATTTATTGTTACCCATATTGACGATAATGGATTTTTGAGATTTCATACTTTAGGGGGATTTGACCCGAAAACACTAACTGCTCAGCGTGTTATTGTTCATGGAACAAAAGATATTATTGGCGTAATGGGAAGTAAACCCATCCATGTAATGACGGCAGAAGAGCGAACTAAAATGCCCAAAACAACAGATTATTTTATTGACTTGGGGATGCCTAAGAAAGAGGTTGAGAAAATAGTGACAATAGGTAATCCAATAACTCGTCAGCGAGAATTGATTGAAATGGGTAATTGTGTAAACTGTAAATCGATTGACAATCGKGTTTCCGTTTTTATTCTTATCGAAACGTTACGCTTATTAAAAGATGTACCGTACGATGTTTATGGTGTGTTTACCGTGCAAGAGGAAGTTGGAATTAGAGGTGCAAATGCAGCAACTTTGGCTGTTCAACCAGATTTTGGCTTTGGGTTAGATACAACTATTGCTTACGATGTGCCAGGCGCTTTGCCACAAGAAATGATTACCAAATTAGGTGGAGGAACAGGCATAAAAATTATGGATTCCTCAACCATTTGCGATTATCGCATGGTAGATTACATGAAGAAAATAGCAGATAAGAACAAAATTAAATGGCAGCCAGAAATTCTTCCTGCTGGAGGCACAGACACTTCGGGGATTCAACGAATGACGGCTGGAGGATCTATTGCAGGGGCAATTTCTATACCTACTCGCCACATTCATCAAGTAATTGAAATGGCTGATAAAGATGATATTCAAGCGTCTATCGACTTACTAAAAGTTTGTTTAGAAAATTTGGATTCTTACGACTGGAGTTTTTAGTTGTTTTCGCTAAATAGTGCTTGCTTAAAGAGTTGACCAACAATATTGAACTACAACCCTATGCTTGGCTTAGCGGGTGTTGGCAATCGTTTTTTATTAGTCCGCAAACACAATTGTTAATTTTAAAATCCTTTGGCATTAGCATTATATCGTTTATAAATAATTGTGCAGTTTGTGTTGTCAAATAAAATGTCAAGTGTCGAGTGAATAACTCGAAAACCACTATGAGTGAAATGACCTTTAGATTCTGAAGTCATTTTAAAGCTTTGAATTTTGGCACCTCTAAAATGTCTGTCAATAATTTGCTGTGCAAAGGACTTCAGTTTGGTACTGTCAAGAGAAGAACAAGTCTCTTTGGGTATGAAATAGGTAAATTGTCTTACCGTGCCAAGACCTTTTTTTTTAACTTTTTCTTTTTTTACCTTCTTAAAGTTTTCTTTTTCAGTGATTCTATACGATTTGTAAACATCACAAGAAGAAAATGTCAAACAAAGAAGAGTCAACAATATAAAAGTTGTTTCTGACCGCATAGTTCTGTATTATTTTCTTGAGGTGATTAATGGCATGTTATCTTATTATACCAATTTAATTTCATATAGCCCGATATTATATGTATCTTTATTGAATGGGAAAGGTATTTGATATTAGAATTAAAGAGAGTAAAGAGGAATTGA
>NVWA01000001.1 GCA_002746535.1 Planctomycetota bacterium
AAAAGTGATGCTGTTGAAGCTAAATTAAGGAAAACGATTCCGTTAATCGCATCAAGCAATCCATTTAAATCAAAATAAAATCCCGGTAATAGGGATATGAAAAGGTCTATAGATAACACAACTACTAATATTAAAAATGTTAGAAATCTTGGAAAAATCAAAAAACAAATAGCAACCAAAAAATATTCAATATGGAAAAGTGGGCGATGCATGAAAATGAACAAACTTGCCAATGACATTGCAATATTGGGCACCAATCCGATTGCTATAACGGACATGATACCTTTTAAGGTGTTGTGCATTGCTCCCCTATCTGAATATTTAAATAATTATTTTGTAATTTTAAGAATATTCAGTATGTAATATTATGTTATAATTTATATTTAAATATATTTTTGAGCATAATAAATGTCACAATCTTTGTCAAATATTTTAACCCATATCGTATTTTCTACCAAAAACCGTGAAGCTATTATTGAAGATAACATCCGAGAGAACTTGCATGCTTATATAGGTGGGATCATTAATAGACTAAAAGGTGTTCCTTTATCAATAGGTTCCGTTGCAGACCATATCCATTTGTTAATTGTTTTACCGCGCACTTGTTCTCCTTCAAATTTAATTAAAGAGATAAAAACGAGTTCAACTAAATGGATTAAAAATCAATCGTCAGTCTACCAAAATTTTCATTGGCAAGGGGGTTACGGTATATTTTCCATAAGTCCAAATCATAAAAAGGCCTTAGAACAATATATTATCAACCAAGCAGAACATCATAAAAAAGTAACCTTTCAAGATGAATTTCTTCGGCTGTTGAAAAAAAATGACATACAATGGGATGATCGATACATTTGGGATTAAAATGGAATGCCCCTGTAGGGCTTAGTTTTTATTACCTAGTTACCCAGGGTTAAAACCCTGGGCTATATACTGTATGGCTTTCAGCCAAAAAAAATAATTGGAATAAAAGGGTGTTTTATGACATTTTGGTTTTCAGCCAAAAAAACAATGAGGTTTTGAAAACTGGTCAAAAGGGTGATTTTCTTTGCCAAATTGAAATACTTGGTCTAAATATTGGCATACTAGATTAAAAAATAATCAGAAGTCCTTGAATTCATAGTATTGGGTGTAGAATAATTTTATTTTTTATTCCTACCTTCCTGTAGTTCTATCTATCCAGCTAATAATCTGAAAGAGGTGTCTTATGAAATTTATTGTACTTTTTTGTTCTTTAATTTTAGTTTCATTTTCAATATTAATAATAGCAGAAGATGATCCTTATAAAGAATTTACGATTAAAAGAAAAAGTGTTTATGAGTTTACTACTGATCCAAAAGTAAAAGTAGATGGTGATAAAATAACCATTTCATTTACATCAAAAGATTATTGTGATGCAACAGTTGCTATTGAAAATAAATCCGGAAAAATTATTCGGCATTTAGCTAGTGGCGTCCTGGGGAAAAATGCTCCTGAACCATTTAAGAAAAACTCTCTTAGCCAAACACTTATTTGGGATTCAAAAAATGATCAGGGGCGATATGTAAAGGATAAGAAAAATATAAGGATACGTGTTTCGTTAGGATTGTATGTTGAATATGATAAAGCATTAAATTATTCCCCTCATAAAAGAATAGGCCAAAGGGCATTAATTAAAATGGCTCCGGAAGGCCTATACGTTTTTGAATCAAGAGGACGAGATAACTTAAGGTTATTTGATAGAAACGGTAAATATATCAAAACGATTTATCCATTTCCTGCTGATCAAATAAACAATGTTATAGGTTTGAAGTGGACTAGTTATCCTAAAAGAAAAAAAGTTCCTCTTAAGAATAGCAATTATCATCAAACGTTTTTAACTTCTGGGGATAATGATGATGAGCAATCTGGCTTAAAATCAGGCATGGTCAATATAGGAGCTTCAGGCATTGCCATTCATGGTAAAAAAATTGCCATTGCTCATGAGCACTTAAATCGTTTAGCAACTGACGGAAGTACGGGAGGATTACCTTTGAGTGGTCCTAAGACTGGGATAAGTTTCAAAAGAAGTGGTTATGGTGGAGAGGGGTCCGGAACAGTATTTATTGGCCCCAGCTCAATGGCATTTTCGCCTGATGGGAAAACGCTTTATTACACAGGTATTATGTGGCATGATAGTTATACGGCTAGCCCTGGAGTTATACCAGTCGTTTATCAAATGTCTTATGCAAAGAATGATGAGCCTACCGTATTTGCAGGTTTTCCAGATTTAAAAAAATATGGAAATGATGATAAACATTTTGGTACTCCAACATCATTAGATTTAGATGCCAATGGTAATGTGTATGTAACGGATTATATCAATGATCGAATTCAAGTTTTTTCACCAGTGGGGAAATTAATTAAATCTATCATATGTATTAAACCGGCAAAAATATTGATCCATAAAAAAACAAACAAGGTATATGTTTTTTCATGGTCATCCATTGGCATGTCAAAAATGATGTTGAATGATAAACGATATAAAAAATATAATGGTAGAAAAGTTAAACAGACGTTAACGACCATCAGTGCTTTTCCAATATGTAAAGTTGAAAGTGTTGAAGAGTTTAAAATAGGTAATTATCCAGCAGGTAGGTTTACCAAAGGAGCGATGACGCATATCTCAATTGATTCTTGGGCAAAAGAATTAACGTTTTGGGTTTCAGGTAAAAACCATATTCGTACAGAGGAAGCTAATAAGTGGTCCGGAAGAAGAAATAGTGATGCTAAAGCAAAAAGATTTGTTTCTGGCGTTAGAAAATATCAGAAAGTAAAAGGTATATGGACAGAAATTTTAAATTTTGGCAATTTTGTGAATAAAACGGTTAAACGTGGTAAATCACTTAAATGGAATATACAAAATCTTTATGTAAATCCCTCTACAGGAAAATTGTATGTTGGCGAAGCTGACAGTGGCCCAACGGGTAAAGCATTTATGGAGCTTCTTGAAATTGATCCTAATACAGGAGAAGTAAAAGTTATTGTACTACCATTTAATCCTATGGACATTGCCTTTGATCTTGATGGTTTAATTTATATGAGGACTATGAATATTTTAGTTAGGTATGATACGAAGACATGGAAAGAAGTTCCCTTTGATTATGGTGCTGAAAAAAAGAGAGTTGGGCAAGATGGAGGGATAGGTGGTACTAGTTCACCTTCGATATCCTGTATATTATTGCCAGCTACAAATGCCGTATGCTATCATCAAGGAGGAATGTCTATAAACGCAAAAGGTGATATCGCAATTGCCTGTCATACGGCTACAAAGAAATATAAGTCTGAAGGTGTTGCTGTTAAAGATGTGGAAATAGTTAAGACATATCAGCCTTCGCAATATCCCGGAAGAACATCTTCATCTACCTCCTTATGTATTCATGTTTGGGATAAACGTGGACAAATTAAGATGCAAGATGTCGTTAATGGAACCCCAATGACAGATGGCGTTTTTATTGATAATAAATTGAATTTATACATGATGGCAACTAAAGCTCGCACGATTAAAGGTAAATATCTTCAAGATGGTATGTCATCAACGTTGATTAAATTTAAGCCAAAAAAAGGTAGATTTTTACAACCAGGAAAAAATATTCCCATCCCACTTTCTACTGATAATTATCCTAAACGTAAACAGGAGATAAAAGGTTTTTGGGTGGAAGACTATGAGTGGATTTATGGTGGCGTCGGTTATGGTGGATTTAATGCAAGTTGGTCAAGTGGCGGTTGTGCTTGTTGGTTTGCAAGATTTAAATTAGATTATTTTCAGCGTTCGTTTGTTCCTGAACCTATGCAATATTCAGTTTCTGTATTAGATAGTAATGGCAATTTGATTTTAAGAATCGGTCAATATGGCAATGAAGATTCAAGTGGTAAAAAGGGACTTGTCAAAACGAAAGGTGATGGCATTGGATTGTTTCATCCTGCTTTTACCGCTGTGCATTCCGATAAACGTGTTTTTATATCTGATGTCGGCAATGCTCGTATTGTTAGTGCCTTTTTGAAATATCATAAAGAGAAGATTATAGATGTTAAATAAATTGTTTAGGTGTAAAGATCTTTTTAGAATTATATTTAAATCTTTTGACTGAAGGCCAAATAGTAGATAGCCCAGGGTTTTAAACCTGGGTATGTTATAGATTTTAAAGAGCCCTGTAAGGGCTTGCCGAAAAGTAGTGAAGCTGGAAGCTTCAGATACTATATTTTTTAATGTTTCTTTTTTAGTATTGCTAATACTTCCATGTGCTTAGTTAGGGGGAACATGTCAAAAGGTATAAGTTCTTCAATGATGAAAATATCTGACAGATATTCTAAATCTCTTTGTAACGTAATTGGATTACAGCTAGAATATAAAATCATATTTGGTGAAATGGTTTTTAAATGATCACAAATGTTATTATTCAAGCCTCTTCTTGGAGGATTGCAAATGATGACATCAGGCTTGTTTTCATTGTAGGACTCTAAGAATGATTCAACATCACCACTTAAAAAAGTTAGCTTTTCTATATGATTAATTTCGCTCGCTTGTTTGGCATACTGAATTGCTTGATCAGAAATTTCTACGCCAATGCCCCATTTTATATGTTCTGATGCAATGATAGAAAAACCGCCGACACCACAAAAAAGATCGAGTAACCCTTGGCAATTGTTTGTAGAAATGATTTCAGCAACTTTTTTATAAAGTTTATGGGCTATATAGGGTGTGACTTGTGAAAAACTTGTTGGGCCAAAAACTAATTCTATATTTTCATATTTTTCTGTGATTGTATTTTTTTTCGTTAGAATTATTTCTTCTTCACCTTCCAGGATTTGATGTGGGATAGGTTGGATATTGACGCTAATTATTTTAATATAATTGAATTTTTCTTGAATGGTCAACATAAAGCTTTTTATATCTTCAAGATGTTTTTTTGATTTAAGTATAAATCGTAAGATCAGTTGATCTTGTTCACTATTTGATTTAATTATTAAGCCTTTTAATTCGCCTGATTTGGATTTAATATCATATGGAGTAATTCGATGTGTCTTTATGAGATTTTTTATTGTAGGTAGTAAATTGTTTATTATTTCAAAGTGAAGTGGGCATTCTTCTAATTCTGTTATCATTAAATTTTTATTGGTAATTCCAATAATAGGATCATTAGAAGTGCCACCAACTGAAAATTTTGCTTTTGCTCTAGAATGAAATGCTTTTGGGGTTTCAATCATATCTCTAATGATTAGGCCCTGTGAAACTTCTAAGCTAAATATTTCATTTAAAGATAAAATCTTTTGGTTTTTAATTTCTTCAATTGAATTAGGTAGTAGGTGGCACGACGAACACTTTTTTGAGTTAAAATAATTGCAAAGAATTGATTTATCCATCGATAGATATAAATATTTATTATAAAAATTGGTGCGAAAATAAAATAATTTTTGAATTGTATACTGAATTGTTGTTACTACAAATATTTACCTACTTTCTTGAAGGTAAATTATTGATAGTAGAAGATAAAATGTTGCCTTGATTTTGAAGTCCGCTGATAATTTTTTCCATTGAAGCAAATTGTCGCGTAAGTCTTTCAGAATCTCTTTCTACTCTAGCTTCAATTTTGGCAATTTGTTTGTCGAAAGATGTGTTTTTATCTTGAAAGCTTTGAATGGCGGTCGATAAGCCACCAGATTCTGGATTAGTTAAAAGTTTCATCCTATCGTTGATTAAGAAAGCATTACCTCTTGATTCAAATGCTTGGAAGCTTAATAAATTAAATTCATCAGGATTCCCATCTAATATTGATAACCTTAACGTATTCGTCGTAATGGATTCAGGTAAGGTATAATTACTTCTACCAGAATTATTATTAAAGAATTCATTGATGTCGATAAATTTACCATTGCCGGATTTGTATTGAAACTTGAACCTTTTTATGCCATCTTCTTCAGCATTAATGGATGAATTATTAATTTGATTAAATAGGATTCTTTTTATATTTTGAGTTTCACCTAAATTAAAATCAATATATCCTGTGCCTTTGAATTTGACGCCATCTCCAGAACCATCAGCTTGATAATTTGATGAGGATGTAATACCTGCAAGGAGTGAATTTATGTCAAATCCATCAACAACGGTCAATCCTCCGCCTATGGTTGCGCTGGTTCTGTTTGTATTTTTATTTAGAATATCTTTACTTAGTGTGAAAATGTCAACGACTTCATCCGTATTGGATTGGTAAACTTTTTCAAATTTATCTTCATCAAAATTTAATACTCCGTCGGAACCTAAAACAATACCTACTTGGCTGAAGCTTCTAATACTACTTGATATGCCTTCAACATTTGAAGAAACTAAATTGAATAAATCCGTTTGAACTCTTCGTAGGGTGGAATTACCTAATAATAAGCCACTAGCTGCATCTACATCTTTTAATGGATCTTCACCTTCTTCTGCCCCTGTATTAATAATATCTTGTAGTTCTTCAGAGGGTACAAAGCGAGTTAGGTTTTTAATATTTTTAATAATTTCGTTAAATTTATCTGTGAATTCTGTTATTTTTTCTTTAATTGATTCAGATTCTCTGTTTACAGTAATGGTAATATTGTTTTCAGAAATCCCTTTTAACTCTAAGTCTAAACCACTTACACCACCTGTAATACTTAAGTCGCTACTTGTCAGTGTGATGGGGTTACCTAAACCTTGTGACGACCCATAAGAAACAATAGAGTCTAATCCTTCTGCTGAAGTTTTGAAATCAAAAGAGCTAATTGTTGAGTTAATTAGTATATTGGAAGAAGCACCTGTTTTATCAGCAACGATGCTCAATCTGTAGGCATTCCTAGTTCGTCCATCATTTATAATACTGGCTTTTACACCGATGCCATCCAGCTTATTAATTTTTGATGCCAAATCATCTAGAGTGTCATTTTCATTAACTTCTATAATAACTTCCGATGTTCCATCAATGATATTCGAAGTCTTGTCAGCAGTTTTCGCGATATTAAAACTTGTCGCTACACTTTGGTCATCAGAATCGGTTATTCTAAATATACCCGTTCCATCTGTTAAATCTTCTATGACGAGACCATCTCCATTGTCGTTTATTCTTACTTTTAATTCTTCACTTAGAAATTGTCCTTGAATTTGTATGATGGCGTCTTTAATTGTTCTAAGATTATCATTTTTAAAGTTAATTTCTTTTGAAACACCACTTGATAATTGAATCTCAAATGTACCTTTCCCTATTCCATCGCCATCGTTCAATGAGGCAAGAGTTGTGTTGTTACTTATGGTTCTTTTGTGTAAGTTTGATCCGATGATAGAATCAATTGTCCCATCTGTTTCAAGTCCTAGTTCTGTGGCAGTATTAAAACCATCTCCATTTCTTATTGTGATGGTTGCATCAGATTCATTGCTTGTGATTTGAATACCATTGCCCGATTGATTTATTGATGCCGTTACATTACTATTAGAATCATTTATTTGATTGATTAAATCATTCAAAGAGCTTGTTTGATTGACTCTGATTTTTGTCGATTTTGTATCCGAAGTTCCGTGATCTTCTACATCAATAAAAAATTCGCCGTCTTCAATTCCTTGAGAACCATTTAAGTTTCGTAAAAGTGTATCGTTTAATCCTGAGATTAATTTACCATCCTCAGTATCTGTACCTGTAATGCCTAATTGGGTAGCCGTGTCTGAATCTGAAAAATTTAGGAATTTAAAATTATCATTATTAATTGATATTCCATCTCTACTTTCGTTGATCGTAACTAGATTTTCTACACCTGTTGCTTCGTTTATTTTATTTAAAATATCGCCAACTGTTTCTGCTCCTGATAAATCTAAGTTTATCGTTTCAACTGTTTTGTTACCTTCGAGTCTATTGATAGTTAGATCATTGATACCACTTGTAGTAATGTCGATACCTAAGCCATCATTAATTATCGATAATAGAGAATCTTCGTTGACATAATGTATTGTTGATCCTGCAATTTGTCCATTGATACTTTCAGAAAGAATACCAAGGTCTTCTGCAACGGAACCATTACTTATTTCTTCAATTGAAAAGTCACTACCATCTTTGCTTTTTAGTTGTAAGCTACTTCCATCGGAAGATATACTTGCAGTTATGTTGTTGGACTCATTGTTTATTTTTTCAATGATATCATTGATTGTTAAAGAAGTTGAAAGGTCGACCTTAGTGACATTTCCTTTATCATCAGTAATTTTAATAGAATCATTTTCTATGCCATCACCTCCATTTAAGTATGAGAGGTCCGTGGATTGATTTAAAGTATTTCTTCCTTTATTTAACGTGATAGTGCCGGAACCTACTGCCGTACTATCTTGGTCTTGAATTCCCTTTGAAATTACTTGAGCTGCTTGAGCAATTTGTCCGACTTTAAAAGTGTAAGAACCTGAAGCTGCTTTTGAGCTAGCTGAAGCGACTAAAATATTTTCATTTGAAGATGTGGAACTCTTACTGTGGAAAGTTGATACTTTTGATAGATCAAAAGAGATCAAAGATAAATTTAGAGTTTGAGCGCTTACAAATTGAAGTGCTGTACGTTTTGCCTCATTTGTAGCCTTTTTTGCTTCGATTCTTCTAATTGGCGCTCTAGATAATTCCATCATTTGTTCAATGATGTCATTGACAGGGAGTCCTGAAGCTAATCCAGTTGATCGAATCGGTGAAGCCATATTGATTTCAATTTCAAAGTTTTTAAATTATATAACCTCTTCATCGTCATAATTTCTGCATTGCTTTATAATGTATATATATAAAGCAAAAATTGCCTGATTAAGTTTTCATATAGATAATAATATTGATGCTATTCTGTAAAATTGAAATCACTAAAGTTCAATTGGATCTCAAGTTCATTTAAAGATTTTATTGGTTGGATTGTGTGATGTATTTTATTGATTATTTAACTTTTAATTAAATCACAAATTGTGGACATAAATATAGTGGTTTTTTAATTTTCTGTTTGACAAATAATTAGAATAGCTATATTTCAATATAGTATTTTTTAAATAATAATAAGGAGCGATCAATGAAATTAACCGAGCGTCAAAAAGCAATAATGGAGTATATTCGCGAATATATACAAGAGTATACAATGCCACCAACAATTAGAGAGATTACAGAAGAATTTGGTTTTAAGTCTCCAAAAGCGACTCAAGATCATTTAAAATCACTCCATAATAAAGGCTATATTATAAAAGAAGATGGCATTGCAAGAGGTATTAAAATCGTTCATAAAAACTTTCTGCCAAAATCAAAAGATGCAGGAATTCCAATTCTGGGTGCCGTTGCAGCAGGATCTACCATTTTAGCAGAAGAAAATCTTGATGGTTATTTCAGCTTAAAAGATTTATATGGAAAATCGAAAGATTTATTTGCCTTAAGAATCAGAGGCGATTCTATGATTTATGCAAACATTAATGATGGTGACGTCGTAATAGTTAGAAAAGCAAAATCACTTAACAATGGTGAAATTGGAGTTGTCATCATAAATGGTGAAGCAACTGTGAAAAAGTTCATGTTTCGAAAAAATAAAATAAAGTTAATTCCAGAAAATAGTAACTATGAACCTATTGAAGTTATTCCTGGTAAAGATGATTTTAAAATTGCAGGAAAAGTAGTTGGAGTTCACCGAGTTATAAAATGAGTTAGAATCAGTGTTTTTTTTTGACTTGATTATTGTTTTATTTCTAAAATCTTAGGTGGAGTCATATCAAACTGTATTTTTACGATTTCAGAATATTTGGAATATATTCTTAAAAGCTCTGTTTTTTGATTCTTATATAATTTAAGTAAATTCACATAAGTTTTGAGATTTTTGGAAGATAGAATAGAGGGGGCCTTTGTGATAAAATCTTTGGTACCGAAATCTTTTTTTAAATAAATATAAAAATAACTCCCATCATTTTTACCTAATTGGCTTGAGTTGCTATCTATCCCTAGATAAAAACCTTGTTCGTATTGATTGTTTTTACCTACCCATTTATAAACATTATTTATTTCTTGTTTGCTCAGAGGGGTTCGTGTTAAAGCCCAAATCTCGGGATAGTATAGACATTGACCTTTTTTCAAAGTTGCTTGTAAGCCAATTAAATTTTCCTTTAAAGCCCCTAATTTAATTTTTTCTTCATGGTAAATTTTTAAATTATCAGCGAGCTCTTTTTTTAAGTTATTGGCTTCAGTAACTTTATTTTTATAAGAATTTATTTGATCAGTACTTGCAATTTCTTTTAAAATATCTAGAACGGCCTTTTTTGTTTCACTTCTGATTTTATTGATTTCTTCCGTATAGAGATCATTTAATTTTTTTATTTCGCTTCTATCTTTGAGGTCTTTAAGTTTTAATTGGTGTTCTAAATTTTTTTTTTGAATGGTGCTTATACTTTTTTTGGCAATATCCATATACCATGGAAATATTAACTTTCTTTGTTTCTGATCAAAATTAATCCATCTAATCATACGGTGAGACTCTTTGGTTAAAAATTGATTTTTAATTAAAAAATTTGGTATTTTTTTACTTTTATCTTGAGTGTGGCAATTTATAAAAATGAGATACATGATAAATATTGATATGACTGTTTTCATGAAAAAATCCTTTTTATTATTAATCTTTTTTGAATAGATTATTTAATTTATCTAAACTAGTTGAATTATCTTCTTTTGTTTCTTCTTTAAAAAGGGCATTTAATTTTGACTTTGAGTTAGTGTTTTTATCGTTTGAGTAAGAACGATTGATTTCCATAAACTCTTCACAATAATTTTTATTTATTTCTGATGATTGTTTGTCTGCTGAAAATGAAGTGCATTTCATAGAATTCGTGTCATAAATTTTACAATGGAGACAACAATGTAAATATTCATTACAAAATTCACATGTATCTTGAAAACCAATGGAATTATTTAATTGAAGTTCTTTTCTACAATTATGGCAAGTAATAATTTTTAGTTCCATTTGAAGCCCAATTTAATTGATATTTTTCATCGTAATCAATATTTCTCATATATTATTAAAATGACAATTATTTACTATGAAAAGCGATGCTGAGTTAATAATTTTTGAATTTTGATAAAATTATGAGATTTTTTCATATTTTTATCAATTATTTAAATCTAAATTTGATCCCTAAATTTAATTGGATTATACTTCATGTTGAATTCGTTGAATAATTTATGAGGTTTTTGTATGGCAGGCTTAGATGTTAATTTAATCAACCCGTTTATTACTTCTTTAGTCAATGTGTTTTCTACAATGGTTCAGATGGAAATTGAAAGAAAATCTCTTGCGTTGAAAAACAATGATATGGTGTTTGGTGATATTTCAGCATTGATTGGTTTGGCTGGTTCAGGGTCTGGGACCGTGATAATAAGTTTTCCTAGAGCATTTGCCGATAAAATAGTCAGTAATATGTTGGGTTGTGAGCAAAATACTTTGAATAAAGACGATATCAGAGATGGCATTGGTGAGATCGTAAACATGGTTGCTGGCGCTGCAAAATCAAGTTTTAGTGAAACGAAATACAAATTTAATATATCCTTACCAACAGTTGTGGAAGGGAAACCCGGGGAAACTGAAATTATTCATAAAAAAGGAGTTCCCTGTATCGTTGTAGGTTTTGAGACTCCTGAAGGTGAGAAGTTTGTTCTCGAAGTTTCTTTAAAATCAAATGTAGAATAATACTACAGAAATTAAATGATGTGGCCTATTTCGTCTAATAGGTATTTTTTTACATCTTCGTAAGTCTCTTGTTTTAAAGAGTTTTCCGCCAATTTTTTACAACTATTAGAAGTGATGCTATTTAGAATATTTGCAATTAATGGAATTGATCTAGGAGTCATAGATAAATTTTTAATTCCAAAACCAACAATGACAGGTGCATACAATGGGTTGCTCGCCATTTCACCACAGATAGATATTTCTTTCTTTTTGGCTTTACCAATTGATCCAATACTTTTAAGAAGTCTTAAAATTGCTGGATGCATCGTTTGAAAATTTTCTGATACTTGAGCATTATTTCGATCAACGGCTAATGTATATTGGATTAAGTCATTGGTACCAATAGAAGCAAAGTCTACATGGTCTAGTAAAATATCGAGAATTAAAGCTGTTGATGGGACCTCTACCATAATCCCAAAGGGGACATCAGGGTCAAATTCTTTCCCTTCTTTTTGAAGTTCCGATTTCACTTCTTCAATAATTACTTTTGTCTTTAAAACTTCTTCAAGGTTTGAGATCATGGGTATCATTAATTTTGCCTTACCATGAATTGCCGCACGAAATATGGCTTTTAATTGAGCTTTGAATTCCTGGACAATATCAAGTGAAATTCTAATTGATCGATAACCTAAAAAAGGATTTTGTTCATCAGGAAATTTGAAATAACTGGGGAACTTATCACCGCCTAAATCTAAAGTTCGTATCGTAACGGGAAGTCCATTCATTGATTGAATTGTTGATTTGTATAATTCATATTGTTCTTCTTCGCTTGGCAAACTAGTACTAGATAAAAATGGAAATTCTGTTCTATATAAACCGATACCATTAGCACCAACATCGTTGGCTATTTTACATTCTGAATGAATGCCTATGTTCGCCATTATTTTTATAGTTTTATTATCTTTTGTGCAAAACTTATCAAAATGTACGTGTGTTAAATTATTGTCATGTTCTTGATTTAATTTTTCGTAATATTTGCTTAATATTTCTAAGGTCGGATTTATTTGAACAACCCCTGAATCAGCATCAATGATTAAGAAGTCACCTTCGTGAATATCTTCATGACTTGTTTGGATTCCTGAAATCATAGGAATGGCTAATGAATTTGCAAGAATTGCAGCATGGGATGTTTTACCTCCAGATGTTTGTATGAATCCTGTAACATTATTCTCAGGTGCATGTATTACATCGGTAGGTAGGAGTTGTTTAGCGACCAATATTATATCTTGATTAGAATCATTATTGTCATTGGAAGCTTCATCTTGGTACAATGCTTTAAGCAAACGATTTTTAATATCAATAATATCATGTTCTCGCTCTTGTAGATAGGCGTTATTTGATTCTCTGAATCGAATTTGATATTCAGTCAAGACCATATCAATGGACGTTCCTGCGGCATGCCCTTGTTCAATACATGCTTTAAACTCTTCAATAAGTTCATCGTCAAGTAACTCAATATGTGTTTGGAATATAGTGCTAATTTCTTTGCCGAGATCTTTGCGAGCTTTCTTTTCTGCAAGTTCTAAATCGGTTTTTGCACTTTTAATGGCATTGATCAATTTTTCACATTCAATCGAGAATCCCTTTGTACCTTCCCTAGAAAGTTTTAATGTATAAAGATCTTGATTCTGAAAGTGTGCAAATCCAATGGCGATTCCTATCGATGCTCCAATTCCTTTTAGGAAATACGTTCTTTTGTGGGCAACTTTTTGAGAAATATTTTCAGATGATACTTCATATATTTCACCATCTGTTAAACGAGCTGAACTGATCGCATCACCAATTTCATTTGCGATAAGTTCAATTTTATTTTGTCTTATATATTTAGATTTGTATTTTTTTTGAGTTTGAATTACTAAAACGCCGACCAATTCTTCTTGGACTAAAATAGGAAACCCAAAAAATGTTTTTAATTTTTCTTCATCAATAAAATGAAACTTTTTAAATCGTTCATGTTTGGAAGGATCTAAAATTTCAACAGAAGCTTTTTGTTGTGCTACGAGTCCAACTAACCCTTCATCAAAGTTTAATTTTATTACTTGATCACCTTTAATATCTAGACCATAACTAGCTTCTAAAACCAATGTGTCATTTGTTTTATCAACAAGGTAAATGGAGCAAATTTCGGCATTTAATCGACTGGCAATATACCTTGATATATCTGATAAGGCTTTTTGAATATTACTAGATCTTCTGAGTGTGTTTGCACAGAAATCATGAAGATTCCAAGATGTAGATGATGGTGAATTCCTATTCATTAAATCTTTCTGTTGTTAAATAAAATTTTCTTCAGAATCTAAGGTTATGACACCTTGTTCTGAAAGTTTCATAGCAAGGTTGGCAATTTTATTTTGTGCTTTCAATATATCACTTTTTTTTGCTGGTCCAAAATCTCTTAAATCAGTTTCTAAAAGTTCAAGTGCTCCCTGAGAACTATTTTCTTTCAATTTGATTTTAAAGAGTTCGCTTTCTGTTTTGATAGAAAGTAGAAGTAACTTTCTATCAACTTCTCTAATTAATCGTTGAAACGACTTATTAGTGATTTTCGACAATTCATTAAAAGATAAATTTGATTTAGGAGTGTAATCATTTAATACTTGTGTCGTAGGCTGAAGAAAATTTGTGAACTGATGTCTTAGTTCATTTGAAGAATTGCTCAATATTTTTTGTATTATTTGGGATCCATTTATTTTTACTCTGGCTGTTGGGTTGTTCAGTTTTTCTTGAACAATTTTAGCTAATGCTCCCATGGCTTCATCATCAACAGGACTCAGTACATCTATTTTGTCGAGAATATCTTTTCGTTTGATGGGTGTAAACTTTTCTAAAATTAATTTTCCATGTAAAGTTGGTAAAAAATACAAAATAATTGCGATGCCTTGTGGTTTCAGTTCGTCTAATATATCGAAAGCTTGACTTGGAGAGATGTTGTTTAGTTCAAGAAATGGATTGTCCATTTAATAAGATATGTACTTTCGTAAGAATGGTTTATGACGTTTTATAGTGTATTGGTTTTACTATAAAATATAAGATTATAAACGATTTTTTATGATAGCAATCTAGTTTTAAAAGTGTAATATGTCGACTTTTTGCAAATGAAGCAGATGGTTTGGCGTGTATAATAAAGGAAGAATCTATGGTATTTTCTAATTGCAAATGGATTATTTTAGTTTCATTGCTTTTAAATTGCGTTGGTTCAATATTTTGCGATGAATCGAATTTTCTAGACAATGTAAAGAGAAAGACTCAGACTTCAGATTCTCTTCAACAGGTTGTTGACCAAAATCTATTAGAACATTATTCTGCTACAATTGTTAATTTTAAAGCTGAGTTGCAGAAATTAAATATAAAATCTTTGTTATTGAATATTAAAGCTGTTGGTTCAAGTAATCTTTCTGAAAGTTATTTGGAAGAAAAGTGTAAAATTGCTTTAGAGCTTTTTATAAATGCTAAATCTGAGAGATTACTTTATAAAATCGATGACTCTTTCGCCATTAATATTTACCTGAGTGATAGTGCTTGTGATGTAATTGGGTCTAATGTTGGACTAATTTTACCTAAAGAGTTTTGTATTAATGAACATTCTGCTTCGATCTTGATTAGGACAAACACCTCTGAAATTGAGTTGAAGTCATTAGTTTTAGAATTGATGAGTAAATCAAAATCATCCAATAAATTAGGAAAGAAGTTGGCTGAAGATGGAGATGATTTAACCCTTAAAGCTTCAACCGTTCATACCAACGATGATTTGCAGGAGATTGTAGAAGAAATTGTTGATGTTATTACAATAACTACCGGAGGTAACATAAGATTAAGAGCTAGTGGTGGAACCGGTGATTACCGTTGGAGGCTTATCAATGAGATTGAAAGTGTTTCAAGGTTAACGGAAGAAACCGGAGCTGATACTACCTATTATGCTTCTAATGATTCTAGAGCACTAGATGTAATTTATTTAGAAGATGGGTTCTCCGTAATTGAATACAAAGTTGTCTATGCTAGAATAATAACTGAAAAAGATGGCACTGGTTCAACGGGCAAAGATGTTCTTTGCTTTATTCAAAAGAAAAATAAAAGAGATTAATCGTTATAAACTTTTCAATAGTTTTGGTGACTTTTTTATCGCAGAATAAAAAACTTTTCCATATTTATCTATTCCCATATTAAAAGCCTTTTTAAATAAACTTTCAAGTTCTATCTTTTTTACTTCATGGGATTTTGCCATATTTGCTCTCAGCTCTTTTATATTGCGTCCGCTTACTCTACCGCTAGAAGTAGCACCTAAAACTTCTGAATCTTTACAGCTTTTCAAGAATTTCACAAATCGTTTCTTATGATTTTTAAATAAATAACTAACAGATAGCCAGCCTAGTGCATAAGCACCTGTATCAGCTCCTCCAGAAGTTCCTTGTTGATGGAATAAATCTCTAAAGGATCTTAAATTACCAGACTTTAAGCCGCTTTTAATATATCTCATATGATTTTTTTTTGCATTTATCATGGGTTTATAGCTTCTATAATATTTATCAATAACAGAAAAAGCAAAGTAATCAGCTAAACCTTCATTTAGCCATGTTGGCAAACGTACATCTGTTCTGTATTTCGCAAACAGGGCGTGTGTACCTTCATGAAATAAAACAAGCAAGGCTCTTGCTCTTTTGCCTTTTATACCACGACTGTTGTTTTCAAGTGGGAGATTGATCCTTGGCCAACCCATTTTTGTGATCGTAAAATATCCGCCAGAGGCACCTGCATTAAAGCCTTCAAACTTCGCTGAAAATCTTAAGTATTCAGATCTTTTTTCCCAAAAATATATTTCTAATCGTCCTTTATAGACTTGAGTTTCAGAATTAATTGCCATGATTTTTTTGAATAATTTTAAAAATGCTTCTAATGTTTTAGGAAGTTCTTTTGTGAATTTATTGATTTTCATTGTGTAATTGATGCTGAAATGTTTTGTTTTATAGTTTTTAATATGCGGAAAATCGACTTTAACTTTTTGAAAGTATTCATCTTGCATTTTTTCATATGGATGGACTTCATCTTCCTCGGCCGAAAAGCAAGCAATTGGTATAAGAACAATAATTAAACTAAATAAAAGATTTTTTGTATATTTCATTTTGAGTTCCTCTTCGTTGATTGAATTGATAAATTGCTTCTATACTACTAATTGTTTTTATGAATTATATTGAGTACTTGGCATTACTAAATTTAATTTTTACTCCTCACCCTTATATTGGAAAGTAAAAGATTAGGCTATGTATTTACGGTAAGAAAATTATTTTTTCAACAATTCTTATAAAATGGTTTAAAATAAACATACATTTGCCAATAATAAGCTAATATTGGTTAAAAATAAACAAATAATGAATTTAAAGGAGAGTTTAATGAGTAATGTGATAGGTAGTTCACTTGTTAAGCTACTAAAACCATTGGTAAAGCTTCTCATACAAAAATCTGTGCCATATGGCACATTTGTTGAATATGTTAAGTGGGTTTATGTAAATGTGGCTTATGAAGATTTTTCCGATCCCTTAAAGAAGAATTCCAATTCAAAGATCGCGACTTTAACTGGAATTTCTAGACATGATGTTAAAGAATTATTATCTTCTGATTCGCCAGATGCAAATGAATCCGTGTTTAAACATAACAAAGCAGCTCGCGTAATTAGTGGTTGGTTAAATGACCAAAAGTACTTGGACGGAAGTGGTAAGCCAAAAGTTTTAGAAATTGAAGGAAGCGAATTGTCGTTTAAATCCTTGATTGAAAGTTATTGTGGTGATATTCCTCCTAAACCAATCATGGAAGAATTGTTGAGAATTGGAAGTGTAAAAGTCGAAAATGAAAAAGTATATTTAATCAATGAAGCATATATACCTACAAATAACGATGATTTAAAGATCGAATTTTTGGGTTCTGATGTCTCAGATTTAATTAGTACGATTCATCATAATATAGAAAATCCAGGTAGGTTTGATTTCTTGCAATTGAAAGCCATGGGCGATTTATTATCAAAAGAGTCAAAAGATTATTTGAGAAGAAAAGCTAAAGATGATGGGATTGATTTTTTAAGAAAAGTTGATCATTGGTTATCGCAAGAAGAATTAAATACAACATTAATTGATAATGAACCTACCTATAGAGCTGGTATTGGACTTTATTATTTTGAAGAAAAAAATAAGGAGAAATAAAATGAAAAATACGAATCGTTTAACTTTAATCGGATTGGCTATAATTCCCCTTTTGTTTCTTATTGGGTGTGGTGGCTCTTCTATTAGTGGTACAGGTGGCACCAAAGAAACATCAAATGAAATATTTGATGATCAGGGATTATCTGCAAATTTCAGAAATTCTGTTGTTCAATTGCCTGATAATTTATTATTATCATCGATTAGTTCAAGTGGTAAAAAGAGTTCTAAAAAGTCAAAATCAGATGGTGAAGAGTCTATTGCAGTGAGCGTGTATAGTACGATTTTTTCCTATTTAAGATTTTCAGAGAATATCAAAGAAAGTGTGGTTAAAACATTTATTGAAATTTACGATAGTGGAATTTTAAGAAATTTAGAAGTGGATGTCATCTATCCAACTGATGGTGATGATGGTTTCACGGGATTCAAATTAGAAAAAACTTTGCCAGGTTTTGATTGGAAAGTAAGCTTATATAATGGAAATGATAGTAGTCCCGTTACTACATTTTTATTTAGTAGATCGGAAAATTATTTAAAAGGTAAAATACTCCTCGGTTCTGTTGAGAGCAAAACCTATATTGTTGATGATGTTTCCACAACTATTTCTGAAAATTCCACATTAGAAGTAAGCTTTGAAGGAAGTGCTACGAAAAAGTCTATGTCTTTAAAGTTTGTATCAGATTTTGATACTTTGATAACATTTGCAAAAGAAAATTGGGATAAACTTAGTGCTGCCCAAAAAGAGACATTAGACTTAGGCAAGCCCAAAAATTTAATGTTGAATGTTACTTTTGAAAATGATGAATATGCGATTAGTGGTACTTCTTACCATCCAGGATGGAAAACAATTAGTGAATTGGATAACGAAGATAATATTTTTGGTGATAATAATCAAACATATATGTTTAAAGCAAAATCAATAGTAGGTGATGAAAAAGGTGTAAAAATGGCAGTTGCATTGCCCGATAATTCCTTAAATGATATCACCACTGTTTATGTAGATGATTCGATTTCAAATAGATTTAAATCTAATTTTATCGATACAGTTAATAAAAACTTACTTAGATCATTTGATGAGATTGATGATACCAGTACTGATGATACAAATTTTGATGGAGATGCAGCAGCAGAAAAAATAGAAGGGTTTAATACAATTCGATGGTTAATGGGTGATTCTAGATTACCAATTCAGTCACTATTGTCACATGGTTCTATCATAACCCAGGCAGAAATGGATTTGGCAACTAATTTTTGGCAGGATGGTTCACTAACTACATGGAACCTTGAAACGCTAGCTAAAGTAAACACGGCCTTAGGAGACATTGCCAGATCTGATGAAAGTAAACTTATTATTTACAATATAATTATGGCTCCAACGATTATTTCTAATTTCATTAGTCAAAACATTAAAGTGACCTATGACGATTTAGAAGTATTGTTTGCAGTTGAAAGTGAGGATGCCTCAGCTTTTAAAATTGCTTTTGATACATTTACAAGAATCGTTAATCCAGCTTTTTTCACTAAAGAAAAAGGGTTACTTGGTACGTATGATGGGACATTATTTTACGAATATAATAAATCAGACCAAACCTTGACTGAAGGTGATAAACCAACTCATTTTGATTCTATGAATGCAATGGACCTTGAAAGTATGGAAAGTTATACTCCTGTAGACGTGATGGAATTAGAAATTTTTATTGAATAAGATTTTATTAAATGAGGGATGCCTACTAAAGTAGGTGTCTCTTAGATAAAATTTTTCAAAATAGAATTCGCAACTTTTAAACCAGTCGCCGTTAATTTAATATTTCCTTCAGATATGGTCATGAGATTATTTTCAATAAAAAGTTCTGTTTCGCCTTTTATCAAATCAATTGGATTATAATCTGTTTGAGTTTTGAATTCCGAACAATTTATTCCTTTGACAGTTCTAAGTTGTGTCATTAACGTTTCACGGGCATAATTTTCGTCGCTTAACGTTTCTTCGAAAACGTTTGCTAATTTATTTTGCTCAATTAATTGTATATATTCTTGTGGATTTCGTTCATTTGAAGAGCGCGTTCTATTAATAAATGAAAATGCTCCAGACCCTAATCCAAAATAAGAATTGTTTAACCAGTAGTTTATATTGTGTTTGGATTCAAAACCAGGTTTTGCGTAATTACTAATTTCATATTTTAGAATTCCATATTGAGGGGTGAGCTTATCTAATATTTCGGTCATAGCTATCACATCGTCTTCAGGGCCTTGCTTTATATTATTGATCGCATATGGTGTTCCTTCTTCTATAGTAAGTTCATAAGCTGAAATATGAGTAGGGTTTTGGTCAAGAATATATTTTAAATCTTCTTCAAATTGTTTGACGGATTGACCTGGCACTCCAAAAATAACATCAAGATTGAAAGAGGGGAATTCACTCTCTTTTAATAATTGAATCGAATTTTTAGATAATTTCGACGAGTGAGTCCTGGTAAGTGTTTTTAAAGTATTATCTGATAAGCTTTGTATTCCCAAACTTATACGATTTATTTTTAAAGATTTCCAGAAGTGAATTTTACTTTTTAATAAACTAGTAGGATTCGCTTCCAAAGTAATTTCAATTGAATTATTATTTTTCCATTTTGTAAAATAAGTAATTAATTCTTCTAATTGATTTTCGTTTAACAACGATGGCGTGCCACCACCAAAATATATTGTTTCTAATTCAGGATTAAATTGATGATCTTTTAGAATCATTTCCCATTCTGATTTCAAAGCCTCTATATAAGTATCGGGAACAATATTTCCTTTAAAAACGGGAAATGAACAGTAGTCACAAATATTTCTACAATAGGGTATATGAATATATAATGATTTAGGTTGTGGCATTTAAATTATTTATTTTTTTGATTTTGTGCCACAACTACCACAGCTATTTGAACAAGGGGTAATATCTTGAACAGGCATCTCTAATCCTATTTTTATAATAGCTTCAATGTTTCCATGATCATATTCAATTCCAATTAATTCTGCGTTTAAACCATTGTATATAGGGTCTAATCCTAAAAATATCCCTATGCATGAATGAATACTGATTAAATATTTTCGTTCAAAAAAGGAAGAGGCGACTGAGAAAGGTTTTTCTAAAATAGTAAGAATATCGTGTTTTAAATACTTTTTTAATTCTTTTTTATCTTCTATTTTAGAGCCACAGGTATTTTTTATGGCTTCATAGTTCACTAGAACGTCATTCTCATCTAAAATTAATCGATGTAATTCAGAAATATCTTTACACGGCATAAGGTCTACTCACAATAAATCATTGGTTAATATTTTTTCTTTACAGGAAAATATAGTTATTCTATTTTGTCGACAGAATCCAGCAATACAAATTCCTAAAGTTTCTGCTAGTTCTATGGATAATGATGTAGGTGATGAGACGGCCAAAATGTGTGTTATTTTTAATTGATAGGCTTTGGCAAGTATTTCAAATGAAAGTCTTCCACTTATTAGCATTATTTGGGCATCATTTATAGTATTGTTCTTTAACAAATATCCGGCTGCTTTATCTACTGCATTATGTCTGCCAACATCTTCAAAGAGGCACATAAAATTGTATGTATTGTCGAATATTGCTACTGCATGACAGCCACCCGTTAAATTAAATAGAGTTTGCTTATCCTGCATTATATTTATCAAGGATTGAATTTTGATTGGATTAATTTTGAAATTTGAATTTAATTTGCCATTTTTGAAATAGTGCTCAGATAAAAACTCCTTGCCGCAGAGTCCACATGAAGAATTAGAAATAAATTTTCTTGATTGACTAGGGTTTTCAAAATCTGGAATTTTCACAATTACGGCAAAGATTTCTTCATCCTCAGATTTTTTTAATTCTTCAATTGATTCTATTTGATCTATATTGGATAGTAAATCTTCATTGAAAAGAAAACCAATTGTAAGAAATATATCATGACCTGGCGTTCTCATTGTGACGCTAAGTGGATTCCCATTAATGTTAATTTGTAAGGGTGCCTCTACAATAATTTGATCACTTAAATTGGTGTATTTGTTCTCTTTAATTAATAATGAAGGAATTGTTTTTGATGGATTCATTTTCCTAAACCAAAATAATTAGAATTTATACCACGCTCCATAATGATAATGAAGCAAAATCAATTATATACTTGATAAAT
Organism: Planctomycetota bacterium; assembly: GCA_002746535.1. Lineage (GTDB taxonomy): Bacteria > Planctomycetota. The sequence continues at coordinate 22,091 of NVWA01000001.1, forward strand.
TTAAATTTCAGTTTGTGCATTTATGAACTTAGGCCATTGTTCAAACTATGTATTATTAGTGATTATCAATAAAATTCATCAATATATTTTGTAATTCTTAATCATTATAATGTTTAGAAACATATTATTTTGCCTTTCAATTGTTCGGCTTAAAATACCACCTTTTTTAAGTGCTTATTCACAATAGATATCATTTGGGGTTTTATATGGTGACAAATTCATCTGGTGCAGATCAACTATATTTAATAGCAGAAAGACTTTCTAAAGATTTTTCTTTATTTCCTCAATCCAAAGATTCTTCTAAACAAATCGCATTAGAAGGTGTCCTTGATGAGGGTAGAATAGTTGAGGCAATTGCAGAATTAAAAAAACTAGATATTGACACTTATATTGAAAGAACTGTTAATCCAACTGGTTCTGGTGAAAAAGGTAGACCAGGTTCGCAGGAAATTTTAAAAAACTTTGGATTAAGAATAATCAAAGAAAATAATGTAGGGCCTCTCTATGCTTTAGAAGCTGAAATGGATTTTGGAGATGAGTTCCGACGAATTGGTTTTATCACTCAAAATCGAAATGTAAATAATGGACAATGGGGTCCTGAACATCACAATAAAGCAGTAGAAATTTTAAGAGAGTACACTCAACTTAATATTCCAGTAGTTACTTTTATGGATACCCCTGGTGCTGATGCATTAGAGGAAGCTAATAAGAATAATCAAGCTCATTCAATTTCTGCTTTAATAACTGAATTCGGAAATGTAGGCATTCCTACATTGGGAATAGTATTGGGACAAGGATATTCTGGAGGTGCAATTCCATTAGCAACTACTAATCTTCTTTTATCTGTTAGAGACGGAGTTTTTAATACGATACATCCTATTGGACTTGAAAGTATTGTTCGAAAGTATAATTTAAGTTGGCAGGAATGTGCAAAGTATGTTGGTGTCTCATCATATGAGCTCTATCAAAAAGGTTACTTAGATGGAATTATAGATTATGCCCCTGGTGAAAAGGGCGATACATTTACAAATTTAAAAAAGGCAATTGTTTCTGGTATTAGATCAATCGAAAATGCCACCATAGAATTTGTTGCTAATAATAAATATATATTTGAGCATTCTCGAAAAAGTATTTTTAGGTTTATTAATCCTTCTGAAGAACAGAAGAGACTTCAGGAAGTATCTCACTTGAGTTTAAGTAGTATTCCGTCTCAACAAAATAATGTTTTTGGTGTGGCAAATCGATATTTAAGGTATTTGAATTTGCGTAAAAAGATCCAATCCAGAAGGGTTGAAACTTATGGGCGATTAGCTCCACAACAAGCACCAAAGGGAGATTTAGACGAAAGAACAGAAAAAGATCGCCGCGCAGCTTTTTTTAATTGGCTACAAGACCCCGATAAAATTATTTATGATGACATACTTAATAAATCTTGGAAAACATTTGTTGCTAGAAGAGAAGATCGATTTGAGGAATATAATAGATTCACTAAATTATTTAAAGGTGACCCACAGAGAAATTATGATAAATCTATTGAAGATTTAAAATTTAACTATGCCTTCTATTTGTATAACCTTTGGAAGTCTGATGCCAAGACAGATTTCTTATCATTAATTCAATATCTGGAAAATTATGATGAAGAAAAGTATTTATTTCAAAATAAGGAAATTAATAAGGTCAAAGAATTATGCCAAATGGTTCAAGATGATTCAAATCAATTTGGAAACTATTTAAAAAATAAGTTTAGTTATGAAACTAAGCGAGTAATCAATTTATTTTTACTTGATAAAACATCAATTGAAAACGTGAAGTATTCTTTTGCCATGGAATTTAATACCTTAATCATCAATACATCCATTTATGATGAGGAATTATTTAAAGATATCGTTTTTTCAGATTCTTTAAAAGAACTTATTTCAAATGAGGAAAACCTTAAAAAGATTTCGGTAAATCGAAAATTACTTGAAAGTATATTGGGAGATAAGATTGTAAAAAGCTCCCTTTCTCATTCCACCAATAGTGAGACAGATAAAACAATTTTAGATGTTTTGGTTGATGATGATCTTAGGGAAGAATTTATTAAGGAATGCCAAAACGTTTTAATTTTCGATGGCATATATAATAATATTGTGACTAACTTGGTCTCAATTGCCAAAGAAGCAAACGCTTACAAGATTCTATCAAAAGAATCAGTCAGAAATTTATTAGATACGGCATTGCAAACGGTTACGCATGATTTTATGGAAAATCATTTAGATGATCAGAACGACAAGAATAGTTTAAATAGTTTAAGAGAGCAGTTTTACAATTGGCTGATCTTTTTTATTCATCATTCGAAATGTGGTGAATATCTAACCAGTGTAGAATTATGGAAAAAATTAGTTTTTCCAAGATTGTCAGACACCTTATTAGTTATTATTACATTTTTTTTCGAACGAATTTTACCTGAGTATTATTTATCTGAAAAAGAGGGCAAGATTTATGAAGGTCGAATTAACCCAAAAAGTATTGGTCGAAAAGATTTTTGGAATCGAATTACTATTGCTTATAACGATCTGCTAATTCAGGAAATTTTAACTGCAGAGAAAAAGAAAAAACTAACAAGTGCAAATTCATTTATAGAAACATTTTTCACTGATTTTAAATATCATTCTGACAATAATTTAATGTCGGCAAACCCTGTTTCTTTTCCAGGATTTAGAATAGCAATTGAGAAAGCATTAAAAAATAATGTAACACCCTGTGGAATCATTACAGGAATAGGAAGGTTTAAATCTGATAAAGTTCCGCATAGAGTCGGAGTAATCATAAGTAATATTGATTTTCAAGCCGGTGCATTTGATATGGCCAGTGCTGAAAAGGTGTGTAAACTTTTAGTGGATTGCGCTATTAGAAGATTGCCTGTTGTATGTTTTATTTCATCAGGTGGTATGCAGACTAAAGAAGGTGCTGGAGCATTGTTCTCAATGCCAATCATTAATGACCGAATTACAAGATTTGTAAGAGATAATGACTTACCAATTATAGTTTTTGGTTTTGGAGATTGTACAGGAGGTGCTCAAGCAAGTTTTGTAACTCATCCATGCGTTCAAACTTATTATTTTTCTGGAACTAACATGCCTTTTGCAGGACAAATTGTTGTGCGATCATATTTGCCATCCATTGCGACGTTATCGAATTATCTTTCGCAAAAAGAAGGAGCAATGCGTGGACTGGTTAAAAATCCTTTTTCTGATGATCTAGATGAAAGATTACAAGAAGTTGATCCAAATATGCCTGTACCTAAAGAAACCGTTGAAGATGTTTTTGTCCGAATCATGAAAGGTTCATTGCTTACGACTGAAGATGATGAATTGAAGCAAAATGAAATATCAAATATACGGCCGATTCAAAGAGTTCTTATTCATGCACGTGGTTGTACAGCTGTTAAATTAATTCGAAAAGCGCAAGAAAATGATATCCAAGTGGTTTTGGTTCAATCGGATCCGGATATGAACTCCGTGGCTGCCGATATGATTACTGGAAATGATCATTTAATTTGTATTGGTGGTAATACACCTGATGAAAGTTATTTAAATGCAAAGAGTGTTTTGAAAATTGCAGAACATGAAGAAGCTGACGCCTTGCATCCTGGGATTGGGTTTTTATCTGAAAATTCAGAATTTGCTGAGTATTGTCGAAACCATCAAATTAATTTTATTGGTCCATCAGTTTATAGTATGGAAATGATGGGTAATAAATCAAATGCCATTAATACTTCCTTGAAACTTAATATACCAGTTGTTCCAGGTAGTCACGGAGTTTTGACAAGTTCAGATTTAGCCGCTAGTGTGGCCGATAAAATTAGCTATCCTGTTATGATTAAAGCCGTACATGGTGGCGGGGGTAAAGGAATCCAAGTTGTTGAAAAACCTGAAGATATTCATCAGATTTTTCATCAACTTTGTGCTGAAGCTAAAAGTGCTTTCGGTAATGGTGATGTGTACCTTGAAAAATATATAACTTCGTTACGTCACATTGAAATACAACTATTACGTGACTCAAATGGTAATACAAAAATATTAGGATTAAGAGACTGTAGCGTTCAAAGGAACAATCAAAAACTAATTGAAGAATCAAGTTCTACCATGTTGCCTGATGAGTTGATGCAAAAGGCTTTTAAATATACCGAAGATATTGCCAATGAAATAAATTATATTGGAGCTGGAACGGTTGAGTTTATTTTTGACTTACCAAGTAAAAGTCTTTATTTTATGGAAATGAATACAAGATTACAGGTTGAACATCCAGTTACTGAAGCTGTTTCAGGTGTTGATATAGTGACAAGCCAATTCAAAATTGCTTCAGGAGAATCAATTGAATCAATTGTTGTTAATAACAATGGATACGCAATGGAAGTTCGAGTGAATGCTGAAAAGATGAAAGTTTCTGATGATAACTCTATTCAGTTTTTGCCAAATCCTGGTGAAGTAACTGAATTCATGATGCCTGATGAAGAGTATATTGAAATCATTTCAACAATCGCTCAAGGAAAATTCGTTTCGCCATATTATGATAGTATGGTTGTTCAGATCATATGCCATGGTGATAATCGAGAAGATACGATTAATAAATTATTAAATTATTTAGATCGTGTAACCATAAAAGGAATCTGTACCAATATACCATTAATTAAAAGAATTTTAAAGGACTCTGTATTTAGAGAAGGTGATTACGATACCGGATATCTCCCTAAATTTTTGAGCAATGTAAATTCAAAAGAATTAGTAAGTGAAATCGAAGAATACGCCGGTGTATCAGAACAAAAATTTGATATTGCAAGTTTGACAATTTCTGAAAGCAATGAACTTAAAGTGATTTCACCGTCAACGGGCATCTTTTATCTTACGCCATCACCTACGGAACCTGAGTTTGTAAAACTAGGGGATAAAATAACAATTGATCACAAAATTTGTTTGATTGAAGCGATGAAACTTTTTACTTCAGTAACCTTAGCAAATTTTAATGGTGAATCAGATGTTATTTATGAAGCCAATCAAGAATACGAAGTAACTCGAATAAATAAATCTACTGGCCAGCAGGTGAATGCTGGTGACTTGCTATTTGTTATCAAAGCAGTTGGTCAGGTTCAGCCATCTCCAAAAACCCAGGAAGCGATAAATTAAATTTAATGTTTATTTTTTATGTAGATGGTGATGCTTGTCCGGTAAAAGAAATAATTAAAAAGGTGGTTGATCGATATCAGCTAGAAACAATTATAGTATCAGCCTCACCTTTAAAAGTGAAACCTCCTATAAAAAATGTTGCTGTAGGAAACGCTTTTGATGGGGCAGATGATTGGATAATTGAAAGAATTCAAAAGTTTGATTTATTAGCAACAGCGGATATTGAGCTTGCCTATAGAGCTTTAAAAGCTGATGCTTATGCGATTGATTTTAAAGGTACAATTTTTACAGATGAAAATATTGTTGATATGATGGCCAAAAGAAACTTAATGGCTGTTTTAAGAGATACTCAGTTTGATCATGAAAAGAAACTTAAGAAGAGAACTCTGAAAGATAGTTCTGTTTTTGCTAATAATCTTGATAACATAATACAAAAAATAAAAAGAAAATTAAAAATTTAGTGGAATTGATATGAAAAAAAAGAAGGTTGTTCAAAAGAAAAAAACAGCAAGTAAAAAGAAAAAAGCTTCTGCTGAAGTAGGCGCCTTTGGTGAAGCGGCAAAAGGTATGCCCTTGCCTGAAAAAGCATATGAAGATTTAGAGTTTATAAACAGTTCTAGCTACGAACTTCGTGGAATACGATTGCAACTAGAAATGTTACGACCAGCAATGGAATTTAAAAAACATGGTATCGAAAGTACGATGGCTATATTTGGATCTGCCAGAACAAAATCTCCAAAAGATGCTTCTAAGGAATTAAGTGAAGCCAAAAAATCTGGATCCAAAAAAGACGTTAGAGAAGCTACCAAAAAAGTAAAGATGAGTCGATACTATGATATGGCTAGAAAGTTTGCACGTATTGTAAGTGAAAAGTCCGCAGATAAAGATAAGTATGTAGTTTTAACGGGTGGAGGTCCAGGCATCATGGAGGCTGCCAATAGGGGTGCTCATGATGCGAAATGTGCATCTATAGGATTAAATATTTCTTTACCATTTGAACAAATGAGTAATCCTTATGTATCTAAACATTTATTATTTCAATTTCATTATTTCAGCATTCGAAAAATGACCTTTTTATTGAAGTCCCGAGGCCTAGCGACTTTTCCAGGTGGATTTGGTACTATTGATGAATTATTTGAAACACTTACATTGATTCAAACTAAAAAGATTAAACCAATTCCAGTCGTATTATTTGGCGTTGAATTTTGGAATAATTTAATTAATTGGGAATACTTTATTGAATGTGGAATGATATCACCAAAAGATTTAGATTTATTTATTATTACAGATGATCCAAATGAAGGATGGGAATTTATGAAGAAGTTTTGGAAAAAACGTAAACATATTGCCCCTGTTAGCTAATTTAATTTTTAAAAGAAAGGAAAATATTAATGGCTTCTACAATTGACGAATTAACTATTAATTATGAAGAAGATGGCTTGTTAAAAGTCAAAGAGTTAGATAAGGTTGTTTTAACAAAAGGTGCATGGTCAACTTTGATGTATAAATTCCAAGATTGGGATTTCAGAAAAGAAGAATATGGTCCAGTTAAATATACGATTAGAAGATATCAAAAAAGGAATGATGCTTACCGTCAACAAAGTAAGTTTAATATCAGCAATAATAAACAAGCAAAAATGATCATTGATATTTTAGAAAACTGGATTAGTGAAGAAGAAGGTGCTGAGGCCGAAAAACCTGACACTACTGATTCTGCAGAATCAAAATGAATAAAATCAATTTTCTGATAAATACAATATAGATTTAGGAAGTTAAATGAATTTAGAACCTCCACGTGGGATGCGCGATTTTTTCCCGGAAGATATGATCATCCGGAATTGGATATTTGATATTTGGCGGAAGTGTGCTGAGCGATCAGCCTTCCAGCAATATGATGTTTGCGTAGTTGAAAATAGAGAATTATTTATCCGAAAAGCTGGTGAAGAAGTTGTAGACCAAATATATGCTTTTGAAGATAAAAGTAATCGAGAATTGGCTCTAAGACCAGAAATGACTCCTTCTTTAGCAAGATTGATTATTTCGAAGGGTCGTGCTTTACCATTGCCAGCAAAATGGTTTGGAATTTTTCAATGTTTTAGATATGAACGAACTGTGCGTGGTAGAAAGCGTGAACATTATCAATGGAATCTTGACATAGTTGGTGAAAAAGAAGTTTCAGCTGAGGCAGAAGTTTTGCGTACATGTTTAAGTTCCATTGAAGCTTTTGGACTTTCTTCAGATATTGTAAAAGTACGTATTGGTAGTCGTCAGTTACTACAGGAATTACTTGAAAAGCTATCGTTTAATCAGAATCATTTTATGGATGCCTGCATGGTATTGGATAAAAAAGGTAAAGTTTCTGATGATGTTTTAAAAGATTTGTTGGTCGAGAAGGATGTTTCTACAGAAGACATCGATAAACTTTTTAAAGTATTGGAAATAAATTCGATTGAAGATGCTGAAAAGATTGTGGGTGATTCGTCTACAGCATTAAATGATATTATTAGATTATTAACCTTAATGGATGCTTCAGGATTTAAAGATTACTTCGTCTTTGATGTTGCTGTAATAAGGGGTCTTGCTTATTACACGGGTATTGTATTCGAAGCTTTTGATGTCAAAGGACGTCATAGAGCCATATTCGGTGGTGGACGTTACGATAAACTTTTAGAATCTTTAGGTGGTGAATCTCAACCTTGCGTTGGTTTAGGGTTTGGCGATGTCGTTATATATGAATTATTAAAAGATGAGAACTTATTACCAGTTGAGAAAAGTTCAGTAGATTTGATGATCGCCTACATGGATGAATCTTCAGAACTTTTGGCTGTTAAGGCAGCTAGTCTTTGTCGAAAAAATGGTATCAATGTTTCTTTGGGATTACAATCTCAAAAACCGAAAAAGATTTTTACAAATGCTAATAAAATAGGTAGCAAGTTTGTATTTTTAATTGGCTCGAAAGAAGCAGAACTGAATTCTGGAAATTTAAAAGATTTGAACTCAGGCGATCAAGAAGTGATTTTGGTAACTGATCTAAGTCAAAAAGTTAAAGAAAGTTTAGAGAAGCAGTAATGGTGTTTAATAAAACCATTTTGGAAAAGAATACGCCACTTCCTTCTTTTGGTCCATTGATTAGTGATTGGGAGACGATACTTTTAAAAGTAATTGATGTTATCATTGAAAGATATCAACGAAATCCATCATATCACTTTATTGATACTAAGTTAAGCATGTTGACTGGGGAAGATTTTTTACCTTTAGAAGATGATGCTATCGATTTCAAAAGTGAAAATTCAATTTTTGGTTGGATACAAGGGCGAGGTCTTGAATCTCTTGTAGGCCATGCTCTATGGATTGAAAAGGCCACTTTTTTAAATACAGAAGAAAAAGAAACTCGAATTTTACAATTAAGAAAAATGATTGAAGAGGTTTTTGAAACATTAGAAGAAATTAGAACAAAAAATAACGGCCATTTATTTTTTACTTTTTCACCAGAAGGTCATTTTTTTAATATTAATGATGAAGGGCAGAAAGAATTCTTTAATCAAACAGATGATGACTCAACCATGAGTGATTTGTTTTATGTAAAAGGAATGGTGGCAGCCGCACATTATTTAAATCAAACGAATAAAATTAGTGAAGCCGAAGAATTCTTTTCGAAAATTCTTAAAGATATTGATGATGAAAAATTTAAAGGTGATCAAGTGTCCTTTGATCCTAAAAACAAAGTAAAGCCTATACCGAATGTGAAAGCGCAAGGCGTGCGCATGATTGCTCTTGGTGGAATTGCCATTTTTGCTGAATTAACTCAAAAACAAACTTGGTATGACAAAGGTTGTGAATATATTGTTTATTTAATTAACAAGCATACTAACTGTCAGAATAATCTTGATTTAGAAGAGTATGATTTCTGTGAACGAATTACCTTAGATGAAAAGGCTTATAAAGGTGACGATGGAATATTATGTGATCCGGGTCATGCCCTTGAGTTTATTGGTTTAGCAGCAAAAATACTTTTATTACTTAAACAGAAAAATGAATTAAGTGATTTTGAATCTGAAGTATTTGATTTAGGGGTAAAATATTTTTATCCACTATTTGCTCATAATTTTGAACTAGGTTTTCAGGCCAATCCTGGTGGAATCATTAAAGCCTTTGATTTAGCTTCACGAAGCCCAATCAATGATGACATGCCGTGGTGGAATCTTCCTGAAACAATGCGAGCAGCTATTGAAGTTCATGAATTAATAATTGATGCAGATCAAAAAGCCGATTTGATCAATGCCATCATAGATTGTTCAAATGCTTTCTTTAAGAATTTCTTAAATGAATCAGTTCATTTAATGGCATATCAAACCGTTGATAAAAATGGAAACCCCGTGGACATAATCCCAGCTACTCCAGACGCTGACCCCGGCTATCATACGGGCTTAAGTATCATTGACTTTCTGAATTTTATAAGTTAAGTACTTTATTTAAAATGTGATTAATCTTGGCTTTTTAATAATTAGAGCAATTTTTGGTAGAGTAATTTGTATACATAAAAAATGGGTATATTTAACACAGTTTAGTAAAAATACTCATTATTCATGTTATAATTGATTGGAATAGGATTTGCTTTTTAGATATATAAACTTGTTTGGATAACAATTGTGAAAAAGAAAAACGTTTCATTTAAGAAACTATATAAATTTCAAAGTATGGTCGAGTATGCTGCTTTGATGACGTTTATTTCATTTACCACTTATATTTTGTATGATTTATTTCTATTTGGGTTCCAAAGTGATGATGCTGATAAGCATGCAAACACATTTTCTGGTGCCCTTTTACAACTACATGATACAATAGTAAGCGTAATTAGTGCACCTGTACCTTAATTTTTAACTGGAGAGATTAGATGAGAAGATTATCAAGAAACGGATTGAAAAGACAAGAAGGACAAGGGATGGCTGAGTATATTATTCTGGTCATTTTTATAGCCGTTGTTGCTATTGGAATTGTTACAGTATTCGGTAAACAAATTAAAGCATGGTTTGGCGTTGCTACCAATGAATTATCAATGGAAACTGCTGACCTTTCTAGTGAACATGCAACTAAAGATGAAATAGAAACAGAAACTTCTAAAACAGTTGATAGTTTAAAATAACTGAGATTTAGTTGTTTGAATATTTGGCAGTTGCCATAGCAGTATTAGTTTGCTATGGCATAATTTGCGAAGTATTAGGCTCTACTCCCAATGAGAATGTGCTTATCGCGTATTCTGGTGTAGGGCTAATATATTATTCTTATACTGGTGGGCTTGGTGGTGTTTCTCCAAGTAGCCCATCCTTTTATTATGCTATTGAGGGTGTACTTGTGGCTCTTATACTCTATCTACCGTTTAACAAATATTTGAAACAGCAATATCATTTTCTTGCCTATTTATTATGTGCAGGATTATGGTTAGGCCCAATTTTATTTTTATATTTCTATGCTTACTCAGTTCTGGCATGTAGTTTGCTTTCTTTACTTTTATTAGCTAAAAAGAATCAATTGGGCGAAGGAATTATGAAATCTGCTAGTGCTTTAACATCTATAAAAAAGACTGAAAACGATACAGGAATCAAAGCACCGCTTTACACATCCTTTTTTATAGGTTTTTTATCATTGATAATTTTAGGGGAATTTAACTAATCATGAGAAGACGTTCACAAGTCATGGCAGAATTCGCTATAGGCTTTCCTATTTTATTATTTTTATTCTTTGGCGCCATGCAGTTGATCTTTATTTATTTAGATCATATTGTCGTCAAGTACGCTGCTTTTCAAGCCGCGCGTGCATATGTTGCATCTTCAGATTTTGATGTAAATGATATGGCTGAATATGATCCGATTTTAGATGATGTAAAAGGACCGAGTTCTAATGAAGATCGTGCACACCTAGCAGCGGCCTTAATTTGTACTCCGATGACTTTTAGAGGCAAGCCTGATGGGGCTGGCGCTTTGCCAGATTTTTTTGATATTGGTGGGGGTAAAAAAATACATTGGCCTGGTTGGACCGGAGCCAAATCAAATTTAAATAATTTAGAAGATGCGTGGTTTACAACAAATGTTCGAGTGATAAATGATAATCAACCGGGCAATAAATTAGCAAAAAAAGTAGAAATAGAAGTTGATCATGATTTGAAATTAATTTTTCCTTTAGTAGGTGGAATGATTGAAGGTGCCAGTAAATTATTTGGAACAGATTATGCTTCCATCAATGCAGACTTAGATATTAAGTATCAAAAAACATACAGTAACGAACGTTATCACAGAGTCACAGAAAAGTGTGTAATTCCAATTAATAATTTTGCGAGTTCAGAATATGAAAACTAGAAGAAGTCAAAAAGAAAACGGTCAAATGTTAATCATGGGTGCCATCCTAGGAATCATTGTAATGGTTTCTTCTTATATGTTATTTTCTGTGGGTCGTGTGACCGCGGATAAAATTGAATTGCAAAATACCGCTGATGCTGCAGCTTTTGCTGCTGCAGAAACTATGGCCAATGGAGTTAGTACAATGGGATGGTTGAATCAAGCCATGGGTACAGTCTATTTTTATATGGCGAATCATGCTGCAAATGTAACAGTTGAATCCACAAAAATGGCTTTTGTGCATCATGCTTATAATGGGGATAAAAAGAATTTATTTAACAGTTTTCCAAATTCTAAAAGAAATTCAATTCATTCAGATAGTCCATTTACTTTTGGTACTGAGAAAAATGTAATTGAATCATACGAAGAAGCATATCAATTGGCTTATGAGTGGATACCTAGAGGTGAAATTTGGCTTTGGCAAATGGCAAAAATTCAAAGAGGAGTGGCTTATATCTCTCCACTAATGGCTGAAAAAGAAGTGTACTTGGCTATACAAGATGGGAGAGCTGAAAGAGCAGCAATTTTTCCAAAATTTAGAATGTATGTTGATCCAGCTAATAACTTTGATCTTGAAGTGCATAAAGACTTTGATGATGGTATGAAGCAAGGTTGGGAAATGAATGGTAATCCTGGTGGATTAGTTTTGGATGTGAATAGAGATGAAGAAGATATTAATGTTACAAATGCATATGATCAGAACTTTTTTATCGATGATCCCGAGATTTGGAAAGTTGATTTTAGGTATAAGCTAAATCCTACAGATACAGAAAATGAGTTAGAGATTGAGTCATTAGGTAAAGAGCCACCAAAATTTGAAACGTCCGTTTATAGAATGAAGGGAAGTTTTCCTGGATGGGAAACTTGGCGTTATATTAGATATAACCCTGATGGTACCACAATTATCTCTGGCGATGGTTCAACAGTAACTATTACTAATAATGATGATGGAAGTACCAGTATTGAAGGCGGTGGAACTGATATCACTTACCGAAGATCTGGTAATGGGTTTGAAGTCCAAAATGATTCTGGAGGATGGGATTCAATGGGTGAAGTGGATGTAGAAATTGATGGAGTGCCGGTAAAAGTTACAACGAATTTTAATGTTAAGATTGGCGACATTACAGTTGTAAATCCAAACTTATATGTCATAGGTCAAACTAGAATTCATGTTAATAAAGACGATATAAAAATCTCAACTAGAATTGGTCGAGTATGGGTAAGAACTGAAAGAGGAGAGGCAATTTTTAATAGTTTATCGACATTGACTACCGATGAAAAATGGAAACGTCCTGGAGGTGCTCATTGGGGCCAAACTTTAAGTAATCAAGGTGGTGATACAGTCAGGCATAGATTATTAAAAATACAACCTGATGTAGATTGGTTGTATCAAATTAGAGAGATAGGCTCATATGCTCAAGAGGAAGATGATACTGCACATAATGGAAATGGAAGATTTTCTATTTCCAATGGTGGCGAGTTTGCACTAGCAAGCCTAGGAATAAATGCTTCTACATTACCATGGTTAGCCAAACCTTCTGAACAAATTCCTGCTAACGATAAAGATTATGTAAAAGAGTGGTATGATTTAAAAAATATTTATGGTGGTAAACCTTTTGAAAGAAATGTTGGTTCAAAAAAAGTAGAAAGTTATCACATAATTGAACCTTGTTGGAATCCTCTTTGTATTAAGGCAGGTAGCAAAGGCTTCTATGCTGTAAAATATGAGTGTTATGACGATGCGGGAAGAACAACTCTTACTAAAGATGCAGCAGATAATGTCGTAGTATTTACAGAACTGGAACTTTGTCGAATTTGCTATTCAAATCACAAAGATTTTAATGATGGTGACAAGGTTAGAGAAGTTGGTTTTGGTGGAAAAAACAGTGATTTTCCGGCATCTAATTTTATGAAAAAAGACTCTAGGTGGATTGCATGGACTGATTCAAAATCATCTTACAATACAAGTCTATTTTGGAAAAGACAATTTGAAGGGGAATCAATGGACGATTTTTCTGAAGAATATTTGATGCCTGCTCATTCTGCTGAGGTTAGAAATTCTGATGATGACTATGTTCCTCTTCACATTAAAACTGCTATTATTGCTGTTGGCCCAAACATAAACTTCTCCACTATTAGTAGTGTTTCTTTCACTGATAGTACTGGTAGCAATCCTCTTCCATGGGATATAGACCATGATAATGACGGAAAAGCAGATGTGATAATGTATCCAAATGATGCAGATAATATGGATAATGGGCGTGACATTGCGACTTGGTATTTCATTGAAAACATTGCAGATATAAACCCAAGCTTAGAGTCACTACAAAACTTATTTATAACAGCTCCTAAGCCTTTAGTTTTGTCAGAAGATTTTTTTAAATTTGGAATCAATGTTGCCGTTACCAATGACAAGTACGATAAAACGATCAAGAAAAAAATGCTGGGTGTACAAGAAGTAGATGCAAATACGAAAAGTAGTGTAATGACCTCTATTAACCCTCCTTCATGGGGAATGGTAGCAATTGCGAGTGCAAGATGTGCGTTTTGGTATAAAGGTAGTGGGGGAAATGGGGGCTACATATTTTCACCCGGTGATATAGATTGGTTGAAAGATGCAGAATATGCAACTCAATATTTAGAATTTAAGAGTAATACCATTGGAGGTGAAGATGGCAGAGTTGAATTTGCTTATGACAATTCAATATCAATGGATACTCCAACTGAATATAGAATGAGGAGGCAGTTTTTTGTTCGTCGTCATAGAAATAATTTGTACACAACTGATTGGATTGCGAAATTAGTACCAATGAAATTTGCTGTTAGAAGAGAGGATCTTGACTTGGAAGAAGGCGATGATTTTGATACAAGTGCTCGATATATTTATTTTAACTTGATGAGAACAGAGTGGAGAGAAACATATATTAAAACATCTGGTTGGAAACCTCCGGAAAATATGAGGTTAGGTCCAAATGGGCCAAGTCTCAATACCAATAGTGAAGACTTAGAAGCAATAATTACGCATTAGGAAAAAAAATGAAAATTAAAAAATTTACTACACTTATTGAGTTGATGATAATGATACCAATATTTACAATTGGTATTTATGGAGCCATTTATTTTGGCGAAGTAACGATGTCTAGAATCAATGGGTCGATTGCTAGTAGGTATGTATCGGAATCCTCAGATAACATTTCAAATGATGATTTAGCTAGTTTATTTACAACTGAGCGTGGTAAAAAATCTATAGATAATGGTGGTGAGCATTTTTGGGCGACAGAAAGTGAAGTCAATATTTATACTCAACTTAAAGGTAAAGGGAGCTGGCCTAGATCTGAAAACGGAAGTAATGGTAATGTGATTCATGAATATCTAATAGAATATGGATTTGACGTTGTTAATGATTATGAATTAGTTGGTAATAGCTTAGAGCGTACAACTAGTTTCACGCATCCTCCAGGTGGTTTGGATTTATTAAGATGGCAATTATGGATTGAAGCTGATGTTATAATTGAAAGAGTACTTCAAGAACGGATAACATATAGCGATAGCACCGTTAATTATAAATATAATAATGACCAAATAATGCCGGGAAGTTATGACCAGATTGCTAAAGGAGAAGTAAATAAGGCCAGAGATAAAATTAGTTTTTCAAACGAAGGTAGAAATTTAATATTATTGAAAAATACTGCAACAAGAGATTTTTACTTGGATATGACATCTATTGATAAATTAACTGATTCAAGTGAATTTAGTAAAGGTGTCACAAAGCCTCTTTCTGATGAACGATATAAAAATGCTGTTTTGGAAACAGGGGAGGGTAGTACTGAATTAGATATTGGAGAGCAAAATATTTCATTTACTAATAACGATAAAATTAGAGTTAGAGATAAATATCCATTTGGAAGATCAAGTGTTTTGGTTAGTACATATAATAATAATTCCACTGATCAATCA
This sequence comes from Planctomycetota bacterium, assembly GCA_002746535.1. Taxonomy (GTDB): domain Bacteria; phylum Planctomycetota. The sequence continues at coordinate 37,605 of NVWA01000001.1, forward strand.
GCATCAGATGAAACTATTATAAAAATAGGTTTAATGGGTGAGTCAGTTAATAAAATTAATTCAGATTTTTTGATGTTGCCTAATGGCTCTAAATCATTAATGACGAAGTAGAATTATTAATGTCACCAAATAAACTAAATAAGATATCTCTTTTTATTATTTTCATATCTGTTTTTTGGTGTGTCTTTTTTTTTGAAGATGCTTTAAATTATTTTAATCCAACTTCTTCTAAAGGTAGTCAATATACAAATCAATTTGAGGAAGCTTCGCCTAACTCTTTTACTGTCATAAATGGCCAGAAAATAAATGTAATAAATGGTTTTATTAAAAAGACTGCGAAAGACTTTTATGATCAAATTAAAAATGAAATTTCAATTGATCCTAATAAAAAATTAATTCATTCTTCAATTAAAGGGAATAAATTTCTTATTACCTATAAGCTTAAAGAAAAAACTTTCTCTATTATGATATTAGGTAATGCAGATGGTACAGCCCGTTATCAAATTTATAAAAGTGGTGGGAAGTTAAAAGATGGTGGTGAGTTGCCGGATTTAGATATTCCTCACCCTCCAGATGCTGTATCGCTTATGAACTTAAAAGGGCAAAAAGGTAAATTATTCTATAGTTATAATACACATTTGACTTCAGATGAGGTTATTGCGTTTTACCGAAGCAAAATGAAGCCCTTAGGTTGGAAAGAAGAAGAATTTAAACTGCCACCTAACAGCTCAGTATTTAATTCGAAAAATCAACATGATACAGTTGAGATTGCTTTTATGAAAAATCGTAAATCATTTATTATTTCAATTAAGATGGATCCTGAGAATGCTATTTCTATGGTTACCGTTTTAAAATCTTAAATAAATTATTAGTGTTACTTGGTAATGTGTTTTTTTAAATAGTTCGTAGGGCTTTGCCCAATGATCTTTTTAAATTGCTGGCTAAAGAAATAAATATTAGCATATCCAAATGTTTCGGCAATTTGTGAAATATTTAAATTAGATTCCAATAATAGTATCGACGCTAATTTAATGCGTTCTTTTGTCATCCATTGTTTTGGTGAAATCCCTAAAGTGTTTCTGAATATTCTTGAAAAATAATCATGACTCAGCTGAACTTGTTGGGCTAATTCATTTGGTGTTGGCCATTTATTGTGATGATTGATGAAATATTCCCTTAAGTGATTAATTTGGATTCTGGTTAATTTCTTATTTTTTGAAGTAGGCTTTTTTTCTTGTATGTCTGCAACTAACTCGATCAAATATGACCTTATTTTCCATAAATTTTTTTCTCTTAATCGTTCGGATTCATTAGTTATATTTTGAACGACTCCCAATAAATCAAGGGCATCTTCTTTGTAATAAATATCTGTCGGTAGACTGTAATATTTTTGTTTATCATGAACTTTAAATCTAAATCTATAGGCCGAAAACCCTTTCCCTGAGATGGATTTATAGTGAATCTTTGTACTTGGTGAAGCAATGATTAAAGCCGGACTATGTATTTCAATTGTTTTATTATTTTTATTAATTAACAGTGATCCATTTATCAATAAATGAGTCAAATGTTCTTCCGGAAGCATGGTTTTTAATTCCCATTCATTATCAATTTTAAAATAGCTCGGGAAATTCTTTAAATTAGTTGTAACCCTATTTTTTGTATTGCAGAGGGCATTTAAGAAGTCTTCAGTGTTTTTACACTTATTGTTTACTTTCATATTGAACCACCGCTTAAATATAAAATTTATACTTAGCAGTATATTGTTAATTAATTCAAATGCTTATTATTTTAGAATATTAAATAGTTTAAATAATAATAGGAGAGAACTATGGTTTCTATATTGGATCTATCATTATCAGAGGTTGAGTTATTTGAATTTAACTCAAAAGGTTTTACTGGTCCTTTTAGATTATTTAAGAATGATCATGTCAATGAGTTGAATAAGATCATTGATGAAAAAGTATTCAATCAAGAGGGTCCTAATCCAAATAATAAATTTCAATCAAGACATATGGATATCCCTCAGATTTATCAAGCATCCATTAAAGATGAGATTTGTGAAAAAGTTGCCTCAATCTTGGGTGAGGATTTAATCATGTGGGCCAGTTACTTTTTTGAAAAACAACCTGGCGGATTAGAGATTCCTTGGCATCAAGATATTAACTATTGGCCGTTAGAACCTGCAATTAACATATCTGCTTGGATTGCTTTAGATCTTGTGACGACGGAAAATTCATGTGTTCAATTAATTCCGGGTTCACATAAAAAGAAAATCCCACACATTGAAGCACCTAAAAATGTTCAGTTTGGTGAGATGGCTGATCCCAAGTACTTTGACGAATCTGAAAAAGTAAACATACAGTTAAAACCTGGTGAATACTTTTTGTTTAACGAAAAAATGTTACATAAATCAGATCAAAACAATTCTGCTCTTAGAAGAAGGGGCATGACTTTTAGATATTCTATTCCTTCAGTGAAAGTTTTTCATGGCAAACCGCCTTTGCATAAAGGCCATAAAGCAATCTTGGCGAAAGGCATAGATACATTTGGGTTTAACCAGTACTGCTGATTTATCGTCAATATGAAAACTTCAATCCATGAAATAGCAATTTCTCGTTAGGTTTGATTTCTTAAAGCACTGAGTGACCTTCATATTTAATTCTTCCTATTTATAAGATATATTTTATACTTTATAAAGTATAAAAATTGTATTCTGGTTTGGGAATTTAAATTATGAAGAAGTCTGATATTTATATTACTGTATTTGGGGCGATTTTTGGTGTTATCGGTTTAATTGCCATATTCAGTTTGATTTCATACAAACCCGAAGATGTTAGTGGAGTGTCATATCCAGTAACTGGAACCATTCAAAATATTTGTGGGGTTTGGGGAGCACATTTAGCAGATTTTCTTTATTACTATTTTGGTTTTGCTTCTTATTTAGTTTCGATCTTGGTATGCACGGGTTGTTTTTGTTTGTTGGGAGCTATTAATGTTGATAGCCCTGTGCAGAAAGTTTCGGGTAGCTTATTTTTGATTGTTTCTACATGTGGTTGGTTGGGAATGACAAATTTATCTCCGGAAGTTTATAATTGGACGTTGCCTTCTAACGGTGGGGTTTTAGGTTTTTTCTTTCATCATATATTTACGGCTAAAGTGGGATTACTTGGGGAAGTTTTATGCATGGCATTAATGTCCTTCTTAGGATTATTTTTAATCTTTGAATATAAAATATTTTATTTTCTTCAAAATTTATCAAAGCTATTTTTTATTGGTTTGAAGACTATTCCTGTTTCAAATATTTATGCGAAGCTCCAAAATAATTCTCAATTGGAACTTGATGGTGTTTCCTCAATTGTAGAGAGTGAAAGAATAAATTTAAATAACCTTGAAAGTAATCGTATAAATGTTCTGGAAAGGTCTAGTGATTCTCTTGACATCATTGAAGAATCTTCAAGGTTGAAAAAGAAAAGAATAAGTGCTGAAGAAAAACAATTGATTAAAGAAAAAGAAGAACAGGATAAAGCCGAAACTCTTGAAAGACAAAAGGAAGCTCGAAAAAAACAAGCTGCTATGGCTGCTGAAATTGCAGTCAAAGAAGCACAAAAAAGAAAAACTAAAAACAATACGAAATTAGATTCTACGGGTCTAGATGATGATACTCCTGTTCAAAAAATGAAAGGGGATGATAAGGCTTATGTGCTCCCTACAATTGATTTATTAGATGAGCCTGTAGAAGTTGAGAAAGAGAAACCTGCCGCGCTTGAGGAGCGTGCCATTAGATTAATTGAGACCTTAGCCGATTTCGGAATACCCTCTGAGCTTATAAGTATTGTACAAGGTCCTGTTGTGACGATGTATGAGATCTCAATAGGAAAAGGAATTAGGGTTCAAAAGATTTTAAATTTGCCTGATAATATTGCTATGGCTCTAATGGCAATATCAGTCAGAATTATTGCTCCGCTACCAGGAAAATCTACAATTGGAATCGAAATTCCAAATAGGATTAAAGAAGAAGTTAGAATGATGTCGATCATTGATTCTGATCGATTTGATCGATCTAAGTTCACATTGCCGGTAGTTTTAGGTAAGGATGCTGCTGGTAATCCACTGATTACAGATATTACGAGGATGCCTCATGTGTTAATTGCTGGTGCCACAGGTTCTGGTAAATCGGTTTGTTTAAATTCTTTAATCGTTAGTCTTTTGATGTTCTGCAGACCAGAAGAATTAAAAATGGTATTGATAGATCCAAAGATGGTTGAGATGAAAGGTTATGAGGGGTTACCTCATTTATCAATGCCAGTTGTTGTGGATATGAAAAAAGCAACGGCCGTATTTGAACGTTTAGTAGATTTGATGGAGAAAAGATACCGCGTTTTATCTAGGGTAGGTGTTAGGAATATTGCTTCCTATAATGCGATGAAAAAAGCCGATATCATTAAAAAACTTGATAAGTATGAAGATGTTAATGAAGAAGATGTCGTTTATCCAATGCCTTATATAGTTATTATTGTTGATGAATTAGCCGATTTGATGATGTCTGCTCCTAAAGAAGTTGAAGTCTGTATTACTCGATTGGCGCAAAAATCGAGAGCAGTTGGAATTCATGTTGTATTAGCGACTCAGCGACCTTCAGTTGACGTGGTAACAGGATTGATTAAATCAAATATGCCAACAAGAATTTCATTCCAAACAGCATCTAAAATAGATTCAAGAACAATTCTAGATCAACAAGGGGCAGAGAGACTGTTAGGTATGGGCGATATGCTGTTCATGCCTCCGGGTAGTTCGAAATTAATGCGGGCACAAGGAGTCTATTTGTCAGATGATGAAATTAATAGAATCATAGAGCATTGTACTAAGCAGAAGCAACCTGAATATGATGAAGAATTAGTTAATGCTGTACCTACTGTCGGAAAGAATGGCAGTGGTGCATTACCAGGTGATGATGATGAATTGTTTACTGAAGCCGTTAGGATTATATTGGAAAGTGAACGTGGTTCAGCCTCATTACTTCAACGCAAGATGTCTATTGGATATAATCGTGCATCTCGATTAATAGAGTTAATGGAAGAGCGCGGAATAATTGGACCGCACAAAGGTAGTGTTGCTAGAGATCTGTATATGACTTTAGAGGAATGGGAATCCATTCAAGCTGGGAATAACCCTACTTAGTCTGAATTTGTTTCATTCTCATTATCAGTTTTTTTAAATTGATCAATTGCTTTGCTAATAATTGAACGTTTTGCTCTTAATTGACCTTGTAGCTCTTTGGCTGTTGCGGTAATACTATTTATCTCTTCAAGTCTTTCGTTGCAGGTATTTAATAAATCTTTTTGTATTTTATTATGAACATTTTGCGCTTCTATTTTACTTTCTCTTAGCTCTTTAATAGCCAAATGAAGAGAAGCGATCTCATCCAATCGTTGATCGGCAATTTCTTGTAGTGTATTATTTTGTGTCGGTTTAAATTTTGGAGGAATAAAATTTTTATTTTTCGATTTATGAGCTACCAAATTCAGAGATATATTCTTATTATTTAATTTATGCTTAGATTCATCATCTACAAATGGTTCAAAATATTCAATATTTTGATATCCTGCTTTAATTAATAAATCGGATAATGTTGATTTTGTGAACCCAAAATAATGACGGTCAAATTTATTTCTTTTGCCGCCATATATCATTTCAACGAGTGAGTTGACGGTCTCTGTTTTTTTTATATTTTCTAGAAGAGCGTTTGAAATGGTTTCTATATCAGGAACGCAAATATATAAAGAGCCATCGTGTGTTAAAAGGTTGTTCCATTTTCTTAAAACTTTTAACAAGAAATCTTTATGTTCTAATGTGGTTTTATTCTCTAGGTGCTCAAGAACATGGCTGGCATATAAAACGTCCACACTATCATCATTAAATTGTAAGTCAGTAATATCCATTAGAAAATCTGGATTAATCGCAGCATTTATATCTACATTTTTAAAACCTTCAATTTTTTGAGAGCCAGAACCTAAGGATAATTTTAGCAGCTGTTTTTGCATGATTTTTTCCTCAATTTATCTAGGCTTAAATTTTCTATAAATTTTAAATGGAAGTGTATTCTCGGTTTTCTCGATGATGTTTGCTGCGTGTTTATGATCACTATGTAGTTTTTTTATTAGTTTTAAACGATCATCACAGGTGTTGTTTAATTTGATACATTCATCTATAAGTTTATCAATCATCTCGCATCTTATTTCTATTTTACGTTTTTGATTTGATTCAATTTGTTCTTTAGAAAAATCAGGCTGTTCTGATTCTGGCAAGCAAAGGTTCTTCAGTTTAAGTAATAATTTTTCCATAGGGGAAATAGTTCTTACTTTATTACAATCTTCGAGAGTACCAGCCATACCTTTTTTGGCTTGTAATTGAATACTTTCGTCTGTTGAAGTTTGAGATGGCCATCCATCACCTTCATTGGAAAACGCAGTAAATGATACACTGATTTCTGTAATGAGCTCTTCTAAAGAACTTAAAGAATCTCGGGTAAAAAAATTACCATTTTGATTTTGATAAAAATCTCTAAATGTATGCATTAATGAGAGAGCAATGCCCGGCGTGATCTCGAGAGGTTGATAACGTTTTATCATTTTTCGCATTTCTTCTATACGATTAAATCCACCAGTATTTGTTTTGGTACTTTCATATTCTCGACTATTAGCGATTACTTTTTCTGTGGTTAAAACTTGATATTTACTGCCAAGTTTTATCCATAAATCATAATCCATACAGTAATGCAAGTCTTCATCCAACAAGCCAACTTCTAAAAGATATTCTCTGTTCATAAATGTTGTCGGCTGTAGAATATAATCAATGCCATATATTAAGGCATTTAAATCGAAGAAAGGTTTCCTAGGCCAAAAGTTTTCAAGATTGTTGCCTTCTTTATTGCTTCTCGTTCCATCGCCAAAAATTAAACCTGGTTTTTCTTCTGCGTTAACCCAAAGTTCAGCAATGTGTTGAAAAACATTTGGATGGTAAAAATCATCTGAATTCATCCAAGCGACTATTTCACCAGTGGCTCTTGAAAAGCCTTTGTTTATGGCATTTGATTGACCGCTATCTTTTTCAGAACACCAAAATGTTAGTGAGTTTTCATATTTCTTGATTATTTCAACTGAGTTGTCAGTTGAGCCTCCATCAATAATAATATATTCTAAATTGGGGTAATTTTGATCAAGTACACTTTGAATTGTTTGTTCCAAAAACTCTGCTTGGTTAAAAGATGGTGTGATAATTGATATTTTTGGAAGTTCGGTCATTGAATTCGTTGGAGTATCCGTTTTATGAATTTATCGTCATAAAATATGTATTTCTGAAACATGATAATTATACATTCTTTTCATTGTGATAACACAGAAATGGAAACTTGGTTCTCTAAAACCTTCGGGTTTGTAGAAGAATGTTTTGGATCTTTTAAACTTTAATTTTTGACATTTGATTTTATTACCAAAGCTTAATCAATTAAAATGAAATGTATACTTAGGCCTTATTTGCAGTTTCAATTCAATTTTTAAAAAATATAATATTGGATTTTATATCGAAATATTCAAATGATTCAGTTAGTTAAAGATTTTTTTCAAATAATTCCCACAGATAAAGACATATGCTCACTGATGCAATTTTCCTTAATGAAAGGAGTTGGGGGTGATACGTTTAAAAAACTGCTCTATCATTTTGAGACTCTTGAGAATATAAGAAGTGTTTCGCAAAAAGACTTATTACAAATTAAAGGAATCGGTCAAATTACTGCCAGAAATATTATGAATGGTTTAAAAATAGTAGTTGAAGATGAGTTTAAACATGCAGAAAAAGATAGAATTAAAATTATTTCTATTTTTGATAAAGAGTATCCAGCTTCCTTATTAGAGTTATATGATCCTCCTTTAGTAATTTTTGTAAAAGGTGAAATTAAAAATGAGGATAAATTATCAATTGGCATTGTCGGTTCTAGAGGGCCAACCACTTACGGAAAATTTCAAGCAGAACGGTTTTCATTTCATTTAGCTTCAAGCGGATTTACTGTTGTTAGCGGACTAGCATATGGCATTGATACTTTTGCTCACAAAGGTGCACTACATGGGGAAGGTCGAACACTAGCAGTAATAGGAAATGGATTTCAGCATTGTTATCCAGAACAAAATCGAGAACTGTCAGAAAAAATTATTGATAATGGTGCCATAATTACTGAGTATCTATATAAAACGCCACCCATTGGCAAAAATTTCCCTCGTCGAAATAGAATAGTTGCCGCTTTGTCTCTAGGTGTGCTAGTAGTTGAGGCTCGAGTAAACAGTGGCTCACTGATTACAACAAGGCATGCATTAGAGCTTGGGCGAGAAATATTTGCATTGCCTGGCCCTGTCAATTCACCAGAATCAGAAGGTACTCATAAATTAATCACAGAAGGAGCAAGGCTGGTCCAAAAGCCAGAAGATATTCTTGAGGAATTAGGTGAATTAGAAGTGTTGCTTAAACCTGTAATGCGGGAAGTGGCTTCTCAGCAAAAGCAAAATTTAAATGAAGATGAAGTTTCAATTGTTGGTTTACTTGGAGCATCTCCAATACATTTTGATGCGGTATTTAATAAATTAAACTTTGACGTTTCTGAGCTATTATCGTTTCTTTCATTACTAGAGATCAAAGGCATGATTAAATCTCATCCTGGTCAATTCTTTTCAAAAGTTTAATCTAACATGCATCCTTTTACGAAATTCGTTAATAGTTATTAAATTTAATATTTTACTCGAATGTTGTGGCTAAAACTGTTTTGGAAATGGTATTTATGATCATAAATTAAATCAATTATTGATGTTAATATACTATTATTTAATTTTAATTTCTTATATGGGGATGCTTCTAAAATACTTGGATCGCTTGTGTTTTTCATGCTATACCTGATTAATCTTTTTGTTAATATACAGATCATATATTCATCTAATAGTATTTCGGAGTTTTAAAAAATGTCAAAAAATGCAGTTATTAATTTGGATGGTAAAGATATAGAGCTTCCTATTATTGAGGGGACAGAAGGTGAAAAAGCAATTGATATTAGAAAACTTCGAGCTGAATCTGGTTATATTACTATAGATAGTGGTTTCGGAAATACGGGATCTTGCGAGAGTACCATTACCTTTATTGATGGAGCAAAGGGGATATTGCGTTATAGGGGTTTCACCATTGAAGAGTTAACCGAGAAATGTAGTTTCGAAAAAGTAATTTATTTATTGATGTATGATAAATTACCAACTGATGATGAATTATCCTCTTTTAATGAAGACCTAAAAAAATATTCTACTATCGACAACGATTTATTTAAAAGTTTATTTAGTTCAATGCCTAAGGATGCTCACCCAATGAGTATTTTGAGTGCAGCGTTGTCTGTATTGTCAACACATGAATCCGAAAATCTTAATCCTCTTGATCCTGCACAGGTTGATATTGCAGCTAAAAAATTGATGGCAAAAATTCCATTGATTGCAGCAGCTTCATATAAATATAGTAAGGGAGAAGAATTTAATGTTTCTGATTCTGGTTTAAATTATACGGCTAATTTTTTACATTTAATGTTTTCTAATGGATCTGATAAGTATGATTTAAAACCAGCTGTTGAAACTGTAATGAATAAACTATTTGTTTTGCATGCTGATCATGAGCAAAATTGTTCTACTTCTGCAGTTAGATTTGTTGGTAGTAGTCAGGCCAATTTATTTGCAAGTGTAGTGGCTGGGGTTAATGCATTAAGTGGGCCCTCACATGGTGGAGCAAATCAAAAAGTTTTAGAACAACTTCAAAGTATTTGTGATGATGGTGGTGATGCCAGTAAATTTATTGCCAAGGCAAAAGACAAAGCCGACCCATTTAGATTAATGGGTTTTGGTCATCGAGTTTATAAAAATTTTGACCCGAGGGCGAAACTTATAAAGCAGAGTTGTGATGAAGTCTTGAATGTTCTTGGATTAAATGATCCATTATTGAACGTTGCCAAAGAACTAAGTCAAACGGCTCTCAACGATAAATATTTTTCAGATAGAAAACTATATCCAAATGTCGATTTTTACAGTGGCATAATTTATAAGGCAATTGGTTTCCCTGTAGAGATGTTTACGGTTCTATTTGCAATCGGTCGATTGCCAGGTTGGATAACACAGTGGAAAGAAATGCACGCTGTTGACAACAGAATTGGTAGACCTCGCCAAATTTATTCAGGTGAAAACGAGAGATCGCTATAAAAATAGTTAAAATAGCGTTTAATTAAATAAATAATCATTATTTTCAATAAATCGCTCCTAAAAATACAGTTTATTTTAAAAGGATCGGTGATATCTCGTCTATTAATATAAAAGATAAGATTTATTGAGAATTTATTCAGTGTTAGCTATTTTGGAAAAACCCAGCTCAGATTTTCAAGATCATAATTTAAGTGATAAAGAGAGATTTGTGTCGTTATTAGAACAATTTGAGTCTCCTTTGTTGAATTATGTAGGTCGATTGATGGGGTCTCTTAATTCAGAAGCGGAAGATTTTGTTCAAGATACCTTCCTTAAATTTCATAAAAAAATAAAAATTGATGGCTGGGAAAGTATTGATAGCCCTTCAAATTGGTTGTTTAGGGTGGCGCACAATCTTGTTATGGATGCTGGTAGGAAAAAAACAGTAGAAAAGAAATTTAAAGAATTTAAGGTCAAGAATACACCAACAGCAGATGATTTGGAGAAAGAATTTAATCAGCTTGATATATTGGTTAGAGAAGAAGCAGGAAAAAAAGCATTGGAAGCTTTGCAACAACTTCCTGAAGAAGAAAAAAGAGTTTTATTATTGAAGATTATTCAAGGTTTTACTTTGAAAGAGATCAGTGAAATTACCGGTGAAAAAATTGGTAAAATCGCCTATCGAATTAATAAAGGTCTTGAGAAGATGTATAGTATTTTAAAGAAATCTGGGATTGTTTAAAAAAGGGAATACGAATGTCAGAACATTATAATTTACCAAAAGAGATGGAATATTTAATTGCTTTGAAATTTACAGAAGAAATTTCTGAAAAACAAACGATTGAATTGGCAACTTTTGTTCTTGAAAATCCACAAGCAAAAAAGAAATATTATGAGATTGAAGGGATCAGACGTTTATTACTTACTTCAAATAAAATATTACCTGATCTTCGATTATCTAAAGAAAGGCGACAAGTTTTATTAAATAAATTTAATGGTGTTATTGTATTCCCAACTAGATTGATTTTAACAATAGCTGCAGCCGCTTTATTTGCCGTATCAATGGGAGTAGTTTTATATTCGAATAGCCAACCTGCAATAGAAAATAATATTGATAATAAAATTGCTAATACTGATAAAGATATTATTGATGATAAAGGCTCTAGCGATATTCCTATCTTGAATGTTAAAGATCAAAACCCAATTAAAGAAAATAATATCGTTAACAAAAACTTAATTTCTCTTGAAGTTATAACAGATTCAAATTCAACGGATTCAATTGTTGATAATAACGAAATTAAACCGGAAGAAACAGTTGATGTTTCACCAAAGGTTTTGGTCCACAATAGTGTTGATATTGACAAAGAAAATCTTGCTAAAGAACAGCCAAAAATGAATGATTCTATTGCTGAAGATGTGAAAATTAATAACGTCGAAGTTAAAATTCTGCCTAAAGAAATGTCAAAAGGTGTAGAAATTCAAATAGATGATAACGTGAAAGTAATTGCAAAAGAAAATGCAAATGAAATTAATAAAGAACGAATTGCAGAAATTAAAAAAGAGAGACGTATTCATGTAGCAATGATTAGAAATTCTGGCTTTTATGAATATGAAATCAGTAATTTATCATCTAAAAACCAAAAAAGATTTAGAGTTACATCAAGCATGAATTTATATAAATTATCGAAGGGGAAAACCTTACCAATTTCACAAATTTTCCCTGGTGACCATTTAGTACCACAGGGCAAAAAATATACAATAATAACAAACATTGATGAAATTAATGATCAACGTAACATTGTTGAGCCTCCTAATGACGAAGATTCTGAACGTGATGTTAAGAAGGCCGTTTCGAGACCTAATATTTGGGATAAAACTAGATCAAAAAGAAGATCAAGGAATTCTTTGCGCATTCATTTTATAGAGTTAGATGAAATAGCAGAGAAGCGAAAGGTGAAGAATTCAAAGAAAGAGATTAAATTTAAAGATGCTATTCGATTATTGTATTGTGTAAAAAGATTGCACGATGCTGAAGTTGCTCCTGAAAATAAAAAGGCTGAAATTTATAGTGATGTTTATGATGTATTTATAAATGTAAGTAATTTTAAAAAGGATAAACATTATATAAAAATTTCTAATAAAATTATCAGGAAAATGGAGTAGCTTCAGAAATAAATTTTCTAATTTAAGTAAAAATAATTGTGGATAATTATTTTTACTTAACTATTTTTTACCCTATCTAAATTAATTCATTATCATCTATTTTACTTACTCAAATATTTCTTAAATTAGCCTTTTATTTCAATTGTGATATGAGTCAAAAAACTGGTGGTTCTAAAATTCTAATGGTGTTAAATGATTTAAAAGATTTTCCACTTTTTGATTATTCAGATGGTTATCATTGGAAATGGTACTCTAAAGGAGATGAAATAAGTTGGCTTAATATTCAAACGGCATCGGAACCATTTATTAAAATGAATGAGGAGTTGTATATAAAGGAATTCCAAAAGATGTATGATGATTTATGTATGCGCCAAGGGTTTTTATTAAATGGCCAGAATGAATATGTAGGTACAGGTACAGCTTGGTTTGATCAGTATAAATTTAAGGAATTTGGTAGAGTTCACTGGATTGCATTGAACCCAAGTGAACAAGGAAGAGGGCTGTCAAAATTAATAGTTCAAGAGACACTTTTAAAGTTGAAGGAATTGCGTTATAAGAGTTCCTATTTATACACATCATCAAATAGAATCGCGGCGATTAAGACTTATCTCTCCTTTGGTTTTTTACCAGATCTTACTACTGAAGAATATCTTGTAGCCTGGGATGAATATTTAGAACATGTTAAATGAAAATAAATCAAATGGAATAATTTGGATTATTAGACCAGGTGCCTTAGGTGACACTGTGTTGTCATTTCCTCTTTTAAGAAAAATAGAGTTACAATATAAAAACTATCATTTAATTTTTTTTGGATCAAATCAGTATCGATATATTTTAAATAAATTTTTCCCTGGAATCGAATTTATCTCATTTGATAATATTGATTGGCTGCCTTTATTTAATGAAAAATTTGATCCAAGTGAGTTATTATATTCATTTCCAGAAAAAATATATTGCATACTTCCAGAGCAAGATCACTTTGTAAATAATTTAAAATTAATTTCAGAAGATTTATTTTTTACAAGTCTTGATGAATTATGTGGTCATCACATAAGTAAACAAATGTTTTACATGGATAACTTCAATATAGAGTACGACTTGTGTGTAGATAATTTAATCAGTAGCAATGCAACTTCGAAAACAGTTGCAAAAAATAACCTGTTAATTCACCCAGGAACTGGAAGTTCAAAAAAAATTATCGAAGATAGTTTTTGGTTAAAATTAATAGATGCTATGGAAAGCATGAATATTAAAATTATTTTAGGTGAAAATGATCTAATTCCAAGCTGGTTAAAAAATAAAGAATTTAATAGAATTAAAGATTTGGAAGAACTTATGTCGGAATTAAAGTTTGCGGATTATTATTTCGGATTGGACTCAGGAGTTTCTCATTTGGCGGGCATTTTGGGCGTGAAGGGGTTTGCTCTCTTCAAAATCACAAATCCAAATTATTGGTCACCTGTGGGCAATATAAGATCGGTTTTTCAGAATGATATTAGTATAAATGAGTGGAGCAAAGAGCTTTTATGAGTTAAATACCTACTTCATGTTGTTTCTATGAAGTTGAATCATTAATTTTTATTAATTAATTAGCTTAAACTGATAGAATGCTGAAAATTTAGAAATAGATAAAATAAGTTAAATTGTCGAGAAAATTATAAATGACATCTAATATCACTTTTACGTCAAATGCTAGATACACTTTTGTTGAAGAAATTGGTCGTGGAGGTATGGGGATTGTATATTTAGCTCAAAAAGAATGTGAGGATGTCGTCGATTTACTTGTGTTAAAAACAATTAAATCACTTTCTCAAGATAAGCTTGATAGCTTGCGTAATGAAGCGAGATTGGCTGCAACCTTACGTCATGAAAATATTGTTAGAGCTTATGGTTTAGAATCTATCCCTCTAACAAAATTACCAAAAAAGTTTATGAAAGAGCTCGAACTCCATCAAGATGACTCGACAACAAATAAAGGTGGCGATAGAGGTTCAAATGCTGCTAAACGGATTAGAGGTGGTCATACATATCAAAGTAAGCGAGCTATTCGACATGTAAATGATAGACACGATGATAAAAATAAATTATACTTAATGGTAATGGATTATATCGAGGGCTGTGATCTACGAGATATTTTAAGTGATTTTCATAATGCAGGATTATTATTACCTGTACCATTAGGTGCATTTATAGTCAGTAGAATTTGTCGTGCTCTTGAATATGCACATGAGGTAATTATTCATAGAGATTTATCACCAGAGAATATTTTAGTAAATAAACAAGGAGTTGCAAAACTTACTGATTTTGGAATCGCAGTTGCGGTTAGTTCAGAAAGGCATGATTTTGCAGGTAAAATGCAATATATGTCACCTGAACAATTTTCAATGCAACCAGTTGATAAAAGAAGTGATATATTTGCAATGGGTCTTATTGCTTATCAATTGGCTACGGGTATTAGTTTATTACAAACAGATTCTTCATTGGATTTTAAAGGTCAATATAATCATGTTAAAAAATTAATGAAAAAGGAATTTATACCTCCACATAAAATATGTAAGGATATTCCTATTGAATACTCGGTCATTATTTCAAAAATGATTGAAATGAAAAAGAAGGATCGGTATCAGTCAATGTCTGATGTCTCAAATGATCTGGAAAGAAGGTATTTATATGCTAAAGGATTTGGGCCTACAAATAATAGTCTCCAAGCATATTTAGATATTGCAGAATTAGATTTTAAAGAATATGACCAAGATCAATTGAAAAAGTTATCATTTTTAGCCGACGAAAATAAGAAAATTCAGTTGAAGCGTAGAATTTCAAAAGAAATTTTTAGTGCAAAAGGCATTGAAGTCGCAAAAGATATTGGTGCTAAATCAGTATTGAAAAATTTAAAAAATAGTTCTGTGCGAAAACTAATTAAATAAATCTCAATTCTTAGATTTTTTATCCTTAATATTATTAATAACTTTAATGTTGATTTGATTATTTAATTTTGAAAATGTCTATATTTCTGTTTCAAAATTTTTATGGATTATCCCCTTATGAATAAAAAAAATGTTCTTTTCATAATCGCAGATCAATTTAGAGGCGATTGTATTGGTAGAGGTGGGAACACAATTGTAAAAACGCCAAATCTTGATCGTCTTGCAGAAGAAGGCGTTTTATTTAATTCGGCCTATTGTCAAACAAGCCCTTGTGGCCCTAGTCGAATGTGTATATACACGAGTACTTATCTTTGCCGAAATAGAACAACTACTAATTGTATGCCACTAAAAGATGCTCATGAAAACATGGCGATGGATCTCTTTAAAAAGGGATATGAGCCAATCTTGCTTGGATACAATGATTATGCTGTTGATCCCGAAATACTAGAAGAAGGCGATTTTCGAAAAACTAATCACGATTATGATAGCTTGTTGCCAGGGTTTAAGTGGGGATTAGACCATGAATATGATAGTAAAGAATACTTTGAATCATTAAGAGAAAAGGGGTATTCAGAAGAGTTATTAAATAAAAAAGAAATCCATAAAAACATTGTTCCTAGTGATTATTCTGGAGCACATGCTGATTATTATTTTCCTGGAATTTATAATAAGGAAGATAGTGAGTGTTGGTATATTACTGATGCAACTATTAATACCATTAAAAATGAAAAGGAAAAAAGAGAAAATAATGAAAGCATACCTGGTTGGGTAGTAAATTTAAATTATATTAAACCTCATCCTCCTATGGTAGGCTGCGAAGAATTTCTCAAATTATTTGATAATGTGGATTTACCCATGCCACATTCTTGTGATGAAGAATTAAACTCAGATCATCCCGTATTGAAATATTTTATGAAGAAAGAAATAAAATCTGAACAGCATATTAAAGATTTAATTCGGTGTTATTATGCAATGATTTACGAGGTTGATTATAATTTAGGAAGAATTTTAAAATATTTAGAAGATTCTGGTCAGAAGGATAGTACGATGATTATTTTTTCTTCTGATCACGGTGAGTATTTGGGAGATCACCATTTAAGAAACAAAAAATTATTTTTTAACCAAACAATGCATATACCCTATATCATTAAAAATCCATTACCTGAAGCGGACAATACTAGAGGCAAGATATTGGATGATTTTGTTGAATCTATTGATTCGGCTCCAACAATATTAAGTTTTCTTGATGTGAATGTACCAAGTCGATATCAAGGGAAAAGTTTACTGCCAAGATTAAAAAGTTCAGACAATAAATTTCATAAATCAGAAATATTTCATGAATGGGATTATAGAAATTCCATGTCTAAAAATACTGATCAGTCGACGCTTTCCGATAAGGTATGTTGGGTCGTCAGAGATAAGAGCTATTCCTTTATTCAATTTGCAGAAATGGATGTTTTGCCACTATTATTTGACCTTTCAAAAGACCCATATGAATTAAATAATATTGCAAACGATGACGAGAATATAAAGATATTATATTTATATAGTCAAAAGCTTTTGAAGTGGAGAATGAAAAATGAAGATCAAAGAATGCAAGTTTGGTATGATTCTGTCTAAAGGTTATTGTAAAATTTAAAAAAAATAAAAGGAATATAATTTGTTAAAAGTAGGAATTATAGGTGTATCAGGTTTTGGCAATGTGCATTATTTAGATATTTTGCATCATGTCGAGCTAGGAAAGATGAAAGTAATTGCAGCGACAATTATAAATCAAGATGAAGAAGCTGAAAAGTGTGAGAAGCTTATATCTTTAGGGTGTCAGCTATTTACTGATTACTTAACGATGTTAGAAGAGTTTGGGTCTGATATGGATTTGTGTTTTATTCCTACCGGAATCCCTTTTCATGCTCCTATGTCAATTGCAGCAGTAGAAAATGGGGTTAATGTTTTGGTTGAGAAACCTGTTGCTCCAACAATGAAAGATTTAGAAAATATGAAAAGTGCGGAAAAAAAATCTGGAAAGTTTATTGCTGTTGGTTTTCAAGATATTTATTCTAAAACAATTTACTCCATTAAAGAAAAAATTCTAAATAATATCATTGGTAATGTAGAGAGTATAAGGAGTCATTGTATTAGAGGTAGACCAAGAAGTTATTACGATAGAAACGCTTGGGCCGGGAAAGTTGAATCTAATGGCAATTTGGTTTATGATTCACCTTTTAATAACGCATTTGCGCATCATTTAAATTGTATATTATTTTTAGGCGGGAAAGAGTTAGAGAAATCTGTTGTGCCAATAGATGTTTCAGCGGAACTATATCGTGCAAATGATATTGAAAGTTGTGATACGGCTTCATTATTGATGAATACTGAAGAAGGTCCAAATATAGGTTTTTTCACTACACATGCCTGCAGAACTGACTCAATCCAAACTAGTAAGATATATGGTAATAAAGGAACCATTACTTGGGTTCATGGCGATTCTTATACGATAGAACTTTTTGAAGGTAAGACGGAAGTTATTAAGGAGTATCCGTTTTCTAGATCAATGATAATTGATGCTTTAGATAAAAAAATAAATGGTGAAGACTCATTAATATGCAGTTTAGCTATTGCTGGAGCACATACAACAGTGGTGGAAAAAGCATTTAAATATTGTGAAATTAAAACAATTGATAAGCAATTTTACAACAAAATTGAAGAGAATGAAAGTTCTAGAGTAGCAATTGATGATATAGAATCAATATTAAAAGAGTGTTTTAATGATGGTTGTCATATTAGCGATGTAAATAATAAATGGGCAAATAAACTGAAATCATAATTTTTTTTCATATTCTATATTTCTAGAACAGATTTGTTCAAAGATAGATTTTTCACATTCGAGTTTATAATTTATATATTCACCATCATAACTTTTGTCAAGAATTTTTGTTTTTGTATCTATTAAAACAATTATTTTCCCAGCACCTGCATGAACTTTAATATTTTCCACTTTTCTATTTGCAGTTGCTTGCTTTATAATTTCATTTTTAAAAAATTCAAAATTATTAAGATCTGTAGCACTTATAAAAATAGCCTCTGGATATCTTTCTTTTAATTTTTCAATTGTTTGAATATCCTCAACAAGATCTATTTTATTGAATACAAGAATGGTTGGAATTTTAGAGAACTTCATTTCTTTTAAGACTAGATTTACAGCCATGATTTGATTTTGTGGTTTAGGATCTGAGGCATCAACTATGTGTAATAATAATTTTGCATGCATGGCTTCAAGTAATGTGGCTTTGAATGATGCAACTAGGTGATGTGGAAGATCTCTAACAAAACCTACTGTATCTGTTAGGTAAACTTCTAAGTCTTGCTCTAATTGTACTTTTCTTGTGGTAGTATCTAGTGTTGCAAATAATTTATCTGCGATGTAGGTATCTAAGCCTGTGAAAGCCTTTAATATTGTCGATTTGCCTGAATTCGTATAACCTATTAGTGATATGTTAAAGTTATCATCTCTGGTCTCTATCTCACGCTCTTTTCTCTCAGAAATTTGATTTAATTTCTGTTGAATTTCATGTATTTTTTTATTTATTATTTGTTTATCGGTTTCTAATTGAGTTTCTCCAGGCCCTTTCATTCCAATGCCACCTTGAATTCTGGATAGGTGGGTCCACATCCTTTTCAATCGTGGCATGGTATATTTCATTTGTGCTAACTGAACTTGTAGCTGAGATTGTTTTGTTGAAGCATGATTAACAAAAATATCAATAATTAACTCTGAGCGATCAATAATTCTGCATTCTAATATTTTCTCAAGGTTTCTTGATTGTGATGGTGATAATTCATTATCGCAAATGATGACATCAGGTTTTAACTCTTCTACCTTTTCTTTTATTTCTTGAATTTTTCCTTTGCCAAAGAAAGTAGCTTTTTTGGGCAGAATCATCTTTTGTGTTATGCCAATTAAGACTTCCGCACCAGCGGTTTTTGCTAATTGTCCTATTTCATCTAAAGGTGTTTCTTCTTTAATTGAGTATGGAAAAATCATACCTATTAAAATGGCACGTTCGGGTTTAAATGCTGTTTCGTGTAATTCTGACATAATTTTATTTATAATTATTTTTCAAAAGTTAAACAACCATTCTAATTCATAATTTAAAAATAACATTGATTACGATTAAATATTTTTTTTTGATTTGGCTATAAAAAGGTTAATTTATGGATAATATTTTTTGATATAGAAATATTTATGATTTGCTAATTTATTCAAAGTAAATTAAATCATTTTAATTTTTAGGTCCTATATTAAATTAGAACAATATTAGAATCTTGAAATTTCTTCACAATTACTGTATACTTGGATTTGAACTTCGATTTGAGAGCCCATTTATGGAAATGAATATTGATTTTAATAATACTGAGATTCAGGATCTTTCTTGTGTACTTTTAAAAGAGGCCCTTTTAAGTAAAAGAGCTTTTATTTGTGATGAATGTGAAGAAATTTATTTAAAAGAAAATAAGGCTTCAGTTCAAAGTAATAATATGGCTATTTGTGTCAATTGTGCCAAGGAAGTTTTGGACTCTCATAAGGATCAAACCAATGAAGAGGGTTATATTCAAAAACAAATTACCAGTATTATGGGAAAAATTTCTGATGCCGAGAAAGAATATAATGAACTAATTCAAGCTTCTCGCAAGGGAATTAGTTGGGAATCTGAAATTGAATCACGAAAAAATAGAATCCAATCCTTGAAACGTAATCTAAACGATTGGAAAAAGAAATCAAGCCATTAGTTTCGATATGTAAATTAATATCGGCATAAATGATTTTGCATTAATAATTAATTTGGTATCTGATATTCTATCAGAGGTAGAAGAATTTTTATTTGAACTCTTTTTATGCATAAATAATTGAGTGTTAAGTTTGGCATACTATTTAACTTAAAATCGTATTTTAATAGTTTTGTGTACTAGAATTCTCCAATAATTAAACCTTTCAATTTATCCCAATTATTAGCTTACTTATTTCATTGAAGTCATTTATTTTTATAATACTAACTTAATTTTTGGTCATTTTTACTCTATGTTGTGTGTATAGATGGCAAGTTTTTACTATATGTAGATAAGTGGGGATCTTTGTTAATACGGACGGAGTCCCTTAATTTTTAAATTAGGATTATTTATTTTATGAGAAACATATCAGTGATCGGATTAGGATACGTTGGCTTACCAGTGGCAGTAGCATTTGGTGAATTGTCAAAAGTTGTTGGTTTTGATATCAACCAATTTCGCATAGATCGATTAAAAAATGGATTTGATGATACTCTTGAAGTTGAAACTGCTACCTTAAAAAAGTCCGATATTCTTTTTACTAGCACAGCTATTGATTTAAAAAATGCTGATTTCCATATTATTGCAGTGCCTACACCTGTTGATAAGGCACACCGACCAGATCTTTCACCACTAATTGGAGCATGCGAAGTACTTGGCCCTCAATTAAAAAAAGGTGATATAGTTGTTTTTGAATCAACGGTTTATCCAGGTGTCACAGAAGATGAATGTGCGCCAGTGTTAGAAAAATTATCTGGGTTAAAATCTGGAGTTGATTTTAAATTAGGGTATAGTCCGGAAAGAATTAATCCTGGAGATAAAGAACATACATTCACAAAAATTATAAAAGTTGTTGCTGGTCAAGATGAAGAAAGTTTAAATATTATTGCAGATACATATTCAAGCGCGGTAGTTGCGGGTGTTTATAAAGCTTCTTCTATAAAAGTTGCTGAAGCTGCCAAGGTTATTGAAAATACGCAAAGAGATTTAAACATTGCATTAGTCAACGAGCTAGCAATTATTTTTGACAAGATGGATATAGACACATTGGATGTATTGGAAGCTGCAGGAACTAAATGGAATTTTTTACCTTTTAGACCAGGCTTAGTAGGTGGGCATTGCATTGGTGTTGATCCTTATTACTTGACATATAAATCGGAAATGATTGGTCATAAGCCAGAAGTGATTTTGTCTGGAAGAAGAATTAATGATAAAATGGGCAAGTTTATCGCTTACCGAACAATAAAAGAAATGATCAAGTTTGACTCTCGAGTTAAAAATTCAATTGTAACTATATTAGGTTTAACATTTAAAGAAAATTGTCCGGATTTAAGAAATTCAAAAGTTGTTGATATTATAAAAGAATTAAAAGAGTTTGGAGTTCAGATTCAAATATATGATCCTCTTATTTCTAAAGAAGATGCAAAAAAATATTATGACTTGGAAATTGTAGAGGAATTTGAAAATCTTGAAAAAGCTGAAGCTCTTATTTTAGCTGTTCCACACAGTCATTTTCTTAGTTGGGATTTATCTAAGTTTAAAGAATTATTATTAGATAACCCAATTATAATGGATGTGAAATCCTGTTTGAATAAACAGGAATGTAAAAAAGAAAACATTCATTTATGGCGATTGTAAAGAGGGGGTATTTTCAATGATACTTGTAACTGGTGCTGCTGGATTTATAGGATTTCATTTATCCAAAAAATTATTAGAAAATGATCATGAGGTCGTGGGTTATGATTGCATTAATGACTATTATGATGTGGCTCTAAAAAATGATCGACTGGAAATTTTAAAAAAATTCAAGAATTTTAATTTTTTAAAAGGTTCATTAGAAAATAATGATGAATTAAATAATTTATTCAATAAGTATGATATTGATTATGTTGTAAATTTAGCAGCTCAAGCAGGAGTCCGATATAGTTTAGAAAACCCTAGTGCATATATTCAAAGCAATCTTGTAGGTTTTGCAAATGTTCTAGAAGCTTGTCGTCATAATAAAGTTAAAAATTTAGTTTATGCTTCTACGAGTTCTGTATATGGTTTAAATGAAAACATGCCTTTTAGAGAATGTGATTCTGTCAATCATCCATTGACACTATACGCTGCGACCAAAAAATCTAATGAAATGATGGCGCATTCTTATTCAAATTTATTTAATATTCCAACTACAGGGCTTAGATTTTTTACTGTTTATGGCCCTTGGGGTAGACCTGATATGGCTTTGTTTCTTTTTACTAAAGCAATGGTCAACAACGAACCAATTAATGTTTTTAATAATGGAAATATGATCAGAGATTTCACTTATGTTGAAGATATAGTCGAAGGCGTATCAAGAGTTCTTTTTAAACCAGCAGAACCTATAGATTCATTTGATTTAAAAGATCCCAGACCAGATGGCAGTACAGCGCCCTATAGAATTTTCAATATTGGAAATCAACAACCTGTTAAATTGATGGATTATATAAAAGAAATAGAACGAAATTTAGGACTAAAAGCAAAAATTAATTTCATGCCTATGCAAGATGGTGATGTACCAGCTACTCAATCAGATACAAGTTCCCTTAAAGATTGGGTGGATTATCAACCATTAACTTTAATAGATGAGGGCATTAGGCGTTTTATTGATTGGTATAAAGAATATTATTCGGTGGATATAAAATGAGTAAAAAAGAATTTTTTGCACATGAGTCTAGTTATATAGACACGCCAAGTCAAATTGGTAATGGGACAACCATATGGCATTTCTGCCATATCATGAAAGACGTTATTATCGGTGAAGAATGTAATTTTGGTCAAAATGTATTTATAGGTGAACAAGTTAGTATTGGTAATAATGTGAAGGTTCAAAATAACGTTTCCATTTATACAGGTACTATAATCGAAGATAATGTCTTTTTAGGTCCATCATGTGTTTTGACTAATGTTTCAAATCCAAGGTCTGAAGTAAATAGAAAAACACTTTACGAAGAAACACTTATTAAAAAAGGGGCCTCGATTGGTGCGAATGCTACTATTGTTTGTGGTAAAACTATTGGTCGATTTGCCTTTGTGGCTGCTGGCTGTGTAGTTACAAATGATATTCCTGATTATGGCTTATATATGGGCGTTCCTGGGAAACAATTTGGCTGGATTTCTCGACATGGACATCCAATGAAGAAAAAAGATGAAGAAGGTTTCTTTGTATGTCCTGAATCCAAATTTAAATATATGGAAGAAAATGGTCATTTAAAATGTATTGATTTAGATGAAGACTCAGAGCTTCCTGAATTGCTTAGGGGAAGTACAAAAAGATATAGGGATTTTAAATAAGTACATAAGTTAGTCGTCTACTCTCTTTAAAATGTTCCACATCCTTACTGTCTATTCTGTAATATTATTATGACGACATAAGATCACATAAATTGTACATACATAATTTATTTTGGCTGAACTGTGAAAAAAAGAGTGCTTCTAATATTTACGGAAAAATTTTCTCAGAATATTATTGAGTCGAATCAGTTAATAGAAGAGTTGAAATTAAAATTTGAATTATTGATTCTTGATAGTCAAAATTTTCCAAAACGAAATATTTTTGTGAATAAATTAAGTCAGGTTTTTAAAAAAATATTGAAATTTAGATTTTCAGAAATCAACTCTTTTAAGAAGCATTTATTAGAGAAAAAATATGCTAACATTATTAAATACAATTCATTTGAGACAGTAAGCT
Organism: Planctomycetota bacterium; assembly: GCA_002746535.1. Lineage (GTDB taxonomy): Bacteria > Planctomycetota. Next base: position 61,481 of record NVWA01000001.1, read on the forward strand.
CTAGATTCGGATTTCCATTTCCTAAGAGCCAATTCTTGTATAACTTAGTAAATAAATTATTTCATAAAATTCCATGTTATTTAAAATTTCCAAAGACGGATTTAATACTAATGGCAGGTATCCAGAATGAAATGGCTCAATGTGTTCTTAATAAATTCAAAAATAAGGACATACCAATTATTACCATACTCAACAGTTGGGAGCAATTAACAACTAATGGCCCAGTGCTAAATAATAAAAACATTAAAAAATATTTAGTACGTGGAAATGCTCAGAAAGATGAATTAATTAAATTTCATAGAATTAATGAGAATATGATTAAAATTATTGGGAGCTTACAATTTGATTTATTACATCAAATTAAAAAAGAACATACCGATATCAAAGATTTATTTAAAACAATTAAAGAGATAGTTATCTTTCTGCCTGCTAGTGATGCAGAGGACGGGTTCTGTGAACCAGATGTGATTATGGCGATAATAGAAATATTTGATTCCAAAGATATTAAATATTCTGTTGTTATAAGGCCTTATCCTAATGATAAGACTTTTTATGATAGATATCAAAAAGTAATAAATAATAAACATGTATTAATTAATGAGATTGATGATGACTTTAAAACAGACAGAAAAAATTTAGCTTTGATTCTTAAGCATTGCACTTTTGTTCTTTGCGGGCCAGGAGCCATAATGGTCGAAGCAATGTTTTTTAGAAAACAAATATTATTTTTAGCGATTGAAAATAGATTTGGATTCGAAAATGTAAATATTGCTAAAGAAAGATATTTCACGGATCATTATGAAAATATAATTAAACACAATTCTGGCTATCTTGTAACCTCCTTTATTGAGCTTAGGGCGAATATAGAACAAATATTAATTGGAGATGATATTAAGATAAAAGGGCAAAGAAGAGTCTTGGGTGAGCAGATAGCCCATTTAGATGGATTGGCCTGGAATAGGGCTATGAATGAAATTGTACAACTTTAAAAGTATAGCAATTAACTTAATAATATGGTGAATTTTTTTTATGTGAACAATATTAATACTCTTGCTAAAACTGCAAGAGCAAGGCAGGTCTATGAAAATGATTCTGTTTTAAAGAAAATATTTTCAAGCCATTATCAATCGTTATTACCAGACGATATGTTCTTGACTAGAATTATAAAATCAGATTCAAGTTTAATTAGAAAGGTATTGTTTTTTTTATTCTTCTTAATTAAGTTATCTTCCTTGGATAAAAAATTCTATGTCTACTCAAGGAATTTATATTTACTTGAAGTTGCTAGAAAGAAGGGATTTAAAACTGTATGGGAAGCTCATGATTTGCCACAAGGAAGAAATAAAGACTCACTCACAAATCTATCTCAATCATCATACTTTGTTGCTATTTCAAATGCATTAAAAAATAAAATATCAGAGGTTTACAGTATTCCTTTGACGAATATTTTAGTTGCTCATGATGGAGTAGACTTAACATCTTACGATAAATTTAGAGATTTAAATAAAGTTGATTTGAGAAATCAATTAGGTTTGCCCATTGATAAAAAAATAATTATGCACACAGGTTCTTTATTTAGAAATAGAGGAGTTGAACTTTTCGGAGTAGTGTTAGAAGAATTAAGCGATTATATATTTGTTCAAGTAGGTGGATCCAATAAAGATGTAACATTTTGGAAGAAATACTTCAATAAATATTCTAATATAATTTTTATAGAGCATCAGGAAGTTCAAAAATTAATTAAGTATCAACTGAGTTCGGATCTATTGTTTTATATGACGTCAAAGAATTCACCCATTTATTGGTGTACTAGTCCAATGAAGGCCTTTGAATATCTTGGATGTGGAATACCAATTATAGCTAGTAACATTGGATCATTGTCTGAAATATTTAATGAAACAAATTCTGTAACTTTTGATTCCTCTGATCAAAATAGTTTGATAAATGCTTTGCAGTTTGTTGGAAAAAATAAAGATGAAATTGAAAAAAGATCAAAACAAGCTCTTGTAGATGTTAGAAATGATTTTACATGGGAAATTCGAGCAAACAAAATCAAAATATTTTTAGAAAGTTGTAGTAATCATTAGTGAAAATTTTGCATATTTTAAATTCAGATTTTGGCGCTCGTCATACTATGGGTATTCGCTCTTATCACATATTTAAAAAGTCGTCCAAAGAAGTCTCAGTTGTTTGTAGAAAAAATGTTTCGGAAATCAAAGAGAATGTCTTTGAGCCAAGCATCATTTTTTATTTTTTGTCTAGAGGAATTCAAATGTTGCGGATGCTTTGGAAGCCATTTGAGAAACTTAAAAGAATTGAATCTTTTATCTTTAATTCATTTTGCAAGAAACAAATATTGAAAAATGATGTAATTCATTTCTTTTATCGTAGCGAAATATTATTCGATTACGCTATTTCGAAGAATAAATATATTATAATCGAAGGTTTTACACATCCAAAAGAAATAAAAAATCTTGAATTAAATGGAATGCAGCTTGATGATTTAAATTTTAAAATAGACCATAATGAGTTAAATTGTTATGAAAAATCAGACCTGATTATTTCTCCATCTAAATGGGTTTCACAAACACTAAAATTAAATAACTTGCATAATAAAGTGAATGAAGTTTTATATGGTGTAGACAAAAATGTGAAAGATTTTCATTATGTCGAGCAAGAGAAAATTAAAATTTGCTTTGCTGGTGGAATTAAAAGAACAAAAGGAATTCTCAATCTCCTTGAAGCATGGAGGGACCTGCCCGATTCTATTCATGACCAACTTGAATTGCACTTATATGGCCGCATGTATAATGAAATAAAAGCTGAATTTAATAAGTTAAAACGAGAGAATGTCTTTTATCATGGTTTTGAAAATAACATTCAAAATATTTATTTGGATAAACAAATTTATGTATTTCCAAGCTATTTTGAAGGGTGTAGTAAAACGGTTTTGGAAGCACTATCATTTGGATTAACAGTCATTACTACCTTTAATTCTGGTAGTCCAATTGAAAATGATAAAAATGGCATAATTGTTGAAGTCGGTTCTTCAGAAAGTATTGCCAAAGCTCTATTAAGATTAATTGAAAATAAAGAATTGTTAAAGAAACTAAGTATTGCGGGTTATCAATTATCTAGAAAATTAAGTTGGAGTGAATATTCAAAAAATGTTAATAATTTATATGTTGATTGTTTGAAATAATGCGCGTAAATATATTTTCAAAATATTTATTTTATAGTGTAGGTGGCGCTGAGAAAAGTATGCAGCAATATTTAAATAAGAATTATGACATTAATGATGAAGTCGTTTTATATGGTGCAATTAATATCAAAAATTTTAATTCTGATAAATATAAGCATAACTTCCCTGATTATTATAAGCTTGTAAATGTTCTATTTCCATTTTTATTGTCTAGATTTCCATATGTTGAATATTGCTTAAATAGAAATAGTATCAAAAGTTATTTTTCAAAGATAGAGAGTAGTGAGGAGCTTTTGACATATGGTATTTATGCTCCATTAGCCATAATAGGATATAAAGGAAAATCAGTTTTCTTTTTAAGAAGTGAAACAGATTTATGTATTAATAATAATTATCATATTGGTTTCAAAAAAGTATTAAATAGTATATATAAACTTATTGAGTCGCCATTTTTTAGTTTTTATAAAAAAGATATATATAAAGCGGTCCAAATATCTAATGTAATATGTAATTCAAAATGGATGCAAGATCAGCTTCTCAAAAGATTTGAAAAAATTAGTAAAATCGAATATCCAGAAATTAATCTTGTTGAATTGAAGGAAGGCTTTAAGCTCTTACCTAAAGAAAAGAGGGGCGTTGTATTTATAGGCGATAATATTTTTAAAGGATCACATTTACTTCCTAAGATTGCTAACTTACTTCCATCAATAACTTTTTTTATTTTTGATAGAAGAATGAATAAGTTGAAAATTAATAAAAATATGCATTACATGGCTTGGGAATCCGATCCTAAAAAAGTATATCAATACGCTGATTTAGTTATAGTTCCTTCAATTTGGCTTGAAGCATTTGGTAGGGTAAGCATAGAGGCTCAAGCATTAAATATTCCTGTTTTAGTCAGTAATAGAGGTGGATTACCTGAAACTATCGATCATGATTCAAAATATATTATAGATGACTATAAGAATCCAGTCGAATGGGCTAAACGAATTGAAAATATTTTAGCGCATGATTAAAACAAAATTTATTTCAACAGGCGATTATTTTTTTTCTTTTAAAAGAGGTGAGTTGCTTGGTAACATAAAAATAATCATTTCAGCTTGTTTTAAAAAAGTACTTTTTACCTTTTTATCTTTTTTAATAAATTTAAAATGTATAAAGAAAAAAAAATTTGCCGAAGAAAAAATAACCTCAATATTAATATATTTTCCACGATCTAGTGGTATGGGTGATTTGATCATGGCAGGTCATTTTTTTAAATTAATTAGAGATCAATTTAAAAATGCTGAAATAGATTTATGCTCTTCGACGATCTCATTTACAAATAAAAATTATTTTAATAATTTCATAAAACATGAGAGTGGAATTTTCAAAGAAGTCAAATCCTTAAGTGCTCGAAAATATGATTTGATTCTTTTTCCTGAAAAAAGTCTATTTGGTGTAATAGTTCTTTTATTTTTAAATATTAATTATTTTGTTGGCTACATCAGTCAGTATAAATTATTCCATAATATGGTGAACAGTGATTACCCCGAATTTAATGTAATAAAAGATCATTATTATTACAAAAGTTTGAATCTATTAAGAATCTTTAAGAAAGACTTTAATTATATACCTACAGAGCACCTGCCTATACCTATCGATAATGAATTGAAGCCGGCATGTGATAACAATAAATATTGCGTTATTATCCCTTCTGTGAATTGGAACAATCGTACTATTGATTATTCCATTTTAAAACAATATACTGACTTTATCCTTAGTAAAAATAGTCAAATAATTTTACTTGGTAGTGGTGAGTCTAAATCAAGAATCGATAAATTATTAAGTGATTTTAAAGGAAGTAACTTAATTTATTCTCCAGGTAAAATTTCTATTGAAGAATTAAAGAGTTACATCAAAAATTGTCAATTTGTTTTATGCGGAGATTGTGGCCCCATGCATATTGCATATGCTTTAAAAAAACCCGTATATACTTTTTGGGGTCCAACATCACCTTCTCTTAGAATTCCTCCTGACAAAATGTCAGTGGAAGATTTTATTTTTCCTAAAGATCAATGCAAAGTTTCAAGTTGTTATAATATGGAGCATAAACCTTTTTGTAAAAGTTGTTTAAGACTTTCAGACTTTAATGATGTAAATCATTTCGAAAGATTCGTTGAAAAAGTATATGGATAATATATGCCCTATTTGTAATTCAGATGAAATCAAATTTTTATTTTTTAAATTTGATTGGAATAATAAATTTGATTTTCATGAATGTAAAGCTTGTCATCATAAATATGTATTTCCATTGCCTACTTCAGAAGAATTGAATCTATTTTATAATAAAGATTATTTTGTTCCTCCACATCAGATTAAAAAAGTCATATCAAAAGGTGAGTATGCTATAAAATTTTGTGACAATATTGAGAAGGGGAGTTTTCTAGAAATTGGATGTTCATATGGATATTTTATGGACGTATTTAAAGGTTTTGGTGGTGAAATAGAGGGTGTTGAGATTTCTGAAAAAGCGTCTGAATTCTCAAGAGAAAAAGGTTTTGAAGTTCACAATTTAGATTTTCAAAATTTCCATTTATCAAAGAACTATAATGGATACTTTATGTTTGATGTTTTAGAGCATCTTTTAAGTCCTTTAGACATATTAAAAAAAATTGATCCATTTCTTACAAAAGGGAGTCAAATTACATTAACTATTCCGAACGGTAATTCTATTGAATTTAGACTATTATCTAAATATTGGGAATGGTCTTCCCCCCCAGCGCATCTTCATTTTTTTACAGTAAAAAGTATCCGAACATTATTTGAAAAAATGGGATATGAAATTGAAGAATTACATAGTTATCAGGGCGATGCTTCCGGGAATTTATTTTTTAATTTGATAGATGGAACTAAAAGAATGATTTTATTTAAGCTGGGATTTTTGATATTTGGTCGTGAGAAATTTTTAAAAAGGAAATATGAATATAATTTGAAGAATAAAGAAATTGAACAAGAAAATATTTCGGAGTTTAGTTTCATAAATGGATTAATTCATAAAGTAAGTTATATTTTCTCTCCTTTAAATTTTTTATTTAGAAATAAAAATAATTATCCAACATTATTTGTGAAAGCCGTTAAATGAATTTCCAAGAAAAAATAGTTGATATTAATTACTTGATTAAAGTGGTAAAAGAAGAGCAAGAAAACAGCCGTAAAGTTGTATCTATCAATGGATGTTTTGATTTACTTCATCCTGGACATTTATTAGTATTGCAAGAAGCTAAGAAACAAGGTGACGTTTTAGTTGTAGGTTTAAATTCTGATGAAAGTATTAAAAGATTAAAAGGTGAAGGTAGACCAATTAATGATGGCTTTTCTCGGTGTATGATTTTGTCAGCGTTAATGATGGTTGATTTTGTATTTATTTTTAAAGAAGATGACCCCTGTGAGTATTTGAGAATTTTGAAACCAGATATTCATGTAAACGATGCTAGCTATGGTGAAGATTGTATCGAATCAGAAATTTTAAAAGAATATGGTGGTAAACTGCATTTAGTTGAAAAATTTGATACTACATCAACTACTGAAACAATTAATAAAATAATTAATAAGAATTAAATGCCTAAATTAGTTGTGACCTTAAATACTTCATGGAATATTTTTAATCATCGAATGGGATTATTGAAAGGTTTAGAGAAAGAAGGTTTTGAAATATTTGCAATTGCACCTAAAGATGAATATTCTGATAAGCTACCTTTTGAATATTTTGATTGGAATTTAAGTAAACGAGGTAAAAATCCATTTATAGATTATTTGTCATTAATGGGATTGAAATCAATATATAAAAAAATCAAACCCGATGTTTCATTGCATTTTACTATTAAACCAAATATATATGGAACATATGCAAGTGATTCACTAAATATACCATGCATTAATAATGTAAGTGGTTTAGGAGAAGCGTTTAATCAAAATGCCAGTTTTTCCAATCGGTTAATTGCAAGGTTCTATGCCAAAGTTATGGCAAAATCAAATTATGTTTTTTTTCAAAATAGAGAAGATATGGATATTTTTTTGATAAAAAAACCTTCGATTGCTAGTAAGACAAGTTTATTACCCGGCAGTGGTGTTGATATTAACAAGTTTTCTAATGTTGAAAAAGAACCAAATTCAAAGATTACTTTTATGATGGCATCTCGTCTTATGAAAGAAAAAGGTGTGATGGAATATTTTAAGGCAGCTGAAATAATTAAAAAGAAATACCCCAATACGACTTTTTTATTATTGGGTTCTATCTACGATGTTAAGAATAATCCTATAACAGACGCTTATATCAAAGAATTTGTTGATAAAGGGGTCATAGATTTCGAGGGTATGCAAGACGATATGGTTTCCTATTTTAGAAAATGCGATTGTGTAGTTTTGCCTACATATTATCCTGAAGGATGTCCCAAAGTATTAATAGAAGCAGCAAGCTGTTCTAAACCAATTATTACAACAAATCACATTGGGTGTCGTGATATTGTAGATGATAATTATAATGGTTTTTTATGTGTAAAACAATCAGTTGAATCATTAGTTAATGCGTTAGATAAATTTATTAATTTGCCTTTTAAAAAGAGAAAAGAACTGGGATATAATGGGCGTAAAAAAGTTATTCAAGCATTTGATGAGAAAGTTGTTATTGATTCATATTTAACAGAAATTGGTAAATTAATTAAATGATAGAGATTTAAATGAAAATAGCATTAATTGGCAAAAATGGTCAGGTTGGATTTGAGTGTAGGAGAACGCTTTCTTTTTCAGAGAAGGTATTATATCTTTCACGCTCTGATTTTAATCATGATTATAATACACTTAAAAATATCTTGTTAAAAGAATCGCCAGATTTTATTGTAAATGCAGCTGCATATACAAATGTCGATAAAGCAGAAAGTGAAAAAGAAAAATGCTTTTCTGCTAATGTTGAATTGCCTGAAATGTTGTCTGAGATTTGTAAAACTCTAAATTCATCATTGATTCATCTCTCAACTGATTATGTTTTTGATGGAAAAAGTGAGGTGCCCTATTGTGAGAATGATGAAATTAATCCTATCAATTATTATGGGGAAACAAAATCCTTAGGAGAATCAAAAGTTGTGACGTCTGGATGTGATTATATTATTTTACGAACATCTTGGGTATATGGGCATAAGGGTATTAATTTTGTTAAGAAAATGATTTCATATGCACAAGAAAAAGAAACTTTAAAAATAATTAATGATCAGTTTGGATCACCAACAAGCGCCCGGTTTTTAGCTCAGTTAATTAATAATCTTATTCTACTTAATTTAAATGGTTTTGGATCAAATGCCGGTATTTATCATGCCTGTGCAAGTGGGCAAACAAGCTGGTTTGAATTTGGAAAAATTGTAATAGAGGATTCAGTGCCTTTAATTCACAAAAAGGTAAAGGAAATTATTGCGGTTGCTTCAACTAATTTTAAAACAGTAGCAAAACGGCCAATATATAGTGTTTTGTCTACAGAGAAACTTTCAAAAACATTTAATATTTACCCACCTACATGGGAGGAATTGCTTTCTTTTCATTTAGAAGAAAGGGACTGGAGTATAATCGATGAATGATATATTAATTCATAAGTTAAATTTTGATATAAAGGCAAGGAAATGAAAACAGCATTAGTAACAGGGATTACCGGACAAGATGGATCTTATTTGACAGAATTATTGTTGGAAAAGGGTTATGAGGTACATGGTATTATTAGACGTTCAAGTAGCTTCAATACAAAAAGAATTGATCATTTATATAAAGATCCTCATGGTCAAGAAGTAAAAATGTTTTTGCATTATGGTGATTTGACTGATAGTAGTAGCTTGCATAACCTTGTTGAAAAAATTGCCCCAGATGAAATATATAACTTGGGAGCACAATCTCATGTACAAGTTAGCTTCGAGGTTCCTGAGTATACTGCAAATGTAGATGCCATAGGATGTTTAAGGTTACTAGATTGTATTAAAAGTTTAGGTGGTAAGTCTAAATTTTACCAAGCTTCTACATCAGAATTATTTGGAAAGGTTCAAGAGGTTCCGCAAACAGAAACGACTCCTTTCTATCCAAGAAGCCCATATGCAGCAGCAAAACTTTATTCTTATTGGATAATAATTAATTATAGAGAAGCATATGATTTATTTGCCTGTAATGGCATATTATTTAATCATGAGTCACCTCGAAGAGGCAAAACATTTGTTACAAGAAAAATTACTCGCGCAGCAGCTTCAATTGTAGAAGGTGTGCAAGAAACTTTGTTTCTTGGGAATTTAAATGCTAAAAGGGATTGGGGTTATGCGAAAGATTTTGTTGAAGGTATGTGGTTGATGTTGCAACAAAAAGAACCTGAGGATTTTGTTTTAGCGACAGGAAAAACAACTACAGTAAGAGACTTTGTTGAGAAATCGTTTAAAGCATTAGATGTGGAAGTGGCCTGGGAGGGTGAAGGTGTAGATGAAATTGGAAAGGATAAGAAAACAGGTAAAGTGATTGTAAAAGTTGATCCTAAATATTTTCGACCAACAGAAGTCGAGCTTTTAATTGGCGATGCTACAAAAGCAAAAGATAAATTGGGATGGGTGCCAAAAACCTCTCTTGATGAGTTGATAGACATGATGATAAAACATGACCTCGAGGCTGTAAGGAAATTAAAAAATGGATAAAAATTCTAAGATATTTGTCAACGGTCATACTGGAATGGTGGGTAGTGCCATTGTTCGGTTCTTATCTGAGAATGGCTTTAATAATTTAATTATGGCATCTACTTCAGAAGTTGATATGCGCAGACAACAAGAAGTTGAAAACTATTTTGATAAACATAAACCTGATTATGTTTTTATGGCGGCGGCAAAAGTAGGTGGTATCTATGCTAATAGCCAATATCGAGCAGAATTTATTTATGATAACTTAATGATAGCCAGTAATTTGATACATTCATGTTATCTATATAAAGTAAAAAAAGCTTTATTTCTAGGTAGTTCATGTGTTTATCCAAAATTTGCTGATCAACCTATGACAGAAGATTGCTTGTTGACCAGTGCACTTGAAGAAACTAATGAGCCCTATGCATTGGCTAAGATTGCTGGTATCAAATTGGTTGAGAATTATAATCGTCAATATAACACAAACTTTATTAGTTGCATGCCAACTAATCTTTATGGTCTAAGTGATAATTATCATCCAAAAAATTCTCATGTTTTACCTTCTTTGATTAGAAAATTTGTTGATGCTTATGAAAATAGTGAAGACGAGGTGGTCGTTTGGGGGGATGGGTCTCCCAAAAGAGAATTCTTGTATGTAGATGACTTAGCTGAAGCATGTGTGTTTTTAATGGAAAATTATAAAAATAATAAAACTATTAATATTGGTAGTGCTGTTGAAGTAACCATCAAAGAACTTGCAAATATTATTCGTGATCTATTAAATTTTAAATGCAAAATTAAATTTGATGAAAGTATGCCAAACGGCACGCCGAGAAAACTTCTTAATAGTGAAAAAATCCATGATTTGGGTTGGAAGCATAAAATTTCTTTGGAGGACGGAATAAAACGTTCTATTGATGATTATTATTCGCGAATTTTACAAAAAGAACGAACCTAGTTTTATTAAAATAATTATTTTCTAAAATTTCTCTTTAAATGTTTCTTTAAATAAGCAATTTTTCTCTTTGCTTGGGCTTTGCTTTGCAATTGCCTTTTACCCCCGCCTAAAAGCATAATATATCTCTCATAATGCTTGATAGCCATTTCATAATTATTCATTCCCTCTAATGAAAGGGCCATTCCCCAATATGCCATAGAACTGCGACTATTGAAGTTTAAAGTTTTCTTATATTCTTTAAATGCTTCTTGATAGAGGTGTTGGCTGCGTTTTGCATTTCCAGTAACGATATGATCGCCTCCAACGTCATTAACTCCATCGCCATCACTGTCTATTTTTATGATTAGCTTATCATATTTACCGGCTTTTTTCCAAATATCTGGCTTGCGATTAAAATCAGTATCAAACCAAGAACTTTTCAACGTGTTGCCATCAAAAACTCTTTCGCCGTCTAAATAGCCATCTTCATTGTCATCATAGTGTTCTTTATATTTTCTGCTTCTATTATAGAAGTCACTGTATTTGTAATAAATTACTTTTTCTTTTATTCCATTCTCATTAGCATCTCTTTCGATTTTCTGTATTTGTCCAATGCTGTTATAAAAAACCTTAGTATCATTTCTTTTATTAGAGTCTAAATCATATTCTTTATATCGATTCCCTTTAGCATCCACTTTGTATTTATTTAAAGCTGATTTTTGAACTTTAATTGGATAAGGGGATTTAGTATCCTTTTTTGATTTGTTACCACTCAATCCTGAACAGCTTAATGACAGAATTAAAATAAGAATAAGAGGTATTGTTGATATATATTTCATTTTAATTCTTTCAAAAAATCTTTAATTATATTTTTCTTTTTTTGTTTATTGATAATTAAATCAATTACCTCTCGTACGGCACCATTTCCAGAATCTAAGACCGTAACATAATCGACTTCTCGTTTCACAGAAAATAATGCTTGAGGAACAGTAAAAGATAGACCACATTTTTCTATTATTTTAAGATCTAAAATATCATCACCCATATATGCTGTTTCATGCATAGAGATATCCATCTTTGTTTGATATTTTACCAGTTCATCAATTTTATTTTTATGACCAACAGAAGCAAAATCAAATTTTAACTCGTTTAATCGATGCATTGATACGTCTGATTTTCTTGCTGAAATAGCACCAATTTTAATACCACATTTTTGTGCTAATTTAATACCTAAACCATCAAGTACACTAAAGTTTTTGATTTCTGCCTTGCTTTCAGAATAAATAATTTTGCCATCTGTCAATATATTGTCAATATCAAGAACAAGCAGCTTGATATGTTGGAATTTAGAGGCAATTGAGGTCATTGAATTCATTTTAAATTTAGAAGGTTATTTATAGACATGTATTTTATCCATTTCCCAAATATATAACTATAAAATTTTATGAAAATAAATATGACATTGTAAAATACTCCGAATTCTATTAATTACTTTGAAGTAAGAATGTACAAATTCCCAGAAAATAAAAGATATCGTATATTACGACCTTGGCTAGAAGAAAAGTTTGGGGGTAGAACCTGGAAGGTGGGTTTGGATGCCGGATTATCTTGCCCTCATATAAAAGATAATGTAGGCTGTGTTTTTTGTGACCCTCCATCATATACACCGGCTGCCAGAAATGAGGAGCGATTAATTTACAAACAATTGATTGCGGGAATTAGTGGTGTAAAAAAAGCCCATCGATTCGCGGATAGGTTTATCGCTTATTTTCAATCGGGAACAAATACTTTTGGAAATATAAATTATTTAAGGGAAGTCTTTAGTCAATCATTAAATCATCCTGATGTAGTTTGTTTATCTATTGGTACTAGACCAGATTGTATTTCCAATAAAATGCTTGATATGATTTCAGAGGTTGCAGGAGATAAACATGTAATTATTGAATATGGTTTACAATCTATTAATGAAGAGAGAGCAAAATGGATGAATAGAGGCCATGATCTAGAATGTTTTAATAAAGCCGTATTGAAAACGGCAGCGTATGGTTTCGATGTTGTTACACATGTCATGGTAGGTTTTCAAGATGAATCAAAGAAAGATATGATTGAATTGGCAAAGTTCTGTGGTGATTTACCCATAAATGGAATTAAAATTCACAATTTGCATGTAACGATTAATACCCCATTAGCGGAATGGTATTTTAATGGTGAATATAAACTTATTTCACAAGAAGAATATATTGGGCTGGTTTGTGATATTATAGAACATCTTCCTAAGGAAATGGCAATTCATAGAGTCAGTGCTAGTTCTCCAAGACCGTATTTAGTGGCACCTGAATGGTGCCGAAGTTCTCCGGCAAATTCCCAATTAATTGATAATGAGTTATTGAGAAGAGATACATGGCAAGGGAAACATAAAAACAATAATATTTTTGAAGAAAGTAGATTAAATAAATGTTAGATATTAAGCAAATTAGAAGCGAAGTTTTAAAAATTGAAGAATTACTCAAAAGAAGAAATAAAGAAATCAATTTGCAATCCTTAATTAATCTGGACCAAGATTGTCGTAAACTCATTACTGAAAGTGAATCTTTACAATCAGAAGTTAAAGCAAAATCAAAAGAAATTGGTTTGGCGATGAAAGAAAATGGAAATGCTGATGCCATTAAATCTCAAGTAAGTGATTTGAAAATTAAGAAAGAGTCTGTCGATTTGAAATTAAAGGATCTTGAAGAAAAAATTAAAAATATTTTATTAACGACTCCAAATATTCCTCACGAAAGTGTGCCCATTGGTACAAATGAAGATGATAATATTGAAGTTAGAACTTGGGGAAAACCAAACGATTATGAATTTGAGGCGCTGAATCATGATGATTTAGGAGTATCGTTGGGCATTCTAGATTTTGAACGTGCTGCTAAGATAAGTGGAGCAAGGTTTACTTTTTTATCTGGTGCAGGGGCGCAATTAGAAAGAGCCTTGATAAATTTTATGCTTGATGAACATAGAGAAAGGGGATATATTGAGTATTGCCCACCATTGTTGGTATTGCCTGAAACTATGCTAGCAACTGGCCAATTACCAAAATTTGAAGAAGATTTATATAAAACAAATGTTGGCAGTTATTTAATCCCTACTGCAGAAGTTCCTTTAACTAGTTTATACAAAGATGAATTTATCAATGTGAATTCTACAAAAAAACTTACAGCTTATACACCTTGTTTTAGATCTGAAGCAGGCAGTGCTGGTAAAGATGTTAAAGGAATGATCAGGCAGCATCAATTTGATAAAGTCGAGTTAGTTAAAATATGTCATCCGGATAATTCATATGATGAATTGGAAAGTATGACTGATGATGCAGAAAATATATTAAGAAAGTTGAATTTGCCTTACAGGACAGTTGTTCTTTGTACCGGAGATATGGGATTTAATGCTGCAAAAACATATGATATAGAAGTTTGGTTGCCAGGTCAAAATAAATACCGTGAAATATCTTCATGTTCTAATTGCACTGATTTTCAAGCAAGACGAGCGAATATTAAATTTAAAGAAGACAAGAAAAATTTACATGTCCACACCTTAAACGGATCTGGTCTAGCTGTCGGAAGGACTCTTGTGGCAGTTCTCGAAAATTATCAACAAAAAGATGGAAGTATTCAAATCCCAGATGTATTGGTACCATATATGAATGGCAAAAAAATAATTAATAAAGAAGGTAAGTGAATGAGTATTCTTAAAATTAAACCACAAAATTCTGTAAAGTTCGATTTAGTATCCCTAGGTGAAATCATGTTAAGGCTAGATCCTGGAGATGGAAGAGTGCGTACTGCTCGAAACTTTAATGCTTGGGAGGGTGGAGGTGAATATAATGTGGCTCGAGGACTTAAGAAATGTTTTGGATTAAACACTGCCGCCGTAACTGCTTTTGCAGACAACGATGTTGGTCATCTGGTTGAAGACTTAATGATGCAAGGTGGGGTAGATACTTCATACGTAAAATGGATTCCTTATGATGGCATTGGTCGTAATGTCAGAAATGGTTTGAATTTCACCGAAAAAGGTTTTGGTATTCGTGCAGCGTTAGGTGTACCTGATAGAGGTAATACAGCCGCATCTCAACTTAAAAAAGGTGATATTGATTGGGACAAAATATTTTCTAAAGATGGAGCACGATGGTTTCACACGGGAGGCATTTATGCGGCTTTATCTGAAACGACAGCAGATGTTATAGAAGAGGCAATGAAGTCTGCGAAAAAGAATGGAACTATAATATCTTACGATTTAAATTATAGACCTTCCTTGTGGGAAACTATTGGTGGAAAGAAAAAAGCCCAGGAGGTGAATCGTCGTTTAGCTCAATATGTTGATGTTATGATCGGAAATGAAGAAGATTTCACAGCAAGTCTTGGCTTTGAGGTTGAAGGTGCTAGCGAAGATTTTAGTAATCTTGATGTTAGTAGTTATCAGAAAATGATTAAGAACGCTATCGACAAATTCCCCAATTTTAAAGTGGCAGCGACAACTCTCCGAAATGCTAAAACTGCAACCGTCAATGATTGGGGCGCAATGATTTGGGCAGGCGGAGCATTTTACGAAGCTCTTATAAAAGAAAATTTAGAAATATACGATCGCGTCGGAGGCGGGGATAGTTTTGCTTCTGGTTTAATCTACGGCTTTTTAGAAGGATGTGATCCTTTGAAAGCAGTTAATTATGGTGCTGCGCATGGTGCCCTTGCAATGACCACTCCCGGCGATACGAGTATGGTAACAAAGGCTGAAGTTGAAAGAGCAATGCGGGGTGGTTCGGCAAGAGTTATTAGATAACAACAAATCAACTTTTATTGAATATTAATCTTTTTTATTAAAAAATTCTTCTATGGTAGTACTTTTCTCAATTTTAAGTTTTTTACCAGTATTCATATTTATGATAAAATATTCATTATTTATCTTTTGAATTGTTTTTTGATTTAAATTTTGCTTTAGCTTTGTTTTAGGCGTTTGATACTCAATTAATTTTTGTTTAGCCACAAAAATTAATAAAATATTAAAAATTATGAATAGTAAAACATAAATAAAAAGGATTTTTTTATTACCTAAATTAAGTGAGTTTCTTTTCCAATTAAGTGAATCAATTAATTGCGTTTCATCTTGTAATACCTCTTTGAATATAGAAATGATTTTTTCAGATGAAAGTATTTCTGTGCATATCATAGGGTATTTGTCATGTGGCAAGTTTCTTTTTAATAAATACTCATTTGGTTGTTCACCAGTTGTCGCATCTATATAAGAACCATTTGATGTTGATAATGATGTAACAGCATTTTTTTGAAAAGTAATATTGGAACTAAATGATTCTGAAATATGTGTATTATTTGGGAGTTTTATTTTTCCTAATAAAGGACTGATTAATATATTTGTTTTCATGATTAAATTTTATTAAAATCCGTACTTAAATATAGTTTCATGTTGAATCATTTGGTTAATATTTTAGAGAAATAATGAGTTCGTGGAGCAGCACTAGGTTCAATTTTGACTATAAAGTTATCCTTAATCAACTGTTTTAGATCTTTTGATGTTGTTTGAGGAGATACTTCTAAGTGTTGGCATATTTCTTTTCTGGTTAAATCAATGTGTTTTTCAAATAATATTTTAAGTTTTTGAATTCTACGTAGCGGCGATGTGCTTTTACTTATTAATTCATCCATATTAATTGTTGTATTTTGTGCAGGTTTTATTTCCTTTGAAGCATTTTCTGTTTTAACCATATTTAATTTAGATGTTTTAATCTCATTGATTTCTGTAGTGTAATATTCTGGATTTTCCCATGTTTTATTTTTAGAAATTTTTTCTAGATACACTCTAATTTTTAGATCTAAATCATTAAGTGTAAAATTTGTTTTACCTGGATTCATTAAGGCCATAAATTCAATTTCATTTTTTAATTCTCTTATATTACCAGGCCAAGGATATTCTTCCATTGCAGCTACAAATTCATCTGAAAAAGATAATTTCTGATTAGATCTTTTAATTGATGAAATATATGATTCAGATAGCTGCATAATATCAATTTTTCTATCTCTTAGAGGGGGTAACCAAAAGTTCAACCTTTGTAGTCTAAATAATAAATCTTTTCTAAAACGACCTGTAGTAGTTAGTTCTTCTAGAGGTGCATTTGTAGCGGCAATTGCTCTACAATTAATTTGAATATTTTTATTTGATCCCACCGGTCTAATTTCACCAGTTTCTAGAACTCTAAGCAAAGCAATTTGTAACCTTGGTGATATATCACCTATTTCATCTAAAAAAATAGTACCATTTTTTGCTTCCTCAAATAGTCCTTTTCGATTGTGTGTAGCTCCAGTAAAAGATCCTTTTTGATGTCCAAATAATTCAGATTCTAAAATTGTATCTGATATTGCGGCACAGTTAACCGTTATGAAAGGCGATTTATTTCTTAAGCTTTCTTCATAAAGTGCTTTGGCTACAACTTCCTTTCCTGTTCCTGTCTCTCCTGTAATCAAAACAGGCAGATCTAACTTTGCGTAACTTTTAACTTTTTCTCTAATTTCTTGGGCAGAAAGACTTTCACCAAGAATTCGATTAATTCCGGTTAGTCCAGATGAGCTTGAGTTTGTTTCTGTCACTTTAGCGACTTCAGTTTGTTTGTTTTTTGATAAATTCATTCCTATTTTTAGTATTCTTAAGGGGTTCAACTCTTTTGCTAATCTTAATTCTAAATCCAATCGGCCCCAACTTTCATTCAATTCAACGTCTTCCATGAATTTTGAAAAATAACAGTGGGCATCATCCAAATTTTCTTCTAATAGTGATATTCTTGCTAAATAAAAATTATCGAAATAATGATGATTTCCATTTTTATGTCTTTGGAAAAGTATTCTTTTTGCATTTTCAATATTTGAAGAAGCTAATTCAGCTCGTATTAAATTGAATGACGTAAAGTTTTGAGATTGTGTCAAACCATTTTGAATGTCTTCATTTGTTCTCGCCCAGATAAGTGCATCTTGCTTTTTGTTTTCTAATAAACATTCAATGATTAAAATCCAGGTTGGATAATATAATTGATCTTCATCTTTTGTTAAAAAAGATGTTGGCGTAAGATTTAAAGATAGTTGTTCTTTTTGATTTGAAAATAAGACGACATGATAAATATTTAATAATATTCTCTGTGTATAATATAGACCAAATTCTAAATATGCTTGATCGACTAAAGATTCATGATGTAAGTCTACTTCGGGTAGCAATGCCATTGCATCATTAAATCTACCTGCTTCTGTATGATCTAAAAACCTTACAAATTGAAAGGCATGGTGCAGATCAGAGTTTTTTGTTTCGAATTCTTTCTCTTTAATTAACTTTTCAATGTATGATTTTGCTATACCTTGCCTAGCTAATGTAAAAGCATAATGCAATCTTAGTTTTTTTTGACTTGGTGAGTTCCTTGGTGTGATTTCAATGCAATGTAGAAGTGTTGATTTTAATTCATCAAAACCAAAGTACATCTCGGCTTCCATTTGTTTTAAATATGTTAATACTTCAATATATACATTTTCTTTTTCCTTTGCCTTTGCTTTGGCAAGGTCAATTAGAAATTTTGCTTCTCTAATTCTTTTTGATTTTAAAGAGATTAGGGACCATAGGCAATAATAAATGATTGCTATGTTTGGATCTTCAGACTCAAAAGGATAGTTCTCTGCTTTTTCTAATGCAATTTCCATATTACCTTCGCCTACAAACGCATCACTAAAGCTTATCATATTTAGAAGGATTCTATTTTTTGATTGTAGATAATTCCTCAAAGTAACCGTTATTGAGTTTGAACTTTGTAGGAACTCTTTTAAAAAATCATTTATCTCGTCGTGACTCATTTGTATTCCATAAAATCAAAAGGTATCTTTATGATAGCATAATTATTGAATACTATCTTAAAATATATTATAAACAATCTATAAACATCCTATTAAATTCACTTATTTGACTTTTTTGTTGGCATTGATGATGCTTATGAGATGAGTATGAATTACTTTACTAGGTGAGCCATGTATAACAAAATTTTATTTTTCCTATCTACAACTCTGATATCTGTAGGGTTTCAAGTTTCATTAGGATTAATGTCGTCAATTTTTGCGAGTGAAAATAAAGAAAATATCTCGACGATTTCGCTTATTATTCTTCAAATTAGTATGTGTGCTGGATGTTTGTATTGCCATAAGTTCATAAAAATTGAATCTTCCAAAAAGGTAATGATTTATAGTGCCTTATTTTTAGGTTTTTTTGTTTTATGTTCATGTTTAGGTGGAGAAATAGTTTTTTATGTATTTTCTGTTTTAGGCGGGGTTGCCAATGGTTTTTTTTCATTAGCATTTTTAACTTATATGAATTTGATTTGTCGCAGGCAAAATCTATCACTGTTTATTAATTTAATTTTTGCGTCACACTTACTTGGAATCTTTATAACATTTATCACAATCAGAATAATTATGCCCTATATTAGTATGCAAATTATTATTTTTACTTTATTTATATTCATAGTTTTAGGAGTTGGAATAGCGTGTAAGTTTTCTGACATTCGCAAACCTGATTTAAAAAAACTTATTCAAGAGAATAAAAAAGTAGATAATTTTAAAATGCATTTAATTCTTCTACTATGTATTAGTGTTTTAATTGGCTATATGATGGGTTTAAACTTTTCTATGATACCAATAAAAATTACAAATTTATTAGGTAAAGAGGTTTGGGCAGAAATATGTTCTATTAACACAATTGTATTCTTTGTCTTATTATTAGTATTTTGTAAATTCAAAATTATTGCTAAAGTTGGTGTTGGGCTTTCTGGTTTGTTTTTAAGTTTTTCAATTTATTTATTTTCCCAAGCTGTATCTTATTGGGATTTTGTAATTATGGAGATTGTATTAACATTTGGCGTTGCATTTTATTGGGGTAGTGTTATTCAAATTTCAAATTTGTTATTTAGGCATTATTTCGATTATGTTAATGGGCCAAGAACTGCCGTCATATTCCTTGCTTCTTCACTCGGCATCTCAATACAATTTTTCTATTCAGAATTGTTATTTGTTGTTCTGTCTTTTGTATTTAGCATTATAGGCATTTTAGGAGGTCTATATTTGTCATATCAAGTTCTTTATATTGATGAAGTCAAAATAGAACATGATGATGATTATCAAATATTGTTAGATTGAATTAGCAGAGTAAATTGATTTTAATAATTACTTAGAATTAAGAATTGATAATATCATCAATGATTTTATTTACTATTTGAGGGTTTGCTAGTCCTTTAGAAGCTTTCATTACCATACCTACTATTGACCCTTTAGCTTTATCTTTACCATTCTTTAAATCATCTACAGCTTTTTGGTTTTTGGCCATGGCTTCTTCAACCCATTTTCTGATTTCATCTGAATCATTTTTTCCGGCTAGACCTTCTGACTCGATTATTTCTGATGGATTTTTGTTGGATTCTACAAGTAATGGGAATACCTTTTCTTTTGCGATTTTTTTATTTATTGTTCCATCGTCGATTAACTTCCAAAGGGATGTCATGTTTTCAATTGAAACCGGAAATTGATCTATTCCTATTTTCTTTTCGTTTAAATAACTAGAGATGTCATTTGAAATCCAGTTTGCAATTTCTTTTGGTTTATTGAATTCTTTTAACGCATTTTCAAAATAATCAGCAATTGGTTTTTCTTCTGTTAAGATGGATGCATCATATTCGCTTAATTTTAATTCTGAAATAAATCTTTCTTTTCGTTTTAATGGTGGTTCTGCAACAGTTGATTTGATTTTCTCAATTTCTTTATCCGTAAGAATCAAAGGAGGTAAATCTGGTTCAGGAAAAAATCTATAATCATGGGCTCCTTCTTTGGAACGCATAGGTTCAGTAACGCCATTATCTACATCCCATAATCTAGTTTCTTGAGAAATTTTATTTCCATTTTGAATATCTTGGATTTGTCGGACAATTTCATAATCAATGGCAGCTTGAACATATCGAAAAGAATTTAAGTTTTTAACTTCAACCTTTGTACCAAGTTCTTTTTGGCCTATTGGTTTAACGGAAATATTCGCATCACATCTTAAAGAGCCTTCTTGCATTTCACAATCGGATACTTCATTGTATTTAAGAATCTTTTTCAAATTAACTAAATATTGATAGGCTTCTTCACTTGTACTCATATCAGGATCTGAAACAATTTCTATTAAGGGAGTTCCTGCTCTATTTAGATCTACAAGGCTTCCATCGGCAGTATGAATTAATTTACCAGCATCCTCTTCAATTTGGATTCTTTCGAGTTTAACAACTCTCTTATTTCCTTTTATATTAATCTCTATGCCACCTTTTAATGCAAACGGTTTATCAAATTGTGTGATTTGATATGCTTTTGGCAAGTCTGGGTAGTAATAGTTCTTTCTATCAAATTTTGAAAATTTTTGAATATCGCATCCAATAGCTAAACCAGCTTTTACTGCATATTCAAAGACTTTTTTATTTAGAACTGGTAAAGTTCCAGGATGCCCTAAACAAACAGGACATGTTTGAGAGTTTGGTTCTTGGGCAAATAAAGTAGTACAGCCACAAAATAGTTTCGTGTTTGTACCTAGTTGACAATGTACTTCCAAGCCTATTGTTGCCTCAAATTCCATAATTAATTTCTTTCTTCTTAAACAATCAAATATTTGGTGTTGTTAAATGGTGACTTGAATTTTTCTCAAAAATATTTACTAATTGTAGTAATTCATTTTCTTCAAAAACATTTCCAGTAAATTGAGCTCCAATAGGAAGACCTTCTTTTGAAAATCCGCAATTAAATGAAATGCCAGGTAAACCTGAAAGATTATTGCAAACAGTATAGATATCAGATAAATACATTTCGATTGGATTGCTTGACTTTTCACCTTTTTTAAAGGCACATGTAGGAGATGTTGGTGTTAAAATGGCATCAACATTTTTAAATGCACTAATATAATCATTTAGGATCAATCTTCGTACTTTAGTCGCTTTATTATAATATTCTTCATAGTAACCTGCACTTAAACTGAATGTGCCTAAAAGAATTCTACGAATCACTTCTGGTCCAAATCCTTCGCTTCTGGAATTCACGTAAATAGATTCTAGATCGTTAATATTTTCAGATCTGAAACCATAGTGAATACCATCATATCTACCCAAGTTTGAACTTGCTTCTGCTGTTGCTACCAAATAATATGCTGCAATACCAAATTTTGAATGTGGTAATTCAACTTCAATGATTTCAGCACCTAATGATTTTAATACATCTATAACATTATTTTCAATGGTAGTTTTTATTTCGGTTGATAATCCTTCATCCATAAAACTTCTAACGATTCCTATCTTTTTTCCTTTTAAGGACGTTATTTTATTTTCAAGATAATCCGGTTTTTCAATATCTACTGAAGATGAGTCTTTGTTGTCATACCCTGCAATGGAATTTAATAATAAAGCAGCATCTTCGCTATATCTTGCAAATGGACCAATTTGATCTAGAGAAGAACTATATGCCATTAAGCCATACCTTGAAACTCTACCATACGTAGGTTTCATGCCTAATACACCACACAATGCGGCCGGTTGCCTAATAGACCCTCCAGTATCAGAACCTAATGAAAGTGGTGTTAAACCTGCAGAAACAGCTACGGCACTACCTCCCGAGGAACCACCAGGAATTCTATCTGTATCAAAGGGGTTGTTTACAGCACCATAAAATGAAGTTTCATTTGATGAGCCCATGGCAAATTCATCCATATTAGTTTTGCCAATAATCAATCCGTCTTGCTGTTCTATTTTGTCAATTACAGTTGCATTATAAGGGGGCTTATATCCACTAAGAATTTTTGAACATGCAGTAGTAAGCCTGTTTTTCTCACACATGTTATCCTTTATACCAATAGGTACTCCTGCTAAATTGCCAAGTGGCTTCCCATTATTTCTTTTATCATCAATTGCTTGAGCTGATTCAATTACATCATCGTAAATTCTAATAAAGGCATTTAAACTTTTATTTTTATCATTAATTCGATCAAGATAAGTTTGGGCAATATCGACAGCTTTCCATTCGCCAGATTTTACATTTTTTGCTATTTCGACGGCACTTGTTTTATAAAAATCAATCACAGTGAATTTTCCTGAAAGTTAATTTGGTATTATTAGGATAAAAGTTCATTAAGTATACTTTTTATTTAATTACTTTAGGAACTTTGAAGGCGCTGCCTTCTTTTGTCGGAGCATTTTGAAGAGCAGCATCTACTCCAATTGAATTGATAGGGAGGTCTTCTCTGAAAACATTATAAATTTCCGATACCTGAATTAGAGGTTCTATACCATCAGTATTAATTTCCGCTAATTGCTCGACATATTGTAAGATATTATTGAATGATTTTTGGTAAGTATTTTTTTCGTTTTCGCTGAATTTTAATCTAGATAATTTTTCAACATTATCAAATGCATCATTTTCCATAATTGATTTAGAGAATCCTTTCGCTGTTAATGTCTAATGCAACTTTTATTTAAAAAGAATATACCGCCATTTGCTTGTCCAGCTAAATCCAGGAAGTCTTCATTGTTTTCATATTTTCTAGCTATTTTATTTAATAGTTTGCTAGCTTTTTGATAAACTTTTTTAGCTTTTTTAAAATTGATTTGAGCTTTTTTGTGTCCTGGGTTTTGATAGGACATTGCTTTTTTCATAATTTTTCTTGCTTCTTTTACTAGTTCTTTGGCGGCTTTAAATTTAGAATCTGCAAAAACACCATCTTGAAAGTCCTCTTCAGCTTCTTCTGGGGGCAATTCATTTTCTTCCTCAGGCGGTAACGTAGTTATATCGCCAGTATCTTTTTCAATAAGTACTAATTTCGTTGGTTTTGGATTATCATCAATTTTGATAGGTTCTGTTGTTGCACCAACTAATTGTAACGTGTTGATTGGAGTCTTATCTAGTTTCTCTTTTCGAGCTGCAAGGTCTTTCCTCTTCTTTTCTTCAAGAATTTTATTACGCTTTCTATCTGTTGCAATAGCCATTGCTTCGCGACGTCGTTCTGATTTTGCTTGTGCTTTTAATTTTAAATCATTGATATCGGCTAGAATTTTATTGGCTTCCTCAACATACTTGGATGTTGAATATTCTTTCACAATGATGTTAGCATTTGTAGATGCCGCTTCATAATTCCCTATAATTTTAGACCAGACAGCAATTCTAAGTACTTTTTTAGCATTTTCATCAAAGATAGTATTTATGATATTAATGTCATTTAAGGAAGCTGAAAGCAAAGTTTTGTTTACATCTTTCTCCAATTTGTGCTTGTATGCCCAGTTAGCACTTTGATAGATTCCATAACTATTTGTAACTCCATTATCACTTTTTATTGTTTCAAACATTTCTTTGTAGTGTTGTATTTTTTGATCTTCACTTAGTTTTGTAACACTACTTCCGCTAATCAAAACAGTGTTTATAAAACCATCTAAATCTCTAACTTGCATGGAAAGGTTTGACTTTTTAATAATATGTCCAACTATTAATGGACTTCCTGAACTATTTATGATTTGGACAAGTGCTAAGTTAATCTGATCTTTTTTCTTAAAGCCACTTTTTAAAGTCAATGCATTTTTGATTGCCAATTCGGTATTGCTGATTTTTATGAATAATGGTGCTTCTTGTAAATCAGCGGCTAATAGTTTTGCTTTATAAAGTGCCTCTTTAGATTTTTCAATTTTTCCTTCACCAAATAATTTAATAGCCACCTTTATTTGTTTGGCAGACATGTTTTTATCAAGTTCTTTCCAGTTGCTGTCTGCTGTCGCGAACCCTTTTCCGGTATTACCTAAA
The DNA here is from genome assembly GCA_002746535.1 of Planctomycetota bacterium. Taxonomy (GTDB): domain Bacteria; phylum Planctomycetota. The sequence goes on from NVWA01000001.1 coordinate 86,171, forward strand.
CTTTGTAGCTTTTGGTCAAAATTTTCAATATTGGAGTTATCCGAAAAATAAACTGCTAAGAAGGTCGTTATAAATGCCACAAATAGTAATCTGATGAAAAATTTGAAGATATTACTTGCTTTCATTATCAATTTCCTTAAAAATTTGGCTAAATAATGCAACCACCTTGATTTGCGATATTTTACATCAATAATTAAAATTGCATAGTCAAATTAGAAACGTCCAAGTAATACAAAAGGTTTGAAAGAAAACTAAATATGTCAGAAAATGAGGACAAAATCAAAGATTTAGAAAAAATTCTCAATGTTACTCAAGAAATGTCTGCAGAGTCAAATTTGGACTCATTATTGACGCTTATTATGGAAAGAATGAAAGATATTATAAAGTGTGATAGGTGTACAATTTTCATCTTAGATGTCGAAAAAAATGAATTATGGTCAAAACTTTCCACAAAACTTGAAATTAAAGAAATCAGGATACCAAAAACAAAAGGTATCGCTGGAGAAGTTGCTTGTAGCAGAAAACCTGTGAATATAAAAGATGCCTATGAAGATGATCGTTTTGATCAGGAAATAGATAAAAAAACGGGTTATAGAACGCATAGTATCTTATGTGTTCCCTTATTTAATATTGAGAAAAATGTTGTAGGAGTCATCCAGTTATTAAATAAATTGGACGGTAATCCTTTTACATTTTATGACGAATTTATATTAAAAACTTTTTCTAGTCAAGCAGGTGTTATCATTGAAAGGGCGGATTTATATGAATCCAATCTTGAAAAGGAAAAGCTTTCGCACGAATTGGAATTAGCAGGCAATATTCAAAAGAGATTGCTTCCAGAGCGGTCTGAAAGTGTAAATGGCTTGGAGGTCACAGGCTGGAATATTTCTTGCGATGATACTGGTGGGGACTATTTTGATTTTTTTCATTTAGAAGATGAATCCACCATCATTGCTGTAGGAGACGTTTCCGGACACGGAATTTCAGCGGCCTTGGTAATGTTAGAAGCTAGAGCCTTATTTAAAGCGTTTACCTTAAATTTTAAAAATATAGAAGATGTTTTAAATAAAATGAACCACATATTACAGTATGATTTAGATGCTGAAAAGTTTATGACATTTTTCATGGGGCATTTCTCAAAAGACAGAACTAAATTTGTATATTCCAGCGCTGGCCATGATGGGCCAATTTGGTTTCATTCAAAGACTCAAAAGATTACAATTTTAGATAGCACATCCACCGTATTAGGTTTCATGGATGGAGTTACATTTCCGGAAACTGAAGTTTACAATACAGAAATAGGTGATATTTTTCTTTTTTGCACGGATGGAGTTTTTGAAGCAATGAATTCAAAAAATGAGCAATATGGGAAAGATCGTTTAGTAGATTTAATAGTAAAATGGCAACTTTCAGATACTAGCACCATTTCAGATATTGTTAAGGAGGATTTGAAATTATTTTGTGGAAATGTGGTAGCCCGAGATGACATTACCTTGGTTCTTGTTAGAATAGTCTAGTTATTTCAAAGCAACTATAAGGACGAATATTCTATTATGAGTGAAAGTAAAAACTTATTAGTTTCAAATCAAGATGGTGTTACCGTTGTATCGTTTGTTCATAGTAAATTATTGGATGAAACAAACATTCATGAATTAGGTGCTAATCTTCTTAAATTAATTGATATAGATCCTAATATTAAAATGGTTATTAATTTTGATTCCGTCGAATATTTGTCGAGTGCTGTATTGGGAAAACTTATGGCTATTCATAAGAAAGTCTCCGTTGGTAAAGGTAAAGTTGTTCTTTGTGGAATCGTTCCCAATGTTTTGGAAGTTTTTAAAATAACGAAACTTGATAAATTATTTAATATTGAATCTGATATAAAGAATTCTCTTAAATCGGTAAAAAAAGTAAAAAAATCCTGGTTTTAAATTGCACACATAAATTATGGAAAATCCTTCACTTCATGGATTAAGAATCGGAAAGTATACTTTTCGAATGAAAATAGGTGAGGGTGCGACTTCTGAAGTCTGGAAATGTGAAGTGTCAGGACAATCTCCGGTCGCCGTAAAATTTGTGTCGTCTCAAAGATCCAAATATAGTGAAATTGCTAAATACACAAAAGGTGAATATGACTTTTATAAAAAGCATAACAGTCCATTCTTATTAGAACCATTTAACGTTCATGTAGATAATAGGGGGTATTATCTTTTTTTTGAATATTTTGAAGGGCCAGATTTATTTCATGCATTTCAGCACCAAAGAGAACTTTACCAGCCAATTTTAGAAGTTTATTTTAATAAAATGGTTTTAGCAATGCAATTTGTGCACAAACATAAAACTGTTCATTGCGATATTAAACCTGAAAACTTCCTAGTCGATTTGGAGGGAAATTTGAAAATTATTGATTTTTCCATTATGAAAAAAGTCAGCGATTTTAAAATCTTAAATAGATTTTTTAAATCTAAAATGGAAGGGACGCCTGAATACATGTCTCCGGAGCAAATCAGAAAAAAAAATATTTCTTATGAATCGGATATTTATTCTTTAGGTCTTGTCTTTTATTACCTAGTTACTGGCAAGATTCCTTTTAAAGGAAATACTCATCAAGAAACACTTCATAACAATTTGTGGAATGAATTAGTAGAACCTATAAAAGTCAAACGAAATAATTGTTGTCCAGTCTTAAACTCTTTGATTAAAAATATGATCATGAAAGATCCTAAAAAAAGGATAAATAATATTACTGAGATATTGTTAATACTAAGAAAATGTAATTTTGGTAGCGGCTCTTCTATCTCGCTATCTTCAGTTTAATTAATGTATGTAATAGAATAGTTGATCTTGCAATTTATCCTTGATTTTTTAGAATGCCCCCTGAATTTAATTCATTTTTTACTACTGTTTGGCGAATCTAGGTAAGTTATGCACAAAGTTTTAATTACTGGGAAAATCAATGAAATTGGTTTGAAGATTTTTGAAAATGATGCAAGCGTTGAGGTTGATTATAAACCGGATTATCCTTATGCAAAAATATTAAAAATTATTGAAAATTATGACTGTATATTGTCCAGATCTGAAACAGCGATCACTAAAGAATTAATTGAAAAAGGAACAAAGCTTAAATTAATCGCCAGGGCAGCAGTCGGTATTGAAAATATAGATATTGATTGTGCCACGAAAAATGGAATCTTAGTAATTAATACCCCGGCCCAAAATACTAATTCAGCTGCTGAGTTGACAATGGCAATTATCCTAAGTGCCTCTAGGAATGTAATTGGTGCTCATAATAAAATGAAAGAAGGTGGTTGGGACAGACATAATTTTACAGGTTCTGAATTATTAGATAAAAGAATTGGGATTATTGGTTTAGGAAATGTGGGTCACCGAGTTGCAAAGTTTGCGCGTGGTTTTGACATGGAAGTTATTGCCTATGATCCTTATTTAGCAGACTCTAAATTTGAAGAATTTGGCGCGAAAAAGACGGATCTAAAAGAATTGCTTCGAACATCTGACATTGTTTCTTTACATGTTCCTAAAGTACCAGAGACGATTGGAATGATTGGTAAAAATGAAATTGAATTAATGAAAGATGATGTGATTTTAGTAAATGCAGCAAGAGGTGGAATTATTCAAGAAGATCATTTGATAGATGCTTTGAAAAATAATAAAATAAAATTTGCATGTTTAGATACTTTCGAAATTGAACCAATGAATAATGCTGTTTTGCGATCTTTTCAAAATGTTGTTTTGACTCCACACATTGGTGCATCTACGATTGAAGCGCAGAAAAGAATTGCAACAACTATTGCTACTCAAACAATTAGAGGTTTACATGATGAGATAGTTGATTCTCCCGTTAACATGCCTAAAGTGTCTATAATGGAAGATTCCCCGGTTAGAGCATATTCAGTACTGACAGAAAAGTTGGGAGTATTAGCCAATATTTTAACAGATTTTGTACCTGAGAAAATAGATTTTCAGTATCGCGGTGAGCTTGCTCATCAAGAAACCTCTCTATTAAAGTTATCTTTTTTAAAAGGTCTGTTAGGGAAAAGTACAGATTATCCTGTTACTTTTGTGAATGCAGAAAGTTTGGCAGAGTCAAAAGGTATTCAAATTCAACATGAAAATGATGAACAATTCTCGGCTTACAATAGTGCCATAAAAATTAAAATTAGTAAACCTGGACATTCATTCACAGTGGGAGGAATCGTTTTTGAAAGAAGATTTCAAAGGATTACATTGATCAATGAGTTTTATTTTGAAGTTGATGCTGAGGGTATTCTTTTAAGTATTACAAACGAAGATAAGCCAGGTGTTGTAGGCAATGTCGGTAGTTTGTTAGCTAACCTAAATATAAATATCCAACAAATGGATTTAAGTAGAAATAGAAATGATGGAAAAGCAATGTCATTTATTTCCATCGATAAACAATTGTCTAAAGAGGCAATTACTCAATTAAAAGAACTACCACACATATTAGATGTAAAGGTAATTTCATTTTAATTTCAACAGGATTTTAATATGGACATGCAGGGACAAATATCACCAGAAATAATTTTAAATATTTTTGGTGAGCTTTCATCATCAGAAAATAAATATGAATTATCATTCTCTTCTAATTTTAATGAACAGCTAAAGTTTAATTTTAAGAATGGACGTTTGTATTTTGTACCTACAGAAAGTTCCAAAGGCCTGGAAATTTACCTTGTTGGTTTTAATTTATTAACTGTTGAGCAAGTTGAAGAACTTATTAAATATAGAGATGAATCTGGATTGCCCTTAGAATCTATATTGCAAGAGGCTGATATTCTTACTAGTGATCAAACAATGGAAGTATGGAAATCTATAGTGGATGATTTAATTTTAGATCTATTTACTTGGGAAGGTGGTTCCTATCAAATAAATGAACTTTCTGATGATTTTGATGAGACAAGTGGAATATTTGATTTAACCTCTTTGGCTACTTATGAGGAGCAAATTCATGAAAGACTTTCTCAAGTAGAAAAATTAGGTGGATATACGAATGTTCCTACTCAAATTGCGGATGCAGTAAGTGCTTGGATGCAAGAAAATAAGGAGTTATTAACGGAGCAGTTGTTCGGTTCTATTGATGGGCAGAATAATCTAAATAATATTTTAAATTGGAGTTACACCACAAAAGGCGAGACATTAAAATTACTGTCATTTTTTGCAGAAAATAACTTAATTTCATTAAGCCAAGAAGGTTCAGTGGAAGCTCCAGAAGTTGTTGCCCAAACTGTTGAAAATGCTGAGCCAATTGAAAATGTGGAGAGTAGTCCTGTAGAAATACCAGTAGATGCTAATGAAGGAGGTAATCAAGAATTAAGTACGGATACTCCCTTGCCATCAACAGGAAATTTCAGTGGTTCTTTATCGATATTATCTTTAATTGAGGTGATACAAACTTTAAATACTGCCAGAAGATCAGGGCTGTTAGTGTTGGATATTGAAGGTGGCCCAGCTAATTTGAAAATGTATAAAGGCGAATTAGTAGCAATAGAATTTGGTGAAATAAAAAATAGAGATGCCTTTTATAAATTAGTTTCGATACATAAAGGTGAGTTTTACTTTGAAGCTACTGCAGATGCATATGAACGAGAAATGAATATACCCACTATGAGTTTGTTGATGGAGGCCATGAGATTAATTGATGAGAGTGAAGGTGGTGATGGTACGGGAATTGAAAGTATTTTAAATGAAGAGTCAGAAAGTGAGCCCATCACATCAGCTAGAGCGTTAACAAAAAAGTCATCAGGAGCAGCATTTTTCATTAAACTATCTGTTATATTAGTGTTAGCCGGCGTTGCAGCATATATGTTTTTAATATACTTGCCGGCAGGCAAAAAGAAGATGGCGTTTGATAAAATTCGTTTGAGTAATTCTAGAGCGATTGCTTCCAATGACTATGAACGAGCAAAAAAGAACTGGTCTGACTTTCAATCTAAGAATCCCGGTTGGTATGACGATATAGGTAAAGAAATTTCCAAAATTGAATTATCCCGATCAAAGGCATTGAACAAAGTGTTTGCTGACATAAAAATATACGTTAAAAATGAAAAGTATGAATTAGCTCTAAAATCTATAGTTGATAATTCTTATTTGGCGATAGGAAATAAAAAGAGCCAGAAGAAATTAGAAAAGCAAAAGATTGAGATTGTAAAAGAGCAGAAAGTAAAAGATTATTTTTCGTGGAAAAAGACATCTGGAGAGAACTTAAAGTTAGCGGAAACACTAGTAAAAGATCATGAAAATATTAAAGCTCTAAAATTATTAAGTCCAATCAAAGATCAGATTGATCCCAAAACTGATGTGGAATTAAATAAAAGTTTAATTGTGTTGTTGAAAAAATTAAATGAGCGAGAAAAAAATATTGACAATGCAAAGAAAACAATTTTCTCAAAAGACGCTACCTTTTCTGGGAAAATGGATGCTTATAAAACAATTGTATCTAATGCAGGTGTGAATTCTTCTAGAGGGATTGAAGCGGCAGAGAATTTAAAAACTTTTCAGCTTAAAGTAAAAGGGTTTGATTTAAAAATTAATAAGATTTTAACAACAGATAAAAAATTAACCATTAAAGACATTAATAAACTTTTGAAAGAGCTAGAAGGGGAAGCCTCTAATTCTGATGAATTACAATACATACAAAAGTTAATTGAAAAAAATAAAGAAAAAAATAAAGCCGCAGAAGTATTGTTTAAAGATTATAAAAAGGAATTTTCCGCCAAACGATTTGAAAAGGCATTTAAAATTTGCAAAGAGATTTTTCTGAATTACAAAACGGCTGACTGTACAAAGAAAATTAAAACCCCATTTAAAATAATAGGTAGTAGTAAATCAATAGTCACTATTAATAACAAGCAAGTGAAGCTTCCGTATGTTGGATCTATTCCGAATAATTTGAAATATATTTTAATTGGAAAAATAAATGGATGCGAAAATATACAAATGACTCTAAATAGTGATATATCAAATTTTGAAATTCCCTTGATCTTTAAGAAGGAGCCTCTTTGGTCTTATGACTTTAATGGTAATTTTAAATCTGTTCCAAAATTATTAAAAGTTAATGGGAAGCAAGGGTTATTGCTAGCTAATGGCCAAGATTTAGAATTGGTTTTAATTGAAACGGGAGGTCGCGTTTGGAGAAGACAAATAAATAATTCTAATAAGCCTTATGTGAAATCTGATGGTAAGAAAATGATTTATGGTGATGATGAGTTCTGGAAATTAGAATCTCAATTTGCTGTATTTGAAAATTATATTTCACTTGGCAATAAAAATTCACAACTAATAATTTTAAATGGAGAAGATGGAAATCCTATTGTTAATGAGCAATTAGGTTTCATTGCTGACAGTGAACCATTATTTTTAAGATTACCACTATTAGGAAATAAAATTTTCGTTTATGCCGGCACTAAAAATGGAGAATTAATTAATATTAAGATTAGTGATAGAAGAGTAAGGTTGCGAAAATTTATTGGAAGTAGAGGTAATGGGATAATTTCTATTAAAAAGTTTGATAATTATCACCTTTTGGTTGTCTTAGAATCAGAGGTGAAATGTTATACAATTTCTAACTTAAAATTAAAATGGACTAAAAGACTAGATAACAAAGCAAAATCGGCATTTGTGCTAAAAGGTAATTTGTTTATTCAAACCAAAGATGGTGTGGTTCTGGCAAATGGAACTCCTAAAGAATGGAAGTCAATTTCATTTCCATCTGCAAATATAAAGAATCTTAGTTATACCAAAGATGCCTATATTGTTAAAACTAATCAAAATACTTTTTATGAATTATCAACAAATCGATTTATTGAATTAAGCCAATTCGCTAATGTAAAAATGATATGCAAGTTTAAAGACTCGTACTATGTATTAGATGATCAATATTTAAAATGTTATTTGAATAATAACATTATTTGGCAGATAAATGTTAAAACTAGTAAGAGTTCAATGGTGTTAGTTAGTAATATGATTTTACTTTCTATAAATAGCAAAATATTTGCCTATAAACTAAATTAATTATATTCAAAAGAGACTTGTAAATTAGGGTTAGATGGCTAGCATAAAGTTAAATACGTATATAACAGTTACTTAAGAAAAAATATGAATTTGGAAAAACCAATTACCATTACTAAAAGAGAAATAGTAAATCAAATTTCTGAAAAGTTAGATGTCAAACAAGTAATTGTAAAAGATGTCGTTCAATATTTTCTTGATGATATTGTTAATAGTTTATCTAAAGGCGATAGATTAGAATTTAGAGATTTTGGAGTTTTTGAGGTTGTATTACGAAAAGCTAGAATTGCTCAAAACCCAAAAACATTAGAGAAGGTTGATGTTCCCGCTCGAAATGTTGCAAAATTTAAAGTTGGTCAAACAATGAAAGATACCATTAGAAAAAGTCTTGCCAATAAGGAGTAACAAATGAGAAGATCAAATTCATTTTCCATGATTGAGTTATTCGTATCAATTACCATCATTTTGATTCTTGCAACATTAAGCATAATTGCAATTAACAAAACAATGTTAATAGGTAAAGATATTAAGACCAGAAATCTTCTAATAAATTTAAAAATAGCAGTATCAAATTATTTTGATAGTTTCCAGTCGATACCTTTACCTGCACATAATAATAGAGAATCTAAAGATTTAAATGGTGATGGCAATTATGATGGTAGTGGGGAATTCCAAGAATTTAATCCAACAGGTTATACATATGATCCTGATGTTCCCGTTTATTGGAAACGCGTTAAAATTGGTTTATTTGGTGTTGCTCAACTTAATTCTGGAAATACGAATGCTGAAATAATTTATGACGATAATAACCCTGATTATGGAACTAAAGTAGCTACAGATTCGCCGGTTTTGTTCCAAGCAACGTATTCAGTAACAGATAGAAGTATTAAGTTAGAGCCTTGGTATCAGGCTGCTAGTTTTGCCAATGAATATTTTGAAAAGGAAAAAGTATTAGCTCATTCTAGTCGTTTTTTAAACTTTTATTTAAGCAATTCTGGCTTGGATTATGCAATCCAAACAAATTTTATGGACGTTTCAAGTGATTTAATTTTAGGTGATGACGATAGTAAATTTAGGAAGCCAGAAGATTGGGGTGTTTTTATTAGACCTTTTGTTTACTTTAACGCCGACAGTACGAAGTATTATATTTCTGATCCTATGATTGATGGTAATCAAAGTGTTTTAACGGGGTGGAATTATGCTGGAATATCAACAAAAGTGCCTAAAGTCAGATCATTATCAAGGTCAGGTAGTAAATGGTATAGCAATTATGTTTTAAGATTTAAAAAAAACTTTGATCTTGATAAAGAAAGAAGACTTTATGATTTCAATGATAGTTTAAGTTCTGAGCAATTAATAAACATTGATCCTTCGATTAAAAAATATGATGGGTATGGTAAAGAAACAGGGGTAAATGCTAAAAGATTAAGGTCAGATGTAGTGTTATTTGATAATAGATATTGGAAAGAAGATTCATATGGCTATCACAATGGTGGATACTTAAGAAAAAATAATTGTCCAATTTTTATGAAAGTCTCCGGAGATAACGCTAAATGTATTGTCGATGCATTTAATACGCCTCTTGCATTTGTTACTTTTGTCAATCAAAGAAGAAAAAGTGCTGAAACGTATAAAGTTTCTGGAAAAGATTTGAATGGCAAGGTGATAGATCAATCTTTATCGACTTTAGGTTATTACATTATAAGTATGGGTAGAAATAAGGGGGAAGAATCTGAATTGGGTGATAATTATGCTCAAGATTTAAATACAGGAGATGACCTTTTAGAATATAGTGGAATTAATAGCAAATAAAAGATTAAGTATTTCAAATACTTTATTATTAATTTTTATACCCATTGTTTTTTGCCTATCTCTTTCAAATTATTTTTATTTTGCGACTTTTTCAAAACTTATTTCCGCCATTATAATTTGCTTAATTTTAATTTTTAATAGTAAAAATTTTAATATTCGATGTGATTACTTCAAAAAATATTTGATAATTTATATTTGCGTATTTCCTCTAATAATTTTTCAGCTTACTTTTCATCAATCTCTTGAAGGCGATTTCTCTTTAAGAGTTGGGTTGATACTTTTTATGATCCCATTTTCACTTTTAATAAGTGATGACAATAGAAAATATATTGTGGATCTTATTGTTTTTATATTACCGATAACGTGTGTGTATGCAGCCATCTATTCGTATGTAGAGAAACAGCCATTAATCGTGCCGGCCGGCAACCCAAATGCTTTGGCTATTATTATTTCTTTAGGCACCTTAGCAACAATGTATCAATTGGTTCTTAGTCAAAAAATTAAGCTAAAAGTTTTTTGTATTTTAAGTTTATTCTTAGCATATTTTCTTTTATTCAAAATCTTTTCGTTAGGTTCTTTTATAATTATTTTAGTCGGTGGTATGTCATTTTTATTTTTTCAAATTAATAAATTTGATGAATTAATAAAGAAAATAAAATATTGGCAACTATTGTTGGCAATATCTGTTTGCATCCTAATAGTTTCTATGTCTCCTGTAATATTTCATATTTTTTTTCCAGATCAATTAATAAACAACTTAGAGTTTAGATTAAATCTTTTAGAAGCAGGATGGAGACTTGCTAAAGATGAATATTTATTTGGAATTGGATCAGGAAAAGTCTATAGTGTTATTCCTTATTATTGGAACTCTAATATTACCATTCTTCAAGGAGCAGGTGAAACCGTTCATCATATTCACAATGAGTATTTGAATATATTAATTGAAAATGGCATATTTGTTTTAATAGGATTTATAAACTTAATAGCTTTTGCTTTTTATAATGGGTTTAAATTTCTCTCGAATAGTGAGAGGCAAAATCAAAATTTTATAAAGATAATTATCTGTTTATTTTTAGGAATTTGTGTTCAAATTTCATTTTCAAGATCTCTGCATTTCCCATCTGTAGCTTTAATATTTTTTATGTTGATGTCTATTTTGATATTTTGCTCTTATGAAACAAAGAAAAATGAAAATAAAATAAAATCAAAAATATTAATTTATCTAAGTTGCTTGGGAGTATTTATTTTTATATTACCTCTTTTGTATGAGGGTTATCAGTTAAAAAAGATTCAGGATAATTTTAAAGAAAGAAATTCCTTTATAGGAAAAAATAAATCAATTATTAATGGTCAAAGTGTAGTTGCTATTAAATCGAAGTATAAAAATTACTTATTCAAACATAAAAATAATCTAAACGCTAATTTAATTGTGGAGTTACTTTCAAATAAAAATACATTATCAGATAGCGAAGAGCTCGATTTTTTATTATATTTGAGTGACTTGGAGTTTGATTTTGAATCAGAACTTAAATCATTATCAAAATCATCTAGATATACAAATTTAAAATATTTAGCTTATAAAAATTATTTAAGATTGTTAATGGATTACATGAAATGGGATGAAGTTTATAAAGTTTCCATGGAGTTATACGCGATAAGTCCCGCTAATTTAATATCAACATCTGAGATATATTTATATCACATTAGAAAGAAAGAATTCCAAAAAGGTTTAGAGCACCTAATCAAGACATATAAGATAATTAAGAATCCGCTCTTATTGAAAACAATAATAGAGCATAAAATAAAATTCACAAAAGAGGTGATAGGAATTAATGAAATTACAGATTGTATAAATTTACGAAGAAAAATTGAATTCGATTCTAAATATGCCAAATATCAGATTGATTCTAGATTTGGAAATTTAAAACAATATTACTATGATTTCCTTTCTATTCTTATAAAAAAAGGTTTTGATCATCAAGCAAAAAATCTGTATTTGCATTGGAAAAAAAATTATATTAATTCTTATCCTAAAGAGATGATTGATAAATTGGTTATTAGCAATCCAGAAACATTTTTAAAATAATTATATTGTAATTTATGTATCAAATATTTTTTGAAGTACTTAGTGTAATATTTCCTGTATTTGTACTTATCGCCATTGGTTATTTTTGCGGCTTAAAAAGAATATTTAGCCAAAAGACTTCAGCTGAAATTAATCGTTTTCTTTTTAATTTTTCACTTCCCGCTCTTTTGGCTAGTAAAATTTCTCAAGCTGATTTGCAAATCTCAGATCATCTGACTTCAATTTATGCCTGTTGTGTTTCGACCGTTATTGTCACAATTGTTTCAATTATTCTTTTAAAGCACCAATTTGGTAAAAGCTCCTCTGTTTGGGTTGGAGCACATGCAGGCTATAGATCCAATATGGCGTTTATTGGATTGCCATTAATTTTTTATTCGATTGGGGATCATGGATTATCACTAGGGGCAATTGTTATGGGTTTTATTGTGCCTTTTTATAATATTCTGGGAGTTGTATTACTTGTTCAAGGACAAGAAAATGATAAAGATCAAAATGATTTGTTTAAAAATTCGATTATAGGAATTCTTAAAAATCCTCTAATCTGGGGTTGTATCGTTGGTGGATTACTAATACCGTTTAATATTCCGTCTCAAAATGTTGGCATGAGAAGTCTGGACTTGTTAGGAAGTATCTCATTGCCATTGTCATTAATCTGCATAGGTCTTCAGCTAGAATTAAACATTAGCTATGCCAGAATCAAGAAAGTATTCATCCCCGTTGTTATGAAATTATTATTATCTCCACTCATAGGGTATCTATGTTTACTAATTCTTGGTTTCAATGAATTGGATGATGTGACAGTGGTTTTAATATTAATGGGGTGCCCATCGGCTGTGGCTACTTATGTTATGGCTTTGGAGATGAAAGTTGATTATAAATATGCCGCAGATGTAGTTTTATGTGCTACGCTCATGAGTTTCATAACTTTACCTTTAATATTAATATTTTTGAGAATATATGGCTATTGGACGCCCATTTGATTTTTTTGATTTGATAGTTTAATTCCATTAATAAAACGATAAAATTACTGAAAATATTTTGATGATTCTTGAAAGGATAGACATATGCACCAACCAGTTAGGTTCTTAGTAATTTTCATTTTTGTTGTTTTTTATATTTGGCCTTTAAGTGCAAATGAAAAAAAGAATATTATTAAAACTTTGCAAACAAATGGTTTGGATTTTGTGGAAAAAGAGTACCGAATTTCTTCTAGCATACATCAAGGAAACGCTAAAAATCAAGTTTGGATTGAAGCAGAAAATAGTTATCTTTTAAGTTTTTATACAAATGGAGATTTTAAAACTTTAGATAATAAAACTAAAGTTATATACGATATCATGTCAGCTAGTTATCAATGTGCTTTGAATATTGATAAAGTAAAAATGTATGACGTATATGCTAGAATATTTTTGAATAAACCAGGATCATATAGTCTTAATAGTTTTGTTGATGGCGATATATTAAATGCGACTACTAGTAATATTGAAATTAATGCCAAAAATACTGGTAGGTGGGCCTGGATAAAGATCAACAAACTTGAATCTAATTATCAATATAAAAAAATTACAATTTCATCTAAGGGCAAAGGTGTCTTTCTAGATAAATTATTATTAATACCATCCAATAAAATAAATAAATCTCAATTAACTAAAATCGGCGTAGGGGAATCTCCCCAAATTAAGGATGCTGATTATGGCGTTTGGTTATCGGAAAAATTTAGACCAGCCGGTGTGAAAAAATGGAATTCTGTTCGGATAAAAGCGAGAAATGAAGAACCTCGGTTATTTCGAGTGTATTTTAAAACTCGATTGATGAAGTGGACATTACTCAATAAAAGTAGAACTTTAGATTTAGATGCGGATTATAAAAATGGAGATTTTATCCAATTTAAAATTAAATTTAGTAAGAAAAATGGTAAAAGTACTTCATTCGAAAATTTAGAAGTAAGTTATGAGGTTAACCCTTACGTAATCAAAAAGATAAATAATAAAACCGCAGAATTAGGCATATCTTTTATCAATGGCAAAATATATATTTTGAAAAATATGGTTACGGGTAAAAGTTATATTCCCCAGGACAGAGGTATTATGCCATTTTTACTGTATCGTAAATTGGATAATGGGAACTTAGTTGCTTATGATCAGAATGATTTTTATCCCTATAAGCCATCAGTCATTAATTTAAAAAATGGAAGTAAGTCCATTAAAATAACTTATAAAGGTGAAAGGTCTGGAATAAAGGTAGACGTGAAATTTACTGTCAATCCATTAAATGAATTTATAGATGCAGAGTTACAAATTAAATCCAAAGGGAAGAATATAGCTGAAATTGATTTTCCTCGTTTGTCGCATATTTCTACTAGCAATAATTGGGAAAATGATACTTTAATTTATCCTTTGAATGGTGGTTTAAAAATTCAAGCACCTGCAGCAGGAGGATTTTTAAAGAATAGTTACCCAAAGGAATTAAGTATGCCTTGGATGGATATATACGGTGATAAGGGAGGTCTTTTTATTTTTCAACCAAATAGTGCTTCTCAAGAGTTTAGATTTAAATCTTTTCATAATATAGCAATGGATAGCGTTGAACTTGCAATAAATAGAAATGTAGAAGGAACTTCAAGAATTAAATTAAATTCTGTAATTGCTTTACATAAAGGTCATTGGCACGATGGTGCTAGAATATATAAAGAATGGTTAGAAAATAATAAAAAAAATAAAGAAAACTTAATATCATTACATTCATATACTTTTTTAAATTCATCCCTCAAAACAACTGATGGAACAAGTAATTATAAAAATGATTATTATAGTTTCTTGGGTAGTAGTTATTCAGTGTCTCTACAAAGCAAGTTTTCAAATAAATTGATTAATATTAATTCAAAATCTATGATAGATATAAATTATTCTAATAGTTTAGCTGATTTAAATTCAAATGATAAGTCATTACTTGTGATCAATAACTTTGGTGATAATCCTGAAATATTTCAATACTGTAATCCAGAAAAGAAGCTAATGGAAATTTTTAATCGTGATCAAATATTATCTTCTTTGGATGAGTATTATAAAAGGCAATGGGTATATAATCGTGTTTTCCCTGTTAGTGGATCACTTGGGAGAAAAGTTTTACATCTTAAAAATAAAATTGGCGAGTTTATTTCTTCATCTAAAAAAGTAATATTTCTGGATGACCTTGCATTAGAAGATTATCAATCTGATAGTCTTTTGATTAAAAGGTATGATTTTAACGATGGCCATAAAAAATTAATTTGTTTATTATATTCAAGTGATAGTAGTGCCGAGAAATCAGTCTCTTTGACATTAGGAAATTCTATAAGAATAAATAACGTGTACCACGTTACTATAGATTCTCAGGTTACAACAATAGGACATCAATACATAGATAGTGCTTTGAAATTTAAAATACCATATTCAAAGCATAAATTTGGAGCAATACTTTTGTCAATGGGTGGAAATGGTAAAAAAATGGTTTTTGGTTCTTTAGAGTTTATTAAAAATAGTTTTGTTGGAAATAACTTAATTCTAAATGTAGTCAATACATCGACTTCAATCGCTAGATTAAAAATTGATCAATTGAATTTAGATCTAAAGAAGGAAATAGTTTCTGGACCGGTTTCTATTGATTTAAAAGCTGGAGAGGCAAGGACAGTTACTTATAAAATAAAAGATTATGATTTATTAAAAAACAGAGTTATGGTTTCCTTTGCAATGTCAAATTTAAGTTCAGGTCAAAATAAAACCTTTAAAGCATTAATTTATCCAAATGTAATAAATGGAGATTTTGGTCTTTCAAGTGGTAAATCACTTAAGCATTGGGAAGCAAGTTCAAGAGGTTACGATAATTACATGGGTAATAATGCTAAAGGAAGCTTTAGGTTTCTGAGGGGTTCAGATTATCTAACAACTGCTCTTTATTTAAAACCAGGGAAAAAATATGAATTGCAGTATTTTTTTAATATCGCTGATGCACAAAAAAGTCTTATTTTCAATTTGGTTTTTATGACGGGTGCTGGTAGCGATAAATTAATGAAAAAAATAATTTTAAATGGTAAGAAAATTGATGACGTCGATTTTTGGGAAGAAGACAAGTTGGTTTTTGAAGTACCAGTTGACATGCAAAATACTTTCCTGAAAATCACAAGTACTGGAAAAATTGGAAAGTTATGGATTGATGATATTTCAATTAAAGAAACTAAATAAAGGTTGATTTTAAAAGGCGCTATTTATTTTTTGCATTAATAGATTTTATGATTTTAAATAAGCTTTTTTGCGAAGATGTTAAATCCATTCTGTTTAATATTTTAGAATCTTCTTTTTTATTTAGTACGTTTGAAATATGACATTTAAATAATTGCAATTCATGTAAATGAATGGAATTATTAGCAAGATTGTTAAGTTCAATGTGTAGATCATTCATATTATTATTGCTCATGAAATCTTTTAAAATATTATTAAATTGGAAACAATTTGATTTGTATAATTGTTCGTCTTTTTGTTTTTTATTTAGATTAAATAAAGCTATAAAATTAAAAAGGTATATTGTTGTTATTCCAGCCAATGCCGAAAGCGTGTATTCAATATTATTTTGCAAATAAAATGAATAACCGCTAAAAATTATTAACAATGAACAGAATACGTTTAATAAGTCAGATATAGAATATTTGTAAATCTTTAGAAAATAGCCACCTGGGGTAAAATATGTTATAAACTTAGGCATGATATTTTGACTTTTTTAAATTACATTCTACTATTTTAAGAGTTCTGTGTCAAATTTCTTTCTCGATTGATTTTAAATGACTTCTTTGAATAGATATAAAATAAATAAAATTTTTGATTATTTTAAGGAAACAATTAATCCTAAGAGTGATCTGGTTTATTCTAGTGACTTTGAATTACTAGTGGCGGTTATTCTTAGTGCCCAAGCAACGGATGTTGGAGTCAATAAAGTGACGAAGGATTTATTCCCATTGGCAAATACTCCACAAAAAATATTAGATTTAGGGTATGATAATTTTGAAAGTATTATTAAGAGAATCGGACTTTATAAATCAAAAGCGAGAAATATTTTTAAAACATGTAAAATGTTAATTGAAGATTATGGAAATGAAATTCCAAATACAAAAGTTGAATTGAGAAAGTTACCTGGTGTAGGACAAAAAACGGCAAATGTTGTCTTAAATATTGCTTTCGGTGAACCAACCTTAGCTGTTGACACGCATGTATTTCGAGTGTCTAATAGAATTGGATTGGCAAACTCTAAGACTCCTGAGAAAACAGAAATTGAGTTGCTAAAAATTATTCCAAAGAAATTTTTGATGCATGCTCATCATTACTTAATTCTTCATGGCCGTTATACTTGTGTTGCAAGAAATCCAAAATGTGAAGAGTGTGAAATTTCTAAATATTGTGATTACGCTAGTCTTAAAATAGATTAAAAGGGGTAGAAATATGGAATACAGAAGATTTGGTAAAACAAACAAAGAAATTTCCGTTATTACCTTGGGCGGTATGAGATATAAAAAAGGTTGGGATAGTCCACGTGATGAATTACCTCAAGAATCAATAGATAATTGCCTTGAGATTACTGACCATGCCTTGAAAGAAGGTATTAATCATATTGAAACAGCTTACGGATATGGAAAGAGTGAGAATCTATATGGACTTGTTCTTGATGAGTTAAAAGTTGATAGAAACTCTTATTGTATTATGACTAAAGGCACAGCCAGTACAGGCGATGAAATGCGTGCTCGCGTCGATGATCAATTAAAATCATTGCGTTTGGATAAAATAGATTTTTATGGTTATCATGGAATTAATAATTTAGAAATTTTTAATCAGGCGACCAAAGAAAATGGTCCTGTTGAAGCATTATTAGAGCTAAAAGAAGAAGGCGTTATTGGAAGTGTTGGTTTCTCTACGCATGCTGATGTGAAAATCATTTTAGATACAATAATGACTGATATGTTTGATTTTATGAACTTACATTTCTATTATTTTTTTCAAAGAAACTTGGCTGCAGTTGAATTAGCTAAACATAAAGATATGGGGGTATTTATTATTTCTCCAAATGAAAAAGGTGGGAAGTTATTTAACCCTTCTCAAAAAGTTGCAGATATTTGTTCTCCTCTTTCACCTATTCAATTTAATGCAAGGTTTTGTTTAAGTCATTCTCAAATAACAACATTATCTTTTGGTTTAAATGAACTTGATCATTTTAAAGAGTTAGATGGTATGTTTAACAATGAGCTATATTTAAATGGTTCTGATCGAAAAATTAAATTAGAGCTGGATAATTGTGTTAATGAACTTGGCGATTCCTATTGTACCACTTGTGGCGATTGTATGCCTTGCCCGGAAGATATTAATATACCAGAAATACTTCGGTTTAGAAATATGTCTAAAGCATATGACATGATAGACTTTGGCAAATTCAGGTATAATATGTTAGAATCCAAGGGTCATTGGTTTCCAGGTACTTATGGGAATGCATGTACTGACTGTGGTGATTGCTTGCCAAAGTGTCCCGTTCAGTTAAATATTCCAGAACTTCTAAGGTCTACTCATCAAGAATTATTTATTGAAAAATGAATTTTATTTTAGTGTTGTTATTCCTGATAAATTAATTCATGGATTGTAACTGGGTTTTCAATTCCAATCATTTTTTTTATATAATGTTCATTGGTTTTAAATTGACTATTTATTTCTGAAAATGATTTTTGGCTAATGCCTATTCCTGACGTGCAGTTTTCTGCTATCCAATGCAGATGGATAAATGCTTTATTTACCGTTTCACCGATAATGTCACTTGAACAATAATCAGGATGGCCAATAGAACCTAAATAAATTTGGCCTGAATGAATAGACATTTTTAAATCAGCATTTAAAGTATTTACTTTAGCAGTGATGGCAGTTTTAATGGCTCGTTTAGTATGATCAATTCCTGTAAAAAAACATAGATAGCCATCACCAACATATTTAACGGGAATTCCATCATTTTGAAGTGAAGCTTCTGTAATGTTAAAAAAGATTGAGTTTGCCCATAAAGCCATTTCTTTGGGAGTACATTCTTCCGATTTTTTGGCGAAATTATTCATACTTGTGCAAATGACTGTGGCTTCAAAGGTATCTAGTTCACCTGAAGCACCTCCCAATAACCAATCTGTGGTGACTCCTAAAAGTTTTGCAAGATCTAAAAGAATAGTTATGTCTGGGGCATTTTCACCTCGTTCCCATTTAGATACTGCCTGGCTACTTATTTGTAGTGCATGAGCAATATCCACTTGCTTCATATTTCGTTTTTCTCGTTGTTCACGAATTCTTTTGCCTAGGTATTTTATATTCATGAAAATTGCCCAAATTATTTTTATAATCTTTTAAAACATCATAATTAAATCTATGGATTAATAAATTCTATTTAATCGATACCTAGATGATTTTTATGAGATGTGTTCATTTCAATTTTTTATACTTACTTAAATAAATTATTGTTTATAAATGTCCTATTGTGTGTTATGAAATTTTTTAAACCACTACCTGTGCTATTAATATCGACTAAATGAAAACAAAAGAGAGGTGAAATAGATGTTTAAGGGATAAAATCCTTGATTAGTCAAGTGAATGAACTGGCAAGAAATATATTTTTAATGGGTTTGATTTCTATTGAAAGTTTACCTTGAACGAGTCGGCCTAGACAATACAATCCGCGCGATAAAATTTGATTTTTACCTCAAATTTTAATTAATTCTGGTCATTTGCAACTGTAGAATTATAAGGAATTATGAACATAATACCTGCCAATCATGATGCATTCCTTGTTCTGGAAGATGGTACATCTTTCAGTGGGAAATCGTTTGGTGCAAATGGTGAAGCCTATGGTGAGGCTGTCTTTAATACAAGCATGATGGGTTATCAAGAAATATTGACTGATCCATCTTATTGTGGTCAATTGATAACAATGACTTATCCCTTAATTGGGAACTATGGAGTTAATGATGAGGATGTAGAATCTTCAAAGATTCAAGCTTCAGGACTTATCGTCAGAGAAGTTTCTAGAATCACTAGTAATTTTAGATCAACTAAAGACCTACCAACCTATTTAAAAGAACAAAATATCGTAGCTATTGAAGATATAGATACAAGAGCATTGACTCGGCACCTCAGATCAAACGGAGCTATGAAAGCAATTATATCAACGGTTGATTCAGACATTGATTCTTTATTGAGTAAAGTCAAAAACAGTGAGGGACTAGTTGGAATTGATTTAGTTCAAAAAGTGACATGTGAAAAAGCTTATGATTGGTCAACTAGTGGTAAGTTTAAAGTTGCTGTTATTGATTGTGGTATTAAGCATAACATACTAAGAATTTTAGCTGAAAAAGATTGCCATTTAAAAGTATTTCCAGCAAACACCTTGATAGAAGAAATTGACGCCTTTAATCCAGATGGAATTTTTCTTTCTAATGGTCCTGGAGATCCAGGAGCTGTTGAATATGTTATTAATTTAGTTAAAACGTTAGTAGAGAGAGATAATCTACCAATTTTTGGAATTTGCTTAGGACATCAAATGTTGGGCCTTGCCCAAGGTGCGGATTATTCAAAACTTAAATTTGGTCACCGTGGTGGCAATCAACCTGTAAAAAATATTTTGACATCTAAAGTTGAAATAACGTCTCAAAACCATGGTTTTGCGATAGATGCCGATTCATTACCTCCGGAAATGGAAGTGACTCATATTCATTTAAATGATAATACACTTTCAGGTATGAGACATAAAACAAAACCAATTTTTAGTGTACAATATCACCCAGAAGCTTCTCCTGGTCCACATGACTCTCATTATTTATTTGATGAATTCTTATCTAATTTAAAAGCTTATCAAGGAGATCCTGCCTAAATGTCAAAATTTATTTTTGTGACAGGTGGAGTTGTTTCATCTTTGGGAAAAGGAATTGCAGCTGGTGCTTTAGGGTTGATATTAAAAGAATGTGGATTAACTGTAAGAAATCAAAAGCTTGATCCCTATTTAAATGTTGATCCCGGTACAATGAGTCCAAGCCAACATGGTGAAGTCTTTGTTACTGATGATGGTACAGAAGCTGATTTAGACTTGGGCCATTATGAACGATTTACTGGTGTACCAGCAAATAAATATTCAAATTTTACTGCCGGTTCAATTTATTTTGATGTTCTATCAAAAGAAAGAAGAGGTGATTATTTAGGGAGAACGGTCCAAATAGTTCCTCACATAACCGACTATTTAAAGCAATGCATTCTAAGCTTAGAATCTGATGACGTGGATGTTGTCATTTCTGAAATTGGGGGAACAGTTGGGGATATTGAAGGACTATTTTTTTTAGAAACCTTACGTCAAATTGCATTTGAAAAGGGACGTGAGAATGTCATGTTTTTACATGTTACCCTAATTCCACATTTAAATTCTTCCGATGAAATAAAAACTAAACCAACTCAACATAGTGTTCAAAAATTAAGAGAAGTCGGTATAAGCCCAGATGTACTGGTTTGCCGAACTGTTCGACACTTAGATGATCAAGTTAAAAGTAAGATAAGCTTATTTTGTAATGTTCCTGTTGAGGCCGTTATAGAAGAAAAAGATGTTGAGAGATCAATATACGAAGTTCCATTTGTTTTTTTAGAACAAAACTTAGATAAATTTATTACAAATAGACTAAATTTAAAATACAAAAAACCTAAATTAGTTGAGTGGAAAAAACTGATAAAAAGCTTGGACCATGTAAATAAACATGTCAAAATTGGAATTATTGGTAAATACATCGACCTTAATGATTCATATAAGTCAATTATTGAATCATTACAGCATGCAGCATTAGCAAATAAGAGTTCTGTTGAAATTGATATTGTTCCTTCAGAAGACATGGAGAATGAAACAAAAAGAAAAGTATTAAAAGAGTATGATGGAATATTAGTGCCAGGAGGTTTTGGTGATAGGGGTGTTGAAGGAAAGCTTGAAAGCGTAAGATTTGCTCGTGAAAAGAAGATACCATTTTTAGGTATTTGTTTGGGTATGCAATGTGCAACAATCGAGTTTGCTAGAAATGTATGTAAATTGAGTGATGCGAACTCCACTGAGTTTAACCCTAAAACAGAACATCCTGTTATAAGTTTGCTTGAAGAGCAGAAGAAAGTGGTTAATCTCGGTGGAACTATGAGATTAGGTGCATATCCCTGTTCAATCCAAAAAGGGTCTAAGGCTAGTGAAGCCTATAATTCTTTAAACATTTCAGAGCGACACCGCCATAGATATGAATTTAATGATGAATTTCATGAATTATTTGTAAAAAAAGGAATGGTCTTTTCTGGATATTCTCCAGATAAAAATTTGATTGAAATAATAGAATTAAAAGATCATCCATGGTTTATTGGTTGTCAGTTTCATCCAGAATTTAAATCTAGACCAATTGCTCCACATCCATTGTTTAAATCATTTATTAAAGCAAGTATTAAAAACTCCTCAAATGTTTCGAGTAAGAAGAAATTCGTAAATAAAGTGAAAAACAAAAAGTCTAAAAAATAATTATGAAGAAAGAATTTTAAAATGAATGATTCAGAATATTCTTCTCCAAAGGATTCATGTGGTTTATTCGGTGTTTTTGGAAATTCAGAATCGGCAGACCTTACTTTTTTAGGTTTATATTCACTGCAGCATCGAGGTGAAGAGGCTGCGGGTATAATTACTTCAAATGGTCGAAATTTATTGTCAAAGGTTGGTACAGGTTTGGTAAGCGAAGTATTTTCAGGGCCTGTATTACAAGAAATAAAAGGTGATATGGCTATTGGGCACGTTAGGTATTCAACTACTGGTAGCAGTAATGCAAATAATTGCCAGCCAATGAAAGTGTCTATTAAAAGAAGAGAAGTTAGTATTGCGCACAACGGTAATATTACAAATGCTCCGAGTTTGAGAAAATGCCTTGATGATCAAGGAGCAATTTTTCAAACGAGTATGGATACAGAATTATTAATTCATTTGTTAGCTAGATCAGATTGCGAAGATTTTACTGATGCCTTATGTGAATCAGTTATAAAGTTAAAAGGTGCTTTCTGTCTTTTAGTAATGACAGTAGATAAGATTTATGCTATTAGAGATCCAAGTGGATTTCGACCTTTCTCACTTGGGAAATTATGGGGATCTTTAGTATTAAGTTCTGAAACTTGTGCAATGGATTTAATTGAAGCCGAATATACGAGGGATATACAACCCGGTGAGGTACTTGAAATTTCTAAAGATGGAATGAAATCCTTTTTCCCATTCAAAAAAGATCATAAAGTAGCACACTGTATTTTTGAACAAATTTATTTTGCAAAACCGGATAGCAATGTTTTCGGGTTTAATGTTTATGAAACTAGAAAAAAATTGGGTCATCAATTAGCAAAAGAATCGCCTCTTGAAGCGGATATGATTATACCAATGCCTGATTCAGGAAATTATGCAGCACTGGGGTTTGCAGAAGAATCAGGTATTCAGTTTGAACTAGGTATGATAAGAAATCATTATATTGGCAGAACCTTTATTGAACCATCGCAAGTGATGAGAGAATTTGGTGTAAAGGTTAAGCATAACCCTGTGAAGGATCTTGTAAAAGGTAAGAGAGTCGTGGTCGTAGATGATTCTATTGTAAGAGGAACAACGGCCAAAATAAAAATAAAAAATTTACGTGATGCTGGTGCTACAGAAGTTCATATGAGAATTTGTTGTCCTCCGCATAGACATTCCTGCTATTATGGTATTGATTTTCCAGAAAAATCAAAACTCATAGCAAGCAATTTCAGTATTGAAGAGATTAAGAAAATCCTTGATTTGGATTCGTTAGCATACTTAAGTTATGAAGGAATGTTGCAATGTATGAAATTGCCTGGTAAGGATTTTTGTACAGCTTGTTTCAATGGCGATTACCCAGTAGAAGTAGATAAATCTATCAATAAATACAGTTTAGAGCTAACTAATGAGGATAATAGAAATGCCTAAGCGTAGTGATATTAGTAAAATTTTAATTATTGGTTCAGGTCCTATTATTATAGGGCAAGCTTGTGAGTTTGATTATTCAGGTACCCAGGCTTGCAAAGCGTTGAAAGAGGAAGGCTATACAGTAATTTTGGTTAATTCAAATCCGGCAACTATTATGACGGATCCAAATATTTCTGATAGAACTTATATTGAACCTGTCACTCCAGAATATGTTGAAAAGGTTATCGAAAAAGAAAGGCCAGATTGTATTTTGCCTACTTTAGGTGGACAAACCGGATTGAATGTTGCGGTTGAATTGCATCATCGAGGTGTATTGGAAAAATACAATGTAGAATTAATTGGTGCAAACTTTGAAGCTATTAATAAAACGGAGCAACGAAGTCTTTTTAAAGAAGCCATGATTAAAATCGGGTTGGATGTACCTGAAAGTGGGTTAGCAAATAATAAAAGTGATTGTGAAAAAATATTAAAAGAGATTGGGTTACCTGTAATTATTAGACCTAGTTATACATTAGGAGGTACTGGTGGAGGGATAGCTAATACAGAGGATGAGTTTTGGAAAATTTGTTTTAACGGCCTAGATTTATCCACAACATCTGAAATTCTAATTGAAGAAAGTTTGGTAGGTTGGAAAGAGTATGAACTTGAAGTCATGCGAGATAAAAATGATAATGTAGTGATTATTTGTTCAATTGAGAATTTGGATCCTATGGGTGTGCACACAGGAGATAGTATTACGGTGGCTCCTGCTCAAACCTTAACTGACAAAGAATATCAGTACATGCGAGACAGTGCCATCAAAATTATTAGAGAAATGGGAGTTGAAACTGGTGGTTCAAATATCCAATTTTCAACTGATCCTAAAACGGGTAGACAAATTGTTATTGAAATGAATCCTAGAGTATCACGATCATCGGCATTAGCTTCAAAAGCAACAGGTTTTCCAATTGCTAAAATTGCTGCTAAATTAGCAATAGGCTACACTTTAGATGAAATAAAAAATGATATTACGGGAGAAACTTTAGCTAGTTTCGAGCCATCAATAGATTATTGTGTAGTAAAAATACCAAGATTTACTTTTGAAAAATTCAAAGGATCCGACACAACATTAAACTCAGTTATGAAAAGTGTTGGAGAAGTGATGGCAATTGGTCGTACATTTCGTGAAGCTTTTCATAAGGGTTTAAGATCTTTAGAAACGGGGTTAAAAGGATTTGACGAAGAGTATAAATTAAAATCTGATTATAATGTGGAAATAAATAGACCCAGTCCAGATCGAATTTTATATATTAAGAAAGCATTAGAAGACGGTAAATCAATAGATTATTTATTTGAAAAAACCGGAATCGACCCATGGTTTTTACAAAATTTTACTGATATGATAATCGTTGAAAATAAACTAAAGTCAGTTGGGCTTGAATTGGATAACGAGCTGTTATATCATGCAAAACGAGAAGGATTATCTGACGAATTAATTAGTAAATTTACTGGTATCGATTCTCTTGAGATTCGAAAGAGAAGATTAGAGTATGGAATTATTCCTGTCTATAAATTAGTGGATACATGTGCAGCTGAGTTTGCTGCAAAAACGCCCTACTACTATTCGACCTACGAGCAAGAAAATGAAGCAGTCTTATCGAACAAAGAAAAAGTTATTGTTCTAGGAGGTGGTCCAAATAGAATTGGCCAAGGAATTGAATTTGATTATTGTTGTGTTCAAGCTGTTTTTGGAATTCAAGATTTAGGAATGGAAGCGATAATGGTGAATTCCAATCCTGAAACTGTCTCGACCGATTACGACACATCCGATAAATTATATTTTGAGCCCCTGACTTTTGAAGATGTTATGAACATTATTGATCAGGAAAAACCAAAGGGTGTAATTGTACAATTAGGTGGTCAAACGCCATTAAATTTATGTGATAAACTTTTTGATGCTGGAGTAACTATCTTAGGAACTCAGCCTGATAGTATTGCTAAAGCCGAAGATAGAAGTCTAATGAAACAAATGGTTGATAATATGAATTTGATTCAACCAGAAAGTGGTATTGCTTATACTTATGAAGAGGCCGTTGTTGTCGCTAAAGAGATAGGTTATCCAGTATTAATTAGACCTTCATTTGTTCTAGGAGGTCGGGCAATGGAAATAGTTTATCAAGAAAAAGATTTGAAGGAATTTATGCAAATTGCTGTAGAAGCTTCTCCGAATAATCCTATTTTGATCGATAAATATTTAGAAGATGCCATTGAATTAGATGTAGATGCTATATGCGATGGAAAAGATGTTGTTATTGGAGGTATACTTGAGCATATTGAACAAGCTGGTATTCATTCTGGAGACAGTGCATCGGTGTTACCGCCTTACTCATTATCGAATAAACAAATTGATCGTATAAAAATTCAAGCTAAACAATTAGCATTAGAACTAAATGTTATTGGTCTTCTCAATATTCAGTTTGCCATTAAAAATGATATTATTTATATTATTGAAGTTAATCCACGAGCATCTAGAACGGTTCCATTTATTTCTAAGGCTACAGGAGTTCCCTTAGCAAGATTAGCTGCAAAAGTTATGTGTGGAAAATCATTAAAAGAACTTAATTTCACTAAAGAAGTGAGTATTAGTCATATTGCTGTTAAAGAGTCTGTTTTTCCGTTTGATCGCTTTGCCAATGTTGATGCAGTTTTAGGACCCGAAATGCGTTCTACTGGAGAAGTAATGGGAATCGATAAGACGTTTGGAAAAGCGTTTGCGAAATCTCAACTGGGTGCGAACCAAAAATTAAAACCACAGGGGAATGCTTTTATAAGTGTTAATTATAATCATAAAAGGGATATCATATTTATCGTAAAAAAATTATCTGAATTAGATTATAAAATATATGCAACACCTGGAACAGCAAAAGCGCTTAAACTAAATGGTATTGATGTTAAAGAAGTTGAAAAAATTTCTGATGATCCGAATAATAATTTATTAACATTAATGAATGAAAATAAAATTAAAATAGATTTAATTATTAATACACCAAGTGTAAAAGCTAATATTGATGATGAAAAGCAAATTAGAATAGCGGCAATTGAAAATAGGATTCCATTAGTTACGACTATTTTCGGAGCAATGTCAACTGTGGCGGCTATCGAAGCCATTAAATTAGGTGATATTGGTGTAACTCCTATTCAAGAGTATATTAAATAATCATACCAGGAAATATTTATGATCAAAATAAATGTAATTGTTTGTTTGATTATTTTTATGAATCAATTAAGTCTCTTTCCTCAAGATAAAAGTAAAAATACCAAAAAGTTACCTTTTCAAGATTTAAATAAAGAAAACATTCTTTATTCGAATCCGCAGTTTGAATCTTTAAAAGAAATGATGAGAAAAAACAATATTGACAAATCGAAATCAAATGATTCGACCATAATCTCATCACAAAAATTTATTCAAGAAATTAAAAAACATTTAGAAATGTTAACATTAAATTATTTAGATATGGGTTATAGTAAAGTTTTAAAAAACGAAAGTGCTTTCGATCAATTAAAAAAGGAGATTGTTCAAAATACCAGAAAGCTTTATCCTTTGAAGAATGGTAGATTTATTATTGAGTGGACTAAAAATCACGGAAAGGATGAAGTTTTAAAATTAAATAATATTAAAAGTTCATTAATTACTGTTAAATATTTATCTGACTGGAAGATCCAAATTTTAGCTAATGAGTCTACATCTAAATTTTCAGAAAATAAATCTATCGTATTCGGCAAACCAAATAATGTAGGGGAAGTTGTATATGTTATTAATTCGAAAGGGGACTTTACTATAGGAATAATCTCATCTATAAAAATGATGAAGCGAATAAACCATGATTTACAATTTTTTAGAATTATTTCAGTTTCACCTATTGACGAAGGCGCCTTTATTTTTAATAAGAATAACAAATTGATAGGGATTAATTATTTAATCGATAATCAAAATATTATTATTTCGGCAAAATTTATTGAGTCTAAAATACTACCTTACACTAAAAAAATTCCTCGAAAGTATGGAATAGGTGTTTATGGAAAAATGGTATTAAAGGGATTTGAAATCTTAAAAAATTTAAATGCTTCAAATAAATTAAAAAAAGGTGATCTGGTTTTAAAAATAAATAATTTAAAATGTAGTCAGGAAAATAATTATCAGCTCAAAAATATTTTTACTAAAGAGCAAGAATGTGAAGTATTGATTTTGCGTGATGAGCAAAAAATAAAAATAAAAATAAAACGATTTCAGTTTACTTCAAATATTCTGGAAGAATCTAGTAAACAAACTATAAATCTATGGCTAGATCCATTGGATAAAAATTCACTTAAAATAGCAAAAACCTTTATTGATGAAATCCAAACTAAATTTTCTGATATTAAGATTAAAGTTATGTATTTTAGGCTGGATCATAAAGACCTATATCAATGGCTAGAGGTAAGCCGAATTATACAATATGGAATTGATCAAAATAATTATAAAATAATAGATTGGTTAATTAAAAATAAAAGAGATGAGAAGTTCAAATATTTTTCAAAAATTGAAAGCGATTTGAAATTGAAAAATGGTATATTGAAAAAAAATATGGATGAACATAAATTTAAAGAATTAATTGAAAATTGTATTACAGTAGGCATGTTGAATTTTGATTTAAAAGTGCTACCAGCTCTTAGTTTTAAAGATGGCAAAACAGTTGAATTCTCTACTAGTGGCTTGGATTCTTTATTGGACCTATATTTAACTAATTGCCTCTAGATTTTCTCTCAAATACCTAGGATTAGACAATTCAATTGAATATGCTTAATTTTTAGCATCTAGTTTTACATTTTGACCCTTTAAGCTGATTTTGAGACCTATCTTTTTCGGAATACTAATGGAATATTGAGGCAAATCGTATAAAATTCCGGACTATTTTTTTCAAGTAAACATTAAAAATTCAGGTGTATATGGCTCCAAAATTAAAGATAAAAGCATTGTTCGCAGATGACCTAAAAAAATATAAAAACCTTGGCAAATTATCAAAAGAGCCTGATTTCTATAGCATTCTTTTTGAATTGTCAGCTTGCCATACAATGGAGCTAGAAGAAATTCATAAGATGTATAACAAGATTTTTGAATTTTATTTAGATGTAAATGAATTTCGAATTACTGAACTAGAAGACATTTGTGAAGATTTTGAATTGGGCAATAAAGTAGATGAAATGTTGCCATATATAGAATGCTTAAATGAGGTTTTTGAAAGTAGCGGAATTGTTGATGCAACTGATTTATATGCTTATGATGATGATAAAGTTTTAGAATTTATGCAAAAAATGACAGGAAATATAAATGATTCTGATTTAGGTTATATCAGAAAAAGATTAGGAAAGGGTGATGCTTACCCAGCTGCTTCTCATCAAGTAAGACTGCTTAAAAGATTGTCTTTGGTTAAGGAAGAAGAAGAAGATTCTGTAGTCTATAAAAAGATTGAAAAAGCGTATCCAGGTGAAAAAGGGACGCAATTCTTTTTAGCATCAAAAGTTCATGCGAATGAGTATTGCAGAGAAGATAATCCTTCATGTCGACGATGTCCATTTTTGCAACAGTGTCCTTTTGGTCTAATATTTGATGCCGAGTTATTGATAAAAGAAGAAGAACGAGATTTAAATAAAAGATTGCAACTTGAAGACGAACAACGTAAAGAGGCAGAAGAAAAACAAAAACAAGAAGAAATAAAAAATAAAGAGCTTAAAGCAAAAAGAAGAGCACGTGAATTAGTATTAAAAGGACAGGCTGATCTTGTTGCTGAAGATAAAGAAGTAAAACCTAAGCGAAAATATACAAAAAAGAAAAAAGGTGAGGATGGATTAATCATTGAAGAAGAAGTTAAGGTTGTCAAAAAAGTGGGTAGGAAGAAAAAAGAAACTGATCAAGATTCAAAAAAAGTAGAAGTGAATTCTGCTAAAAAACCTGCCAAAAAAGAAAAAGCAGCTAAAGTTGCCAAGGAAGCAAATAAGAAAAAAGATAAGTCTAAAGTGGCATTAAAGAAGGACGCCACTAAAATCAAAAAAGCTAAAGAAAAAGTTATTGCTGCCAAAAAACCTAAAAAAGAAACTAAAAAACCAAAAACTAAAGTTGTTGTTGCCAAAAAAGCGGCCAAAAAAGTTGTTAAGCCTAAAGTAAAACCTGCTACTAAAAAGATATTGAAAAAAGCTAAAGTAGTTAAAAAAGCTACGCCTAAAAAAACTACGGTAAAAAAGAAAGATTCGAAAGCTTCAGCAAATAAGAAAAAAGTCAAATCTCAAACTAAGTCTGTTAAAAAAGTCGATTCGAAGGTCAAAAGTAAAAAAGATTCGAATAATAAGTCCTCTGCAAAAAAAGTTGTTAAGAAAAAAGCTACACCAACAAAATCAAAGGCTGTAGCTTCTAAGAAAAAACCTTCTAAAAAGACTGCGCCCAAGAAAGCAACCAAAAATAAGACCGGTAAAGCTAAAAAGTAATTTGTTAAATTATTAATAACTATATACTCAGTATTAGTTAATTTACGTATTATAAGGGTATCTTTTGAGAATTATTGGTATTGATCCAGGTACAATTAATGTTGGCTACGGAATTATTGATACCGTTGGTAATTCGATTACATCTATTTCTCACGGAACTATATTCCTAGATAAAAAGCAAGCAATTGAATTTCGTTTGGCTCAGATTCATAGTGAAATAACAAGTTTATTGGATCGTTATTTACCAGATGAAGGTGCCATTGAAAAAGCATTTGTAAGTAAAAACGTTCATTCAGCATTAAGATTGGGAGAAGGTAGGGGTGTCGCAATGGCTGCTATGGGTTTATTTGGAATTCCTGTTGTTGAATATGCCCCATTAGTCATTAAAAAAGCTGTTGTTGGTCGTGGACATTCTTCTAAAGATCAAGTTCGTGCAATGGTTAAGATAATATTAAAATGTCCTGATAATTTTGCTTCCGATGATACTGCTGATGCTCTTGGAGTAGCAATATGTCATACTCATCGCAGGTTAGTTAGGAGCCTTTAATTGTTTAATCCCTTTGATTCAAAATATAAAAGAAATTTTTATTTTGTATTCGTTTTTCTAGTCATAATGATTTTGTTGGTAATATATTTAAAAGATATTTTTACTCCTTTTTTCATTTCATTATTATTTGCATATATTTTAAATCCAATTTATTTGAAGCTTCAAAATAAAGGCTTGTCTCCTAATAGCAGTATATTCTTAATTTTTGGTGTAATAGGTATCTTGATTTCATTTTGTTTAGTTTTGTTAATTCCTAGATTATTTACTCAAATTCATAATTCAGGTGATTTGTTGTTGGGGGAAACTTTAATTGTTGATCATAATGGAAATGGAGAGTTTGATATAGGGGATACTTATCTGATTGATGAAAAGTCTAAAAAAGTGCTGACATTGATACCTGGTTCAAATAAATCGTTTTATTATGATCAAAACAGGAATAATATATTTGATAGCGAAGACGTTAAATATGTGTTCGGAGATCCAAAATTAATACATGAGAACATTGATTCATACGAAGATACGAATAATAATAAAATGTGGGATGGTAATATAGTCAATAAGATCTATATAAGAGGAAAAACATTTATAGATGATTATTTTAAAAAAGATGAAGTACAACGATATAAAATTTATTTTAAAAATAAATTAAAAAGTTTAGTGAAAGATATCGAAAAGAAGTTTGCATCCAAACCTTCTAATAATGGGGGTATGGCGGTAGTTGAAACGAGTGAACTTGATTCTTTAATGTTTAGTTTACAACAAGGTTTTTTATATTTACTATGGGTAATACTAATGCCCGTTTATACTTTTTTTCTTTTAAAAGGATTAGAAGGTATAAAAGATGAAAGTAAGAAATATCTTCCTTCTAGAAATCGTGAACATGTCTTACATGTCTTTTCGAGAATAGACAGTGCCATTTCAGCATTTTTTATGGGAAGACTTTCTGCTAGTATTATGATATCGATTGTATGCAGTATATTTTTTCTACTTTCGGGAGTGGATTTTGCCATAATATTTGGGTTTTTATTAGGTTTCGCCGTGATGATACCTATCGTAAATATTGTAGTTGTTATTCCACCCGCTATTTTAGTTTATGCGAATAATGGAATTGGAATCGAATTCTTTTGGATAATTATCGCTTATTTATCTGCTGTCACGTTAGATATGATTTTAACACCAGCATTAATAGGCAAAAAAGCCAACCTACATATTGTCACAGTAATTTTATCCTTTTTCATTTTCGGTAAATTATTAGGTATTATTGGTGTGGTATTGGCTATCCCATTTGCTGCAACTACAAAGATTCTTTTTGAAGAATATATTCTGCCAAGAATGAGAGATTTGGCGGAAGAGAATAAAACTGATTAAAAACGTAGGAAGTATATATGAGTAGTGAAGAAAGAAAGAATCTTGCCAGTAAACTCATCGCCGACACCCCAACGGCATCTGTTTTAATTGGTTTCGATGGGTTTGTCGATGATATTTTATCTGCAATTGATAAAAGACATGACATAAACTCTTATGATAGAATCGATACAATTAAGTCTTATGCTGAAAGAATTGCTAAATTATCTGGAGTTAGCGGTAGCATTGAAATTGATTTGCAACAACAAAAATTAGGTGGAAATGCTCCCATAATGGCAAATGCTCTAATTGCTCAAAATTGGTCGACTAATTGCATTGCTGCAATTGGAGAGCAAGATCATATTCATCCTGTATTTAAAGAATTTAGCGAAAAATGCCATGGTATTTACCCTATTGCTGAACCAGGTAATACTTTAGCTTTTGAATTTAGTGATGGAAAAATCATGATGAATCAATTAGCTTCATTGGGAAAAGTTAATTGGAATAATATATCAGATATTATTGGAGAAAAAAATATTATCGAATTGGTTAATAAAGTTGACCTTATAGCGTGTGTGAATTGGGCCATGTTGCCTTTTATGAATAGTATATACAAGGGCATTGGTGAAATTTTAAGAAATGGACAAAAGAATAAAAAAGTCTTTATTGATTTAGCAGATGTAATGCGACGAACAGTTGTTGATTTGCGTGAAATGTTAGGTGTCTTAAGTGAATTGTCAAAACACTGTGAATTAATTCTTGGACTTAATAAAAGCGAAGTTTTTCAAATCCTTGATGCATTGGATATCTCCATAAACAATGATAGTGAGAAGAATGAAGATATAGTAGAGCTAACACGAAAACTTGATTTACACGCTATTGTTGTTCACGAAACAAAGCAAGCATACATCGGTACTAGGGGAGGTGATTTTTATTTAGTGCAAGGGCCTTATGAACCAAATCCAAAACTAACAACTGGCGCTGGAGATAATTTTAATGCTGGATTTTGTAGTGGTTGGTTGCGATCGTTAAGTTGGCAAGAATGTTTGATGACAGGTGTTTTCACATCTGGTTACTATGTAAGAAATGCTAAATCACCTCAGGTTAATGAGCTCTCTGAATTTATAATGAATTATTGATTTTAATTATCGAACAGGTTTTAATTGTGATTTGACTTGTTTAATAAATAATGGTCCTATTTCTTGAATTTGCCATTTTCGAATACCCGGAAGTTTCTCTATTCCATCTAATAAACAATTCGGATCATTGGCAATATATCCAATCGCTTCCGTAGGCCATATGTAAACGGCTGGAATAGAAAATTTTTCTGATGTTTCCATTCGCCAATATTTTATTTTTTGGATATTTGATTTTACAAAATTCCTATTTTTTATCTTTTTATTTGGGTGTGAAACTTCTTTTTCATGTTCGATTTGAATATAAGCCTGTTGGATAATAGGTGTTAATTGATCAGCATAATTATTACGAATATACTTTTTTAATTCTTTTGTGTTCTTCTCTTTTGGGAATGCATAGGAGATAGCCATAAGGTTTTTATTCGAAAGAATTTGAAATTTGGAAATATTTTTTAACTTCGCAATTTCTTCTCTAGCATTATATATGTTTATAAATAAATTTAATTGTTTTCCTTTTAACTTATTACTATCACGAATTTGAAAATATTCAGGATAAGGTGGCTGAATATATTCATAATTTTCTTTTAATTGGCATTCTTCTTCTAGCCATTGTCGTCGATCAAGGTCTTTTAAGTTTTTGATTTGAATATTCATTAAATCAAATAAATAAAACGAATCATTTACCGAATATTGTAGCATTTCTTCGTCAAGTGGTCGTTTAGTCCAATTTGCTTTTTGATATTTTTTATTCAACTTTAGTTCAAAGTGTTTTTCCAATAAAGAAGATAATCCACACTTTTCTTCCTTACCTAATTCGGCAGCCATTTTTGTGTCAAACAGGTTTTGGAATTTAAAACCATAATCTTTGCTCAAAATTCTTAGATCAAATTCTAAATCATGAATAATTTTAATAATATCCTTATTCGCAAAAGCCTCCTGCAATTCATTAATCTCTTTAAAATTCAAAGCGTCGATTAAATAGTTATTTGTATCAGTTGAAAGTTGAATTAGACAAATTTGTTCTTTATATAAATGCTGATTGTCTGCTTCCAAGTCAATTGAAATGTATTTAGTATTTAGTAGATGTGGTAAATGTTTAGAAAATTCTTCTGAGTTATCTATCCAAATATATTCTTTGAGGTCAGGCATTATGTTACGGCTATTGCTTTTGCAAATAACAAGGTTGGTATAAACATCAAAAGTATAACAAGTGATGGAAATAATTCTATGAAACTATTGGCTCCTGTGGTAGATAATAATGCATCTAGTGGTATTAAAATTAGGATACTGTATTTAATGGTCAGGCCAATATCTTTTACGTTTTTATATTGGTAGATCAAGTATAACCGGTATGCGCCAGCAACCAAGATAGCAGTGATTAAGAACAAAGCTGAAAAGGACATTTTTGGTAATAGTATTATTGAGTAAATACTTAATCCTAATAGACCTAAGGCAATAAAATATATTTTTTTATGATCAATTTTACCTTCTTGCATAGTACCTGTTAACGTTACCAGAAAAATATAAATAAAATGAAATCCAGCGAAATACATAATGTCTGGCATATTGCTATCGTTGCTATTAAAAGTAAATAGGGTAAATGCGCAAAATCCTAATGCCAAATTGAATCCTCTGCATGCTCCCATGGTAATAGAGCCAGCAATTTCGGAGTGTTTTGTCCAGCTATCATAAAGCCAAGCAAGTAACAGTATAAAGACGGATAGTAATAAGGCGGTGAAACTTACCAAAGCAGATGAAATAATCATAATGATGATTAATATAATGGATAAATTGTAAGCTGATTTAAGGGAGATTTTATTGGAAGGTAATGGCCTTTCTGATCTGACTTTAATATCCGTTTCAAGATCAAGGATATCATTCCAGATTATTCCATTCGCATATATACATGCCGAAGATATACAAAGTAGAAACAATGGAAAAATTATTTCAAAGGTAAAGTGTGTTTGTAGTCCAACAGCAATAAACGCACCAGCTAAAACATCTGCTATTGATGTGAAAATATTTGGTAACCGAATTAGTCTTAAATAGTTTAGCATGATAAAGCAAGTGTAACTATAACCTTTTGCTGATATTCAAAGAGGCATAGTATTTTATGCCTCCTCATAATTTATCATTTATTTCTTATGACTCTACTGAAGCAGTTTCAGCAATATTGAATTTTAATGTTTCAAGCTCTGAATCATAAATTCCTTTTAATTTACATGGCCCTTTAAATTCGCCGGAAAGTATTCCTTCAGATAGAGCATCTTCAACATGTTTCTCGATAGCTCTTTTTAAAGGTCGAGCACCATATTCAGCATTGTATCCTGTGTCGACTAGGAACTCAATAGCGCGGTCTTCTAATTCAACTTTGATATTATGATTTTCTAATCTTTCCATAACACCCCTCAATTCGTTATGAATAATCTTAGAAATATCATCTTTATCAAGAGATTTGAAATATACTATATCATCTAACCTGTTTATGAATTCTGGTCGAAATTCTTTTTCAACCTCAGAGCTTAGTTTTGCTTTTATTTCTTTAACCGATTTTAATGTTGATTTAGTAAACCCTAAATTACCTGACGTTTTCATTTCTTGTACACCTATGTTAGAAGTCAGAATAATGATGGTATTTCTGAAATCAACAACTCGGCCATAGCTGTCAGTAAGCTTTCCTTCTTCCATAATTTGAAGTAATAAATTATAAATATCTTGATGGGCTTTTTCAATTTCATCTAATAGGATTACAGAATAAGGACGTCGTCTAATTTTTTCAGTTAATTGACCTCCTTCTTCATAACCTACATATCCTGGAGGGGCACCAACAAGTCTAGATACAGCATGTTTTTCCATGTATTCGGACATATCAATTTGTATCAAAGATTCTTCCGAATCAAAAATAAATTTTGCTAACGCTTTTGCCAAAAGTGTTTTACCCACACCAGTAGGACCAACAAACAAAAATGTTCCCATTGGTTTCTTAGGATCTTTTAAACCTGCTCTTGATCTTCGCAAGCAATTTGAAATCATTCTTACTGGCTCATCTTGTCCAATAACACTTTCTTGTAAATATGATTCCATTTCAAGAAGTTTTTTACTTTCTTGGCCACCTACTTTTGTTACTGGAATTCCTGTCATACTCGAAACAACTTCTCGAATAATATCTGCATCAATAATATTTATTTTTTGTTTCAATTCCTCACGCCATTCTTTTTGTGATTTGACGATTTCTCTTCGTAGTGTTTCTGCTTGATCGCGATATTCGGCAGCCTTTTCGAAATCTTGTTCGTGTACAGCTTTTTCTTTTAGTTCATCTAACTCATCAATTTCCTGTTCTTTGATTTTAAGATCTGGGGGACGTCTAAATGTTTTTAGTTTTACTCGAGAACCAGCTTCGTCAATCACATCGATTGCTTTATCTGGAAAAAACCTATCTGTAATGTATCGGTCAGATAACGTAATTGCTTCCTGTAATGCTTCATCTGTATATTCAGCTCTATGATGTTTCTCATATCGGTCTTTTAATCCCATCAATATTTGAAGGGTTTCTTCTTTTGTTGGTGGATTAACCATAACGGTTTGAAATCTTCTAGCTAATGCAGAATCTTTTTCAACATATTTTCGATACTCATCAAGAGTTGTCGCGCCAACACATTGAAGTTCACCTCTTGCTAGTGGTGGTTTTAATACATTTGATGCATCGATAGCTCCTTCAGCACCACCTGCTCCTACGAGAGTATGAAGTTCATCTAAAAACAATATTACATTGCCTGCTCGCTTAACTTCATTCATTACAGCTTTAATACGTTCTTCAAATTGACCCCTGTACTTGGTACCTGCCACCATTAACGCTAAATCTAAAATTACTACTCTACGATTTAATAACATATCTGGTACATCGCCAGTTACAATTGATTGGGCTAATCCTTCAACGATAGCAGTTTTTCCAACGCCAGCTTCACCGAGTAAAACGGGATTACTTTTTGTTCTTCTTACTAGAATTTGTAAAACTCTTTCAAGTTCTTTGTCTCTACCTATTACGGGATCTAATTTATTATCTTTGGCTAATTTAGTTAAGTCTCTACCAAATGAATCTAGTGATGGAGTTTTTCCGGAAGATTCGCTAGGTTGTTTTTGGCCAAACTGCGG
This sequence comes from Planctomycetota bacterium, assembly GCA_002746535.1. Classification (GTDB taxonomy): domain Bacteria; phylum Planctomycetota. The sequence goes on from NVWA01000001.1 coordinate 123,816, forward strand.
CTGAGGTTTATCCATGAATGGTGGGTCTTCGATTTCAGTGCCCAATAAATCCAATACTTCTGACCTTACATCGTCAATACTAATGCTTAGGTTTGTAAGAACTTGTGCGGCCATTCCTTCGTTTTCTCTTATTAGTCCTAAGAGAATGTGTTCTGTGCCTACATAGTTATGGTCTAGGTTTCTAGCTTCTTCTAATGCTAATTCTAGTACTCTTTTAGCTCTAGGTGTATATGGAGGTTGGCCGCCGGTAATAGTGTCAGGTCCAATTTCAACCAATTTTTCAACTTCAACACGAACTTTTTCCAAATCAATACTTAAATTCTCAAGTACATTTGCGGCGACACCACTACCTTCTTTAATTAGTCCTAATAAAATATGCTCAGTACCAATATAATCGTGGTTAAGTCTTTCCGCTTCACTTTTAGCGAATCCTAATACTTTTCTTGCTCTGTCGGTGAACCGATCAAACATATAAATACACTCCTAAATCTTATCCATTTACAATTAAAAATTTTGTCATTTATCATCAAAATTATTTGTCGGCATTATAATGTATGGAGGTTTGTTTACATCATTAAACTGAAAATCTTTTGAGATTAAACTTACAGATATAATTGTTTTTAAGATTATTCTGATAATTTTGCAAATTTAATTCTTGGGTTTCCTGATTAGCACTCTAAAATTCTTTTTGATAATTATTAATCCAATTCAGAAGGGTATATTATGTCTTTAATTGGCAATCTAAAAGAATTTGAAGAATCAAATATTGGTGAAATATTTAATGCCTTTACGGCGAACTGGCATAATATTGGTCCACAAAAAGGCTTAGAAGACAATAATTTGCAAAACTTTATGCATTGGAATCATTACTACAATTACTCACTGTGGCACGAAGAAGATGAAGCTCGCAGAATTGATGTTGATGATTCAATAATTGCCCAAGTGAAAAGAAATATTGATGGTTTTAACCAAAACCGAAATGATATGATACAAAAAATGGACGAAGAATTGATCCATTCGCTTACATCACTTAATTTTGCCATAGATTCCGGTAACCTGAACTCTGAAACACCAGGAAGCATGATCGATCGAATTTCAATAGTATCATTGAAAATATATCATATGAGTGAAATTGCTGAAGATAGTACAGAGGATGATAATGTAAGAAACTCATGTGCATCAAAAGTTGAAACATTAAAAAATCAACAAAGTGATTTAGAGAGTTGTTTGAAAACATTAATTCAAGAAATTAAAGATGGTCATCGGCATTTTAAAGTTTATTTTCAATTTAAAATGTATAACGATCCCAACCTTAATCAAGCTGTTCGCAAGAATTCGTGATGGTTGACTTTTAACCCATTAGATCAAATGGCTGTTTTTATTTGATGGCTAAAATTTTAATTTTATTTTTTTTAATTCTATCTTCTTTTTCTTGTGGAACTGATGTACACAGAAAACAAATAAGTAAAAAACTTATAATCAAAAAATCCGTAAATCCGATTAGAAAGTTTTTATTCATCGGTGATTCATTAACGGCTGGCTATGGTGTTTATGAACAAGATTGTTTTGTTAGCATTATTACTAAACAATTTAGAATAAATAATATTAATATTAGGGTCGTGAATGCTGGTATAAGTGGTGAAATGTCAATTGGTACATTAAGTAGAATAAAATGGTTAATTGATGAAAAAGTTGAAACCGTTTTTTTATGTATTGGTGGAAATGATGGTTTGCGCGGAAAATCCTTAGTTGAATTACAAAAAAATATTGAATCAATTATTAAAATATTTAAGAATAAAAATATTAAAGTAATATTGGCAGGAATGCAAATCCCTCCAAATTATAGTAAAGAATATACAATGAATTTTAAAATTTTATATTCTGTAATTGCAAAAAATTTTGAGTTAAAGCTTTTACCATTTTTATTAGAAGGTGTGGCGGGTGTACCAGCATTTAATCAGGTTGATGGTGTTCACCCAAATAAAAAAGGTCATCAGAAAATAGCCAATCATATATTATCCTTTTTAAGAGATGAGAAAATATACTTAAAATGACTGAGGAATTACTTGTTTGTTCAAATTTGTGTAAAACTTTTTTATCGCCAGAAGGTCCGATAAAAATTTTAGATGGTTTTAATTATACATTTTATTCGGGGGAATCAGTTGCAATCACTGGAGCAAGTGGAAGTGGTAAGACAACGCTTTTGAATATTTTGAGTGGAATTGATGAAGATTTTTCGGGTGACATCATTTTTAAAGATAGAAATTTTAAAGAATTATCGCAAATCAAAAAAGAAAAATGGCGACGGGAAGAAGTTGGTTTTATCTTTCAGGATTTTAAATTATTGCCACGATTGACTGCTAAAGAAAATGTTGCTTTACCATTGCAAATGTTGGGGCAGTCACGAAAGATATCATTTTTGAAGTCCTTGGAAATATTAGAAAAATTAGGTTTAAAGGATCGTTCAAATCACTTCCCGACTACTTTGTCTGGAGGAGAGCAACAAAGAGTTGCATTAGCTAGGGCTTTCGTAAATGAACAATCAATTATTTTTGCTGATGAACCAACGGGGAATTTAGATCCAAGTACTTCTGAAATTGTGTTGAGGCAATTATTTGACCTTAATAAAGAAAAACAATCATTATTAATATTAGTGACTCATGACCTAGATCTTGCTTCAAGAATGGATAAACAAATTAAGCTGATCAATGGCAAGGCATTATGAGTTTTAAGCCAATATTTTTAATTAGCATTTTATTATTTCAACGCCAAAAATTAAGTTTAATTTATGCTTCTCTCAGTTTACTAATGGGAGTGTTGTCAGTATTTGTAGTGATTGAAACCATTGAAGTGCTGAAAAGTAGTATTTATCAAAATGGTCAAAAAATATTTGCAGCAGATTTATCAATTAGTAGTTACAGAACACTTAATGATTTAGAACAGAAATTAATAAATGATGTGTTAAAAAATCAAATGAACAAATGCGATACAATTGAATTTCCTAGCATGATTAAACCAGATAAAGGTAGCTCAATGCTTGCTAGTATAAAAGGAATTGATCACAAATACCCACTTTATGGTAGAGTGAAATTAAAGGATAATAATAAATTTAATAAAATACAACGAGGTAACTGTTTAATAGATTATGAATTATCAGTTCAATCACGTTGCAACATTGGAGACTTTATCCAAGTAGGATCTAAACGTTTTCAAGTAGTAGGTATTATTACAGAACTCCCTGAACAAGAAATGTCTGGAGGGTTCAATATGGCTCCAAAAATACTAATAAATATTTTTGATGTTGATGATACGGGCCTAATTCAATTTGGAAGTCGAATAAAATACAAATCATTTTATTCCTATAAATATTTTCCTGATAATATTGAGTCAGACATAAAAACTAAATCTTTGTTGTTAAAGGAGAAAATTACAGATCCCGGTATAAATGTTAAGACCTTTAAAGAATCTGAGGAATTTACTAAAGAGATATTAAATCAAATCACTGTTTTTTTTATGCTATCGGCATATTTTGTTTTAATTTTGTCCTTAGCGGGGTTTGGCTCGAGTCTTTATACTTTTTTGACGGATCAGTTAAAAGACATTGCGACATTAAGATGTTTAGGTTTTCACAAGAGTGAAGTTTTGATTACTTTTTTATTCCTATATTTTATCATCGGATTGGTAAGTGGATTTATAGGAATTATCTTTGGTAAAGCCATTAGCATTCTAATAATCTCTTGGCTAGAAAATCTCCTCTCTATAAATATGGCAGCTGCTCCATTATCATACAAAGCATTTGAAGCAGTGGGTTTCTCTATCGCTCTATCTCTTTGGGTGGGATTTTTTGGAATTTATATTTTTTCAAAAATTAATGGTATAGATGTCTTTCAACAAAAATTAAAAAATATTAAACTACCTTTGTTCGTACAGCTTTTGATAACAACCGGATGCTTATTTATTTTTTGGATATATTTATGGTGGAATACAGATGAAAAGTTAAATAGTTTTTACATCATATTTGGTTTAGCTATTTTAATGGCGGTATCAATAATTTTAATAAAAATTATTTGGTTGTTGCTGATATTAATATATAAAATTTTCCCAAGATCTTTTCATTTGGATTTGGCATTATTAGAATTAAGGCGAAATCAAAATAAATATTTAGTATTTTTATTAACGTTAGGATTGGGCTCATCAGCTTTATTGGCATTATATTTTGTGGAAAGTGCCTTTGATAAAAAGCTTTCTCTCGAAATAGAAAAGAAACAGCCTAATTTATTCTTTATAGGAATTCAAAAAAACCAAGTGAAAGAAATTACAAAACGAGTTAGAGAGAGTAGTAAAGGAAAATTTTATTTAAGTCCTTTGATTCAAGCTCGTCTGAAATCAATAAATGGCACAAGTATCGAATCTATAATTGTTGATTTACCTAATAGATCGAGAAAGAGACGTTTACTATCAAGAAATTTTCGACTGACGTATCAAAACAAACTCGCTGAATCTGAAAAAATTGTAAAAGGGGAGTTTTGGAGAGATGGTTCCTCTGAGTCTGAAATTAGTTTAGAATTAGATTTTGCTAAAGTGACAAATATAAAAATTGGTGATATTTTGAACTTTAATATTCAAGGGAAGGAAATTTTAGGTACTGTTACTTCACTTCGAAAAGTAAATTGGGGTACGATGCAACCAAATTTCTTTGTGATGATGCCAACACATATTTTAGAAGATGCTCCCCAATTTACGATAGGTTCTGTTTATATAGAAAATGAAGATAGTTATTTAAAATTGAAAAACGATATATATAAAATAGCCTCAAATGTAACAATAATTAATATCTCTCATATTCTTTCTAAAGTCTTAAATTTATTTTCATATTTAGGAATCGCGTTAAAAAGTCTTTTTCTTTTGTGTATGTTGTTAGGGATTTGTATTCTAATGGGTTCTTTAAATCGAACGCAAAAAGAACAAGATGATCGGAAGAAAATATTGCAGGCACTTGGTTGGCATAGTAAAAATATTTGGATCGTGGAAATGTTAGAAAGTTTAATCGTCGGTTTTATTTTATCTGTTTTGGTAACGGCTTTTGTGATCCCAATTTTGTGGTCTTTGCAAAATTTATTAAAGATGGATATTTCCGCTTCAGTGATCCAGTTGGGACTTTCCTTTATTCTTTTATTATTTGTACCTTTTATAGGCCAAGAATTTTTTCGATTATCCCAAGGAATTAGAAGAATCTAATATTAATAGGATTCTATTTTTTTGGTGCGGATGCATTGGTTAGCATCATATCTTTTAACACTTCGAAACTTTTTTTAATAAAGTATGGAAGATCTACTGCTTGCAATTGTCCCTTTATCTTGATGTTAAATGAAGTGCCTTCAGCGATTTTTTGAATGAATTTAATTTTCATACTTTCTTTTTCTTTTGCATAAATGATATTGGCGAAGTTTGAATGTGCCTTTTGATCCATTGGCTTAATTCTGTTAAACTCCTTTTCAGCCCAAATGACAAGATTTCTGTTTTCAATTATTTGAAAAGTCGCTTTTTTTAATTCTATCTCCCATGTTTTATCTAGTAATAGTTGAATGATTTTAGATTGTTTCTTTTTATTTTTTAAGCTCATAACAAGTGGTATATCTTTTAATTTACCATTTAATCTCTTTGAATCATGGATGCTTTTCTGTTTTACCATTTTTTGAAAATCGATTAGATTTTTTATGCTGACTATGTCGGCTTCAATTTCAATTTCTGATTTGTCTTTTGGGTATTCTAAAAGATAAACGGCTCTGAATTTTTCGTGATATTGTTTAGTGTGTTCTAATGCATTGTAAAATTTACGGATTTCTTTTGGTGTAGGTCTATTGACAAATCTTAAAATATTTATGCCTTCAACTTTTTTTATATATTCTTTCTTTTTAATTTCTTCTAAATAATCCTTTTGACTTTTATTGTTCGATTTCAGATATTGATCAAATGTTAATTTTGTTTGTTTGAAAATTCTGTCTTTATGATTTGAAAAAATTCTTTCGACTTCAAGTTGCTCGATTTTAATTTTTTCATCTCTCAATCCTTCTTGATAGAGTAGCTCATCTTGAATAATTAAAAATAATAATTTAAATTTATTTATTTGATAATGTTTTTTAAATTCTTCTTCGTTTTTATATCTTTTCATCAAATTTAAATTTTTGATATGTTGCTGAAAACTTTCATGAAAGTTTTTTTTTGTTAGCGTATAATCTATTTGTAATTTTATGTTCATCATAATGTCATTATTCTTATTAGAAAAATCCCAATCAACATCTCTAAAGTCAACTTTTTTAAGGACTTCCTTTGAGATATTTTTTTCTAATTGTTGGTTATTTTTACATGAAGTTAAAAATAATAATAATACGATTACTAATAAATTAAGTTTCAACATAATTTTCCTTAAGCTCTTTTATTCTTTCAATAAACATGTTCAAGAAGTCGATTACAAACTGTGTAGATGGTTCATCATCATAACTAACCGATAAAAGTTTAACGGTTGAAAGCCCTTCAACATTTGGTAATTTTCTTAATATTTGAGCTAATTCGAGATCTTGATAATTTGATAGATTAATTTTCAGTAGATCTTTCTTTGTTTCGATAGACTCAATTTTTAATATCTGACATAATAATTTAATTTTAATGAGTTTGATTAAATTTTCTACTTCTTCTGGTAGTTCACCAAATCTATCTTCAAGTTCGAATTTGAAATCCTCTAATTCTAGATGGGTTCGACAACGATGCAGTCTTCTATATAGTTTTAACTTTTCACTTGTATCATAAATAAAATCTTCTGGCAAATAGGAGGGGATGTTTAGTTTTAATTCGACTTCTATTACCCATTCATCGTTATCTTTTTGAAGCTCTTTAATGCATTCTTCTAAAAGTTGGCAGTACATTTCGTATCCAACAGATGCAACTGAACCATGTTGATCAGAACCTAAAAGATTTCCTACACCTCTTATCTCCATATCTGCTACACTTAAATTAAATCCTGCTCCTAAATCCGTATGTTCTTCAATGGCTTTTAATCTTTTCTCTGCTTTTCGTGTAGTTTTTTTGCCTTCATGGATCATCATAAGGGCATAACCTTGTCTGTCGGAGCGACCAATTCTACCTCGCATTTGATGTAGTTGTGATAAACCGTACATATTTGCATAATCGATAATAATTGTATTTGCATTTGGGATGTCTAATCCCGATTCAATGATAGTTGTGCTTATTAATACATTGATCTTGCCATTTACGAAGTTGCCCATGGTTTCTTCAATTAAATCTTCTGGTAATTGGCCATGACAAGTACTTATTTTTGATTCAGGTACTAGTTCTTGAATTTCTGCTCTTTTACCTGGTAAACCAGCAATTCTATTGTGAACAAAATAGACTTGACCGTTTCTCTCTAATTCTCTCTTGATAGCATTTTTTATGATCTGCTCATCATATTTACAAACTTTACTATCAATAGGTAATCGATTTGTTGGTGGTGTTGCTAATATTGATATATCTTTTATTCCAATAAGCGACATATGTAAAGTTCTTGGAATTGGTGTAGCTGAAAGAGTTAATAAATCAATTTCTGATCGGTACGATTTTAGTTTTTCCTTTTGTTTAACTCCAAAACGTTGTTCTTCATCAATTATTAAAAGACCGAGATTGTTAAATCTAAAATCTTTGGATAAAAGTTTATGTGTACCGATTAATATATCAATGGAACCTTGTGAGAGTCTTTCTTTAATTCTTTTTAAATCTTTTGTATTTGTGAAGCGACTTACTCGTTCGATGATAACAGGAGCATTTTTGAATCTTTCACCAAAACTTTTGTAATGTTGTTCTACCAAAATCGTTGTCGGTGCAAGTATTGCTACCTGGGTAGAAGCCAGTGACGCAATGTAACTTGCTCGCATAGCAATTTCAGTTTTCCCAAAACCAACATCGCCACATATGATTCTATCCATAAAAGAATTTGATGCCATATCAGCGAGGATAGATTCAATAGCTTTTGATTGATCGGGGGTTTCTTCGAAAGGAAATTCTTCACAAAATTTATTATATTCTATCTCGTCAATCGGATAAGGATTTCGTTCTGATTTTTTTCGTTTTGCTTGTATTGAAAGTAGCTGATGAGCAATATCTTCTACCTCCTTTTTTGCCTTTTTCTTTTTATTAATCCAAGCTTTACTGCCAAGTTTTGATAGAGCAGGTTTGCTTTCATTACCACCAATATACTTTTGTATTAAACCAACATTCATTAATGGGACATAAACTTTTACTTTTTCTGCAAATTCAATACATAGAAAGTCTTCAAATCTTCCCATAAGTTGGAGACTTTGTATGCCGCGATTTATGCCAATTCCGTGATTTGAATGGACTACATAATCGCCTTCATTTAATTCAAGAAACTCTTCAAGTGGTTTGTCGCTATACTTGCCTTTATTTGAAATTTTTGTTTTTTTATTAAATAATTCAAGGTCTGAAATAAAAGCTACCTTAGCTGTTGGACAATAAAAGCTATTGCTCAATGAGCGGTTAATAAAATTTATTGAATCGGTATTGATATTGTTTTTTGCGAGTTCTTTTTGAAGTATGTTTTTCTCAAATTTACTTGTAAAAGATAATTGTAATTCTAATCCCTTGTCTAGATATTTACTTAAATAATTACTTAAACTTCCTTTTTTCTTGGGAATGACGAAAGATTGAAAATAGTTATCTGCTTGATTATCTAATTTATAAGGGTGGGCATGTGTACACTGGAATTTCTCAAGTTTTTCTTGGATATTTTCATAATATAAAATATTACTGCGGTTTATTTTTTCATAATATTTTTCTGAATGTTGAACCAATTCGTTATCGTGTACTAACAATACATTGTAATCTTTATCAAACTCATCCAATAAATACTTTAATTGTAAGTCGTTTTCATCTTCAAAATGTATATCAGTTAGACTGATCTTGCGTAATGATTCTGATGAGCGTTGTGTCTCAGGATCAAATGTTTTAATGTCTTCAATTGTGTCGCCAAAAAAATCTAATCTAATTGGATTTCCAAATTTATGAGAAAAGAAATCTATGATTCCGCCTCTTACAGAAAACTCTCCAGGAAGTGTTACAAATTCTTCTTCAATAAATCCTCGCTTTAAAAATTCTTCTCTTAAAAAGTCAAAATCATAATCATGATCAATTTCTAATTCTAATGGTTCAATTTCATTGTCGATATTAATATTTGGTTGTTGTAATGTTTCAATGGAAGTTAAAAAACTTGTTTGTTCGGTTTTGGCAATTGAAAGTAAATTTGAAATATCATTTAAGGCTTTTCTGTTTTTATAGGAATCTAAAGAAACTTGATAATCAATCTTTGGAATTGTTCGATGTGGTGATGTTTGCATTTGTGACAAATTATAGGCAACTGTATGTACATCTTTGTAAGTAGCCATGACTACTAATGTTTTTGGGTATGATCTTAAAAATTCCGCAATAATAATGTGACCAAAAGCACCCGTAATTCCAGAGATATTTTTTGGAGGCGATTTTGAAGAAAATAGCTCTTTCAGATTTAAACTGTCAGAAATATTTTGATTTATGTTGGCTACTGTTTCCATTGGATCTTTTAGAAAAAAGGAGGGTTTTTACCAATAAATTGCCATTTTTTAACCTTAGTCTGTTGAATAAATGATATGTGTTATGAATTCTAGGCCATACTTAATATTCAAAATGATCTTTGCTTAATTAGTTTTCGAATAGATAATAGTTCTGCTTGCTTTTCTATGTTTAAATAATTAAAAGATTTACTAAAATATGGAAAATTTTTCTATGAACGACGAGCGTCGAGGCCTTCAATGTTAGTGTTATCCAGATATATAAATGAAACCATAATGATTGGTGATGATATAGAGGTAACCATTGTAGATATTAAAGGCGACCAAGTTCGAATTGGAATAAAAGCGCCAAGGGATATAAAAGTTTATCGAAAAGAGATCTATGAGGCGATTGCAAAAGAAAATATCGATGCAGCCAATGTGAAAAATGTCAATATTAAAGACCTTGAAACATTAATAAACAAATCTAATCCACAATCTTCAGGTGAAAAATCATCGGATGATTCAAAAAGTGAATGAAGATTTACTTGTTGCTGTATTGCATGGTGGTATTTCTTCAGAAAGAAATGTTTCAATAGATTCAGGTCTAAGTGTATTTGAGGCACTTAAAAAAAAATATAAAAATACAAACCTAATAGATGTAAAAAGTGATTTTGGAACCAGCAAAGATCATTTTAAATATGATGTTTATTATAATGTTCTTCATGGTGAATTTGGAGAAGATGGACAAGTTCAAAAAATTTTAGAAAAAGAAGGTAAAGCTTATACAGGCTCTGATATTAAAAGTTGTCAACTGACAATGGATAAAATAGCCACCAAAAAATTATTAATCTCTAAAGAGATTCCAACTGCGGACTTTCTTGAACTTGAGAAAAATAAAATTTATTCACCAGAAGAAATTATAAATTCTGTTTCTATGCCATTAGTTTTAAAACCTTCTAATGGTGGCTCAAGTATATTTATGAAAATGGTATATGAATTAGATGACTTCAATGGAATTGAACTTACTTATCCTTTATTTGCTGAATCCTTTGTTGATGGTAGAGAATTTACTGTCTCAGTATTTGAGGGTAATGCTTTACCCGTTATAGAAATTGTGCCTGAAGGTGATTTTTATGACTTTGAAGCAAAATATAAAAGTAATAAAACCCAATATCAATTTGATACCATTTCAGAAGACAAACAATTGGAACTTCAGAATTTAGCAGAAAGCGTTTATGAAATTACTGGGTCAAGAGATGCAGTTAGAGTAGACTTTATGATTGACAAAAATGATAACGTATTTGTATTAGAATTGAATAGTATCCCTGGAATGACTAGTCATAGTTTACTACCAAAAGCGGCTCAAAAGGTAGGCATTTCATTTGATGATTTATGTCAGAAAATTCTAGAACTTGCAATTATTCGTAGAAAATAAATTTGTAATATAAAAAGGTGAACCTAATTATTTTCACTTCGTTTTAAAAGAAAAGATAATTAGTTTAGAAAAGGTTTATGGCAAATAAATTTGGTAGTGATTTACAGAACTCAATGGGCAAATTTGAAAAGTTGAAAATCTGGATTGGAATTGCAATTTTAGTTGGCTTGTTCGGGATTGCATTTAACATCACTGATTATCTTGACGATTCAAAAAGAAAGATCCCAAAAATTGAAATTATAAAGGGTGGTGATGGTGAAGTTGAGGATTATGATAAAATTTTTGATTTTGTTCCAAATTATGATGACTTTTTTACCGTTGAAGATGAGCTTGAAATTGGGATAAAATATATTATTTCCAAAGGTGAATTGGAAATAAGAAAAGTTTTAGGAAGCAAAATGTACAGAGCTCACCCTAAACTTATTCAAACTAAAGGAAAATCTATAAAGTATGGTGATATTCATACAGAGAGCAATAAGCATAAAGGACAGATTGTAAATGTAATAGGGAAAGTAATAAAAATCAGAAAATTAAAAAAAATTCCTCAGATTTTATCAAAACAATTTATTCATTCTGTTATTGTGGAAGATGATCAAGGAGGTCTGTTTGATTGCCGTTCTATACGCTTACCATTTGATCTATCAGTAGAAGATGTGGTTTCAATGAGTGGCGTTTATATTAAATTAAGACAAGAAAAATCTTTTAAAAAACCGTTTGCCATTTTATTTGGAAATTCAATTCAATCAATTCTTCCAAGGCCATTTTTTTGGGAGGATAACCCATTATATAATAGTAGATTGTCAAAAATAAAAAAAGAGACTTCAGCTTTAATAGATTTTCCTAATGCTGAAAGTTTTAAAAAATGGTCAGACCAATATTTCAAATTAATTGAGAGCAACCAAGAGTTATGGTCTAAAGTTAATGATGACGATATCGAGAAGTCAAAAAAGTTACCTCCTGAATTTGAAGAAAAGCTTATTGAAAACCTATCTTACACTAATAAGAATACAATCTTAGCATCCGCAAAAATAAATAAAAATTATTCCAATGTATTAAAAAATAAAAATAATTATCGAAGAAAAATTAATAAGATTGTTGGCACTATAATATACATTAATGAAGTGCATCTGAATAATAAAATCGGTAATGCTAATAAAGTATATTATTCAAAAATAAGAGACTTTAAAGGCAATGAGTATTTATACAATTTTTTAAATTTTTCATTTATAGATCAGATGGATCGAGTTGCCTTAAAAATAGCCGCTAAATTGACACCAAGAGTAGGAGATATGGTAATTTGTTCAGGTGTATTTATACAGATTGTGCAAGACGAAAATAAAAAGATTCCATTAATCTATGGTAAACGATTATCCGTCATTGGTAGTTACGAAGAAATTTGGGATTCAATTGATCATATGAAGCCAGGTATTGATGTTAGTATGACCCCTGAAGAAAGATTACTATCGGGAACAATAGATAAAAGGCCATATGTTTACTTATTAAATAAACTTTCTTATATGACGCCAGATGATGTTCTTGCTAAATACAATCTGTTAAAAGGAAAAGAAATTACTACTTGGACGCATTTTATGACTGATGCTCCTTCCTATGTTGACAAGCCATATTTTAAATACGGAAGAGTAAAACTTATTAGGGAAATTGATGGATTAAATTATTATGATTTCCATGGAATGAAAAAAATATATGAAATGTATATTGTCGATAAAGAAAGCCATTTAATTACTTTATATTCACTCAACAAGCCTAAAGATTTGTTCATCAATGAGCGAGTATTTTTTGATGGTTATTTTTTTAAAAAGTTCACCTATGCAAATATAGGAAATCATCTTCAATGGAATCCACTATTAGTTGGGCACATACATACTGTTGAAAAGCGTATTGTGAAAACGATGTCAAAAGTAGAAATTATTTGCCTAGTTGGAATTACACTCGGAATTGTATTCTTTATGGTTTTTGTATCTAAACAGCATAAATCTTTTACAAAAAGGATTAATAGTTTAAGGGACGATCAGTTTAGAAGAGAGAAGTTAAGCCGAGAAGATATAAATAAATTAAATGAAACAGGAAAAGAATTGGACACCAGCTTGTTAATCAACCTCCATTTTTCTATGTTTGATGATATTAAAACACCTCTTGAGTTATGCCATAATGTTGATCATTGGGGAGGTAATTTAGATGAGGTGAATGGTCAATGGAGACCAGAATACTTGAACTCATATGTGAATGCTATCACAGAGCATTATAAAAAATATGATACAGAATTACCCAAAGATCTAAAATTTTCTTTCATTAATAAACGAAAAGAAATGCTTGGATTAAGAGCATATCAAAAATCAAAATTTGAATTATCTGAGGAAGAGAGAAAAAGAGTCGGTAGTATTATGATTACCCCTATATCAAATATAAAAAACCAACCTGAAAATTTAGATAGGTTGGAAGGGTATTTTGATGAGAATGGGTTGCCGCCTTGGAATACATGGATAAGTTTTTCATCATTGCCAAAAAATGTTGTTAAAAACCCAAATGCAGGTTTTAAGCCACAAACACAAGTGATTATATCTTGGGTGCCTGTTTGTTTGGAAGATAAAATTAAAAACGTTTTATCAATACTCGAACCACCACCACGACGAGATAAATTATAATTTACTGTTGTAAAAAATTGTTGGTACAATTGTAGCCTAATTATTCATCATTATTAAAAATAAGGAGTTCGAATGAGTAAGATTTATGACATACAATTGAAATCTATTGATCTTGAGCCATTGCCCTTTGAAAATTTCAGAGGAAAACTGGTTTTAATTGTTAACGTTGCAAGTGAATGCGGTTTGACTCCTCAATATAGCGGATTGGAAACGCTATTTCAAAAGTACTCTGAGCGAGGACTTATTATTTTGGGATTACCATGTAATCAATTTGGAGCCCAGGAGCCAGGTTCTGAAAAAGATATTGTTCAATTTTGTGAATCTAAATTTAAGATCACATTTTCTATGACAAGCAAAATAGATGTTAATGGTGATGGTAGGCATGACTTGTACAAAATTTTATGCGATGACTCTGCTGATTTTCCTGGAGATATTACTTGGAACTTTGAAAAGTTTTTAATTGGCAAAAATGGTGAAGTGATAAATCGTTTTTCACCTAAAACAACACCAGAAGACTCGGAATTGCTATCAACCATAGAATCAAATTTATGATAACGCTGCCATTTTTTCTTCGATGACATCATCCAATATTTGATCCAATGTCCTTTTTGGATTGAACCCAATAGCATTTTTTGTTTTTTCTAAGTTAGGTTTTCGATGTAGCATATCTTCAAAACCTGGTTCGTATGCTTCACTGTATGGTATTTTCTTTATCGTAATCGAAGGGAAGTTTTTAGCTTCAAGTTTTGTCTTAATTATCTCGGCCAAACTCATTATTGATATTTCATGCTGCGAGCCAATATTATATACTTCACCTATTGTATTTTCTGATTGAATTAACTTTGCTAATGCAACAACAACATCTTTAACATGGCAAAAGCATCTAGATTGTGTGCCATCTCCGAAAACTTTGATTTGCTGATTTTTGATGCCACATTCGATCATTCCAGGTATTACCATTCCATATTGCCCTGTTTGTCTTGGGCCAACGGTATTGAATAAGCGAACAACGGTAGTAGGGAGGTTATATTTTTTCACATATGCTAATGCTAAGAATTCATCAATCGCTTTACTTGCTGCATAACTCCATCTTGATTTTGTTGTGTTGCCAAATATTAAATCATCGTCTTCTTTAAATTCTTCATTTGTATTTTTTCCATAAACTTCTGAAGTTGATGTTATTAATAACCTTTTCTTCTTTTTGGCGCAGTTTTTTAGAACTTTTTCAGTACACCCAATATTTGTTTCAATTGTTCTAACAGGATCTTCTATGATTAGATTTACGCCTACAGCTGCAGCAAGATGAAAAACCATATCAGCTTCATCAATATACTCTGCAAGCATAGGTTCATTGGTAATCGTATCAATGTAATAGTGGAATTTAGGATTAGATTTCAGATGACGTATATTTAATATACTTCCCGTTGATAAGTCATCTATAATCGTAACTTCGTGACCTTCTTTTAAAAGGTGATCAGAGAGATGAGACCCAATAAATCCAGCTCCACCAGTAATTAATATTCGCATAACATTCCCTTTAATATTTAGTTTACGTACTTCAATAATCTTTCAAATCGAATTTGATCACCACCTTTTAGGTATGATTTCGTCTTTGATTTATCGATTTGTTCTTTGATTAATATTTTCAATTTATCCTTATCGTATTTGATTAAAAATAATGCATATAGGCATTCCCATTTTGTCATTGGATTCTTCACATCTGAAAGTGTTTTGATTAACAAATCTACACCATTAGAAATTCGAAGTTTACCTGCACTTTTACATGCAAGTTCCAATTCACCTCCTTTGCTTTTCTTGATAATTTCGATGACTCTATCTCTTACCTCTTTATCATTGGCATTTCCGCCATCAGGTATCAATGCTAATCCTGCTTTTCGCATATGTATATTTGCATCATTGATCATATTTAATAGAACATTATTTTTCATTAATGGATCTTTTGATAAATTAATGATCAATGAGGCTGCATCTACTTTTACGTTGAATTTTTTCTCTGAGCTAGAATTTTTAAAGACCTGATATGCTGGAACAATTCCCTCTAAGATTTTCTTTTTTCTAAATGTTCTTAAAACGGAACTTTGGAAAATTGGATCTTGATCTTTTATGTATTTAATGGTATGAGCAATTCTTTCTTTTGATAAGGTTAAAAGGATTGACTTGATTGCGGTAATTCTAATATGTCTTGTACGTTCTATTTTTTCTTCATTGGCCCTTTTTTTTTGATATGGCTCGGCATATTTACTTATTGTTAGAATTGCTCTGTGCGTATTAAAATGGCCAAGGATCTTTACGATTGGCACAATAGATTTGGGTGATAGTTCTTCGATTGAATCAATATGTTTGAATATTATTTCCTCAACATATTCTGCTTTTATCTTTAAAATATTTCTAACAATTTCTTTGTTTTTGTGATTATTTTCTAATTTTTTTAATTCAACATAAATTTTATTCTCTATTTCAAGAGGTACTTTTATCGTTTCACAATATAAATTTGTGAAATTTAAAATGAAAAAAAGTATTAATCCAAGTTTCATTATTTAAATTCACTTTCAGGAATAATAATAATGGTTTTTAGAATATCTCTTATCAAATCATCGGAGTCTATCTGTTTGGCTTCTCCTTCAAAATTTAATATGATTCGATGTCTTAAGGATGAGAAGAGAACTTCTTTTATATTCTCGTCGCTAACACTTATTTCACCTTTTGAAGCTGCAGAAACCTTTGCAGCCATTATTAAAGATTGAAGTCCTCTAGGGCTACTCCCGAAATTCACATATTTTTTAACAGAAGGTGGTGCATCTTCATTATTGGGATGGGTTGCTCTAACTATTCTTGCAGCATAATTCTTTAAGTATTCAGGTACCATTATTGAAAGAATATTCGATCTATAATCTAATAGTTGTTGCTCGTTTATAATGGGAACAATTTTAGGTTTATAATCACTAGTTGTTAAATCACATATTGCGATTAGATCTTCTAGGGATGTTTCTTCAATTATAATTTTAAATATAAATCGATCTAATTGAGCCTCCGGAAGAGGGTATGTTCCTTCTAATTCGATAGGGTTTTGAGTCGCAATCACACAAAATGTATCAGATAACCTTTTAGTTTCTCCAGCAATGGTTACACGTTTTTCTTGCATGGCTTCTAACATAGCTGATTGAGTTTTTGGAGTAGCTCTATTAATCTCATCTGCCAAACATATAGATGTAAATATAGGACCTTCATTAAACTCTATTGAAATACCTCCCCCGGGTTTTTGCTCTATAATATTTGTGCCTGTTATATCTGCCGGCATTAAGTCAGGAGTGAATTGAATTCGTTTTGTTTCTAGATCAAGAGATCTAGAAATAGCTTTGGCAAGAGTTGTTTTCCCTAATCCTGGCAATCCTTCGAGTAAAACATTTTTACCAAGAAATACTGCATATAGGACCTTTTCAATAACACTTTTTTGGCCAATTACGTGTTTTTCAATTTCAGCTTTTACTTTATTGAAATCTTCTTGAAATTTCCTAATGTTTTCTTCATTGCTTTCTGTGTGTTGGACTTCTCTAGGTCTCATATTTTCCATTCTAAAGTTTTCATTATGACAAAAGCGATTATACTATTGGACTGCTTTAATACCTATGGAAATAATTACAGACATTGATAATATCGTCCTTTTCAATACTCAATATAATCCATATTTGGATAGTAATAAATTTTATAACTATTTCTATTAGTAAATAAATTGAATTTAAAAGAAAATGTTCAAGTCTAAAGATATGAAAATCGCTGTGGCAATGAGTGGAGGTGTAGATTCTTCCGTAGCAGCTGCAATTTTAAAAGATGAAGGTTATGACGTTGCCGGGTTTACAATCAAAACCTGGGATTGCGATGATCCAGAAGCGGTTCAGTCTGGTGCAAAAACTTGTTGTTCAAATGAAGACGTTAATGATGCTCGGGCCGTCGCAAATAAAATAGGTATTCCCTTTTATGTAATTGATGCGGAAGAAATATTTCAAGAAAAAGTCGTCAAGCCTTTCCAAGAAGAATATCTCAATGGTAGAACACCTATCCCATGTACAAACTGTAATGAGTTTATCAAATGGGGGTATCTTTATGAGGAAGTTCGAAACATTGGCTATGATGCTGTTGCAACAGGTCATTATGCTAAGATGGGATATGATCACGATACTGAGCGATATTTTATCATAAGAGGCGATGATCATGACCGTGATCAATCGTTCTTTTTATTTAGTGTTCACCAAGAGCATTTAGTCAAAACTATTTTCCCTGTAGGTGATTTAACCAAAGAAGAAGTTCGTATCGTTGCAGAAAAATATGAATTAGAAACTGCTCAAAAACCGGGCAGTATGGATATTTGTTTTGTTAAGGGTGGTGATTATGCAGATAAAATTAATATTGAAAAAGTAGTTTGTGGCGAAGTGGTTCATACTGACGGACGAGTATTGGGTTCTCATGATGGATTACATCAATTTACAATTGGGCAAAGACGAGGGGTAGGTATTGCATCTACTGAACCTTTATTTGTCACAAAAATTGATGTAATCGAAAACCGTTTAACGATCGGCCCAAATGATCAATTAATGCAATCAGAATTATTAGCAGATAACATAACATGGGGAAGACTAGCTGTACTGAATGAACCTAAAAGGTTTCATGCCAAAATCCGCTATCGTCAAATCCCTGCACCTTGTACTGCTTGGCTTGAAGATGGTAAATTACGAGTAAAATTTGATTCTGCTGTAAGAGCAATTACCCCAGGGCAATCAGTCGTGCTATACGATGAAGAAGGTGCCGTTGTCTGCGGTGCTTGGATAATAAACCACATTTAAATACTAAAATAAAATTGTTTTAGAAGTTCGCAAGGATGATTAATCTCATGAGAATAATATTCTCATGAGATTAAATATGTAAAACTATTTACCGGAGCGTGAACCGCCAGAACTTGATTTACCTCGGCCTGTAGATGAATTACGACCGAATCCACTAGACTTTCCAGGTGATCTAGATGAGGCTCTTGCTTTTACGGCAGAGCTTTTAAATTTTGAAACCGATTTTGGAGCCGCTTTTGAAGAAGCGCTTTTTGATGAAACAGTTCTTCCCGATGCTGTTTTCATTCCGCCTTTCGTCGATCCTGCTCTATTACTATTTAAGCTGGACATACGCGATGTTCTAGTTCTTGAAATACGACTGGTTGCCATTGGACGATATCCACCTCTATAATAACCACCATAACCATAATAATAGCCTCGACGCCAAAACAATGGAGGACCAAATAGTGTCCTAACCATTAAATAGCCATAAAGGGCACTATGTGGAGAATAATGGTGATAATATCTTGGTGAAGATTCATATAAATGTCGGTTCGGTTCTGATTGGATATTAAATCCTTCGATTTTGCCATTAAGCATTTTAGGGGTAACCATCACAGATACAATTTCGATTGATTTATTCTCAGCAATATCCTGCATAGAGTTTACACTGGCTTCACTACCATCAGTGGGCAGTGTTGGAACTTTTTCAGGATCAGGTACTCTAATTGAAAGAGTAAGCTGTTCTTGATCTCCACTTGGAACAACATAGATTTGATCGGCATTTCCGTCGTTATCAAGATCTACCATTGATATTTCTTCAATACCTTTTTGAAGTTCTTGCATGACAAATTCTACCATTTTTTGACCTTCAAGTTTTTTAGTTGCTCCAGCTTTATAGAAGCCTTCTACCATTCCTGGAATAACACTAGGATCTAGCGCTCCCTTCAAATCAATTTTGCCTCCAACAATAGAAACACCGTTTGTATTGTTACTTGGACCAACGGGGCCAGGCAGATCGCTTTTACTACTGCTAAACATGGCATAAAAAATCGCAACGACGATAAGTAAAACAACGCCTAAAAAGATGAAGTTTGATTTAATAAAGTTCATAGGTTTCCTTTTCGTTTTAAAAACATGAATATTTCAATTGTCATTATAAATCTATTTGCGGGTGAATAATACGGATCAAAGTTTGAATCGTATTCAGATTCAGATTGATCCATTTAGGTGTTACTTTTACTAATACAACTTCGATTGATTTGTTTTCTGCAATATCCTGCATTATTTTTATGCTTGTTCGGCTTCCATCATTAGGAAGTGTACGGACTTTTAAAGGGTCTGGAACTCTTATTGAAAGAAATAAATGCTCATGATTTCCACTGGGGACAATATAAATTTGATCAGCATTGCCATCAGAATCAAGGTCTATCATTGATATTTCTTCAACTCCCCGTTGAAGTTCTTGCATGACATATTCAACTAATTTTTGGCCTACAAGTCTTTTATATACCCCATCTTTATAGTATCCTTTTACCATATCTGGAATTATTCTTGGATCAAGTGCTCCTTTCAAATCATTAATTTCACCAATAATGGAAATACCAATCTCATTTTTATTTGGGCTAATAGGGGCAGATAAATTTCTGTTGTTGCTACTGGATTTAACAAAAAAAATGGAGACGATGATAATTAAAACAACGCCTAAAAAAATGAAGATTAATTTACTGAAATTCATAAATTCCTTTTCATTATAAAAACATGAATGTTCCAACAATCATGGCAGATATTGCAATATCTGCACCTGGTGAATAATATGGATCGTAATATGGATCAAAGTAAGGATCATAATAATAAGGATCCATATAAGAATTACCTATGACGACTTCTTCTACCCAAAAATCATTCGCGCTTTCTTGCGCCAATTCAGGAGAATAATAATCGTCATCATCCGGCTGTGCGTCGAAACATCTTTTTAATTCCATAAAACCAGCACCAACTATTTCGTCACAAAATTCTTCTAAATCAACTTCATCAGGGCAAATAACTTCTAAACTAACTTGAGTATCAATTATATTTTTTGCATCAGTAAAATAGGAGCCGTTTATTAAATCCCAAATCCAATCTTTTTCACTGTCGTATTGGTCAAGATCTCTATTTTCCATTTGTGACATCATTAATAATATATGGAGAGGCGTTCTTTTCTTTTCTCTTGTTCCGTAATTTTCAAAAATAGCAAATCTCAAATCTTCGGATCCATTATCAGGATCAGATTCTTCTTCAAAATCTCCAAATCTTTGATCTGGTTCACCTTCTTCAGGAGGATCTTCATCGAGATAAACACATTTGAAAATTGCATAATCTTTGAATTTTTGATAAAGCTCGGCATACTTTTTCAAACGACTTTCACCTTCTTTTGTCAAGGTGTAATTAGCATCGTCTTGAATTTCAATTAAGTTATCAAAAAAAGCTTTATCTAGGTGTTCATCGTATAGTTGGTTTAGTCCAACTTTTATATCAGGATACTGACCACTTTTGCTAGCATTAATACGATATAAAACATCGAGTTCGATCAACTCTTTTTTGTCTTTTTCGCTTAATTCATAATCTCTAAACTTTTTCATTTTGCCTCATCCTTTTCATCAAAAATTCCTGACTTAAATTTAGCTCATTTGTCTAGTAAATGATTGACGAATTAATAAGCTATACAATAAATTTAAATAGAGATTTTACAATCTTTTTCCCCGATCATATTATAAAAGTTACTGTAATTTGGAATGGAAGAAGTACTATAATAAGCTCTTTTTAAGAAGTTCTTGCAGAAGAATTCCAAATAGATAGAGGCCCTCAATGAACGAGCAATACCCAGAAGATTCCAAAAGATTTGGATATGGGTTTTATGTGATCATTTCATGTATGTTTTGTAGCGGATTTTGCGGGATTATTACTGAATTATCCTTATTCACTTTATCAGAATCTTTGATTGGTGGAACCACGACTGATTTATTATATACCATGGGAGTTATGATGTTTTTCATGGGAGTAGGTGCTCTATTCGTTTCTTCAAGACTTTTTAAGGAAGTTACGTTTGAAAAATTTATTGCAATCGAATTGCTTATTTCATTAATTACCATGTTTAGTATTCCAGGAATATTCTTCTTAACTTCAATATCGCCGGCATATACCGTATGGTATTTCATTTTATTTTCAGCCATCATAGGCGGATTAATTGGAATGGAGATACCTTTAATTCAAAAGTTAATCGATAAACATTACCGTATGGATATTCGTTTGAATTCCTCTTTGGTCATGATGATGGATTATTTTGGAAGTATCGTTGCCTTTTATCTATTTAGTAAACTATTTTTGGTAATGTATGGTCTTCCTTATTCAGCGTTTATTGGTGGGGTGGTTAATCTTATTATTGCAATGCTTATGATAGGTTATTTTTTCCCAATGATTCGGTTTAAAAAGAACACGCTTCTTTTTACTTTAATAGTGATAGGATGTTCAGTGTTTTATTATTTTTCAATTAATCAATACATTGCCATATTTAAACAAAAACTATTTAGGAATAAAATAATTGAAATGGCACAAACGCCATATCAAGAAATCATATTGACGGATAATTCTAAAAAAGGCAGTTTGGATTATGAGAAAAAGTTTAAATCAATTTTGTTGGGTGATATGAAGGAAATTGATTCCTTTACCTTAACTGACCAAAAGCCATTCACGGTAGAATTAAATAAAAATAATTTAAACTATATTCCGTATCAAGTTTTGTCTGATATGAATAGATTAACAAGTTATCTTTTGGGGATAGAAAAATCAGCTGATAGTATTAATACGATCACAATTGCAAATAATTTTAATAAGTGCCTATTGTTGAAAGACATGTACTCTCGATTAAAAAGAAATTACAAAGTTAAATTTAAAGAATCTAAATATCAAGTTTTTGAAAAAAAATTTAAATATGCATTAACTGAGGATGAAATAAAGAAACTCAATAGACTGTTGTTGAATGAGCTATTTTCACCATGGTTAAGGATGCAAGATGTTGTTAAAGAAATTTCTATAAAAAAATTGGGCAAAGACTATTCATTATTTATTAATGGAGGTCTTCAATTTAGTACACACGATGAATACATGTATCATGAGTTCATAGCTCACACTCCATTTGGATTAAAGTCAGATATTAAAAATGTTCTCATAATGGGTGGTGGTGACGGATTAGCTATAAGAGAATTGAATAAAAACCCCAATATAGTAAAAATGATCCTAGTGGATATTGATCCAAAGATGACAAATCTATTTCGGACACATGAGGTACTTAAAAAAATCAATAAAAATGCGTTTGATGATAAGCGATTAACTGTTGTAAATGAAGATGCCTTTCGATTTGCAAGAAATTGCAAAGAAAAGTTTGATCTGATTTTGTTAGATTTTCCCGATCCACATCATAGTCAAACAGCAAAATTATATACCATCGAAATGTTCAGTCTTTTAAAGAACCTAATGGTGCCAGATGCCGTATTGATTTCTCAATCCGGAAGTCCAATTTATGATCAATATGCTTATCAATGTATAAGAAAAACATTTAACCATAGTGGCTTTCATGTATCTTCTCATCATATCGAAATGGAAAGTTTTCTGCAGTGGGGCTTTCAAATATGTTCTCTAAAATATACTGAGCATGAGATAAAAAAGATATTATTAGATTTCAAGGAGCCCGTTAAAACTAGGTGGTTGGATAAAAATGTTTTAAGAAGTAGCATGCTATGGAGCAAAGAATTCTGGAGCAAGTATGATAAAATTCCGTCTAATTCTTTTTTAAATTTACCTCTAGTGGTTTTGTATAATAAAGATAACTTTTTTATGAAATATTATCTTGAAGGTAAATGGTCAATACCATAATTTTTTGAGTATTGGATTTGAAAATATTATTTTGTTTGCCAAGTAGGTCCGGTAGGGCTATCTTTGATTGTAATATTTAATTCTTTCATTGTGTCTCTGATTTTATCAGAAGCGTCATAATTTTTTTGTGAACGTAATTCTTGTCGAATGTTGAGTAAGTCATCCATTACAGATTCTTTATTCAGTTTATATTCTTGATTGAATGATTGGATTAAATTAGAAATAGTAATAGCTTGATCATCTGTGATGGTTGAGCGATCAATTATCTTTAGGAATGCTTCCTGTGGAAATAATCCCAATATACGACCCGCATATAAAATTGTCTTTAAACCATTTTCTTTTTCGATGCCGCCAAGTTTTTTAACAATTCTTACCATGGTAAATATATGTCCAATGGCAAGTCCTGTATTAAAATCATCATTCATAGCATCAATAAAGGATTTAAGCGATTGGTTGATGTCATCATTATTATTTCGATTTAATAATTGATCTAGCGTTTCATTTTTATCATTATCTAAGAATTTGCCTAATAGATTGTAGAGTTTATGTAGAGATATTTTAGCATTCTCTAGATTTTTTGGTGCAAAATCGTTGGGTCTGCGGTAGTGTCCTTGTAGAAGAAAAAAACGAATTGTATCTGCTCCATATGTATCGAGAAGATTTCTTGCCTTGAATTGATTCGCAAAAGCTTTGTCTTGCATTCTTGGATCACTTTTTCCTATTTTAATTCCTTCATATTGAATTAGTCCATTATGCATCCAGTAAGTTGCATATTCACCTCCATGCGCTTCACCTTGTGCGATTTCATTTTCATGATGTGGAAATTTCAAATCATCTCCTCCACCATGAATATCAAAGGTTTCCCCCAGTATTTCGTTCGACATTACGCTACACTCAAGATGCCATCCAGGCCTTCCATCTCCCCATGGACTTGGCCAAAATGGCTCATTGGGTTTTGCTTTTTTCCAAAGGCAAAAATCAGCAGGATGATTGAGTTGTGAAGATGACTCAACTCTTGAACCGGAGACTAAATCTTCTAAATTTCTCTTGGTAAGTTTTCCGTAATTATTTTGTTTTTCTACTTCATAATATACGCCATTATCAATTTCATAGGCACGACCTGATGAGATTAGTTTTTCAATATACGCTACCATTTGTGGGATATAGTCAGTACATTTGGGGAAATCTGTAATTGATATAACGTTTAATTCCTTTAAAAAATCCCAATATTGTTGTGTATATATTTTTGTGATATCTAACCAGTTTTGCCCTGTAGAAATTGATTTATTGATAATTTTATCATCGATGTCTGTGATATTGTTTACGAAAATTACTTCATATTTCGAGGCTTTTAGCCATCTGGCAATACTATCAAAGATAACAGGTCCCATCAAATGGCCTATATGGCAATCATCATAAACGGTGGGGCCACAAACATACATGCCTACCTTATTCTTTTTGAGAGTTTTAAGGGGTGTTTTGCTTTGTGTTAGAGTGTTATATATTTTAATACTCATGTTAAGTTGCCATATGAAAATCAAGCCAATTTGAAAGTAGGGATCTTATTTAGAATGAAGTTTTAGGCAAGTAAATTCATCATTGCTTAATGTTTGCGATTGTAGAAAATATTGAATTTTTGGAGAAGTATATTGTCTCAATCGGAGATTATTTTTCAGACGGAAAACATGATTAAAGAAAAATTATCAAATGATTTTTCAGGTCATGATTGGTTTCATGTTAATCGAGTTCGCAATTTAGCTCTCGAATTAGGAAGTACCGAAGGGGGCGATTTATTTATTATTGAGCTAGGTGCGTTGTTACATGATATAGCTGATTGGAAATTTAACGACGGTAGTGAACAAGTTGGAATTGAACTTGCAGGCAATTGGTTAGATAAATTTAATTTAGATAAAGATGTCATAAATGAAATACTTCAAATTATTAAAGATATAAGCTATAAGGGTGCGGGTGTTCAAACTCCTATGAAAACAATTAATGGAAATATTGTGCAAGATGCTGACCGACTCGATGCTCTAGGTGCTATAGGGATCGCTAGAACTTTTGCTTATGGTGGATTTGCGGGGCAATCTATGTATGATCCTGCCATTAAAGTAAATTTACATAAAAATTTTGACGAGTATAAATCACTAAAATCCACATCCATAAATCATTTTTATGAAAAATTATTTTTATTACCAGATAGACTGAATACAAATATGGCAAAATCAATGGCAAAAGAAAAGATTAAATTTATGGAAAACTTCGTTGAAAATTTTATATCGGATTGGGGTAATTAGATGGAGGTTTCGGGTAAAATTGTAGCTTTTATTATGATAGGAGCATTTGCTTTTTTTGTCGGTGGTGGGGTGTTCATAATTAATACTAGTAAAGGTCGCGAATATAATCGTGAAATTACGATCAAAGAGCAAATGAAAAAAGTTCAGTTGAAAGTTATTCAGAAGTTTATATCTGATAAGAAAAAATCGTTCAGCAAGTTTTCGATAGATGATTTAAATAAATTATGTGGACCATATGAATTTATATATTTTCCGGAAAATATTAAAACCGAGGGAAAACCATTTATTTTGACCAAAGAAGAAATTATTTTTGAATTTAAAAAATTTGATGGTGAACTGAGTAAAGTTGATACGAGTATAGGTTTTTATGTTATGTTTGGAGATACTTTTGAAGTTAAAACCTACTCAACAAAAGATTTGAAAAATTTTTTAGATCTTGAAAGAAATGATGACAAGAATACTTATAAACTTGCAGAAAAATACTATAGGTTTACATTTAAAGAAGCGGCTGCTACTGCTAGTAAAGTATTTGTTTGTTGGCTATTGACTCAGCCAATTAAATATGATTTAGTATCACTTCCCTTAAAGAATATATTCGTAAATTTTATGTTTGTTTCGGAAACGAAGCCTGAAGAAGCATTTGTAATTAAGAAAGATATATCAGGCCAAGAAAACTTAGGTAATTTAAAGAAAAGTATGTTTATATTGTTATTGCAGTCTTTAACAAAAATTTAATATAAGTTCTAATTCAGAGAAATTTTATGATAAGATTTAGTTTAGGAATATCGTTTACATCTAATTTTGCAAAATGTGTGTGTATTAATTTAGATGATATGACATTGGAACATTCAACTAAAATATTATTAAGTAGTGAGTTGAGCTTCCCCTTAAATCATTTAAAAACTTTAGATACGATATTTTCAGAATTACAAAAAGAAGACTTCTTAGGTCGAGTCGTAAGTATTCGCATATCGGCACCTGAAACTAGTGCGGTATTATCTAATGATATCTTTTTCAAAAATCTTATGACATTTACCGCTTATGCAAAATCACTGGTAGAACATTTTAAGGATAGCTTTGTTGCTAATTCTTATGTTGGTTATGAAGAAAATAATTATGAGAGTTGGACAAGTTGGTCCGAGCAAAATACTGTTGATTTTAATTTGCCAATAAATGCGTTACGGTTTAGTTTGAAAAATCATTTTAAAAGGTTCTCCGATGAAACGGCTAAAATTGAAAATATCCAATTTTTGTCTTCATTTGTTACATCTATCATAGCAGGTAAAAAAGCACCTGTTGATATAAGTTGTTCATGGATAAGTGGTTTGCAAAACCCTGGTAATGAATTAAACTATGATGATAAATCATTTGACGAAGAGTTGAATCTTAATAGTAGCAATTTAGATTCGATCAAACCATTCCACGAAAGTTTTAGTTATGTTGCACCCTATTTTGTTGAAAAATATGGGGTTTACAGGGAAGCGCTGATTCTTACTGCTGGAGGCCATCAAGCGGCAGTAGCGGTAGGTTCAGGTGGCAAAATATATTTAGATACAGATGACTTTTTGAATTTAGGAGCTATTGTTAAGGATGATGCTGATTTTGATGAAAGTTGTAATATTTGTGGATTAGCTAGTGAATCTAGAATTCAAGTCGCACATTCTCATTTCAATCAGATTTTTAATTATGAAGATCTAAAATTACCATTCGATATCAGTTGGGATAAATTAGTTTTTGATCAAACAGTTGAAGATTATTCTTTGCTACATATTAAAGGAAAAAAGTTAACTCTTGATAAAGATCTAATTATCAACTCACCAAACTTTTTTTATGAATGCTATTTACTCTCCTATTTATTGGATATCAAGCATACTTTCCCAGATATAAAGGAACTTATTATTTGCGGTGAAGGTAAAAATAATATTAATTTTATGAAAATGGTTGCAAATATTTTTAACTGTACCGTCAAATATTTTGAATATGGTAATTATTCCGCAGCTATTGGGAATGCATTAGGTAGTGCCAGAAGATTTCGAGAAGAAGATTATGATTTTATTTTAAACTCATTTTTCGATAAACATAAAGTCAATGAAGTCTTACCTGATCCAAAATTAGTTTCAGAGTATCTCAGTCATTTATTTAAATATGAATCTTTAGTTTAATGACATTAGGACCATTGATTTGGGTAGCAATTCCTTTATTAAATGAAACCTATAATCTACCAAAATTATTAAGTTCTTTAAAAAAACAATCATATCAAAATTTTAAAGTTATTGTTTGTGTGAATCAACCTGATTGTTGGTGGGATATTCAAGATAAAAGAGAACTTTGTGAAGACAATCAAAAGTCGATTCAACTTTTACAAGATGAGAAAGAATTATCAATATCTATTATAGATAAATCTTCCCAAGGTAATGGTTGGACAGGTAAAGAGGGCGGCGTTCCTTGGGCTAGAAAATTATTATTTGATACCATAATGGAGTCAGCTTCTATTTTAGACTTCGTGATAAGTTTGGATGGTGACACCGATTTTTCAGAAAAATATTTTGAAAGCATTTTAGAAAATTTCAGTAACCATAAAAATGCCGTCGCATTAAGTATTCCTTATTATCATAAACTTATGGGTAATGTTCAAAGTGATTTGGCCATACTTCGCTATGAAATTTATATGCGATACTATCATATAAACATGATTAGAATCAAATCTGTTTATCAATTTGCGGCCTTAGGGTCAGCCATCGCTTTTCCAGCTTGGTCTTACAAAAAAATTAAAGGGATTAAACCGAAACCATCTGGCGAAGATTTTTATTTATTGCAAAAGTTCAGAAAATTTGGGCCTATATTGAATTACAATGTTGAAAAAGTATTCCCATCTAGCAGGCCATCAGATCGGGTATTGTTTGGAACTGGTCCAGCAGTAATTAATGGAATGAAAGGTGAGTGGGAGCGATATCCAATTTATTCAATGAAATTGTATGACGATATTGAATCTGCTTGTCAGATGTTTAATGAATATAAAATTATTTCAACACCGAATAAAGTTACAGATTTCTTTCATGAAAAATTAAAAGAGTCCGACCAATGGGAGAAAATTAAAAGTAGTTCAAGTTCTGAAGAAAGATTTGTAAGAGCGTGTCATGAAAAGTTTGATGGGCTTAGAATATTGCAATATTTAAAATTTTCTAAAGATAAATTAAAAAATAATGATACGGATAACCTCAACCAATTTTTTCTCAGACATTATCCAGATAGTAAAATCATTTCCGACAAAATTGAATTAGATGTTAATAACCTTGAAAGTTTAAACATTATCAGAGATGAATTATTTGCTATTGAAAATCATTTACTGCACGAACAATGGACTAACTGGAACCATAAACAGAAATGGTAATTATTTGTCTTTAAATCCAAAATAGTTTCGTGCATTATTATAGCTAATATTTTGAACCATTGTTCCTAGAAGTTCGATATCATCTGGAATCTCACCATTTTCAACATCAGTTCCAATAAGATTACACAAGATTCTTCGGAAGTACTCATGTCTTGGAAATGATAAAAAGCTTCTTGAGTCAGTTAACATACCAACGAATCTACTTAGTAGACCTAGATTTGATAAAGAATTCATTTGATTGATCATGCCTTGTTTCTGATCTAGAAACCACCAACCAGATCCTAATTGTATTTTACCAGGAAATGAGCCATCTTGAAAATTCCCAATCATCGTTGCTAAAAGGTCGTTGTCTCTTGGATTTAAATTGTAAATAATCGTTTTAGGTAATTTATTCTCTGTATCAAGTTTATCTAAAAATTTGGATAAATTTTTGGCAATTGTAAAGTCGCCAATGGAGTCAAATCCTGTATCTGCACCAAGTTGTTTAAATAGTCTAGTGTTATTGTTCCTGATGGCTCCTAAATGTAATTGCATTGTCCAGTTTTTCTCATGATTGAATTTGCCAACCTCGTGCATAACAAATGATTTGAACTGATGGATTTCTATTATTGATAATTTATCGCTATTTCTTGCTTTGCTAAAAATGGTACTTATATCGGAAGATGAATACTCATCTGAATATGGTTCTTCGAGACCATGATCTGATAGTCTACAACCATGACTATGAAAAAAGTCATGTCTACTAAGAAGTGCGGCTAGAAAAGAATTTTCATCATCAATGGAAATATCACTTACGGATTCTAATTTATCGATCCATTTGTTCCATTCGCCCGTATTTTCTAAGGCCATTGATTTGTCTGGTCTAAAAGTTGGAAACATTAAAGTGTAGCGATTACTTTGATTTGAATATTCAATATGATCCTCTAAAGTGTCTGTCGGGTCATCAGTAGTACATACAACTTCTACTTTCATTTGTTTTAATAGACCTTGTGTTGAGAAATCATCTTTTTCTAATAAATCATTGCAATGGCTATAAATTTCTTTTGCCGTATCTTGATTTAAAACTTTGTTTTCAATACCAAATGGTTTTTTGAGTTCCATGTGGGTCCAATGGTAAAGAGGATTTCGAATGGTATTAGGAACAGTTTCAGCCCATTTTTCAAACTTTTCCCAATCTGAGGCATCACCTGTACAATACTTTTCTTCAACTCCATTTGTTCTCATAGCTCTCCATTTGTAGTGGTCACCATATAGCCAAATTTGAGTTAAGTTTTCATATTTTTTATTTTCACTTATATCTGCTGGAGGTAGGTGGCAGTGATAATCAATTATGGGCATTTCCGCCGCGAAATCGTGGTATAAGGTTTTGGAAGTTTCGTTTAATAATAAAAAATCTTTGTCTAAAAATTTAGTCATTTTATGTCCTATTATGTTTAATATTATTTTTATTTATTGAATGAAAAATATTTATTTGACTAATTTATTTTAAATCAAGTCAATCGATAGTCTATTAAAATGCAGGCTCTTAATAATTTTCTAAAAGATTGAATCGTTGAAAATTAGTAAGTGTTAAATTATGATATTTATGCAAAATAACTGTCGATTAAATGAAATATATCTTTCATGTTAAGACTAGCATTAGAATTAAATTGGTTATTTGAAATTAATAATGGTCCATCTTCTTTTTGAGACGTCAAAACACCATGTGAACCTTTAACGAGATTGGCATCTAGTGGGATAATATCTAGCAGGTATCTAAAACCTAATTTCTTTTTAAGGATCGTCCAAGCAGCTTTTTGTTTTCCATTTTTGGTCATAAATAGCTCTACTGGGTCGTATCCAGGTTTTTTATGTATGTCGACAGTCCTGGCAAAATCTGGTGCCTTGTTATCATCCAACCAATAGTAATATGTAAACCATGCATTCTTTTTCGCAAGTGCGATTAACTCCCCACTACGTGAATGATTTAAATGGAGATCTTTTTGTTCATCTTGATCTAGAACATTATCAATATGTGGGTGCTTATCTAATAATAGTTTTATTGGTTGAATATCTTTTTTATTTTTGATATATATATGTGCAATTTGATGGTCAGCCATAGCAAACGCTTTACTTGCACCTGGATCGGGATGCTCTTCACCTAATTCTATTGTAGGAGTAATGAAACCTTCTTGTCTTAGTATTCTATTGATGTGGATTGGCGTATTGACTTCTTGAATGCCATATTCAGACACAATAATCGTTTCATAATTATTATCATTGGCAGCAGAATATAATTGTTTGATTATTTGATCTAGTTCCTCAACGTCTTTTTTTATATCTGGATGCTTGCTACCAATCCGTTGTAAATTATAGTCTAGGTGAGGTAAATAAGTTAAACATAAATTAGGATTTTTCTCTCTCATAATTTTAATGGTAGCATCTGCAATCCATTGTGTTGATTTGATTGATGTCATTGGACCCCAAAAATGAAACAAGGGAAATGGTCCTAATTCTGATTTGATTGAATCATTTAGGTCAGGAGGGTGAGCGTAACTATTGGGTTGTTTTGAACCATCAGATCTATATATTGGTCGAGGTGTAACTGAATATTCTGTATTTGCATACATGTTGTACCACCAAAACATTTTTGCAGTTGTAAACTCAGGGTGTCTTTCTTTTATAACATCCCAAATTTTTGGACACTGCACCAAATGATTTGATTGCCTCCATAATAAAATTTGCGATAGGTCTCTAAAATACCAGCCATTGGCTACAATCCCATGTTCACTGGGGTCTTTGCCCGTTAGCATGTTTGATTGCGATGTACACGTAACGGCAGGTATAGGAGGTGTTAAATAAGATAAAGTGTTTGAGGAGCATATTTCTTTTAGGAAAACACTATGTGACTCAATTAATGATTTTGTTAATCCAACGGCATTGATAACCAATAGCTTTTTTTTCATTTCACCTCTTTTTGTAATTTCTCAAGAGATTTTATTTTCAGATGGGTTGGTTGAGTAAGGAAAAAATAATTGTTCCCTTCTTTTGTGGGGCTTTTAAAGAAAATTATGATTTTGTTAACTGAGATATTTTTTTCTTTCAAAGGTATTCGTATTAATTGCCAGCGATTATCTGGACGTACATCCGAGAGTTCAAAAGTTTGATGATTTATCTTAACAGAAATATGAATCATATTTCCTTCTGAGGGATTTTTTATTTTTAAAAAAATATAATCTATTTCAGACAATAAATTTTTATCATTTAATATTAATTTGGTCGAAGATCGAATTGTATTTTTACATTTTAATATTAATTGATTATTTTTTTGTTTTATAATTCCGGTTGATTTTTGGCTGAAATCTGAATACGGTTCCCAGGGGGATTTCCAATAGACTAAAAATTGGATTTTATGTTCAACTAACATGTTTTTGAAATAATTGGGTTCTGAAATATTAGTTACTTTTTGGTTTTTAATTAATTCAGTTAATTTTGAAATGTTAAAATTCGCTTTTTGCATTAGGAACGTCAAGATTTCATTTGTGAATTGGTTTTCTGATAAGTTGGACTTTTCGTTTATATACCATTCCTTCAATGTTGAGATTATTTCTGGATAATCAAGTTTCACGATTAATGTGTTTAGCAAATCTTTTTTGTTAGAAAAAGGGATTGTATTTAAATGGGGATAAATGGCTTGTTTAAATAAAATTTGGATAGTAATCGGAGGTGTCGATTTAATTTGAAGTGAAAGGGCACTTATTGCAGCCATAGCTTTGTATTTACTTTTTGGATATTTATTCAAGATAGTATTAAAGCTATTGATGGCTTGCTCTTTGTGATTAATAATTTTTGAAGGGTATTTAAATTTATAAGCTAGCATGTGAAGTTCACCTATCTCAAAATAATATTTATCACCTTTCCATAGTTTTTTTGAAACCTCAATAGCATCATTTATTAAAATATTTTTTTTCAAATAATTTAATAGATTTAATAATACGTCTTTATTTACATTCCTATTAGAAAGTACTTTTGTTTGAAGTTTTTTTAACAAATCTAAGTTTGTATCTATTGAGATATCAAAATGTTTTTGACTTATTATCTTTGTAAGTAGCTTTGAACTATCATCGTTATTAATACGATCTGGTTCGATTTTTTCTAATAATCGCTGAATAGTCGATTGATAAATATTTTCATCTAGTGTTAATAATAGATTTAATTTCGATTTATTTGTTTTAAGTTTTATAAATAATGATATTGGAATATCAGAATTCATGGAATCTAGATGCGTGAGTATTTTTTTCTTCGTAATTTGTGATAAGGTGGAGCGATTTGCCAAATGAACGATGGCTTCCCATTTTTTAAAATCTGAGCTATCATCATCCCCATGGAGATTTCTATTTGAAAATAATATTAAAATAGAAAAACTTATTAAAAGAAAAGCTTTATTAAAGAAAAATGTCATAACTGGACTAATATGTTCAGACTTTAACGTGGTATGGTACCATTTTAAAAAGTACATGCTGATAAGAAATTCTTTTTTTTAATTTAAAAAAATTGACTTTATGTTGGTTCGAAGAGTATATTTATATAGAAGGAAAATGATAGGGATGAGTTGTGTTTGAACTTGGTTCGTTTATTGAGAAAGCGTTTTCTCATCATTCAACAATATATTTTGTCTTAGATGACAATGCCTCTTTTGTGTATGTTAATAAAGCAATCGAAGAACGTTTAGGTATTAAGTTAGATTTATCTGCTGATAAAAATATTGAATTTTCTTCTTTGATGACAAGACCAAAGCGTTGGAAACTTTTTCGAAAAGAATTTAATAATTCCTCCGAAAAAGGACAAGCTTATACCTTTCAAGTTGAACTTAATACCTCAGAAAACAAATCCATTAATTTCACCTGTGAATTAAAATCGGTTGAATTTGAATCGAAACAATATATTTTTGGTGAACTACTTGAGGAACAAATAAAAGACGAAAATAATACAACCCAATTACAATTAAGTGGGTTGCTTACAAAAAATACAAATCTACTTAGAGAACGCTCCTTTAATCAATATATTTACAATTTAATATATACGATTCAAAATTTAACAAATGAAGCTGAAATTATTGAAACTGTTTGTAATCGAATGGTTGAAAGAGAGAACAATGAGTTTTCTATTGAGAGAGTCGTTTTAAAATTAAAAAAAAGTGATGAGATTCTAACGGTATTCAATAATAGTAATTCTGCAACAGAATCTGATTTTGAACTTGTTAAAAATGCTGATGAATTCATTCTTAATGGCGAAAATGGAAGTATTGAGAATGATGGCGAAGGTGGCTTCGGTATAGCTCTTCAATTATATGATGTTGAGAAAGTTGATGCTGTCTTCTATATTAAATCACATTCTGAAGAGCAATTAAATAAAGAAATCAATGAATTAAAAATAATCATAAATAGTATGGCTAGACAAGTTAGTTCTGTATATTTAACAAATAGACTTCACAGAGAATCTATTGAAGATCCTTTAACGGGTGCCTTCAATCGAAGATATTTTGATAATGAAATTAAAGTTGAAGTTAATAGGGCTGCCAGATATAACCGTGATTTATCTATGGTTTTTGTCGATATAGATCATTTTAAAATTATTAATGATACCTATGGGCATCCCCAAGGTGATAGATGCTTAGTTGACATTGTAAAACTATGTATGGAAACGGGTCGACTTAGTGATCATGTATATCGGTATGGTGGAGAAGAATTTGTTCTGCTATTACCAGAAACGAATTATGAGCAGTCGATGGTTCGGGCAGAAAAATTACGTAAAAGTGTCGAGGAAGCTAGTTTCTTAAATATTAATAATCCAGAAAACCCTATAAAATTAACAGTTTCCCTAGGTGTCTCTGAGTATATTGATCAGCAGAAATTTATTGAGTTTATTAATTGTGCTGATATAGCCATGTATAAAGCTAAAGACACTGGTCGAAATAAAGTGATCGGTTCACGATAGTCTTTAAACGAGTTATATTATTTAGCTAATTCTGAATCGATTGCTGATTTCATTTCTTTTGATTCTGGAGTCGTTTTGCTTCGAAATCTTCTTTTTACTTTGCCATCTTTCCCAACAAGTATTTTTTCGAAATTCCATTTTATATCGCCCGAAAAATCTGGGTTTTTTTCAGTTGTTAAAAACTTAAATAGCTCAACTTGATTTTTACCTTTTACGTCAATCTTTGAGAACATT
Organism: Planctomycetota bacterium; assembly: GCA_002746535.1. Taxonomy (GTDB): domain Bacteria; phylum Planctomycetota. The sequence continues at coordinate 159,163 of NVWA01000001.1, forward strand.
GGAAAGGAAACACTAAATTTATTTGTGCAGAATTGTGCGATCTCTTTATTTGTTCCAGGTTCTTGTTTGCCAAAATTATTTGCGGGGAAGCCTAATACAAGAAATTTTTTATCTTTATATTCTTTTTGAAGTGCCGTTAATCCTTTATATTGTTTTGTGTATCCGCATTTTGATGCAACATTAACAAAAAGTAAAACCTTACCTTTATATTTTTCTAGATTTATACTTTTACCGGTGATGTTTTTAACGGTAAAATTGTGAGCAGATTTTTTATCTGAAGAAATTAAATTCAAATTTAAAAGAAATAATAGTAGTAGTGAACTAATGGTTTTCATAATGTAGTTTCCGTTTAAAAAATTAATGATCACTTATCAGCATTGTTTTGCCACAAGCATGATGAAATCTTACGGTATCCATTGAGATTTTTTCGAATTCTTTATGGCCATCCATCTTTCTAGCTATTTTTGCAAAAATTTTGGATGCTTTTTTGAATTTATAATAAGCAAGTTTATTATGTTTTCTGCGTTGACGTTGTGGGTTATTAGGATTGGCTTTTTTAAAATGGCTGACACCTTCGATAAATAATTTACGCCCTTCATAATACTGTTTCATATGTTTCGGTTCTGACTTAGGAGGGCTAGGTCTTTTGCTTTCTTTTGTTACTCTTCGATTTGGTTTATTTTTTCTAATTGCTTCTTCGTTCTTTTTGCCAGCTTTTGAATCATCTAAGGTAAGGCCCCCAGGTTTTCTTGTGGGTTTGTTTTTTTTAATCTTTGGCTCAACAAATTTATTATCGTTCTTGACAACTGAATCAGAGGGTTTCTTTTCTACTCTTGGTGGTGTTTTAGAAGATCCATTTTGTTTCCCTAAATTGTTTTTTCTTTCTTGAGCTAATCGCTCTCTTTCTTTTTCATCTAAAATTTCGTCAGTATAGTCTTTAGTTTTGTGGGCAACAACTTTTCTATTGTTTTTATCTTCTGTTGCATTGGTCATATTTTTAAAATCATCTAAATAACCATCAGCCATACTTCCTAACTCTTCGCTTGATACTTCTCCGATTTCCTTTACCTTTTTCTCAAGTGAAGCCCAAGAGTCTTTTGACATTTCCATCCAGGATAATCTTTTTTCTTTTGTAGCATCCCAAATGATTTTGCTTTGTTCAGTTGTAAACTTGACCCCTTTATTAAAATCTTTTTTTAGATTATTTTTTGAGGACTTGAATGAGTTTAATAGCGAATCTTTTGTTACTTTACCGTCGGCATCTTTAAATCCACCTTGAAACATACCGTAGCCTAAGTAACCAACAATTAATAAGCCGACAAATAAACTAAGTTTAATGAGTTTACTAATCATGCCGCCTTTCTTCTTTGGTTTCGATTTCTCCTTTGGCACCTTACCTTCATTTGTAGGTTTTGCTTTTCCCGGATCTTTTTTCTGTCCTGGCTTGGATTTCTTTTGCTGTGCAGTGTTGGATCTTTTTTTCTGTTGTACTGTGTTAGATTTCTTTTTTGGTTGTGGTGGCATTAGTGTTCTTTCATTTATAAATTTGGAAATAATTCCATCATTTTGTTTTCGATATGTTCTTCTTTCATAAATGTCTCGCCAATTAAAAATCCATTGGCTCCAGCTTCCGAAAGTACTTCAATGTCTTGACGGGTTTTTAAGGCACTTTCTGAAACAATATACGCATTAAAATCAACTTTTGGTATTAAATTTAAACTTATATTTATAGATGTCTCGAAAGTTTTTAAATTTCTATTATTGATACCGATCAATTCTGGCTTTAATTCGCTTATCTCATCTAACTCTTCTTCATTATGGATTTCAAATAAGGCATCCATACCTAAATCATTAGCGATTTGACAATATTCTTTCATTTGGTTTTTCTCGAGAATACTGACTATCAATAGTATGGCATCCGCACCCATGGCGCGCGCTTCATAAATATTGTATTCGTCAATGGTAAAATCTTTTCGTAGCATTGGGATATTTAAAACGTTTCTAACATCTTCAAAAATCTTTTGGCTACCTTGAAAATACTTTTCATCCGTTAAGCAGGAAACACATGTTGCGCCTGTATTGAGATAACTTTTTGCAATAGATTCTGGATTAAAGTTTTCTTGAATAATTCCTTTTGAAGGCGATGCTTTTTTAATTTCAGCTATTAGACCAATCGATGAATTCTTTAACGTATCTAAAAAACCTCTTGTTGAAGGTAGATCATTAATTCTAGAAGATAATTCTTCAAGTGAAGTATTCCTTTTTGAATTAAGATTAAATTCTTTTTTATAGGAAACAATTTTATCTAATATCATAGCTATCCACTTATGGATTTTTTTGAGAAATCTCTTCGTTTTGAATATTGTTTAAATTATATCGTAAACTTTTATATGTGTAGATACCAGAATCATGACCATCGGACCATAAAATTTTAATGGCATAATTTCCAACAGAATCTATTTTCTTTGGTTTTAGATCTTTTGATATATCTTCTAATTTATTTGAGCGTTCACCTGTCCATTCATTTACACAATGAGCACATGCACAATTATATCTGAGTAGACGTACGTTGTATTTTGTTTTGGTTTTGTCAGTCCATAAGATTTGTAATGTAGTATCATCCAGTTTTTGTATAGCAATGGGTTGAATATCTTCCACGATTACCAATCCATGCTGAATTGTGTAGAAGTAGAGGCTTTATTTTCAACTAAATCCATTATTTTCTTTCCGGCTTCTAAATAAGCTATTGCAGCAGGGCATTTTGGATCACTAAAAACAACTGGCATACCGCTATCGCTTGTAATGACTACCTCTTTGCATATTGGGATTTTACCAATGAAAGTAAGCTTTTGTTGTTTTGCTAAATCCTCTGTGCCACCAGTTTTAAAAATATCATGTTGAGTATCGCAATTATCACAGATAAAGTACGACATTGTTTCTATTAAACCAAGAATAGGTACCTGTACTTGTTCAAACATTTGAATCCCTTTTTTTGCATCTTCCAAGGCAACATTCTGAGGAGTGCTAACAACAATTGCACCTGTAATTGGTGCCGTTTGTGTAATCGTCAAATGAGCATCGCCTGTTCCGGGAGGCAAATCAATTAAAAGATAATCTAATTTACCCCATTCTACTTGTGTTAAAAAGGCATGTACCATTTGATGTACCATAGGGCCTCTCCAGATCATAGCCTTGTTCTGACTTAATAACCCTACTGATACGAATTTAATATTTTGTTTTTCATGTGGAATTAATCGATTGTTCTCATCGGCAAATAATTGGCCTTCAATTCCAAACATTATAGGAATTGATGGCCCATAAATATCGGCATCGAGGATACCTACTTTAGCTCCATTTTGAGATAAGGCTGCGGCTAAATTTGCAGTTGTAGTGGATTTGCCCACACCACCTTTACCTGATGCGATAGCAAGAACGTTTTTTACATTTGGAAGAATATTCTTCTTTGATTGATTGGCTTTAACGCTGACAAGAGTTTCAGTGATAACTTTTTTGTTTTCTAGACCTTCTATAGAGTGGATAGCATCTTCTATTTGTTCTTTAATTTCATTCTCGACTTTTCCAATTGATTCAGGAAATTCTAATTGAATTTTAATTGATTGATCATCTTCACTAATATTTTTCACAATGTTCAAAGTAATAATATCTTTTTTAAACTTAGGAATAATGATTGATTTTAAGATCTCTTCAATAAGCACTTTATTTTCCATTTGAAAACCTTTTTGTCTTTTTAACTTGTCTGAAATAGGGGTGCGAAATCATACTTTAAGAGCGTCTATTATCAACGAAATATAGGCGCATTCATAATGGATTGAATTTTATATTCACAACGTTTGTTGGTAATTAAAATTTTGTCATTTTTTTGTCTAATTTCCTGAATTTCAGTAAATATAATATAATGTTTATAGGATTATTATGTTTACTAATTATAAAGCTGATTGAATAAAGTTTGCATAAATCAATTTTAAAACAACTTTTGGAGATATGAATGAATTGTCAGCAATGTGGTTTTTCTAATAAGAATCAATTTTTAATTTGTCCGGATTGTAGTACTTACCAATTCAAGGAAAACACACCAATTTCATCTATGCTCATATCTTTTATTTTAGCTTCAATTATGTTTGGTCTGACTTACTTTTTTTTTGTATTTCAGGATGGCGATAGTAAGTTTTCGGAAATAATCAAAAGTCATTGGATCAACAGCATAATCCTTTTGACTTCGTATTTGGGAATTTTCTTAGTTATCGGTAAGTTTATTGAATATGTAAAACAAAGAAAAGCTTTATCTGTTTTCCTTGATAGCAATATTATGAACTTATTGGCTAGTCCAAAAGCATTAACACCTGGACACTACAATAAAACTATTTTCGATATTCGAACAGAATTACTTGAAAAAGGATGCAAAGAAATAACAGATTATATCGTTTTTGATTTAGTTCGAAAAACGTTATATCATCTAGATTCAGTTCAACAAAAAGAAAGTATCAATGAAACTTTGAACTATCATGCCGAAATTAGTCGATCAAAAATAAATGAAAGTTTCACCATGCTTAAAGTTTTGTATTGGGCCATACCAATACTTGGATTTATAGGTACGGTAATGGGTATTGGAGTTGCCATCGGCGCTTTTTCAGACTTTATTTCCACAGGAACAGATAGCGCTGGACTAAAATCATCTTTAGTGGAAGTATCAAAGGGTTTATCAGTAGCATTTGATTCAACGTTAATAGCTCTATCATTTACCGTTGTTTTATTGCCCGTTGGAACTTTAATCGAAAATTTATTTGAAAATTTAATTATACAAATTGAAGAATATACACTTTCATTTATTACTCCCAATATGAGCTTTCCAATGGATGAAAATTCTGCAGTTGGAATATTGAATAAAAATGTCAGCACATTATCTATTCAAACTAGTTATATGCAGGAGTTTTTATCTGAATTCACCGTATTGTGTCGTAAATTAACCAATGACAATAATTTGAATATTAACAATGATGTTGCTGATAAGACAGATACCAGCATTACCGAAGAGGTTGTTGAAGATGTGAACGAAGCCCCAGAAAGAGACGGTCCAAATACAGACTTATATCCGACGGAAGAATTGAAGGTCATAACGGAACATGATATGAAATTTACAGATAATGAGTTGACTGTTGGAGCAAGTACATCAGATGAAAAAATAATATTAACTGATCCTGTCGAAGAGTCTTCTGATAAAGAAATTACTGAAGAAGGAATATCAGTAGACGACAATCCCGAAATGGTAGCTCCTCCACCAATAATGAATGAGTTTGAAGACAGTAATGAAGCAACTCTTTTAGAATCATTAATTTCTGAAAAAGATGAAGGCGAAGAAACAGAAGACAAAAATTTATAATTAAATATAAAAATGAAATATAAAAAAAATCAAGAGCATCTGAAGTTTACCTTATTTCCCTTTGTAAGTATTCTATTAGCTACTGTTGGCGTCTTGATTTTTCTAACAATGGTTCAAGCGGTATTAATCAAAGACGATCAAGAGGAAGAGACGCCTAAAGAAGAAGAAAATAAAAGAACCTATGAGAGGATACCTGAATTCAATACGCATGTGTTGCGATTTTATAAAGATAAGATTACTTATTTAGAACCTGGTAAAAAAGTAATTAATTTTAATGTTCATGAATATCAATATATTAGTCAGGTAATTTATACAAGCTGTTTACTGATTAATAATAGAAGAAGTCTAGAAGAGTCTGATACCAGAGAACATTTGCTTTATGTCGTTGAATTTGATGGTGCCAGAAATTATTTTCAATTATTAGATTTTTTCAAAAAGAAAATATATGCTACGAATGAATTAAATCGAATCGCATATCATGTGTTTCCAAAATCTACTTTGGAAGGATTGCCTTTAAATCGAATTTTGCCTATTGGATTAGTATTACTCAGTAAAGGGGAAGGGTTCCTTTTAAAATGAAACGATATCGAAATAAAGAGATTAATTTTTCATTTGATAGCTTGGCTGATATTGTTTCTAATATTTTAGGGATCATGGTCATATTAGGTGTGCTTGTAGGCATGATGTCTAAATTTAATGATGAGAACAAAAAAGAGGAAGAGCGAGAAGTTATCTTTGGTAAAAAAGATGCCATGGCCGATTTGATTCACAAAGATAAAAGAAAGAATATTCCTTATGAAAGGGCGGCAAGATATAATCGATTTCATTTGCACATAATATGCTGGAAGAGCAAAATGTTTTTTGTTGATAGTGCCGAATTTAATTTAATGGTAAATAAACATGGAGTAGATTATTTCAATAATAAAAAACTCATTGGAGATTGTAATATTCAAATTTCTAAAAACATACGTTTAGATGTAGCAGATTTTTTCCCGGAAGAAAAAAGAGGCTATTTACCGTTGAATTCTAAATTTTCAAATTATGAAGGACTGAGGAATTTCTTCAAACTTAAAACGGCTTATAACGCTAAAGATAAAAGAAATAATACGAAGGTTGATCCTAATAATCATATCATTCATTTTCATGTATTTTCTGATTCAATAAATGCCTTTAATATTGGAAATGATTATTTGAGAATGTTAGGGTTTGATACGGGTTGGGAGTTAATTGCTGAAAATAATAATGGTAGAGTTAGATTGCCTGTATTTTTGAAATATCATTCAAACATAAAAAATATGCATATACAATAAGGTGAATGTGTAACAATGGATTCAGCTAAAAGAAAAATTTATATTGAAGCTTCGTCTTTGTACCAAAGTGGTGATACAGAAGAAGCAAGAAAGTTGTGGGAAACCTTATCGCCCCAAAAGCCAATTATTTCCAGTGATCCATTAGTTTGGCGATTAATAAATAAAATAAATATTTCCAAATGGGGTGTCTTATCCGTTTTCGCTATTTTTATGATGATGTTCATCTCATTATCGCTTGGTAGAGGCTTATCAGTCATATATTATGCTTTTGGAGATTTGTTTTATTTTAAATCAAACATTGAATTATATAAATTTTTAGAATTGCATTCAATTGTAGAGATTAATAACATCTCTTTTATAAATAATATTGAAGCAAATTCCATTTATGAAAAAATTGATCAAATAATTTTAATTTTAAATCAATACACTATTTCGAAGATATTTTTTATTCAAAATATTCTACTTCTCAAGATTGAAAATCTTTTCGCCCATAGCCACTTTTTGCGTTTGGGCACTTTTTATTATTTATTCACTTTCGTTATTTCAATTATGTTATTTATAACCAGTGTAATCGTTGACATATTTTTTATGTATATATTTTTTGGATGGGTGAGTAGATGGCTGGTATTAATATTCTCAAAGCTTGAAAATATCATAAGGTTTTTTTGTGTTTTATGTTTTTGTTTGTTGGTAGCTCTTTTTATCTACATCCTAAATACGATATATCTGAAAAACAAAGAAGCTAATTATGAAAGACCTCCCATGACAATGAAAAACCTATTTCCTGTAGATAATGGTGGGAATAGAAACCCTATAAATAAAAGTAATAAGCAAGAGATGACTGAAAAAGAATACGTGAAAATGAATAAAGAAAAGATGTTTGATAATAAACCATTATCCCTAGAAGAGCGTGCAAAGCTGATGGAGATCATTAAAGACCTTTATAAGTTAGAAAGAAAATATGGTATTCGTACTCAAAAAGATACCTCTGGTGCTAATAGTAGAAATGATATCTTTAAATATGTCGACATGCTTAAAAAAGGTAAGGTGAAAGAAGTGATAGAACAGCTTAAAATGAAAAAATCTATGAAAGAAATCCTTGAAAGAATAAAGAAAAGTGGATTGACGGCAGAAGATAAAACTTTTAAAGACGTACTTGAGAAAAGTTTTAGATCTAGTGATCCATCTGTTCGTAAAGAATACCTTAAAATGAAAAAGGAACTAGAAGAGCTTTATGGGCAATCAATCAGCAGAAAAGTATATTCCGCCCAAAATCAAAATGAGTTGTTAAAAGAATTCTCAAAAAATAAAAACTTGGCAAAAGAAAAAATGAGAAATAAGTTTCGACAAACTTTACAAAAGCAATTAAATATTGGTAGAACAAATGTAGAGGTGAATGATAAAAAGATCAGAATGGAAATGCATTCCATTATAAATTATTTAGAGGGTGGTGGTGATATTAAATATTTTAATTTGATGAGAGTTAAATTTTTAGAAAAATACACAGATAAAAGAGTAAGATTGAATTTTACAAATAAGATTCTTTTTTTAATGACTAGTTGGAATGAACATCAAGTCAAATATTTTTGGCAAATGAATAGTGAGTTGATGTTGGAAATAATCTTGATGACTGAAGAAGCCTTTAAATCATTAAATATTGATATTCGTGGAGCCGGATTGGGATGGCTATACCTCGTTGCCGGCTATTATGAGAAGGCCAGAAAAGTTTGTTTAGCATCTGCTGAATTTAATGAGGCTAGATCTCGACTTGGTCGCAGGGATGGCAAGATTCAATTCGCTTTTACGAATAGAGCGAACGCTGCTCTGGCGGCTTTGATGCTAGGGATGGGTGAGGTTGCCTATATAGAGTACCAGTATATTTATGAGCAATCTGCCGTGAAGAAAGGCTCCAATAGAAAACTAGAGGATCTTTATTTGAGTGAATTTGTTAGAGAAATTACCGCCACATTGGCTTCTAGTAAACCCTGCTTTGAAGCATATGCTTGTAGAAGCATGTTTTTGGAGGGTATATCTGATGAGTTAGCGTTAAAAGATTTGAAGCTATATTTAGCATTAAATACAAAGAATAATTTAATCAATAAACAAGTGCAACTTAAAGTTAAAATGTTAGTAGATAGAATGAGTAGAAAAAAATAATGACTATTGATAGATTTATCTTATCTGTTTCACCGGCATTTTTAATTTTATGTATTTTGTTTTTGAAACGTGGCGATGTCTTTAATAGAAATGGTGGATGGTTAATATTAAAACTAATACTTGGTGGCTTGGTGACTATGAGGCTTGCCTTATGGGCAAATAGTTATTTAAGTATGCTGAACACTAAAGTTGACTTTAATACATTTGATTCGATTGTTGTTATTTTCGCTGGTGCATTTAATGAAGAAATGGCAAAGTTAATCCCGTTATTATTTTTGTTTTATTTATCTAAAAGATTTCAAAGTAAAAAGGATGTCTTCTTTTGTGTTATTTGTATTGGCGCATTTTTTGCGGCATTTGAAAATATTTATATGGAAGATTATAATAAATTAATTGGAAATTTAATTATGAGAAGCTTTACAGCTGTTCCAGCTCATTTATCCTTTGCTTGTCTCATGGCTCCCTTTTTATATTTTGCTGTCAAAGATAAAGATTATAGTATGAAGCATTATTCTACCGGTGGCATCTTTTTTGGTGTTCAGCTATCAATTACGTTTATGTTTGTTTATTGGTTTATGAATCGCACGGTTGCTTCAGAAACTTTGTGGTATAGTTTTTTAAAATATAGTTGTTTCATTTATTTTATAGTGCTATTGATTGAATTGATTGTGTTCCTTATTAATCCTCTTAAATTCAAAAAACTCCTGAAATTTAATTATAAATTGGGTATGTTAATGATAGGAGTTTTATTACCATCTTTTTTACATACTCTTCATAATTGGTCAGCATCACGTTTTGATGGTTGGCATCTTTTTGTTACCTATTTGAGCCTCTTTTCAACTTATATACTAATTCTAACTTATACAAGCTTTACAATTGAATCAGATCAGCCGGAAATGAAATTCGGGAATAAGTATACTGAACCAAATAAAAATGAATCTGCTCCAAAGGAATCTACTTGGGAAAAACAATCTTTATAGGTGACGTTCATGGATGTTTAGATGAATTGTTGTCTTTATTTAATAAATTAAATTATGTTCCTGATAAAGATCGAATAATTTTTTTGGGTGATCTTGTACATAAAGGACCTAAATCTGCTGAAGTAATTGAATTTGTTTTTAAGAATTCATACGAAACAATAATTGGAAACCATGATTATTATTTTTTAAAAACGTTAGAAGGGAAGTCAAAACCTTATGCCGAATATGAAAATATCATTTCTTCTTTGACAATTCCAAAAGAAAAGATTATTAGTTGGATGAATAATTTCCCTTGTTATATTAAAGAGGATACTTTTTTAGCAGTGCATGCAGGTATAGACCCTGATGGAAAATGTATTGAAGAAAACAATAGTGACGTTTGTATGAATATTCGCTATTGGGATTCAGCTAATAATAACTTTAGTAGTATTACTGAGCATCAGCTAAAAAAGTCTGATGGATTGATTGCATGGTATGAAGCCAAAAGTGAATATTTTGATCAATTTAATCTAATGATCTATGGCCATTCGGCTAAAAAAGAAATTCAGTTTTCTAAAAATCATCGTATCATTGGAATTGATACGGGCTGTTGTTACGGTGGAATGTTAACGGCCTACATACTAGAAGAAAATAAATTTGTACAAATAGAAAGTCAACAACATAAACAATTTGACTATTGAAGGACTCTGATTGAATGACGTTATATCATATTAAAAAAATCGAAAACGATTTTGAGGTGGATGTAAATAAAAGTTCTGAGGCATGGAAAAATGCTGATGAAATTACTTTGCAATATCTTTGGGATAAATTCCCATATAAACCCAATGTTCATGTCAGGTGCTTGTACTCTACTAAATATTTGTACATAAGGTTTGAAGTGGAAGAAGATGCCATTGTTTCAACGGCAACTAATATAAATCAACCGGTTCATATTGATAGTTGTGTAGAGTTTTTTTGTGCCCCTGAATTAAGCAAAAAAGGTGAATACTATAATTTAGAAATGAATTGTTGTAGAAATGTATATATGGCTTATGGCAAACCTAAAAGATTAGGAGAACGTGAATTTGTATCAGAAGCGCTATTATCAAAAATCAAATCATCCTCCACGATCAATGGTACGACAAAAGAATTAAAAGATGATGACAAACGATGGGAGATAGAAATCAAAATTCCTTGGGAGATATATTCAAGCAAATCTAAAAATAGTGTTCCTGCTAAAGGTGATAAATGGATGGGGAATTTTTATAAATGCGGCGATAAATTACCACGACCACATTTTGGATGCTGGAATAAAATAAAACTGGAGAGTCCTGATTTTCACAGACCAGAATTCTTTGGAGAAATAATATTTGAATAATGATTCAAATTTAAAATATTTATAAGGAACGATGTATGATTGAAGATGCCATAAAAAAAATTGAAGCAAATAGCAATCTAGATCAACAAGAAGCCTTTGATACTTTAGAGTCTATCTTTGAAGGTAATATACCAGAAGAGTATATAATAAATCTTCTTGATGCCCTTCAAAATAAGGGTGAGTCGATTTCAGAAATAACAGGATTTTCTAATTCTCTCCGATCTAGATGTATATCCATTAGTGGTGCTTCAGATGCTGTAGATACTTGTGGGACAGGCGGAAGTAATTTGGATCGGTTTAATATTGGAACTACAGTTGCTTTTATTTTAGCTTCAGGTGGATACCCAGTTGCAAAACATGGAAATAGGGGCTCAAAAAGACCTAACGGCTCTTTTGACCTTTTAGAAAAGCTTGATGTCTTTTTTGAAACCACACCAGAACAAGAGGAAAAATTATTTGATAAGCTTGGTCTAGTATTTTTATTTGCTAGAACTCATCATCCCGGAATGAAATATGTTGGACCTGCTCGTGCTAAATTGGGTAAAAGGTCCATCTTTAATATCATAGGACCATTATGCAATCCGGCAAATGTTCAATATCAAATGGTTGGCGTAAGTGATGAGTCAATTGGAGAAAAACTTATCAATGTTTTAAAAAACCTTGGTAGAAAAAGAGCTATCGTAGTTTACGGTGAACCAGGAATTGATGAGTTTTCTGTAGCGGGGGTTTCTAATTATTGGTTACTTGAAGAGGATGGTACCATTTCAAAGCATGTCTTTGATCCTGCAATTGCAGGACTTCATCATCATGATTATGAAAATGTCCCGGGTGGTGATGCCGATGAAAATAAAATCTTATTTGAGAAAATATTAAATCATGAATCCTGTGATGGATTGTTAGATATGGCAGCCTTGAATGCTGGTGCAGCCATTTATATTTCCGGTAAAGCATTATCTATAGTTGATGGATTTAATACAGCACATGTCTTAATAGATTCTGGCAAGACAAAAGAGTTTTTTGAAGAGTACAAAACATTAAGTAATCAATATAAAACATAGGAGTATATCAATGCGGTCGAATCTGAAAATTATTGTTTTATCGCTTCTATTCATAGCCTTTTATCAATTTCTGTGGTCTGTAGATTGTGAAATTTGTAAAAATAAAATTAAGGCCGGTGTCTCTTTTTATAGAGTTAAGTCAAAAACATATTGTTCAAAAAAATGTTTACGAAAAACATTGCCTAAATGTTCAGTATGTAAAAAGCATAGTGACAAAATTTATCGTAAAGAAGGAAAAGAATATTGTAAACCTTGCATCATTGCAGCAGCACCAAAATGTAGTATTTGTAAAGTGACTACTTTTGGAAAATCATTTCTTAAAAAAGAAAACACCATTTATTGCACTGAAAAATGTTATTTAACAACAATTGCTGAATGTGTACTTTGTAAGAAAAAAGAATTAGGAATGTCAAAAATTGAAAACACGCATTATTGTTCAAAATGCATCAAATTACCACAATGTAATAGTTGTAGTTTGATTAGTAATGAACAAATGCAATTAGATGGTCGCCAAATTTGTACAAGCTGTTTGACCTACGGAATCCAAAGCCAAAATGACGCCTATAAAATTTATATTGAAGTGAAAGAATTACTTAAATCAAAGTTTAATATTGAAACAACCGTTGGCCTACCAATGAAAATAGTCGACATGGATGAAATGAAAAGAATTAAAGAAGATAATAATAGTCAAGAGCGTGGGCTTTATCATGTTAGTAGGTTAATTAGACATAAAGTAATTAAGCAAGGTGATGTCATAATTAAGAGAGAAAAGATTGAGACTAAAGCAACAAGAAATATTTATATATTGACTTATTTGCCAAAAAGAGATTTTATTAAAGTAGCTGCCCATGAATTAATGCACGATTGGGTTGCCTTGAATTATCCAAAATTAAAAGAAGAAAAAATCTGCGAAGGGCTTTCAGAATATTTATCTAGCCTAGTTAATATACATTACGGTAATGATAAATTAAACCTTAGAATGGAAAAAAATAAAAATCCAATTTATGGAGGCGGTTATCGCTTTATTAAATTAAAAGATAAGGGTGGGGGAATTGTTGATATTAAAAATTGGTTACAAAAAACTTATAATCAATAAAGAATAGCGGTTCTGTTTTTTTCATTTATTGTTGGATAGTCTCTAAAGCTAAGTCAAGCTCTTTTGGCTCAATAGGTTTATCAATCATTCGAATATTAGCATTAAATTTTATTAAAATATCTGAGAACTGTTTTGTGAAAAATCCAGAGATGACAATAATTAATTGATTCGAATTTATTTTTAGGACCTTTTCAATTAATTCATCACCTCTTAGGTTTGGCATTAAAAAGTCTGTTATGATTAAATTAAAATGTTGATTTTGCTCATAATGATTAAACGCTTTTTGTGAATCATTAAAAAGGGTCACCTCATGATTTTCTTTTAAATAGGAACCCAATGCATCTGTAATGATAAATTCGTCGTCTATTATCAATATTTTCATAAATCCCCAAATGTCGTGGGTTGCCAAAACTAACTTCAGAATATAAGTCTACACCCAATTGATTGTTTAGCCAAAAAAATAAAGTAGTTTCAATTAAATAAATAGAAATTAATTCTCTTTGCAAATAAAATATTATATTTCACGATTTGGTAGATTTTGTCATAAATAAAAATGATACTGTAATTGAACAAAGTGATTTTATCGCGTTAATTTAAATTAGAATATTATGCAACAATCACATAATATAATATGTCAGAATGTAAATATATGGAAGAAATTTTAGTGATCGATGATAACGAAGGAATTACTGAAACGATACATCACATATTTAAGGAAGTATTTGCTGAAAAATATACAGTGACCACTTTTAATGATTCAGAATTGGCTTTTGAATATTATAAAAATAATGGGCCATTCGATAAAATAATATTGGATTTAGACATGCCAAAATTAAGTGGAGATACGATGATACCTATGATTAGGGATCTGCATCAAAATCAAAAGATTTTAATTATAACCGGTAAAGATGATTTAAGTTTAGAACAATCTCTTTATGAGTCTTATCCTGAATACAAAATTTTAAAAAAACCATTTAGTCTAGAAGATTTTACTCAAGAGTTTTAATTTAATTTGGAAGAAAATTGATTATGGATAAATACAAAATTCTTATTGCTGAAGATACCGCAAATATAAGAAAAATCATCACGCGATTATTGAGTAGTACTCCTTATGAAATTATAGAAGCTGTTAATGGAGCTGAAGCATTAGAAAAGATTTATAGTGAAATGCCTTCTTTAATCTTGCTTGATATTATGATGCCAATGAAAAATGGTATTGAAGTTTGTATTGAAATTAAAAAAAATGAAAAGACGAAACATATTCCTGTCATTTTTATAACGGCAAAAAGTGAACCGGCAGATATAGTGAAAGGCTTTAAAGCAGGTGGAATTGATTATATTTCAAAACCATTTTCAAAGATTGAATTATTAGCTAGAATAAATTCTCAAATGGATAAATTAATAGCTGAAAATGAAAAAGAGAAAATACTTAAAGAATATTATGTTTCAATTCATAAAAAAATATTAGGTGAAATCTCTATGGGTATTTCGCATAATTTTAATAATCACCTTACCAGTGTATTATTAAATTTTGGATTGCTTCAAAACTCATTAGTAAATCAGGAAGATAAAGACCGTACAAAACAAATTGAATCTTGGTTAGTAGATATTTCTGGAATGATAAAACAATTCCGTTATTTTACGGATAGTTGTGAAAGAAATTATTATCCTATTAATGTGGAAGAATATATTTCAGAAAAGATAAACTTTTTAGTAAAGACAAACTTTGCTGATTTAAAGATCGATTTAATCAATGAAACAAATAGTGATATCGTTTTAAATTTGCACGAAAGCTCGTTTACACAAAGTATCTATCAGCTATTAATGAATGCGAATGAGTTTCATTCTAAAGATAATAAAAATGTAAAAATTGTTTTGTCTTATTCTAAACTGCCTGAGAACGTCATAAAAAGAGAAATTATAGGGGATCAAAAGGAATACCTTAAAATTGCATTTATTGATGATGGCGATAAATTTAATGAAGAATATTTTGATGCATATGAGGTCTTCACGCCTTATTATTCTACTAAAAAGACGGTTGGTGTTGGTATGGGTTTAAGCATTGTCAAAAATTTTGCTGAATCTCATCATGGGTTTACAAATGCATTTAATAATATTGATGAGGATGGATCAACAGTAGAACTTTATATTCCGTTAACTTAGATAATTATTCCATCCTCTTAAATTAAATTAAACCTTAATGGTTTTATTTTGTTTATCCGAAACAAAACATGCATCAATTGCTTTTTGAACTACAGCTGCAGTCTGAAAATTTGGTTGATCATTTTTGCCCGTTTTAATACTATTGATAAATCGTTGGTAGTTGGAGGGCGTCTTTTTACATTTTATGGTTTTCCAATTGCCAGGATTGATGTCTTTCCCCAAGCAAACCTGTATAGTGTTATATGAATTTGCTAAATCTACTTTAATGGCACCCTTATCTCCATATAAAACGACTGAAACATCATTGATATGCCCTGTTGCAAATCTAGTGGCCGTAATTGTACCCACGGCTCCATTTTGTAGCTCCGCTGATATGATACATGAATCATTGGCATCAAGTTTGTATTTTTTAATTTTATTGTTTTTTGCTTTGTCGAAAGTTTTTAATTGGCAGTGTAGACTCTTGATGTTTCCAGCTGGGAAGGTTAAAAAATCTATTATATGTACACCAACATCTCCTAGAACACCATTACTACCATGATCTTTTGATAATCGCCATAACCAGGTATCTGCAGTTCTCCAATCTCCCCATTGATTTGATACTAACCAAGATTGTAAATAGGAAGCGTTAAAATGTTTTAGTTTGCCGATAGTTCCATTTTGAAAAAGTTCTTGAGCTTTATGTATGGCGAAAGAATCTCGGTAGCTCAAATTTACCATGTTGATTACTTTTTTCTGTTTGGCAACGTCTACCATTTTTTTGGCATCTTTATAATTTAGCGCAAGTGGTTTTTCACATAGAATATGTATCCCTTTTTTCATGACAGCTATAGACGTTTCTTTATGATATTGATCTGGGGTTGCATTACTAACGCCATCAATTTCTTCTTTGCTTAGCATTTCATTGATATCAGTGTATATCCCTTTAATTCCAAACTTTTTACAAAAGTTTTTAACATTTTCAGGGTTAACATCACAGCCGGCGACAAGTTTAACTCCTTTTAATTTTTGATAATTCCGTGCATGCATATGAGCCATGCCACCAGTGCCAACAATCGCTATTTTTATCATTTTAAACCTTTCATATTCAAGTAGAGTACTATATTTAGAAGAAACCTTTCTCATAAACCATTGAGAAAGGTTTGTTTAATAATTGTTTTAGGAAACTTGCGAAACACCTGCTTTGCCGAAATCGATATTTTTGTCAGATAGTTTTTCAAGAGGGGCAGAGTTCGGGCAGTTATCAATAAATCTATTTGATTGTGCTGCCCATCGGGTTGCATTTGTAATGACTTTTTGAATTTCTGGATTGTAAAAAATTGGATAGGTTTCGTGCCCTGGTCTAAAATAAAATATTTTCCCATGGCCTCTTTCATAAACACACCCACTTCTGAAAACTTCGCCACCTTCAAACCATGATATAAAAATTAGTTTATCAGGAGTTGGAATATCAAATCGTTCGCCATACATTTCAGCATTTGGCAATTCAATATATTCACCAATGCCTTGTGTGATTGGATGATTTGGTTCTATGTTCCACAAGCGTTCTTTTTCAGCTTCTTCGCGCCATTTTAGTGAGCAATTTGTGCCCATCAGTTTTTGGAAAATTTTTGAAAAGTGTCCAGAATGTAATACGATTAATCCCATACCTTCCAATACTCTTTTATGAACTTTTTCGACTATTTCATCACTTACTTTTTTATGAGCCATGTGGCCCCACCAGAGCATCACATCAGTGTTTTCAAGTACTTCGTCCGATAACCCGTGATTTTCTTCGGCTAGCGTGGCCGTTCTAATTTCTAAGTCTTCATTAGTGCTTAGAAATTCTTTGATGGTATTGTGCATTCCATTTGGATATAATTTTTTAACAGCTTCATTTTTCAATTCATGAACATATTCATTCCAAACAGTAACATTGATCTTTTTTGACATTTCGATTCCTTTTTAAAAAACCTGAATAATATTAATAATTATTCATATTTTAAATTGTCATGACTGGATTCAATAGGCTTTTGGAGTAAAATTCTCGTAAAAATAGTAATATTCTTAGATTCTAAATGGCTTTTATATGACCTTTCAATTATTCTTAAAAAGAGAATTAAGCCGATTTTATCAAGGCGCTACAAATGGCGAATTACCTCTTAAGATACCATTACTTAATGGTATACGTCAAGATTATAAAGAAATGCATTGGCACTTATTTCCTGAAGTCTTTTTTCAATTGGAAGGCAGTTCTTTATTTAGGTTTCCATCACAAAATATTGAATTAAATGCTGGTGAGATTTGCATTTTACCTAGGGGAATTCCTCATAGAGAAATGGCTCAAGATAGTAAAAGTAAAAATTTGGTGATTATGACTGCCGAGAACACAACGAGTATTCATTTGGGCTCAGCGCTTAAAGGCGAGATGTCAGTAATTAAGGAAATGATTCCTTTCAACGATCTCAAATCAGAGAGAATTTCAGAATTACTTGATGATATTGTCTATACCTATACTGCTGAACATCCTTATAAGGAAGATATGATTTGTGCTACTTTAGTGTTACACATTGCACACTTATTAACATTAATAGAAAACTATAAAAATATTGGTCATAGTGCGAATCATAAAGTTTATCAGTGTAAAAGGATTATTCTTACTCATTTGCATTCAAGTGAATTAAATGTCCCTCAGATAGCTAGTTTTATTGATTGTTCTTCAGATTATTTGTCGTCGCTTTTTAAACAAGAAACTGGTATTGGATTAATTTCTTACTTGCAGCAGCAACGGATAAACTTAGCGTGTGATTTATTAGCTAATAATCCATTAGATGTCAATCAAGTATCACGACAAGTTGGATTTTCAGAAAGTGGCTATTTCATTAAAGTATTCAAAAATTTGATTGGGAAAACGCCTAAGGCATATCAAAAAATTAATAGAAGTGCTTTGAACTCAACAGATACATAATTGTATTATTTTTAGATTTAGGCAATCAGGTTAAAATTCTTTCTATGAATTACAAATTGGGTATAATTCCTGCCCTTAAAACTAGCAATTAACCAAAACTAATAGGTGAATTATCTTGTATCGAATCTGTAAAATCTTTGATGTGGAATGTGGACATATTCTTTCTAAGCATAAAGAAAAATGTAAAAATCCTCATGGTCACTCGCGAAAGATTGAAATTAGTATTTCAGCAAATGAGCTTGATGATAATGATATGATTTGTGATTTTAAAGTTTTCAAATTAGCTCTAGGCGAATATTTAGATACTTTTGATCATGCGATTTTAGTAAATAATAAATCCGCTGAATTTGAATTTTATGAAAAACATTATGAACGTGTAATCGGTTTTGACAATTGTGACCCAACAACCGAAGTGATGGCAAGTCAAATTTATAACTTTGTAAAAGAAGAGATATCAAAAGGCTTGGAATATAAAAGTTCACAGAATAATGACTATTCTTTCAATAAGAATATAAAGTTAGATAAGGTAAGAGTCTGGGAAACCGCTTCAACATGGGCCGAATATTTTGAAAATGAATCTTAAAAAGGAAATTCTTTAATGTCATTCCCACCTCCATTTTTTCGTTGGCGACCTCATCCTTGGCATGGTTTATCAGAAGGCGAACGTGCACCAGAAGTTGTTGAAGCTTATATTGAATTAACGCCTTATGATTCTGTTAAATATGAAGTCGATAAAACGACAGGTTATTTAAGAGTAGATCGGCCTCAAAGAACATCTGCTCAGCCACCTAGTTTGTATGGTTTTATTCCGCGTACTTATTGTGGTAGAAGAGTATGTACTCTTTCTCCAAATTCAAAAAGGGGAGATAGTGATCCCTTAGATATATGTGTTATTAGTGAACGTCCAATCAACAGGGGCGAGGTAATCTTGCAATCAAGGGTTATTGGTGGCTTGAAGATGATTGATAATGATGAAGCTGATGACAAAATTGTAGCCGTACTAGAAAATGATAATATTTATGGTGATGTTAAAACATTAAGTGATTTACCCGATATTATGATTGAGCGATTACGACATTATTTTAGTACTTATAAATTAATACTTGGCGAACCTTTAAATGTTTCAATTGATAATGTTTATGAGGTTGATCATGCCAAAGAAGTTGTCGAAGCTTCATTGCTAGATTACCTCGAAGAATATGGTGATTAATATTAAGCTCTAATACAGTAATTTGCTTTTATACTGCCGTTTGCAATATTATTTCTTTTTTCTTTTTATATATTTTTTGCCAAGATCATAAAAGAATTTATCAATAGCTGTGAAATTATCATTTTGAGTACGAACAATTAATATTTTTAGAGAATTGTTAAAGTAAATCTGATTCTCAACTTTATCCCAAGATAATGGGTTTATCGAATCCATGATCCTTTTTTTAATGTATTTTTCGCCAACAGAATTAAGAAATGGTTCTAGTAGATAACACTTAACTTCTAAATTAAATAATGATGCACGTTTCTGAAATCTATTTTCTTGGATAAAGATCCCTTTGTTCTTTTGACAAAACATTTCTATCTTTGTTTGTTTTTTAATTTGTTTAAAACATTTATTAACAACAACTTTCTTATTTCGAATAATGACTTTAGAATCATTTAGTGTTTTAATAATCTCAGGAGAATTTATAATTATTTTTAAATGATAAATTTTTGAAATAAGAGACAAGAATTCAATCCCATTGATTTTCATGGGTGTTAACTCGAGCTTTCTTTTGTGAAAATAATCTTCTGATGTAAAAGATAGGTTTAGTGATTCTCTAGAGTAGTCTTTAACGGAATACATTAAACGCTTTAATAATAATTCAACACTTTGTTGGATGTGTATATTGCCGGTAACAATGATTTGGTCGTTAGTTGATTTTTTAATCTCATAAAGGCTGCCGTAATGTTGATAAAATTTCAAGTAATTCTTTAAGAAGATTACTAGCTCCTCTTTCATTCTATAAAAATTCCCTAACCGATATGTTTTATGAATTGGTTTGAGTTGTTTTAACCAAGACCATTCTGAATCAATGAATAATGTTTTGTTATTTTCGATTCTGTAAAACAAGGTGGTTTCTTTTAGAATTTCGTCTAATTGCTGATCGAGTAATTTGTTACCTCCTTCTAGAGAAACTTGCTGCTTGATCAATTTCTTTTTATCGAACTTAAAATTTATTAAAATGGGTATGTTTTTCTTATAAATAATATCTAAAAATGCTGCCCGAGTAGATTTGAATTTTGGAAGAAAAATAACTTTATCCAAGATTGTTTTATCTTGAGCATTTAAGTTAATTGAGAATAAAAATAAAACTATAATCAATGATGTTATTTTATTAGTGCTACTAGAATTCATTATTTCTGCTTTTTCTTTTTCTGGTGTAACTTGTTATATTTATCCTGTAATAACTTAATCTTATCTTCAAGATCTTTTAGATCTTTGGGCAATGCTTTTATTGGCCACCATTTATCTACCGCACCCCATCTGGCTAAGTGACCTCTGGAATCGTAATGTATGCTAGCGCCTTTTTTTGAGAAATAAATCCCCATGCCTCCTGGGGGATTTGATTTATCGGTAATTAGTTTTTTATAAGCGAGAAAAAACGGTTTGGCATCTGAAACAGTTTTTTTATTATCGCCATTTAAATCATCCATGATCATGAAGGGCTTATTTTCATCAATAAAGAAGTCTATGGCATCACCATATATATGTCTTGAAAATGCAGATGTACCAAGACTTTTATTGTATAGAGGTGTACGGTAAAAAGATAAAACTCTTACAGTTCTAAAATTTGCATTTTCACGTGAAGTGTCGATCAAATTATCAAATTCCTTCATGATTTTATAGCAACAAGTAAATATTTTTGTTGGCCTTTTACTTGTTTTATCTAATGGTTTAGGAACAGTCACTAAATCTTTGTATTTAAGATATTTTGATATGGGGCGATTTAATAAAGAGGTATTCCAAAGTAAAAACCATTTGGGAGGGGTATATTCCTTTTTAAAATAATTTACTTTCCCCGGTTTAGAAGGAATCTTCGGATAGGGGCCGATCACATATTTATTTTTATTAAATCGAACAAAACCATCATGTATATTTTTATCTTCAAAGGCCGTTATTATTGAAAATGATCGATAAATAGAATTCTCTGTATTGATATAAATTTGCAATTCAGCATTGCTTAAATTTGGAGCTGTTACAATCACGTCATTTTTATTATTTTTAAATGGGTAGCTATTATTGTTATAAAAGATTGAGACCGTAAATTTTTTATTTAAATTTGTAATTTTAAATATGCCTTTTGGTTTAATAAATAAAACATGTTTATTGATCAATTTTATTACAGTGAGCTTATTATTATTCAGCTCATTTAAAACAACCTTGATTGCACTTTCATTTGAAAATAATGAAGCGAATAAAAAAGAATATAGGATTAAAAATTTTAAGACCATATGTTGAATATTTCCATTAGCTTTATTGATCTATCTATAATTTCAAAATTAGAAATGAAATAGATAAAAGTTGCTAAACCTAAATAGGGACCCATGGGTAAATTTATTGGAATCAACTTTTGCTTTATCCATTTTTTTGTACATAAGTAAAAACCAGCTATGCCTATTAAAAATAAGGTGAAAAGTGCAATCATATAATTTTGATTTATCATCATATCTTTTTCCATTGAAAAGAAGTAGTATAAGGAACTCAAAATTAATAAATAGAAAGGAATCGCGATCAAAAGCTCGACACCACGTACACTAGCTTTTTTTGCCATATAGAGAATATGAAAACTACCAATAATAAGAATTACGAAAACCCAAATTGAAAAAATATCGATAATCAATATACCACCGAAAAAGGAACCTATCAGCGAACATAATTTCAAATCGCCTTCACCAATATAATCTTTATTTTGGTTTAACCCAAGAATTGAAGTAATTTTTGGAATAACCATTATTAGATAGATGATCAAGCCCCCGAAAATTGCTCCGAAAAAAGAAGATAAATAAGCATGTTTTGACAATATAAAATCAGGAAAACACAAAAATACTAAATTTAATATAATAAATAATAGAATTAATATTCCATTTAACTTGTCGATATTTCTAGGTTCAATCTCAACTTGAGTTTTAACAAAGTGGCAAAAGTATAATACCAAAAATAAAATTGAGAAATAAAACAAATAATTTATTTGTATATATTGATCAATAGCAACCATGTTATTTTTTGGGCCAGCAATCGAAAAAAATAAATTTAAAATACAAAATAGAATAATATAGGGAATGGTGACTTTATCTGGAATGATTAACCATTTCCAATCAACAAAAACGACAATCATTATTAATGAGAAAAATACGACCAAAGATATAAAAATGACTGGGTCGATGAAATTGCCTGTTGAGTTAATTGATGCAATTAAAAATAGAGGTGTGAAAACAGCAAATAAAATTTCAACCCAGACATATTGAAAAGCATATGTTAAACCACAATGATTGCATTTTCCTTTAAGAATAAAATAGCCAAATATGGGTATGTTTTCCGATGCACGTAGTGATGACCCACAATGAAAACAATGGGATCCAGGTATGCTAAGTGACATGTTGCGGGGAATTCTAAGTATGCATACATTTAAAAAGCTACCTATAGATGCCCCAATAAAAATAGAGAAAATAAAAAAGACAAAAAAATGAGCTTTTGAAAGTATTTCCATTAACTAAAATCGCAAAATAATATGTTTATGGCGAGTATAGCAATATAATGATTAATGAATAATAAATTTAATCAATGGGTGTTTTGATGAAATCAGCAAAGGATGATTTGAAATTATTTAAGGTTTCCTCAGCCAATTCATAGTTAGGTTTATCTTTAAACCCTATCTCGACTTTTCTAGCATCTTTAGCGTAATCTTCTAAGCCAATATTTTTAAAGGAACCTTTTAATCGATGAAAATAAATAATTAGATTTTTTTTATCTTTAGTGACAAGGTACTCAGTTATTTTTTCAAATGCTTCTTGTAAGGATGTTTGAGTTGTTTTTAATATATCAGTTGATTGTCGTTCATTGAAATGATATTTATCGATAAAAAATTGTTTGATCTTTTTCTCGATTATATTTTTGAATGATATATTTTCTAAAGGTGAAGTGAAGTCAACCTTGGATTCAAATGCAAATTTTTCTGCTATAAATTCAAGGGCAGTTTCATTTAATTTTTTAACGGTTATAGGTTTTGATAAAAATTGGTTCATGCCACCGGCTAAACAACGTCGTTTATCTTCAACAAATGAGTTGGCGGTTAAGGCAATGATATGAGGGTTATTATGAGGTGAAGGTAATGCTCTTATTTCTTGAGTAGTTTCGATTCCGTTCGTACCATTAAGCATAATATCCATGAATATTAAGTCATAATTGTTTTTTTTGTGATACCTAATTGCTATTTCACTACTTTCAGCCTGATCTACATTGAAACCAAAATTAATTAAATTTGTAGATGTTGTTAATAAAGCCAAAGGGTCATCGTCCACTACAAGAATTCTGCACTTCTTTTTTCGAGATGAAAGTTCCTCTTCAGAGAAGGGGAGATCTTGCTGAGATTCTTTATTTGTAAATAATTTAGTGTCTTGACTTGTGAGTGATTTGAAAAAGCATGATGGTGTTATTGGATTTGGTATTGGTATCTTTTTAAATGGAAGATCAGGCATATCTGAATTAAATAATAGAGATGTCAAAGGATGTGAAATTATTGTGATCGAGAGCTTTTTTTCTACTTTCTGTATCATTTGTGACATGGGTTGATCAATAGTGTCAAAATAAAAATGAAGTGTTTCAAGATCGTTTATATCTTTTAATTTTTTGGCTAAACTATGATCAATATTATCAGTTAAAATAAATTTGTTGTTTAGATTAAATTCATTGGCATAAAATTTAAAAAAGTTTTTTGAAGCGCTGGAATTTGTATAAACCAAAACACCCGTTTTATGACTTATTTGGCTTAGATCAAATTGTCTATCTTGTTTCTTATTAACTTTACTTAATTGAATATCAAAATAAAAAGAAGATCCTTTATTCTTTTTACTGCGAACACCTACTGATCCGCCCATTAATTCCGCAAGCTTTTTAGTTATTGAAAGCCCTAATCCTGTACCAATGATATTATACGGAGAGCTTTCATGTACTTGCGTATAATCAGTAAATAAACTTTGTTGATCTTCTTTTGATATGCCAATACCCGTATCAGTTACTGAAATCTGTAGTTGTAAAAAATTTTCTAGATCTGCAATAATGTTTAACCCTATAATGATACTTCCTTTTGAGGTGAACTTTGAAGCGTTTGTCAAAAAATTGATAAGAATTTGTTTGATTCTTTGGCTATCACCTTTAAGTTTCTTTGGGATACTTATTGGTATTAGAGCTGATAGCTCAATGCCTTTCTGATATATTGGAATTGAAAATGTAGTTAGTACTTCTTCAACTACATCAAGTAGATCAAACTCTTCATCTTCAATGATTAATTTATTTGCTTCAATCTTTGATAAATCAAGGATATCATTAACTAAGCTGTGTAGGGTATTTGCTGCTTTAACTGTCATGCCCATATAATTATTTTTATCGCCATCATCTTTACTACTCTTGATTAATCCTAATAATCCTATAATTGAATTTATGGGATTTCGAATTTCATGACTCATAAGTGATAAAAAATTAGATTTGGCTTGATCGGCATTTTTAATTTTTACCAATGCTCCTTCTAATTCAATTGTTCTTTGATGAACTTTTTCTTCTAATAACTGTGTATTAAGAATGACTTTTTGATTGAGATTCCATTTTTGAATTAAGGCGGTAGCAATTTGTCTAACTTCAATTACATCAAATGGTTTTTTTAAAAATAAAATATGATCGGTTAATCCAATACTTTCTAGGATTTCATGATGGGTGTATTCTGTAAAAGCAGTACAAAGAACAATTTCTAAATGGGGATATTTTGTTAAAATTATTTGTGAAGCTTTTAAACCATCCATGCCAGGTGGCATCTTAATATCCATAAAAACTAAAGCATAAGGATTATTTTCTCTTTGAGCTAATTCAATTTTTGAAAAAGCCTCATTAGTTGAAAATGCATGATTTATAATAAAGGAAGGTTGTTTCGTTTTAGGACTATTTAAATCTCCAAAGATTTCCTTTTCAAGGGAATCAAAGTTTTCATTCATTTTTTGAGAAGATAAATTTAAAGCTTTTGAAATATCCTCGTGTATCGCTGGATTATCATCTACGATAAGAATTCTATTATTTTCAAACATCGCTTCTCTATTAAATGGTACATGCTTTAATTATGACCTTAAAACCGAGTCTATGAAATGCTTTATTGAATAAAAAGAATATGTTTTCTAATTGCAACTATCTTAAGTTTATCTAATTAAAGAGTAAGTATTTTTTAAGTAGTCCTGAAAGTAACATAATGTTCAAAAATATTGTTTTATATCTTTTTGATTTATTATTCAGATTTATGAATAACAAATTTGAAAAATAACAGAATAAAAGACATACTGTAAGACGAACTGAATACTTAATCATCGAGAGTTGTAAATGCCCAACATTAATGAAGACGATGAACTATTAGCATCATTTATTGTTCAATCTAACGAATTGTTAGATGGGGCAGAAGAAAATTTAAAAGAACTAAAAGAATTACTGTCACATAATCAATCGATTGATGTAGAAATTTTTCATTCATTATTCCGTACTTTTCACACCATAAAGGGCGTTTCTGGGTTTATGGGGTTACCTGTTATTCTTGATATCACCCATAAGGGTGAAAGTTTATTGGATTTATATCGAAAAGGTGAGGCATCCTTAGATGATGAAACACTTTCAATTTTAGTAGAAACACTAGATTTTATCAGAGAACTTTTAGATGTAATTGAAAATGAATCAACTGATGAGTCGATGACAAATTCTGCTAAGTCTCTCGAAAAAATATTAACTAAGACGTTAAAAGATTTAGAGAATGATTCTGAAGAAATTAGTGAGTCAATCGATCTCGGGGGTTCAGTTGAAAATGATTCACAGAACTCTGATGATGAAAGTACTGTTGAAGATGATTTTATTGAAGAAGAGGACGAAACGTTTGAGTTTGAAATAGAGATTACTGCAGAAATACTGCAAAAATTTACAGAAGAATGTAACGATTTATTAGATGACTCTGAAAATTGTGTTCAAACTCTTTCTCAGAATCCTGCTTCTGCCCCAGATATAAATCAGTTATTTAGAAATATTCATAGCATTAAGGGAAATTGTGGTTTTGTGAATTTCGCAAATCCTGAAATAATTAGTCATAAATTAGAATCGATCTTAGATGAGATGCGAGCCGAAAGTATCAAAATAGATGAGGCGATAATTAAATTATTATTTGAAGCTATTGATGTCTTAAGGGGTCAAATAAAGGAAATTGAGAAATCTGGTAAAGACTCGGTTTCAGATAATTCAAAACTACTGCAAAGTTTAGAGGATCTTTTTACCAATAAAAAAGTAATGGTTAATCAAACAACGCTTGAAGAGAAAAAAAGTGAGCCCATAAAAGAAATAAAAGAAGAAGAGATAATTACCAAAATAAATAGTACTGAATTAGCAAGTGTTGAGGCATTACCAGAAATTGATACTTCAGCAGATCGGCCTGTTAATAATGATAGTAACCGCAAAATTATTGTTCGCCAAGATATAAGAGTAGATATGCAAAAACTAGATTATCTACAAAATTTAGTTGGTGAATTAATAATTGCCAAAGAAATGGTTAGTCATAATCCTGAATTACAAAAATTGAATTTGACAAGTTTTAATCGATCTATGGACCGATTAACAAGAATCACAAATGAGTTACAAGATGTATCTATGTCCGTTAGAATGATTCAAATATCTTCTGTTTTTAAGAAGATGAATAGATTGGTAAGAGACGTTTCTAAAAAAGCAGGTAAAAAAATCCACTTGGAATTATTCGGAGAAGAGACAGAAGTTGATAAGCAAATTTTGGATTTAATTTCTGATCCACTTGTGCATATCATTCGAAATGCTGGCGACCATGGCATTGAATCACCTGATGATAGAATCAAAAATAATAAGCCGGTTGAAGGCGTGATTAAATTAAGTGCACGACAAACTGTAAGTGAAATTATCATACAGATTGAAGATGATGGAAAAGGTTTGGATAAAGAGCTTATTTATAATAAGGGCATTGAAAAAGGATTGATTCCCGATGATGGTAGTTCAATATCTGATAGCGCAATTTATCAACTTATTTTTGCACCGGGTTTTTCAACAGCCCAAAAAGTTACGGATATTTCAGGCAGAGGCGTTGGCATGGATGTGGTCAATAAGAACGTTGAAAAAGCAAAAGGTAGAATTGAAATTGAGTCGACCCAAGGAGTCGGTACTAAATTTACATTAAAAATTCCGTTGACGTTGGCAACTATTGAAGTCATGCTCGTGAGAGTAGCAAAGGCTAAATATTCGATACCAATTACAATTATTCAAGAAGCTCTAAAACCAAATAAAGAAGATATCACAATAAAGCCAGATGGATCTGAATATATAAAAATTCGTGATAATATTTATCCTGTGTTAAGACTACATGAGCTATTTTCTGTTGAAAGTGAATTTCAAAATTTAAATGATGGTATTATTATTTTAGTTAATTCAGAAGAGGAATCCGTTTGTTTATTTGTTGATGAAATATTGTATCAAGTTCAAACGGTTGTTAAAAATTTATCAGATTATATGAAAGATGTAAAGACAATATCTGGGTGTAATATTCTAGGAACAGGCGAAGTCTCTTTAATTGTTAATATTGAGGGGCTCATAAGAGAAATGAATAAAGTAAAGGTGTGAAAAATGGAATATAATTTAATGAATAATCTGGAAATTGAAGAAGATATCACAGAAGAGGATACTCTTAAAGATAGGTACCTAACTTTTATCCTTGGTGAAGAAAGTTATTTGGTAGATATACAATATGTCACCGAAATTATTGGTATTCAACAAACTACTTTGGTGCCAGAAACACCCAATTATATTAAAGGCGTTATCAATTTAAGAGGTAAGGTGATCCCTATTATGGATGTTAGGCTTAGATTTAAAGTAGAATCAATTCCAACAAACGACCGAACCTGTATCGTTGTTTTAAATTGTAATGATTTAACGATAGGTATGATAGTAGATATGGTATCAGATGTTGTGTACATAACAAAAGACCAAATTGAATTTACAAGCAAAACTGAGATTGGTGGTGACAAACAAATTGTAATGGGTATGGCTAAACTTGGAGATACGGTCAAAATGCTGGTAGATATAGAAAAACTTTTATTTGATGAGAAAAAAGAGACCTAGTAGGAGCTATAAAAGTGAGTAGTTTAAAATTACTAATTGTCGATGATTCTGTTTTGGTCAGAAATATTTTGACGAATGAATTTAGTTCTGATGATGAGATAGATGTAGTCGGCTCTGCAAATGACCTGATTTCTGCGAAAGAAAAAATATTAGAATTAAAGCCAGACATAATGACCTTGAATATTGAAATGGCAGACATGGATAGTATTGAGCTATTAAGAATTATAATGCCTCTTTTTCCCATTCCTGTAATTGTAGCTAGTTCATTGACAAAAAGAGGCGCTGATTTGACATTAGAAGCGTTAGATAATGGTGCCATTGATTTTATATTAATGCCAGAGGAATTTTCAGTAACTTCATCAGAAAGATTAATATTCGAATTTAAATCTAAATTGAAGATGGCGAGTCAGGTTGATGTATCTAATTGGACCGATAAAAGAACGTTGTTTTATGGTAGCAATACCATTATTAAAAAACGAGTAAAGAGTTCAATCAAAAAGGTTATTGCTATCGGTGCTTCGACTGGTGGAACAGATGCAATATATAATTTGCTTTGTCAGTTGCCACTTCATACGCCAGGTATCGTTATTGTTCAGCATTTCCCGCCACTTTTTGCTACAAGATTTGCAGCACGATTAAATCAGCAAACGCATTTCAGTGTAAAAGAAGCTGAATCAGGAGATATTATCTCAAATGGAAATGTTTATATTGCCCCCGGTGGAACGCAAATGACCGTAAATAAATCTGGTGAAGACTATATTCTATCTTGTCTAGTAGGCGATAAGGTTAATGGTTATTTGCCATCTGTAGGGGCACTCTTTAATTCAATGGCACTAAATGTTGGTAAGAATGGTTTTGGTATTATATTAACCGGTATGGGTGAAGATGGTGCTTTGGAGATCAAGGAAATGAAAGATGCTGGAGCATTTACGATTGGCCAAGATGAAAAAAGTTCAATCGTTTATAGTATGCCGAAAGTCTCGAAAAATATTGGTGGCTTATGCAAAGTTGTCTCAATTGAACAAATGGGTTCTGTAATAAATGATAGATTAGAGGCTATGTAATGAAGTTTGTTAATATTGGAATTGGAGAGTACGCTGTGACGAACGATGCGGAGATGGAATTAAGAACTTATGCTTTAGGTTCATGTGTAGCTTTGATTATTTTTGATGCTCGATCAAAAGTTGCCGGGCTGGCTCATTTGGCCTTGCCAGATTCAAAGCTAGGTACTGAGGACCATAACAAATTGCCCTGTTATTATGTTGATACAGGCGTTAAGCATTTGGTGAATGAAGTCATTGAATCGGGTGGGAATCCCAATAAAAAATTGTTAACCGTTAAGCTAGTTGGTGGTATCAGTCCTATGAAAAGCGCAATTGGTAAAAGAAATGTATTAAAAGTAAGACAAGTTTTATGGCAACTAGGTATGGGTTGCCATGCTGAAGATGTAGGTGGTGATACTATTAGGACGGTATTTTTTAATATGGAAAATTTGGCACTAAAAGTAAAATCACCCAACGGAGAAAAGTGGGAAATTTAACAAGGAATACCAATGAAAAAAGTATTGATCGTAGATGACTCTGCCATGGCTAGAATGATGATTAAAAAATGTTTGGAAATAGCTGATGCCGAAGTGCAATACGAATATTTTGAAGCAGAAGATGGAGATGTGGCCATGGAAATGTTATCAAAAGAATCATTTGACTTATTAATTTCTGATTTGAATATGCCGCGAATTACGGGAGAGATGTTAATTAAGGGATTAAAAAAGAACGGTACAATACAAGATTTACCCGTAATTTTGATTTCTAGTAAAATTAATGATTCTAAAGTTGAAGAATTAATGGGTGATGGTGCTATAGGTGTTTTGAAAAAGCCATTGACTCCTACAGTCTTACATAAATTTATCAAAAACAAAAGAGAAAAAGGTTTGTTGTAATGGATATTGACGACATAAAAGAAATTATATCTGAATCTATTTCGGAAACATTTGAAGCGTTTCTTTTTGCTGAGGTTCTTGATCAAGACTTAAGTGATGAAGAAATGCAAAAAGAGATATCTGATAGTTCTTTTCTAGCTGTGAAACAAACATTTGAATATGAGAAACGGGGTTATATTAATTGTTATATCCCGGATTCCTTAATGGAAGAAGCGGTTGATACATTATTAATGAATGAAGATCAAAGTAAAAAAGAAGATTTAAAGATAGATTGTGTTTTAGAGTTTGTGAATTCTATTGTTGGATCCATAATAGGCAAAATAGCCGGCGATGATCGTGTTTTTAATTTAGGTTTACCTGAATTGTTAAAAGATAAAAAAATAGAGTGCAGCAATAGTTTGTTTTTCTATAAAATCAATGATGAACATATGTTAATCGAGATTTTTTTTGATTGAAAGTAATTATGGATAAAAATATATTAATTGTAGAAGATGAAGAATCAATTCGTAATTTACTGGTAAAAATAGTTGCGACTTTAGATTTAGTACCGGACACCGCTTCGAACGGGCAAGAAGGTTATGATTTGTTCACAAAAAATAAATATGATCTTATTATAACTGATATGAAGATGCCTGTAATGAATGGCCGAGATATGATTAAAAAAATTAGAGACGATGAATCTGGACGTAATACTCCTTTAATTATTTTGTCGGCTTACATAAGTATTGTTGAAGTAAAAGATTTATTAGAAGTAGGCGCAACTTATTTTTTAAATAAACCAATTGAAATGGATGATTTAATAGAGTATATTCAAAAGTGTTTAGATATACCTGAATCAGAATAATATGAGTGATTTAATAGATGCTAATATTTTAATTGTGGAAGATAACCCCATTAATAGAAAACTATTAAATCAAGGGATTCAGAGGTTTACAAGGAATGTTGATTCAGCTACAAATGCTCAAAGTGCTTTGACGATGTGTCAGAATAATTATTATGATATGTTATTATTTGACATACATTTGCCTATGATGAGTGGAATCGAATTAGCGACAAAAATAAAAGGAACAGAAAAATACAAGGAAACACCAATTATATTTATAACGGGAAGCCAAGATCAAAGTGAAATGAACCAATGTTATGATGCTGGAGGTGTCGATTTTGTTACAAAGCCATATAGTATGGCTGAAGTTAAAAGAAGGATTTCATTACATTATGAAATGTATGTTAATAGAATTAAATTAAAAGAATTTAGTAAAGAAATGGAGACAAAAGTGAATATTCAGTCGGAACAATTAGTAAGTGCTGATCGCTTAGTAACGTTAGGAACTTTGTCTGCAAGTATATCTCATGAAATTAACAATCCTCTGGCGTTTATTTCCGCCAATATACAAATCATAGAAAAATATTGGGATTTTTTGATACCTATCATTGCAAAACATGATGAAAATAATGCTGAAGATAAAAACTCAGACCGATTAAAATACATAATTGAAGAATTGCCAAAATCATTTGAAGGTATGAGAAAAGGAGTAACCAGACTAAGTAGTATTGCATCACAGTTAAAATCATTTGTTCACAAAAGTAATGACAAAAATAAAATTCTCAAGAAGGTTATGGTTAACTCAATGATTCAAGAGGCCTTGTCATTATTTAAGCCACATCTTTTAAATAAGGATTCTTTAAAAGTTAAATTACATGATGAAGAAATCGAATTGCTTGCAAATGCACAAGAAATTGAGCAGGTAATTTTAAATTTATTAATAAATGCGATGCATGCAACTGAAAGTAAAGCTGACTCTGAAATAATTCTCTTTTGTGAAATAAGCGATAATACATTTTCAATTATTATTCAAGACAATGGAACAGGCGTTCCTGATGAAAATATTGATAGTTTATTTGAACCATTTTTTACGACCAAAGAAAAAGGAAAAGGTACTGGATTAGGTTTAAGTATTGCTAAACAAATTATTGAAAAACATGAAGGTTCGCTGAATTTTAAAAATACCAGTATTGGTGCAGAATTTACAATTAATTTACCGTTAAGAATGGAAAATAAATGAGTATTTCGATTTTAATCGTCGATGATGAAAAAACGATTACAGAAAGTTTGTCACTTGACCTTCGATTTGATGGTTATGAAGTTGTGACTGCAAATTCAGGTACTGAAGCCATTGAAGTCTTATATAAAAAGAAGATAGACATCATTATTAGTGATATCATGATGCCTAATATGAATGGATTAGAATTATTAAAAAGAGTTCGTTCTGGATACCCCATGATTAGAGTCATCATGATGACCGGTTACGTTAGATTATCTTATGCATTGGAATGTATGCAATTACATGCAGATACTATTATATTTAAACCATTCCATGATTTAAAAGAATTAAAAACTGCTGTAGAAGAAGCTGAAATGAATTTGAGAAAATGGCAAACTAAATTGAAATTATTACAGAATATGAAAACGGATTAAATAATGAGTGATAAAGAAAACCTTATAGATCCAGTATTGCTAGCTGAATTCATTGATGAAGCTAATGAAGGACTAGACAATTTACCTGATTTATTTATTCAGCTTGAAAAAGATCCAGGAAATTTTGAATTAATTAATGCCATTTTTAGACCTGTACACACTATTAAGGGTAATTCTGCTTTTTTTGGCTTATTAAATGTAAAGAATTTAACTCATGAGTTAGAAACCTTATTAGATAAAATGCGAAAAGGTGAGGTGAGTGTAAGTGCAGAAAAAATCACACTACTTCTTAAGAGTCTTGACTTTTTATCGATTATGCTCGATAGGGTACGAAATAATGAAAGTGAAGTGCCAGATGAAAAATCACTAGATTCTCTTATTACAAATCTGCAGTCAGCCTGTGAAGATTCTGAATCTATAGATGCCAAACTTAAATCTATTTTAGAAAATGTTGAAGAGTTATATGAGAAAAATTTTATTAAGGCCGATGGTGAGCTTTTAATTCTTCAAGTAATAAGTGATCTCAAGAGTATATCTAATAGTGACGAGTCTGATGGTAAAGGTGAGATACCTGAATTTATTACAAAATTTATTCATGATTTATCCAATAATGTTTATTCAGATAAGACTGTGCACGAGATTAAAGAAGTATTATTAACGATTGAAGCCAAAACTAATTCTGAAAAAGCAAATGAAGCAATAAAAGAATGTTTAGACAATTATGATACACTTGCCCCTACTGTTGGGTGTGATGAGATTTTAACGTCACTGATTGTCGAAAGTTTAGAAACTTTAGATAATACAAATGATTGGAAGCCATCAGAAGTTGAATCTGAAGAGAAAATTCCTGAAATTCAAGAATTGAAAGAAGAAGTGGCAACGGTACCAACTGAAAATAAAGTCAAAGATAAAATGGCAATTGCCAAAACTATGCGTATTCCGGAAAATACGATTGACGATTTCCTTACACATATTGGTGAACTAATAGTCGTTAGAGAAATGTTTGAACATTTAAGAAAGAAAATAAATGAAAATGTTGCTCAAGAGATTATTAGTGTGGAGTTTAGGCGATTGACGGAAGAATTTTCGAATGTAACCCTAGATCTTGAAGATAGCGTCATGAGTATTCGTAAACAAAAAATGCAAACTATCTTTAATCGAGCACCCAAGATCGTTAGAGATATTTGTTTGGAAAAGGGAAAAGAAATTGAAGTTAAAATAATAGGTGAAGATATTGAAGTCGATAAAAGCTTATTAGGTATTTTAGATGGCCCACTTGTGCATATGGTTAGAAATGCAGCAGATCATGGCATTGAATTGCCCGAGGAACGTGTTGCGGCTTCAAAATCCCCAATGGGTTTAATTACGATTTCCATGGAAGAATTGGAAGAAACATTACTGTTGAAAATTTCTGATGATGGTAAAGGGTTAAATTTTGATGCATTACGGGCAAAAGCGGTTGAACTTGAAATAATTAAGGCTGATGAGGAATTGGATGAAGAAAGTACAATTGAACTGTTATTTATGTCTGGTGTTTCTACCGCAAAAGAGGTAACGGATGTATCTGGTAGAGGGGTTGGATTGGATGTAGTACGCAGGGGTATTGAGTCTATTGGTGGAAAAATAAAAGTATTTTCAGAACCAAATAATGGTTCTACATTTTCGATCCAATTGCCAAAGGGTATTTCAACCCAAATTTTAAATGGATTTATTGTTATGGTAGGGGGCAATAAGTTTGTATTGCCCGTATCTAGAATTGTTGAATCATTTCCGCCGACTGATGGGATTCCTTTTCAAAAGCATGAAAAAGATAATTTTGTAAAACGTTATGATCAAATATTTAAAGTAATTCAATTGAGAGAGATCTTTAAAATAACGGGTGAATTGCCAACCCAGTCGATTCTAGTTGTCGTAGAAGAGAAAAACAAAAAAGTTGCTATTGAGGTCGATGAGATCATTGGCATTCAGCAGGTCGTATTAAAGCCATTAGAAGGTTTGAATGTGAGTGTCGATATCTTTTCTGGTGGAGCGTTGATGGGGGATGGCAGTATTGCTTTGATTATTGACGTCGAACACTTTTTTTCAAATTATGTAAAAGAACTCCAAGAATCAAATAGTTAATTTATTTTCTATTGTGAATATTTATTATGATTTGACTATTTTACTCTTGGATCAGTTTCATATAGGCTTTGATCATTAAAATACTTTCAGGAACATCGTCTATAACTTCCCCTTTAATTATGTAACCCATAATATTATAGTTGTAAGCATCTTGCTTGTCTTTCACATCGTCAGATGTTGTCATGACTAAGATAATGATTTTTTTATTCTTGGGATCTTCTCTTAATTTACTTAGAAATTCTATTCCATTCATAACGGTCATGTTTCAATCTAGTAGCACAATTATGGTTTTTTTTAAATACTCTCCTTCTTTTGTCTTTAAAAAATTAATCGCCTCTAAGCCATTTTCTGCTTCAATAAGGGGGTTGGTTGTATTTTCTTTTGCAAATGAACGTCGTACAGCTTCTCTGTCAACATCATCTACAATTAAAAATGAATTATTTTCTTTTCTTCCATCATTGAGCTCAATAACGTAAGTGTTTTTAGCATACCTAGTAATCAATTAATTAAAAAGTAAATTGATTTTTTTATTTATTAAAAATAGATGGGTACTTACTTTAAATTGATTGATAATTAACTATATCTTTATTTATTACTACAAAAGTAGAGGACAATTATAAATTATTTATTATCAAGATAGTTCTGTATTAATGCAATTTCTTAGGATTTTTATTTTGAATATTTTAATTATTGATGACGAAAAAGATTTCACAGATTGTCTAAGGTCACACTTAAGACTACAACACGATACATGTATTTTTAATGATTCCATTGAAGCATTAGAACACTTTGAGGCCTATCAGGATTACGATATTGTGATTATAGACTATATCATGCCAAAGCTTAATGGAGACGAGTTTATTGAGAGAATTTGTGAGATTAAACCATTTCAAAATATTATTATTTCATCGGGTGATATCAATAAATCTGATTTAAATAAGATTAAAAAATATAATAATTCAATTAAGATGATTACAAAGCCGTTTGATCTTTCTGATTTAGATGAACTTTTATTCTCTTTTAATGCCAAGTCTACGTAGTGATGAGCGAATAGATAAAATGTTAGAAATAAAAACTGACCAACGTTTTATTGTTATTTCTTGATTTTTTAAATCTGAAATTGCTGACACATTAAAAAAGTATGGGGGACGAATGATTGATAAGTCTGTGGACCTATCAGATTTCTAAATATCATTGCATGCGCCTAACTTATTGGGTGCCGGAATATTTTCCTGAGTGGATGATTAATATGGATCCTCGACTACTCATTAATTAGTTTCATATATGCTTTTATAATAGAAATGCTTTCAGGGACATCATCAATCACCTTTCCTTTTACTATGTAACCAGCAATATTATAGTCATAAGCTTTTTGTTTGTCTCTAATGTCATCTGATGTCGTCATTACAAGTACGATGACTTTTTTATTTTTTGGTTCTTCTCTTAGTTTACTTAGAAACTCAATGCCACCCATTATGGGCATGTTTAAGTCTAGAAGTACAATGATTGGGTTCTTCTCTAAATATTCTCCGTCTTTTGTCTTTAAAAAATTTATCGCTTCTAAACCATTTTCTGCTTCAATTAATGGGTTTGTAATATTTTCCTTTTTAAAAGATCGTCTGATGAATTCTCTATCAACCTCATCATCATCAACGATTAAAAAGTGAATTATTTTATTTTCGTCCATCATTGTGCTTCATAAAAGATTCTAATTATTAGTATATACCTTGATTAATTAAACTTCAAATAAATTAAGTAGATTTATTAAATCACAAATTAATTGAATATGTTGATGTTTTAATCAAATAACATTTTCATGACGGATAAATTTCAAATTAATAGTTGTTTTTGACGTGTTTATGAGTGATTATATGAATATGCAGAAATCTGATTTCTAAAATTTAAAGGAGAGTTAATATGAAAATTAAGATTAGTCTATTATTGGTATTTTTATTCATTTTAAGTGTAGGTGCATTTAAAGAAAATCTAAATGCAGAGGAATATTCTCAAGACGAATTGAAAAATATCTCTTTTAATGTTACAGCTTTGTTTAGGGCTTATCGAAAAACAATTTCTTCAAACAAAGGAGCTATTCATACTCCTAAAAAATATTTTGAAAATGTAGAAGGGCGTTTAGGTATTATGCATAAAAATGCCAAGCAACATTATAGAGTAATGACAAAAAAAAGTTTAAAGGAAGATGGCATTGAAGGCAAGATCGTCAAAGATTTGCAGCAAGCTGTGGATAAAGTTATACGTTTGGCAGCGAGTGGTAAATTGGGCTTGGCGTGGAAAGGAAAAAATGATTATGTTAAGAAATGGGATGGAAAGCTATTGCCAGCACGTTTTGCTGCTTATGTAGCGGAAGAGTTCAATAAAAATTCAAAAGAGGGAGTAAAGATAAAACTAACAACTTCAAAACAACTTCTTGTAAATGAAAATAATGCCCCTGATGAATGGGAATCAAAAATAATTGAGGATAAATTAATCTCTTCGAAATCTTATACTGGTAAACCAATTGGCGAAGATCTAGGGAAATCATACCGCTACATATTACCTGAATTCTATGCTCCGTCTTGCATTAAATGTCATGGTACAAATGAGGGTCAAGAAGGACTGAAAATTCATCCTAGCAAGCTTAAAAGAAAAATAGGGGACTTTGCCGGTGCCATTAGTGTTTTTTTAGATAAAACGAAACTAAAAAAATAATTGATTTGAAGTTTCAGATATAATTTAATCATATTGTTGAGGGTAGATGCACAATGAATAATTTGAAAATTAGAACTAAAATTATTCTAGTGATCTCAATGATTCTTTCCACATTTCTTGCATCAACTTACATTACTGATACCTACACCCAAAAAAACAACAAATTAACCAATATGCTTATGACTAAAACTGTTAAGCATACACAGCATATATTAATGATGGAAAGTAATATCAAAGGTTCATTGGCTGCACTTCGCGGTTGGATGTTGTTAGAAAACAATGATTTTAAATTAAACAAAAAAAAGGCATGGGATTCAATCAAATTTTTATTAAATCAATTGATGCTATTTGAAAATGCACCTACACTAAAAAACAATAAAAAGGGTGAATTAGATTTTGGAAAAACAAAAGATCTGATCTTTTTGATTACCAAAAATAAAAATTTAACTGAAAAAGATTTAGTAATTAATTATGACTCTGATTCAAATATAAAGATTCTAAATATTTTAAGATACTATCTGGCTACACTTGAAGGTATTCAACGAACTATTGAGGAAGAGGTGCATGGTGATTTTAACACT
Source organism: Planctomycetota bacterium (assembly GCA_002746535.1). Taxonomy (GTDB): domain Bacteria; phylum Planctomycetota. Next base: position 197,860 of record NVWA01000001.1, read on the forward strand.
CCATCAATTCACACATTTTTTAATGAATTCGTTCCAATTACCCTTGAATTAGACAATGCTTTTAAAAATATTCAAATTGACGAGTTGAAACGAGAAACCTATGAAGGTAAAGAGAAGCTTCTTGCAAATATTGGATTATTGAGACTTTCATTTGTTCATTTAAATGATGATTTAAGGGCATATTTGATTACTGGTAAAATTAGTTTTGTGAAAAAAATTGATGTAGCAAACAAAGAAATTAAAAAATATAGAGAGGTGATAAAAAATGAAAAAATATTATTAAGCAAAACTTCGCTAGAGCAGTGGTCAACAGCCAATGACTTGTATGCATATAATCAGGAAATGCCATCTACCTTAATTAAAGAGAGGTCTCTTGATGAATGGAATTTATCATATGACTTAATGAAGAATAAAGCCTTTTTAATTAATAAAAACATTCAAGAAATAATGGCTAATCTAGTAAAAGTTCAAAAAATTAAAATGGAGCAAGATGTAAAAGAAGTGGCAAATTCTTCTAGCAAGTTATTAACAATAGTTACGAGGATGTTTTATGCCGTTGTGTTAATTGGTTTTGTCTTAACGGTATTTTTAGTAAGATCAATAACGAAGCCTTTAAAGATTGCTGAGAAATCAATTAACTTAATAGCTCAAGGGGATTTTACAATCCAAATACCAATTAAATCGAAAGATGAAATTGGACTACTGGCAGCATCTATGAATATTATGAGCAAAAACTTGAATCATATATTTAAAGAAATTGGTCAAGTTATTGGCACATTAGATTTATCTTCAACGAATTTATCTAAGGTTTCCCTTCAGATTAATAACAATTCTAAAACGGCAGCGGAGAAATCTAATAATGTAGCCATAGCGACAGAAGATATGAATTCCAATATGGCTTCAATTGCTTCTACCACTGAAGAGTCTACTGCAAATATACATACCATGGCATCAGCTATTGAAGAGATGACTTCAACAATTCAAGAAATTGCCATTAATACTTCGCGAGGTAATGATACGACTATTAATGCTGTTGGGAAAGCAAATGAAATCTCAATAAAAATTAATAATTTAGGAATAGCGACATCAAAGATTAATTCTGTAGTTGCAACAATTTCAAATATTTCTAAGCAGACTAATTTGCTTGCTTTAAATGCAACAATTGAGGCCACTAGAGCTGGCGAAGCGGGATTAGGGTTTGCAGTTGTAGCAAAAGAAGTTAAAGAATTGGCTCAACAAACAAATGAAGCAACTGTTGAAATAAGAAAATCGATAGAAGATATTCAGATTACTACTGCTGATTCTATTTCTGGTATAAAATCAATTGTTGATATAATCAATGAGATCAATGAAATTGTTAGTTCAGTTGCATCTGCTATAGAAGAGCAGTCAATTACTACTCAAGAAATATCAAAGAATGTTAGTCAAGCCTCCAGTGGAATTAAAGAAATAAGCGACAATATTTCTCTTTCTTCAATCACAACAGAAAAAATTGCTAAAGAAGTCTCAGAATTAAGTGTTTTGGCTCAAACGGCTAGTAGCAGTAGTAGCAAAGTTAATGATAATTCCACAGAGTTATCAAATCTTGCGGAAAACCTAAATAATATGGTTAGTAAATTTAAAGTTGATTGAGTTAACCATTGTTGCTGTCAATAATGGCAATAGAGAAACATATTCTCATAAATTTGGCGGTTAGTAGGTGAAGTACTAACCTATTCTACACCAATTTATACTCATTAAAATCATGGTGAGCTTGTTTCATCCTCGGGTAATTTTTGATATAATAGTTATAGTTGTTATACTGTATTATGGATTGACATAATTGTTCATCATCTAATTTATTAATGAGAGTTGTGATGAAAATATTAATAGTAGAAGATAATTTTGTATGTAGAAATTTATTATTAAATATGATGTGTCGGTACGGCGAATGCCATGTTGCCATTAATGGTCAAGAGGCTGTTGATGCTTTTAAAGATTCTATTGATGAGGAATACGATTTAATATGTCTTGATATTAAAATGCCTGTTAAGTCTGGTATGGAAGCTTTGAAAGAAATTCGAGAATATGAATTAAGAAAAGAACTAAAGTCTTTTAAATATGTGAAAATTATCATGACGACAATCTTAGATGATGATAAAAATATTATTGGTGCCTTCAAAGAACAATGTGATGGCTATTTGGTAAAGCCTATTTCATCAGATAAAGTTACAGAATTATTGACTTCTCTAGAGCTTATTTAAATCCATTGATTGCGTGAATCATTACTACTATTTTCAAAACTTAAATGTGGACAAATTAAGATGGATTGTTAAAGGTTTCTGAGATTATTCGTGCAATTTCAGCAGACAATATTTTTTTCTTGATGGGTTTTGATACAAACCCATTCATACCTGCATTTTTGCAATTGTCTTTATCAGTTTTGAACGCATTTGCTGTCATGGCTATAATGGGGGTTTGATTGCCACTTTCACGAATCTTCATTGTGGCATCAATACCATTCATTTCAGGCATCTGCATGTCCATGAATATTAAATCATATTTGTGAGAAGTTGCCATTTGAACTGCAATTAATCCATTTTTTGCTAACGATACAATATGACCCATGCCTTCTAAAATTTTTATTTGTAGCTTTTGATTGATAATATTATCTTCTGCCATTAGGCAGTCTAAGGCTTTTATGTCTTGTTCAATAATTATGGAAGCTGTTGGGAGATTGTTGTTTGAATTGGGTAGATGCTTTTTAAACATATGCTTAATCATACTGATCATCGTAGATGTGCGTACAGGTTTGATTAAATAACCATTAAAGCCTTCTGTTTTAATATGATTGATTATGTTTGGTCGCATATCTGATGAGATCGCGACTGTTTTGGCTTCTTTATTTTTTGATTTTTTAATATGATTGATAATGCTGAAACCATCGGTTTCAGGAATCAATAATTCTATAAAAAAAATATCAAAAAATTCATTGTTAATTTTTTCAATTGCTTCTTGTGTGTTAAATGCCGTTGAGGTAATTAGTCCAGCTTTATTAGTGATTGCTGTTAGAATATTTGCAGCGGCTTCATTGTCATCGATGATTAATATCTTTTTACCGAATAGTTCACCTTTTAATTGAAGAGGGGATGTAATCTCTGATTTACCTTTTAGAAATGGTATTTCAATTGAAAAGCTAGAGCCAATCCCTTCTTTTGAAGTGACTGAAATTTTTCCACCCATGGCTTCTGCAAAGAGTTTGGTAATACATAAACCTAAACCAGTACCCCCGTATTTTCTTGTTGTAGATCCATCAGCTTGTGTAAAGGGTTGGAATATAATTTCTAATTGCTCTTCTTTCATGCCAATGCCACTATCATGGACTGTTATTTTTAGATTTTGTACTGTTTCGGTTTCAGATACCACAGAGATGGTTGTGATAATCTCACCTTGTTGAGTGAATTTGGCTGCATTGCTTAGTAGGTTAATAATTATTTGTCTTAACTTTGTCGGATCACCAATTACCGTTGTGCAAAATTTTTCGATATCAATTAATAATTCAATGGGTGATTTTAATAATTTTGGGGCGATAATTTCATTGGCCGAATAAATGAGATCTTCAATATTAAATTCAATTTTTTCTAATTCAATTTTTCCAGCTTCTATTTTTGATAAATCAAGAATGTCATTAATAAGATCTAATAATGCATCAGCACTATTTTGAATGGTTTTAACAGATTCACTTTGAGAGTATGTCAGATCAGTTTCTGATAAAATTTCGGCAAACCCTATGATCCCGTTCATTGGTGTCCTGATTTCATGAGACATATTGGCTAAGAATTCAGATTTGTATTTATTTGCTAGTGAGAGCTCTTTGGCTACATTTTCAGCTTTATGTTGAGATTTTTCAATTTCAGATTTTTGTTTTTCCAATTTTGTTTGTTTCTTTTGAAGATCAATATTTAGAAGATTGAGATCATTTGTTTTCAGTTTTACTTTTTCGTCAAGATTTTCAAAACTGTCTTTTAAGGAAATTCGCATTTGCTCAAATGTTTTTTGTAATTCACCTAGTTCATCATTTCTGTTTACAATGATAGAAGTATCCAAATTACCATCGCTCAAAGATTTAGAACTTGTTACTAGAAGACCGATTGATTTGATTGTAAAAATGATTGTGAAAATAATCGTAATTACAGAAAAGATTAAAATAAACCCTACCAAAGAAAATACATTTTCAAAATCTTCGGTTTTATTACGAATATCTCTTAAATCTTTTGATATTTGATTTTCCATTGATTGATGAAAACTTTTAATATTTTTTAATAGCCTAGAAGTTATGGGGCCAATGTGTAAAGTATTGTAGTCAACTTCTTTCTTCTCTATGATTAAGGTTCTTAAGGTTTGCAGCCCAATATTGGAGTATTTAATGTAATCCTGACCAATGGAATCCAATTGTTCACTTTTAATTTCTTTTGATATCTCTTGAAGGATTTTATTAAACTCTATTTGATTATTTTTCAGTAAGTCAATATTTTTTTCATCACCAAAGTCAATCCCATCTATGATTAATTCTTTGGTTGACTGCACTAGAATTACTAAGCGAGAGCTTTTTTGTAAAGCGGGGTAGGTATGTTCAGATATTGCTTCAGAACTATTTTTAATTTGATGACTACCAAATAGACCATAAATAATGGATATAATACTAATTAGCAATACAAGAATTATCCCGCCAATTAGTTTTATTTTAAGGTTCATTATATTACAACCCTTATTGTATTTAATAAAAGTACTTGCAGCATATGAGTAGTCATCATAAGCTATCATACTATAGGTTATTCTCTAAAGAATAAAGAATCAAGGGATATAATTGAAAGAGCATTAATACTTATATCATTTTAATCTTTATGAAGTAATTTTATTTTGTTACATTTTCATAAAATCATATTGCATTTATAATAGTAATAAAAATGGAAAGTAGATAATTTATTTATAGGGGTTATTTTAAAATTTCATTAGAAAAAACTGGATATGAAATTAAAATTGGTGTTTAATAAGTATATCTCGTGTTTCATTTGGTTTAAGGGTCAGGCTATGAATGTTAAATTCCTCTTAATTGCAATTTTATTTATGATGCAGTGTTCTTTATTTTCTAAAGATTTGCATCCACATGTAAAATTAAATGGTTATTCAAGCTTTGAGTTTGAGTATGAAATTAGTGATAAAGGGGACGGTGATAAGAATGGCTCTTTCGATGCAGATTCTATAGATTTAGTTTTTAATATTTATCCCGTAAATAGACTTCGATTTGCCATTGATATTTCCTATGAGCATGGGACAGCTACTGAAGATAATCGTGGTAATGTTGCTATGGAATATGCTTTTGGTGAATACACCTATAATGAGTATCTTAAAATTAGGTTTGGAAAAATGTTTTCGCATTTTGGGATTTACAACGAAATACATACAGCCAAAACATCCTTTTTGACATTTAAAGAACCAAAATCAACCAATAAAATAAGTAAGGTAGGAGGCGGGGACTTTTTATTTTACCCTAGATGGCAAGTTGGTTTAGCAGTGACAGGTGAATTTGATCTAGCTGATAAAGAGTTCGATTATATTCTGCAACTATCTAATGGTGATCAAGGTGATGAGGGTGGGCAAGATACAAATCCGTTTGAGTCTGATAATAATACTCAAAAAGCATTCGGTGGTAGGTTTAGATATAATATCCTTGAAGATTTAAGATTGGGGCTTTCTTTTTATCATGATATAGTTGAAGAATATGACGATGACTTGGATCCTAAACATGAAAATCCAACTGGCCAACATACCTCTGTATTCAGCTATGGATTTCAAGCTGAATACCAAATCAGAAATTTGACATTTGAATTTGAATATACTGGAGGATTTGTTGATCCATCATCTGGGTCTAGTATTGATCGTTATGGTGTCACTTTATTAGGTGCCTATACGTTCAAGGATAAATATACACCTTATGTTAGGCTAGAATATTTTGACCCTAATCAGGATGTTAGTAATGATGAAGCGACCATTTTCATATGTGGTTTGAATATTGAAGTCTTACGTTGGTTTAATGTAAAAGTTGAAATCAACAGAACATGGTCAGAAGATGGAAATCTTGAGCTAAATGGCAAAAACACTACACAATTCAATTCTTCGTTTGTGATAGGTTTTTAATATGATGATTCTAAAATTAAATTCATTTTTAAAATATACTTGTATCCTGTTTGTTTTTCTATTTGGTTTTTTCAGTATTGGAGGGGCCGAATCTGAAGAGATCAAATCTGAAGAGATCAAATTAATTATTATTGTAAGTAGCGATGTTAAAATTAAAGAAATAGATATCGCTACTTTAAATAAGATTTATAGGGGCCGAAAAACCCTTTGGAAAAATTCTAATAAAATATCGGCATATTATGTAAAAAGTGGTACGGTTACCGGCGATGCTTTTTTTAAGCTGTTAGGAGTAACGTATTCAAAATTTAATCGTTATTGGCGAAAAAAATTATTTTCAAGTGCAGGCACACCGCCATCGTCAAGGTCCAATGGCCAAAGTGTGATCGATGTCGTATCAAAAAATGAATCTTCAATAGGTGTAATTCCAGCTTCATTAAAAGATAAAATCAAAAGCTGTAAGATTATAAAAATAAAATAAATTACAGTGAAGTCTTATTAAAACCTTATATCCATTAAATTTAATATATCGGTCTCTTGATATTTTTTATAATGCATAGATTAATTGAATTAGATGCATTGTTATAGCTTATGTGATTGCTTTGTTTATTGCTTCTAGTAATTCACTGTCTTCAAATGGTTTTGTTAATATTGTTTCAAAATAAAAACCAGAAAAACTAGTTTTTAATTTGTTGGCAGAAGCTATTGTTCCTCCTCCAGTCATTCCAATTACTTTTAAATCAGATCTAAGTTCTTTGATTTTTGAAATTAATTCAATCCCATCTGATTCTGGCATCAAAATATCTGTGATGACCAAATCTAAGTTCTCATTATCTAATTCCGTAAGTGCTGTTTTACCATTTTCAGCGCATATGATTTTAAATCCTTCCAGCTCTAGTATATCTTTTACTGCATCTCTGAAGGCATCATCGTCATCAACTAATAGTATTGTTTTGTTCATTTGTCTCTCCTTGTGATTGAAATATTAATTTGAAAGTAGTTCCTTTGTTTTTTGTGCTATTTACAATTATTTCACCTCCATTATCTTTGATCATGCTATAGCTTAAAGATAAACCTAATCCAGTGCCTTTACCTATTGGTTTAGTTGTAAAAAAAGGCTCATATATATTATCAATATGTTCTTTAGAAATTCCACAGCCTGTATCAGCAACTTCTAGGACAATAGTTTTATTTTCAGCATAAGTGTTAATGCTAATATTTTTTAAGGACATTTCTTTAACAGCATCCCGAGCATTGGATAGTAGATTTGATAATATTTCTCCAATTTGTACATACGAAGCAAGAATAATGAAACTATCTTTACCAAAGTTGACTTCTAGATTTATGCTTAATAATTCAAATTCTTGAGTGTACATGGTTAGTATGTCAATTATGATTCTGTTTAGGTCACATTTTTCTAAAACGGTATTTTTATCTTCTCGACTAAATATTCGTAATGAGTCCATTATTTTTTTTGCACGGATAGATTGATTTTTAATATCATCAACTACTTGTACCACTTTTTCAAATTTTCCTGTATCAATCAGTTTTGGTATAAGTTGTGACTTTAATAAAATAGCGCCTAAAGGTTGATTAAGTTCATGAGCCATTCCAGAGGACATTGCCCCTAAAGAAGCCATTTTGCTAGATTCAATCATTTGGTTTTGAAATTTATCAGTATCGCTGATAGACTGTACTAATGATTCATTTGTATTTGATAATTGTTCACTCATTATTTCTGCTACCTCTTTGGCTACTAGCAACTTCCTTTCATATTTTTTTTGATCAGATAGATCTCGAATTATTCCTGTAAAAAATTTCTCCCCATTTTCATTGAAATCGTTGATACTCATAAAAAGGGGAAACATTGTTCCATTTTTATGTTTACCTTGTATTTCGCGACCAACACCAATCATATTTTTAATACCTGTGACTAAGTAAGAATTTAAGTATGTGTTATGCTCTTCTCTAAATGGAGATGGCATAATTAGATTAATGTTTTTACCTATAATTTCGTTACTTTCATAACCAAATAGTTTAATAAAAGAATTATTGACGGATTGGACGATTCCATCGGTATTAAATATTGATACACTATCAAAAGCTGTTTCTATAATAGATTTAAATTTTTGTAAGTTTTTAAATGATTCTTCATTGGCATCTGAAAGTTTTTTTTGGTCTTCTTTTTGTTTGGTTAAATCTCTAGTGATAAGAGTATATAAAGTAGTCTCTTTTTCACTATTTGCACTTATGCTAATTAATATTGGAAATATGGAGAAATCACTTTTATGACCGATTAGCTCCCTCCCTGCGCCAACAAGACTATGTATGTTTATTTCAGTGATGTCATTTAAATACTTGCCTGCATCTAAATTAATTAAGGAAGGCATTATAATCGATATATTTTGTCCAATTATTTCCTCTGCTTTATAATTAAATAAAACAAGAAAGGACTTGTTAATTGATTTGATGATTCCATTTTCATTTATTGTTGCAATTCCATCTACAGCCGTTTCTATTATTGATTTATAAATATTTAAACTATCTAAATACTGTTCATTTTCTGATTTAAAAATTCTCGCAGCATTCTGGAATGTTTCTATTTTTGTATTTTCAATGAGACTCTTTTCATGTTCAAATTGATTGTGCATTTTATTTGAAGATATTTCTGTCCAAATGCCGAATGAAATAATAAAAATTACAACGGTAATTTTCATCGTAAGTTCTCGAATGTCTGTTGGAATTAAATCTAATTCTTTTTCATTAAAAATGAAAAATTTAATCAATGATTCAACAATCCAATATAAGAATGCCAATATTACGGCGATTTTGATGTATGAAAATTTGGCTGAATTATTTTCCATAAAATCACCATGAATAGAATGATCGTTTGATTTGAAAAATATAAATATTCTATATTGTATTTTACATCATGAATGGTCTAAAAGCAAAATTGAGGGAATTATAAAGTACTTTAAATTTTTGAAGATATATCTGATTTATGGAAATATTACTGAAAAATGAACCACGTTTATTAGGCCGAATTCCATGCTTTCATTAACCATGATACCTCATCTTGAATCCCTTTTTTGATATCAAAATTTTCTGCTTCGATAGCATCTAAATGTTGAGGCCATGTATAAGTTTCTGTCACAAAGTTATAGGTATTTGGTATTGTTTTTAAAAATTGTAATAATTCTTCAACTTCGTTATTAGTTGTTTTGGCTGGTCCGAAATCTGTTAAGTAGAGGGGTGTATGAAAATGTGTTCTGATTTCATCAACATCCATAATATTTGAATCAACTAAGAGATTAAGATCTTGATAAGCAATTATTTTATTTTTTATTTTTGTATAGGTTTGGTGTAAATACTTTGGTTCATTCAACTTTTTAAGTGCTTCAATTTTATCTTTAGTTATTGGAGAACAAAATTTTGGTGCGCTAGTTATGTGAAACTTAAAAATGGGAATATTTTGATTTAATAATTCTTCTACAACATCCTTTGGTTTTTCGAATATTACTGAAGAATGGCAGGTGTCAAAATTCAAACCAATTACTTTTAAAATTTGATCATAATTTCTTTTTGTTTGTTCAGCTTTTATTTTAAGATCTTTTTTGAAAAACTTAATGATGGACTCTTTTGTGTCTAATGTTGTCTGTGGTTCGGGCTCTAATGCAAGTGTTAGGTGAATGTTATTATCTTGGTTTAGTTGAATTAAAAAATCTGCCATGGAAAGGAAGTTTTCCAACATTTGATCTGAATCATAATCATGATATTGATAGCAACCAGCGAGTGTGCTAATAGGAACTTGAATACTTTTGCTTTCTGGTTGTGCCAACACTATATTAGCTAATATTTGTGCACAAGTCTTAGTGGATTCCAGACGTTCTGAGTGCGCCCAATTGGGCAAATAAACCTTTTCTTTGACTATTGGTTGGTGAAAATCAATCAAAGGAAAATTGTTAATGCTGGTAACCAATAGATTTAACTCTTTTAGATGATTGATTAAATCATCGCATGAATTTAAAGTTTCATTGGCAACAATATCATTTAAATGGAGTTCAATGGACATCTCTCCATATTCTTTGACTGCTTCTTTAATGGGTCTTGCAAACTGAGTTAAATTTGATTTTAGTTCCTGATAATTACTAGCAGGGTGATTATTCATGCAATAACTAAAATAAGTTTTATTCATATCAATTAGACTCATGAAATTCTTTTGCTTGAATTATATCTTTTTGAATTTGACTAATAAGCTCAAATTGATCTTCAAATTGAATTTCATCTCTTATAAAATGATGAAATTCAACTTTAATTAAAGATACCTTTTCTTCAAACTCACAATTTAGTAAATGAGTTTCTATGGTATATTCTTGAATTGGATTTGAAAAATTAAAGGTTGGCTTTGTCCCAATATTGGTAATGGAATCATAACTTTTTTGATTAATTTGAGAGGTCGTAATATACACACCAGCTCTAGGAATAAAACTAGATTGGGGTGGTAGATTTAAAGTAGGAAATCCTAATTGTTTACCGCGTCCATCTCCTTTTATTACTAGACCCTCAACGCTGTATTTTCTTCCTAAGTATTCATTAACCAATTCAATATCACCATTTTTAAGATGATTTTTAATGTTTGACGTGCTAACTTCTGATAGATTACTTTCTGAAATATTAACTACTTCTAATAAATCTAAATAATTCTCTGATTGGTTTTGTAAATAGGATATGTTTCCTTTACGGTTTTTACCAAAACAAAAGTTTTCCCCAATAATTAATCCTCTTACATTTAAATGATTCAGTAATATTTTATGAAAAAAATCCTCGTGTGATAGATTCATTATTTCATCAGTAAAATGTATAAGAAAAACAAAGTCTAGATTGAATTCATTTATTAAGTTTAATTTTTTATTTAAGGGGAAAACTAAACTGCTAGATTTAGAAGTTTGGATTATAGACCGTGGGTGTTGATGAAATGTTATGAGCCCTGATGAAACATTATTTGATTTTGCTGTTGCTACCGTTTTATTAATTAAATCCTGATGACCTAAGTGGATAGCATCAAAAGCGCCCATAGTGATAAACACAGGGTTTTCCTGTTGATGTAACGTTATTTGATCTAGTGTTTCAAATTCAACTATTTTCATATTTTTCTATAAATTCATTTTTTGAAATATTAAATATCATAATTTTTTTAAAAGATTTTGTCTCACCTGAAACGATAGATATATTTTTGAATGGAACTGAAATTTCCTCTGATAAAAATTTTATTAGAGCATTGTTTGCTTTACCTTTATCAGGAGATGCATTGATTGAAATTTTAAAATCTTGACCAAAAGCACCAAGCCACTTTGTTTGATTAGCATTTGGTGAAACTTTAATATTAAAGGTAATCGCGGTTTTCCCTTTCACTGTAATTTCACTGATATCCACTATTAATTGTTAGCTAATTCATTTGATCTATTGACTGCGGCTTTAATGCCCTCTTGAATGGCAGTATTTAAATTTAACTGATCCATTTTATTGAGTGCAGCTTCTGTAGTGCCATTGGGAGAAGTGACGTTAATTCGTAATTGTTCTGCCGATAAATCACTAGATTTTAATAGTATTCCAGCGCCTGTGATTGTTTGGGCAGATAGTAATTTTGCCTCTTCCAAAGTAAGTCCATAGTCAATTCCTGCTTGTATCATGTTTTCAGCGATTTTAAAAATATAAGCTGGTCCACTTCCGCTTAAGGCCGTAATGATATGCATTTTACTTTCTGGAACTTCAATCAATTGACCTGAACTTTCGAAGATGTTTAAAACAAGGTCTTTCTCTGTTTGATTCAAAGAGGAATCAAATGTAATTCCGCCACATCCTTCCATAACTAAAAAAGGGGTGTTTGGCATGACTCTTACAACTTTTGCTTGAGGGCAATATGATTTAATCGTTTCAACAGTTACACCTGCAGCAATACTGACTAAAATTTGATTATCGCTTTTTGGTTTAATTTCTTCAAGGACAAGTGGCAATATTTGAGGCTTAACAGCGAGTATTATGGCATCACAATTTTGTTTAATAAGGTCTCGATTATTTTCAACAAATGTGATTTCTTTAAATTCCTCTTTTAATTGAATTTGTCTATCTGCAGATGGTTCAAAGACTAATATTTCAAATGACTCTGACCCTTTTAATATTCCTGTAATAATGGCTTGTGCCATATTGCCACCACCAATAAATCCTATTTTATTCATTCTTGTTCCTTAAAAAAAGCTGTTCCAATTCTTAAAATCGTGGATCCTTCCTCAATTGCACATAGATAATCGTTTGACATTCCCATTGACAATTCTTTAAAATTGTCATTTGTCATACTTTGAAATTCGGTTAACATTTTTTTTAGTTTAGCGAAAACACTTTTTATCTTTGAGGTATCAGATGTTAGGGGAGCCATCGCCATCAATCCGTTTACTTGAATATGCTCTAAAATAGAAATCGATTGAAATTGATCGGTAATTTCTTCAATTGTAAATCCAGATTTTTGAGGTTCTTCAGCAATATTTATTTGTAGTAAAATTTCTTGAACTTTATTGATAGATGAGGCCGCTTTATTAATATTTTTTGCGGTTTTTAAATTTGAAACGGAATGTATCAATTCAAAGTTCTCTACTATAGTTGAGACTTTTCGACTTTGTATATTTCCAATAAAATCCCATTTAATATTTAAACTTCTTAATGCCTCTATCTTAGGCATTGCTAGGTCTAATCTATTCTCTGCGAACCGATTAAATCCAAGACTAATTAACTCTTTGATTTCTTCAATTCCAACAGTTTTAGTAACTGGCAATACCGTTAAATTCTTTTGCTTTTCATCAGAAATTTTATTCCTGAGAATGTCCCAGTTATGATTTATCAGATTCTTCTTGATCATCTTCGTTGATTTCAATTTTTAGATTTAGTTTTTTATGTAACCTTGAATATACAACGACGGTATTACCTAAATAGTCGTTCAAAGATCGTTTTTTCTTAGTTATAGTAATCAGAATATTTGAAATTAAAACAAAGATAAATTCTGAAAAAACCTTTGGAAGTAAATTCCTAGAGATAGCTTGTAAAATATTAATTTTCTGTAGATTTTTATTTGATAATATTTTTAAACCGGTGCTGATTTTACCAATTGAACCCGCATTGAAATAATCAAATAATGTAAAATATAAGAACACAATAAATTGAATTTTTAGAAATGTATTGATGTTCTCCATGAATCCTTCAAGTGTGTTGCCAGATAAAACCATATTTAATATGGTGGAAATATTAATGTATTGAGGTGTTAAATATGTTATCACTAAAATGGTCAATGTAAGAATCAAGCTGTCTATAAGATATGCAAACCCACGATGAATTGTGGGGCCAAAGAAAATGGCTTTCTCTGGAATTTTTAAAGTTACTATTTTATCTTCCCATACATTGGTAAACTTATTGGTTAAATAAATTAAAATTATTAATACACACATCAATGAAAATAAAAATTCTAAAGCTTTGTCATTAATTTCTTGGTAGATCAAGACATCTAATTTTTTTTGAGTTAAGCTAGATTCTTTAGTAATGTAAATAGGGACATCAAAGGCTGTACCAAAAAAGAATCCATTTAATTGATTATTAGTAACCACTGGGACAAGAGAAATGATTTTATTTGGATATTTAAAAGTTGGAAAATTTGATTGATTCACCTTAGACAAAGTCTGATTATTTTGAAACAAGCCTTTTAAATTAAATGTTTCTAGTACAAAGCTATCTTTTCTAAATCCTGAAATATGTATACCCGATTCTGATTTCCAAGGAACAAAATTGACCAAATCTTGGTCAGGGATTTTTTTAATCGTTGGGTTCTTTTGATAAATATCGACAAGAAAAATAGAGTTTTCGGATTCCCAAATGCCAATATATTTATCATCATTATTTAATACATAAATGATACCTTTTGGACTTTGGTTTTCTGATAGAGTTATAGTATTTACAACTGTCCAGGCATCATTTGTCCACGAAACAACTTCAATCATTTTTGAACTAAAGGTCGTAAGTGTGACGATATTATTTTTTTGAAAACATGATGCGATGAAATCACATTTAGGTGTTGGAAGGTATTTAATTAAGTTATTAAAATTCCCACTTTTATCAATTTGGTAAAGAGCTATTGAATTGTAATTTGCTAAATAAAGATGTTCTTCTTTTATTGTATGTCCAATATATTGACCATTGATTTCTCGACCTTTGTCGTCGAGAGTATTCTTTTTCTGATTAAATTCTAATAATTGATATGATTTATTTTTTTGAGGAGAAGGTACGAATATTTTATTTTTTACTTTAATTAAATTGCCCGAATGCGTCTTAAGCTTAATTGGTTCTTCTATTGGTTTATTAAAAAATATAAGAAAAATAATTAAAGGAAGGAATAGGTAATAGAATATTTTTTTTTGCATACCGAATCATTTATTCAGTTTTAATTTTTTTTCAGTAGCTTGTATTTGTCGTTTTATTTTCATGACAGTTATTCTGACAATTGCTGGGTGGCGAATTGGCATTTCTGATTGCGTAAAAGTGCTGAACTCTTTTCGTTTAAAAAAGAGCTCAATCCATTTTGCTGTATGGTGTTTTTTTATTCCCTTAACAGTATCACCCCTAGGGAACAATTGATAAGCTCCGCTAAACCAATGATAGGCGTTCTTATAGTCATCAATTCTTCTACTGAATTCACCTATTAAATAAACCATATAGCTAGCATTTAATGTATTTGGAATATCTTTATCAGTTAGCTCAAAATTAGAGACCATTAAATCCCTTGTAGTTTTTGTTAATGTTATTTCTAAATCAATAATCTTAATTAATTTATTAATATATTTTATTGTGCCAGTAAATCCTTTTTTTAATTTAGAATCTTCAAGCGCTATAAGTAAATGCTCTTTTGATTTAGAGTTATAGCCAAGTCTATTGAAGGATTGTGCTATAAGTATTCTTAGGGCGATTGTTTCTTTGCTCTTTGATTTTAAACTTGGCAATAACCCTAGATAATAACTTAAGTAGTAGGTCGGATAATGTGGTTGAGCAGATTCCTTTTGAGGTATCTCAGTATCTTTTCTCAATTTACTATCAATGTTTATAAAGACAGTGTTTAAATTAGTAGAGCTTGGAGCATTTGAAATTTCATTTCTTAAGGCATATATACCTCTCATATACACAAAAACTTTCCATTGATTTTCAATATCAACTTGATTTTCAAGATAGGTAATCATGTTCAGAACTTTAATGTGTACAGGTATTATTTTTTGGGTTAAAGGTACACTTTTTAACTTTTTAAATAGATTGCCAAACTGACTTTTGATTTCTTTGCGCATTTGTGGCTTTAAGGTTTTGTTGATTAGGGTTTTCAATGAAGAAGGAATTTCTTTAGTAAAAAAATTTAAATGATGAGAATAGCCACATACGGAGCAAGACCATATTTCAAAACTGTATTCGGATAAACCAATGTAATGCTCACAAAAATCTGTGTCTAAGGCTATTTTAGGTGACTTTACTATTAAAATAGGAACAGTTTTTTTGCATGATGGGCATATAACCTCTTTTTCAATAACTTTCTCAACGGGTTTTCGACCTGCTAGTACTTGTTTCTTAAATGTGTTTTGTCTTTTTAAATTTTTAAGACTAAATTTGCCTGTATTTGCTCCGATAAATGTCTCTGACTTTATGATGTCTTTTTTATCTTGAGAGTTTAAATTTAAAATAGGTAGCAGGAGGGTAAGCCCAATAATAATATATATTTTTAAGATTGAGCTTTTCATTATTACGCAGACTTTAGAGCATTAATTCTTTTCATTAATCGACTTTTATCACGTGCTGCTTTATTATCTTTTATTAAATTTCTTTTAGCAGATTTGTCGAACAGTTTCTGAGCAAATATAAAATGTTTACTGGCTTCTTCAAAATCTTTTTTCTCGATTGCTGTAGTCACTTTTTTAACAGCAGTTTTGAGTTCTGATCGATTTGCAGTATTGCGAATATTGTTTTTTTTACCTTGACGCATACTTTTACTTTGTGCTTTGTGGCTGGGCATAGAATGTAACTCCTAATTAATTATTTTTTCTTTTAAAGATTCAACTCTTGTTGAAACATCTTTGTATTTAATATCTTCCACAAGAATTTTCTGAAAAGTAGATTTTGCTTCTTGAAACTTTCCTGATTTTTCTAGGGCATCGGCTTTGCAATACAAGGTATCTTTTTTATGACGATCAAATCCTACCAAAACCTTTAGGACCTCATCAAATTCACCTATGGCTAACTCATAATCGCCACGTCTTGCAAATAATTTTCCTAAATAAGTTAATGAATCATTTCTAAATTTAGGTTCTTTGCTGCTAGTTTGAAATAATTGAATGGCATCATCAGTTCGTTTTTCAGCGAAATATAACTTTCCTAATTCAAATTTAAAATTGTTAGCAGTTGGTTGCTTTTCAACTCGCTTCTGAAATTCAATTACTGATAACTTATGGCGTTTAACTTCAAGAACTTTAATTTCTTTTTTAATATCAGCATTGTCCGGAGATTTTTTTAGTCTTGTTTTCACCTCTTGGATTTTCCAAGTGATACGATTGATTTCTAAATCACCCATTTTGACTAAAAGGCTAATGTTAGCCGGGTTTATTTTAAATGATTTATCATAAGCTTCTTTAGCTTTTTCAATATTTCTTATACGTGCATATAAATCGCCTATTTTTTCCACTATATTAGGGTTTTTAGGTTCTAAAATAGCATCTTGCTCTAGTTGTTTAATCGCAGTATTTGCTTCTTCGTCAGTATGTACAAGGTTTTCACTTTTTTCTCGTGAACTTGTTTCATCTTCATCTTTAAGTGCATCTTCTAGTTTTTCTTCAGTAAATGGAAGTTGTGCTAACGCTGCATCCATTGACTTTGAAAAAGAGGTTGCATCTTTATTAGCCGGTTCAAGGTCTCTCATCTTTTGAGCAAAATCAACAGCTTTCCGCATGTTGATCTTTTTGTTGCCATCTTTTTCTGAATAGGCTAATGCTAAATTTCTTAATGGTTCAATTGATTTTGGTTCAATAATTCTAGATGCGTCAAAACAAAAAATTGCTGTACCGTAAAATTGCAACTCCATTGCCGCTTGACCTTGTTTCATTAACATCTTTGAATTCTTCGGATCAAAACCGAGAAGCTTTTCAGTAAGACTAATTATTTTGCTATGATTTTTGCCTGCCATACCAACTTTGATACTTAAAGGGGCAGTTTTTAAAGATGAGACTTTATTTTTGTTATCACTTAATAATCTTAAGTTAACAGCTCTTAAATTAGTACGACTTTCAATATCTTGAGGATCTAGATCAAGAATTCGTTGATAAGTTAGTTGAGCCAATTTGAAATTTTGGCTTTTAACGCATTTCTCTGCTCTGACTTTTTCTGTTCTACTAGAATCCATATCTCACAATTTTTAAAATAGTCGCGGTAGTATATTTTGATTGACTACAGAGTCAATCAATCACTATTTACATAGCGTAAACTATAAAGGTTTAACATTATATACTTAAAAAAACAAGATACCAGCAAATGAATCCTGAATGCAGTAATGACAAATAAAAAATATATCTATAATGAGCATAAAGAATATCGCTATTGTGATAACCAATAAATTCATCAAATATCAAGGATTTTGTAATGTTGTTAGAAATTAAAACATTTCCAAATAAGGTACTTAAAAAGGTCTCGGTTGAAGTAGAAGAAGTTACCCCAGAACTAAAAGAACTTGCCTCAAATATGTTGGAAACTATGTATGAAAATAAAGGTGTTGGATTAGCAGCACCACAAGTGGGTGTCTCGAAACGATTAATCGTTCTTGATTGTTCAGAAAATAGAGATGAGCCTATTGTTCTATTCAATCCAGAAATTGTGAAAGGGATTGGGAAGACAATTGGAACTGAAGGTTGTTTAAGTATCCCAGATATAGAAGCAAAAGTTCAACGTTTTGAAAAAATTAATATTAAAGGTTTGAATGAAAATGGTGAAGAAACTTCATATGATGCTGAAGAATTGTTATCGACTTGTTTCCAACATGAAATAGATCATTTAAATGGTGTTTTATTTGTTGATAAATTATCACCTGTACAAAAATTAAAAGTTAAAAAACTTTTAGCAGAAATGGAAGCTCAAGCTATACAATAAAATGCCACCATCAAAAAGTTTAAATTATTTGGCCTGGATGAAAAGATTTTCACCACAGGAAATCAAAGGAATTTATTTTTTTTATGATGCAAAAGACTCATCCAATACAAATGATTTTTTTAAAAAAGAAGCTTTTGATCTCATTTCTAAAGCCATTTCTACTCAACAAGATGAGCAAATTTCAGAATTAGTTTTTAATATTCAATCAAAACGTGGGAGTGGGTTTTCACATACGATTGCATCTGTATTTGACGAAATCTACAACCAAGATATGTTTAGTCCTTCCAAATTAATTATGATAAGTGCACCTAGTTCATGGTATAAAGAAGTTGAGGAAGAAATATTTCGTCTACTTGAAAAACCTGTAGAAGGCGTTTATATTATTTTTAATTCAACTCCTATAGATAGCCGTAGAAAACTAGGAAAGCTCGTCAAGAAAAGTTTTGACCCGATTGAATTCCCAAGAATGTTTGATCAGCCTCCATCATGGGTTCAAAACAGTAACGATAATGAAAATGACTATACAAAATGGATCACTGAGAGAGTAAAAAAATACAATAAAACTATTTCATTTAAAAATGCCATGATCTTATTAAGTATTTCAGGTGGTAGTCTACAAACGTTAGACAATGAATTAAATGCATTGTCTATATATGATAACCGATCTAAAGAAATTAAGGAAGAGCATATTAGAGCCATTATTCGGCAACCTGCTGGAGTCTCCATTTATAAAGTCATTGATAAAGTAATGGAAGGTAATTTAACAACTGCCCTTAAGTTTATAAGAAGAGTTTTTCAGCATGGTGTGATGACTGAAGGTGGTAAACTTGAAGTAGATGAATCTGTCATTTTTTCAGTTTATTTTTTACCTAATTTGCATAGAAGAATCTCAAGAGTTGTTGAGATCACATATCAAATGCGAATGGGTTTATCATTGAAAGAGGCATGTCTTGAATTAGGAGTTCCACCATATTTTCAAAACAGTTTGTCAAAGGATCTTAATACATTTAAAAAAAGTTCGATGGTTGGGTTAGCTTTTGAATTAATGATGGATGCGGACATTAAATCTAAAAGTAGTATCAATAAAGGCGGATGGCTTGCCGAAAGTATTATTTTGAAATTATTGAGAAATTAATGTGGATGCTGAAAACATAGAACATGACCTCGAATTAAAGCTAGATGCTAAAATTTTAAATATTGCCAAAGCTTTTAAGCGCGGACTAAAATCATTTCGTAAAAAAATTAAAAAAGTTAAATTAGCCATTGAAGCTTGTCAAGAGACATCGGAAATTAGAAAAAAGGGTGATTTAATCAAAGGGAATTTATCGATATTAAAAAAAGGTATGAAAGAAGTGATATTAGAAGATTATGAATCTACTGATAATTTAAAAATAAAAATTGAATTAAATAGCTTAATGTCCCCAATTGAAAATATGGAGTCTTTCTATAAAAAAGCTAAAAAACTTGATAGTTCATTTGATATTGAAAAACAGCGTTTAGAAGAAATTGAAAAGGAGTATCAAGAAATTGAAGAACAATTAACGATTCTTCTGAAGGATCATGATGTTGAGAAAGCTAAGAATCAATTAGAAAAATACCAGCTTTCAAAATTTCTACCTATAGATCCAAATAAAAAACCATTTAAAAAATTAACGCCAGATGAAAAACAATTAGAAAAAATAAAAAAGTTTTATTCCATTGATGGTTATTGGATTTATGTTGGCGGAAGTGCCATAGAAAATGAGTTTGTAAGTTTTAAAATTGGAAAAGGTAAAGATCCTTGGTTGCATGTCGAGCACGTTCCTGGTAGTCATGTGGTTGTGAAATTAAACCGAAAAGGGGATGAAGTTCCACCTTCTACAATTCGTGAAGCGGGCTTATTGGCTTTACATTATTCAAAAAACCGTGGCGGAAAAAATATTTCCGTTACTGTTACCCAAGCTTGTAATGTGAAAAAAATCAGAAAAGCACCTAGAGGTACTGTTAACGTCTATTTTACTAAAGAATTAAAAATCAGTGATGATGAAAATAAACTTAAAAGTATTATTAATCGTACAAAAGAAAAAAAGTTTGAAGAAAATTGAAATTTAGAATTAAAGTTAAGAAATAATAAATTGAAAAAAAAGATACTTATAATTTTTGCTGCTATTTTTGTGATTGGAATTTTTAGTTTATTTTTATCACAATCTTTTATAGCTTCATATTTCTTATACAAAGGTTTTAAGAAATCGGGGACACCTATAAGTTCTAGTAATTTGAATGCTAATATATTTTCCGGTAACATTGTAATTGATGATTTTTTAGAAATTGAAAATAATGCCACCGTGATCAATAGCATAAAGATTGAATCATTACCACTCTCATTTTTATCAGATACTATTCAGCTTTTGCAAGTTTCGATAAATGGTGGTGTTGTCAAAAGTAATTCTTTTTTATTTAGACCTAAAAAGAAACCTCCTTCAGTGAAAATTAATATTCATAATTTAAAAATTAGTGATTTAATTGTTTTTTTACCTAGTCGCAAATCTGAAGAGGACCCCTTAAAAATTAAGGTCGAAGAATTGAATTATGTTTTGAATAATTCACATAGATTTGACTATGATCATTTGCAAAGAATATCTTTTAAGGGTCAGATTCAGAATACATCTATAAAAATTAATTATCCAAAAATAACAAGTAATGATATTAACGAAATTAGTTTAAAGAATGTTTCGATTAAGAAATATTCTCATCTATTGCCTGTTGTGTACGGTTTAATTACAAATCGAGAAATTGATGGGAAAGTAATTTTATCTTTAAAATCAGATACCGTTGTAAACGTAAGGACTATCATTGATTTGAGAAATATAGAATTAATTGATTTAAAGAATGTAAATATATTTAAAAAAATACCATATAAGCTTTTATCGTCGTATCTAAATAATAATATTGAAAAAGAAATGGTCATAAACTTTTCATTACCGAGAGCATTATTTTCTAAACATCCAAATAAAATTCGGAAGCAGTTCTTAAGAATTCTTCCAAAGCTTATTTTGCTTCAAGTCTTTTGATATATATTGATTTCAAGATATTTTAGTGAGATGATTTATTGCAGAGAGCCCTGAATCGACAGCTTCAAAAAAGAGAGGAAGCCGAAAATTATCGACACCAGCATAGATAATCTTTGGCTCCGGCCGGCTATCATTGGCATCTTTAAATAGATAGTCTGTGGTAGGTATAGGCATACCATGGCCATGTAATCGGACAAAGGCTTTTTTTGTCTGCTTAATTAAGTCAATGTTTAAATACTTTCCAATTAATTGTCCGATTTTATTTACAGGCTCTTTAGCATTTTTTGAATATTTTAGTAACAAGCTTCTTTCTGTTACGGGCAAGCATATATAAGCGGTTAAGATTGTATCCTTTGAGTTTGAATATTGAGTTTGGCTATTTACAAATCCAAGAAAGTCTTTTTCTTCTCCAATGTAATCATTTTGCCAAAAAGGCTCTTTTATATTTTTAGATAAATGAAAATTTATCGCCATCCAAGGGGCATATTGATTATTTTTAAACAAATCGTAAGAAGGTGGGTGAATATATTTAAGGGCGTGTTTCTGACCTGCATAAATAATCTTATTCGTTTTATATTTAATCCATAAGTTTTTTTTAATATTAAATACTTTGACCTCAAACGTATCTGCAACTTTGTTAATTTTGGTCACTAAAGAATTCAAATGTACTGAATTTTTATCTAAGGAGTTTAATAGTTTGTTTGCGAAATAAAAATTTCCTTCTGGTGGAGAAAAAACATTGACTTCATCCGTATAATAGGGGCGACAGGCATAATAATGCAGACCTGCTAACGCTGATACATCTGATATGCCGGCGCCGTAGTCATCTATCATTTGATAACTTATAATATCTTTAAAAGTTTTACTGATTTTTATATTTAGATTGTCTAAAAGTTTTTCAAAAGATATTTTGTTTAAATCATGTAGTTTAGAATCAATAATAGTTGTGGGCATGGGAAGACGATGATTGTATGATAAAATTAATTCTTTAAATTTTGCAGAAAGAATTGGCAGTTCTTTCATGCGTTCACCATAAATGTCACTTTGATTTTCTAATTTATCTTTTATGTAAAACTGTTTGTCTACAAAAGACCAAGATTTATTGCCAGGTTCTTTATGAATTAAATTTTGTTCCGATAAAAAGGTTAGGGTTTCTTTTCCATAATTGTCAGGAAAATCTAATTCATAGTGAGCACCTTGCGAATAATAATGTCCATTAATTTTTTGTGCAATAGCAGAGCCGCCTACCATATCTCCTAATTCAAGTAGAATTGGTTTTTTATCTTTTAATTTAACGGCTGCAGATAGTCCCGCGATGCCGGCACCTACAATAAGAATATTTGTGTTTATTGTTTCGACAGATTTTGCATCTTTGCCATTGAAAATAATATGAGGGTAATCAGGCATATTGGCAATTTCAATATTTGTGATTTCTTTTTTAGGTTTTGCTTTTTTAGAGTTTGATCCACAAGATAATAATGCAGATGTAGTAATAGCACTTGATAGTTTTATGAAATATCTTCTATCCAATAATTTTGCTCAATTAAAAGTATAACTTACGTGGCAATTAAAGTCATTGCCCGGACTTAATTTTTGCACACCCAATTTATTTTCATAATCAACGGGGTTATTTGAGTTGTCTGCAATACCACACCAAGGCTCAATGCATACAAAGGGTGTGCCCGGAGTTGTCCAAATTCCCATGTATTCATAGCCACCATACGAAACTTTTAATTGTTCATTTGAAAGATCTGATTTTAATGTAATTGAATTTGACTCTAAATTTTTGAATATCAAAACATCATTAATAAATAATTGATCATGCAGTTTAATGATTTTATCTTCTTTTAAATAGGGCTTTTCTTCACCTGTGATGAATCCATCTTCAAACCATATTCTGTTTGCTGTTTCTTTTTTTTCAAATTCTAAATAATATGAATTTTTAGGGTTATTCTCATTCAATGGCCAATTGAAAGCAGGATGATTTCCAAAAGAAAAATATAAATCTTCTTCTGACGGATTTCTAATCTTATAGTTGATTTGTATCCCATTTTTAAGTAGAGAATAGGCAGTGTTCAATTCAAAAGAATATGGATATTTTACTTTTGTAATTTCGTTATCGTGTAATAAATAATTTACGGAATCATCTGTTTGACTTTTTAAGTGATGAGTTAAATCTCTTGCAAAACCATGTTGACCCATTTCATATTCTTGACCTTTAATATTGATTTTATTATCTAATATTTTACCAACTATGGGAAATAAAATAGGAGCGTTCCTTGCCCAATACTTTGGATCGGCTTGCCATAAATATTCGGTATCATTAATCTTGTTGTACAGGCTGACTAGTTCAGCTCCTTTATCATTTATTTTGACTGATATAAAATCATTTTCTAATTTGATCTGGGTCATTAATAAACTCCTGATTTAATTTCCAATCATTTCAATTGTATAATAAAGAACTAATAATCCCATTACCATTAAGAATTATCAAATATATATGAGATTTAATCTAATAAATGATCGTCTAGGTTTTTTGAAAATAATGAGATTTTGGAGATTTTGAAGGCATAATTTTTTGAATAAATTTTTCTTCACATAGTTTTTTTAAATAGCTGGTTACTGTTTTAGGTGTCAGTCCCAATGCTTTTGAGATTTCTGCTCTAGTCAAAATAGTATGTTTTTCAAAAAGTACTTTTATGGATTGCTCTTTCCTAATCATTGTGTTTCCAAATACAATATTATTTGAAAGCATAGGAGGTTGCACAAGACTTTCTTGAAGAACACTCTTCTGCATTGGTTCGACAACATCTTTTGATGTAGCGATTTTTAAATCTATATCATCTTCAAGATAGGTTAATTTATCAGAATTTAATAATCTCATATTCTCAATTGAATTTTGCAATTCTCTAATATTACCTGGCCATGAATAATTCAATAAAATATTTTGCAATTTGCTGTTCATATAGGCATGCTCTTCAGGATTTCTTCCTATATTTAAGAAATGATCTGCCAGTGGAATAATATCTGATGGACGATCACGTAATGGCAATAAATTTAATTCTAATCGACGCAATCTAAAATATAAATCTTTTCTAAATCGCCCTTGTTCAACATCCTTTTCTAAATCAGCATTTGTGGCAAATAAAATTCTACATTTTGCTCTTCTTGTTTTTTCATCACCAATAGGACGAAATTCACCTGTTTCAAGAACTCTTAATAGCGATATTTGCAATCGTGGAGTTATTGTTCCAATTTCATCTAAGAATAAAGTACCATCGCTGGCTGTTTCAAAATATCCTTTATGTGTATGTGTTGCCCCTGTAAAAGCTCCCTTATGGTGTCCGTAAAGATCAGATTCCAAAAGTGAGTCCGCGATTGCGCCACAATTAACAGCCACAAATGGTTTGTTGTGCCTGTCGCTTAATTCGTGTAAGGCTTGTGCTATGACTTCTTTACCTGTGCCGGTTTCTCCAGTAATAATAACTGGAATATCTAACTTAGAAAAATTCTGTACGGTTTCTTTGATCGTTCGCATCTGATTTGATTCACCTATAATTCGATCCAATCCTTTTAGTTCATGCTCATGACTTTTTATTTTATTTTTAGATGATTGCGATTTTATAACCTCTGTACTTTGTTCAAACAATTCTAATAATTTACCAAGCGGAATCTCACATGACATTCTTATTTCAAAATCCAAACGGCCAAGAGCATTATATTTTTTTGCTTCGATCAATGATGATTTAAAATATTCTTTTGCTTGTTTATAATTTTTATTTAATAACTCTATTCTAGATTGAAAAAAGGAATCTAAATAATGATAATTTCCTCGGTTGTGTCTTAATTCTAAAATACGATTTGCTGCTTGTGCATTACCTTTTGAAAGCTCTGCTCGTAATAAATTATAAGATTCTATACCAATACCATTGAAAGCATTTTCTTTTAATAAATATTCTGACATGTATTCTTTTGCCAGTTTTAATCCCATTGAAGGGCATCTAGCTAAAAGAGCTCTTATTGTTCTAGCAGAATGAAATGCATTATCTGCATCATCTATTGAAGCATCAATATCCCAGTCACCTTGCATAACCTTCAGCATAACTATGTGTGTTTTATAATTTTTTTTGGCAAAACTATAAACATCTAAAACTTTTAAATCTTTTTCAATAATATGATGCCATTTAAGGGATTCCTTTATTCTGCCAGTACTAATGCAATCAGTAAATTGAATTAATGCTATCATTGAAACAGAAATTATTTCCTTAGGTAGTTTAGTTAGATATTTAATATGATCTTTGATTACTTCACCTTTACCTTGTTGAGCCATAAAATAACAATAACTCAAACATGCATTCGGCCGTCTATCTGATGATATTGGTAGTAGATCAAGTGCTTCTAAACCTAATTGCTCTCTTGTTTTTTTATCACCTTTTTTACTAGCTAATAGACCTTCAATAATATGGACTTGTGCTTTTACTTCATTATCTATATCCTGCCATAATGTTTTGCATCTATTTATTAATGCATAGGCATCGGGAATTTTATTTTCTTTCCATAGTAATTGGGCCCATGTAATAAAAAATATGGCCAATATATTATTATCTTCGTGCTCTGCTTTCACTAAATTAGCTTCAAGAATTGCGTCATGAAATGGATGTTTATTTTTAAGTGCTAACGATAATTTTAGAATCGACGAAGATATTGGATCATTATTGTTGGGCTCAATGCCATCCAAAGATTTATTATTGATGAAGTTGTCGTAAATATTATTCATTAGATCATTAGGTAAAATAAAGGTAATATAGAAGATTATATGTATTTTAATATATTTAATTACTTATAGAGGTATTTATTGGTAAAAAATAAAATATTTTGGGATGATTTCAATAGAAATTTGCTAAATTTGATCTAACATTACGTTATAAGGACAAATACTCTTTGATCATAATTTAATTAGATGATGAAAATGAAAAATATATTTTATCGATTCAGCCAAATGATAATTTTCATGATGGTCGCATGTCTTTTATTTGGTTGCTTTTCAGATGATAATGAAGGGATATTTGATTCAAACACTGTTAGCGCCGCGTCAACAAATCCCGAAACCGGAAATGACGGTTTAGCAATGGATAGTGGTAGTCCAACGTCAATAACTTTCTCTGAAGATTATTTATTAAACTCTGGTGAAATTTATTTAATCAAAAATAATGGTGAATATTCTAGTGCTACTATAAATAGTATTGGTACAGCTTCCTTATCTTTACCTACAAATGAACCTTTTATTATTGCAGTTCCAAATTTAATTAATGATTTAATCGTTTGGGATCAAAATTTAAAATTATTCGTGGGTATCGCATCGTCAAATATCATCGATGAAATTGATGGAAATCCAGTTATAACAGCAGCATCAAAAAATTATTTAAATAGCTTATCATCGAATATAATTAGCACTATTGAAACAGGCGGAAGTAATTTAAAGTTGGAAGGTGATAACTTAGCTAGCTTTCAGCTAGCTCTTAGTGAATTTAGTCAGGTTGGGTTTGATTCATATATAGAGGCTGAAGTTTTAAAGCTTAGTGTTTTAATTAATGGTGATCCTTTGTTTAGTTCATCAATATTTTTAAGTAATAGCTTTATATCTAGAATTGATAAATCGACTGTTGCAAGTACGGGTCAATTATTGATCGAACAATTAAGTAGTAAGCTTGATTTTACAACTATTGGAACATCATCTCTATTAGCTAAAGAGACATTAGTGGATTCAAACTTTCAAGCTTCAATTATAGAATCACTAGTGCTTTATAGCCTTGATCATGATGATACTATGACTGCGTCGGTCTATTTTAAAGCTATTATCAAAAGTTCGCTCGTATTAGATGATCTATCTTCTACTGTAAGTAGTTTTCAAAATAGTATCGATGATTTCAAAGCTCAAATTAATTCATCAAGTTTAAGTAGAGATGATTTGTTATTAGCCATTAAAACTTCACTGCAAGCAACGCCAATTCAAATTACAATTGAGTAGCTAGTTTAATATTAAATTTAAAGATCTTTTGAATTCGTTGTCGAACTATCATCTGTTTTAACATTGTCTGATTTTTTTATTCTAAGTCCTGGCTTGGCCAGTATTTCAATATAAAATGATTCTAGTTTTTGTTCTTCTGCTGAATTAATTGAAATTCCAATATCATTTACATGAATGACTTTCGCTTCACTTTCAGTTGATCCGAATTTACAATCAAAATCCCAGAAATCTACACCATCAGGTAGATTTTTCTTTCGCTCTCTTTTTAGATATTTTTTCACGTCGCTTCGAACAGTTTCGATAAGCCGAGCCGGTTTAATTTTTGGATGTGTTACTTGAAATGTTTTTTTCATTTTTTTCCTGAATAACTTGATATTAACTATTCACTATATTCTATCATTACTATTTAAAAAACTTACTATAATATTTAAACCTTTTGCTTTTGATAATTTAGAAAAATTATGAAGAAGAATCTAATCATAAAATTAATTATTTTTCTTTTAATAGTTGGTATATTCATTGTTGGTTTCTTATTTAGCTTGATGTATGGGAGTTGCCAGACATCCAAGCATCATTATATCATGCAGCAATATTATATGCCTCAACATTACCCTAAGTGGCTGTTGAATGAAAGTACAGTAGAATCAAAGCTTACGGGTCTTGATATTATTAAAAATTATACGGGTACATGGGTTGCCTGGCGGGAAAATGGAATTAAGTGGTCAGAATGTGATTTACTTAATGGTAAAAAACACGGAAAAACAATTTATTGGCATAAAAATGGAAATAAATATTTTGAGGGAAATTATGTAAATGGAAAAATCCATGGTAACGAAAGTTATTGGCAAGAAAACGGTTTGAAATTGTTTTCAGCTAATCATTTGAACGGAAAAAATGAAGGTAATTTTGAAGAGTGGCATCAAAATGGTGAAAAGAAATTAATTCGGATTTATTTAAATGGAAAATTAGTTTCAGAAAAAAAATGGAATGAAAATGGGGTGATAATCGATAAATAATTTATTCGAATTGAATTATACTTCCACATAAATGTAGTTTTATTTATCAAACAATTTTCATGTATTTATAATCAAAATTGGTCAGAATTATTAAGTGTGAATAGGTGTAATTGTAGTGTATTTGCTTTGTTATGTTTGGATGATAAAATAGAAGTTGTGCGTTAAGTTTTTACCTAAAAGGTCTCCGGTTTATGTCAAAGAAAAAGATATTAATTATTGAAGATGATGAAACTATTCAAAGTTTATTTGCTAAAAGCCTTGAAGATGCTGGATATGATATCGTTTGCGCAGATGATGGCCAAATTGGATTTGATAAAGCTGTAACCGATGAATTTGATTTGATTGTTACAGATTTGAAAATGCCAAATTGGAGTGGCTTAGAAAATATCTATGGTTTAAAATTAGTCGATTGCAAAGCTAAAATCATTGTCGTTTCTGGTTATATTGATGATAAAGTAAAAGTCACACTTGCAGAATATGAAAATATTGTAGGCGTCTTTAAAAAACCATTGGACGTATTTGATTTAATCAAAAAAATAAATGAGATCTTAAAGTAATTCGTTCATAATTATTGTTTCGTGTATTTTTGAATTTCAGCAATGATTTCTTTTTTAATTAATGGTTTTGTTAAGAAGCCATCCATTCCAGCATCAAAACATTCTTTTTTGTCTGATTCAAAGGCATTTGCTGTCATAGCAATTATGGGAATGCCAATATTCATGGAGCGAATTTTTTTAGTGGCTTCCGTACCACCCATAATTGGCATTTGCATATCCATAAAAATAAGATCATAAGAATTGGATTCAACTTTTTGTAAAGCAATTAAACCATTTTCAGCAAGATCTAGTTGATGGCCCATATTTTTTAACATTTTTAATTGAAGTTGTTGATTGACTATATTGTCTTCTACCAATAATATTTTTAAGCTTGAAGTTTCATTTTTTATGAAGGATGTCTCGTGTTTTTTTTCGGTTTGATTATTTAATAATCCTAATTTTGAATAAAGAGCTGATGGCTTTACGGGTTCTAATACTTTATTTATTGTTGTTATATTTTTGTGAATAGGGCAAGAATTGTCGTTTACAACTGGTACAATCCATAAATCTAATAAGTCAGGAAAAATTTCTTTTGTTTGTGACCACTCATCTTGATAGTTTATTGAATAAATTGAATTTTGAACTAGTAGTCCATAAATCTTTTTGTGGTCATATTTCTTTATGTTCGTTTTTATTTCTTCTTGAAATTGAAGGTAGTTAATAATTGATACGTTTATTTTCTGCAGATGATTGCATATATTTTTTAATGTAGGGGTCTTCGGCTCAGATATTAATATGATAATATTTTTTGCATTTTTGATGGATTTTCTTTTCAAGTCTATATTTCTATCTTTTTTGAATTCAACGTCAAAAAAGAAATTGCAACCGTTACCTACTTGACTTGTTACTTTCAACTTACTATGCATTAATTCACATAAGTTTTTACTGATAGAAAGTCCTAAGCCTGTGCCGCCAAATTTTCTTGTAGTTGAGCCATCAGCTTGTTGAAAGGCATTGAAAACATTTTTTTGTTGATCTACAGTAAGACCAATTCCAGTATCTATTGCAAAAAATTTAATAGATATATTTTCTTCATCTTCTGAATTAACGGTAGCTTTTAAGATAATATGCCCTTTGCTTGTGAATTTGACAGCATTGCCTATTAGGTTTATAAATATTTGTTTTAATCTATTTGGATCTCCGATTACAAAACATGATTCTTTATCTGTTTCGATAATCAAATTAATTGGTTTTTTAATTACTTTACTACGTATCACATCCATACATTGAAACATGCATTCAATAAAATCAAAACTTATCATTTCGAGGCTTAATTGGCCGGCTTCTATTTTTGATAAATCCAAGATGTCATTTATAATACTCAATAAAGAGTCAGAACAATTTTTGATCATATCCATAGATTCTTTTTGCTCCGGGTTTAGAGTACCCTCTAAAACAATGTCACTAAACCCTATAATTCCGTTCATTGGTGTTCTGATTTCATGGCTCATATTTGCTAAGAATTCTGATTTGTATTTATTGGATAACATGAGATCTTTAGCTTGGGCCACTAATTCATATTTTTGGTTTTCTAATTGTAGCATTACATTATTTAATTCTTCTGTCTTTTCAATAACATGAATTTGTATTTGGTTTTTTGATTCCAAAATTAAGTAGGAGATTATTGATAATAAAACAGAGATCATTAATCCACCGGTTAAAAGTACTTGTGGTAATCTAGAAGTTCTTGATTCAAAAAATTGTTTTGTAGGTGATAAATGTATTTCCCAATTTTTACTGGCTACTAATATATTTTTAGATTTTGTTTTACTTGTTTCAATAAAATCTTGTGAAATGTATATTTCGTGAAATTTATTATCAATTATTGAAACTATTTTCAGTTTAAATTCTTCTTTATCTTTTATTGATAGAGAGGACTTAATTAAAGTGTTTAAATTGAAGACGCCAAGGGTGAAATCTATAAATATTGAATTTCCTCTTTTTGCATTTATAGATACATTCTTATTTATAAATGGAAAGAAAATGAGAATTCCTTTTTCTTGAGATTGAACAAGAATTATTGGATCTGTGGCTATAGCCGTCATATTTTTTGTTGCAGTTGATAAAGCACTTCTCCTTTTTGAATTTGATGATAGGTCAAATCCTAATGCCTTTTCATTATTCTTAAAAGGTTCTACGTAAAATACAGGGAATAAATTTGTCTTAGTAGGGCTTATTTGTAATAGACCATTTTTGTCTCTTTGTTTTATTTTGAATTTTTTAAAGCCATCCTTAATAGCATCATTTTCAAAGTTTGTTCGCGCATGTTGCGGTATATTTGGAATCCATTCTAGAGCTTGAATACTTTTATTATTTAAAATGATTGGGCTCACAATGTTGTGAAAATCTTTTCTGTTTTCTATTGTGTTAGAATTAAAATAAGCGCCTATGTTTGATAATATTTGAATATTTTTTTCTATTTCTAAATCTATTGAAATATAAATTTCATTTAATTTGCCTTCAATAGTTTCTTCGATTGATTTATCAACTACTATTTGATTTAAGGTAAAGATAAAAGTGGAGATTAATATACCTAAGATTAGGATAGATATACTGAGGAGAAGGTGTGAGTTCTTTTTCATAGTATGAGTTCCCACATATTTCTCTAATTTATTATACACTACCAAGGTTCTAATTTCAAATTATTTAAATTTGGAATTTTAGCTATTTAATTATATAAAATTTAATTCGAAGATTTGTTGAGATATCTTTAGGCTTATAATAGCTCTAATAATAGTCGATTTAAGTCAAAGGGTTTCTTAAGAATTCGGCATTTGGGATACTTTGTTACAAGATGTTCCATCAAATCGAGATCCTCAACACCAGTAATTATAGTAATATTTTGTTCGGGATTTATTTCCCTAATAAGTCCAATAAATTTTTCTCCATTTATTTTTGGCATATCTAAATCAACTATTACAGATCGAAATGGCCCATTATTTTGAAAATGATTGTATGCCAATTCAGGATCATTAAAACAAGCAGGATTAAAATTACTTTTTAAGAAATCGCTAAGCATAGTCGTAATGTCGACATCATCGTCTAATATTAATATTTTTTCCACATT
This sequence comes from Planctomycetota bacterium, assembly GCA_002746535.1. Classification (GTDB taxonomy): domain Bacteria; phylum Planctomycetota. The sequence goes on from NVWA01000001.1 coordinate 229,998, forward strand.
AATTTCCTGAAAATACACGTGATACCTAATTATCGCTTATGTTTAAATCAGATTCAAATAAAAAAGAAAATAATTTGAAATTAATCATATATAGAAAGTGAGTTTATTAATTGCATGCATCTTTATAGAGGGGATACATTTTGATTAATTATTCTTCAAAATAGAAATTGGTCTTTCGATAGCTTGGAGTTTGTTTTAAGAGTTTATTATATTTTTGTATTTTTGAAAAAAAGTGAATGATTTATTAATTATTAATTCTTGAAGTGTTGTCTCATTTTTAATCAAAAATTTTAAATAAGCATAGAGGTTGTAAAATAACGAATAATTTATAGAAATTATTGGTTTAAAAATTTGATAGTCGAGGGCTGTACTGTAGGAGGCTTATTCCATGATATTAAAAAATAAACCAAAGTTTTTAATTTCTTCTGTTGATCTAGAAAGAATTGAAGGTTTAAAAAATCACCCGTTTTATAAGAAATGTATTAAAGATAGTTATGCCAGACTTGAAGAACAATTGGCAAATGGTATTGAACCTTGGGATGGAGCAAATGAGTCACACAATCGAACTCCAGATTATTTGAATCTTTTAGATATGGGCTTGATCTATCTGCTTGAGGGCGATAAAAAATATGAGGAAGCGTGTGTCAGAGATGTCATGACTTTTATTAAAGTAGGTGAAAGTAATTCTGAAAATACTATGTCAGAAAGTAAGATAGAGCAAACGTTGATCAACAAATCATTATTATTTATTTTTGATTGGTTAAGAGATTCTTTTTCAGAACAGGATCAAAAAAGGTTTAGGAAAATTGTTCTGGCAGCTGTACCAAGACATCTATATGCGTTGGGTCGTTGGTGTATTCAGGATAAATTAGTTCAAAATCATTATCTTGCTGATTCCGTTGGTGTCGTAGAGGTATTAAATTATTTTAATGAATTGGGTGATGCAAAACGTTGGAGCGATATTGCCACTGAAATAGCGATTCAATATATGAAAGATGCCTTTTATGAAGATGGAGTTCAAAATGAGTTAACGCCATCCTATCATAGTTTTTGTCTTCATTTGGGGATAATATTGGCACAAAATCTTAAAACGTACACTAAAAGAGATTTGTTTAAAGAGCCTTGGTATCGTGATTTATACCTTAAGGGTCTTCAATGGTTAGCCTCTTTGCATACTCCAGATGGCGGCACAGTAGCATTTAATGATTGTCATCCTTCTTTGCCATCTTCATTATTTCGTTTTGGTGCTTCGCAATTTAAGAATAATCATTTTCAATGGGTTGCGGATGAATTTATGATAGGTGAATTACGTCAACGGGATGAAAATCCCAAACATTGTTTGCAAAGATTTTCAGGTGAATTTTTTTATTCGATGTTGTATTTTGATCCTACTGTTGCGCCGATTCGAGATATTAAAACTCCGGCGCTATTTAAAGAAGGTGGCACGGTGTGTTTTAGAAATATTAAGCCAGAGTCAGAAAGTCTTCTTGCTCAAAAATGTGGGAAATATACTGGAGGTCATGCACATGCCGATCGTTTAGTTTTTGATTACTGGCATGATAATGAGCAACTACTAATCGACCCTGGTATTTTAAATCAAGCTAGTTTGTCTGGAAGAGGGTGGTACAAGAGTAGCACATCGCATAATGTGGTGGCCATTTATGATCCTCATGAGATTAGTCCATGGAAATCAAAGGATGCATTTCCTGTAGCGCATAAAAATCATCTTTTAAGCCAAGGCAATTTTTTGAAAACAGATGATAATGAAAAGTTTTCTGTAATTGTTTCTGCAGCAGAAATATATTCAGGAGTTGTGCAAACTCGATTGTTATGCTGGGTAAAAGAAAGTGGCCTACTTCTTGTCGCGGACAAAATAAATAATAATACAAAAGAGAGTTTTATTTGGGATCAACTCTTTCATGGTCAGGATAAACTTGAAATTAATCATGAATCTTTTAATTTCAAAACAGAAAGCATTTCATTAATTGGTTTTCCGGTATGTGAGGCCGCAGAAATTGTTTCATTAAATAGGCCAGAAGGTGGTGTTATGGGTCCTCTTGAATATATTGCGATTAGAAAAAAGGAAATATCTCCGATATTTGCAACAATATTAATTCCTTTTGATGATGTTGTACCAGCCAAACCGAGTGGAAGAAATGGCAGTTGGGATTTAGGCGAAGGCCTGAATTTTACAAAGGTCGATGATTCATTTAGACTCGAAAATCAGACAGGTGTTATTTGGGAAGTTTAATTTATTTTCCATTTTAGGTAAATAATTCGATTCATTACTTGCCTTGAATAAATTTTATATTGTCTTATTTCGAGAATATTCTTATTTTTAATAAATACCCAATAAGATTTTTTTAATCTATAAGATTAATATGATAAATACTGATTTAATTTAGTTGGATTATTTTTTTTCAATTAAAGATGGTGGTATACTGTGATAGTGATTATAGCTTGAGTGTATTATTAAGCTTAGTTGAATTCATATTCATTTATTAATTATTTTTGGGAGTTATTCATGATTAAAAAGATTAAATGTCTGTCTTTTACCATTTGCCTTTTATTAATTTTTGGTTCATCTTTAATGGCAAGAGATTGGTATGTCTCTGTTGCTAAGGGTAAAGGTAAGAAGGGTACAAAAGTAAAACCAGCAAAAGATTTGGGGAATATTATCTCAAAACTTGTTGGGGGAGATGTTGTACATATTGCGGAAGGAGTTTATTTAGGTCGTGGTAAAACGGGATCTAATATAATTAAAGTTCCGGTTAAAATATATGGCGGTTATGACCAAGCCTTTACAAAGCGAGATCCTTGGGGTGCTCATAAGACAATCTTATCTGGATATAACTTAACTAAAAATTATGAAATGTGGCCCGCACTTTTCATAGATTTGATGAAATATGGTGGGCCAAATTCAGAAATAGTTGTCGATGGTTTGATTGTAGATCATGCTGGACGTAACAGATATTTATCTGAAAAACGAAGTAAGTTAATACCTATGGCTGATCCAAAAACAGGTAAAAACCCTAGTCCAAGTGAAGGTGGTATTGCTATCAGAGTTGCAAAAAGTGAAAAATTTGATAGAGGACCGAGATGGAAAATTACAGTAACAAATAATATTGTCATGAATACTTATGGTAATGGCGGTAGTTTAAGTGTATCTGGATATAAAGGTTCAACGATTATCATAGATAATAATCTGGTCATTCAAAATAGTGGTTCCGGTATTTTTTGTGGTTCTAAGTATCATGGGAAAGCACCTTTGCCATCGTTTACTGTTACGAATAACACGATTCTTTTTACATGGGATAGTGGAATGAGTAAAGGATCAAATATTGACCTAGATAGAAATGCTAAAGTGACTATAAAAAATAATGTTTTAGGTTTTGCCGATATTTATGCGATTAACAATGGATATAAATGCAAAAATATTTTATTGGTCAAAAACTTAATTACTGGTGCAAAAAAAGCTGACTACATGGATTTTGATACTCAAATGGATGTTGAAAATATGGTAGATGAAGCAGAATATCTTCATGAAGACTCTGATGAAAATATTACTGATGCTATTAAAGTGCCTGTCAGCAAAGATTTTGCATTATTATATGGATCAAGAGTTATTGTTGATCGAGCAAAAGCTGAAGCAAATGTAACTGCTTCTAATAGTAATGCGAATGCTTTAAGAGGAATGTTAGGATTGCCATTGCAGGCGGGGAAAGTGAAGTGGCCTAAAACACCGGTTTATTTAAATGCTATTTCAATTGATGACGCAATTGCTGCCGGATCAAAAAAGTATAAGGGTAGTTTTGGTTGTAGTAAACCAGTAATCAAATAGTTATATTCTTTAAACACCGCGATGTTTTAATTCTTATTGCGGTGTTTAAATCTTCTGTTTAACTCTATTATTAAAATCCTCTTTTTGAACTTCCTATTGTGACTTAAATCTGAATTTTAAGTTTCCTTGCAAATCAATATTTAATTGGTACAAAAGGTATATCTTTTAAACAAGGTATAAAAATGTCACAAGTCATAAAAAAAATTAGTTTAGTTGATCAAGTGATTCATCACATAAAAGATGAGATCGAAAAAGAAGCATTTGCTAATAACCGTTTACCTGAAGAGCGAATTTTATCTGAGAATTTAGGGGTTAGCAGAGGTACTTTAAGAAAGGCTTTTGAGATTTTAGAAAATGAAGGATTGATTGTACGCCATAGAAACAGAGGTACTTTTGTAAAGCAAAATAACGGAGGGGACCTGCCTAAAACAATACGCATTGGTATTGTAATGGAAAATGTTAATGCCATGGATCAGTTAATAAAAGATTCTTATTTTACAGGAATCATAATGGATGCTGTATCTGAGAGTGGACAAAAAGATTATTCAATCAGTATGTTATCTCTTAAATCTTTGCTTTCGATTGATAGAAAGCTTAAAAAGACAGACTTGAATGTTGATGCATTATTCTTGATGTGTATCCTTGATGTTGATTTTTTAAAAGAGATTTCAAAATTAAAAATTCCTGCAATATTGTTCGATCATAAAATTGATTGTCTAAAAATGGATACTATCAATTTAGATTCTAGGCAAGGGTCCTTAGATGCTGTATCCTATTTAGCTAAATTAGGCCATAAAGATATTGCTTTTATTAATTGGGATTTATGGGAGAAATATAATAAAGAGCGTTATATAGGGTTTATGGAAGGCCTAGCTGCAAATAATTTATCTTTCAATGAAAGTCTCTTGATCAATGGTAAGTGCACCATAGAAGATGGGTATGCTTCAACAAAAAAATTAATGAATCGTAAAAATAAACCTACGGCAATATATACCTTTAATGATGCTTTAGCCTGTGGTGCGATTCAATATTTGCTTGAGAATAAATACTCTGTCCCAAAAGATGTTAGCGTTATTGGTTTTGGAAATGTTAATGCAATGATACCTGGTTTAAATTTAACAACAGTTGAGCTACAAGATAAACTTATCTCTCAAATGGCAATTAATCGTTTAATTGAGACCTGTGAAAATTTTCATGATAATGAATTTATAGACATTCTTGTTCCCACTCAAATGAAATTAGGCAACACTTGCCAACAGATTTCCAATTAGATCTATCATATCCTGATCTTAATTCATTTTTATGCACTGCATAATTACATTAATATTTTTTGAAATTTAGGATATTACCGACTCCTTGTACTTTTGAAATCATTGATATAATGGTACATTAGGTATATTTAATAATCCAATTGGTCCAAATAATATTTTTACAATTAAAGGAGTTTATTATGGTTAAAAGAAATGTCGGTAAAGAAATTTTATATTTAACTCAAGACAAAGTAATTGAAGCTGGAATTAATGATGACGACATACTCCAATTAGTGAAGGCAGCATTAACAGAGCATGGTTCTAAAAAATATGAGATGCCATCGAAAATTGGATTGCACCCTCGTGAAAACACATTGATGCATGCCATGCCAGGGTGGGTACCAGCTTATGATGCTTGCGGAATAAAATGGGCAGAATGTTTCCCAGACAATTATAAATATAATTTACCACAAACAAGTGGATTGATGATACTAAATTGTTCTGAAACTGGCTGGCCAATTTGTATATTGGATGCGATTTGGATTACAGCAAAAAGAACGCCTGCCGTTACTGCTGTCGCATGTGAATATCTAGCTAGAAAAGATAGTGAGATCGTTGGAATGATTGGAGCGGGTATACAAGGTAGAGAACATGTGAATTTATTACCGAAAGTAATTCCAAATTTAAAAAAAATAAAAATTTATGATAGATTTGAAGAGAGCATAAGTAAATTAATTTCTGACTTGCAGCCAAAGCATCCAAATGTAGAATTAATTCCATGTAAATCATTTGAAGAAACTGTTAGAGGTTCAGATGTCGTTGTTAGTGCAACAGCAATTTTATCTAAGCCTGAGCCACAAATTAAAGATGAATGGATTAAAGAAGGAGCCTTTATTGCACCCGTTGATTTTGATAGTTTATGGGAATGGAAAACATTTAAGCGGGCGGACAAATTTTTAGTAGATAGTTTAGATGAAATGAATTATTTTATGGGTGTAGGGTATTTAGCTAATGGTTTGCCCGATATTCATGCTGAAATCGGAGAAGTTGTAGCTGGTTTAAAGGTTGGCAGAGAAACTGATGATGAATTAATTATTGATATGAATATCGGTATGGGTGTTGAAGATGTCGTTATTGGTAAAAAGATTTATGATTTAGCTATTGAAAAGGGCCTTGGACTTTCATTACCTTTGTAATTAAAAGAACTTAATATTAGTTTTATCTAATTAGCTATCTAATAGACTCTAAAACATTAGAAAGCTAATTTGTTTATAATTTTAAAACCATATTTGTTAGATATAAAAATATTTATAAAAGATGGCCACCTGCTACATCTATATTTATTCCAGTTATATAACTTGAGTTTAAAATATAATTAATAGCCTGATAAACGTCTGTTGAGGTTCCTGCTCGTTGAAGAGGTATTACCTTTTTTAAGTTTTTAGGTAAATCTATACTGAATTCAAGTTGACCAGGACTTACCATATTGACTCTGATATTTTGATTTCCTAAATCTTTTGCTAAACTTTTTGTTAATATTAATAACCCTGTTTTGCTTATTGCATATGGAGTATTTAAAGTGTTTGCTCTAATAGACTCTGATCCTGCGTATCCAATGTTGATTATATTGCCTTCGCAATTTTTTATAAATGGCAAAAAGCTATGAATCATGTAGAAGGCACCATTTAAATTAGTTTGAATGGTATCATCCCATTCTTCTAATGACAATTCAGATATCTTTTTTATAGGGTAATTCCCTACATTGTTGATCAATAAATCTAATGATTCAAATTGTTCTTCAAACCAGTCTTTCATTTTTAATATTTCATTTTTAAATTTCATATTTGCTGAATAGGTGAATGCTCTTCTTCCTAATTTTTCAATATCACCTTTTAATTGTTCAGCCTCTTTTTCACTTTCGAGATAATGGATGATTATATCGTATCCATCATTAGCTAGTGATAAGGCTAAATCTCTACCCAATCGTTTTGCCGAGCCTGTAATTAATGCTAATTTATTTTTCATTTTTTAGTTCTAAAAATTTCTACATAAGGATATGCTGCTGCTGGTACAGCACCAGGTTTTTTTACAATAATTTTTACTGATTCTACTTTATATTGATTTAAAATTAGTTGAGCGGAATCTTCTGCTAATGTTTCTATTAATTGATATTTTTTTGCTATTGCGAGAGAAGTGATATCATCTGAAATTTTAGCATAATCTATGGTGTCATCTACATTTTCTGATCTGCTGGCATTATTAAAATCATATTGGATTTCTATATCAATAAATAAATCTTGATTCTTTGTTCTTTCTTCCGGATAAATACCAATTACACAGGTAACTTTTAAATCTTTAACTCCAATTGTTCCAATCATTTTTTCATTACCGTTTCTATTAAATAACGAGTAGGCTGATTCAAGGGCATACCTAATGCTTCCTGAATAGTAACCCATTTATATTCTGATGCTTCATAGTTTAGTATTACATTTTTATCTGACGTTTTTGCAATGTAATTAATCAACAGGAAATGTCGAGGTAAATAAAACTCTGGATGTTGAATACAGTCTTGAATGCATATAAATTCTATATCATAAATTGAAAGGTTGGTTTCTTCTGAAATTTCTCGGATAAAGGCATCTTCCATTGATTCGTTGTATTCTATTTTCCCCCCAGGCGTGCCAAACAAATTTGACCACTTATTCGTTTTGACCAATAAGAATTCATTTTTGTTGTTGAATATTAACCCACCAACAGTTGCAATGACTTTCTCTTTGTTAGTAGGTGACTGCTGTGTACAAAACCAATGAAATAGTTTTTCAATTGAGTCAAATGAATCATCTGGTTTTTCTTGCTGAAGTACTTCAGGATTTGAATAGCCATAATTAGCAGCTCCAGTTCTGATAGCAGCATTTTTCCCTGCGATGATATCATGAGGCATATCTCCTATGAATATTGTTTCATCAGGAATTAAATTATTTTGATTTAAATAACCTTTTAAAACATCTGTTTTATCAAATGCGTTGCCCATAACGTGATTAAAATAATCTTCAAGCTTATGATGTTTGACAGCATTGTCTAAAATACGTTGACTTAATGTTGAGCATATACTGACATTGAAATTAAATTCTTTTAAGAAGTTTAATAGCAGATTTGTTTTTGGAAAAAAGTTTAAATCTTTAATGCGTTCAAGGTATAGACTGAAGAAAAATTTATCAATGGTTTTAATATCAACGTCTTTAATATATTTGGTATAAAAAAGATCTACAGGAATTTTAAATTCAGATTTATAAGTTTCAAAGTCAATTGAATCGGAGCCAAAATGCTGTAAAGTAGCATTAGTCAGTTCATGCGTGAACTGATGATCATTGCATAATGTGCCTGACCAATCAAAAATTACATTTCGAATCATGAATCTTAATTGTTGCTTTCAACGCCTATGCCGGATTGTTTCGGAAAATTAGTTTGATCATTTTCTGTATGTGGTAAGGAACCTTGGTATTCTTGAATAACATTGTAGGAGACATAGTTTTTCTCTGGTTCAATCTTAATGTTCACCTTTACGTTAACTTGGATCGCCAAGCCCAACAGAACCTCTTTAATTCTTTTTCTCAATAAGTGGATGATGGCTTTTTCAATTTGAGGAATGTGGACACCCTCATCTATTACAATAGAAGCTTGACACGTTATTGTTTGACTTAATACCTTCATTTGAATCTTTATGGACGATTTTTTAAGACCGCTGAGAATTGATAAAGAATCCTCAAGATTTTTCTCTAATTGCTTTATATTTACTTCTGCGTGTGGGCTAGTGAAATAAATGATTTTATTACGTTTAATACTTACGAGTCTATATGTTAGAATACAAAGTAATAAGAAACCAGTTATAGAAAAAATCTTGCCAGTTTTCCCAAAATTTGATTCTACAAGGTATGGGCTCACTATTTCTTTTGAAAAGTCAAAAATAACTTTAACAGAGGATAAACTATCACCTGGATCTATCCAAAAATAAATACCAATAAATATTAATATTCCACCAAACAATGCTTCCAGAATAAAACAAAATAAAAAATTGATGCTAGATAGAAATGAGAATAATTTGCTTAGCATTACTATTAATCTAATGCCTTTAAATCTGATTCTTTGACTTTAAATATTTTTTTGAAAGTTTCCAAGGCTTTGCTGTACTTCTTGAAAGACTTTTTATTTCGCAATACTGACTCGTAAATTTTGTAAATTTTTGCACGATCAATTGAAGACCAACTTTTTGATAACTTTTGAGTTCTTTCTTTATTCGTATTTGCATCATAGACTTTTTGAATATCTATCTTTTCTTCATTGGCAGTTTTTGATTTTAATCTGACTTCCTTGAACCCTTCGGTTATAGGATATAAATCTATTAATTCTGAGCCATCAAGAAATTTGCAAACTTCAGAATGTAAGCGTCTGACAGATAGAATTTTGTTGAGATTACCTTTAAGGCTGCCATGAGCTTTTGTTCCTTCTAATTTGCTTAAATTTGATTCAATGATTAATTTTGCTTCAGCACTATCAAAGTCATCGTTTAAAAGCATGTTAGTCTTTTTAATGATTCCGTTTTTAAAATTATTAGCTTTTTTCTCAATGTCAGCAATTTTGCTGAGAATGACATTCTTTGCAACCGAATATTCATAATTTTCTAAATACGATTTGGCTTGTTTCATTGCAAAATCAAACGTATTTGCATTAATATGAGCATTGATATTTCTGGCGCTTTTATTGGCATCTCTTACTTGTTCAAGTAGTTTATGATTTAGAGAATTGATTTTATTATCAAACCATGACTTACTTTCTTTTTGATAAAATCTTTTTTTATTTTTCTTTAAATGTTCAATTTGCTTTTCTTCGCCTTTAATACTATTAATCTCATTTTGATAATTCAATAACAAGCTTGATTCTTGCTCTTTGTGAATTTGTTTCTGAATTGTTTTTAATTCTTTTTTTAATTGTTTAGCTTCTTCAGTGTTTTTGTATTTATTAATAAAGATCTTTAATTTTGATTCAAGTGCTAGTAGGTTGCTAGAGTCAGGCGATTGTGCTTCCTCTAGTATTCGAGTATATGCATTGTTAAAATTATTTTTAATTTTTTCTGAGTTGTAACTATCTCGTGATACCTTTGTTTTTTTCAGAAGTATGACGATTTGGTCATTTTCAGGATGTTGGCTCTTTAATTTATTGAAGATATTAATTGCTTCTTCATATTTATTTTGATCAGAAAGATTTTGAGCCTGACTGATCTGACTTTGAAGAATAGCCATGGTGTCGTTGTTTTGTTCACCATTATTATTGTTTATGTTTTTGATATTGTCGTCTGTGTTGACAGAAGTTAAAAATAAATACATAAATGCAAAAATAACACCTAGAATAACCGCAATTAATGAAAACATTAAGGGGCTTTTTTTATGTTGGTTTTTTTGTTTGCCTGCTCTGAAACCTGTAGCATTCTTCTGTAATCTTAATTTTAAATCCTCTAATTCTTCTCTTAGTTCTTTTGCCGTTTGTGGTCTATCTTTAATGTCTTTTGCAAGCATAGAATTTATCAGTTCGGATAATAATTTTGGAACTTTAGATTCTACATCCGAGACCAATCTTGGCTCAGTATTAACATGTTTTTTAATAATATCTCTTGCGTTATCGCCATCGTAAAGTGTGTCACCAGTTAACATATGAAATGCTGTCGCGCCAAGACTATAAATATCTGACCTATGGTCAATCTTTCGTCCTCTAGCTTGTTCAGGTGAAATATAGTGTGGTGTGCCAACGACTCTACGTTGACCGTCTTCGGTGATATCTTCACCTGTGCTTTCTTCTACATTTAATGCAATTCCAAGATCTGCTATTTTTAATGTTTGATCAGAATCGAGCATTAAGTTATCAGGTTTAATATCACGATGAACTAGATTATTGCTATGAATATATTCTAAACCTAAACATGTCGCAATTAATAGATCTATCGTATATAAGTACGATAGTTTTTCTTGATCTCTAATTATTTCTTTGATAGTTTGACCATCAACATATTCCATTGAAAAATAGTAAACAACACTACCATCCTTTTGGAAATCTTTATTGACATCATGAACTTGTACAAGGTTAGGATGATTTAATCTTCCAGCAGATCGAGCTTCATTAATGAAATTTTCTGTTAATCTTTTATCAGAGGTGAATTTTGGTGAAAGTACTTTAACTGCTACGGTTCTATCTAAAGATACTTGCCTAGCTTTATATACTTTTCCCATGCCGCCAGAAGCAACATGTTCAATTATTTCATATCCGATTAATTCGAGATTAATTTTTTCTGGTGTTTTAATAAATTCAAGTTCGCTTGTTCCAATTAATATCTTATCGCCATATTTTAATTCTAGTGCTTCTTCAATTTTTGTACCATTTACAAATGTGCCATTTCGACTACCACGATCTCTTATAAAATACTTTTTATTTTTATATTCAATCTCAGTATTACTTCTGGATGATTTAGCATCATTTAATGTGAGGTCGTCTCCACTGTGTCGACCAATAACTACTTTTTTAGTAGCTACCTCGATTTGTTGGTTTGATTTTAATATCTTTAATATAGGCACAATTTTTCTCTAAAACAAGACCTGAAAAATTATAATCTAAGGACCCATAATTTCAAGTAATGCCGGGATATATTTTCAAAAGGTAAACTGTATTTCCTCACTTTTTAATTTAGTCAATAAAATTGAGGATATATATGACAAAATTAATTTAGCGGTCTGCTTTATATTTTATACTTTACATTTTATAAAATATAATTATGATTAGATAGCATATAGTTTGCAAAAAGAAAATTAAAATGGGAGAAATACATGGCTACAAAGCCGAGGCGACCTGAGAAGCTTTATAAGATAGGCGAAATTGTTGAGTTTACTGATTATTCACGTCAAACGGTTCATAATTACACTATGTTAGGGTTGATTACTGAAGCAAAACGCACATTATCAAGTCACCGCTTATACGGAGAAGATGTGTTTGAGAAATTGGAAAAGATTAAACAATACAAAGAAGAGGGTAAGACTTTACATGAAATTAAAGATATCCTGGACAAAGGGGATAATAACTCCTGAATAAGCTATAATGTGCTTATTCCTTAAAAGTCATTATTTAATATCAGGTTTATGATATGGCAGAAGAAGAAGAAGATGAACTCTTTGATGACCTAATGAACTCTATGACGGAAGCTGGAGTTGATGCTGCCGAAGAAGAAAAACCAGCAGAATCATCAACAGCTGAAACTGCCCCCAATATACCCACCGATGAATTAGAAGAGGAAGATGAAGAATTTAAAAATAGGTTTTCATTTTTCAAAAAGTATTTTAGTAAAGAATACTTAAAAAATTTAGTTAAGAAGTTTAAAGCTCGTGCGGAAGGAAATTGGCAATTACCTTTCATGCTTATTTCATTTACCGGAGCTATCTTTGTTTGGTCTTTTCTGCCTGATACCATTAATGAAGAAGATAAGGTTCAATCTCCTGAATGGTGGTTTGAGAGAGCATTGGTTTACTATGATATAGCGGAAGATTTGGGGCTTAAATTACCTAATCAAAACTTTTCTCGTTATGAATTTTTGGACGGTGATTTTGAAAATCAAATAAAATTGCTAGATGATTTAAAAAATATAAAGAGTTTTAATTCACGACCGTCTCGAAAAAATCATACAAAATTCTCAACCACCTTGTCAAATGATTTAAATAAATTAATACTAGATGAAAATCTAATTAAACGAATCCCTGATCTATATTTAGATGAAATAGATTCGAGTGAGTTGGAGAAAATTAAAGAGTCAATAAAAAATTCTAAGTGGTCAAGCATAAAAAGTACAAGATCAAAAAATAATAAATACTTAAAACGTTTAAACCGACAAGTTTTAGAATTGGCCTTTGAAGATTTGCCAAAGTTTAAATCGTCTCGATTACTGGCAGCAAAATATTTTAAATTTGTCTACGATATTAATCCTAGAATTTTTAACAAATTTAAAGCATTAGAAGTTCTTAATGCTGCAGATACTTTTTATTATGTAGCTAGTGACAAATTACCCCAAAAGGCAAAGCTGAATGTTTATGAGATAGTTGAAGATCTTTCAGATAATTCGATTGACGCCCATGAAGGTCTTTTTAAGGGAGGCAACGGAGAAATAAGATCAAAACCAATAATGCAAAATTTTAAAGGTATTTCTCCAGAAGATATAACTCATCTATATTATATGATTGCAAAATTAAATAATGAGTTGGGCAATAATGTTAAAGCTCAAAAATTTTATAAAAAGTTTCTTGAGCTTGCTATTGAGAGAACAAGTGATGGATATGAAAGAAGGTTAGAAAAAAGTGTTGGTATTGAATATGATATATCAAGAGTAGCATTGCACCGACGAACAACGCCTCAAAAAATCAACTTTGCTTATTTTAATTTGGGGATTTTACAATTTAAGAATAGTGAATTTGAATTATCCAAAAGTAATTTTACAAAATTTATTAACCAGGAAATGTTGGGTGATTCGAAAAAAGATTTTTTAGCGAATAAGTATTTAGGAAATATTTTCTTAGATAGAAAAAATTATGATAAGGCATTAGGTCATTATTTGAAGGCCCTTAATATTAATGCTATTACAGATAATCAAAAAAGTGCCGTTGTGTATAAAACAGGATTAGCACATTTTAAACTTGGTAATTTCAAAAAAGCCATCAATAGATTTTCAATGGTAAGAGGTACGGGGATATACGATGAGTTTAATTCGCCCGCACTATTTTATCTTGGCAAATCATATATTAATATAAAACAAGATGAGAAAGCTATTGAAATCTTTAAAAGAATTCACGATCAATTTCCCTCTAGCAAGGAGGATATAGCCGGTACTTTTGAAATTTCAAAATATAATTTTAGAAAAAAGAAATATGATATATCGTTTTCTGAAACAATAGTTGAGGCCGATGGCAGTAAATCCCAAAAGAATAACTTTAGTATAAAATTTCTTTTAGAAAAATTAGCGAGAAAAAATGGAGCATTAATTTCTGAATTGCCTTTAAATTTATTTCTTGAGAATGAATTTTTAAATGTTAGTGAAATTTTGACACAACCAGATTCTAATTCTACAGAAATTGGATTGTTATATGATTTGGCAAATGTTTTTACTGCTAGAAAAGATTATGAAAAAGCAATTGAAGTTTATACCTTGATGACAACAAACCCTCTCGCCATTCATCAGATGGGTAAAAAAAGAGACAAACTTTATTTTGATATGGCCAAAATATGGATAGATAATGATTTGCCAATTCGTGCCGGAGAAACGCTTGAGCTAATGATTGAAAAAATTCCTGAAACGCCTTTTTATTCTCAGGCGTTGTGGGATGTCTGTAAGTACTACATGATAAAAAATGATTATTCTAGAGCTATTAAACCTTTGAGGCAATTTACATCCACTTATTTTAAAAGACCAGAATCGCCAGAGGCACATTATTTATTAGGGATTTGCGAACAAAAGGTTGGGGATTATGGCGAGGCAATCAAAAACTTTAATTTAGCTTATGGTTACATTGTCTGGAAACCTGCCAAAATTAGAGATGAAGAAACTGGAAAACTAAAAATAAAAAAAGGAGCGAGTGATCCATATTTTAGACTAAATAGAAGAGAATTACCAATTGATCGTAACTTATATGCCTATAAAGCTATATATCAAAAAGGCGCTGCGATGAAAGAAGCAGGTTATTATGATCTGGCGATTGGTCATGTTTACAGAACAGTATTTAATGATCCTTTATTTAGATTTCGTCCTGAAAGTGAAGTATGGAGAAAGTCTGTTTTGATTTATGCTGATTCTCATTTCCATAAAGGTTGGAAATCAAAAAATGAAAAGAAAAGGCAAAGAAATTATAAAATTGCCAAGGAGAAATATGTAGATTATTTAGAACGATATGAATTTGAATTGGTTAAAGGAGTTGGTGGCTTATTTGAAAAGGAACAAATGATTAATTGGGAAATATTTGATGTTGAAAGTTTTGATATTTATTACAACATGGCACACATGTATTACGATCAAAATAATTATGACAAAGCGAGAGAACTATATTCTAAATTAGTCAAATGGGACGTAAATAAATGGAGCTCACATGTGCGAAAGAATGAGAAAAAGGATGCCTACATAATGATTCCTTTGACTTATTTTAATCAGAAAAATTGGAAAAAAGCTATTATCGCTTATCGAGAAGCTAAGGATAGATATTCTACAAGTGCTGAAGCGCCAGGTCTAGGTATGAGAATTGGAGAATGTTTATTGAATTTAGGGCAAGATGAAAAAGCTCAAGAAGAATTTAAAGCAGCTAAATGGGTATTAGATGCCGTTAATAAAAATTTATATGTTAACAAATCTGGTGATGTAAATAAACAGTATTGGGATGATTTGATTAAATTCAAAAAGAATAATTTAATCTGGAATAGTAAAAATATCAAAAAGGTTCAACAGTAAATGGGTCTTCATATTGAGGAATACGTTGAATAATGAGTACAAGTTTATTGGAGGAGATTAAATGGATATAAATTTAAATAATACGATCAATGTATTAACTACGTCCTTAAATAAAAATGAACAGATTTATAGTAATGTCCTTAATATAGCGAAACAAATGCAAGCTTCATTGACGGCTGAAAATGAAATCCAACTTCTTGAATTGTTAGAAGCTAAAAATAATTTAATGGCTGAGGCAATGGTTATAAATCAAAACGCTGACCCTTTTCGAAAATTCTGGGATGATCACTTTTCAGAAGCCGAAGAGAATGTACGAAATGATTTAAAAATAAAAGTAGAGGCTATCTCAGAATATATTCAAGAAATTTTAGAAATTGATGCAAAATTACAAACTGATATTGAGATCATTAAGAAAAAACAAAATGAGAATTCAAAGCAAATGAATAATATCCGAAAATTACAATCTGCTTATGGCGAGGAATCATTGAAGAATCAGTTTATAGATAAAAGCGAATGAATATTATGGCGATGGATAATGATTCGGTTGATAATTTGGAGAAAATGTTTCAGACGTTTACGGATGCAACATTAGAGCTTCAAAAATCACAGGAAATTTTAAAAAATAGAGTTGATGAATTAACCATTGAGTTAGATGAAAAAAATAAGGAGCTCAGAAGGAAGGAACACCTGGCGGCCATTGGTGAAATGTCTGCTAGTATTGCTCATGAAATTAGAAACCCTTTAGGTGGCATTGAACTATATGTTAGCCTTTTAAAGAAAAAGTCTGATGACTCTGGTAGTGAGTTATGCGATAAAATTTTATCGGGTGTATCTTCCTTAAATAAAATTGTTGAGGATTTATTAACTTATGCTAAAGATTATGTCCCTTCGAGTGAGTCATTTTCCTTGATCAAATTTATTGCTTCATTAGTAGATTGTGTCGAAAATATTAAGTCATCTAAAAATATTGAATTAAATATAAAAAATGAATTAAATGACGCTCCAATGATGGGAGATAAGTTTATGCTTCATCAAGTATTCTTGAATATTTTATTAAATGCGATGCAAGCTGTTTCCAAAAATGGAAAAGTAAATTTTAACATAATAAAAAATGAAAATAGTTATATATTTACAATAGAAGATGATGGCGAAGGAATACCAGATGACATTAAACCCGAAATATTTAAACCATTTTTTACAACAAAAAGCACTGGTTCAGGATTAGGATTGCCAATTGTAAACCGATTGGTTGAAGCCCATCAAGGACAAATAACTGTTTCTAATGGAATATTAGGTGGGGCTAAGTTTTCTGTTGAATTGCCGATTAATTAAATTAGGAGATAAATAGGTGAACGAAAGAATTGTTGTATTAGACGATCAAGACATAATGAGAGAATCTGTGACGGCATCGTTAATAGATGCAGGTTATAAAGTCTTTTCATTTGAAAATGGTGAAGAAGCAATTGAATTTATTGAAAATAAATCGGTGGATTTATTAATAACCGATATGAAAATGCCAAAAATCTCCGGTATTGAAGTACTTGAAAAAGTTAAAAACTATGATGACACCATTCCAGTTGTTTTAGTTACTGCTTATGGAACTATTGAAACAGCTGTAGATGCCATGAAAAAAGGTGCCGATGATTTTATTTTAAAACCAGTAAAGCTTGACGAGTTATTAATAATCGTGAGTAAAGCCTTAAAGAATAGAAAATTAAAACAAGAAAATGAATACCTCAAAAAAGAAATTAAGCATAAATTTAATCAATACGAAATAATTGGAAATAATACCTCTTTAAAAGAGATCATGGATGTTATTAATAAAATCTCAGGAACAGACACTACAATTCTTATTCAAGGAGAAAGTGGAACAGGTAAAGAACTTGTTGCTAGAGCTGTCCATCAAAATAGTGAAAGAAGAAATAATCCTTTTGTAAGAATTAATTGTGCCGCGCTATCTGCCGGTTTGTTAGAAAGTGAATTGTTTGGGCATGAAAAAGGAGCTTTTACGGGTGCTGATAAGCAAAGAGTTGGACGATTTGAATTAGCTAATACAGGTACAATTTTATTAGATGAAATTAGCGAAATGGACTTAGATTTACAAGCAAAATTATTAAGGGTTTTGCAAGAAAAAGAATTTGAGAGAGTTGGTTCAAATGATGTGATAAGTGTTGATGTCAGAGTGATTGCTACCACAAATAGAACTCTAGAAGATAGTGTGGATGCCGGAGAATTCAGAGAAGATTTGTTTTACCGTTTGAATGTGATTCCTCTTTTTGTGCCTCCACTACGTGAAAGGTTGGATGATTTAAGTCTTTTAATTGAAACCTTCATAAATCAATTTGGTAAGAATCGTGGGTTTGAAAACATTCATCTGAAAGATTCTGGTTTAAAGTTCTTAATGACGCATAGATGGCCTGGTAATGTTAGGGAATTACAAAATTTAATGGAAAGATTGGCTACTTTATATGCAGGGCAGGAGATAGGTGAAGACATCGTTCGTTCTAGTTTAGGTAAAAGAAAAAATAGTAATTCTTCTTCTGTATTTGATGTTGGCCATAAATTGGCTGAAGTGGAAAAAGAATACATTATCCGGACTCTTGAAAACCAAAATTTAAATAGAATTCGAACTTCTGAAATGTTAGGAATCGGCGAAAGAACTTTGCGAGATAAACTTAAAAAATGGCGAGAAGCAGGCGATATAGATTTATAGGATTAGTCTTAATAAATCAAAAGGTATAAAAAATGACATCATTAACAAAACTATTAGAACGAAATAAAAATTGGGCAAAAAAAGTTAGTAAGGAAAAACCTGATTTTTTTGATAAATTAAGCCAGCAGCAGAAGCCGGATTATTTATGGATAGGGTGTAGTGATAGTCGTGTTTCTGAAAATCAAATTGTTGATTTGCCTGCAGGAAAAATTTTTGTACATCGAAATATTGCTAATCAATTTTTGCAAGGTGATATGAACAGTAATAGTGTTTTGCAATATGCAGTAGAGACTTTGAATATAAATCACATAATTTTATGTGGACATTATTCTTGTGGTGGTGTGCTAACGGCCTTTGAAGATTCTTACAATGGTTTAGTAGATCATTGGGTTGAAAATATAAATATTATAAAATGTGAATATCAAGAATCTCTAGACAAAATTAAAGAAATAAATGATCAAGTAAATGCTCTATGTGAATTGAATGTTATTTATCAAGTAAGGAATATTTATTCATCTGACGTAGTTAGGAGAGCATGGGCATCCGATTCAAATTTATATATTCATGGCTTGATATATAAACTCACAGATGGGAATTTAATTGATTTAAATATTTCTATCACGAATCAAAAAGATTTAAATAATGTTTTTAAAAATGCAGTTAATGCTGTCTTTGACCGATATATTAAATAGGTGGATTTATGTGTCAAATTAGAAATGTAAATTTAAGTTTTTGGATGAATGGTAACCGGCAGAAATGGCCGGCAATAATTGCCGGTGAATGTGTAAAAAGACACTATAAATGGGCTAAAAGGCCCTTTAAGTTACAGAAGGTGAATATAAATGGATATTGTCATTAATCAATAAGTGGTATTAACTTTGCTTATTAATGCATGAAATAGAAATTTATTGGGGAATAAAAATGGGAATTGGAAGAATATTATTTTCAGGAAAAGGGACGCTACCTGTACTAGAGCGTTCAATTGCTTTTACTGAGAAAAGACAAAGAATATTGGCTCAAAATTTAGCTAATGTTGAGACAAATGGCTATAAATCGAAAGATTTAAATATAGAAGAATTTCAAAGTTTATTATCTGAAGCTATAGGTGGCAGAAGTAAAATGCATCCAAGACAATTCAAAATGAATAGTGGTAGAGATATTTCGGTGAATTCATTAAATGGCTCTTTGACTTTTAATGTCATGACACCTCAAGATGACACATCTATGAGACACGATAATAATAATGTGACTTATGAAAATGAATTATCAAAAATAGTTCAAAATGGTTTAGCTCATAGAGCTTATGCAAAATTTATTAAAGGCTCCTTTGATGGTATGACTAAAGCCATTATTGGTAGAGCCGGTTAACGAAAGGAAATATAATGAGTAGCATCTTTGCAAGTATGGATATTTCTACATCGGCTTTAAAAGCACAAAAAATGCGAATGGAAGTTATTGCAAATAATATTGCAAATATTAATACCACTCATGATGAATATGGAAAGAATAATCCTTATCGAAGGAAGACAATTACATTCTCAGAAATATTAGGAAAATCTGGTGGTATCAATTCACCTGGTGGTGTTTCAGTATTGGAAATTGCAGATGATATGTCTGCTTTTAATACGAAATATGAACCAGGGCACCCAGATGCTGATGACAATGGTTATATAAAAATCCCGAATGTAGATGCCCCAACTGAAATGGTTGATATGATTACAGCAAGTAGAAACTATGAAGCAAATATAGCCGCAATTGAAATTGCTAAGAATATGATTAATAATTCTTTTGAAATATTAGCATAATATAAGGACGAAATATGGCAGAACCATCGATTAATAAGATAAATTCAATCAGTAAGATAGGTGATGTAGCATCTACCAAAAAGAATAATAATGTCGATTTAGATAAAGCTTCTTTTAAAAATATTTTAGAAAATTCTATTTCTGAAGTTAATAAATTACAAATGGAAGCTGGAGATGCTGTCAATAAACTAGCAACAGGTGAAGCCGATAATTTGAGTGAAGTAATGATTGCCGTAAAAAAATCTGATGTTGCCTTTACAGCGTTAATGGAAACTAGAAATAAATTGGTTGAAGCCTATAACGAAATCATGAGAATGCGATTTTAATAGCCAATAATCGTATTTTCTATCGAAAAAAGATTTATTTCACTAGTTTTATTCTCAGATAAATTTTAAGCAATTCCAAGAATATACTTGAAAATTGGGGTGTTTATTGGATAAAATATACTTTACACTTTATAAAATATAAACTTGAAAAATGATGATATCATTTAGGTTTAATATTTAAGTTTGAAGGAGTTAATTCTAATGGGTCGATTCGCTCAATTGTTTCAAGAAGTTAGTATATTTTTTAATAAAATGAGTTCAACCCAAAAGCTTACTTTGGGTATGTTTGTATTTACCGTTACTATTATTTTAGCATCAATTACTTCTTCGGTCTTTGTTGATAAAAAAGAAGTACTCTTTACTGGCTTAAGTTCAGAAGAACAAAGTAATATATTATCTAAGCTAGAATCTTATGGAGTCGAAAAAGAATTAAAAAATAATATTATTTCCGTGAATGCTGGGGAGAAAGATAGCATCATCATGAGACTATCTATGGATAAAGCCTTGCCAGATAAAGGGACATGGGGTTTCTTTGAATTACTTAAAAATGGCAATAGTTGGTCGGATACAAGTGAAAGTAAAAGACAAAAATATTTAGTTGCCTTAAGCAATGAAGTTAAAAGAATAATTTCATCATTGGATAATATAGCATCAGCTGAAGTTATCATATCAAAAAAACCGGTTTCACGTATTTATAGACCTGAAGCATGGGAACAAAGAACCGCTACTGTTAAAGTAAAAGTAAAAAGTGGTAAACATCTTACACACCAACAAGCCGAAGGCATTGCCGAAATTGTGGCAGGAAGTGCCGAAGATTTATCCTCAAACAATGTTACAGTAGTAGATGGTAGTGGTAAATCTTATAAAATAGGTAATGGCGAAGATGGCTTTGAAGGCAATATGTCTAAATTTAAACAAGTCAAAAATCTTGAAAATGAATATGTAGTTAAAATAAAAGATATCCTAGAAGCATTCGCTAGAAAAAGCTTAAAAGACATTAAGGTCGCTGTATCAATAACATTGAATCTTGATAAGGTAGAAAGCCGAAAAGATTTTTTGGATCCTGACTCGACCGTCGTTACATTAAAAGACACTGTAGACACCACAAGTATTACCGAAATGGGCAATAACGAAGCCGGAGCAAATGCAAATGCAGGTGCTAATGATAATAATGGTTCATCCAATAAAACATCTGCCATTACTAAAAAAAATACAATCCAAACCAAGGTATCGACGGAAGTCACAACTACTAAAAAAAGCCCTGGTACAATTGAAAATATAAGCGTTGCTGTCACATTGCCATATGCAATTGGTGAAGATAAAAAAGAAATAAAATTGACTCCACAAGAAATTAGTGACGCTTCAATCTTAGTATTAAAAGCTGTTGGTAAACCACTAAAGATCGATGATATTATTATCCAAAGTGTGCCATACCGTGGAGATTTTTACGATGTAAAGGAAGAATCCAAAATTTGGCATGAATACGTTAGTGAATTAATACCGCCAGGATTCAACCCAGTCCAAATAATATTAGGGTTTGTCTTGTTTTTAGTTGTTATTAAATTATTGAAAATTACTAAAACCCCTGAAGAAATCAAGAAAGATGAAGAAGAAGAAGAAGTTGAATTATTAGCGAGAAAACAACAAGAAACCTCTGATGAGGATAGAAAAATAATCGAATTAGAAGAGAATTTAAATAAGGCCATAGGTGAAGATGTGAAAAAGGCTGCTACAATAATAAAAAGTTGGGCAATATCAGGATAATTAATTATGGCTAAAGCATCACAAGACTCTGCTTTAACTGGTTTAAAAAAAGCAGCTATTTTACTCGTATCGTTAGATACAACAATGGCATCAAATTTATTATCAAATATGGATACAGAAACCATTGAAAAAATTTCAATGGAAATTGCTCGACTTGGTGAAATACCTAGGGAAACAAGAGAGAAAACGCTCGAAGAATTTTATAACACTGTCTTGGCTGCAAAATATATTGACCAAGGTGGTGTAGATTATGCTCGTGTATTATTAGAAAAAGCTTTGCCGACTGAATTAGCAGGTCAAATATTAAATGACTTAAATACTTCCATACAACAAGTTCCTTTTCATTTTTTACATAGGGCTGACCCAGATAACTTATTTAGTTTTATTGAATCAGAACACCCACAAACAATTGCCTTAATTTTGGCTCACTTAGAACCAACTATGGGAGCTAGTATATTAGGAAAGTTGTCTCCAAAAAATCAAATTGAAGTAGTAAAAAGAATTGCCAAAATGGAGCAGACAACCCCTGAGGCAATTAAAGAAGTTGAAAAGAGTTTGGAAATAAGATTATCTGCAATTGTGAGTCAAGATTTAGAATCTTCGGGCGGCATTGAGTCAGTTTCATCTATTTTGAATTTAGCAGATAGGACTACTGAAAAAGGAATACTAGAGAATCTGGAAGAAGAAGATCCTGAGTTAGTTGAAGAAATTAGAAGATTGATGTTTGTATTTGAAGATATTCAATTGGTTGATGACAAAGGTATGCAATCAGTTGTTAAAGAAATTGAGCAAGATGATTTAGCGCTAGCTCTCAAGAGTGCTTCTGAAGAATTGAAAAATAAAATTTTCAATTCAATGTCTGAAAGAGCATCAGACGGCATAAAAGAATCAATGGATTTTATGGGGCCTGTTAAAGTTGCGGATGTTGAAACGGCTCAACAAAAAATTGTAGATGTTGTGAGGAGATTAGAAGAATCTGGAGACCTAATCATTTCTGGTAAAGGGGGCGGTGATGAAATTATTGTCTAAATTATATTTATGAATTCTTCAACCTTATTCAACTTAACTGATTTTGCTGCTGAAGCACAAGCAATATTAGATGCGGCTAAAAAGCAAGCTGAAGAAATGCTTTCTTCTACTAGAGCTGAAATTGAAAAAGAAAAGCAAGAAAAATCAAAAGAAGGTTACGAAGAAGGATACAAAAAAGGCTTTGATGAAGGAATTGAAAAAGGTCATAAAGAAGGTGAAGAAAAAAAAGTAAATGAAATACAGAAAGATGCCTCATTTTTAATTAAAAATTTAGAGAATATATCAAAAGAATTTACTGATGTAAAAGTAGAATTATTACAAAAAGCAGAAGCAGATTTAATAAAATTAGCTATAGCAATTGCAGAAAAAATAATAAAAGTAAATATAGATATTGATCCACAAATAGTGATAGAAAATATTAAAGCAGCAATTAAATTTACTGCGGATAAATCTAATATGCAAATTAATGTCCACAGTGAAGATTATAAAGTAGTTGAAACTTATATGATTGAATTTAAAAAAGATATTGATGAGCTTGAAAATATAAATTTGATACAAAATGATACAGTAGATAGGGGTGGTTGTTTAATAACAACTTTAAAAGGAGATGTGGATCAAAATATCTCTACTCAAATAGATAAAATTTATCAGACATTGTTATCAACTAAAAAAGATAATCCAATTTAAATACCCGTAAAGGTTAAAGTTTTCTATGAAGCTTGATATTGACCAATTAAAAAATGATATTAACGAAAGTGTTACCACTCAGGTTAGTGGTTATGTGCAAGAAGTCGTCGGGCTTGTTATTCATGCGACTTCTATAATTGCTCCGATTGGATCTTTTTGTGAAATAAATACAAACAACAACAACGTAATATTTGCTGGTATTGTAGGGTTTAAGGGCAACTCAACACTTTTAATGTCTTATGGAACCTTAGATGGAATATCGCAAAATGATAAAATCACTGTTTTAGAGACAAATCAAACTATAGGAGTAGGTGATCATTTACTTGGACGAATACTTAATGGGTTAGGTGAGCCAATTGATGAAAAAGAAGAATTAACATCTGTTAAAAAAGTTAATTTATATAATGATGCCCCAGATCCCTTAAAAAGACCTAGAATAACTGAACCCTTGTCTCTAGGTTTACGTGCCATAGATGGTATGCTAACAATAGGGAAGGGCCAAAGATTTGGTATTTTTGCTGGTACAGGTGTTGGGAAATCTGTTATTATTGGAATGATAGCCAAATATTCTAAAGCAGATATTATTATTATTGCTCTCGTGGGTGAACGTGGTCGCGAAGTAAGAGAATTCTTAGATAAAGATTTAGGAAAAGAAGCATTAAAAAGATCGGTTGTCATAGTTTCTACTTCCGACAAACCTGCCTTACAGAGAGTGCGATCAGTTTTTGTTGCCACTTCAATTGCGGAATATTTTCGGGATCAAGGCAAAGATGTTCTTTTAATCATGGATTCTATTACACGTGCAGCAATGGCTCAAAGAGAAATAGGTCTATCAGTTGGCGAGCCTCCAGCTACAAAAGGATATCCTCCATCGGTATTTAGTATGATGCCTAAATTCTTAGAAAGAGCTGGTAGGAATGAACATGGAAGTATTACCGGCGTATATACAGTACTATTAGAAGGGGATGATGTCAATGATCCTATAGGAGATGCCGCTAGAGGAATATTGGATGGTCATGTTGTCTTATCTCGTGATTTAGCTGCAAAAGGTCATTATCCTGCTATTGATATATTAAATAGTATTAGTCGAGTATCACCTCAAATTGTATCGTCTAATGTATTAGAATCACAACAACGTATTAGATCACTTCTTGCAAGTTACAAGGAAGCCGAAGATTTAATTAACATTGGTGCCTACGTTACGGGGTCAAATAAAAATATAGATAAAGCCATAGAAATGAATCAATCGATCAATAATTTTTTAATTCAGTCAATGAATGAAAATGCAGATTTAACAGAATCAATAAAACAGATTCAAGTCTTAGGTACGATAGCAAAGTCTTAGGTGTAAATTATGAAAGCAAAGCGAAGAAAAATCAAGCAGCTTAATGCTTTATTGAAAGTTCGAAAAATAGAAGAAGATTTGAAAATGACAGAACTGGCCAAAAAACTATCTGCACATAAGGCCCATGAAGATCAAATAATTATGATTCAAAATTTAAAAAAACAAGTTTATAGTAATATTAAAAACGACCAAATGAACAATATTGATGTAAGTTTAATGATGAAATATCAAATGTATTTAAGAGAAATGCATATAAAAGAAATTAAATCAGAACAATCTTTAATTGAAACTAGGTTCGAAGTAGACCAGAAAAGACATGAACTTCAAAAATCAAATCAAAATAAAGTTGTCGTTGAAAAGCTTATTGACAAACAAAAAGATGCTTTAAAAACCCAAATTGATAAACTAGAGACTAAGCAGCAAGATGAACTTTCAGCACAATATTTTCAAAGACATGATTCAGGAGAAGTAACATGAAAGGTGGATTAAAAGAAGGCGTATTGTTTTTTTTATCAATGAATTTCGTTGGTATATTATCTGCCATTGGAATCATGATTTTTCTTGGAAAATTAGATGTAATGAAGCTAAAGGAAATGCGAAAAATAGCCTTAGATGAAGGTACAGTAGTTGAGATTGAAAGAATTTCCGAACTAAGAAAAATCGAAAAAAAATATCAAGAAAAACAAAAGGAAGAAGAGAAATTATCTAAACAAGAAGGTAAGGTATCTTCACGTAAATATGATATTGGTCTAGAATCATTAAAATTTAGAGAAAAGGAAATTCAAAACCTTTCAAAAGAGCTAAAGAAACAAAGAGATGATATATTAAAAGAGGCAAAAAATATTCGTGCAATGCAATTAGATATAACCAAACGACAAGCTGACTATAAAAAGAAAATAAAGGAAGATCAAGAGCGATCAAAAGATGAAAGATTAAAAGCAGTCTTGAAAAGATATCGCAGTATGGAGCCAGTTAATGTTGCTAAAGCATTAATAAATACACCGTTGGATCCAAAAACAGATCAGCTGCAACCACCAATAATATTTGATTCAAAAGGTAAGGACACTGGTAAAAAAGGAAGTCCATTAGATGATCCTCGAATTGCAAAAGCGGCGTTTTACTTAAAAGAAATGAAAGAAGCTCGAGCGGCTGAAATCATGGAAACTATGGGACCCATATGGACTCATGCTTTGCAAATGAGCATGGAAAAAAATTCAGTTGCAGATGCAAAAAAGAAATAATATTGTCGCCAAGAAAAAAAATTATTGGAATATCACTAGGTGATCCAGTTGGCATAGGATTAGAGATAACTCTCAAGGCCATTAAAAAAAGAAAATTTAATCAAATAAAATTTGTTTTATATGGTGATTATAATTATTCTTTAAAAAAATCTCAGGCACTAAATTTAACTTTGCCTGCAAAATCAATTGAATCTATAGCGAATAAGAAATCGATTTTTATAGATGTGGCAAACAATAAAATTATTAATTACAAAATTGGAAAAATTAGTGCCCAATCTGGAAAAATGTCAATACTTGCTCTTGAGCGCAGTGTCGATGAAGCCATTGCAAAGTCAATTGATGGTATTGTTACTGCTCCCTTACATAAACAATCAATTCTTAAGGCTGGCTTTACATTTGAAGGTCATACGGAATATTTAGAGCAACGTACAGGAGTCAAAAAGGTAGTAATGCTTTTGGTTGGCGGGGGGCTAAAAGTCGCCCTAATAACACGTCATATGGCTTATAGGGATGTTATTAAAAAGATCACTAGAAAAGAAATTTGTGATGTTACAAAAATCGTCATCGAATCCCTTAAGAAATATTGGGGGATTAAAAATCCAAAAATTGGTGTGATGGGGTTGAATCCTCATGCTAGTGACGGAGGGAGATTTGGAAATGAAGAAGCCAAAATAATTTCTCCCGCTATTAAAACCCTACAAAAGACACACGCCAGAATTCAAGGGCCGTATCCGCCAGATACCGGATTTCATTTGGCATTAAAAGAGAAGTGGGATGCTGAAATTTGCATGTATCATGACCAAGGACTTATTCCTTTAAAAACATTAGCTTTTGATTCGGGTGTGAACATTACACTGGGCTTACCTTTTATTCGAACATCACCTGACCACGGCACAGCATTTGATATAGCTGGCAAAGGTATTGCAAACGAAAGTTCTATGGTGGCTGCCATCGAACAATGTGCAATGCTTATAAAATGATTTTGTTAACTAAATTGAATTATATCTTATTTTTATTTTGCATTAGTTTTAATCTTGTATTGATAGCGGATGACAAATGCAAACTTATCGTTGATTCTATTTCTCCAATTGGTACATGGAAAAATAAAAATTCAAAAAGTATTTTTTATATTCAAGTTGGTAATTCAATAAAAAAAAAGATTACTACAACAGATTCAACCTCCTTTCCAAACCTTTTTTATACAAAAAGATATTTGGTTAAAATATACTTAGGCGCTTTAAGAGTATCTTCATTTAAATTCTCATTTGAAGATCGCCAAAGAAGTCAATTAAGATTATGGTATAAAACGAATACAGATGTATGGGTCTTGTCAAATATTAACGAGAATGCAACTATTGTTGATGACACCTTAAAATTGATAAAACCCAAGAAAGTGATTCATGTCTTAGTAGCCTTGTGTGATAATGAGAATCAAGGAATCGTACCTGTTTCAAAAATGCTAGGCAACGGTCTTGATCCTGGAAATAATTTGTATTGGGGTGCTATGTATGGAGTTAAATCATATCTAGAAAAAAAATCTGACTGGAAATTAATAAAAACTTTAAAAAATCCTACGATTAATATCTTAGAACGATGTGTCTTTAAGCATAAACGTTTATCAATATTATTAGTTGCAGATGCCTATAAGGGGTCTGAAATTAAACAAGCAACTAAAGATTTATTCTTGTCACTTTCTGGTCAGAAAATCTTTACTTTGAAAAGTAATTCCTATGAAATGAATTTATATGCCAAGGCAGAATTATTAGTTTATATCGGTCATAATGGATTGATGGACTTTAAGCTTAGTGGTCAGACATTTAAAAAGAATAAAAAAATTAACGATGTTATCGTATTAGCATGTAAGAGTAAGCAATATTTCAAACAAACTTTATCTGCTTATAAATCAAATATAGTTTTATTGACAACTGGATTTATGGCACCCGAAGCCTATACTTTGAATGCTGCCTTGGAAGGTTGGGTTTTAAATGAGACTAAGAACCAAATAAAAATTCGAGCAGCTAAAGCATATCATAAATATCAAAAGTGTGGTATGAAAGGGGCTCTAAGATTATTTTATACTGAGTAAGCAGCTATTCGGTATCAAGAGGAATCCTGATGAATCTGAAGCCTAAATTGGTGCCTTTGATATCTTTTGAAGCTTGAAACCTTTGTGCCGCTCTACATTTATTACCTGAATCAAACCAACTGCCACCTCTATAAATTCGTTCCACTCCAGTTGTTGGTCCTGTGGGATCCGTAACTGCGCTTGAAATATAAGCACTAGGAGCTTTATCCATACACCATTCAGAAACATTTCCTGACATATCTCTTAACCCCCAAGCATTGGCAGTTTTAGAAGCAACAGGATTTGTGGTGCTAGTAGCATTGGTAGAAAACCATGCGTAGGTCGATATACTTGTTAAAGATGTATCATCGCCCCAATGAAATCGAGTTGTTGTTGCTGATCTATAAGCTGATTCCCATTGAGCTTCAGTTGGAAGCATATAAAGTCCTGATGTTAATGAAGTTCCAGAATCAGCAAGATGAAATTTATTGATAAAACCATCTGTACCCATGATATCTTCCCATGTAACTTGTTC
This sequence comes from Planctomycetota bacterium, assembly GCA_002746535.1. Classification (GTDB taxonomy): domain Bacteria; phylum Planctomycetota. The sequence goes on from NVWA01000001.1 coordinate 259,118, forward strand.
TACGGGTAATGTTCCACCGATAAAACTAGAGGGTGAACCTGATATTGTAGGGTGTGCACTGGTTATAATAGCATTCCATTGTATTTGATTTACTTCTGTTTCCATCATCCAAAAACCTTTTGAAATAGTAACAGAATGACTAGGTGCCTCTGCAGTTTCATGACCCGTTTCGGTACTAGCACTACCTTGAGTGAAGGTATTTGCAGGAATAAACTTGAACACAAAGTTTTGAGCATTCACTGCTATGGTTAATGTATCACCAGGAGCATGTGGCGTCATCACAATATCCGTTGAAGATAAAGGTCCCTCACTAGAAGTATGATTGGCAGAAACTCTAAAATAATAGGTTGTTCCATTGGTAAGTGAGCTTATTGTCGCAGCACTAGTAACACCAGCAATCTTTGTAGAACCTAAAGTAATTGGTTGGGCGGTACCATAATAGATGTTGTAATTTGATGCCGATGTTACTGAATCCCAAGCTAAACTGACCCCTGCATTTCCTCTTGTGGCTTTAATATTTGCAGGTGCGATCGATTGTATAACAGTTACATTGAAATTAGTTGTAATAGGGGTTGCGCCATTATCATCTGAATTTGTTGCTGAGAAAACTGCTGTAGTATTGCCAAGTGCAGTTAAGTTTATGATATATTGTATTTCATTATTGACTACTACACCTGCAATTGCATTGCCATTTAAAGAAACGACTGTGGTTAACTTGTCACCTTCAAGGTCTTCACCTGGCCTTACAATTAATGAATAATTTCCATTTAAATCAATATGTGAAGTGTTTCCAATGATAATTGGAGTCGGAACAATATTATTTGCTGTAACATTATGGGAATTGGTTGCTACATTTAGATCGAATTGAACAATATTCACCGTAAATGTAGAGTTGTTTAGTGTGTTGTAGGGTATAGAATATTGCGTACCACTGGTTGTAAGACTACTTAAATTATATTTGAAAGTGAAGGTATCTCCTTCTGGGTCAGATGCTGTTGGTATGTAAATTTTATTGATTGCGACAGCGTGATCAACAGCAATACTTGCTGATAAATTGATAGAAACACCATCGAGTGTAGCCGAAGAAAAAGAAGGAACAGTATCTAAATCAACAACTAAATTCATAGAAGCATTGGTTGTTGTTGGGCTGGAAGTGAAATCATCCGTAACCCTAGCTTCAACATTTACAGTTGTTCCTCCATAGTTAGATAAGTCGAGTAGTAAAGTCGTATTGGTTTCACCCGATTTTAACACAGAATTGATATACCATTGGACAGACGAAAGAGCATCTCCTTCGGGGTCAGTTCCTAAATTGACGGTTACTGTAGCGATATTGGACAACCCATTAACTTTATCTCTAAAAGTAGTAGTGCTTGTAAGTAGCGTTCCTGAGGCAGAAAGAGTAATGGGTATTCCGCCATTTGTTGTCGCTGATGTAAAGGTTAGTGTGTATGCCACGCTTTCACCGTATGGGTCTTTTAAATAAGTTTTGATTTTAAGAGTTTCTGAAACAGCAATATCAACAACATATGAAGTTAGATCAGCATTCAAGACATCATTTATATACAAACCTTTTGTGATGCTATCATTATCAGCGTCATCATGATTTTCAGTGGTGACAGTGACTTTTGTTCCTGAATGTAAAACTAAAGAAGTGTCCGATGTAATTACAAGTGAGTCAATTTTTATCGTTTGTGTAGGAAGAATATTGTCGATTAAATTAAAATCAATTGTTTTCGATGATGTTTGGGTTTTGCTATTACTATCTGTGTAGGAAATTGTTGCCTTAATTTTATGGGCTCCGGTACTAATAGTAGTGGGATCCATAATATATTGATTACTACTATCTAGTGCTTGAGGTACATCGTCTAATTGAATTGTTCTTGATATTATGGTATCTGTTCCAACACCTTGGAAGGCTGCTGTAAATGTAATTGGTCCTGTAATTTTTCTATATCCGCCAGTAATTGCAGTTTCACCAGTAAAACTAATTTCTACTAAATGAGCCGTGTCTTGTTCTAGAGTAACGGTCAATGTTCGCTCAACTTGAGTACTATCAATTGCTTTGAAAATAACGGTATAGGAAGATTTTATAGGTGTAAGCGTAAAGGTATTGTTTGTTAATGTTTGTTCAGAACCATCAATAAGGATTTTTAATGTTAATGATGTATTAGAGGAATCTCTTGGTGCAATGCCTAACACAATATTATCAGTTCCAAATTTGACAATTTGAGAATCAGTTATTTCCGTACTGTCTACCGTGCCTATAAAAATATCATTAAGAACTAAAATTTGAAATATTTGCTTGCCAGTTGCAACTGATTTGCTGTCTGTTACGGACAGTTCTATGTCATGGACGCCAATATCACTTTCAGCTGGTATTCCACTCAAAACATTACCCGTTGCTGTAAAAGTTAACCACGCTGGTTTGGTGGTTGTCGAAATAATCGGGGTATCGCCATCATTATCGACAGCAGTAATGTTATAAATATAAGCACTTTTGGCTATAGCGACTTCAATGGGTGTTGATGTTATTGAAGGAATTGTATTAACGGTAATTGTGAATTGTAATTCTGTAACAGGTAAATTAATTCCATCAGATGCTGTTATTATAATGGTGGTGGTGCCCGCATCACTTGATGAAGGTGTACCGCTTAATACACCTGTTGTCGCTGAAAAAGTTAACCAACTCGGTATTTGTTTTGATGCAAGAGTAACGGTATCGTTTTCTGCATCTGTGGCATTTATTGTTAGAGAAAATGCGGTATCTTGATGAGCTGTTGTATTGCTTTGACTAGAAAAAGTAGGAGATGCATTTGAAGAAACATCACTAACTGTTATGGTGAAATTATCAGACGCGACATTTTTGCCATCATTTACATCAAGTTGAATTGAATATACTCCAATATCACCTAATACGGGAGTGCCACTTAATTCGTGTGTGCTAGTATTGAATGATAGCCATGCAGGTATTGTCGATGCTGAATAAGTTAAAGTATCATTATCACTGTCAGTGGCAAAAATTGTATAGGAGTATGGACTTCCAACAGTAGATGCTATACTTGGTCCACTTATTATCACTGGAGATGCATTATCACTTGCAGTCGCGGTGACAGAGATTGTAAAAACTTCTTGATCGGGAGGAGAGCTAATATTGTCTGTTGCTTCAATGATAACATTAAAATTTCCATTGTTCGCACTAGTTGGTGTACCGGATATTATATTACTGTTCAACGTTAACCATGTGGGTAGTGATATTGCGGTCAATGTAACGGGATCACCGTCGTTGTCTGATGTTACTATCGTGTAAGTATATAAAACATCTTGAACTGCTGAAGTTGGAGCAGTCGAAGTTATTGTTGGTGGACTATTAGTAGAAGCACCAAAGAAGCTTTGAATTTCATTTACATCATTTGATGTAATAGGAAATGAAACACTTTGATTTATGCTACTATCTGATTTAGAAGTTAATTTAATATTTCCACTTAGTATTTCTACATCTAATAAATCAGAATTAATTTGATTTACCATTGCGTTTAAATCATTGATATCTAAATTGGCTGTTATTGAAACAAGATCAAAAGCGCCATTTGCGGCAAATTGACTAGATGCTATTCCAACTAAATCAGATGTAATTGTACCTGATTCGATGCCAGAGATCCTTGAGTTTACAGAGTCTAAAAGAGAAATAAAAGTGTAAACTTCTTTGATGTAGATGGCGGCTTCATCTACAGCAATTGTGGCGCTTGATGATGGGTTTATTGAATCTAGGGTATCTTTCAAATAGCTATTATTATTAATATCGTCAAAAAGATTTTGGGCATCAGACAATAGTGTCGCGATGTTAGATTCGGTTTCTAATTGAGCACCTTCAAGATGTGAAAGCAAATATGCTAAAGCTACAACTTGTGTCGTTTTATCATTTAATTCGACAGCATTGTTAATCTTTGGCGCTGATTCCATCAAATTTAATTGAGTGCTTGATAATAATAATTCAAGTCTAATTTTTCCTCCAGTGATATTGGAGATAACTGATTTGATTATTACATCATTTGTATTTGGTAATTGAATTTGCCACAAATTATTATCAACTTTTTCTGCAGATCCAATTAAAGAGCCATCAGTGCTGTATGCTTGAACACTTTCTGCATTATTTTTCAAAAATGAATTAGTCTTTTGCTTTTTTGATGAGGAGTCAGATCCAATATCAATTTTAAAAACTGGCCCACCATTTGGATCTATTGTAGGAGGGATGCCACCGCCACCGCCATCACTTGATGAACTACTTCCACATCCGTAAATAAATAATGAGAAAAGAAGGACCGTAAGTTGTAAATAATATGGTTTATTTTGTTTCATTTAATCGAGTCTTTTTTGTTGAGCCTATTACCATGATCTCATAATTTCCAAATCTTTTCGATGAAAAATATATTTTACCATCTTGTGACCAATAAGGTGAAATATCTGGTGAAGGGTCGATTGTTAATTGTGTTAATTGTACTCCATTTATATCCATCATGAAAACATCCCAGTTCTCAAGTGATTTTTTTTCATTTTTCTTGCTTTTTTCCCCACTAGTCATTTTTGCATCAAAACATATAAATTCACCGGAAGGTGAGAAGCTAGGGTGAGACACATCTTCCTCAAAATTTGTCAGTTGAATTAAGTTTGAGCCGTCTTTATTTATAATGAATATGTCTCTATTTTTATTTTCTGAAATTGCTACGAAGGCTATTTTTTCACCATCAGGAGACCAGCAAACATCACCACCATTGGCTATTTTAATGGTGTAGTTATTCTTAAGGTTGATTATTTGTAAGTCTAATTGACCTTTAATTATTTGTGAGAATGCAATGTCATTATTTGATGAGACCGATAAAGATGTGATTTGACCTTTAGAAGCAAGTGGAGTGATATGAAGACCTCCAAGACCTTGAGTATCCATCCAAAGCAACATCGATTTATTTTCTCTCAATGCTGCAAAATATATTCTTTTACCATCATTATTAAATGATGGGAATCGATTATGATTTGAGTCTCGGTATATTATTTTTTTACGTTTTCCATTTTGGCTATTGATAGAGAAAATACCCATTTTATTATTTTCTACCCAACCTTCATAAACCAATTTTTTCCCATTGAACATGCTCTTTGCATTGAATTCGTCAATATTTTTTGTATAGGTCAATCGGGATATTGATTTTTTATGTTGATTCTCAATCTTGTCATAAGAATAAATTTTCACCTGTTTCTCTTTAAAAGAAACTGTAACTTCTTTAGAAATGCTAGTATCGGAATTTTTATTTTTTGGCTTTCCAATAATAGAAATGCTTGTTGTGAAAACCAGTACGATTAAAAAACTAAAAAGTAATGACTTTAAAATGATAGATTTCATGGTTTGACCTTTTAATTTTCTAATAATATTTTACGTTGAACTTCTTGAGCAGGTGAATTCAAAGTTGGCCCAGGATTTCCATTTATTTGTAAATGAAATGAACGTGCTAGGTGATTGAACTGAAATAAATAGCTTTTTCCATTTTTACTACCAATGGCAAAGATGCTTCCTGTAGGACACCAAATTGGCTTTGTGAACTCCATGTCTTTAAGGTGAGAAATTCTTTTGATTGTTGATGTTGCAATATGAATGGCATAGATATTTGACTTTCCTGATTTCGTTGAGCTATAAATTACCCAGTTTTGATCTGGTGAAAATCGCGGAGAGTGAACTTTACCCTGTGAAATGGTAACTCTTTGTAATCCGTTTTGAAAGGAATCATATTTGACTATTTCGCGTTTGCCAAAAATATCAGATAAAAATACTAATGATGTACCTGAGCTAGACCATGAAGGTTCAAGTGCTTTAGTAAACTTTTTATAGATAAGATTATCCTTCATTAATTCTATAGAATTATTGCCTTGTATTGTTCTAGAAATGGCATAAGCCTTTTCAGAATTAATACTGCTTATTCCTAAAAAACTTTCTGGTTTCTGAGTCAATCTTTTTGGAATTTGGTTAATTGGGTTGTTTAAATCCAATGAAGATAAATAAGCATTTTCATTTTCAATATTTATTGAAAACAAAACATTTTTATCAGCATTGAAAAATCTAGACCACAAAACTTTTCGTGTGTCTTTATAGATTAATCTTGGCATTGAAGCACGTTTTAAATCTAAAAGGTAAATATAATGAAATTTTTTAGAACTCGTAGTCATTAATAACTTTTTACCATCAGAAGAATGATCTAAATCCAAAATGATTTCATCAGGATCAGTTGTTAACATCCTAGCCGACCAGTATTTGAATTTGCTCATTAATTGCGATTTTTGTTCATCCAATTCGATCAAGTAAGGTAATATATATTCTTTCTTAACTATTATTTTTTCACTTTGAGATTCATTTGTTACTTCAATTTTCGTGGATTTTTTCTTTGAACTGCATGAGCTCAATATTACGAAAATTAAAATAAATATAGTAGTATAAATTAAATTTTTCATAGTGGAGTCGTCAATGTAATTGTAGTGCCAGTTATAGTTGTTGTCCCATCACCTGCGTTTGTGTATTCGGATTCAAGGCCTGCTACATCGGCTACTTTTGTTGTGCCATTAAATGCCTGTACTTGTATCCCAAAGGCTTGTGTAGGATTTGGTGCAAAATCATATGTGCCTGTGAATGTGCCTGATGAGCCTGTCAGCTCAACCCATGTTGAGGCGACAACAGGTGATTTCGATGTAAAAGCACGTGCTAATATCTTTGTGACAGGTGTTGTGAATGCAGCATCAACTACAACTGTTATTATGATTTTTTGACTACCTAAAGCAGATGAAGTGTCAGTAACAGTACCACCTCCAATAGATGTAGTGTCAAATCCATTTTTGTCTAAATCAGCAATAATTAATTTTTGACGATCATCATTGCAAGATATTAAAAGCAAAAAGCTCAGGAAAATAAAAACATTTATTTTTTTCATTATTTTTCTCTAAAAAGTAACCATCATTTTTACGGCGAAGTAAAATGTTACGGCGCTCGATTGTACATTTGTATTTGCCTCTATTGCATCCGTTATATCAGCATCAATTGGAACGCTAACGCCTATTTCTGGTTTAACAATCCAAAATGAATTCATCATCCATTCCCAATTAGCTATTATAGAAAGACCTGAAGGTGCAAATGAATCTACACCATAGTTGTATTTATTAAATTCTGCGGATCCAATACTCAATGCCCCACTGAAGTTTGCACGTGTTTTATATCCTAGCATTTCTAAACTGATGGAATGAGAAACTCCTATTTCTATGTATAAACCACCAATTTCATCTAGGTCATATGAAATTAACAATGATGGACTCGCTACTACATTGTAACCGAATAAAAAATTCAATTCTGATGTAGATTCATTTGAAAATCGTCCAGTTGCTAAGATTGGAGTGAATTTATTTGGAAATAAATAGTGTTTTAATTCAATTGAATAAAGAAGGTCATTCCAGTGATTTTCATAAAGGAGTGAAATATCAATTTCTGTAAATTCAAAAGATTGATCACCATATCCAACACCGACACCATAATTAGTCAAATCAGTAAGGGTGTTTATCTTGAACGTATAATCTGATGCCATCAATGCAAAACCTAGTTCATTAACAGGATCATTATTTTTAACAACATTTCGCCATAGATAACTTGTGTATAAACCTGTCCAAGCATCTAATGAGAAGTTTGGTGAATCTTCACTTCTCTCCCTAATTCTATATTTACCATAATTATGCTTTTTTGTATGACCATTCTCATAGTAAGGGTCATAACTATAATTACTGGGTGTATTTTTATCTTTTGCAAATTGTATATTTGGTAAAACGATAAATAAAATAAGGGCGGATAAGAAAGCAAATCGTTTCATTATTACCTTTCCATAAAACTTATATGAAATTAGTGATTACTAAGTTTGTTTTTTATCGGTATTACTGGCAAACACTTTACAGTTTTTAAGGTTTTAACGACCCATTTGGTTGTTATTTTAACAGGTAGAAAAAATAATTCACTGTAGTTGTCTGTATCTTGTGTTTTTGAGAAATGACTAAGCATATGTGGTATACTTAATAGATTGTTCAGAACATTTTAAATATTGTAAACAAATAGTTTTTAGATCTAAATTTGTTCTTATTTTGACTATTTACTATCTCTTAAATCCTTTATATTTTCAATATGAAATCTATGTGGCTATTTTTGTATTTGCTCAATAGTTAGGTGGTAGGTACTTATAAACCAATAGTTTAGATTAGATCATTCAAAATCATCTTGATTCATTAATCAACGAGATATACTTTCGTTTTTTATAAAACATGTTTACTTAATTAAGGAAGTCTCATGAGTATCAAAGGAATTTGGTTTCCCATTATAACTCCATTCAAAGATGGCGAAGTTGATTATGTCTCTTACGAAAGATTGTTAAGAGATGCTTTGAGTAAGGGTGTCCATGGAGTCATTCCATTAGGAACAACAGGTGAATCTCCTACGATAACTGCCGAAGAAACCAATAAAATTGTAGATTTAACTGTTGAGGTAGTCAATAAGTCCGTGCCCGTCTATATTGGATGTGGTGGTAATAATACCCGAGCAATAGTTGAAAAAGTAAAATCTCTTTCAAGTCGTGGGATCGATGGCGTTCTTTCGGTTGTTCCATATTACAATAAACCAGGACCTCAAGGGTTAGTAGAACATTTTACTGCTATTGCTGACGCATCCGATCTTAAAATTTTGATGTATAACATTCCTTATCGAACATGCATTAATATGTCAAACGAAAGTGTTTGTAAATTAGCTGAACATGAAAATATAGTTGGAATCAAAGATTCGTGTGGAATCTATAGTCAATCAATTGAATTGTTAGTTAATAAACCTAGTAACTTTTCAATATTTACTGGTGATGACCTTATGTTCTATACAACAATTACTAATGGTGGTGATGGAGGTATATTGGCATCTTCCCATATTAATACAGAACAGTTTATCAATCTTTACAACTTAGTTTTAGACAATGATCATCAAGCGGCATTTGAAATATGGAAGGGGATTACATCTTTGATCCCATTGTTATTCAAAGAACCTAATCCAACACCTATTAAATTTATTTTAAAAGAACAAGGATTAATTGACTCGGATGAAGTTCGTTTGCCACTTACGTTAATCTCTGATGAATTAAAAGAAGAAATTAGAAATACGATAAAATAATATCAAAGTACTATTAGAAAAGCTCTTAAATATTATGAATAATATATATGAATGATTTTTCACCTAGATCAAATATCTCTTCAGAGAATACTTACCAAATAAAAACATTTGGATGTAAAGTCAATCAATATGATTCACAACAAATTCACGAATCCATTCAGAAGTTAGGTTTCCGTCAGGCTGAAGGCCCAGAAGTTCCAGAATGGACGATTATAAGTGCCTGTACTGTGACCTCAAAAGGTTTAGCAAAATCGCGGGAAATTGCCCGTCGTAGAAAACGAGATTTTCCTGATACTAAACTGGTTGTAACGGGTTGTATTAGTGATGAAGAACAAGAAACCATGTCAAAAATGCCGGAGATTGATCTTATTGTTCCGCATCTCGAAAAATTTGATATTCTGGCAAAAATGTTTAAGAATGATTCGCTGAAGATAGATCCATTTTCTGCTGTGAATGGCCTTGGCGGTCGTACAAGAGCCTTTTTAAAAGTTCAAGATGGTTGCGATCAGTATTGTACTTATTGCCGAATACCATATGTTCGATCCAAATTATGGAGCAAGCCAGTCAGTAAAATTGTTGAAGAAGCCAAACAACTTGAAGATCAAGGATTCAAGGAAATTGTTTTAACAGGTATTCACATCGGTCATTATTATAGAACCTCTGAAGATGGTTCAACTTTAAATGATGTCTTAGTAGCTCTTTTGCGAGAAACTTCATTACCACGTATTCGTGTAAGTAGTATTGAAGTACTTGAAGTCAATGAAGAATTGATTTCATTAGCGGCAGAAAATAAAAGAGTTTGTCCTCATTTTCATATTCCTCTACAAAGTGGCAGTAATGAAATACTTAAACTGATGGGTAGAGCCTACTCTATTGAAGAGTACCTTGAAAGAGTCAATTTAGTAAAATCTGCCATTGATAGACCTTCGTTATCTGCCGATGTTATAGTTGGTTTCCCTCATGAAAGCGATGAAGATTTTCAGAAAACCATTGATGTCATTCGAGAAGTTGGTTATTCATCAATGCATATATTTCCTTATAGTACTAGACCAAATACTGGAGCATGGAATCTGAAAAAACAAGTTCATGGCAATATTAAATCCGAAAGGGTAGAGTTATTAATTAATCTAGGTGATGAACTTCGAAATGAATTTGATTTGAAATTCTTAAATGAAGACGTCGACGTTTTGATTGAATCAAATAGTCAAGGAACTACCGATAGATATGTTAAAGTTAAAGTTGAAAATTCGAATGAGTTGGAAGGCCAACTAATATCTGTTAAAACAACTTCTCAAGTAAATGGCGTATTGACCGGGCGAATTTCCAGCTCGAAATTATCATTTCAATCAATTTGAAAAGTTACTGTAGAAAATCTGCTGTAATAACAACTAATAAAACACCCATTATTTATATGAAATAGTTAGTTTTTGGTCAAATTTTCAGAACAATTCTTTTATATATTCGATAATTGGACATTCTGATCTAATTAGCGTTCTATAATCATTCTTTACAAACATTTTAAGTAAATACATGGATAGTTATCTTTCAAACCTTCTGAAGCATCTTTCTGAAAGCGAAACTGTATGGTTTAATAAAAAAATGGAATTAATTAAAGCTGCGGAAAATGAAAAAGAATTATTTTTTTCATTTTCATTTGTTCAAAGAAAAATTGAGAGAAAAGAAGTTGTTGTTGATCAAAGAAAATGGTTTACTGATGAATTGGTACGACTTTTTTTTATATTGGCAAAAGAAGAAAATGATCCAGAAACTTTTTATTTAAAGTTTGAAAAATTGTTTATTACTTCTGACTCAAAAGAATCTATCGCTTTATTAAAGTCATTACCTTTTTATCCTTATACGAAAGGTCTTTTAAATAAAGCCAGTGAGGGTTTGCGATCGAATGTATCTGATATTTTTAAAGCTGTCGCGATATTTAATGAATTCCCACAAAAATATTTTAATGAAATGACTTGGAACCAAATGATTTTAAAATCATTATTTATTGATTCTCCATTGTATAGCATTATTGGTATTGATGAGAAAAGGAATCTAGATTTAAATAGAATGCTTTGTGATTATGCCTTAGAACGAATTGCCGCTAGCCGTTCTATAAACCCAGAATTATGGCGGTGTGTGACAGATGTAAGTGACAACAGAATATTTAGTGAATGGGAAAAAGTTTTTTCAAACGGCAATGATTTTGAGAAATCTGCTATTGGGTTGATTTCTAAACGTTCAAAGGAACAAATTTCTCCATCTTACTCAATGCTCTCTAATATTTCTCATGAGAAATTAAGATATAATACATGGGATGAAATCGGTGAAGCTCTAGAACTTGAAAGGAAAGAACTATGAAATGGATAGATCCACATATACATTGTTCAGCACGAACTACAGATGATTATGTTAAAATGGCTGAACAAGGAATAGTAGCAGTTATAGAACCTGCTTTTTGGCTAGGACAACCACGAACTAATGTCGGTAGTTTTATTGATTATTATTCCTCATTAATTGGATGGGAAAGATTTAGAGCATCTCAGTATGGTATCAAACATTATTGTACAATTGGTTTAAATAGTAAAGAGGCAAATAATGAAGCATTAGCTGAAGAAGTTATGGAAATTCTTCCGAGATTTTTACCCAAAGAAGGTGTCGTAGCTGTTGGTGAAATAGGTTATGATGACCAAACGAAGTTGGAAGATAAATATTATCGCGCTCAACTAGAATTGGCCAAAGAATATGATATGTTGGTTATGGTGCATACCCCTCATAGGGATAAGAAAAAAGGAACTATCAAAAGTATGGAGGTTGCTTTAGAACATGGTCTTGATCCCAATAAAGTGATTATAGATCATAACAACGAAGAAACGATACAAGATACATTGGATAGAGGATTTTGGGCTGCGTTTACAATATATCCAAAAACTAAAATGGGTAATGAAAGAATGGTTGAAGTAGTCAAAAAATTCGGAAGTGATCGAATAATTGTTGATTCTAGTGCAGACTGGGGCTATTCAGATCCGTTAGCAGTACCTAAGACAGCTAATTTAATGCTTAAAATGGGTATTGCAGAAGAAGATGTCGTGAAAACATGTTATAGCAATGCAATTCTTGCCTATGGTCAAAGTGGCCAATTTAATGAATCTGATTGGGAACAAAAAACAGATGCAGACCCTAAAGAACTATTTGAAGGTAATTCTGTTTTGCGAGGCCAAGAAAATAATCAAACTAAAACATCTTAATCAATCAGATCAATAAATTTTTTAGGATATTAAATGCCATCTAAATTTTGTGGACCAAATAATACATTTGAAGAGTGGAGTTTAAATGAATCCGGAATTGCTGTTTTGCCCGTCGGAGCATTTGAACAACACGGTTATCACTTACCATTGGCAACGGATACTATTCACGCAACTCATCTTGCAGAATTTGTCGCCAAAGAATTAGATGCTATGTTACTTGCTGCAATTCCATATGGGACATCAATGGAACATAAATGTTTTCGTGGAACAATATCACTTACTCCTGAAGTTTTAATGGCAATCATCGATAACATTGTCGATGAATTGGAATCTCAAAATATAAATCGTATGATCATTATAAATGGGCATGGAGGTAATTTTGCAATGGCTCCTGCCGTAAGAAAAATAAATTATGCTGATAGAAAAATTAAAGTCCTTCTAGTTGCGGGTAATTTTGTTTCTAGAAAAAATAGTGAGCCAGAGATTCATGCCGGAGAAGGGGAGACGAGTAGAATGTTGGCCATTGCAAAAAATCTTGTAGGTGATGACCGTAGATCCGAAAATCCATTCTTAAAAGATGAAGCCTATATACAAAGTGATTTGAATACCTTTGGTGTTGGTCGAATGTCTAGTTCTGGTGTTTGGGGAAACCCGAAACTAGCTACCGAAGCAAAAGGTAAAAAAGACCTTAAAGAAATAAAGAAAAATATTATCCCTTATATCAAAGAACGTTTAAAGCGTCTTGATGAAAACCCTAATTATGGAAAATAATTAATAGATTCCGTGTTTTATGACTTAAATCGATTTGAATTGTAAATCTAAAAAGTATGAGTTTATATCCTTCTTCGCTTCACGTTGCAGATTTTTTTCTGCTTTTTTTCTAGGTTTATCACCATCAATTAAAAACAATAATTCATTTGCATAGGCTGGAGATACTTTATCAACGAATGGAATTAATTGGCTTAGTGCGATATCTTTTTTATTGTGATCGCACAATTTACATTCTGCTAAAAGTTCATTGTAAATCACATCGAAGTTCTCTTTATTACCAATGGCTAATGCACCTATTAAATAAATGAGTTGATCTAAATATTCAATAGTTCCTTTCTTCCTTTTGGTGAAATCAAGAATTTCTCTAATAGTTTTTTTGATTAGTTTATCCGCATTTGTTCTAGCAAGTTCCCGTAATGGCCATGCTAGCACTAGAGATCTGTGAATAACATCTTTAACGCCATTGCTAGCTTTGATTGACTCACTCAAATACTTAAATTTCTTACTTGGATCAGTTTCTTTTGTAGCAATAACGGCATAGCCTTTGCATATATAATAGGGGTCATGGATAGATTTACAAAATTCTAAAGCATTGAGAACATTGTCTTCTGCCATGATGGCCACTTTAGCAAATTCGTTTACACCACTTTTCATTTTTTCAATGTTACTACGATTGAATAAATGAATTCAATACTATTACCGTCAGTATCATTTAATAAGATGGGATCTGGAAAATCTGAAATGACTACGGTTTGGGTAAAAATCAATGTTTCAGCACTATCAAATATTGTAAAGGTTATAGGTGCATTATCATTTTCATCTGTAATTGTGGCTATATCTCCAGTTTTAAATACGGTTGCACTAGAGTAAATATTTGAAATATCAACATGGTAATTAACATCAGATGTCACGGCAGATAAGCCTAAAATTTCAATTGTATACGTTTGAATAATGGTGTCATCTATAATAATAATAGTGTCCGAGCTACCACCACAACCAGTTAATAATAGAAATGGCATTAAAAATAATAATCTTAAAATTTTCATATGTATTCTCCTATTCAACTACCAAATATTGATTAATTCTACGGTAAAAAGTAAAGTAGCATTTGGTCCAATAGAACCGCCAGCACCCTTTTCGCCGTAAGCGAGTGCTGAAGGTATCGCTAAATCCCATTTGCTGCCTTCAGGCATTAACTGTAGAGCTTCAACCCAGCCTGGAATTACTCCTGTGACTGGAAAAGTTGCTGGTGAATTTCTTTGATAGCTACTATCAAAAATTTCACCATTGATTAATTTACCTTCATAATGTACCGTAACTTGATTTTCAGGACTAGGTTTTTTACCAGAACCTTCTCTGACAATTGTATATTGTAAACCACTATCAAGAACAACGACGCCTTCTTTTTTGGCGTTAGCTTCTAAAAATTCAATACCTTCTTTGATATTTTCTTCACTCATTTGATTTCCTATAATTTATTCTTGAGTCTCGTTATTGTCATCTTCACCTAAATTATCAATTATATCAGATCCATCATTGTCTTCACCTTTTGGTCCTAGATCATCAGTATCAATAAATGGATTTTCATCATCAGAAAGCGTATTGTCATTAGATTCTTCTGAAGTGTTTTCAATTATGTCAGAAGTATTTTCGATTATATCCGAAGGTATCTCAATTGAAGCGTGTGTTTCGTCTAAACTTTGTTGCGTTTCACGGATTTCATCTTCTTCCAATTCAGCTATGAATGCACCAGCAACAACTCGTTCGCCTTTCATCATTTTTTGGATAATGACACCGCGGGCACTTCTGCCACAAATTCTAATAGATTCAACTTTTACTCTTACTGTTTTACTATTGGATGTCATTACAAGAATGTCACCCGATAAATAAACCGGTAAAGCTAAAACACATTTACCCGTTACGTCTTCCGATATTTTGCAATAAACAACGCCACTACCTGTTCTTGTACCTTTTACAGAAAATTCTTTGGCCGGTGTTAATTTGCCGTAACCTTTCTCTGTAATATTCATTACGAATTGATCATCTTGTACAGTCGAAAAACCCAATAACTCGTCATCACCTTTTAATTTCATAGTTCTGACACCCATGGCACTTCGATTTTCACTCTCTCTGATTTTACTGATATTAAATCTAAGAGCATTTCCATTTTTCGTAAACATCATCAAGTCAGCTTCTGAATGCGCCATTTTTACTGATAAAACATCAATATTTAAATCTTTACATGGATATATTTTATAAGCTCGTTTTCTAAATCTTTCAAACCATGGTAGTTTAAGTCTTTTAATGAGTCCAGCTTTACTAAGAATCATAATGTTTCGTTTATCATCGAATTCATTGATTGATAAACATGCGATGACACTCTCACCCTCTTCTAAACCGCCATCAATTAGTGGATTTAAAAGTCCATGAACATTTAAAGGTTTGTTTTGCTTGTTTGTTAACGGAATTTTATAAGCCATTAACCAAAAACAATTTCCTTTATTAGTAAAAATTAAAAGTGTCTCACGAGTATTCGAACGAACGATAAATTTCGTAAAAACCCCATCTTGAGTGTTAGCTCCGAAAGAACCTTGTCCACCTCGTTTTTGAGTTTTATAATCTGAAATTCTATTTGCTTTAATTTTGTCATCTGATGTAAAGAGTAAGACGATTTCTTCTTCAACAATTAAGTCGAGTATATCTGTATCACTAAAGCCTCCAACCATCTTAGTTCGACGTGGAATATTGTATTTATCTTTGATGGCAAGAGCCATATCTTTTATTTTTTGATTGATTCTTGCGCTGTCTGCAAGGAAGCTTTTTAAATCTGAAATCTTAGTTTGAAGTTCATTAATTTCATCTTGAACCTTACGACCTTGTAATTTGGAAATATTTCCCAATCTCATGGCTAAAATTGAATCCGCCTGTTTTTCAGATAGCTTAAATTCGTCCATTAATTTTTTTCGAGATTCTTCATCACCAGAACTACCTCTAATAATCTCAATGACACGATCTAGATGGTCATGTACAATTTTTAGCCCCTCACGGATGTGTAATGTCGCCTCAGCTTGATTTAGGTCAAACTGAAGTTCGTTCTTGATGCATTTAATTCTGAACTTTACAAATTCTTCCATGATGCGACGAATCGACACAACCGTTGGAACGCCATTTATTAACACGGTAAAATTTGCCTTGAAGGTCGTTTCAAGACTTGTGTATTTAAATAATTGAGCAACAACAACTTCAGCATTTGTTCTGTTGTTTATCTCGATTACTAAACGAACATCTCCAGTTGATTCATCCCAAACATCATTGATGCCTTCAATAGATTTATTGTCACAATGATTAGCAATTTCTTCGATCAAATTTTTCTTTGATAACTGAAAAGGTATCTCTGTAAATATGATTTTCTTTTCATCTTCTACATGATAAACACCGCGAACTCTTACAGGTCTCCCTTGACCAGTTTTGTAAATTTTCATCATGTTTTCTTTATCATATGCTAGGTTGCAGCCAGTAGGGAAATCTGGCGTTAAATTGCCGATTAAATCATCGTCCGATATATCTTGATTATCAAGATATCGTATCATACAGTCGACAACTTCACCTAAATTATGAGGTAAAATATCAGTTGCAAGACCTACTGCAATACCACTTAAAGAATTAACTAAGAGAGTTGGTATTACTATAGGAAGCACCAAAGGTTCTTTGTGCATACCATCGTAGGTTCCACCAAATGGTACAACATCTTTTTTGATAGCTTCAAAAAAGGATTCTTCTGAGAAATTTGTCATACGACATTCGGTATATCTCATTGCCGCCGCAGACAATCCATCTCTATTGCCCCAGTTTCCAGAACCTTCTATGTATTTGATATTCATACTAAATGGTTGTGCCATTCTTACCATTGCTGAATAAATAGAAGCGTCACCGTGGGGGTGATATTCACCCATAACCTTGCCAACAATTTGGGCTGACTTTTTAGGTTTATCACTGGCTTTGTAATCATTCACATACATTCCGTATAAAATTCGTCTATGTACGGGTTTTAATCCATCACGAATATCTGGAATAGCTCTATAGCCGATAACTTCATTCGCATAAATTAAAAACTGATCAGACATTCCTTTAGAAAAGTCTAAAGTTTTTATGAATCCTATATCATCACCAATATCTTCTTCAGGTTGGTTTTCTTCTTTTTCATTGTCATTTTCGTCATCAAAATCATCACCTATTGGCATCTATAATTCCTTTATAATTGTTCTTGATCAAAAACTAAATTTTTGAATATATAATCTCTACGTCTTGGTGTTTCTTCACCCATTAATGTTTCTAACATTTCATGAGCATCTGTGGCATCTTCAATAGTAATTAGTTTTAAATTTCTAGTTGAATGAGTAAAAGCCATGGCTTTTAAATCTTCTGGATCAACTTCTCCTAATCCTTTAAAACGAGTAACATCGCCTTTGAAATTCGGATTCTCTTTCATGAATTGAGATTTGCTTTCTTCGGTGTCTAAATAAATAACTTTTGAATTCTTTCCTTTACCAATTCGCAATCGATAAAGAGGCGTTTGTACAATATATAGGTGTCCATCTTCAATAATTTTTCTAGCATATTTAAAGAAAAAGGTCATTAATAAACAAGCAATGTGAGCCCCGTCAGGGTCAGCATCCGCCATGATACAAACTTTGTGATAACGAAGTTTATCCGTTACAGCCGGATGATGTTCATTTAAAATAATATGCAAACTTGCAATTAAATCTTTAATTTCTTTATTGTTTAAAAGTTTGTTAAAGGTTTGTTTACTTGAATTAATTGGCTTGCCTCGAAGTGGTAGAATAGCTTGAGTCCGTCTATCTCTAGCTTCTGCAGCAGATCCACCGGCTGAATCTCCCTCAACGATGAACAATTCGCATTCTTCAGGTTTTTTACTAGTGCAGGCTTCTAGTTTAATAGTACCTCTGTTGCCAAAGCCACTTTTTTTCTCTCGAATACTGTTTAATTGTTTCGAAATAGCATCTCTGGTTTTTATAGCATCAGCAATTTTTTGGCAAATAAGCATTCCGATATCTTTGTTGTCATTAAACCATTTACTAAATACCTTTTGAAACCATTCACCTAATGGATTCCTAATTTCAGGATTATTTAATTTGTCTTTTGTTTGACCTAAAAATTCTGGATTGCCGACCTTTACGGATACAATTAAATTCAAACCTTCTTCGATGTCTGATTTTTTGACAGCTTCACTCACACCCTTCATAAGGTTCTTAGATTCTATGAATCCGCCAACTACTTTTGATAATGAATCTATGGCTGCATTTAAATGTACACCACCATCTTTAGTATGAATATTATTGGCATAAGATTGAATATTATGTTCGTAACCTTTGTCATAACAAAAGACAACTTCAGCGGAACAATTTATTTTTAATTCATCTTCTGGAGTTGTTTCTATCTTAACTAATTCATGAATAGGGGGCTTTTCTCCCAAGAATCTTTGAAGATAATCAACGAGACCGTTCTCACTGTAAAAAGTTTCTTCAAGCTCTTGACCTTCTCGTTCATCTTTAAAAACGATATAGACATTTGGATTTAGATAAGATAACTCTCTAGTTCTTCTTAAGATGATACTTTGTTGCCATCCTTCACTGTAATTAACGAAAACTTCGGGGTCTGGCATGAATGATATTTCAGTACCTGTAGACTCATATTCAAATGGTTCACCTCTTACATCATCTTGTCGAACACCTTGTCTGTACTCTTGGCAAAATCTTTGACCATCTCGATAAACATAGGCCTTTAACCATGATGAAAGGGCGTTCACACAACTAGCACCAACGCCATGTAATCCACCGGAGGTTTTATAAGCGCTATTTTCTTCGCCAAATTTACCTCCAGCATGCAAAGATGTAAAAACTAATTCTAGTGCAGAAACACCTTCTTCTTTATTGATGCCGCAAGGAATTCCACGGCCTTCATCTTTCACGGTTAAGGAATTATCTTGATGAATCGTGACATAAACTTTATCACAGAATTTAGCTTGCGCTTCATCTAAGGAATTATCAATGATTTCATAATAAAGCTGGTGATAACCTGATTCACCACTATCACCAACATACATTCCGGGTCGAAAACGGACACACTCCGGAAATTTCATTGCTTTTATACTATCGGCGTCGTAACTATTTGTTATTTCGCCAGTTAGAACATTATCAACTGCCATTAGAAATCTCGTAAAATAGGTTAATTTTTTAGGTCAAAAAAGATCTATACATTATATATAGTGTAATCTGAATAACATTCTATTTTCCCTGCTCAAACACCCAATATCGCTATATGTAGTGACTATTTAAAGGCCATACGCGATATAAGCCATAAAAATGTCATATTGAAATTATGGGGCATATTTTGATTATACTAAATGGCAAAAATACCATATTCAGACATAAAAAACAAGATTAGACAAGATTATGGTCAACTCAGAGGGTGTTTTTAATGAGAAATACCCTTATTTTTCATTATTAGCACGATTTATGAGTGGATCCACTAGCTCAGCTTCCTCAAAACCGCGTGCACGAATAGTACAGGCCGGACATTTATGACAAGGTGGGTAAACTCCGTTGTAGCAAGTGTGACTAAATCCCAAAGCTTCAAAAGCGCCAACTTCCTCGGCTAGCTTGATCGATTGAGCCTTAGAAAGGTGCATTAATGGGGTAATAATCTTGAAATCAGCTTCCATTCCTAGTGAAATTGAAGCCTCTAAAGCTTTCATCGTATCACTACGGCAATCAGGATATCCAGAATAATCTGTTTCACATACCCCAGTAATCAAATCAAGTATGCCCTTATTATAAGCAAAGGCTGCCGCGATAGTCAAAAATATTAAGTTTCTTCCGGGCACAAAGGTGTTGGGAAGTCCATTTTTCTGCAAATCATTATTAACTGGTATCTGGTCAGAGATCAAGCTGTTCCCTCCTAAGGGCGTAAAGCTGTTAATAGGAATGACTGTGTTGCTGACTTGTGCAATCGCAGCAATTTTACGAGCACAATCTATTTCAATTTGATGGCGTTGCCCATAATCGAATGTTATTGTTTCGATTATCTTATATCTTTTTTTTGCCCAATAAAGGCAAGTTGTCGAATCTTGACCACCAGATAGCACAATTAAAGCTTTTGAATTTGTTTGCATGTCTACAGTATCACCATAAGGATTTATAGAGTAAAAAGGCACGGAATTTTAAATTAAGAAATGAAAATTTATAGGGAATAGGGCACTTGTATATTCAATTTACTTAAAATTAATTATTACAAAATTAAAATTTTGATTTTTAAAATTATGTTTAGAATGAAGATTTAATTTTAGGTGATCCAGATGTCGGAAACATTGAAAGTCCATGAGCTAGGCCAAATTGATTATCAGTTGGCTTATGAGTATCAATTACAAATGAGATCTGAAATAAAAGAAAATATTTCTAGCCCTTTTCACATAATATTTTGTGAACATGAAAAGGTTTTAACATTAGGCCGAAACTTCAAAGAATCTTCGATGCCTTATGATGAATCCTATTATATTGACAAAGGTATCCAAATAATAAAAGTAGATCGCGGAGGTGATATAACTTATCATGGGCCAGGTCAATTAACGGTGTATTATATTTTTGATCTAAATAAATTAAGCATAGGTAGGGATGTTCATAAGTTTATTAGAGCCCTCGAAGAAATCGTTTTGAAAACCTTAGAGCATTTTGAGATAAAAGGATCTAGAAAAAATGATATGACCGGTGTATGGTTTGGCGATAAAAAAATATGTGCCTTAGGCTTAGGTTTTAAACACTGGATTTCATATCATGGAATTGGGTTTAACGTTACTGCAAATCTTGAAGATTATAAAGATATAATCCCATGTGGGTTAAAAGGTAAAGAAGTGGGCAACTTGAATGACTTGGTTAGTTCTGAAGTAGATCTTAAAATGGTCAAGGAAATATTAATCAATAATACCATAAATATTTTTGGTTTAAAAGAATTTAAAACAGAAGAATTCAAAAAGGCAAAAGCATGATGGAAAAGCCTTTTTTTGTTGTAGATGGGATTGACGGATGTGGAAAATCATCCCAATCTATATTACTCGCTAAAGCATTAATAGAAAAAAATATAGATACGATTCAAGTTAGAGACCCTGGCGGAACTTCTATTTCAGAAGATATACGATCGGTAATTCTGAATCCAAAACACGAACTAATGTCCTCTAAAACAGAGTTGTATTTATATACAGCATCAAGAGTACAAATGATTGAAGAAATATTAAAACCAGCGCGAAAATTAGGCAAAGTAATTGTCTCAGACCGCTATATTTCATCAACAATTGCTTATCAGTCTTTTGGTGGTGAAATGCCTTTAGAATTTGTTGAAAATGTAATTGAAAATTCCGTAAATGATTTTATGCCTACACACACCTTTATCATCGACCTTCCTTTAGAATTAGCTCAAACGCGCTTAGATATTATTTTAGATCGAATGGAGTTAAAGGATATTGATTTTAAAAAACGAGTTAGAGAAGGTTTTTTATATCAAGCCAAAAAAGAAAACACCACTTTATTAGATGGGTCTAAATCCATTGAAGAAGTTCATTTAAAAATTATGGAGATAGTTAATGAGTCCATTTGAAAACATTATCGGCCATGAAGAAGTAATCAAGCAACTCCGTTTGATGAATGAGAAAAATATCGTTCCTCATGCACTTTTATTTTGGGGTGACAATGGAATTGGTAAACTAAAAGTTGCCATCGAATATAGTAAAATTCTATTATTTAATGAAGATTCATCGGAAGATTCCCAAGTACTTGGAAACAGAGTTGATCATCTTAATCACCCTGATTTTTTTCAATTAAAAAGGGAAGATGGTAAAACTGAAATCTTAACTAGCCAGATTGAAGAACTAAATAAAAATGCCTATTTAATGGCTGAAAAAGTAAATGGCAAACGAGTATTTATCATTGACGATGCTCATAAAATGAATGAAGCCGCTGCCAATCGATTCTTAAAAATGTTGGAAGAACCACCAGAAAATGTCATCTTTATTCTGATCTCATATTCAAAAAATGCACTATTAAAAACGATCTCATCAAGGTGTCAGTCTGTATTTTTTGCTCCCTTAAAAACGGACGATGTGATGAGTGTTTTAACAACAGTATTGCCTCCTGAAAAAATGAATGATGAAATTATTAATGATGCCTGTTTATTGAGTATGGGTAGTCCTGGCAAAGCAATTGAATTAATCAATAAGGGCTTTTCTTCGTTAAAATCGGAACTAGAAAATATGTTTTTTGAAAGTGGAGCTCTTAGAGCTGTAAGACTAAAAAAATGGATATTAAATTACCTCGAAATGGAATTTGTTGATGCGAATTTCCCTGTGCAGAAGTTACCAATGAATCGTGAGAAAAGTTTATTCCTTATTGAAATCCTTTCTGTTTTTTTCAGAGAAATGATCGCAATGAATTCAAATGTCAATCATGAATGTAAGCTGTGGGATATCAAAGGTTTACAAAGATTAAATATAGATTATAGGCAGCTTTTGCTTATAATGACCTTTTTGGAAAAATGTACGGGGCATATTAAATCCAACGCCAATATTAACTTATTAATTGATTATCTTTGTATTCACATCGCACAATCATGGAATCAATTAAATAAAAGTGCCTGATCAATTTAGGAATAAAAAATTAAATGAACGATAAAGCAAATCAATCAAAATCATTCGCCAATACGAAAGATAATTCAAAAGTAAAAAAAAATGCAATGGTTGTACCAATACATTTTGGAAAACTAACATTGACGGAATATTTTACTACTTACGATAACTCAATTAAAAAAGGTGATAGTCTTCTAATTAAATCTGATAGAGGTTCGGAATTAGGAACCGCTTTATCAAAACCCATTCTTGAATCTGAGTATAAAGATGAAGTTTTTGGCAGAGTTATTCGTCACTCAAGATTAACCGAAAGATCAAAAGCGGCTGAAATCCCTGATGGGATTGAAAGAGAAATGAAATTTTTCTGTTCAACTATGTCCAAAGAATTAAATTTAAACTTGAAAATACAAGATGTTGAATATTTATTGGGTGGCGAAAGAGCGATCTTTTATTTTACAGCAAATGGACGAGTTGATTTTAGACAGTTAGTAAAAAACCTTGCCTCTAAGTTTCATACCAGAATTGAAATGCGACAAATTGGTTTTCGGGACAACGCAAAACTCTTTGGCGGCTTTGGTAAATGTGGCCTAGAGCTTTGTTGCACAACTTTCTTAAAGACATACCCCGAAGTTACCATAAAAATGGCTTATTTACAAAAAGGATCTTCTGAATCAAGCAAGGTTACTGGGCAATGTGGAAAATTATTGTGTTGCTTACAATACGAGAATGATCTATACATTGAATTGAAAAGAAATCTCCCAAATAGAGGAGAAGTAGTAGAAACTTCAAGCGGTTCTGGTGAGGTTATTAATGTGGATGTCTTAAATCAGAAAATAACATTTGTAAACGATGCTAAAGAGTACTTTACGGTTGAACCGAAAGAGGTTAAAAAGGTAACTGAAAGTCGTCGAAAAAAAAATGAGCAAAAATAATCTTAAAATTTTAATCGTTGATGACAACGAAGATAATTTGCTGATTCTGAAATCTGATTTAGAACAAATGGGCTTTCTTGTTGATACGGCCGCAAGTGGCTTAAAGGCAATTGCTTTAGCAGAAACTCACAAATATAGTTTAGTAATTTTAGATGTTGATATGCCAGAAATGGATGGTTATGAGACATTTAATGAAATTTTAAAAGTTCCCCGATATCAAGATGTTCCTGTTCTGTTTTTGTCAGCAATAAGAATTAAATGGCAAGATGTAGCAAAAGGTTTAAGAACGGGGGCTTTCGATTACATTGTCAAACCCTACAATTATGAAGAATTAAATTGTCGTATTGAGCTATTACTAAGTCTATATAAAAAGAATAGAGAGCTCTCGTCAAAGAATGAATTGCTAACTGAGTTAGCAATCAAAGACTCACTTACAAATATTTATAATCGACGATTTGGAATGGAGGCATTACAAAAAGAAAATGACCGACATAGTCGATTTGGAGGTAATTTAAGTATTATCATGGTAGATTTAGATGATTTTAAATCTATCAACGATAAGTATGGTCATAACATAGGCGATAAGGCCTTAATCTTTATTGCAAAAATTTTACAGGATTCTATTCGAGATACAGATACTTGTTTTCGATCAGGAGGTGATGAATTCCTTATCATTTTGCCAAATGCCGATGAAGATGCCTGCGAAATGATTTGCAAAAGAATCTTTGAAAGAAATCGAATTATTAAAGGTTATCAAGAGGTAGATATTGAAATTCTCTTAAGTTTAGGTGTTGCCGTTTTTGATACTCCCCAAAATGATATCAATTATCTTAGAGAAACAGCTGATCTTGCCTTAATCAATGCTAAGTCGGCAGGTAAAAATAGATATAAGATTATTAACGAGAGATATGCTACAGAAAATGCTAAAAATACGGTGCTGAACATTGCAAGTGTTAGATCTTCAGTTAAATTAATTCTATCAAATGTTTTATATGAAGTTCTTAGTGAATTTGATATTGATGAAGATGTCGTGAATGGCCATGCTGAATTAATGATTGAACTGATTGAAAAATTATCAGTTGAATTGAATCTACCAACCTATGATGAAAATCGTTTACTGACTTCTGTGAAGCTTCGTAGATTCGAACATTTAGGTGTCTCAAAAGAATTATTAAAAATGCCACCGCCCATAACAGAAGATCAAAAGAATGTTTTATCACAAGCTTTGATAGAAAATATCGAGAAGCTTAGTAATACTTCCTTTTTTGAAGATGAAGCAGTAATTTTATTAAATCATCATGAATATTGTGATGGTAGTGGATACCCCCTTGGCAAAACAAAAGATGATATCCCTTATGTAGCTCGACTAATGGCTGTGATAGAAGCTTTTGCTGTTTTGGCTTTAGGTGGTCCAAGAACTAGAAGTTTTGGGTTTAGCAAAGCGTTGGAAATATTAGAGGAAGATTCCGATTCACACTTTGATGGTGAAATTGTCCAATCATTAAAAAAGGTTGTTCAAAATAGTTATGAGCACGAGAATCCTCATAATCAAAAAATCCTTTTAATTGATGATCAAGTCGCCATGACAAAATTAATATATAATTATTTACTTAAATTTAATTTTAAACATGTGGATGTATCAAATACACGAACTGAGGCCTTAACTAACATTGAAAAGAATAAGTATGATTTAATCATCACTGATATCTCTTTACCTGGAACAAATAAGCTTTCATTTCTTGATGATTTAAAAAAGATTAATAAATCAGTAACACCACTTATAGTGATATCAAGTGGTTATGCAGCTTTAGCTTGGAAAGAAAAAGATAAATATAATATAACAAAAGCATTCCGCAAACCAGTCAATCTACATTCTCTATGTCAAACGGTAAAACTATCTTTTAACAATTTAAATTCAAAAGGCTAAAATATGACTACTCCATTTGATATCGTTCTTGAGTCTGAAACTGATAATTATTATTTAGTAAAAGTGACAGGTGAATTAAATGGTGAGTCTACACCTAAATTTGAAGATTTTATCAAGCAATTGTTTTTCAAAGAAGCTAAAGACATTAAATTAGATTTAGACGATTTAGATGTAATTGTTAGTTCAGCCATTGGCTCGCTACTTTTGCTTCATGATACTGTTACAACAGGTCAGAAGCAATTTACGATAATTAAAATAAATGAAAAAATTAAAAGCATCATCAGTATCATAGGTTTAGACAATATTATTATTCTTTAGAGAAATTTTTTTATGACAGATTTGACTGTAGTTACCGATTTTGCAAAGCAAATTGATCAATGCGATACAGTGTTTGACATTGCTAGATCTGTGATTAGAAATTTTGTTGGATATTTTTTACCAACGAATGCCATATTTTTAATTTCACCGAATTCATCACACCCTTATTATTACATTGTAGAAAAATATGGTGTGAACTTCACTTTGCCAGAAGAAATGCCAGGCAATGGTGGCTTGATGTCCTTAACAAAAGGAGTTGAAGGCCCTGGAATTATTGATAACTTAAATTTCGATTTATTAATCGATATTGAAAAAGATATGATCACTCACTTTCATTATTTTATTAGCATTGAATCTGATGGTCAAGTAGCCATGTTATTGTTTTCATTGGATCTGGCAAATAAAGATGCACTAGGGGATTTCGAAATTGAATTCTCTAAAATCATTTCATTACTGGCAGGCAAAGCTATTAAAAATCTACAACCTAAAAAAGATGTCCATTTAGATAAAGTCACAAGAGTATTGATAAAAGATGTGTTTTGGTCTATGATGGAACATCATAAGTATTTAGCCCAAGAATTAGTAAATGATAAAGACGTCTCATTTGAGTTTAAAGAAAGCGTTTTAAATCGACAAATTTTTGTAGGGGGGCCAAATGATGAGAACTCCTTGCAAATTGGTTTTACAATAATGTTAATTAAGCTTGAAGGTATCGAAATAATCAATAAACAATATGACTTTCATAAAGGCGATAAAGTCCTAAACGAATTTGGCTTAGCCTTGAAATTACTCCTTAGGAAAAGTGATATCACGGCACGCTACGATGGAAGTCAATTTACCATATTATTACCTTTAACTCCAAGTAATATCGCCCAAAAAATTGTTCCTGAGATAAAAGAAATTGCTGATAAAATTAAAAAAGATTGTTATTTGCCTGATTCAATTGAGTTTGAAATTAAAATAGGTTTGGCGCATTTCCCAACCGATGGTGATGGAATACTAATGCTCTTAACTGCTGCCGAAAACAATTTGTCTTAATGGTAAATAAATGAATTTTACCCAAGATCCTCCTATAGAATTCAAGAAAAACTTTATAACGGCTTCATTAACTACTTTCGATATCGGTGGCCCAGCTGACATTGTTGCTTGGCCTAAAAATTCTCAGGAATTAATTTCCATTATTCAATGGGCGAATAAAAATAATTTGAAAAATACATTCTTAGGGGGTGGTTCAAACGTTTTAATTAGTGATAAAGGTATTAGAGATCTTTTAATAGTTACAAGTGGCATGAATGAAATAAAAATATTACAAGATGATTTATATGAATTCGGTGCTGGGTGTGATGTTCAAGAATTAACACAATGGGCCATAAAAAATAATTTAAGTGGATTAGAATTCGCAGGGGGGTTACCGGGTAGTCTGGGTGGTGCTGTCTGGATGAATGCTAGGGCATACGGTAGTGAATTTTCAAAGATTGTAACATGGGCTGAGGCTGTTAACCAAAACAATGAAGTCGAGTTCTTTAACAATGATGAAATGAATTTTGTATATAAACATAGTGTATTTCAAGAAAGACCTTTAAGGTTAACAAAAGTTAGAATGAAATTATTAACATTAGATGACAATACATCCATTAATAATAAAACACAAAGTAATATTGATGATAGAGATTCCAAAGATCAGTATCATATAAAATCTGCTGGTTGTGTTTTTAAAAATAATTATGCTGCTGGTATACCATCAGGGAAATTAATTGAAGATGCTGGATTAAAAGGTTATCAAATTGGTGGTGCAGAAATTTATGCCAAACACGCTAATTTTGTAGTTAATAAAAATAATGCAAAAGCGTCTGATGTAATTGCGTTAATGCAGCTAGCGAAAAAAGCCGTGCAAGATAAATTTAATATCACCATTGAGCCGGAAGTTCAATTCATAGGCGATTTTGATGAGTTCTCCATTTGATTCTGAAGAATTCAGCCAAATTGATTAATGTCAAATTAGATGATTATTCAATTATTTTACTTATAATGAACAGCTTTTATTCTAGATCATTCACCTTTATAATTGTAAGTAATTTAAAAATATATGCCTGAAATTCGATACGGTGACTACATCAACGAAACTTCATTGCAACATGAAGAAATCAATTATTCTGATTTAGTTGAAAATTCAGAAACATCAAATAATGAAAAAAAGAGCAAACTAAAATTACGCAAAAGAGATGTCTATCGATTATTACAACCCTATATTAGTATTAGACTCAAAGACCAATTAAAAGCGGTTGTACCTTTAAGCATTTATTTAATTTTATTTCAAGTTTTAATCTTACGCCAATCAATTGTTGATGCTTGGATTATTTCGGCTGGTTTATTTGCTGTCATTATTGGCTTAATGCTTTTCATTGAAGGTTTGAAATTAGGACTAATGCCTTTTGGAGAAACCCTCGGGCATTCATTACCAAAAAAATCATCTTTACCTGTTGTAATCATAATCACATTCTTATTGGGTGTTGGTGTTACGTTTGCTGAACCTGCTATCGGAGCATTACAAGCGGTTGGAAATCTAGTCGATGTTAAGAGGGCACCTTACCTATACTCTTTGTTAAATTATTGGACATTCTCTTTAGTTATGGTCATTGGGTTAGGTGTCGGTATCGCATCTATTTTAGGAATATTAAGATTTATTTATGGTTGGAGTTTAAAACCAATTATATACTTAACATTATTGCCTACTTTATCATTAACCGCTTATTTTGCTTTAGATCCTTCATTAAGAAACACTTTAGGTTTAGCTTGGGATTGTGGTGCTGTTACTACCGGGCCAGTCACTGTCCCTTTGGTTTTATCACTAGGGATCGGTGTTGCTGCATCAACAGGAAAAGGCGAAAGCTCACTATCTGGTTTCGGCATTG
Source organism: Planctomycetota bacterium (assembly GCA_002746535.1). Lineage (GTDB taxonomy): Bacteria > Planctomycetota. Next base: position 288,134 of record NVWA01000001.1, read on the forward strand.
TTACTTTAGCTTCTATATTTCCCATATTAGGTGTCATGCTTCTAACTCTAGTTGTAAAGAATTTTCAATCTGTAGAAGAAATTACGCAATTAGCAATACTCTCTCAACAAGTAAAACAAGATGTAATTATTCCTTGGTATACAACAACCCCTTGGAATGAAATAATTTTAGGCATCAGAGCAATTCTACCTCTTGTATTATTTTTGTTAATCGTTCTTAAATTAATTTTAAAAGAAAAGATCAGATCAAGTGGGATTGTCACTTATGGGATAATATTATCGATAGTAGGCATGATAGTTATTAATTTGGGTTTAACTTATGGCTTATCTAAATTAGGCTCTCAAACCGGCAGCATGATACCTGGAGCTTTTAGTAAATTGGATTCTATAGAAGAATCGCCTTTATATTTCTATTCATTAGGTGTGATGATATCAATATTGTTCGTGTGGTTTTTAGGTTTTGGTTCCACTATGGCAGAACCGGCATTGAATACTTTAGGGATGACCGTAGAGAATTTAACCAATGGAGCTTTCAAAAAATCAATATTAATGATGTCCGTTTCATTTGGTGTAGCGATAGGGTTGGCCTTAGGGGTCTGTAAAATTATTTTTGATATTCCATTAGCCTTTATGATCATACCCGGATATTTGATAGCATTAGTGATGACCTATTTCTCAACAGAAGAATTTGTTAATATCGCCTGGGATAGTGCCGGGGTTACAACGGGGCCTGTCACAGTGCCATTAGTATTGTCTTTGGGCTTAGGTTTTGGAATTGCAGTAGATGCGATAGATGGCTTTGGTGTATTATCATTAGCTTCCATTTGCCCAATTATATGTGTTTTAACATGCGGATTATTTATTAAATATCGTAATAAAAGATTAAAAAATATTAAGAATGAAGAAGATCTGCAACTTTCAGATTAAATTTATTAAGGTAGACTGACATGAGTACAAGAGAAATTACTGTTTTAACTGACGTTATTTTAATTACGTGCATTGTTCAAAGAGGTTTAGCAGATAAAATTGTTAAATCAGCGGTTGATGCTGGTGCCCAAGGTGCCACCATACACTATGCTAGAGGTTCAGGTGTACGCGAAAAATTAGGAATTCTTGGTGTCGCGGTTGAGGTTGAAAAAGAAGTGATTAACATTGTTGTTGCCAAAGATCAAGCAGATCGAATATTTGAAGTGATGTATTTATCAGGGAACTTAGATACACCAGGAATGGGTTTTATGTATAAAACAACACTTGATAAAGCTGCAACCTATATCCCGCATGCAATCATTGAAAAATTAGCGAAGAAAGATTGATACGATGAAACTTCATTCATCCAAAAAAATTGTTTGTGTTTTACCATTAGGTAAAGGCTCTAACTTAGTCAATATATTAAAGAATGAAAAAAACATTAATACTTCCGATTCAAGCCACGCTCGTGGAGCAATTAAGAAAAACAGTCAATTCGATTTTCTACCGCAAGAAACAGATATCGTCACGGTAATTATCGATGAAACCATAGCCGAAGAAATATTTGAATACATTTATTACTATGCAGAAATAGACAAAACTCCCGGATGTTTCATGTATCAAACACACATAAGCGACAGCTCAGAATTCTCTCTACCTGAACTTACAACTGATTAAAGCAAAACTAATATCAGTTCCATACTTCGGGATAACATAAGGTCTTAAGGTAAAAGTAATAAAATTTAAAGTCTGCTCTTAATTTTTTTGCACCTTAAACAAAAAAGTGTATTTGGATTCCATAGGCAACTTTCAAAGCATAGAGCTCTTTGAAACGGGATGTTGGTTAAGACTGAGAATGAAGAATGAAAAATATATTAATAGATAATTAGTATCTAGAATTATTTTTGCATTCTTCAATGTATGAGATTTGTATTAAGTTTGGTGTAAGTAATTACATTAAGGAATTTCAGCTACATATGCCATTAAATAGGTACCGTTTGCTAACTTGGCAACTGCGGCATCTTTTACCCAGGTTTTCTCTAAGCCCGTGGTATCATCCGCAAAAGCTAAATGAACATCACTCCCTGCAGATAAAGTTGCCCCATCTGTTGTAGTAAATGATCTGATATCATTGTTTACCAAATTAAAGCCATAGATTCTATAACCTCCCGCATCCAGTGGTAGCCAGTTTGATAAAATATATGTTTCGGCTCCAATATTATGTTGCGTTTCATTCACAAAATTAAATGATTTACCATCACTCGATGTAAAATATGCAAAACCACCAGATCCTTCTGGGTTTAAAATATGCATATGATAAGTTGACCCAATTTTATAGGTTAATGAATCGACTATATTATTATCAGTGGTTGCAGAGATACCTCCATATTCAAATTTAAATCCATCCGTACTATCTGCATATAAAATGCCTATTTTTGAAGATCCATTTTCGTCAATGCCTCTTGTCACAAACATACGAAAAGTGCCATCTTCCAAATATACGATATCTGGATCAACAATTGGAGCACCATCGCCAAAACCAGTCATTTCTGTTTTATAATAAGTCCAGGTGCTTCCATTGTCATCAGAAACAGCTGCTGCAATGGCATCTATTGGAGAAGCAGCATTTGAAGTGTCTAAATTGGATCCTGTATAATAAATAATAATTCTGCCGTTTGGTAAAACGATCATATTTGGTGTGTTAGCTTGATCACTTAGGACAGTTCCACTGCGTGTGAAATTTATTCCGTCTGTTGAAGTCGCTAATAATATTCTTCTAGGGCAAGGGCTGTCAAGATTGGCTGTTGAACAGGCACCCGTTGGAGGTGTAAATTTCTCAGTAGAAATAGAAGTTGTAGTTTCTGATGATTCGTTATTACTACTTACATCAGTGGTGGTTGATTTCGAGGATGAACTGCTTCCACAGCTTATCAGGGCTAGTAAAGCAATTGTTATCAAACTATTAATTAGAAAAAAACGCATGTAAATCCTCCCTTAAAATTAAATTGCCTTAACTCCTTGCATTGCTACAGCTTGTAGAAAAAAGAAAAGTAATATATTTAAAATAAATGATAAGTTGATAGCTATAACTTACCATTTTATACTAACTTCCTTTTTTGAATTATACGTCATGTCTAGCATTACCGAAAACATATTTTGAATCACAGATAAAACGGTATGCCATTTGATGTCGTAGAGTCGGTTTGTTTAGATCTTCAAATTTTGTGAGTCTAATTTGAAAAGAACAAGGACACGCAAAGTTAATAATCGCTTTTTATTATGAACTTTTTAGATTTCTGTATTGATAGAATTCATATTCATTTAAGATAATTACTTTTCAATTTTAAAATATACATGGCCTATTCTTGTCCCCTTGAATTTAAATCATAAGTGGAAATTATCATTCAAACTTTAAATATGTTGATTGAAATTTCTCTAGTATGCTTAATATGACAATATATGATAATATATGGCGATATTTGAACAATAATGACATGAGTAATTTCTATGAATTTTATTAAAACTTCAAGTATATTATTTACATGAATTCATCGTTATGTTAATGATGGTAGACTACCATATTCTAGAAATAAACCATATTACTTTTCAGAATAAAAGTTGGTTATATGTTTGGTGAACTGAATTTCTTGCTTTCCGAGTTATCAGTTCGTAAAGGGCATTTAGGGTGGTTGCTTAAAAATGCTAGTGACTTGGTCTCTAATACAGATTAGATTAAATTAAAAAAATATTATTTTGATGGAGAAGTTATTATGGGGAAGTCAATTCAGAAAATATTAGTTTTAGTTGTAATTTTATTTTTAAATTTGAATCTTAAAAGTGAATCAATAGTTAGCAATAAAACTAAACACAATTCCAATCCGATACTTTTAAAAATTCCAAAATTAACATTTCAAATGATAGAAGAGAGCAAAAAGGGCTGGATCATGAAAAATGGGTTAGATTTTAGTGGTGCTGTTTATGATCCTATAAGACACAAAATTTATCAATTTGGTGGTGGACATGCAACGGGTACTTTTCCTAACGTTGTGTATGAATTTGATTTTAAACAATTAATTTGGGAAGGTTTGACAACATCTGTACCTCCTTCTGATTATTCTGCCGAAAGAGCATTGAAAGATTCCGAAGGAAAAAAATTGGGTGGAATTAAATGGAAAGGGAAAATTTATCCAGGCAGCCGGCATATGTATGGCGGTGTTAGAATAATTCCTGGAACGAGTAAAGTAATCTTGCTAAGTTCTATGGAATTCATTGGTGGTAGGTCACAAATGCCCAATCGTGGTAAAGATTATCGAGCTAATTACCAAGGCGGAACAGGTCTTTGGATATTTGATGTGTTGAAAAAAGAATGGATCGTTCTTAAGAATAAATCGGGTATGGTGTCAACGTATGGATCAGGAGCTATTACACCAAAAAAACCAAATTGGGCATATCATTTCGGTTACAGAATAAAACATAAAATAAATCTTTTGACCGGTGAATCAGTTAAGATGCCTAGTGGTAAATTAGTTGGATACCCCGGTTTAAATTATTGTCCTGAAGATGGTAAATTTTATGCTAGTCCGTGTACTTCCAAGATGCCTCATGCAAAATTAGTTTGTATTTTTGATCCAATGAAAGAAGTGTGGTTGTATAAAACACCAACAGGATCATTGCCTTTTTCATATGATAGAGATATGGTTTGGGATTCACTTCAAAAAGTATTTGTTTGTTTTACGACAAAAGGGGTGCGGTATTATAGTCCTGTTGAAAATAAGTGGTATGATCTAAAAGCAGAAAATGAGGAAATTGGAAAACATAAAGCGTTATGGCATCATCATATTTATGATCCTATAAACAACGTTCATATAGGAATAAATCCTAAATGGAAAACATTTGCTTTTAAATTTGATGATAAAGGTGGGGTGTTACCTGGTACGGGCTTAAAGTTTAATTGATAGGAATCCTAATCAATCGTGATCCCATAAACTAAATATTTTGTATGGGCATTTATACGTTAAGGTTTTTTTAAAAGGAATGATGTGATTACATTGTTCTGTTTTTATCATAGTAAGTTTTTAGGGATATGAATATGAGAACGCTAATTTTTAACTTCATTCTTTTTTGCATGTTGTATTTTTCATATAATCTTATTGATTCGAAAGATAAATTTAATGAAGATTGGCCCGTCTATAGAGGTGATCCGGGTTATTCTGGGTTAGCAAAAGATAATTCTATCAAACCACCTTTAAAGTTGTTGTGGTCTTACAGGATGGATAGTGATACATCGGGTGACGCAAATAGCGGCCCTATAATAGGCGATGGTAAACTATATCAATCGACTTACATGGAGAGGTCTGTAGTAGCAATAGATTCAGAAAACGGGTCGTTTTGCTGGGAATATGTAAATAAATTTATAAATTCAAAAACTATTTTAGGTTACTATCAAAAGAAGGTTTATATTTGGATCAAGAAAAGACATAGAGTAGAAGTTATCTGTTTAAATTCTTCAACAGGTAAACAGGTTTGGTTACATAAACTTAATCTTGGTGAAAATATTATGACTAGGCGTACAGGTCCTGTTTTTCATAATAATAAATTGTACATAGTTGAAGGTGGCGAAAAACCCGCTTTGAAAGTTTTGAATCCTGAAACAGGTGCAATGATAGTGAGTATTGAAATGAATCAGAATGATGGCAACTTTGTTTCTGGGCCTTGTATTGCAGGTAGCAAAATATTTATGACAACCAAATCCAAGGTAAGTAAGGAGAAAAAAATTACTGGCGCTGTTTTTGCATACGATTTAAATACAGGTAAAGAGCTATGGAGAAATAATGCCATTTATTCTTCTGCTCCTTTAGTCAGTGATGGTAAAATAGTTATTTGCAAAGTTGAGCGCCAGGTGGGTATTAAAGCCAATTCTAATCAAAAACTTTATGTTCTTGACGCTAATACGGGAAAAGAAAATTGGTCTATACCCATTAAAATTTTATATGGCACTTCAACAATATTATCTGAAAAAATAATACTTAAAGGTTATGGCCTACGTACCAAAGTTCTAGATCGTAAAACGGGTAAAACTTTAGCAACATTTAATAAGAAGGGCGGATCTGGTTGTGCCTCTCCTATTGTATCAGGTAACTTTGCTTATTTTGGAACCGGCTCTTTTAATGATAGTGAAGGTATTTGGGCTTGGAGATTTACAGAACCGCCACATACCAATAAAAAATATGGAGTAGGGGTATGTTGGACGCTACATGCGATGGATATTAATACGGGTAAATCTGTTTGGCAATTTATTACAGGGAATAATGTTTGCGGAGGTGTAGCCATTGCAAAAGGTCGCTTATATGTAAATAGTAGAGATGGCCGAATTTACTGTTTTGAACCAGTTGAAAAGATGGACAAACAAATAAAAGTTATGGTAGATAATAGCATCCATACTCCTAAGGATCTGATCAAGAAACTAGCTAACAATAAAGGGAATAAAACTAAAGATGAGAATGATTGGCTCATGGAAGGCAACAATATTAAACGGAATGGTTCGTCTAAAATCGTAATTAACACTAAGCCAAAGCTAACTTGGAAATTTGAATTAGGTGGGAGAATTGTTTCTTCTTTTGCAATTATAAATGGGGTAGTATTTGCTGGTAGTACTTCAGGGAAAATTATTGCTCTGGATTTGGAATCGGGTAATAAAAAATGGCTTTACGATGGAAAGCATGCTGTGAAATGTTCACCTGCTGTCAGTGAAGATTTATTATATATTGGGACGGACGGCAATGAACTTTTAGCTATGGACATTAATACTGGAAGTATTAAATGGAAGTTTAAAACGGGAGGTCCAGTTCAGTGTTCACCGGCGATATTAGGCGATGTTTTGGTTTTTGGAGCTAATGATTATCATATTTATTTATTAAATCGAATTACTGGAAAGCTTTTATGGAAATTTAAAACAGAAAGTGAAATTGTTAAAGCACCACCGGTCATATATGATGGCAAAATCTATGCTGCAGGTTGGAGGGATTGGCTTTATTGTATTGACTTATTTAGTGGAGAAAAAGTTTGGCAGTCATGTGTGCCAATTTCATTAGAATATATTGCTGTCTATAGAGAAAAAGTTTATTTAAGAAGCCCATATCAATTATGTGAATATGATCCGAAAAATGGCAAGCGTTTAAGAATTGCAAATATTCCATATGGTTATAATGGCTTTGGCATTAAAGAAAATATATTTGCGTTTGCCGGTGTAAATTCAGGTATGGTTTTAGATATAGATATGCAAGGTGAGTTGAAAAATAAGAAAATTCCAAATATGGAAGAAGTGCTTGTGCTAAAATCTAAAAAAAGATTGAAAGGGTTTCCGTCTTTAGCAAATTCTTCAGGAACTCCATTGATTGTTTCTGAAGAACGAATTTTATGGCCATCCAAATCAGGAAAAATAAAGATCACCAAATATGATGGCACTACTCTGGATTCATTTAAATTAGAGAGTAGTTGCCATTCCTCTCCCGTTGTATCCAATGGAATCATAATTATTGGGGATGATCACGGAATAATTTATGGTTATAGGTAATTATATATTTATTCGTATGCACCATAAATAACTTTCGTGGTCGTTTGATCAAAAACCATTGAATACGATTTTAACTCAAAACAACAAGCATTTCAAAATTGAGCTGCGGAAATGAAGTTTGATTGTTTGAACGAGTGAGTCAATTTTAAATTGTGTTTGACTATAATTTACAAATAAATAACACGAGAAACAAAATGCTAAATTAGGAAATTATTGTCATAATTAAATTTGGACAAACGTTTAAAAGGCCAGAAGGTTATACCAAGGAAATCTAAAAATTATTTAGGGGATTTAATAATGAAATATGTTATTTGTTCATTCGTTTTTTGTTTAATTCTAACATCATGTTCTACGAACAAAAAGCCAAATAATTTTGATCAAAAAACTTTTGAACAGCCCTTTAATAAAATTAGGAAAGGGATGAATAAAGAGCAAACTTTGCTTTTAACAGGTAAGCCTTATAAGATATTAATTGATGTGAAAGACCATGATCAAGATAAATTAATAGATATGTATGACTTTAAATTAAAAAGCGCCTATTTTAGAATAGTCTTTTATAAGAATAAAGTGACCAAAGTATTCAGATATGGTGGTTCGATCACAATGAAATCAAGGTAGAAATTTAATGTGGATTACTTACTAAACCCCAAGAATTCCCAAAATATAATATCTATACAACCAAACGGTACAAAAATTAGATGGGGAATGACAGTTGGTGGGTTAGTTGATATTCTACCGTTACCATGGACTTCCTTTGCCAGTTTCACAATAATTCTTGAAGCTCTTTAATATAAAGTGTTTCCAGCCATTTTTAATGTTTTCTATGTTTTTAGACTTTTCATATTTTTTATCAAAATTTGAATGCTTAAATTTAACAGAACCTTTTTTGCTTAAATCCCAAGTTAATGTACTGCCAACCCATGCTTCGTCTCCATTCTCAGTGCAAGTCCAAACAATCGTTTTGTTTTTATCTAGTTTATTAATAACGAATTTCATGGTGACTGAGTTTGGTGAACCCTTAAAAAAAATAAGTTTAATCTTACCTTTAACTTTAGACTCTACAGTAGAGTTTTTACTAAACCATCCACTAACACCTTTGGTGGTTGAAAGTGCATTATATACAACGTCTTCTTTAGTTTTTAATTGTACTTCGTGCTTTATTTCAATATTTGATTTGTTCATCTTTTTAGCCTGACAGAATAGGTTACTTGTAGTCACAGAAAGAAATAAAATTAGGAGTAGCTTTAGATAATTCATAACAAAATATTCCCATCAATAGATACAGTTTTGAATAAAATTTTCAAAATCTTAACGCATTTGATTTTAATGTCAATCTAAAGAGTCCAGATTATCATCTGACTCAATGACTACTTTATCCTATTTAATCTCATATCTTTAACTACAACGATTTGCCCTTATTTCATACTTTAAATTTCCATTATTTTTTTCACAAAAAATAATAGTGGCAACTTGAGATAATTTATAATAATGCATTTCATTGTTTTGCCGCATAATCCAAGTTTTAAATATTTTTTTGTATTTATTTAGATTGGAAAAGGTATTCAAATCAGGTTTACCTAAAGTGTCTACCATTTGCTTTATATTTTTAATAGGATTAAGCAACTCATATAACCATTTCGATTCATCTAAACTGATCTTATGAAACCATAATCTCTTTTTTACCTCAGGAGTCGCTTGTCCACATAGCGGACAATGATAAGATTCACTTTGAATTCTATCGCTTACACAAAAATGCTTGTTTGTTTTACAATTAAATTTGATGTGTGTATCTAGATCATTCGTGCTGCTATTTAAACAATAACATCTACAATGTACATTGGTCACAGATGATGTAGTTCTATATATTCCCATTGCTATCCCTTAGTGATGCAATTTTTATTATATAAAATTAATTATGTAGATGATGATAGCATGAATAATGCCGACTATTATATCTATTGTATGTCAACGTGGATTCATAAAGCGTATTGACAATATTTGTTCTTTATTGTATGACAATAATAAGCGATGGTAGGTCTTTAGTGACAGATTAGGTCACTTATTACAATTGAACTTATTGTACTATCATATCAATTTAATAATAAGTATTATATGTAGGTTGGTATCTATCTTGCTTATTAAATTTGTTTTGAAATATTCAATCTATCTTTAGTATTCTGGTGTATTCTAGGGCACTAAAAAGTTAAAAAATATGTACTAGATTCCAAGAGTAATAACACCTTGATCTAACCCTTTTAAAGAGTTGCCTTGGTTAAGAAATTATTAAATCCATTCGTTGTATCTACCTTTATTTATGCCAATCAGCAATACAAACCCAAATAGAAATAGGCCTAGAACATAGGATTCCGTACGTACCTTTTCGCCTAACCCCCTATATATCAATATTTTACGTATAACTACTTTCAAAATAAAGACTTAAATAGGCGTTGGTACTTGTCAATGCTTGTCGTCATTAACCATCAATTGTCATAGGCCAAGGACACTCCAAGGACACTTTTCGTGTTTTTTGAATTTATTGTGAAGTATTGAGGGGTGGTCAAATATTGGAAAAATTAGAGTGAACTTGACTAAAACAGTCAGTTGATTAATAAGCAATGTGTGTAAATGATGATTTCATTAGAAAAACTAAAGCTTAGAGATTAATGATGTCTTTATATTACATAACTGAGTTGCATTAAGCTCTCAAATGTGATACTCTGTGACTTTTGTAAAAAATTAGCTAAGGGTATCTCAATGATATATAATTAATATGCATATTAACCATGATATATACTAAATATATATCGCTAGGTGTTGTCAGTTTCTAATTGGAAGGTATCAGTTAATGAAAATTCATCCTTTTATTTCTTCTAGTTCTTTTTTAATCATGCTTCTTATGTGGTCTGGGATTGCAGCTCAGAATTCCCCTGTGAAACATTTCCGTTCAAATAAGCAGTTTATTAAAAAGGCTATCTCGTTAAACAGAGAAAAACTAATCAATGTGAAAAAGTCTCTTGAGTTGGGAAACATTAATCTTGCTTGGGAAGAATTACTCAAACATTTTAAAAATCGAAAAATACTTTTAGATCCAGTTGTTCTTCGTTGGATCAAAAAAGAAGATGACCTTAAAAATAACAAATCATGGCTTAAAAAATTATTGCGCTATGAAGAAATTGTTCAATATAATAAAGATGGGAAGGTTGACTGGACTCATAACAATAAGCCTGCAAGAAAAGATTATGAAAAATATTGGAGTAGAAATAGACATAATTTATTAGCAAAAATTATTCGGACGAGTAATGCATTGGATGATTCCAAATTAAGAAAAATGTCCGCAGGACTATTTCTTGATTGGTTCAAGCAGTGCCCACCACCAAGACTGCCAGTGAAGAAGTGGTTTGACTGGAAAACGGATGGTTTTGCTTGGCGTGAAATTGAAGCAGGGATTCGTGGTCGCCACTTGGTAAGTTTCTTTTTAGCCACTAGGAGTTGGAAAGATGTACCAATTGAATTTCATCAGTCTCTTCTTATATCCATACAGCAGAATATGGATTATCTTTTAAGTCATTATGCTAAAGCAGGTCCTCTTAAAGGGAATCATCAGACTCATCATGCTGCTGCTCTAGTGGTTGCTGGTATTCTTTTACCAGAATTCAAATCTTCATCATCCTGGAAAAAGATAGGACTCAGAATTTTAAAAGAACATATTCATCTTGATTATCACTCTGATGGGGTGCAAAAAGAGCATAGCCCTAGTTACCATATGATTTCAACTCAACTATATTTAGATCCGTACGAAGTTTTTAGTATCAATAAAATAACTCCTCCAGAATGGATGAAAGAGGAGTTGTTGAAAATGCTAGATTTTTTACTTCATTCAACTGCTCCCGATGGTCGCCTTGTAACTTTGAATGACTGTTTTCCGACAAAAACTAAAGAAATGCGGTCACGTGCAGCCGAGGTTTTTAAGCGTCCTGATATGTTGGCCCTTGAAGGTTTTAATGCTAGTCCGCTCAAAAGATCTCATGACTTTAAAAAGGCAGGCATTGCTTTTATGCGTTCATCATGGAAGAAAGAAGCTGTGTATGTGGTGCTTGATGCTTCCGGTTATGGATCAAGTCACTGGCATGCGGGAAAACCTAATCTTGTTATTCATGCAGGAGGTGAAGCCCTTGCTTGTGACCCTCAACTGGCAAGTTATGATGATCCTTCTTTCTGGAAATACTTTCATACTGCTAAAGGGCATAACACAATTCTTGTTGATGGTCAGGGTGATGGAACACCAAGCGACTTTTGGCGTTATAGTTATATATCAAAGCCTAAGCTGGTCTATTTTAAGCATACAGATAAAATTGATATTGCTATTGCGACTACTGATGGTTTTAAAAGATTGAAGTCTCCTGTTACTTTTAAACGCAGAGTGTTATATGTAAAGCCAAATCTTATATTTGTTGAGGATGTTTTAAATTCCAAAGGAGAGCATACTTATGAATGGTTATTGCACCTTGTTCCTCAGAAGCCTATTGTAGAAAAAAAAGCTAAAAGCATGATGACGAATCTTGGAGGAGATTTTGAATTAATCTGTACGCCTTTGCCAGATACATTTAATATTGTAAAGGGACCGAGCATTAGGCAGGGGAAGCATAAGAATTATGCTTATGGACGAGGTGGTAAAAGAGGAAAATATTGGTCTAAACCTAAAGAAGGTGAAAAGCCCGCATTGATGGTTAATGCTCCGTACGGCGTCTGGACCCAAAAAAAATCTGGCAAGACTGTATTTAGATTTGTGCTTCAGGTTTTATCGAAAGATAAGAAAAAGTTAGGAATCGATAAACTATTAAAAATAGAGAAAGATGCTCTAGCTAAAATTAAAGAGTAAGTTTCATCAAGGGTTGTTAATTGTAAGCATTGAATTGTTTCATAAGGCCAATATTAAGATTGGAGAAATAATTAAAGATAAAAGGCTCAAATCACCAAGCATAATTCAGCGTAAAGCAGTGTGTAATGTAATGAATTATCATAATAACCGAAAGAAGGAAATTGTATGTTTAGATGTATTTTGTTAGTAGCGATTATATTCTCATTTGCTCAGTTGATTAATTGCGATGAAGGCAAGTTTGACAAAAAAGAGAAGGCTTTAGATCGTATAGAATTTAATAAGCCAATAATTTATAAGAATTTATTAGAAGCCAAGAAGCGTATTAAAAATAATGAATCTGTTCTTATATTGGCATACCAAAAATTAATTAAAGATGCTAAAGAGGAACTTAAGAAAGGACCATACTCTGTTATGAGTAAAAAACTTGTGGCTAAGAGCGGGAATAAGCATGACTATCTATCAATGGGAACTTATTGGTGGCCAAACCCCAAAACTGCAAATGGATTACCGTATGTTCGAAAAGATGGATTAACAAACCCTGACAATATAAAGAATACAGATAGCCGTGCTTATAATAAGATGCTCAGGGGGGTTAATAAGCTATGTCTTGCTTATTTTTTTACAGAAAATGAAGAATATGCTACTCATGCTGCAAAGCTTTTAAAAACTTGGTTTTTGAATGCAGATACGAAAATGTATCCAAATTTAAAACACGCTCAGGCGATACCAGGAATTTGTGCTGGTCGTGGAATCGGATTGATTGATACACATTCATTGCCGAAAATGTTGGAAATGACATTACTTTTGAATTCTTCAAAGTCTTGGACAAAAGAGAGCCAAAAAGGGTTACAAAAATGGGTTCGCAAATATTTAAATTGGTTTCTTACCAGTAAAAATGGTAAAAGAGAGTCAATTGAAAAAAATAATCATGGAACTTACTATGATTATCAGGTGTTAGGATATGCATATTTTCTTGGTGATAGAGATTTAATGAATCAATATGTATTAAAATCAAAGAAGCGATTTACATCTCAAATAAATGAGAAAGGTCAACAGCCTCACGAAGTTAAAAGAACACTGTCTTTTACATATTCATGTTTTAATCTCAGAGCATTTATTCGAATTTGTGAATATGCTGAATTAGTTGATAAGAATTATTGGGATTTAAAAAAAGGATCTGTAAAAAAAGCCATAGGTTATTTACTAAAGAATGCTCCGCCAGATAATATGGAAAATTGGCCACATAAACAGATTAAGTCTATTAGAAGGAGAAGATCCTACTATCGTGTGATACTACAAATAATAGGCACAAAATTAAAAGAAGAATCCTTTTTAAAGGCGGCTAAAAATATAGATGAAGATAATGTCAGACGTAAATTGGACTATTTGATGTATCCGCCAAAGTTAACATGATCTCTCAATGAATCCCTACAGATAGCTAGCTGGATTTACTTGTAAGGCACATTTCCAGAACTTTGCTTTTGTATTCTCTGTTTCCGTATTCATAATATATTCCTTGCTTTCATTTCTACTCTCCTTTTCTCGTTGGTTATCTATTCGTGACACCGAGTATTAATAATTGTGGACAACTGATAAAAATGTTGGTATTTCTATTTTCAAAAATTAATGGTTAATTAAACTCTTTGGTGAAGGTTATTCTCTTTTCTTTGCTTTAAAATTTTAAAGAACAGACCTTTAATCCTGAATTTTAATCCGCCAACACTATGATAAATATTCCAAATTTATTTGTTAAATCAAACTAGATGATTATTTAAATTGAACTAATTTCAGAATATTATTTGTGTGATAGTTTAAACCTTCAATTTTTGAATTTACGATCGCCAGTCACTAAACCTTTCTGTTTTTTCAATTAATTCATTCATGAACAATTGAATTTTCGATTCATTTTAATTAAATTAGTTTGACGTTCCAAGGTCCCTACCATTTTCATAAATCCATCCTATAAATGCTTTTTTCACTGAAAGATCTGCCGTTAAAATATTCATATACCCAAATGCACCTCCCGCACCAATATCTTTTTTATAATAATGTCTTCTTTCATTTAATTTAAACGATAAATTTAAAATAGCTTTTGTTTTAAACTGACCATAATGTTTACCTGGATAAATGGACGAAGCAATACTTGTTGCCCCAACAGTTCCCAATTTTAAGTACGAACCTGAAGCTGCGGCATACGGGGCATTAACTTTATTAAATCTGTATATTTTTGTAAATTGTCTTGATCCACCCCAATCTGATATCCAAAGTTCATTAGAATCATCATGCATATAAAGTGTATGATTATTTGGGCCAGTTTTGAAATAACCTTTACTATTTCTTTGTCCATTATTTAAATTATTTGAAGCAAAAGATTTACTGTTTGTAAAGGAAAAAAATCGGGCAAAATTTGCTCCAGAACCTGCTGTAAATGTATGGTGTGATCCATTATCTGGATGACCAGTAGTATGACCACCTTCAAGAAGCAAAATATTTTTTTTATTTACGTTTTCATATTTTTGTGAATTTTTTTTATAACGGTTATTACCAAATAACTGCCCATTTGCTTTGTAAGTTGATGGTAGACCGTATGTTCTTTTATAACTATTAAGAATCCCATAAAAGTTGGGAACTTCGTGACCATTGTCAATGTAAGCAGGTAAAGGGTTGTTCAGAATTTCAGGACATACAAAAAGCTTTAAAGACCCATGACCACCTTCAAAATACATATTATTAAGCAGTTGCCAGTTTCTTTTAATTGGGTCAATTATATCTGAAGGTTTGGCAGATAAGCTAGAAGTAGCAAAATTATAATAAGGCGTATCCTGTTTCTTTGATCCTTGATTGCCCATATTCCATGATTTTAAAGAAACTTTCATATAAGGGATCAAGTGACCTGACCAGCTACCATAGAGACTTCGCCTACCCTTTGTAGGATCATCATCAGAGGAAGAATGAGGTTGGTGATATGCTTTAGGTATCCAACCTCCTCCATTATACGAATAAGGTAAATAGCCACCGTGATCATTTGCATAAGTTATAATTAACGTTCCAAGTTGTTTAAGCTGATTTGCACACATAATTGTTTTTGCTTTTGTGCGAAGTCCCTTGATTGTTGATAATGACAACATAAGCAAAACAAGGATAACAACAATAACAGCCATCAATTCTATTAAAGAAAAATTTATTTTTTTCATTTTAACCTCTTAATTAAGATTTAATTATTCTTAAAACTTATTATTAAATTGCTTATTAATTTTTAATATCATTTTTACTCCTCGCTTATAAATCTGTCAGATCCACTGATCAGTATAAATCCGCCAATAATATTTTGATTACCATCATTGGGTACCGTTATAATATTTGCTTTAATAATAAAAATATACTTTAATTGATAAAGTATACTTTAATTAGTTAATTGCAATACATATTACCAAAAGATTGTCAAATTTACGTATTTATAATTATGGAAATTATTTGGTGATAATAAATACACTGGAATACAACCTGTTTAAAAAGAACCATTAGGACTTCTAGGATAAGCCAGCAGCCTTAATTTTGAGTAAGTACTCTAATGAAGGTTGTTAGAACGGATTATTCCTAGGTTGAAGTAATTCCTGTGACAAGGCAGATATTTCATTGTCAAAGAACACCCAGCTCTTACGGAATTTGAGGTTGTCGTGAATGAAGTCCATTGCTGATAACCCGTATATTCCGTCACTGACACCGACAACGAAGGATGTTTTACCAGTTCTGACTAGTAAGCCGTTAAACTATCCGGTTTGTACGACAATTGTGTCGGTTATTTTCTGGCAGTCCCAGACCTGGAAGATTCACAGGTATTCATTTCCATTACGCATGAGTAAATTGGCGCCATCCGAAATGTGATGACTGAGCAGGCATTGGCCATTAGCGGCTCAGTCGGTATTAACCGCTCGTATTGAAAAACCTCGAGCAGTTGCGTATCAGTTTTACGGTGATGAACCATGACGTCGGAGTGCTAGAAATGTCTGTAGCCTATCAGTGATTTATCGAATGTTGGGGTCTTCTCTTAACCGAAGAGCAAGATTATCGTACTCGACTTTGCGTGCAGGATCTGCCAAGGCCATTTTTTTTACAGCCATCGATCAGCTTAGAAAGATAACCCACCACCATTGGGTCTTGAAGTACTACGACCAATTATACTGTAATCAATTGAAGCGCTACAAAAATCATCGTTCGCACAACTGGTTTCTTCATGAGGACATTGCCCTAAAGTTTTAATTTTAAAATTAGATGTTAACATTTTTGATTAAGATATTTTTAGATCATGCTTTGTTATGACGGTAGCATCTTCAATTCTTCTATTTGGCATTTCAGTCTAGTTCTTATCCAGATGCTTGTTCCTTATTATTCATAAAGATCATGGGTACGCCAAGACGAAAAGGTATCCGTTTAGGGCGATTCAATCTTGAAATTACAAGTTCGGCTGTCGTTTGTGCCATAGTATTTAGATTTGCATAAATGTAGGTATCGTCTTCTTCTGAAAGCTCATAGATGGCGCCTGCTGATTTCAAATTAAGCCCAGCCTTGGCGAAAACATCAGCAATTACATTACAGTGATAATTGGAATGGCTTACAATAGCTTCAGGTCGATGGTCTTTAGGAAGGGATGCCAGTTGATCACCCAATTTTATTAGAGAGTCTTCTCTATGAAACTCATGGTGAATGTATTTATCTAAGTGAGGTAGGTTGCATTCATGCATAGCATGGTGAATAGCACTTAGTCTTAGTGAACTATCAGGATTAATCGTATGGTTAATTGAACTATATTCATGCCATTCTTCACGACCCATATTGCCCGTAGGGGCAGGACTAAGGGCCTTGTCACCTACAAAATGAATTCGACTGAATCCTAAGCCAGCAAAATAATGAACGGCATCAGCATATCCGGGGGTTGGATCAAAGAAAATTTGATCCGATTTATTTCTAAAAATTTCTTTTGCGAAATCAACTAGAATAACAGGAGTTCCTGTTTCAATAAGTTCTTTAAGCCAAACTTCATTTTCGATACATATGCTGATAATGACATCAAAATTAGAACATTTAATATCTTCCAGCCTTGGGTGAGAAACATGGCTGTGAATAGGGTCCCCCATGCAGATCACTTGTATGTTGCCAGAGTTGTTCTGCCAACTACATTGGGTACTTTGTGATTCCATTCTGGGAGTCCAGTCAGTAACATTTAGATCTAAATCCAATGCATTTAGAATTTGTCTAGTCATCGATGCGTAATAATTTCCTTGCATAAAATCAGGGATTACTGATCGCGGCCAGATAATGCCAATATTGACTTTTCTGTTTTCAAAAATTAATGGTTTAGGGTTGTGAGCGACAAACGACCCGACCTTTTTCTTTCTAATGATTAAGCCTTCTTTTTTTAGATCGTCAAGGGCACGCCTGACAGCACCACCTCCAACGTTGAGCATGCCAAGGAGCTCTTCTTGGCTCGGAAGCAGTGAGCCCACGGGAAGATCACCATCTATTATTTGTTTACGTATCCAAGCTTTAACCTTTTCGTATTTTGGGCCTTCAAATTCTAATAGAAGCTTATTATTCACTAAATTAACCTGAATGAAACTGTCAAAAATTATAGTATACTATAAATATTAAATCGCTCTTTAGTAATATACTGACTAACAGATAGCTTTCAATTAAAAAGATCTGAGTTAAGAAAATGGGGTTTGATGAATTATCTTCAGGCTCCTATACCTAAAAATCAAGATTCCTGGTGTTGCCTTTTATCACAATAAAAAACAGAGGTTGAAAAGAATAATTTTATAAACATTTAACTTCAGAAAGGATATTCAATAAAATGCAAATTATCTAAACTGATGATAAAGATTTAAAATAAATACGCCCAAATGTCAAAATTCTTGGATATCTTATTATTTTGGGCGAAGACAATCTTAGATGTATCATGAAAGAGTATGTCGAGCACTATCACTTTGAAAGAAATCATCAAGGCAATGACAATCAAATCATCGAATCTGAAAATGAAAATTTACAGTTTTCTAAAAAAGGTATCGGCGAAATCAAATGCCATGGGCGATTAGGTGGCTTGCTCAAATATTATTACAGCCAGTAAGCCTAATCCTTCATGAAACCCTGTAGAATCAATATAGGAGTGTTGTCTCTGAATTTGCCGTAATGGTCATAAGTTCTGAGTTTGGCAAGTGTTTTGATGAAATCTTTGTTTTCCTAAAATTAATTTTTGTGAAATATATACAATGGGAATTATATCTCTAAGATTATTAGACTTCGATCTTTATTTTGACTAAACGGGTTTGCTGGCGGCTTAAACGAATTGTCTTTATTTGCTTGTATAAGGGACATATTTTTTTTGGTTGGTTCGCTTTTTTAAGGTCTGTCCTTTATTTTTTTCTAAATTTAAATATACTTAGCCTGTCCTTGTTGTTTTGTTTTGACATTTTTTTCGAAGATACCTCGGTTGATATTATTTCTTGCAATCCAAACAAGGTTCTGACCTGTTAGCCAACTAGGGTTACCTTTCAAATTGCTTCGTTTGATAATGGCAATCATTTTCTTTTTTTGGTTTTCAGAAAGCTCCTCTTCCATTACAAGACCAATTTCTGAGAGACGTCTTGGTATATCAATTACGTTCCACCACCAGTTTTTATTTTTAAAATCTGGTTGTAGCCAATAATCTAAACTTTTTAATGTATTTTCCTTGATACTTTTTCTACCTTTAAAAGGAGATTTTGGAGCCTTGTAAGCTAGCGCTAAATTCATTACTCTGCTGAGGTGAGAAGTTGTTTTCCAAATGGCAGGCGCTTTGTTGTTATAAAGAACATCTTTCCAGCTACCATCAGGCTTCTGGTCAGCCAAGAATTTCTTGATTTTTTCCTGTTTAATTTCTCTTTTGAAAAAAGGTGCAAGAATTCTATTTTTTAATATTTGCAGATTTTCCATATCGTTGCTTTTTAATTGTTGACTTTTTGCCAGGCAAATTAGCATAATGGCGATAATGAATATCACTTGGTTTTTTGATTTTATTATTTTAAGCATTTAAACATCCTTGATCTTGTGATTTATTTTTTGTATATTCTTTTGAATGGAAAGTAAATACTAATACGAAGTTAATTTTTAAATGTAGCATAAACGGTACTGCTAATTGTAATATTAAATCTAGCGGGCATAATAATTTTCCGGAAGTGTAATTTGAATGTGTGGTTGAGCATTATGTTCGTCAAAAGTGCAATTATTTTATATTTTTTAGATGATAGATAACAGTCTTTCCTGAATAAGGTCCTCTTGGTAAATTTACCGAAATTGTCGTGGTGTTTGTTGTGGAGTCATGTTTGGCGCTTTTGCCGGTTAATTTACCACTTATCTGAACATTGATCGTTTTTAGTTTTTGCATGGGGTCTGAGATCGACAACTTAATATTATTGCCAATTCTCTGAATCATCAGTAAGCACATTTTGTCAACAGTGACAGAAAGGCTCGCATCAATTTTTAATGTACTTGGCTTGAAGAAAGCGATTTGTGTTAAATTCAGCGACGTGCTAGTTACGGCCTGAATATCTTTGGTGTTTTTTAGTATTTTGATATTTTCTTTTTTAATATACTTT
This sequence comes from Planctomycetota bacterium, assembly GCA_002746535.1. Taxonomy (GTDB): domain Bacteria; phylum Planctomycetota. The sequence continues at coordinate 308,183 of NVWA01000001.1, forward strand.
TCTACTTCACTGGCTTTGATATTTGGCACAACAGTATAAGCGTATTTTTTATTTGTAGGTTTTGAGCCATGCTCCAAGTATAGTTTGAAGATATCTTTCGTGATTACTTTATCTGATTGATCATCACTAATTTTTTTCCAATTTCCTTTTTGAGCATTATTTTTTAAGGCGACAGTCGCTTTTGAATTTAGTATATAGGCGACTTTATTGTGATGTATGGCTTGTGCTGATTTTAATTTTCGATTGCTTTTAGCTAAAACGTGTTTGCGTCCATTACTAAAAACAGTTGTCTTACCCTTCAAGAAGCACTGATTGATCGTCGTTACAACATTATTACTACTTTTACAATTAATAGCAGACCCTAAGCATACATACTCATCATCAAAAAAGAACCAAGCTTTGTGGGCTGATAATTTTAGATATTTAAAATTAAAAAAAGACATTCCAAAATTTCCATCGGAAACTCCACCAACAAAATTCTTTTCACCTTTGATATTGGTTTTACTTTTAAATTTTTTGTTTTGCTCTATGGTCGTCCCAGGAATTTTCTTCCAATCCCAGAGGGGGTAAATATCAATGTACTCATCCCCAGTCACCATTAAAAAATTGCATCCATCGGCCATGTGATGAATTGTTTTGCCTTCGCCATTATGGGCGCCATCAGACCTAAAGGTTCTCTTGGAATGCATACGTGCTGATGTGTAATAGGCACCACGCTGATGAGCCATAAAGTCGGTGCGCCAGAAGTACTTATTGCCTACTAGAGGTGTTGCTTCTTGTTTGTTAATCCTTTTGATCAATTCTTTAAATTCAGCTGTTCGCTCAGCCTTAATAGCAATTAAATTTTCTGAAGCACGAATTAAATATTTAGCTGATTTATTTGGCCTTGTGATAGCTCTGCCATTTGCGCCATAATCGAGGGTGTTTTTATAAATCATCCATTGCGAACTATCTAGAATATAATTGGACATGATGGAAATTTTCTTTTTAGAAAAAGCGAATTGCGTACCGTAAGCTAATTTTATCAAGTGGGTGCAATCAACGGCAAATCCGGCACCGTAACCATGATTATAAAGCAAAGCCCCATGCTGATGAAAGCTATTGTCATGCTGAATACCTTCTTTTACAGAAACTTTTATTTCATTAGAAATTATCAATAATGCCTGTTTGGTTGTCTTAACCTTTTTTTGAAATATCCCTAAATTAATATTGTTCCTTGCTTGCCATACAAGGTTTTGACCTGTAAGATGATATGGATTCCCCTTCAAGTCGCTCCGTTTTATAATGGCAATCATTTTCTTTTTTTGATTTTTTGAAAAATCATCCCCCATCAAAATACCTATTTCTGAAATTCGCCTTGGTATATCAATGATGTTCCACCACCAGTTTGAATTTTTAAAATCATGTTGAAGCCAATAATCCATCCCTTTTAAAATAGAGGCTTTTACTTTTCTGTCCCCTTTAAAGGGGGAATCAGGATGCTTGTAGGCAAGACCTAATTTCATTATACGCCCTAGATGGTGAGAAGTTTTCCATATAAAGGGTGACTTGTGTTTGTAGTTCAAATCCTTCCAGCTGCCATCAGTCAACTGATTTTTTAAGTATTTTTTTATTTTTTCCTTTTGAATTTCTTTTTTAAAAAAAGGCTCGAGTACTCTTTTTTTTAAGACTTGTAGGTCTTTCATATCATTACTCTTTAGGGGATTATGGTTTGTTAAGCATATCAACATAAAGGCTATTAAGCTTACAGTCTTTACTTTTGGCTTTGTCTTAATCCTGATAATCATTGAAATTTCCCTTGTACAAAATGAGAGCTCTTCAATTAAGTTACATTTGATGAGTAATTAAAAGAAAGATAATTTTTTAAGGCGTGATGTAGCAAAACTATATTTAAACAATATAATCGTACCAATGATACAATTGCATGCAAATACTAATTCCAAATTTTATCAACGGATTTTCTAAATGAAAAAACTCACTTTTATTCTATTAATGATAATTACAGTCTTTTATGGCACCCTCAAAGCAGAAAACTTAGGCCTACAAATTAGTCAAACTAGCAAGAAAGGTGTGTACTCTGTTGGTGCTAAAATCACTTGGAAAATAAAAAGGGGTAAGTTGGATTTAGCCTTAGCTAAAAAAATTAGGTATACAGTAAAGTTGAGTGGGAAGAAAATATTAAAAGAAGGTTTAGCTGATTTAATAAAAGAGGAGTTGTCTATATCGGTATTATCGCAGAAGCCTGGTGCATTATTACTAACGATTCATGCGGGTAAAAAACACCAATGTAGTGGCGCTTTAATTTCGCCAAAAAAAATTATTCCATCTGAGCCCAAGCCAGCTGATTTTGATGAGTTCTGGAAGAAGAAACTTGCTGAGCAAAACAAGGTTCCCATGAACATAAAATTAAAAGTAGAGACTGTGGGCAAAGATTTCAAATCATGGCTCATAACAATGGATACAATTCGTGGCAAGAAAATTCATGGCCGTTTGGCACGCCCCAGAAAAGGTAATAAATTCCCTGCGATCCTACATGTTCAATGGGCAGGCGTTTATGGATTACACCCCAACTGGGCAACAAGGGACGCTAAAGCCGGCTGGTTGACTCTTAATGTTATTGCTCACGATTTACCTATTAATAAGAGCAAAGACTTTTACACAAAATTAAAAAAAGGTAAATTTCAAAAATATGTTAGCATTGGGAATACAGATAGAGAGAAAAGTTATTTCTTGAGAATGTGCTTGGCTTGCTCGCGTGCGGTTGATTATCTATCAACTCGCCCCGATTGGGATGGTAAAGTTCTCGTTGTTGCAGGGGCAAGCCAGGGTGGATATCAATCAATCGTGGCGGCGGGGTTAAATAAAAAGGTTACAGCTATAATAGCAAGAGTACCTGCCGGTTGTGATACGAGTGGACCTGTTGCTGGTAGAGCCCCCAGTTGGCCTTATTGGTGGAGAAAGACTGAATCTGACAAGAAAATAAAAGACACGGCACGTTATTTTGATGCCATTAATTTTGCCTACAATGTCAAGTGCCCAGCACTAATAGGTTTTGGCTTAGGTGATGAAACTTCACGCGCCGAAGGTGTTATGGCTGCCATCAATAGCATGCAAGGGAAAGTCAAGCTTGCCATAGAGCCAAACGGAGAACATAAAGGCTCTTCACGGTCTTTTAGTAATTTCTCAAAAAAGTGGAAAAAAACATTGCTAGCCGGCCAAGAATTGTACCCCTCAAAAAAATAAATTACTTAAATAAATTACTTAAATAAATTAGGATGCTGAAATTATGAAACCTGCTATTGCTTTTCTAACATTAATTCTTATGTACAACTACGCCTATTCTCAAGATTTATTGAAAAGGATTAAAAGTGCAAATCAGCAACATCCTCGCTTACTTATAAATAAAGCTACACTTGAAGAAATCAAATTGAGAGTGAAGAAGGATCCTCAGTTTAAAGGAGCTTACAAAAGATTAATTGACATTGCTGAAGTGATCTTAAAAACAAAGCCTGGTGTAAGAAAAATGAAAGGGAAGCGTCTTCTAGATGCTTCACGTACTGTTCTCAAGCGTGTTTTGTTTTTATCATTGGCCTATCATTTTACAGGTGATAAGAAAATGCTCGAAAGGGCTAAAGAAGAAATGCTAGCGGCGGCAGCATTTAGCGACTGGAACCCAAGCCACTTTTTAGATGTGGCCGAAATGACAACGGGTATGGCGCTTGGGTATGATTGGCTTTTTGATTCGCTCGATAAAAAGTCAAAAGCAATTATTAAAAAAGCGATCATCAATAAAGGATTAAAAGCTTATTTGACTGGTTATTCAAAAAAGAAATGGTGGATAAGAACTGAAAACAATTGGAATCAAGTTTGCAATGGCGGTATTACTTTGGGTGCTTTAGCCATCTTAGAAGATGAGCCGGCTTTGACGGAAAAAATTCTTCGAATAACAATCAAACACCTTCCTATTGCTATGAAAGAATTTGCTCCCCACGGAGTTTATCCTGAAGGTCCAACTTATTGGAAATATGGAACCACTTACAATGTTTTAATGATAGGAGCTCTTGAATCGGCTTTAGGCTCCGATTTTGGCTTAATTAGACAGAAAGGCTTTTTGAAATCTGCTGATTTTATTCTACACACTACGGCGCCCTCAGGAAGGATTTTTAACTATTCAGATTCCTGGAGCTTATCTAAAGCCCCAGAAGTGTTGCTTTGGTTTGCTAAAAAAAGAAATGATCGTTCAATCCTATGGAGTTTTTTTAAAAATTTCGATCATACTGTTGAAAAAATTAAAATTAATGCAAAACAGTCAAACCGGTTTTTTCCTTTATTTTTCATTTGGGCTGATTCTTTGAAAGTCCCTGCACCACCAACAATCAAACATTGGAAAGGTGATGGTGTGACACCTGTTGCTGCTCACCGATCTGGCTGGAAAGACGAAAACGAAACATACGTTGGGCTTAAAGGTGGCTCCCCTGGCTCTAATCATGCCCATATGGATATCGGATCCTTTATTGTTGAATCTGAAGGTGTCAGATGGGCGATTGATTTAGGAATGCAATCTTATTTTAGTTTAGAATCAAAGGGAATAAAGCTTTGGGATAAAAGTCAGGGAAGTCAACGTTGGTCTGTTTTTAGAACTAATAATTTTAGTCATAATACATTGGTGGTTGATGGTAAAAAACAGAAAGTCAAAGGAAAGGGCGTCATTACAAATTTCAAAAGTACGGGGCCAAGCCCTTACACGATACTCAATATGTCAAGCGTTTATAAAGATCAACTCGCATCAACGATACGGGGCGTCTATCTCAGTGAAAACAGATCCGTTGTTATACAAGATGAAATTAAAGGACTCAATAAACCAAGCTCAGTTAGATGGGGCATGATGACAAAGGCAATCGTCAAGATTAAAAATAATAAAGAGTTGATACTGCAGCAAAATGGACAAGAGCTTTGTGTTAAAATTATAAGCCCATCAAATGTGACATGGAAAGTCATTGATGCTGAAAAACCAAAAAGAGATTATGATGCGATCAACAAAAATGCAAAAATGATTATCTTTACCGTTAAGCTCAAAGCCTCGGAATCAAAAACAATTACGGTTCAATTGCAATCAAAAAATCAAAAGCAAGAAACGATTGTTTTGAAACCTTTGGGCAAATGGGGAATGCATTAAGCTAAAAGTCATCAATTAATTAAGAGGTGTTGTGTGATGAAGAAAATCTTTAAACAATCTGTAATTCTTATCGTTTTTCAAATGATCATGGTTTCTTTGGTATTAGGGGAAGATTCTGTTTTTAAATGGGAGTCTGTTGAAGCAAAGAAGATCGGCTATCGTCGAGGATCTTATACCTTTTATCGCAAGAAGCGTAATGAATATTATATTTATGGTGGTGGTAAAAATGATAAATGGACAAAAGCTTCTGGCATTGCAGCTAGCGCAACCTATATCACGGTCAATGCTGATACGTATGAAGTTAAATCTTTTAAACCGTTTGAAAAATTCCCTAAGAACAAAAAAGGTAAAAGCTTTTTTCCGGGGAAAGATGGTCGAGTCTATGTGCCTAAGGAAGATATTGTTTATTGTATAAATAAAAATAATCCAAATCATTTTCTAATTTATAAATATGACATAGGGAAGAGGAGCATTGAGCTTATTAATAAAAAAATGCCTAAGGTGGCCTATAATGGTAGTGTTCTGGCAGAGTATGGTTTTAGTGTTGCTTTGATGAGTGGTTTTGGCGTTACCTACGACAGTCACAATAAAGAGTTGATCTTTATGGGAGGGCATACTTCTAATGCACCGAATGGTTTTGTTGGTCATTGGGCTTTTGATGTGATTAAGAAGACTTGGCGACAATTTAAATCAACGGATGTTTTCCTTGCTGAGCTTCGAACTTTAAATTTAGATTTGTTGGTAAAGCTACGAAAAGTTCAAGGTTATTTATCAAATGAACATTTTAATGCAAAAGCGAGTAAAGACGAAGCCCTTGTTGCAAAATTGTTGGCCGATGTTAAAAAGCTTGCTGAGTCTCTTGTTGCAAAAGGGAGCACCTATACTGGCAAACATCAATTAGCGGCTCAATTTTCTTTGACAAAATTAAAACCTGCTAAGGATCTGTTTTCAAAAATACAGACGGCTTATTTAACGAAATCTTTTCAACCAAAAAACTTACGTGAATTATACGCTTTAGATAAAGTTTTCGATGAAACAGCTGATTTGTTTTTAGAGTTTCCGGCAGAGCGCAAGAGTGCTGGTATTAGTTATAATGAAAAACATAAAAAGATTCTCTATTTTGGCGGTGATCATGGAAATTTTTTATTCAATGACACATGGCTCTATGATTGTCAGACAAAGACATGGTCTCGGTTATTTTTAAAAACTTCTCCAAAGGCTTCCATGACGTCTGGGAGGTTTATGCATAACATTAAGGGTGATTATTCTATATTATTAGGTGGTGTGAAATATTCGAAAAATTTTACTTACTATGGTAGAAAAACATCTAGCATCAAGGATGTCTGGAAGTTTGACTTTTCAAAAAACTCATGGGTGAAGATTTTGGGAGGTAAAGGTTTGAAGTACTCCTCTATTCCTCTTTGTTTAAATACTAAAAATGAACTGTTTGGCACGACCGTTTCAGGGAAATTCAGAAAAATAAAAGTTTCTGCCTGGAAGGGAATGCTTGATATTAATCAAAATATACCCATAGTGAAACCAGTTGGACCCGATAGTAGAATGTATTATTCGGCGATCAAAGAGTATGACCCTCAGTGGTATATAGAAGATGCCAAACCACAGAAAGAAAAGCTTGCCTCATGGTTGTCAGCGTTGCCTAAGAATACCTGGATTGATGTGCCGAAAGCCTCTAAGCGTTGCCCGCAACGAGACTGGGGTACTGGGGTTTTTGATCCTGTTAGAGATCAATTTTACCATTGGACTGGTGGTCACATGGCAGATTGTTCTGATATTGTTTCGACCTATCATGTCGGAACAAATTCGTGGTCAATCCCATATGTTGCTTCATACGGAGGCAAAGGTATTAGTTTTGAAGGCCGGCCTGATTGTCGAAATCATACTTATTTAACGTACGCTTATGATGAAATTTCAAAAAAAATAATCATGTCAGCTACAGGGGGAATGTTCATTTATGATCCTGATACTCGTCAATTTGAAAAACCCATTAAGAGTTCCCATTATCACTGGCCCTATTACACCAAATTAAAATCTACCCCCTATGGAGTCCTTGGTTGGGTGTCGCAGCGTAAAAGGTTATTCGCATTGTTTAATGCTAAGAAAAAAGTTTGGGAACGACTGCCTATAAGAAAAGGCAGTCCTTTTCCGAGAGCATCTCATGGTGATGAAGCGGCCTTAGAATATGATAGCAAAAGGGATTGCATGTGGTTTTTTACAGCCAACGGATATCGCAAATTTACGGGTGACGTGTTTAAATATGATTTTAAGGCGAAAACGATGGTGTCTGTTCCTGTGAAAAATAAAAAAAGTGTTGGTGTGAAGTTTAGAACACTTAGGGAAACAGTTTACGCCCCTAAGCAAGATATTGTTATGCATAATGGCTTTATGAAAAAAGAAGGGAAGTTGTGTCAGATTGTATTTGATCCAGAAAAAGCCAGCTGGGCTTTACTGCCTATTTCAATTAAAAGCAAGAATGCTAAAAAAGATTTTGGCTGGGTTAGTATCGGATTAATGTATGACGCTAAAAGAAATTTGATTTGGGCGATCTCTGGAAAGCAATACATGTATGTCTTTAAGCCTGATTTTAAGAAATCAGATTTGATCTACCAGTTTGAAACAAAGAAGAAGCAAAGCAGTGAAATGAATTTATTGAAAAACTTGATCTTATTACGAAAGAAAGAAAATTAAATGATGTTTAATAACCTGCTATTCAAGAAAACCTTTTTACTAAACCTTTTTATATTATTGGTGATATTTATGCAAAATACACAGGCGCAAGATAAAGTTTCTAAAGCAAGCTGGAAAAAACTTAAGACAGCAGAAGATTTTTGCAAGGCGTATCCAAAGCGAGCGGAGGCGTTATTTCGTTATTTGAATTTAGACTATCCTGGTCTTGAAAAGGTAAGGGGTTTTGTGAAAAATAAAAAACTTTCTCAAGCTTGTAAAGCACTTCTGTTTTATTACAAGAATGGTACATCTGGGTCATGGCTTAGAAAGCCTAAACCTACGCCGGGGATATCTAAAAATAAAAAAGCAGATACGATTTTAAAGGACATTTATACGGTTCAGAGTGTAACACACCGCCAACCTCGCTTTAAAAATGGCAAGATTAATTGGAGTTATCTTGGGCCAAATAATGATAGAGAATGGGGATGGCTTGTTAATAGGCATTCAAATTTAAATCATCTTGCAAAAGCCTATCTGAATACAGGTAATAAAATTTATATCGATTTTTTAAGTGAACTAATTCACGATTGGGTTACGTCAAATCCTTACACCAGGAAAAACACTTATGAGTCAGAGTGGCGTGTACTAGAAGTTGGTCTTAGGCTTGGTGGTTCTTGGCCAAGAATCTTTTATAGCTTACAAGAATCCGGTGGTCTTACACCAGTCGCTCAACTTTTAATGCTTTCGAGTGTACCTGAACATTTAGATTGTTTGCATAGATTTCATGCTAAAAAAGGAAACCATATTCTTATGGAAATGAATGGTGTCGCTAATGCCTGTGCAGCATGGCCTGAATTTAAAAAAACAAAGTCATATGTTAAGTATGCTATTCAACTAACTTCTGCTGAGATGAACCGACAAGTATATCCTGATGGTGTTCAAATGGAATTGACTAGCCACTATCATACGGTTTCATTTCGAAATTTTGATCAATTCGAAAAAGCGATCAATAGAGTTGGTCACAAGCTACCAAAACATTATGGTAATAAGCTAATGCTAATGCGCGATTACCTGGCTTATACCATGCGACCGTCTGGCTATGGGATATTAAATAATGATTCAAGTATGGATTTTAACAAACCTCGAATTATTAAAATGGCTAAAAAGTTTAAACGAGATAATTGGCTATATATTGCTACAAATGGCCAAGAAGGTCTAAAGCCTAAGAAGGGGGGAACCGTTATATACCCATGGGCTGGCCAATTGATTATGAGAAATGGTTATGAAGCTATGGATCAATGGGCTTTTTTTGATATGGGACCATGGGGTTTAGGTCATCAGCACAATGACAAGTTACACTTATCCATATCAGCTTTTGGGAGGGACTTTATTGTTGATAGCGGGCGTTTCCCTTACACAGGTAAAATGGCAAAAAGGTTTCGATGGAACTATGGGAACCATTCTTCTGGTCATAATGTCATATTAGTGGATGGGCAAGGTCAAGACAAAGGTGTGCTCGTAGCCAAGAAACCTATCAATCAAGATACGTACAAAATCAGCCCTGCATTTGATTATGCTCGTAGTTCGCATAATCGATTTGAAAAGCAAAAAGGGAATATAAAACATACCCGTTCTATATTCTATGTTAAAGGAAAATTTTGGGTTGTTGTAGACAAGATCAATACTGACCGACCAAGAAAGATACAAGTTTTGTGGCATTGGCACCCTAAATGTAATGTTGTCAAAAATGATTTAGAGGTCTCTTCGATAGACAAGGGGAAAGGCAACCTAGGAATAATTCCTCTTGGCGATGTAAAATGGAATCTCAAAATTGTAAAAGGCCAAGAGAAACCGCGAATGCAAGGTTGGTATAGCGAGCAATATAATATTATTGAGCCAAGCCCAACGGCTGTTTACTCCGCTTCAATAGAAAAAAGTTCTACTTTTGCTTGGATCTTCTATCCTTCAAAGGGTCAAGTGCCTCAAGTTAAGGCTTCTATAATATCACAAAATAGGAGTCAAATAACAGTCAGTATTTCTGGAGAAGATAAAGTTAATTATCAGGTGACGGTACCTATTGCAGACAAAGTAAAGCCAATTCTAAAAGTCATTAAATAGGAAGTTGTAAAAACTAAAGATGGCTTCTCTGAAGCTTTAATTTTTTTTACAAGGATGAGCAGTGTGGAAAAACAAAAGTAAAGCTTTCTTATTCAGAATGGTTTCGTATTAAAAGTTTTATTTTAAATTAGATGCCATTGATTGATGTGGGTGGCATCTGCTCTTTCATGCTTAAAGTTTAATTATAATTTATTGAAATCAGCATCCAATTGACTTACTCCAGAATATCTTTGCAATATATATAAATTCAAAGAATTACTTCTCAGAATTGCGATTCAGATTCTTGTTTTTATAATGCACCGCTTCAATCTCTATACAATATAATGGTGTGCTCCACCTTAAAAACGAAAGAATTATAAAATGAATTATTTAATTTCACTTAAAGTAGTCACTGTTTTTATTTTACTAGGAGTATTACTAGGAAGAACCATGGCAAATGAAAAAGACGTACAAACTATTAAGCAAAGACTTCTTGAGGATTTACTACTCACCAGTAAACAAAAAGACAAAGTCAATTCATTAACAAAAAAGGCAATTACCTATTTGAAATCCCTTAACAAAGATGGTTCATGGAAGGATATTAATTACTCCGTGAAGGTTATGGCCTCATGGCCATCGGCAAGACACATGTCTCGATTAAACGTCATGGCTAAAGCCTATAAAACTAAAGGTAGCTCCTTGTTCATGAGTGCTTCCTTGAAAAAAGGTATTTTAAATGCTTTGAATACCTGGTATAAAAAAGATCCACAAAACATTAATTATTGGTGGAATGCGATCGGTGTCCCTAATTCATTGGGGCCTATTCTTTTGCTTATGGAGAAAGATTTAACAAAAGAACAAATGACCAAAGGAATTAAAATTCTAAAAAGAGGCTATCGTGATGGGGTGTGGTATTATCATGGACCAGCCACAGGACAAAATTTAGTATGGCTTTGTGGAATCCATGTTTATAGAGGTGTGCTTGAGAACAGCCCCATAGAAATTAACAAGCCTCTGAAACGGATTGCCAAGGAAATTGTCTTCACCACCGACGAAGGTATTCAATCTGATAGCAGTTTTCATCAGCATGGCCCTATTCTATATGCAGGTGGTTATGGGCGTCCATTTGCTATTGACTGTGCACGGCTAATTTATTTGACTCACGGGACTTCCTTTTCTTTTTCAGAGCAAAAAATAAAAATACTTAGTTCTTATGTTTTAGATGGGCAGCAATGGATGATTCGCGGGCCAACCTTTGACTATGGTGCTATTGGTCGAGAAATTGCTCGTTGTAGTGTTCGTAATAACGGTGTTTCTATTGCTAAGGCAAGTCGCTATATGTCAAAAATACAAAGTCCCCGTAAAGCTGAATTTACTTCTATGACAAAAAGGCTAGAAGTAGGTGCTTATGCTGTGGAAAGCTCGCTCATTGGCAATCGGCACTACTATCGTTCTGACTTCATGGTTCATCGGCGAAAGGGTTATTATTTCTCCATCAAAATGTTTTCAAAAAGGACTAGAGGCACTGAAAGTGGTAATGGAGAAAACAATAATGGACGTTATTTAGCCGATGGTTGCACTTACCTTTTACGTTCGGGTAAAGAATACGAGGGTATTTTCCCTGTCTGGAATTGGCGAAAAATACCAGGCACTACAATTGAACAAACAAAAAAACCCCCGAAGGAAGTCAATTTTGGGAAAGGAGCTGAAGGGCGTACCAATTTTGTCGGCGGAACCTCTGATGGTATTTACGGTGTTGCAGCATTCATTCTCAAAAGAAAATCCTTATTGGCGAAAAAAGCCTGGTTTTGTTTTGAAGATGAAATTGTTTGCTTAGGAGCTGGGATTACAGGCAAAACTTCAAACCCTCTGACAACGACAGTCAACCAATCTCTGCTCAAAGGCAAAATTAATACACAAGACAACAATACCAAGAATGGACTCCGAAAGACAACAGGATCTGCCTGGGTGCACCACGATGACGCTGGTTATTTCTTTCCGGGCAAAACAAATATTAAACTAGAAAGTAATACACGAACAGGATCATGGAAAAGTATTAACAAAACAACGTCAGCGGGCAAAGTAACAGAAAAAGTTTTTAGTCTTAGTGTGGAGCATGGTGCCAATGTAAAAAATGGTCAGTATGCCTATATTGTTATACCAAACATTAAAGCTCAAAAAATGAATGACTATGTTAAGAAAGATAACATCGAAATTATTAGAAACTCATCTTTGATACAAGCCGTTCGACATAAAGAGCTGAACATCATTCAAGCTGTCTTTTATAGTAAAGGAACTCTAAAAATTAAAAATGGCTCTAGTATTACTGTCAATCATTCTTGCATTATTATGGTGAAAGAGATGAAGGCAGGGAAATATATCTTTGTTTCTAAACCAAATGCGAATAAAAAGTCAGCGAACATTTCTATTACCATTGATGGGAAAGAAAAAACAATTAAGGTGCCAACAAGCAGGTCAAAGCTAGGTGCAGCCATAAAAAAGAAGTGGTGATGTCGTTAAGTAAAAATAAGATCTGAGAATCAATTTAGCATAAAACACCTATTTTACCCAAGTGTAATCAAGAGTAAATCAGTGACACCAAGTCGCTGTTCGTCTGAATAAATTACCAAATGCAAAAATGATGGTCAAAAAGATAAATTTGGACACAATATTCCGTCATTACATCTTTATTATTAAAACCCATAAAAAGCTATGTTTTGTGAGATAATCAGAATTTAATGTATTTAGGAAATGAATAAACCCCAAAATCACCCAATTAGTTTAAACGTGATTATTGCTGAGAATATTTAAATCTTATAAGTAGTAGCAATGTCAGCATTAGGTTTGAAGAAGGATCTGGCTCTTATATGTACTCGTAAAGTTAAGTGCATTTAGTATAATTTTTGGTTTAAATAATTGTGTTAGAGTCCTAATGAAAAAGTCTTTTTTATCAGTTCTGATTCTCTTTATAGTTTTGAGTTTTCTTTTTAATGAAATCGAAGGTCACAGTTCAAATAAAAATTATTTGGGTGATTTTGACATTGAATCGTTTATTGAAAAGGGCTATTATTTTAAAGTTGGTGATAGATTGTTTGGAATTGCGAGTCCACTTAATGAAAATGAATGTTTTATTCTCTTTGGGGCAGACAAAGTTAGAAGCAATTTAATATTTTTTGTTCCCCTAAAAATGAATACAGTCATCTTTGGAATAATTTTTATTTCAGCTACATTAGTATTCTTGGTTGTTGTACTCCAATCCAAACGCTCAAAAGTTGAATCAAAGGCGGAGGAATGATCAAAAAACTTCTTAATCCTTTGATAGTTGGTCGCTTCGTTTTTGTGTTGGTGCTTGGTTGTGTTGGGCATTTGATCTAGTTTAGTTTTTTAAATTAGGGCAGTTGTGATCATAGTCATGTTCATTCATATATAATTTCGTAATATATTATGCTTGAAATCTAGTTAATCCGGTCTAATATTTTTTTGAAATTATTTCGTAGAGCAAATTTATTAAAATTAATCAAATTTGTGTAAGGTATTTTTTCTAATGGCCTAAATATAATAATCGGAAATAGCTATTTTTGAGGATGATCTTGATTCTTAAATTCCGATGGATTTGGTTTATTCGACAACATTTTTCTATACTGCTTACTATTGATGTTGTACCAATAATTATTTAGGTGGGTGGGTGTTAGCATTACTCTTAAATTTTGATAAATAGACGTATTTGGAAATAGCTTCTTTAAACTATAATTACCAAGTTTCATATTTTTTGTTTTGTTATAAACCAATTTTAAATCGAATGGCATCTCTGGTAATTGAGAAATTGTAATTTCTTCAACGATTAGATTGTCAATATACTCTTTTTCATAAACATAAATCTTTATATCGTCAGCCTTGATTATATCTTTTTGAAAAATGCGTGATCTTTTCCCATTATTCCAGAGGTCTAAATATTGTTTGGTAATATAAATTTCAGTAAAAAGCCATTCTTTGTTTTCTGAGAAGAATTGACCAATTTTTCCATGACTTTCAACATCTTGAAATTCTATGGAAATGTTATGTTGTTTTTTATTTTTGTACATGGTTGTCTTTAAGAAATAAAACTCGGCATTATGTACATAAGCTTTGTATTTAAAATCTTTACGATAAGACAGTTTTATGGGGAATCGCAAGTCTTTAATGTTTATTTTTAATATAGTATCAGTAGGTACAATGAGTGATTTAGATTGATCATAACCATGATATTTTGAGACTTTTATGGGATTTCCTCTAAAGGATTCTAATCCTGTAATCTCGCCAACCGCGTCAAAATCCCATATTTTTTTTTTGAGAACCTTTACTTCAATTCCTAATTCACTGTCATTATTTTTTTGAAAATATTCCTTTAAAGGTTTGTGAAAATAAAAACCTAAAATAGGTATCGTTAAAACAGTAAAAATTACAAGTAGTTTTAAACCAACTAAGGGGTTATGAGAAATCAATAGATGATTATTTAAAATTTCCTTGTGTATAGAGGCTTCTTTTAAATTAACGTCATAAGGTATTTCAATAGCTTTTAAATTATTATATGAAAGCAGCTCCGTAAGCAATAATGTCGTTGCTACAAATCCCGAAATTTTAAACGCAGTTCTAAGTTGATTTAACCCCCTGGATATTTGAGTTCTAATTGTTTTTTCTGGTTTCGATAATATGATGGCAACTTCTTTGATACTAATATCTTCAATTAAATTCAAGGAAATGGGGTCTTTATACTTTGGAGGCAATTGATAAAGTAGCTCTTTTAATTTGGAAACCTGCTCAATATCATTGTTGCTTTTTAAATATTTTTCTACTTGTTTTGGCATTCGTTTACTCTCATGAAATGTTCTTCTCTTTTTTGATCTAATTTTGTTTTTTGATCGGCACACGACTATTTGAAGTAACCACGCTGGAAATGTACTTGATTCATTTAATTTATAACTTGTTTTAATAATTTCAATAAAAGAGATTTGAATGATATCTTCTGCATCTGCCGCACATCTTAGAATTTGGAAAGCTGTACGATAAGCGATTTTATTGTAGCGTCGAAAAAATTCTGAAAAATACTCTTCAGAACTAGTCGCAGCATACATCTTAACCAACTCAATATCGCTCATTTCACTGGTGTTGATAGTTTTATACATCTAGATTAACCATAGAAATATTCTCGATAAAATGCTAAATACTATTATCTCCCCACCACGATCAATTTGTCTTCATAATAAAAATATTTTTAAACAATATATTAAGATTGCAAGGAGAAAACTTCTTAACCATATTTTTGTTAATTTTTTAAAATAATTATCGAATTGTTGAAGAATATCTTCCTGCAATGGTGTGAACTAATTAGAAACGAAATTTTTATATAAGGAAAAACTAAGTTGGTTCAGAAAGACTTCAGTCAATTTACAGAGAATCATTCGAATTCGGGTCATCAAAAAGAACCGTGGGCGGTAGATCGTATTGGCCGCTTATTGGCTGGAGTTGGGATTATATTAACAACATCTTTAGGCATTTTATTTGAGCAGATTTTCCTTGCAACTACTTTTGCGATAGGTCTTCATTTAGTTATTTCTAGTGTTTCAAATACATGTGTTATGCGAAATTTTTTAGTGAAGATCGGAGCAAAAGAACGAGAAAAATTATATAACGATGATGGTTCTATTAAAAGCACCATTCAAACGTGCAAGCAAGTAGAGGTCTAGAATGATTAGAAGACCAAGCTCTCTATTAAACAATACTATCGATAACCTTAGTGTCGAGTTAAGACTATTAATTCATTTAAGATATATTGAGAAAATAGAGATATCGGAAATATCTTTTATCATTGATGAAGAAATTAGTCTTATTAAAACGAAATTAAAATGGGCGCTTTGTCAACTTATAATTTTGTTGAATGAACAAGGTCAGTACATTTCAAAAAAAATGCTCACAAATTTAATTCGAAAAATGCCGTTGGAGAATTATCCCAAAATCTCTTCCAATTTTTTTGAGATCATGATAGATAAATTAGGTTAAAAATCTTTTTTATTTACAAATAAAATATTTACCAAATAGCTAGGAGAACAACATGATGAAATCAAATCTATCACAAGTATTGCAAAAGTTCATCACAGAAGAGAACCAATGTGTAAATACCACTGAAATTTTAAATGAAGTCTCTAATCAAAAGTTGTTGCCTGTTGATCCTTATCAAGATTTTACGATTAAAGTAGTAAGAACATTTGATGATCGTGTAAGAGCTTACAGATTTATGTATAAAATATATTTGGAAAAAGAATTTGCTGAAGTTAACACATCTAGAATGTGGTACTCCTTGTATGATGCTCACCCAAATACAATCACATTTATTGCTGAAAAATCAGATGAGGTGATAGGTGCAATTACAGTTGTTATGGATTCTGAGATGGGATTGTCTGCGAATGAGCTTTACGCAGATGAAATTAGCGAAATGAAATCAAGAAACCATAGACCAGCTGAAATTATTTCTCTGGGAGTAAAAAGTGGACAAAAAGACGCTAAGAAAATATTAATAAAACTTTTTAATAATATTTATTTCGCTGCAAGAGGTGTTTTTTCTGTAACTGATTTAATTATTACTGTCAACCCTCGGCATCAAAAATTTTATAGTAGAGTATTAACGTTTGATACATTGGGGATTCCTAAAGAATATAATAAAGTTGGAGGTGCTGTTGCTGTATTATTAAATCTTAATCTTAAAAAAGTTGAGATGCTTGTCGAAATGTCACGAACAGTAAAAGTGACTAAAGGAATCATCTACGAATATTTTTATACCATAAAAGAAAAAAAAGATATCGTAGAATCTATTAAATCATCAATAAATCCAATGAGCTTGAGAGAGTTTGATTATTTTTTTAATAGTAATTTTTTCCTAGGTGATCCTCAAAGTCATCATTTCAAGCATTTGAAAAAATATTTTCATAAAATATTTGTATTAGATATATTTTTCAATTACAACTAAGATATACCCTTTTTGAGGAAAATATTTTATGAGTCAAATTTCTAATTCCATTAAATTTATTCCAGTATAAAAATGGTGGATTTTATCTTTAAAAATTTATTAGTAACGTATAATTTCTTAAATTTTGGTATCTGGCTTAATTGCTTTAATCGTTCTTTATACTAAAGATATTTCTGATACTGCCTTTTGGGGCAAGTAACCAAGCTCTTTCATGAATATAATAAATGAAAAATTTAGTGAAAAATTCAATCCCGCCAATTGATAATGCAAGGTCTATTTTTCCAGTTATAGAATAAGCAATTGTAATAGTTGTTAGCGTTGCAATGATTCGCCATGAGAATGCTTTTAAAAAACTTCTTGTTCTCGATTCATCAAATCGTTCATTTTCTTTTTCCAAATATAATTCCTTTATATCAATCCATTAAAAAACTTAAAATATGATCACCCCAATGTGGATAACCTTCAATATTTATGACATCACCACTGACAACCATACTAGCAAGTACTCCTAATCTCTCTGCATCCTGTTTATCCCAGCCGTTCATAATTGCCCACTCAATAATCTCTGATTCTATTAACTTTTCTCCAGCTTTGTGAAGGCGATCAAGCATTTCTAGAGTAGCGTTTTTATGATTACCTCTTTCTTGGATAGCAAGTAAGGCGTTGTCGATTAATGGGGTCATTTTTTCCATTTTGTATTAAATTTTCAGAGATTATAATTTATAGGTCGTCAGATCATAGTAATCATCTGACACGATTTTCACTAAATATGAAAAACTTACATAACTCAGACGCGGGGGTGAGTGGGTTAAATTGACTGCTGTTTGATACGATATTTTATTCTCTGGCTTTATCGTTAAGAATTAAATATAGCCGTCTGTTAAATTGTTTAATTTTCAATATCAATTCCATTTTCTTTCAACCAAGAAATAGCTTCATCAAAGGTTTTTACCAGGCAAGAAATAAACATTTCATCTTCCGCAAATGCTTGCCAAATGCGACCCATGCCAAATATTAAATCATTTGGAGCAACAGCAACGGCATACTGTTTATTTACATTTTTAATTTCACTGTCCGAAGAACCTAGACCTTGCATGGTATTTGCAGAGACGTTAAAATCTTCTATAT